>CALRFD010000001.1:0-55074 GCA_943356485.1 Patescibacteria group bacterium
AATACGCAGAACTGGAAAAACTTGCAACTCTTGATCCTTTAACCCAACTACCAAATCGAAGAGGCTTTTTTATGGCTTTTCATCAAAAACTTCTGGAGCTGAGGCGTCTAAGAAGAGAACCAGACATAGAAACCCACACTGGCTGTTTAGTCCAGTTGGATTTAGACCATTTTAAAAACGCAAATGATTTAAAAGGTCATAATTTTGGAGATGAATTATTAAAAAAAACAGCCAGAACTATCGAGGAGGTCATGCGTCCAGGTGATTTACTTGCCAGATTCGGTGGTGAGGAAATCTGGATTTTTCTACCTAATATCACAACCGAACAAGCTATATTAGCAATAAACAGGCTTAGGGAGACTCTCCCTTTGCGCACAGAAGCAGATCTTAAATATCGGCAAACAGCCAGTTTTGGAATCCTTCCCTTACCAGATAACCTGGATGATCTTCAACTATATTCTGAGGAATTTGCAGCATCGTTATTTCAAGAAAATTACCATTTCGTAGATGAAGCCTTATACAGCGCAAAACACTCAGGCAGAAATGCCATCGCAGTTTCAAATGGTGGAGATAAGGAAGGAATTAAAATTGCCAACGTACTTCGCAGTGTTGAAGATCCAGCAGCAAAAGTTATACACTACACTACACCTGCGCAAAGACCTGCATAAATATTATTTCAATACATAAATAGCTTTTTTGGTGCCGCCGGATTTCTTAATCAGGCCTTTTTTACGCAAAAACATCAGCTCCCGCAGTACCGTATCATCGGAAAAATCCGGGAAAACTTTCCTGAAATCTTTATTACTCATTCCCTTATGTCTATGAATATACTCCATAATCATCATCTGCCTCTCGTTTAGCATCACCTGTCCTCCTAATTTATCCTTGATCTTTAAATCAACTGAAATTCTTTGCACTTTTTCTTTAACTCTGTTGAGTTCTATCGCTACTCCTTCTGTAAAATACTCCAACCAGGGAGTTAAATCACGCTCATGAGTATCCAAAACCAGCTGGTTGGAAACAGCCTGCAAAGTTAGATAATATTGCATCGGGCTTTCGTCAAAATATTCTTCAAATGAGAAAAATTTCCTAATATCATACCCATCCAAAAACATCACCAAGGTTGCAACCGCCCTGGCCACCCTTCCGTTTCCATCCACAAACGGATGAATTCTGGCTATTTCATAGTGGATGATAGCGGCTTTTAAAATCGGGTGGACTAGCTTTGATTCAGCGGAGTTAATCCAGGTAACCAAATCCTCTATTAAATATGGCACCTCCACTGCCGGGGGTGGAGTATACGAAATCTGACCTGTCTTAGTGTTCCTTATCACTACCTGCCGTAAACGAAATTGACCGCTTGACTCAGGCGGTAAAACTTTTTGCGTTGTTAGTCTATGTATTTCCAGTATTGTTTCAATCGTAAAATTATACCTTTGAGCATATCCTATTTGACTTTGGATTGAATCAATGAAGCTTAAAACATTCCGGTAGTTGATAACTTCCTGTACATCCCGGTCGCGGGCTACTACTTCTTGTCCTTCTAAAACATCTCTCACTTCTTCTTCAGATAAAGGATTGCCTTCCAAATGAGTTCCGTGATGAACTGTTCTCTCCACAGCCTCCTTTCTAAACTTCGCTTCCCAGGCAGGAACTAAAGGAGCATTCATAATCACTTCTCTTGCAGCTTCAGAAATCCCAATAGAGCGGAGAATTTTATTAGTAATGGTATACTTAGGAACAAACATAGTTTAGGGTAAAGGGGAAACCGTAAAGGGAAAAGTCTTGCGTATTTGTCTTTACCCTTGACGCTTACCGCTTTCCCCTATCTTCCCATATTTCCCGCAAAAATCCAAATGATTAAGAAGTTAGGTATTCATCCCAGGATTTAATCTCCAAATCCTCTATCTTTTTTGAAGTAATAGCAGAGATTAATAACTCTGCAGCTTGCAAATTAGTAACAAGAGGAACGCCTAAATCAATACAGCTTCTTCTGATAAGATAGCCATCAGTTTCCACTTTTTGCGACCCGCCTTCAGAAATATTTATCGCCAAATCTATCTCGTTGTCTCTTAAAAGATCCAATATAGAAGGGTGCTTTCTTTCAGAAATCTTATATACCCTGATATTTTTAACCCCGTTTTTCTTAAAAAAGTTATAGGTATGTTCTGTAGCATAAATCTTAAAATTTAGCTTGCTAAGCAGTTTGGCAGAAAGTAATAAATCAAGTTTATTCTTCTCTCCGCCTAAAGAAAAGAATACTGATTTTTTCGGCATCTTAAATCCAGTCGCAAGCAGAGCTTTAAGATATGCCTCCTGCAAATCTACGCCAAAACAGGCAACCTCTCCAGTCGAGGACATCTCAACCCTAAGCCTCGGATCTGCTCCTTTAATCCTATTAAAAGAAAATTGGGGTGCTTTGACTCCAACATAATCTAAATCTATAGTATTAAATTCATCTCTGATATCCTCTCCCAGCATTACTTTAGTTGCAATTTCTACAAAGTTGTATCCTGTCACTTTTGAGACAAACGGAAAAGAGCGGGAGGCTCTTAAGTTTAACTCAATCACTTTAACCTCATTATCCTTTGCTAAAAACTGGATATTAAAAGGACCGGTTATCTCAAGCTCTTTTAAGATCTTTTTTGTGGCAACTTTTATCTGTCTAACTGTTTCCAAATACAATTTTTGCGGCGGCAAAACTATCGTTGCATCTCCTGAATGTACCCCTGCATTTTCAACGTGCTCTGAAATTGCAAAAATGACTAATTCACCTTTCTTTGATACTCCGTCAATCTCAATCTCTTTAGCATTATCAATAAATTTGGACACAACCACCGGATGCTCACTGGATACATCTGATGCTTCCTGCAGGTATTTTTTTAGATCACGCGGGGAATAAGCAACATTCATGGCTGAACCGGACAGGACATACGAGGGTCTGATTAAAACAGGATATCCTATTCTTCTGGCAAAACTTAACGCTTCCGAAACATTTTTGAGGCTCTGCCAGGCTGCCTGTTCAATTTTTAACTTATCTAAAATAGCTGAAAATTTGTTTCTATCTTCTGCCATATCAATAGATAAAGGTGAGGTTCCCAAAATCTTATAACCTGACCGGAAAGCATCCATTGCTAAGTTATTTGGAACCTGACCCCCAAACCCTAAAACTAAGCTTGAACCAACTTCAATATCATAGATATCCGAAATCCTCTCAAAGGTTAGTTCATCAAAATATAGCTTGTCACCAGAATCGTAGTCTGTTGAAACAGTTTCCGGATTACAATTAATAATGATTGTTTCAATTCCTCTCTCTCTTAGAGTCTGAGCCGCTGTGACAGAACACCAGTCAAATTCCACCGATGATCCAATTCTATACGGCCCAGAACCAAGCACAATCGCTTTCTGACTTTCCCCTTTCCCCTTTCCCCTTTCCCCTTCTTCTGACTCTTCCCCATGATATGTTAAATAAAGATAGTTAGTCTTTGCCGGATATTCCGCCGCTAAAGTATCAATATGTTTTACTTTAGGGAGAATTTTATTTCTTTTTCTAAAATCCCTAATTTCTGACTCTGATTTTTTAAATGAAGCAGCAATCACTTTATCAGAAAAACCCAATTTTTTAGCCTGTAAGATAATCTCTGCCGTAAGCTTTTGTGATGGCAACATTTTTTCAAATCTGACGATCTCTTCAATTTGATGCAGGAACCAAGGATCAATACCGGTTGCTTTATATATATCTTCGACACTCTCGCCTTTGGCAAATCTTTGCGCTATTACAAAAAGCCTTTGGGTGGTGGGCAAAAGCTTTGTATCATCTACCCCGTTATTTAACAATCCATCCTGCTGAGTTTCCAGCATTCTGATAGCTTTTTGCAGTGTTTCCGGAAAGCTTCTCCCAATCGCCATAACCTCGCCCACACTTTTCATTTCCGATCCTATGATATTTTGTGCTCCTACAAATTTCTGCAAATCCCAACGAGGCACTTTCACAACTATATAATCCAGGGCTGGTTCAAAAAAAGCAGAGGTGGATAAAGTGACTGAATTTTTTAGTTCGGGCAGATTAAAACCCAAACCTATTTTAGCGGCAATATAGGCCAGAGGATATCCGGTGGCTTTGGAAGCCAATGCCGAGGATCTGGATAACCTGGCATTAACTTCAATAACTCTATAATCATTATTCTCAGGATTTAGGGCAAACTGGATATTACTCTCTCCTATAATGCCCAAATGTTCAATAACTTTTAATGATAATTTACGTAAAAAATGATACTGGTAATTGTTTAAGGTTTGTGAGGGAGCAACAACTATACTCTCACCTGTGTGAATCCCCAGTGGATCCAGATTCTCCATATTACAAACAGTAATTTTGTTTCCCTGTTTATCCCTGACAACCTCATACTCAATTTCTTTCCAGTGCCTTAAATATTCCTCAACAGCAATATGCGGAGCCTGCCTAAGTGCAGAAGAAACCATCTTTATCAACTCTTCTTTATTATTTATAACCCCGGATCCGAGTCCCCCTAAAGAAAAACCTGACCTGATAAGTAAAGGGTACCCTATTTGCTGAGCTATTTTTAAAGCCTCATCTAGAGTATTCGCAAAACCGCCTTTAGGAACCTTGACATTAATTTTTTGTAATTCTTTCGCAAACAATTCCCGATCTTCTGTAATTTCAATACTTTTAACCGGTGATCCTAAAACTGTTACATTGTATTTCTTAAATACCCCTGATTTATCTAAAGCCAACCCACAATTTAGCGCAGTTTGACCGCCAAAGCTTAAGAAAATTCCATCCGGTTTTTCTTTTTTAATAACCTGTTCTACAAAATAAGGAGTTACCGGAAGAAAATAAATCTTTTTGGCTAATGTTTTGGAAGTTTGGATGGTGGCTATATTAGGGTTTATTAAAACTGCCTCGATCCCTTCTTCTTTTAAAGCTTTTAGCGCCTGAGAACCGGAGTAATCAAACTCTCCTGCTTCTCCGATTTTTAATGCCCCTGATCCAAGTAATAATACTTTTTTTATCATAAACTTTTAATAAAATCATCAAATAAATAACTCGCATCTACTGGTCCGGGTGAACTTTCCGGATGGAATTGAACCGCCATAAATGGTTTACTTTTATGTTTTATACCTTCATTTGTGCCATCGTTTAAATTAATAAACCATTCCTCCCAATCCCTGGATAAAGACTTCATATCAACTGCAAATCCATGATTTTGAGAAGTGATAATTGATTTTTTTGTTTTTGTATCCTGAACAGGCTGGTTTTGACCCCGATGGCCAAACTTTAACTTATAAGTATTCCCTCCTGCTGCCAAAGCCATGATCTGGCTTCCTAAACAGATGCCTAAGGTAGGTATACCCTTAGCCATAACCTTTTCTATATTCAGGATAGTCTGCTTAGCCTGTTTTGGATCTCCGGGTCCGTTAGAAACAAATACTCCGTCAAAATCCAATTTGCCCTCCAGCGGGTTAAAATCCCAGGGCACTCTTGTTACCCTCACTCCTCTTTTAACTAAACTTTTAATAATATTCTCTTTTGCGCCACAGTCGATCAAAATTATATTCTTTTTACCACTTCCATATGTCTCCACTTTCTCACAACTGACCTTTGGTAAAATATTTTCATTATTTGGGTCATAAATGGAGTGGTTAGTCGCTAGAGTCAAGGAACTAGACTGTTTTTTACGTGACTCTATTTCTATCCTGCCCAACATTACCCCATGCTCTCTTAACTTTCTGGTCAACATTCTGGTATCAATCTCGCAAATGGCAGGGATACCTTCTTCCTTTAACCATTCACTTAAAGTTTTTTCACTTTCAAAATGAGAGGGTTTCTCAATATAGTTTTGAACGACTAAACCCTTAACTTGAATCTTTTTTGATTCCCAAAAATCTTTATTGGGAACCCCATAACTGCCCTGCAGAGGGTAGGTCAGAACCAGAATCTGACCGAAATAAGAAGGATCAGTCAAACTTTCCGGATACCCAACCATTCCGGTATTAAAAACCACCTCTCCTGAGGTAGAAACATCTGCCCCAAATGATTTTCCTAAAAAAACTGTCCCATCGGACAGAATTAACTTAATTTGCATTTTCTTAATCCTTTCAGTTTAAATTCTTCCAAGCACTAAAGCTAATAATGCTTCTCTAACATAAAGTCCATTTCTGGCTTGAGAAAAATAAATTGCATTCTGATGAGAATCTAACTCTGACGCCATTTCATTAATTCTGGGCAGAGGGTGCATTAGTTTAACCCCTTTATCTAACTGAGATAAAAATTCTTTACCCAAAATGAATTCATCTTTAATTTTATTAAAGGCTTTGAGATCCTTAAATCTTTCCTTCTGAACCCTGGTTTGGTAAAGAAAATTTATTCCTTTAAATTCATCCGGTATTTTTGTCAAAATTTCATACGCGACTCCTCTTTTTTTCAAAATTTCTATGTACTCTTTGGGCATCGCCAAATCTTGATGAGAGATAAAAATCTGTTTTACCTTGAAATGAGACAGCGCAATAGATAAAGCATGTACTGTCCGGCCATACTTTAAGTCACCCATAAATGCCACCTTTATACCGTCTAACGTTCCTTGCTCTTTTAAAATTGTATAAAGATCCAGTAATGTTTGCGTGGGATGCTGATTTGAACCGTCCCCGGCATTAATCACCGGAATTTCAGCAATGTCGGCTGCCTCTTTAGCAGAACCGGGCTCCGGATGCCTAATTATTAACACATCCGCATAAGAATCCATAATCCTAATTGTATCGGCAAAGGTTTCACCCTTATGAATTGATGTTGACTGCGGATCATTAAAACCTATTACTCCCATACCTATTTTTTGAGCCGCTGATCTGAAGGATTGTTCCGTTCGGGTGGATTGCTCAAAAAAAAGTACTGCTGCAATTTTTCCCTGAGCAATGGTGTAGTTAGATCTATCCTTCTTTACAAATTGGGGATCAAATCTCCTGGCTGTTTTTAAGATATAAAGTAACTCCTCTTTGGAGAAATCATTTATATCTATAATATCTCTGCCTTTAAATTTCATATTTTTTTTAAAAAAAATCCGCCCCAGGCGGATCAACTAATATATTAAAAATAATCTAAAAACATGTCTTTTAAACATAGAACCTTTTGTAAGTTTATACATCCCAAAACCTCCTGTCAATATGCTAATATTTATATATGGCTAAAAAGATCAGGCGATTTACCTTTCATAAGGAATTGATACGGCAACTTGTTACTCTCTCTTCCTCTGCCTTTGGCTTAGCTGCAGCCTTAGCCTGGAACGATACAATACAGCAAACAGTTAAAGAATTTATTGAACCAAGAATCCCTGGTTCTGGCATTTTATCCAGATTCATTTACGCAGGCATAGTCACCATCTTAGGAGTTATTATCACCTTTGAACTCTCCCGCTTGGCTTCCAGATGGGGAATTAAAAAATGATGCTTTGCGTCATCGTATTGGGGTATCAACAGATCTGCTGGTAAATTCTAAATTCTTATCCTGCTTCAAATTCATAGTCTCCATATAAGCTTTATATGTTATATTATACTACTTCTTTTCACCCTCCTCCTATGCTATTATTTAATGGTATGAACGAACGGGAGAATCCTAACGAAAGACAACTTAATTTAACTAGGCTTACTTCTCCTGAAGCGAATAGAACAATGTCCACTACAACTAGGGATCGGTGGATGCTTGCTGGAGGCTTTACTGTTGGGATATCAACCGCTCTTCTCCTTACTATCTTCGGTGTTCCACCTGTTTACGCAAGTGTGGCAGCACTTCCAGCAAGTTTTATTGGAGGTCAGGTAACACGCTATTTTATCAGCCAGCAAGATTAATCACTGCTATGAAGTCAGTCAGACAATGAAGTTGTAATTTCCCCCTTTTCCAACTTTAAATTCATACCATAAATAACAAAACATTGTACGGCCGTATCATATTTTGTTATCAATGATCTTTCCCTCCTCTACCTTTAAAATCCTAGCAGAAGCTAAAAATTCTTTTGGAATATTTTCCAGCTCAACTGTGGCGATTAAGGTTTGCTGTTTACTTACTATCTCTACAATATGGGCTCTGTGGCTTGCATCCAGCTCTGAGAAAACATCATCAAGCAGGAGCATCGGTCTTTTCCCCAGAATTTTAGCCATATATTCAAGTTGAGATAACTTGAATGCCAACGTGGCAGTCCGCTGCTCCCCTCTTGAACCAAAATTCGCCATTTTACGGCCGCTTAAGATAAGTGAAAAATCATCCCTATGTGGACCGATTAAAGTTTGCGCTGAAGCAATTTCCCTGCTCTGGATCAGGTTTAATTTCTCAAGAGATATTTCTGATGGCAGATATTCAAACATAAAATCACCTAATGGTTTTTCTAAACTGTTTATAAATACAAAAAATTCTTTGCGCTTTTTACTTATCTCTTCGCCCTTTTCTATGACCTCCTGAGTCCAATAATCCAGTTCATCAACTCTACCCTTACCTTCTCTAATTCTTTTTAAGACTTTATTTCTTGAAGTTAAAAAGTGTTCATACACAGTAATTGCTTTTTTGTATTGCGGATCAACTTGAGCCAAACATAAATCAATATGCCAGCGGCGTAATGAAGGCGATCCTGTTACCATATTTATGTCTAAGGGGTAAAAAATAACTGCAGGTAAATTACCCATAAAATCCACTGCTTTTCTTGGAATACCATTTACTAATACTTTTTTCTTAAAATTCAAAACATCAGTTATTCTATTTAAGATTATTAAAAGTTCAGATTCTGCTTCCCCGAAAATAATAAAACCTTCAATTTTTGCAAATTCTTCAGTTTCTTTTATTAATTCATCTTCATTCTGAGCCCTTAGAGATTTAGTTGTAGAAAGAAGATAAACCGCTTCCAGGATATTTGATTTACCAGCTGCATTATCGCCTAAAAATATAGTAGGACGATTATCGAAATGAAGTTCTAAGTTCGAATAGTTGCGAAAGTGAGTTAGTTGAAGACTTTTTAGAAACATTCGGCAAAGTATACAGCATAGAGTGTAGTGTATAAAAGTATAAAACAATTGATTACTGCTCTATACGCCATACTTAATACTCTATACTATTCCCCTTCCCAATGTCCTAATCCTAAAAACTCTCTAATCTTAAACGGTAATTCACTCTTGGTAAAGAAGATTGATGGTTTTAACCCAAATACTCCAACCAGCATAATGATACCGCCAAGAGCTATAAAAATTGGTGTTACTCCAAAAATATCTGCCAACACTCCTGACAATAAAACAGGTACAAGCGAGAAGGCAGACATCACAACTCCCAAAACAGAGAATACCTTCCCCCTTGCAGATTCAGGTGTGCTCTCCTGCAACACAGTTTGTGTTGGAACAAGTATCGAAACCATCGCCATACCCAGTAAAAATGATCCTAAAATTAATACCTTAGATAGCGGTGGCTGATAGAAAAATGGCACTGGTCTTGGATGTCTAAAATAACGGATGGCCGGAGAAATAAGCGGAGCAATCCCAACTAAGAAAAATAATAATCCTCCAAAAAGAATGGCTCTTGAAACTAATTTTCTTTTAATCAATTTATTCCCTATTTTGCTCAATATTATACCTCCAATAATTATCCCTAAACCTAAAGGCCCTATTAAGATATATGAGGCATCTGTAGCTTTGATCTGCAGAGATTTTTCTAAAAACCCAGGCAGTAGCACTGCCAAAACCCCAATCACCATCTGTACCCCAGCCAAAATCACTATTGAAGATAGTAATTGCAGCTTCCCTTTAATTAACTTTATTGTTAGAAGCATCTCGGCTAATCCGATCTCTTTGATATCTGTATATTTTCTTTTTTTCAAAGCCATCAACAATTTTTTACCCTGCGCCTCCGGTTCTGTCACAATTGAAGGAAATACCAAAGATAGCAAAAACGCAACTAACATAAATACTCCTTCCAGTGTAAAAACAAAGTTAATACCCAAATGGTTTAAAAGAGGTCCTGCTATCCCAAATCCTAATAAAAAAGAGATATAAAGCGTTGCTGAAAAAAGTGAATTTGCCGTAATCAGCTGGTTTTTTTTAACAATGAGAGGTATGGCAGACGCCTCTGCCGGAGCATAAAACTGACCCAATGCATTAACAAAAAATGTTATTACTAAAATTGCCGGGAAACTGCCCTTTAAAAAAATCAGGCTAAAAAAAGCACAGGCCAGCAGTATATTTATGGCCATAATTATTTTTTTTCTATCAATTAAATCAACTAATACTCCTGTAAATAATCCAAAAATTACAGCCGGTAAATAAACTGCAAAAAGCAAAGCAGATACGGCAGAATTAGAATCCGTTAATTTAAAAACCCAAATAATTAAGGCAAAATTTAAAGAATTATAAGAAAGTTGAACTAAAATCTGGTTAATCCAAAGGTTTAAAAATCCCCGGTTTGTAATTACCGAGGAGAATGTTGATTTCTCACTCATAAGTTTTTTAGCCAATTAATATTATACCCTACATAGACGGATAACAACATAATCCCATAGTTTGCTTCTAATCTCATATTCTGGTATACTCCCAAACTATGACAAAAGAAGCTGAATATGAATCATCAGATGATTCTCCTACCAGAAACTCCCTTGCAAGAAAAAAGCTTGCATTTATTCCTGAAATCCTTGCATGGGGTGTACATAAAATAGCGCCCTGGCTGAGTCCTCATATGGTTACCGCAGCCAGTGCATTTTTAACTGCAGAAGCCAGTTATAGTGCAACAATTCGTAATACTCAGACTAAAATTCCTAATCTTATAACAGCATTAAAACAAAAGGATGAAAAAAAACGACTAGTGGAGGCTCAGGCTTTAGATTCCTTTGATGGTGCACTTGCTCGAGAGATAAATAGAGTTACTCCAGGTAGACACGACACAAGATTGGGTGGCCTGCTAGATGCTTTAAATGATCGGTGGGGACATCTGACTATGGGAACATCCCGAATTGTTACTGCATGTCAAAGAGATGACCTTTATGGAATAGTTGTTGCAGAAGTAGCAACAATAACAGGCCCCTGGCCTGCATATTTACGTTCTGAGGAAGAAAGCAAGGGAAATATAGTATCTGAGTCAGGTGATGGATGGAAAGATCCATTCGGATTTTTTGGTACCCACCTAGGCAGAACTATTTTAGCTATTCCAGCAACCCTTTACCCAAATATAAAAGTAACAATAGGTGAAAAAACAATGGTTGTTCCTGTTCAGAATATAAATGATACTATCTCAACAATATCAAATATTGTAACAATATATAGAAGAATAAAAGGAGGTAAACCTATGAAACTTCCTGAACCTACTGATAAAGATTATGCTAAAGAGATGGCTAAAAGAGAAAGAATAATAGATGATGCGAAATATAGAAGAAAGTGGTTACTTGGTGCGGCTATTGGCACAGGAGCGACTGTTTTGGGAATGCATTTTTTACTAGCTAAAAAGGAAATCAAAAACTAACTTTGGCATCTTGGGCAAAAATATGTTCCTCTACCTCCTAAGGTAATTTTTTTAATTTCTGTTTTGCAGACTTTACAAGGATGTTTATCTCTTCCATAACAATAAGCATAATCTAAGAAGTAACCTTTGTGGCCATCAGCATCTACAAAATGGGTTTTCGTTGACCCTCCATACTTAATCCCATATCGTAGAGATTTTATCACTCCTCGATGTAAACTTTGAAACTGATTATCTGTTAAGTCCTTAACCTTAATTCTTGGATCGATTTTGGCATCAAAGCAAGCCTCTGAAGCATAAATATTCCCCAGACCTGCCACTACAGACTGATCCATTAAGACAACTTTAATTGGAGTTTTTGGATGTTTAGATAAATTTAATTTGAGAATCTGCCAGCTAAATCCCTTTTGAAGCGGCTCTGGCCCTAATTTCTGAAGAAACTTTACCCTTTCCGCTTCACCCTTTTCCCTAACCATAATCCATCCAAACCTCCGTTGATCATTAAAATAGAGGTACGAACCGTCACTAAATTCAAAGATCACTCTGGTATGGGAATTTGGCATTTTACCCACCATATCTGGTGTCGGATGACCACCGATAAAACGTTTATCGTTTGCCGTTAATCGTATATCGTTAGGAATATAAATCAATTGACCGGTCATTTTTAGGTGAAAAAGCAAGGTCACAGAACTTAAATCTATCCCCAATACTTTCCCTCTTCTCCACACATCCAGCACTTTTTTCCCCTCTACTTCTCTAACATCCCCGTTAAAAGATTTCGGAGATAAAACTTCGATTTTTTTAATAGTTAAGCCGACAATTTTCTTTTGCAAACCTAATTTAATGGTCTCTACTTCAGGAAGTTCAGGCATAATTTAATGATCAAAAACCTTTCCTACTTTGAATCTAATGAGTAAAACAAAAATTATACATATCAAAAAAATATATGAAGGAAATCCAAGGCTAACAAAATCCCATTTTTTAATGGTCAGTATTGTAATAAAGGCACTTACTCCTCCAAGAACAAAAATGTTATAGTTTTCAGTTTCAGGTGCTTTAAATGCTTTTACCAAAGTCGGTACCGCAGCCATAAAATCAGCAATGATGGAAAATGAAATTGCTATGCTACCAATTCTGGTTAAGCTCCAAAGCATTAAGCCTGTTAAAGACAGCGCCCCACAAATTAAGTCAAATCTTGTAATTTTCCATTCAGATTTTTTATTTACAAATGAAGATAAAAATATAAGCAAAGGATTAAACCCCACCATAAAAGTCATTAGCGAAGAGACTCCAACATCTTCTTTAACTTCAGCAAAAAAAGCAATTAATGGAGCCAGTGCCCGTAAAAACCATGTCACTCTATTCGGCTTAACCTTACCTTTTATAGTATCAATCAAGTAACTTAAACCACCAAAAAAATTTAAAGTAACTGCCAAAAATACAAACCTTTCATCAATCATAATTCGTCCATTTTACATCTTCTTGCCATTTTTATATAATTCCATGAAATTATGAAAGAATCTACTATTGCTAAAGAGTACGAAAAAGCACAGGTGGCTGAGATGTTAAAATCAAATCCTGCTTATGCTGTTTCGGTCTCTCTTCCCTATCTAAGTTCATTACTGGGTATAGGTTTAGCAACTTTGCTAAGAAACTTTGGTGAAATTGAAATACCAAAAAATCCAGAACGAAAAGGAAGATATACTGTTACCGGTCAGCAGTTTATAGATCTATCGGAAATGGTTACACGAATACGGGCAGAGAAAACACAAAGAAGAAAGCGTTAATAATTCTCCCCTTGACGGGCTCACCCGCTAAAGCCTCAGCCTGGCGAGCGGGCTAATGAGACTTTTTTACATCTGTTTAAAAAGGCTTCCTGCGCTTTCTTTACGTTTTCATCTTTACCTGCCCAAGCGGTTAAGGCCTCATCCTGCAACGCCCGACCGTATGAATAACTTAACTGCCATGGACTACCTGGTATTAAATTAATCTCATATAAATTCTCTGTTGCCTGATCCGGGCTCTGTCCGCCTGAGAGAAAGACTATTCCGGGCACAATCTTCGGTACAACTTCTAAAAACGTTTCTACTGTTGCTTTTGCTACTTCTTTAGGCATAGCCTGAACTGGACATTTTTTACCTGCGATAACCATATTTGGCTTCAAAATCATCCCTTCCAGAACAACTTTATGGGCTGCTAATCTCTCAAAAACTTTCTTTAAAGTTTTGGTCGTCACTTCCCTACAAACCTCAATTGTATTATCTGCATCCATTAGTACCTCAGGCTCCACGATTGGTACGATATCTTGCTCCTGACATAAAGCGGCATATCTAGCCAAAACTTCTGCATTAGCTTCTATACAAAGATCTGTTGGTATTCCACTCCCTATTGTTATAACTGCCCGCCACTTGGCAAACTTGGCTCCTAACTCTTTATACTCTGTCAGCCTAGCCCTTAAACCATCTAGCCCTTCTGTAACTTTTTCTTCAGGAAAATTAGCCAAATCTAGCGCTCCTTTATCTACCTTGATACCCGGCAAGATCCCTTTATTTTCTAAATACTTCGGTACAGATACTCCATCGATATTTTGCCTGATGGTCTCATCATATAAAATCACTCCTGAAACATAGTCCTCAACCCCATCTGCGCTAAATAGCATTTTCCGATACGCAATATTGGTATCAGGAGTAGATTGAATTCCTATTTTGTCAAACCTTTTTTGAATAGTTTTAGAAGACTCATCTGCAGCCAGTATGCCTTTTCCCGAAGCTACCATAGCTAGTGCAGTTTGTTTTAGTGTTGCTATATCCATTAGTGATGTAATTGCTTTTCTATCTTTACACCAGTTTTATCTACAGTCAAGGTAGTGACTTCGCTTTCCCCTTGACGCTCTACCCTTACCCCTTGCATATCAAGCCATTTATTATCATCAGTTATCGCAGAGATTGAAACCAAACAATCCTCCAATTTTCCTGAAACTACATCATCGATACTCCAAACTTGATACTTTGATTGAATCTTTGGCTCCGGTGACCAACCCTTAACCTCACAAGCCGCACCCAAAGCTTTAGCTGCCACAACTGCCATTACTCCTTCTTCAAACCCTCCGCTACCCATGATTAAATGAATCCCTTTTTTGTGCTCAGCTGGATCCATACAAGATAAAATTGAAGGTAGAAAGTCGCCTGCTTTAATTAAGATTAAATTTACTCCGAACTTCAAACAGGCATTAATGATGTGGGCATTTCTATCCCGATCCATCACTACCACACTAATCTCAGATGGCTCAACTCTAAATTCATCAACCACCTCGGCCAAATTAACCTCAACAGGATTCCGTATGGAAATCCTGCCCTTAAGTTGAGGTGGACCAAATAGCTTCTCCATATAATCAATATCATCCGGAGTTCCCATAATACCCTTATGGGAGGCAACAGCCACTACTGAAACTGCTCCGGGAGAATTTAACTTAGCAGCTTTACTACCTTCTACTACATCATTAACCATGTCTAATTTTAGATCCCCAAAGCCAAAAGTACCCATCAAAGACGGCAGTGCCTCACCATATTGGTGAACGTGCTTACGTCCTTCTGACCCAACAATTTCTAAAATAAAGGGGATATCGGTCAACGCAGCTGCCATTGCATCAACTCCAGCTTGATCAATTAATCTCTCTCTTTTTATATTTTCTTCTTCATTCAATAAATCCTGTGGGGTAAAACCTTTTTCTTTAATTAATCTGAAAACAGAAATTGCAGTTAACTCTGTAGCACGGGTGATATATTTTTTAACCTGTTCCATGAAGTAAGATTACACTAACCAAATTACTCTTCTTTGTCATTTTTATACAACTCGGCTAATCCACCATCCTGATATAAGTCAGTCACTGTTCTTAAAGCTGTAGTATATGAGCCAGGATAGTATTTTCTATCAGCTGCCAAATCACTAGCCGCATGTACCAAAGCAGCAAGATCTTCTAAATCACCATCAACTGCTTTATAGGCCTGCGCCAATACGCTCGCACTAACCTCATTTTGAGTGATTTTTGTAATAATTTCACCTGGAGATCTCAAATCTGCATCACTTTTTACATCTTCTGTTGTAAGTACAGATCTTAGTTGTAAGACTTCATCTAAATCTTCTGGCTTAACTCCTCCATTCACTAAGTTATCCAAAACCTGCATTTTTGTATGGTGTCTATCAACTAATCCTTTTAATTCTGTTTTTTGAGCGAGAGGCTGTGCACCTGAAGTTTCCATAGCTATATTTAACTCTCTTTTTTTTTGATAGTCAAGACTTACTATGAACCAACTCCAGAATTTCTTTCTTAAACCTCTCTTTAGAAAATTTTTCAGCATTTTTGCGTAAATCTTCTGGATCAAATTTTAAAGAATCAAGCTTTTGTAAAGCTCCTATTAAACTTTCCACCATATTTTGATCTACCCCGTTGACAAAATCACGGACGGCCGTATCATTTTTTGTCAATGTATACAGAATTCCTGTCTTTGCATTAATAACTGTTTCTAAAAACCCACCTGACGCTGGTGCAATCACTGGCGTTCCTACAGCCTGAGCTTCAATGGAGGTAATGCCGAAATCCTCATCTTCTGAGGCAACGATCAAAGCCTTGGCGTTTTGTAATAATTTAACTCTCTCTTCGTCACTCACCCACCCTAAAAACTGAATATTCTTGCCCGACTTTTTCTTTAAACTCTCTAACTCTGAACCAGTACCTGCAACTTTTAAAGGAATTCCCAATTTTGTTGCAGCTTCTACAATAGTCTCTGTTCCCTTCCCTCTAACTAATCTATTTAATACCAGATAGTAATCATCTTTGGTTTTTTTTAAATGTAGTTCTGCTAGATCAATGGGCGGATAGATTACTAAAGAGTCTCTCCTGTAAAACTTTTTAATCCTGGCCTGGATATTTTTAGAGTTAGCCACTAAAATATCCGGACGCTGAGAAACTTCAAAATCATAAATCCGCATAAAATGATTAATAATCTCCCCCGCAACTTTCGTCCACCAGTGCTTTTTATAATTAAAAGAGGTCGTATAGCCATATAAAAACCTGGGGGGTGTATGGATATAACTTAAATGCAAAGTCTCCGGCTTGGTAATAACCGATTTAGAAAGATGTGTTGCTGATGAGGAAGAGATTACCAGGTCATAGTCTGAAAGGTCAAAACTTTCAAACATCAACGGAGCAAAAATCCGAAAAGGAGAAAGTAGTTTATTCGCAAAAGGAAATTTCTGAAACCAGGAAGGGATAATTTTCCAACCCTTAAATCTCTTCCCATTCTCTCCCATCGCCTCTAAATTGACATAAGCAGTATATACAGGAGCATCCGGGAAAATTTCATGTAAAACCTCCAATACTCTCTCCGCCCCACCATATTCTCTTAGATAATCATGAGCCAGCGCCACTTTTAAATTATTCATAATTTATTTATGATATCATTTTGTTATGAAAATAGTGCATTTTTCAGATTTGAATTTCATTCCAGCCTCACATGAGGATGTAAAAAATCCGGGAGCTTTAAAAAAAGTTTTACTTAAAAGAGATGATATCCCAAGTGGTAGAATCCAGATGATTAATTGGGCTAAAATCCCTGTTGGTAAAAAATTTGAGTCTCACTACCACGAACAAATGCTGGAAGTTTTTATTATCATAAACGGTAAAGTTAAGGCAAGAATAGATGAGGAGGAAACCATCTTAGAAAAAGGAGACATGGCCATTGCTATGGAAGGCCAAGTTCATACCTTCGAAAATATCTGTAGTGAGGATGTTAATTATTTCGCCATGGGGATCGTTACTGGTGAGGGCGGCAAAACAGTAAATGTTTAAAGCCCTTTTACTACATCTATTAACTCTTGATATGAGAGTTTTGTTGGATTAGAATCCGGAGCTGAGGCTGATCCGCAGATTACCATATGGTGCGAATGATGTAAAAACCAGGAAGCCTGAGAATCCAACTCTTTAACCTTCCTATAAACAGGTTCTAAGTCTAAGCTGTGGGAAGGAGTAAAAAACTGGACATAGTGATTATTAACATTAAATATTAAAAATAGATCTCCCTTTTTTCTTTTACAAAATTCCCTATCAACAGTATCAGATTTTATAGCCACAAATTTACCCAAATTAGTTTCAAATTCCTCTTTTCCTTCCCAGTCAATCTTACTGCTCTCAGTTCTTTTTAAAACTTTTAAAATCCGATCCAAAATTTCACTGCCTAACTCAATAGATTTTCTGGAAGATTCTTCATTATTATCTCTTGATCTGATAAAAGCCGGAACTGAAAATTCATCATACTCACCTACGGAAAGCCTACCAGTATCCTCAAGTCTCACCCATTCAACTAATCTTTCCAAAGCCAGGGTTTCAATATGCTCAGACGAGGAACTCTTCTGATCTTTCCAGACTAAAGACGTAGCACAATCATCAACATCACCCTTATGCTCATCATATTTTCCTTTACCAATCCCAAAATGGATAATTTCCGGATCAGAATCTACCCCTTCACCTTGCCATGTTACTCCTTCAACACCTGCTTTTAAAAACTCAACTTTGATCCTTTGAAACTCCGGGTTGAATTTTTTAAACAGCCAGATGGCTGCGATGTCATCTAAATGCGGATTTATGTGTGTTACTAGAGTCTTCAAGGTATGATTGAGTATAACAAATGTTTGCGCTCAAAAGGCTTGCTATCTCCCCATTAATTTTTCTGATATTTGCTTTATTAATTTACAACATTAAGCCTTTGTTTGGAACATATGACTTTATCTTTTCTTTATCAATAAATACATTAATCCAATCCCTGAGTATTTCGGCTTTAGTCGTTGCCATAAGTTATTTTTTTTGTTTATTTGCCACCATTGCAGATGACTGGAAATTTATCACTCCGGTTGTATTTTTGACTTCAATGATTCCTCTGATTTTTTTAGATATCTCCTTAGGGATTGTTTTTGCAGTCGCATCCGTTGTAGCTTTCATTCTAACTTTTGCCTCATTAAATACAAAACTTAAAACTTATCTTAGCTTTGAGCCAAATTCTCTTTTAAGTCCCTCAATTAAACACTTAATCTCTTTTTTAATCTTGGCTATTTCTTTATCCTATTTTCTATCTGTTAACAAAACGATCTCGGAAAAGAGCTTTCAGATTCCTGATTCTTTAATAGACGCCTCGCTAAAACTTGCTCAGCCAATAAGTTCACAAACAGACCAAACAGAAACAACCCAACCTCAAATCTCTATCCCCCAGGAACAACTGGATCTTTTAAGAAAAAATCCTGAACTGTTAAAACAATCAGGCCTGGATCCGAAGATTCTAGATACATTAAATCAAGCCGGCAAAACCCCAACCACCCCTGCCAATTTAGCAAACGACCTGATTAAACAGACTATTAAAGACCAAATACAAAACTTTATTAAACCCTATATAGGATTTATTCCTGCATTACTCGCTGTACTGCTATTTTTTTCTTTGCAATTTTTTACCTCATTGATGAATCTTTTAATTTATCCCTTGCTTTGGATAACTTTTTATCTTTTAGAAAAGACCGGATTTATTAAATTTACTCAGGAAATGCGGCCGGTTAAGAAAATTGTGGTTTAGTTAATGAAAGACGTCGTATCTCTGAAGTTAGATAATTTAGTGCATCGTCAACAAAATAGAATCCATAAGGACTATTGATTAAATCTGGTAAAAAACCAACATCATCCCCAATTGTAACAATTGCTTTTTCTACTCCCCATTTGCGCACTTGAGGTTTACCCGCAGCTGAGAGTAGATGATTACATAAACATTTCTTGCCTTTTGTTTCTGCAATGATATTAAAAATAATTGCTGTTCTCCCGTAACTCGTAATTGTATTATTGTACAATGCATTGGTATCTCTTCTTTGTAATCTTTTTCTCACATAATCTTCGACTGGTTCTGATGGACAGTACATAATAACATCACCTGACCTGTTTGCTCCCATATGCCTTAATCTCTCAAGATCACATATCCTACCATCCACATCTGTGTCTCTTTCTGCATATACTTCTGGAATAGCAATTGTTCCAGGAATCATTCCTTCGTTAAATGGAAAACTTGAAGGAGAACCATCACCATCTTTTAAAACATCCAGAATACCCAAATAACCTAATCTCCTTAATTCTGCCTTGATCCAAGGCGCATAACCAGATTCTTCAGTCATGGCAAAAATAGAACCAAACTGACCACCATTTGCTCCAAACTTTTCTATCAACTCTTTTAATCTTTCAGGACGGGCAAACGCTCCAGCTCCCCAAAATGGTATACCCAGCTCACGCATTTCCGCCCATTTAGCTTCATTCATTTCATCTCTTGGTCCATACTGAGGTTCACGGCGTTCATTGTATCGGATAGGCTTACCTCTAGGTGGAGCATTATGACCCCCCGCTGAATACAACTCAACTACGCAACCATCTACCCTTATTTCCCCATCTCCCGATTTTGTTGATTTAATGATAGATTTGGCAAGAGATGGAGTAGATACAATAGGGATAAACCATGGACGTCTTAACTCCACTCCTAAACTTTCGGGAAATATATCTCTTGGGTCAAATAACATTTCGAATTCTTTGGGATTTCCAGCTTCCACATGAGGATAAAATCTAGATTTTCGATAGGCGGCTAAATCATCCATCACATCTGGAAATTGAAGGGGGATTCCAGCTCCCACCACGACTGCATCTACTTTTTCCGCCATAACAGCTGCAAGCTCTGACTGCATTGGGGCTTGAACCTCAGTTAAAAAATTAACTCCGATTGGGCCGTCGTGACCTTCTTTGGCAAGCCAGATCTCTGATCCACCAGCTAATGCTATTAGTTCACGGGATTGTCTCGATTGCCTAAAGGTTGCCACAGGAACAGCTTTGTAAGGTTTGTCACTTGGCTTTCCTCCTTCTATATAATATCTACTCCAAACTTCATCTACTATTCTTTGATTAGGAAAATGTTTGCTAGCCCTTCTATAATGTCCTCCCGGATCTCCGTCCTGCAATGCCCTTGCATAAACTATGTCTCGGCCAGTATTGGAAACAATCCCCATAGTCGGCATACCGTGTTTAATTCCCCATAAAGCCGCTGCTCTTGCCATTTTCCAATTTGCTATATCTACACCCATCCCACCCTGAAAAATTTTAATATTTTGAAGTTCTACCATATTAATTTTCTTAGTAAAAATCTTTCTCTTGGAGATAATTCGATCATTTTTTAATTAAATATCATTAGGGTAAATCTATCAGTAGTGTTCATTACCACTGGTAATAGTGTATATCTATACTGCTAATTTTTCCATCTTTCTCCAATTTGGATCTACTTAAGCTTTTTCAAATTCCTCTTTGGTGATCTTTGATTCTCTTAAAATTGCTGAAAAAGTTCCTTTTGGTAACAGCTTAAGGTGAAACGGAACTACAGCTCTGATTTTGGTTTCCGGATGATACAAAATTTTATGGCTGCCACTTTGACGATCTTCTATAAATCCTAATTTTTTATATTTTGCCAGCACTTGCTTGGGAGTATAAACCTTAGGCATGAGTATAGGGGAATTCCAGATCAATGGATCCGATAAAAGATTTACTCTCTGTTGGTATAGATTCTTTATGAGCCTTTAGACTTTCCAAATACAGATTTATCGCTTCTTTAGCCATGTCTGAAGCTTTTTTTAGATCTTTTCCATAAGTTACACACCCTGGCAAAGAAGGCACAGTAACAGTAAATCCACCCTCAGGCTCCTCCGTATAAATAACTGTATATTTTAGAATTCTAGTTTTAATCATAAATTTATTATACCACTAATTTTTCCATCTCTCCCCAATTTGTACCAACTTTTAGATCTACTACTATCGGAACAGATAGCTTCAGCGCATTTTCCATTTTATCTTTAACCATTTTGGCTATCTCTTTTACAGAGTTCTCGTTACACTCAAACAATAATTCATCGTGAACCTGGAGAATCAGGATACAGGGTAAAGCGTTAAGGGTAAAGTTATTTTTTCTTTCCCCTAACCCCTTTCCCCTAACCCCTAACTCTTTATCGATTTCCACCATAGCTTTTTTAATCATATCAGCCGCTGTCCCCTGGACCGGGTGATTGATAGCTGCACGCTCACCTGCTGCTTTTAGCATATGATTGGCCATTTGCAGCTCTGGTATATACCTTTTCCTGCCCCAAAGAGTCTCAACATAGCCATTTTCATAACCAAATTTTAGGGTCTTTTGCATCCACTCTTTTACCTTAGGAAACTGCTCAAAATATTCAGCAATATATTGACGAGCCAGCTCATATGGAATACCTAGTTGCCTGGCCAGCGCATGCGGACCCTGACCATAAAGAGTGGCAAAGTTCATAGTTTTGCCAACTGTTCTTTGCTGTTTGGTAATCTCTTCCACCGAAACTTTGAATATTTTTGAAGCTGTTAGGGCATGGATATCTAGACCTTGCTTAAAGGCTTCCTTGAGCCCCGGATCATCTGCTAAATCAGCCATAATCCTAAGCTCTATCTGCGAATAATCTGCCCCTAAAATAACCTTCCCTTTGGGTGCTATAAAAGCTTTCCTAATCTCTGATCCAGCTTCCCCTTTGATCGGGATATTCTGAAGATTAGGATCTTTAGAGGAGAGTCTTCCTGTAGCTGCCCCTTCAACATTAAAAGTGGAGTGAATCCTCCCGTCCTTTCCAACATACTTAGGTAAAGCATCAAGATAGGTGGAAACTAACTTAAATAGCTGACGGTATTCTAATAGTAATGGTACTACAGGATGGGCAATCGATAACTCGTTTAAGGTATCTTCATCTGTGCTTCTTCCAGTTTTAGTCTTCCTGACTACTGGTAAATTTAACTCATCAAAAAGCACCTCAGACATCTGCTTTGGGCTGTTAATATTAAACTCATGCCCTATTTTTGAGTAAACATCTTGTTCTAACTTAGCTAATTTAGACTTAATTTCCAATCCAAAGTCCTGTAAAAACTTTAAATCTACTGCTATTCCGGTTGCGGACATTTTCTTTAAAACAATATCTACCTGAGCATCTAAATCTGATGTAGCGTCATTCTGGAGCGAAGCGATAGAATCTTTATCTTTAGATCCTATCGGCGAACGTTGCTCACCTCCAGGATGACTGCCCGGAATTCTAGCCAGTAAACTTTTAAACTCCAACTCTTCAAATAATTTAATTACTTCTGCTTTGTCATAATCATGAACAAGACATTTTTCCAGATCCAATTCTATCGGCGCTTTTAAGTCCAGGGTGGCTAATTTCTTGCTCATAACTGCTGATTCTGCTCCTTCAGCCAGTAGTTTTTGCGTTCTTTCCGGCAAAGTCTTTAAATTATCAGGCTGATAAATCTCCTCTATCGTATTAAATTTAAGGATCAGTTTTGTCGCAGTCACGTCTCCGATTCCCGGAACTCCGGGGATATTATCCGAGGCATCCCCGGCTAAGGCTTTATATTCAATTAATTGCTTAGGGAAAAATCCGTACTTGTCCACAAACTCCTCTACTCCATAAAGCCCAACATCAGCTAAAGTTTTTTTAGGCATAAAAGTTTTTATTCTCTTATCAATAATTTGCATAATATCCCGATCGCCGGTTACTATTACTATTTCTAACTCTCTTTCTTGTTCTGCTTGAATAGCCAAAGTTCCGATCAGATCGTCCGCTTCGTACCCTGCAAGGCTAAATTCCGGGATATTAAAGGCGCTAACAACTTCATGCACTCTTTTATATTGAGAGCTTAATGCATCATCTGTAGGACCTCTGGTGGCTTTATACTGAGTATATACTTGATGGCGAAAGGTTGGCGCCTTTTCATCCCAGGCTACTGCTAAATACTCCGGGTGTAAATCAGCAATCACTTTTAAAATCATGGAGGAAAAGCCAAAAACAGCATTTATCAGCTCACCCTTGGAGGTAGTAAAAGGCGGAGTGGCATGATAAGCCCGGTGAAGCAGGGCATTGCCGTCAACCAAAACAAGTCTCTTCATGCCCAAATTGTAGCACTATCTGTTAAAATATTTCCATGGGTGGAAAATATTTTGAAAGCTTTGACGGATCTAAAATCTATTATGAAAAATCCGTTAAAGACAAAAACAAATGGCTGATATTTTTACATGGCTTTGGCGGAGACTTAGGAGCCTGGGAAAAAGAAATCAGTTATTTTACCAACCTTAACTACTCTACCCTGGCTTTGGATCTGCGCGGCCATGGTTATTCTGCTAAAAGTGAAGACTCTGCCTTCTATAATCTTACAAATTTTGCTAAAGACTTAAATCTATTGCTTGAAGCAGAAAAAATTAAAAAACCAATTATTATCGGTCATTGTTTAGGCGGAATGGTTGCAATATACTACCAGACACTCTTTCCGGATCAATCCAGAGCTTTAATTTTAGTGGACACCAGTTATAAACCTCCTTTTATCGGCAACAATTTTGTGGGACAGGTATTTTTCAGTTATTTTTTTAAATTATTCTCTAAAATTCTTCCCAATATGGGATTTTACGGACATGCTGATTTTACCCGGTTTATAGGCACGCCTGACATAGATCTAAAAAGAATTTTATCTGACATGATGCATACTTCTTTAAAGAGTTACTTTACGCTTTGCGAAAGTTTAACCGGCCTTAATATTAAAAGGCTATTGGATAAAATTACTGTGCCAACGCTAATAGTAGAAGGCACAAAAGACAGCATCTTCCCACTGGATATTGCAGAGTATCTACATTCCAGAATAAAAACATCCCAGCTTGATTTTATTGAGGGAGCAAACCATATTCTGGTAATTAATAACCCTCAGGAGTTATCAGAAAGCATCCAGAATTTCTTGCAAAAAATTTACCTTTAAGTAGCTCTTCTTGCTGCTCTTTCAGCAAGACTAAGAACTCTTTTTATTAAACTAGGTACTTGCTCCCCTCTTGCAACCGGAATACCATTATGATCTGCCTGTCTGGTAGGTACTACAACTTTAACTGATTCAGCTTGTTTGAATATTTCTCTTGCTATCTGCTCTCTAGCTCTAGCAATTTGCACTCTTTCATTCTGTCTAGCACGAGCATCAGCTTCTGGTGTTAATGGAGCCACATTATTTCTTACAGCTTCCTCAGGGAGATAACTTCTATGATTAGATACCATATCCCTATCATTTGCCAAGTCTACTACAGGAACTTTAATCTGCGAGAAGATAGGGTCTTTTGTTACTAGACTTTTAATCTGGCTCCATAAACCCCGCACCCCTCCTGCCTGCCACTTCTTACGCAAACTGTCTTTAAATCCTGCCTGTATTTCCTGTTCTGTTACTTTTTCTGCTACCGGATTCTTATCTCCGGCTCTAACTCCACCTTTTTGTCTTTCTTTTTTGCCTGTCCAAAAAGTATCTACTAAAAAATCTTTAAGCAGACCTACTGTTGATCTGGAATTTAATCCCATTGGGCTAACCAATATAAATAACGCCGGCTTAAAACCATTATCTTCTAAAACCTTATCCAAATAGGCGCCTTTCAAAGCTCCAGCGGAATGACCAATGATGATCAGCTGAGTCTCCTGATCTAAACCATTCTTCAAAAGACGTTGATACATAGCCTCTCCCTGCAGAGCTAATCCTTCAGGATTATCCCTTTGCGACCTGGTGGATATACTAAGACAAGTGGTATCTAAGCCTTTAGCAATTTGTCCGGGAAAATCGTAAGTTGCTTTAGCTGATGCATCCCAAGGCCATCCCATTGGAAAAACAACTATTCTTTTGGGTTTAACTTTTTCCTGCCCAGCATCAACTCCCCCTGCATCATTTGTAAATTGAGCAAAAGACAAGTTGACAACTTTCTTACCTTCACCATAAACCTCAGTCCCTAATTTTACCGGAAGAAGCAACTCACTTGGAGCTGAAGTCTCTGTAGTAGTTTCCATACTTAACAGTATATCAAGTTTTACCTGACATTATCTAAATACACACTTTTCTTTTTTAAGATAAAGGCCTCTATAAAGGTCTTCACATATTCAAAAAATCCAAACCAAATCCCCTGTTGAAATCTTCTTCCGGAAAATGTCACTGGTTTATTGATAAATTTAATCTTACCCAATTTTGCTACTCTAAAACTTAGATCCAAATCTTCTTGCGCTTGCAGGGAGGTGTCAAACCCCCCACTTTTTTCATACACAGACTTTAAAATACCTGAGGAAAAACCTGATAACCAAAAATGTCCTGTGAACATTCTATAAATTACCATCAGCTTTGGTTGGAAAAAATTTAGTGTCCAATTAGTAAGCGGCGAGGCATCATTAATCTTACAAGAAGTAGTTACGCCCACAGTCCCCCCTTTTAACTCTTTTGTTAAAGTCTCAATCCATCCCGAATAAAAGATAGTGTCTGCATCAGCTGAAAGGATAATCTCTCCTCTTGCTTCTTTAAAGCCTCTGGCTCTGGCAACCCCCCGACCTTGTCTTCTCTCATGAATTAGCCTTAAATCCACGCCTGATTGAAATTTTTTTGCAACTTCAACTGTTTTATCTGTTGAATTATTGTCTACTAAAATTACTTCATAGCTTATATCTGTTTTTTGTTCTGATTTAAGAAGCGAAAATAAAGTCCTCCCAATATACTTTTCTTCATTATATGCCGGTATTACAATCGATACTTTAGGTTTCATTATTTTCTCCTAACCCATAAATAAACTGTCAGACTATAGATAAAGAGTAAAATAGCATTAGCTGTTAGGTATTCCCTATAAATTGGCAGCCAAACCAAAAGTGAGGGGAGGTTTTGAAAAATTTGCTGATAATTTTGAGTCCAGACTAAAAATAGTAAACCAAATCCGTGCAGCAGCGCCCAAAAAGCAGAAACAATGATTAATGATTTATATTTGTTGATGTCTCTTTGCAACACCAAGGCAAAAGCTGCTGCTAAAAAGATGAATGAGGAATACAGATAATTTAAAATATTTGCATAGGATATGGCTGACTCTGGCCAAACCCCAGCCACAGATAATAACTTTATACCTGATATATGAAGCAATCCATCAAATATAAAATAAACACCGGCAAATATTAAAAATCCTCTAACTAATTTTTCTTTTACCACACTCTCATTCTACCAGAATTTGGAGTAGAGAAGAAATTTAGATATAATGAATTTTAAAAGATGAAAAAAGACTCCTTATCTGTATCTGCTTTAGTACCTGCTTATAATGAACAAAAAAACATCGGCCAGATAATATCTATCCTGAAAAAATCCCGCCTCATAGATGAAATTATCTGTATTAATGATGGGTCAACCGACAAGACCTTACAGATCATCCAATCTTTCCCTAAAGTTTCGGTCATTAACCTGAAAAAAAACTGCGGCAAAGCTCATGCTATTGTGCAGGGGTTGAAAAAAGCTAAAGGAGAGATTGTCGTTTTCATAGATGCTGATGTCATTGGTTTTGAAAATGACTCTCTTAAGAAATTAATCACCCCGCTAAAAAAGGGTCTCGTTGATGCAGTTATTGGTTATCCGGTTCATAATAAAATGGATAAGTTTTTCAAACCCTTAGCCGGTGAGCGGGCTTATTTTAGAAAAGACTTACTTCCCCATCTACCATCTTTGAAAAATAAACGCTGGGGTTTAGAACTACATTTAAATTATCTCTTCCGCCAAAAAAAAGTCAGGATTACCCCGCTTCAGATTCAAAATACGATGAAGCATCATAAGTATTCGTACGATTTAGCAGCTAAAATATTTTTCATCGAAAGTTTTGACCTGTTACTGGAAATTTTAAAACAAAAAAGACCTATTAACTATTTCAAAGATTCCTACATCTATCCTTTTTATCGGGAGAGACTGCTTACCAAAACCAGACAAAACCCCGGAAAGTTAATCGTTCAATATTCTCTTAAAATTTATAACCGGCTAGTTTAAAACAACTTCTGGCTCTCTCAAAGAGTATCTCTTTCTCCACTTCCAAAAGTCCTGATGCGCTTGATTCTTTGCTTAAAAAGCTGCAAGCTGAAAGTTTGGCAAAGGCAGGCAGATCAACCCGCCCAGAAAGCCTGTTTACCATTGACCTTATTGCTATCTTTGCCGAAGAATTTGTAACTTGATCATAAATTTGTTCTAACACTTCCAAGTGAACAACTAAACCCTCCTTAACCCGCGTCGCAACCTCCTGGTCTTTTAAATTATCGCCCTCTAAAATATTGATATGAAACCAGTATCTTTCTAAAGTTTGCGCAATCAAATCCTGGCGGTTTGTAGGTATTAAACTTTTAGCCTCCCTTAAGCGCCGGGTGGCAAATTCGAGCTGACGGAACATTTTAGTTCTGGAAGTTAAAGCCAAATTAAGTTCTAAAACCTCCCTGAGCGTTTTTAAAAAATAAAGGCTGGAGGAAGGTGTAATCTTTGATACTCCTATATCATTTCCTGTAGGCTGCATTGTCGTAAAGATAGTAGCTGGGGCGGAAGCCTCCGTATTTAAAGAGCTGGCAAAGGAAGTAGCAGGCAGAAAAAAAACCATTAAAGTTAGCAGGAAAAAAGAGGTTCGCATTAATTCCATTCTAACCCTTCAGCTCGTTTTGGGCAACTATATTAGCATATACTCCTTTTTTAGCTAAAAGTTGTATGTGCGAACCCTTCTCAACGACTTTACCTTTTTCCATTACTAAAATTTGATCCGCATTTTGTACAGTTGAAAGTCTGTGGGCAATTATGATTTTGGTAAAAGATTTCTGCTTGGACAGATCTTTTAGCGCCTGCTGAATCAAACTTTCTGAATGAGTATCAAGATGAGAGGTCGGCTCATCCATGATTAAAATCTTTGGATCTGCAAAAAGAGCTCTGGCTATAGCCAGCCTCTGCCTTTGTCCTCCTGATAGCTTTACTCCCCGCTCACCAACCGGAGTCTGGTATCCTTCCGGTAGTTCTTTTATAAACTCATCAGCATAAGCCAATTTTGCCGCCAGATATACCTGATTTTTAACTAAAGGGAAATCTTTCTTTCCCCCGGAGTAAGAGATAACTTCCCAAATTCTTCTATTTGGCACTGGTGAATCCTGAAAAACTACAGCTGTTGATTTTCGATAAGTATCCAGATCCAAATCCCTAAGATCAAACTTACCATCTATAAAAATCCCTCCACTTTGCGGATCATAATAACGGCTTAAAAGCTTGGCAATAGTAGATTTTCCACCACCGGATTTACCAACCACAGCTGTGAAAGAACCGGCAGGAATTGTAAAACTGACGTTTTTTAAAACTCTTTTCCTTTTGTAAGCAAACGTCACGTGTCTAAAGCTTATCTGACCTCTTATTGAATCCGGCACTAGCGCATTTGGAGAGTTTACAATACTTGGCTTTTGCGAAAGCAAAGAGATGACCCGATCCACGGGTTCTGAGGCATCAATCGCCCGCTCATATATCCATCCTAGCTGATAGATATTAGAATATGCCCGCTCAGTTAGAGAGATCAAAAACACTAAACTTCCAACCGTAATAAGCCCAAGCCTAATTTCATATATGCCAACAACTAATAGTATGGCATACATCGCTTCTATGCTAAGACTGCGCAAAAATCCATTAATCATATGCAACTTAAATTCTTTAACAGAAAAAATTTTAATCTGATCCCAGATAGAAGAGAAAACATTTGCTTCACGGCCTTCTTGAGCAAAAGCTTTTACAACAGTTATATTAGTCAGTGTATCCCCGATCTCACCTGAGGAGGCTTCATAAGCATCATGTCTTTTTCCTCTTAAAGCTTGGGTAGCTTTGTAGGTGGTAAACATATTAATAATAAAAGGGATTAAAGACAGGGTAAAAAGCAAACCAAAAACCCAATTAACAAAAATCATCAATATAGCGCTTACCATCAATTGAATAGCAACCGGCTGAAAATTCCAGCCATATGCCACCATAAAATCAATCAGTTTATCCCTACCCTTATTAATAATGTTAATCTTATTGCCAGTATTCTCCTTCTCATGGTAATCAAGCGACAGTGAAAGCAGTTTATTAAATGTTTGCCTGGAAATAAATTGTTCTGATTTCCAAAGTAACCTGACAAAAATAATGTCTAAAATATAATCAATTACCAAAGACAGTAGTCTGACTCCTATTAACCCTCCGACTACAAATACTGCTGCCTTAAAGTTAAGGAGTCCTTGTGTAGAGATCAAAAGATCCAAAATTTTTCCAAAAATATACGGTCCAGCCATTCTTAAAATCTGGAAAAATACAGTGATATAAAAAACATGATAAAAATCCCTGTGAAAGGGCTTCATCAAAATCCATATTTTTTGTATAAAATTCATCTTACGTTTTGATCGTATCATAATTATCTTTCTTTGCATAAAAAAACCAGCCTATTTAGCTGGTTATCCGCAATTTTGAATTTTAAATTTTGAATTTTAAATTTTCTTGATTTCTTCCAAAGTGGCGGAAATTCCCTCTCCTTTAAGAGGTAGTCCAGCTAAAATATTCATAATGGGTACGTATATTGCCATATAGGTTGCTGTGTGCGTTTTAGTATCCGCAAGCTCTCACCAGAAAGTAGTGTAACTTTTTTGAGGCTGATTGTCAAAAGGTTTATTAGGCGGATTTCTTTTTCCCGACAATTTTCTTAAATTCTTCTGACTGTAAGGTTTCTTTTTCAAGCAGAGCTTTGGCTAATTTATCCAGTTTGACATCAAAAGTTTTAAACTCTTTTACTCCTATTTTTCTAGAATAGGCTAAATTATAGCAATCACCTAGACTTAGACTGGTTTTACTGTATAATAAAAGTGCATCATACAATATGTCTCTCTCCTCTAATTTGATAAAAGTCATTCCCAAGATCCCCCTGATAACTCCTTCAATTCCCTCTCTATTAAATTTATAAAATGAGCTAAGTACCCAAAAAACTTCAAACACGACTATAAGCGAGGTTCTTAAATCACTTTCATACCTTGCCCCGACGCTAAACGTTCCCTTAGCTTCTAAATATTGCTTTTTTATATCTTTTAGAAAAAACCGAAGAAAAAAATTAGTATCTATGAAAACTTCATTACTCATTTTTTATAATGACTAAAGTATTCTTTTATTGCCTCTTCTTTAATTGTAGCTATACTTTTTCCTCTCCATTTTTTAGGGATTGAAACAGAACCTGCCAGTTGCTCTACTAAGGCTTCTGCAGAAGTAATTTTTAAAGATCCATTTTCTTCTGAAACTATCACTTTCTGTCCTTCCTTAAAACCTACTTGTCTAAAAAGCACAGCCGGAATTGTTAACTGCTTTTTACTGGTGATAGTTGCTATCTGATTCATACAAGGATATTATACCATATGCAAGGAAGATTTTAAAAAACAAGGATACTGCAAAATCTGCTAACCTGCTGGGTTTAAAAAACTAGTACCATGTTGGCCGCGTAACTTAGTAGTAAATTTGTGTATCCTTGAACCAGTAAATTGTGCTGCTTTTAAAGGTGCTGTCAGCCATAAAAGGAATTCAACAGCCAGACCCAACGGCTGAAACGTCTCTGCAATATAGGGACTGACAACCTGGTTAACTTCATTAAAGGTAAGGAGTAACCCATAAGACACTCCAAGCATCAGTGGTAATGGGACAAATTCAAGAGTAAACAGAGCACTCTCTTTTAAGGCTAACGTTGGATTCCGCTTGGCCAGGTCTACAAACAGCATTAAGCCAGCAAAATCACCATTCTCTTCTTCTTTGCTTGTGACCGCGATACCTAATTCGATCTTCCCATCCAGATTGCGTTGTTTATCTTCTTCTCTTAATCTTGCGAAAGCATCCTGGTCTGTTAAGAATTTATTAAAAAAATCCCTCTCTGTATTTTCTTTTAATAAATCAGGATTTAACAGTGCAAACCTTCTCATAATATCGACTTGTTCAATAGAGAACCCCTTATCCAATATTTTCCTTTGTTCATCGGTAACTATAGCCTCAGCTGCGAATTTTGCAAAAAGGAATGTGTCATCTCCAGACAAACTAGGATCTTCAGCAATTCTTCTAAATGATGACGCAGCAATTTTTAACTCACTTGGTGTTAAAGTTCTTGGTCTCTCTTCAATAGCCATATTAGGCGGATTTCTTTTTCCCCACAATTTTTTCAAATTCATCAGCTTCCAGCGTTTCTTTTTCAAGCAAGGCTTTGGCTACTTTATCTAATTTTGTTTTATTTTTTCTTAAAATCTCCACTGATTGTTTATGAGCCGTATCTATAATTTTCTTGATTTCTGTATCTATTTTTGATTGCAGGCTTTCTGATATTTGAGCCCCTTCTTCTCCTCTGCTCCAAAGACCAAACATCGCTTGAGGTTTAATATTAATCACCCCTAAATCAGACATTCCATACTCCATTACCATATCCCGGGCAATTGCAGTTGCTACTTCTAAATCATTAGCTGCTCCGGTTGAGATGTCCTTGAATATAACCTCTTCTGCTGCTCTTCCACCAATTGCAGTGACTATTTGCTCAAAAAGCCTGGATTTTGTTTCATTCGACCTATCCTCTGTTGGAGGAAATAGCGTGTGCCCGCCGCTCATACCTCTGGATACTATTGTAATTCGATGCACCGGATCAACATTTGGCAAGCTGTTCCCGACTATGGCATGCCCTGCTTCATGGTAAGCAGCTAAGCTTCTATCCTTTTCTGTTTGCATTCTTTTCCGCTGGGGTCCCATCTTGACCTTGGTAGCTGCCTCTTCTAAATCCTTTGGTTCAATCTCTTTTTTGCCTTCCCTGGCAGCTAAAATCGCTGCTTCATTTAACATATTGGATAAATCCGCTCCTGAAAATCCAACTGTTCTTCTGGCAATTTTTCCTATATCCACAGACTTGGTAAAAGGCTTGCCTTTCATATGAAGGGCAATAATAGCTTTTCTCTCTTCCAGGTCAGGAAAAGACAAAACAACCCGCCTATCAAACCTGCCCGGTCTGATCAGAGCCGGATCTAAAAGATCAGGCCTGTTGGTAGCACCGATTAAGATCACATGATCATTCGGGGTAAATCCGTCCATCTCCACCAGTATCTGATTTAGGGTCTGTTCCCTTTCATCATGTCCACCACCAAATCCTCCTCCGCCCCGCATCCTGCCGATTGATTCAATCTCGTCTATAAAAATAATGGCTGGAGAACTTTTCTTAGCTGTTGCAAACATATCACGGACTCTGGCTGCCCCAACTCCCACCAGCATTTCCATAAATTCAGAACCGGCTATCGAGAAAAACGGCACACCGGCTTCACCAGCAACTGCCCGAGACATTAAAGTCTTACCACATCCGGGTGGCCCTACCAACAACACTCCTTTTGGAATCTTTGCCCCGATATCCTTATATTTTTGTGGGGATTTTAGGAAATCTACTACCTCTTCCAACTCCTTTTTTGCCTCCTCTGCTCCTGCTACATCGGTAAATTTAATCTGTGGCTGATCCTTGGAAAATAACCTGGCTTTAGATTGAGCAAAAGAAAAGATACCCTGAGCTCCTTCTCTGGCATTTCTAAAGAGAAAGAACATCAACCCCACTAAAAGCAAAATCGGCAATACTGCCGAGATGACTCCAATCCAGGCTTGCTGAATTGATAAATCTTTTATTTCTATGGTGATAGTTTTTGGATCTAATCCTGAAGACTGAAGTATTTGATAAATTGACTCACCTGCCTCTTTGTGCGCAGAAATTGTTTGATCCGAGCTTTTTAAAGTTGCTGTAACCTTATCTCCTTCGATCGTGATTTTTTGAATTTTGTTATCTTTAATATCGGTTATTACTTGTGATACCGGCACTAAATCTCCAGAGTTTGCTGAACCACCGGAAATTTGATAGAAGAATATTAAAGCTGCAAAAGCTATAAGCAGATAAACTAAAAGGCCTTTTGAAATCCCCAAGAACTTTTTCCCTAAACCAAACTTCTTTTTTGAGTTTGCCATGGGGCAGATTGTATCACAAATAAGCTCATAAAAAAATGTTAACTAGCGAAGTTTTGTACCGGGAGGAACTTTGGATGAAGGTTTTATAGGATAAGGTTTTTTTGAACCTTGCCTGCCGGCAGGCAGGTCAGTGGCTAAGATCATGCCTTCTGAATCCAGACCCATCATTTTTCTAGGTTCTAAGTTAGTAACATACACAAACTGCTTACCCACCAATTGAGAGGGTTTATACCATTGCTTTATCCCGGATAAAATTTGCCTTTGGCCAAGTTCCCCAAAATCCACAATTTGCTTAATCAATTTTTCAGAATCAGGAACTTCTTCTGCTTCCAAAACAGTTCCTACTCTAAGCTCAACCTTTAAAAAATCATCGATGGTTATCATATGAAATAATCTATCTTCATCGCTTTTTTAACCTCTAGCAAAGTTTTTTGAGCTTCTATCCTGGCTTTCTCAGTTCCTTCTTTTAAGATTTTATCTACTAATTCTGGTTTATTTTCATACTCAGCCCTTCTTTTTCTGATTGGATCTAAGAAATTATTTAAAACTTTAACCAAAAACTTTTTAACCTCAACATCACCTACTTGGCCTTTTGAGTAAAGCAGTTTATAGTTGGTCGTTTGTGGTTTATCATCATCAGTTCCAAAAGCATCAAGATAGATAAAAACCGGATTTCCTTCCACATGTCCTGGGTCAGTTACTTTCAATCTAGTAGGGTCTGTATACATACTCATAACCTTTTTTTCTACATCTTCTGGGGTATCTGTTAAAAATATAGCATTATTTAAAGATTTTCCCATCTTTCCTTGGCCATCTGTTCCAGGTAGTGTAGGAATTTCTCCTATTAAAGGCTCTGGAATTGGAAAAACATTTCCATATAAATTATTAAATTTAATCGCTATATCCCTGGCAAATTCTACATGTGCTTTCTGATCTTTTCCCACAGGCACTAAATTAGCCTTTGGAGCCAAAATATCAGCCGCCATTAAGACTGGATAATAATAAAGACCCAGAGTATCCTGGTTACCCTGATCCAGCTTTTCTTTTAGGGCTGGTTGGCGCTCCAAGACTGATCTTTGGGTCAGGATGGATAAAATATAGGCAATCTCTGTTGTACCATTAATCCCTGACTGCAAACAGAATGTAACTTTTTCTGGATCCAGTCCTATAGACAAATACCCCAGCATTAATCCTCTGATATTTTTTTCCAGATCAGTTGTTTTATCAAAATGAGTAGTTAACGCATGCAAATCTGCAATCAGAATATATGAGTCATATTCATCCTGAAGTTTCACTCTATTTGCAAGTGAACCTACATAGTTTCCTAAATGGAAACTTTCATTTGTCGGCCGGTCACCGGTTAAAATTCGTTTCATATTTATCTTTATTCTATCATTTATTTGCTTCAATGATAGCAAGTGCCTCTTGATAATTTGTTATTCCTGCTAATTTTTCCCTGAGTGTCATCGCAGAATTTATAGGCAAAGCATAGTCGTAAGAACCGCTTCTGTTAACAACACCTACTTGCTTTTCGTCACATCTGACTATTATTCCGATAGACTCAACCGGTACGAAACATTCTTTTTTATTCATCTTCTCACCTCCTTCCCTTTTTTCTAATCAAAATTTCTGTCCCCATTCCCTCCTCTAACCTTACCGGCACAAACCCTTCAATTCGGGCGAGTAAACCTGAGTTATGTTTTGCCAGAAACCCTTTTACTCTTCGTTCTTCAGGATCAGATAAACCATAAGGAAAAATCACGCTCCCTTCTCTATTACGTATATAATAAATTCCCTCCATAATAGTTCTTACCATATCCTTAATAGCCCTCTCATCTACAAAGGGTAGGGTATCACTCGCTCTTATAGATAATTCTCTTTGTAGTGGGGATTGGACTCGTTTATTTTTTGAGGAGCCAAACTAACCCCTGACCCTCTTTCGAGAGGCCGGAGGCTCCTGTATTTATATTTGTTTCATTAAATCTTTCCATATTAATTTAAACTCCTTTAAATCTGCCTTTTTGCAGCTCTTTCGAGCCTCTTGTGACTGTTGCTATACCTACTCCTAATTTTTCCGCAATTTCGTGTTGAGGCGTTCCCGCTTTCAGCATTTTGACAATGCTTAAACGCATCGGTATCTCTTCCAACTCTTTTGGGGTTAAAATGCCTAAAAGAAAATCCTCCATCTCTTCCCTATTTTTAATGCCTAGAAACAAGTCAATTAAAGTTTTTAATTCATTATTTCTAACCATGTAATACTATTATACTAGTACAATAGTATTTTGTCAAATATCTATCTTCCTGGTTCCCGCAAAGAATTTATTCTAACTATCCATAGTGAACCAACCTTAGTTAATAATTCTGTAATTTTGACTGGACTATCAGCCCGGATTCGATCCCAAGAAATAGTGAATTTTCCGTGTAGGACTATTCCTTCTGCACATAATTTTTGTATAGGGTTTCTCGTAATTGCACGAATCGGATCAACTAACTGATCTCCCCCTATTACTATTAGAAACTCTTAAAACATTTAACTCTAGCGGCGCACCTCTAAAAGCGACATAAGAGAGGATTCTTCCATCTATTATTCTTTCTTGATTTCTACTCATAATATTATTTTCAACAAAAAAACCGCTCCTTATTTAAGGGGGCGGTTTTGAACACTTTATTCCTGATCTCCTTTAGGACTTAAACCCGCAGACCCACTCCCTCCAATAAAGAGAGCATATCTTTTCCAAAAATTAAAAAGTCCCAATTTCTTCATAATATAAAAAATAAAAATATCCCGGATGGGATATTTAGGTAAGTTACATGATCTTAGATAGATCCATTTTTGTCAAGAGCTTCTTGCCGGGTAAAATCCCTAGACGAACTATTGACTTTTATATATGAATAATAGATATTGTTTTTGTGAGCAGTAAACAAATCGAGGCTGAACCTTCCGCTACAAAATATAATCCCCAAAGACCATCAACTAACCCACAACTTTTACAAATAGGCATTACTGACGAGTCAGAACCCCTTCGGACAGCTTCTGTTTGGGGAGCAATTGGGGTGGAGGCTGTAATTGCCCAGTGTTATCCTAATCAAATATCGTTATTTTATCAATCTTTTGATGTTATCGCTGCCAGACAAGAAGGATTAGAATTTGCTGCTACTTTGGAAAGTCATGGCGTTAGAGTCTTAATGGCAAGAGATATATTAGCTGAAACGCTGAAACCTAAAACTTTTAAAAAAACCAGCGTAATCGGTGAATTAGTGGAAAAGGCAGAAGCTATCCAATCTTCTCACAATACTCATATAGATAATGCCGCTGAATTAATAAATATACAGCAGGAGGCAGATATTGAAAGATACGGGGAGGAAAAAGCTCTAAACTTAAATCACACCCTTAGCCTAAGCCCCCAACTCCCTCTTGGTAATAGTATTTATGGGAGGGATCAGATGAATGTTTTACTGGGAGCAAGAGTTGTATCCAGAATGGCGAAACTAATCAGAAGACCCGAAGTTAGCCTTTATGAATTAATTTATAAAGGCAGCCTGGCGCCCCATCAAACTATTAATATTCCAACAGATGAAACTTTTGAAGGAGGAGATGCATATGTACATCAAGGCCATGTTTGGATAGGAGTAGGTTCAAGAACCAGCTTTGGTGCGGCTATTAAAATATACGAAGCACTCAAACCCGAGTTAGATCTAGCCGGATTAAAATTTGCAGTTGTTCAGGATGAGGATCCATACGGAAGACCGTTTTCCGAGCAACAAAGTTTTATGCATTTAGATACTTTTTCAAATCCTACCGGAAGAAGAGATATTGCTGTCTGTTTAGAAGAAGCAACCAGAAGGAAAGTAAAGCTTCTCATATCTTCAAAAGGACAAACAAGGATAGAGGAAACGGGCTTATCTTTCATCGATTATTTGGAGCATGAAGTTAAAGAAGAGGAAATTGTAAAGATCTCACTGGAGGAACAAAAAGAGTTCGGTTGTAACTTCTTGCTCCTTGGTAAGAATAATGATGGCCGGGATGTAATACTCGTACCCTTAGAAAATAATAACGGTATAAACAATCAGTTAAGGAAAAATGGCAAAGTTGTTAAGACGGTGGAACTTTATGAAAGTACCAGAGGTTATGGTGCCGCCCATTGTATGACAGGTCAACTATTAAGAGAGGCTTATTATGGTTGAAGCAAGACACACTGAATATCTTGGTATACCTGTTCCCCCGCTTCCTGAAAGCACAATGCCTACTGCACAAAAAGCTAGAATATTAACAAGAGAAGACTATACTTATTTAAAGCTACAAGATACTTTACAACAGCAGATATCCGATCTCACATCTTATGAAGATGTCCAAATATCAGAACCTTCAAAAGGAATTGAGGCAGACTATGCTTTTGCTACTCACCCTCTGGCAAAATCTTTAAGGAAAAACCCGACTGATATTGCTCTCTCACTCGCAGCACAAATTAACGATGGCAGAAGACCGGATTTAATTTCAATAGTATCTGGACAAGGTGGTTTCTTGAATCTTTCAATCAATATAAACCCTTACGGCGCAGAGGTTCTAAAAGAAATTGAAGATTACCGGGAAAGTTATGGTAGCCAAAATATCGGAGATGGCGCGACAGTAGTCATAGACTGTTCATCCCCTAATGTTGCCAAATTTATGAGTGTTGGACACCTGCGGTCAACTATTATCGGCGAATCGCTAGCCCGTATCAACCAGGCAACAGGACATGAGGTTATTAGGGACAACCATTTAGGTGACTGGGGAACCCAATTTGGAATGTTAGCCAGAGCACACGAACTTTGGAGTGAGGAGTATGAGGAGTTAAGAGATGGCAGTGATCCGGTAAAAGGATTGTATAAACTCTACGTCCGCATCCATGAAGAAGTTGAAAAGGAAAAAGAAGCAGAAAAGACCAGATCAGGTAACCCGGACGTTAAGGTAGAGTCTAATTTAGAAAAAGAAGGAAGAGATTGGTTTAGAAGACTTGAAGGCGGAGATGAAAAAGCCATGGATCTGCTTAAGTGGGCAACGAAGCAAAGCTTAGTAGAATTTCAACGAGTCTATGACTTACTTGGAACCAAATATGAACATATGCTGGGTGAATCTTTTTATGTCCCGATGCTCCCGGATATACTTAAGTTTATGCAAGATAAAGGCATTGTGCATCCTGATAACAAGGGTGCTTTAACTGTTGATCTGGAGGCTCAAAAACTACCCAGATTAGTTGTCCAAAAATCTGATGGGACTAGTTTATACTCAACAAGAGAGTTAGCAACCCTGGTTGCCAGGTCTGCCTGGTTTAATCCTCAAAGGATCTTATATGTGGTAGGAGGAGATCAGCGGGAATATTTCCAGCAAGTCTTTGCAGCCTTTGACCAGATGACTCAGGGAGAAAAAAGACCAGAAACAGAGCATATTTCTTTCGGAATGATTAGTTTACCTGAGGGTAAGATGTCAAGCAGAGCTGGCAGGGTTGTTTTCCTAGAAGATGTTTTAAGTGAGGCCATCACCAGAGCCAGAACAAAAACAGAGGAAGTCAGCAGGGATAGTTTAACGAACGAGGAGAAGAATGATATAGCAAAAAAAATAGGCGTAGGCGCAGTGGTATTTTTTGATTTAGGACAAGGCAGGGAAAGAAACATTCAATTTGATTGGGATAAAGCACTATCTTTTGAAGGATATAGCGCTCCATATATTCAATATGCCCATGCCAGAGCTGAAGCGCTGCTAAGAAGAGCTACTGAACAAAATATAGCTATTGACCCAGAAACCTCCCCTGTTTTCGACCAACCATCTGAAGCAGCATTAATCAAACACTTAAGCAGGTTCCCAGAAACAGTCACAAAAGCAGCTCTTTTAAACAGGCCTGATATAATTGCTCAATACACTTACACTACAGCAACCAAATTTAGCGATTTATACCACGATGTTAGCGTACTGCACGAACCTGATGACAAAATAAGAAATACCCGTTTAAGGCTTACCCAGGCAACTGCCCAAGTAATAAGAAATGGATTGAGATTGCTTTGCATAGAAGCACCCAATAGAATGTGATAAAATAACGGTTCAGACAAATGCAAAAAATATTTTAAAGATCTATGCAAGAAATTCTTCCTGATAATACTTACTCCCATAGTTATCCTATTCCAACATCAACTTCTCCTATTAGATTGGTAACATCTGAAACAACTAGCTTTGAACGATTATCACAAATAGCAGCTTTTTATGATTCAGAAACAGAAGAATATGATAATGGCTATTCAACTCCTCTATGTCAAGCAGAAGACAGGGTATGGTCTCATTTAATACAAAACATTGTGGGAAGTAAGGTTATTGATGTCGGTTGCGGTACTGGTGATTTCCTCAAATCTTTTCAGCCAATTGAATATGTAGGCCTTGATATTTCACATCAAATGGCTAAAATAGCACACCAGAAATATGGAAGGGCATTTATAGTTGCTAATATGCATAGTCTTCCGTTTCCTGATAACTACTTTGATACGCTTGTCAGCATGTATGGACCAATTTCTTATTCTCTTGCCCCCCAAGAATTGATTCAAGAATTTGCTAGGGTTATAAGACCTGAAGGATCACTAATAGTAATGCCTTATACCAAAAGAGTTGAAAAGGGAGAAGGCGGCTCGATATCAGAAAAGAGAATTCTCGCTGGAGATTATTCAACAGCTATAAACCCAGATATTAAAAAAGTTTTTTATTCAACACAGATGCTTAAGGAGTTATTTAGCGGATTTGATGATGTAAGCATTATGGGGATAAATTTTACTGCAAATGGAATAGAACAAGCAGATAAGATACTACAGCGAGTATTTAAAAAAGAACCACTTTCTGTTGAATTTTACCAAAACTATATGCTGTGGGAGTTGGAAAATATGGATGATAAAGACCGCTTGGTTGAATATGCACGGCATGCAATTGTAATAGCAAGAAAGCCTGGAAAACTTTAATCTAATTTATGTCACATGAGACTGATAAAATGATCCCTTACCAAGAAAATAAAAATGGAGAAATCAATCCATTTGATAAAATTATCTCAATGCTTAATAGAAATAACACTGAATATCAAACAATTGAACATGAACCAGTTTATACAAGTGCTCAGGCAGAAAGCATAAGTGGTCTTGATTTAAGTCAGGGTGTAAAATCATTACTCTTAAAAGCCGATAAAACCTTTGTTCTGGTTGTATTACCCGGCGACAAACGTATAGATTTTAATAAAGTTAAAGCGGTTACTTCTGCAAAAAAGGTCAGATTTGCAACAAAAGAAGAAGTGAAAGATATAATGCATTGCGAACTTGGCGCATGCTACCCAATAGGATCTTTTTTAAATTTAAGGACTGTGGCTGATCCGTCCGTGATGGAAAATGACATTGTAGCTTTTAATCCGGGAGTCAACGATAAATCAATAATTTTAAAATCGCAAGACTATGTTAAGATTGCCTCACCAGAAATTATACAAATAAGAGAATAGAGATTCAGAATCGGAAATTGAGATCTCAGGAAAATGTAGGTTTATGACTAAAAAATTAAGAAAATTAATAAGCTTTCAATCATATTCTGGACAAGAAAAACCGATTCTAGAACATATTAAAAAAGACTTGGAAGACGCAAATATGGAACCCTTTTTCCAGGAGAGTAATTTAGTTGTAAAGCTAACCGGGATAGATCAAACCCGGGCTTTTATTTTTAATGGGCATGTAGATGTTGTCGACATAGGTAATCCTGCTGACTGGGAACATAATCCTTGGGCTGGAGAAGTTAGTGATGGCAGGATATACGGAAGAGGTACATCTGATATGAAAGGCGGTGTTCTTGCTATTATGGAAACAGCAAAAGCTCTTCTCGCAAAAAAAACCTTACCTGTTGATATTTGGTTCACCTTTGTTGCAGAAGAGGAAACGAATGGAGCAGGGACTAAACAATTTGTGGAATGGTTTAAATCTCAAGGATATATGAATAAATATCAAAAGATAGCATCTGTTTTTGCAGAACCAACGAGTTTGAACACAGTTGAATATGGACATAGAGGTAATTTTTTCATAAAAGCAGAAAAAAAAGGAGCATCTGGACATTCATCCAGGCCAAAAGAAATAAACCCCCATGCAATTATTGAAATAAGTCATTTCATTGCTGATTTGGAAGAAGAATCCTTAAGATGGCAGGAAGAGTTTAAAAAATCCCACTTCGCTCCCCCAACCATCACACCTACTGCGATAGAAGGACAATCTAAATCCCCAAACAAAACTTCCGATACCTGTATAGTTCATTTTGACCTAAGAACTATCCCCGGATTTCATCAAGAAGCTTATAACCGTATTAAAAAATTAGCAGATAAAAGAACAATTAAAATTTCCTTACTTTATCCTGCAACCCCAATTGGATATACCGACCCTAATGCAAAAATAGTTAAAGTATTCAGGCAAGTAATACCCGGGGTAAAAACAGAAGTAACTGATGTCTCAACTGATCTAGGGTTTTTTACAGAGGCAGGCATTGACGGAGTCATTTTCGGACCGGGAGATACGGCACAAGCTCACACAACGAACGAATCAGCAGATATCAGTCAGATCACTTCTGCTCCTCATATCTATGAAAAAATTTATCTGGCCTGGGCTAACTCAGATTGAACCTTGAAAATGAAGTTTTTTTGGTGTATATAATATTTTTACTATGGCAGCAACAGAAAGAGTTATCGTATTTGGCGACACAACAGGAATAAAACCTAAGGATATACAGACAATTCTTGAGGCCACGCATCCAACGCTAGTTGGAATCTATCCCCGCCATGATGAACAGCTAGATGATACAGTATTAACGGAAGAAGCAGAACAAACATTAATTAATGCCGGAATACCAAATCCGCCTCATCCAGTCATATGTAGCTCAACGGAAGAGCTAATCTCGAATATGGCAGGACAATTACCTGCTAACAATCAATCGCAACTATATATCGTTGACCGTCAACCAAACCTTCTTATAGAAGGTATCCGAAAAAGTCCAGAAAAAGATCTTTTTAGATCAGCAACCTTACTCGCATTACCTCCTGCTAACCATATTGATTATACTGACCCGGAAACAGGCGTAAGGGTTGTTTCTTTCCCGGACACGCCTTACCGCTTCCCAACCCACCCTACTCCCGATTCGTAACATTTGACAAATCTTTGAATTTAATGTTATATTGTCATTTGATATTTTTGATTAGCGTTGATGGAGAAAGGTACTAACCCTCGAGCTCCGAAGCTAGCTTCCGAAGAAATCCAGGTGGAAAGTAAGAAGCATTAATTGAGTCAATCGATTTTTTAAAGATTAAACGATTGAAAAGAAGCGTGGCACCACGGACTAAACCCGTCGCTTCCTATAATTCATCAATGCAATTAGTTGAATTCGTAGGAAAGGACGGTTTTTTATTGCGTAAATGACAAATTTACTGATTGGAAAACACAAATGGAAAAATCAATTAAACTGGATAAAATAGGTTCTGTTTTGAAAAATTTGCCACCTGCATTAAACGTAAGAATAACTGATAAAATTCTTGCTTTAGACGGCGAGGTGCTTGTTGTAAAAGCGCTCAAATCTCAAAAAAAATACGGTGAGATTGAATTAACTAACGGTCAACTGTCAAAAATTAAGAAGGGCGATGTAATTGCAGGAGTATTAGGTCAAAGAAAAGCGCTAGAAGGTATTGTTGGAACTGTTCCTAAAAACATTAAGGTAAATGATATTATTCATATTCTTAACTTAGGTGGCGTATTAGGTATAGCAGAGTCCTGGAATCCTGATTTTATTGACACCCCTTTACCAGTTCAGGTTATGGGAGCAATTATTAAGGACACATCTACACTTAATATTCGATCATTTTCACTAAAACCCGAAGCCAAACTTCACAAAAGTGTTCCAATAATCTTAATCCTGGGAACTTCTATGGGGGTCGGCAAAACCACTCTTGTAAAAGAGGTTGTAAATTTATTAGCAAAGGAGAAAAAACTTAAAGTAGCTGCAGGCAAACTTACAGGTGTAGCTGCAAAAAGAGATCTGCAGGCAATGAAAAATGCCGGAGCTTTTTCTGTATTAAGCTTTCTGGATGTAGGCCTGGTATCAACAATTACTAATAAAGACGCAGTCATTACCGCAGCAAATACCGTACTTAATACGTTAAACAAAGAAAAACCGGAGTTCATCGTCATAGAACTTGGGGATAGCGTCATCGGCTGGTATAACGTTGATACATTATTAAAAAATAAAGAATTCACCAAACATGTATCATTTATCATCGGCTGCGCCAACGATTTAGTAGGCGCCAGCGGCTTACATGAAATCTTGAAAAAAATGGGATTAAAGATTGATTTTCTTGCAGGTCCTGTTGCCAACAATACCGCCGGTACTGACTATTTAGAACAAGTTTTGAAAATACCCTGTCAGGATCTAAGATATGGCCATGAAAAGCTAGTTGCGGCACTTATTAAAAAGGAGGTTTTAAACCATGATTAAAGCAGCAATCATTGGCGGTTCAGGTTATGTTGGAGGCGAGCTAATCCGATTACTTCACTTTCATCCAGAGATTAAACTTATTGCTGTTACATCCAAGTCGCATGCTGGAGAAAACATCAGTGATATCCACAAAAATTTGTTTCATATAGTAGACCTGAAATTTCAGGAAGAGAATATTGCAAGTATAGCAAAGGAGGCCGATGTTATCTTCTTCGCTCTCCCCCATGGTACAACTATGGCAAAAATGAAGGATATTGATTTTAAGAAAACTAAAGTAATCGATCTGGGAGCAGATTTCCGACTCAAAGATAGCACTATATTCAAAAAAGCCTACGGGATCAAACATACTGCATTAAAATTGCTCCCGTCTGCAGTCTATGGTTTGACTGAGTGGCATCACGAAGAAATTGCAAAAGCAAAGCTTGTTGCTTGTCCAGGGTGTTTTCCTACCGGAGCAATTCTTGCTCTGATGCCACTGGCAAAAGCAGGTTTAATCACAAATACCGTAATTATTGACTCAAAAACAGGATCATCAGGCTCAGGGGTTAAACCATCAGAGAAAACACACCATCCTGAACGGGCTGAAAATATAAGTGCATATAATCTTTTTACCCACCGACATCAGTGGGAAATAATGCAGGAAATAAAAAATGAGGCTAAAGATGCTGACATTGTATTTGCTGCTCATTCTATTCCGATAAAACGGGGAATTTTTACTACAGCATACGTCCTTCTTAAAAAGAATATGACCGAACAATACATTAAAAAAATATATGAAAGTGCATATAAGGATAAACCCTTCATTAGGCTGGTCGAGAGTGCCCATTGTTCGGTAGTAGCCGGGACAAATTATTGTGATATAGCAATAAGCGTTAAGGATAATAAAGTTATTATTACCTCTGCAATTGATAATTTAGTTAAAGGCGCTGCCGGACAGGCTGTACAAAATATGAACATTATGTTTAATTTTCCGCAAATAACAGGTTTAAGTTTTCCCGGCATGCACCCCTAGAAAGAAGCTATGAACATTATTTCTTTAGAAAATAAATATCAATTACCCACCTATACAAAGTTACCTCTTATCATTACCAAAGGAAAAGGAGCCTACATCTGGGATCAAGCAGGCAAAAAGTATCTTGATTTTTATGGTGGACACGCAGTGGCTCTTATTGGACATTGCCATCCCAAAATTATAGATGCAGTAAATAAGCAAATAAATAAATTAATCTTTTACTCAAATGTTGTTTATAACGATCAGCGTGCCCTAACTGCGAAAAAATTAATTGATCTCTCGCCAAATCAATTTGCTTCTGTTTTTTTCTGTAATTCAGGCACTGAAGCAAATGAAACAGCAATCAAACTTGCTAAAAAATATACCGGCAGAGATGAGGTCATATCTTTTATCGGTTCATTTCACGGCAGAACACTTGGCTCCCTTAGCGTCACAGGAAATGAGAAATATAAAAAACATATCGGTTCGTTAATGCCAAATGTCAAATTTGCAACTTTTGGCGATATTGAAAGCGTAAAGAACCTTATTTCAAATCAAACAGCGGCAATTATTCTTGAGCCAATTCAAAGTATAGCAGGAGTCAATGAGGCAGAGGCTGCCTTTTACAAACAACTTGGTAAACTAGCCAAAAGTAAAAAAGTTGTTCTTATTTTTGATGAAATACAAACCGGTTTAGGCAGAACTGGAAAGATCTTTTTTAGCGAACTTATTGGTGTTTCTCCAGATATCATAACCCTGGCAAAAGGGCTTGCCGGAGGCCTTCCCGCAGGAGCAGTTTTGGTTAGTAAAGATATCACCAAAAGCGTCCAAGTTGATGACCAAGGCTCTACTTTTGGCGGCGGACCGGTTATTTGTGCCGCGATTTCTGCCACGCTTGATGTTATCAAAAAAGAAGGACTAGTAAAAAATGCCAATAGATACGGAGACATCTTAACTCAGAAAATAACCGGTATTAAACATGTGACATCTGTGACCGGTAAGGGTTTATTATTAGGCATTGTTTTAGATGTACCCGCACTGCAAGTACAAACAATGCTGCTAAAAAAGGGCGTTATTACCGGAACTTCTGCAAACAAGAATGTTCTTAGAATAATTCCGCCAATTACTATTACCAGTAAAGAAGTTTATTTATTTATTAAACAGCTCAAACAGGTATTAGAACAAGGTACTTATGAATAATCTGTATATCATAAAATGTGGTGGACATTTTGTCGGAGAAAAACCGTGGATAACACCGTTTCTCTCTGCAGTTAAAAAACTCGTGGAAGAAGGGTCTTTTATCGTTATTGTCCATGGCGGTGGCCCACAAGCTGATGATTTGGCTCGTAAACTTAAAGTTCCTGTCAAGAAAATAAAAGGCAGAAGAGTGACTGATTTAGATACACTACAAATTGTTAAGATGACATATGCTGGACTAATCAATACTGACTTAGTCGCGTTATGTGTTGGATCGGGAATTGCGGCTATTGGGATCTCCGGGGTAAACAGTAAGCTTGCTGAAGTAGTCAAGCGTCCAAAAAAACTTGGTATTGATTTTGGTTATGTGGGAGATATTAAGAATATTAATAAAAAACTATTACAGTTACTTCTGGAAAATGGCTATGTTCCAATTATTTCCAGCCTAGGAGTAGATAAATCCGGGCAGGTTTTCAATATTAATGCTGATGGTTTGGCTGTACATATCGCCTCTTCTCTACAAGCTAAGAAGCTTATTTTCATTTCAGACGTAGAAGGAGTAAAAGAGGACAAAACACAGGGAAAGTTCTTACGAAACCTAACTCTTAGTAAGGCAAAAGAATTAATTTCTAAAGGAATTATTAGCGGTGGAATGATCCCAAAAATAGAAAATTCCTATCTGGCTTTAGAAAAAGGTATAAAGAAAGTACAAATTTTGGGTCCTTTGAAAACTCAAACGCAGTGGAAAAAGGCAATCTTAAACCATATGTTTGGGACTGTAATTGCTTAAGATCCTTTCCTCTAAACCTAAACTTCCATTCGTCAGAAAATTAGGCGAAGCTTGCTTACCCAATTCATTTGTCAGTAGCGATAGAAAATCTCTAGCGTTTGCAATTACCGGATAAGCCTGGCTTGTTCCTCTATCAACCAACTTCATGACAGTAAATTCTTCCTGATCAACACAAATTATGGGTACTGACCTTACCTCATCACCAACCGTCCTATAAGTTGGAGTCATATTCCCGGCAGCAATGGAGTGCAGCGCTGTTGCTAACATCACAACGCAGGATCCATCGATAATTTGAGCCCGCATTGCATCTTGAGACTTAAGACTATCTGTAATAGTATCCGGCAATGGCCCATCATCTCTTATTGAACCTGCCAGAACAAAGGGAATATTATTACGGACACATTCATACATAATCCCTCTATTTATTAACCCTGCTTCTACAACCTGTTTAACAGAGCCGTAAGTCCGCACAGTATTAATGGCTTCTAAGTGTTTCCTGTGCCCATTTGGAACGGATCTAGAATCATCTCCCAAACCCAGACTTGTTCCATACATTGCATGTTCAATATCATGGGCTGCCAAAGCATTACCTGCCAACAACGACCCTACATATCCTTGTCTGATTAGCCATTCCATGCTTTCAATACCGCCAGCATGCACTACTGCCGGTCCAACTACCCAGATAATTTTTCCATCCCCATCTCTGGCTTCTCTTAATATATTTGCTAAACGGCTATAATCAACTCTTCTTTCCCTGCTGACCTCATTTGTCATAAAGCCAAATTGCCCTTTTCTCTCCAGGGCTTTTTCTATACTAGTAACATATATTCCCTCACTACCATCTTCACTGCTTCCAAGTACAACTCTGTCCCTTTCCTCAAGTTTATTCATCTCAACAACCTGCAAATTTTTTGATCCTTGTCTTACCACTCCATCCATCCGCGATTGCATTGGTAAACGCCATTCTCCATTAGAATAAAAAAACTCTATTTGATTAGTGGTTAAATAAGCATCACTGGGGGCACAACCTATTTTCGTAACTTCACCTACCCTGACTTCTCTTTGAGGAACAAATGTCGGTTCTAACTCAGATATTTTCATTTTTGAGTCGACTGACGCCAATACTATCTAAAACTATTTTTATTGTCAATGCCGCAATATTCAATATAATCATTGACAAACATTAAACCTGGATATAAGATCAGCTCAGAAGCTTAAAAAGTGCGGATAATATAATTAGAGCAGTATGGTAATAGAAACAAAATTATCAACTAAGCCTGTCCAAGTAACCAATACGCTTTTGATGATAAGCCCTGATCAGTTTGGCTTTAATGATCAAACAGCCAGTACCAATACCTTCCAAAATGGAACTTCGGAAACAACAATAGCAGTTAAAGATAAAGCATTGGCGGAGTTTAATAATGTCGTAACTGCGCTTTCTGATAATGGAATGCAGGTAATAGTCTGCCCAAGCAGAACAGACGTTTCGACCCCGGATGCGGTCTTCCCCAACAATTGGATATCATTTCATAAAGAAATTCCAAATTTTGACGTTGTTTTATACCCCATGCTAGCCCCAAACAGAAGGGCTGAAAGGCAATTTGAAAAGGTAAAAAGTTTAATACCCTGGATGGATATTGATCCTGAAAGAGTATTAGACTTGACTAGATTTGAAAATTCAGGCCAGTTTTTAGAAGGCACCGGAAGTTTGGTTTTTGACCGGGCTAATAAAGTCGTCTTCGCTCATGAATCACCCAGAACTTCGTATAATGTTTTAGATGCATTTTGCGAACAGACCGGTTATCGCCCGGTTAAATTCCACGCTTCTGATAAAGAAGGACGCCCCATATACCATACAAATGTAGTAATGAGCATTGGATCAGGTTTTTCAGTGGTCTGTCTTGAGTCCATAACAGATCGCAAGGAAAGAAAGAACGTAGAGTTTAACCTTAAGGATTTAGGGTTGGATATAATAGATATTAGCTTAGACCAGCTAAATTCTTTTTGCGCAAATGTCCTGGAGGTAAAATCATCTAGCAACCAATCACATATATTAATGTCTGTTACAGCTTACGATGCTTTTACGCAAAAGCAAAGACGGCAACTAATGACTCCTGTAGGCAAACTTATTCCGGTTGATATAGAGACTATTGAAAAAGTTGGTGGTGGAAGTGCGCGCTGTATGGTAGCAGAAGTTTTTACAAATAAACAATAAGCTCGTTGAAAATAGTGGGTGCAGAGTGTAATAATTAAGCCAAATTTATCTCATTCCCTATCTAACGGACAAGTTAAACAATGTGCTCCTCCGTTCCAACGCATCAATTCATGTCCGTCAAAGGTAATAACATCTACGCCAAGTCCTTGTAGTGATTTTCGAGTTTCCCCTGTATCTGCATGGTACATAACTACCTTACCCGGCTCCAGAGCAACTACATTTCCTCCTTGAAAACGTAACTCTCTAACAACAGATTGAGCAAAATGCTGGACTTGAGTTCCGAACGTATTTGAAGGTTCTCCCCCTATATAGGCAAAATTATAGCTATAGTGTTGCTTAAGATAATTTTCGAGCCTCACTTCAGTCTTATACTCTCTACCAGTGCCTGGTTCATAAACTGTCACTTTTCCTATATCTGCTATAGAATCAAGTGCTATTCGAACTTCTTCAGCTTCCGGTCTTTCTTTTAACTCATCTAGCGTACTCATTAAAATTCTTATAAAAGGACTGTCTTGTGCAAAATCATCGTTAAATAGATAAGGTATGATTAATGCCTTTCTATGATCTACCAGATTAAATATTGTATCTAAATGAAGAAATAAACTATTAATACCTGTGAATTGCCGCCCACCGACATCAGAAAGAGGGCCTTTGGGCATATTTACAGCTATTACCTCCATTTTTGTTTCTTCTGCTATTTTAGCCGCAGCTACCCTTGATGAGACGTTATCAACACCCATTAGTAAAGTCTTGTTATTAAATACCATTAAGTCTCCTCCTTCAATATAAACATTCTTTCTCTCCGCGTCAAAAACTATTGGATATTCTTGCAATTGAGGAGAGTTTTCAAACATAAACCTAGTTATCTGATTTTCTAATTTTCTCTGAGGTTGACTAAAATTAGTCAACAATATTCCTTTAGGCAAAGCTACTGCCACATCTCGAGAAAAAATCATCCACTGCAAAGGTCTTACTCTAAAAAGATTTGAGGATTGTTCGTTAGAAAATACTGAGCGCCTACTTGCGCCTAATAAATCTGCAGCGTTGATATCTCCACCATTTTCCATAAAAGATAAAAGTTTTGGGAAATACCCACCAACAAAAGATGAAAGCTTATTGTTCTCCCGAGCATTACTTATGGCTTCATTAATCAAAGTTGGTGCTTCAAGAACCTGTACCCCTTGTTCCCCTAAGATATGCCGAAAAGACTCATGCTCTCTAAGGGAATCGGTACCCATAATATCCAAAGTAAAACCTGGCAGATTAGTTTCATGCAAAAATGGCAGGGTATTTCGGTCTTCACCTAGCATAGGTTGAACTATCACCTTTTTTAAACTACCGAAGTCCGAAGTTATTAATTGCTCTTTGTACATTTTCTGATTAATTTGAATCTACTTTCCAAATATAATTTTATTCTTCTTATCATTTCCATCTTCAGATCTAATTAAAGACATACCTATAAACCCATCTGTTAAAACTCTGTTCAAAGTTATAGTATCATCACACTCAACATTAGCTATCTCAACACCAACTCTACGGCCACCATCCAGCAATTTCTCCATTAAAAATCTATCTGTATTTGGGTATTCTGATCCAAAGTATTCAGCTCTATAACCTACAATTCTATAACCATTTTTAAAGTAAGCACTAATTCCTCTCCCATTATACGGATCAACAGATAGAGTACATTTATTTAAGGATCTTTTTCTGGCTTCATTATCTGCTATAGCTAAAATCTGCTGACTTATACCTTTATTCCTATAGTCTGGATGAACCGCCATACTGCTAACGTATAGTTCATCTACTTTAGGCTCAAACCAAAAATAAGACTTCAATTCACCAGCTGCATCAACTATCCCGCCAAAAATATCTCCTCTGGAATAGGCTAGTTGAAGTTCAGTTACAGTTAGTGGAGGCGGAAAATGATCTGGTGGAGTATCATTAATTTCAAGCATCGCCATATTATCAAATTGGACTAATTTTGGCATCTCCTCTAAGTTTAAGCTTCTGTAAATGTGTTCTGGTATTTCTGAATTTAAAATTTCAAATTCCATTTAGTATTAATAAAAACTTATTCTTTTATAATTCTCTTAACTAAACTCTCTGTTTTTTGATGTGCTTTTTTGACATCTTCCTGTTTTTTTAAAAGCCAGGATCTCTCTGCTTTAATATTTAGTAAAGCCTGATCCAACAGTTTTTTCATAACTTCTGAGTTGCTTCCGCCGATATTTTTTCTTTTTTCTATGACTAATTTAGGATCTAGTGCTTGTTTGATCTCTTCATCAGAAATTGTCATCTTAATTCCTAATTCCAGCGCTTTTTGGATAATTTCTAAGGCAGTTAGTTGAGACAAGGGCTGCCCCTTTATCATCGCTTCATCAACTACCCCTCCAACAATTTTATAGATAAGCCTATACCCTACTTTAGTTTTTTGGGAGATAAAATCTGCCAGATCTGTGGTTAATGAATAGTTAGAAGTTGCTAACTCTAACATTCTTTTATCGTTTATTTGCAGGGAATTGATTACTTTCTGTAAAGTTTTAATGGTTGCAGTAGTTTTTTGAAAACCCAGGTTAATGTACTCCTTAGTTTCCCTGGTATCCCGGTTATAACCCATTGGCAGAGAGCTTAAAATATTTGCCACAATTGCCCAAGAACCGATTACTTGAGGGGCTGTCGATCTTATTATTTCCAAAACATCCGGGTTTTTCTTTTGCGCCATTACAGAAGATCCGGTGATCGGATGCATCCTTTGGGCAATATCATCCCCTAGCTCAACCATCCCATATTCGTAAGTATTGAATAAAATTAAATCCTCATTTAGTTTACTGGCAATTAAAGATACCTCTGACAATACATTCAGATAACCAAGCTGGACAAAACCGCGGGAGGCTATTGCATCCTGTGGTATCTCCCAAGCTTTTGCAAACCCCAAATACCTACCGGTAAATTCTCTATCTAGCGTCCAGGAAGTCCCATATGACTCACAAGCACCTAATGGATTCATATCATATTGATTTAAATAAAATTTAACTGTTTCCAGGCTTCTTAAAAAAGCATTGAAATACGCCATCGCCCACTGTCCAACTGTGGTAATTTTTCCTGGCTGCATATGAGTATAGCCTGGCATAACTGTTTGCCTGTGAGCAGACGCCAATTTTTGCATTGATTCTAAAAGAAAAATTACCTCTTCATAAAAGATAAACATTTTTTCCCTAAGATAAAGCAGCTCTGTTACCATTATCTGATCATTTCTACTTCTGCCCGTATGCACGCTATAGCCTGCATCGCCGGCTTTTTCTAAAATTTTAGCCTCCAGCGTTAACTGAGCCCCTTTCTCCGGATTTATGGAAAATTTCCCATCACTTATTTCTTTTTCAATTTCGAGTAAAGCCTTCAGGCATTTTTTCGCGCTTTCTTTAGTAATAATTCCAGTTTCTAAAAGCATTAGAACATGAACTTTTGTCGCCCAGACATCAAATACCGTCATTTCCATATCCAGATCCATTTGTGTTTGGGAAACGATAAAAGAAGCTGTTTGAAGTTTAGGCTTATCCATTCTTTTTCCCTATTAAATAATCAAGTATTGCCATTTGAATCCACATCCTGTTTTCTGCTTCATCAATAACAATTGAGGATTTACCATCTATAACTTCATCTGATACTTCAACATTCCTTCTTACAGGTAGACAGTGCATAAAATAAGCATTATTCGTTAGTTCCATCTTTTTGCTGTCAACAATCCATGATTTTAGCTTATCTTTAATTTTTTTCTCTTCATCCCAATTACCATAAAACTTAATTGAACCCCAACTTTTTGCACAAATTACATTTGCATCTTTAAATGCTTCTTCCTGCGAATTATTTATAGATAGGGAGCCTCCGGCTGATTGAGCTCTTTTCTTTGCTATCTTTAGCACGTCTTCATCCAGCTCCCAACCTTTGGGATGAGCAATCACTACATTCATCCCCAAATCGCAGGCTGCCATAAATTGAGAATTAACAGTTGCCATTGGCAAAGATTTAGGATGATAAGCCCAAGTCAGGACATATTTTTTACCCTTTGGCTTACCCATTTTCTCCATAATTGTCATGGCATCTCCCAATCCCTGACAGGGATGGTAGACATTAGATTCCATATTAATCACAGGAACTGAGGCGTATTTTGCAAAGCTTTGTACAACTATATCTTTCTTAACTTCATCCCATGAAGGAACCTTAACGCTTTCCGAGGAAGTAGTTATCAAGTCGCTGGCTCTAACAGCAATAGCATTACTCATTCGGGAAACCACTGCTGCAGCTTCTTTAATATGCTCGCTTGTTGTTTTATCCATAACGGTATTTTCCTTAAATTCAAAAGGATAAGCTCCGCTACCGGAAGATAGATCCACTGCTAAACCGCCAAGCTTATTCATTCCTGCGATAAATGATAATCTGGTTCTTAAAGAAGGGTTAAAAAAGAACATACTTAAGATCTTCCCTTCAAGTGTTTTTCTCCCGCCAGACTTTTTCATAGCCATAGCGGTCTTAATAATTCTCATTAGTTCTTCTTGGCTATAATCAGTAACGTTTAAAAAATGTTTCATATTTTTCCTTTTCTTTTAGCTCTTGATGCAAGCATACTTGGCAAAGCATAGATTTTTGAAAAACCAACTACATCCCTGCTGTCCCAAAGAGCATTCTCTTCTCCATAAGTAGCAATATCAGAATTTAATAACGAGTATGCACTTCTGCAACCCTTGATAATAATATTACCTTTAAACAGTACAACTTCAACATCCCCTGTTACATTTCTTTGACTACTATCAATTAATGCTTCTAAGTCACGCATAACCGGGTCAAAATAAAGAGCCTCATGCAAAAAACTTCCATAAAAATCGCTTAATGTTTCTTTCCAAAAAGACTGCCATTTTGTCTGTACTAATTTTTCCAACTCTTTATGAGCAGAGATCAGTATCATAGCCGCAGGAGCAGCAAAAGCTATCCTGCCTTTTATGCCAAGAATCGTATTACCTAAATGGATATTTTTCCCAATCCCATGTTTACCGCCAATTTTTTCTAAATAAGCCATAATTTCTATTCCTGTCATCTTTTTACCATCTAATGCTACCGGCAACCCTTGTTCAAAGGAGAGAATAAACCCTGCGGGTGACTGAGGAGTTTTATTCAATGGAGTCATATTCGGAAATACTTCATCCGGCGGAATACCCCAGGAATCTTTTGTCTCTCCTCCTCCTACAGTTACTCCTAAAATACTTTGGTTAATAGAGTATACATTTGGTTTTAGAGAATCAAACAAATTATATTTTTTAAGCAACTCCAGCTCCTCTTCCCTTTTTATACCCAAGTCTCTAATCGGAGTAAGAACTTTAAGCTCTGGCGCCAATATCTGCAGGGCAACATCAAATCTGATCTGATCATTTCCTGCTCCGGTTGAACCATGTGCGACAAATTTTGCTCCTATTTTTTTTGCAACTTCAATGAGTTTTTGTGCGATAATTAACCGCTCGGTACCGGCACATAAAGGATATACATCTCCCCTCAGTATATTTCCCTTGATAATATAAGATATAAATTGGTCAAAAAGCTTACCTTTACCATCAATAAATAGATGCTGGCTGGAACCTAATAATTTTGCTCTTTCAGCAATTTTTGATATCTCACTCTTAGTAAATCCTCCTGTATCTACAGTTAGGGTTGTAACTTCATAGCCTTGTTGTTTTAAATAAACTACGCAAAATGAAGTATCTAGCCCTCCTGAAAAGGCCAACACTACTTTGTTTGCTGTACTGGATATCTGCTTATTCATAGTTACAATTTTTGGAGTTTTGCTAAAACTCGCCCTCCTAGTATCTAGGGACGAGTTTAACCCGTGGTACCACCCTACTTTATCTTGATGAAACAATCTACAAGATCTCTTAATAAATGAAACTTACTTTCTACCAGAGG
>CALRFD010000001.1:55084-105333 GCA_943356485.1 Patescibacteria group bacterium
CAGATTTTTTCAGTTCAGCTCTGAGGCTCTTTTGGGTAAGATTAAATTTAAAGGCTTTCAGCTACCCTTCTTGCTATAAAACATCATCTTACTTACTTATCCTCTTCAACGCCAAAAAAGGATAGCATGAAAGCCACTAGTTTGTCAAGAAAACGGTTCTATGCAATCTTTCTGGGGAGAATACCATCATATTCAATCTCTTCGCTGGAAACCCTTCTGTAGGGCTTCTCACGTACCATCTCCTCAAATACATGTGCAACTAAACCTACGACCCTACCAATTAAGAAAAATCCTTTTCCTAACCGGTAGTCAAAACCCATATCAGAAACAACTGCGGCAATTGCCCCGTCTACATTAATTGGAATTTTTTTACCCTTTACTTGTTCCAGCTCTTTTTCAACATCTTGCGCTAATTTACAATATTCTCCAAAAAACCCTAAAGATTTAGCTTTTTCAAAAATCTGTTTGGCTCTAGGATCTTCTGTATAAACTTTATGTCCAAATCCGGCAATTTTTCCAGCAGAGACAATTACTTTCTCCACCAGTTTTGGAGCGGTTAAACCGCTTTGCAAAAGTCTGGCGCATTCTTCTATTGCCCCACCGTGAAATTCGCCAACTCCCAGGATTCCAGCTGCCACTGCAGCCTGCATTGGGTTACCTGCACTGGCAGAATTTCTGGCGTTTGTCACAGAAGGCGGACCCATGCCGTTATCAATTGTAGAAATAAGAATGGCATCCAGCATGGCTTTTTCTTCTTCTGTCGGAAGTTCGCCCTTTAGTTCCAAAAAGATCGCATCAGTAAATGAAACCTTATCTATAAGCTCCGTGATTTTATAGCCATGAATATGCACTTCTTCATTAATTATTCCAGATATAGCTGTCTTCCAGTGTTTGTCCATGAAGATACTCTATCGCAAAGAAGATGTATTATCAACTTATCGCTTGTAAACTTCCACTTGACTTCAAAATCATAGTTTTATAATATCCGGCCATGGCACTTAGAATTGAGGCGGATGTTATTCAACCTCTAACAACTGAGGAAATTACAAAATATTCCGGAAAACCAACAACTCTTGCTCGATTAGACCGAAGACACCCAAATCGCTGGATGCTTGTTCAATCTCAACCTACCAATAACTCTTTTAGGCCAAGATATTCTCTTGTTGCATATCAAAATGATCCAGTGCCAATTCTCCATCAGTTAATTCCTGAGGGTTCAACCGATCTTCAAGTTCACTGCTCAGGTCAAATAGTTGGATCCCCTGCCAAATGGATTAAATCAAAATAAACCTGGTATCTCATCCGGGGTTTTGGCAATGATTATTTAACTGCCGCATGAAGTCTTTGAGTTAACCAAAGCCTTGCTAAAGACGAAACGTTTAACCCTTTTTTCCTGGCCTCTTCTTCCAATTTTTCTTTTGTTTCTTTTTGCAAACGCAAAATTAAAGTCTCCTCTTTTGGTTTATGGAGATCAACTACTATCTTCACATCATCTAATTCATCCCAAAATTCTCCCCAATCATGGGTATCCCACCACTTAGCTTCTGCCTCATAGCCCATTTTATCAAAATCAGGAAATTTAAATTTTTTCTTTTTCATATACTACTATCCTTTCTTTTTTAGCTGAATCTCTTGCCATTACTGGATAATAAACTCCTACTCCTTTTCTACTAACAGCTACAGATATAATTCTTGAGCCAGTCCTACCAATTATTAAATATCTCCCCTTCTTAGCTTTTTTATGAGTAATAATATTCCTAACAACTGATTCCACTTCATCTTGCGCAACACTATGTTTCTTTATATGTTCAATATTCCACTCATCCCAAATTAATTCTTTAATAATTATCCTAGTCATATTGTATTACATTTGTATTACAAAGGTCAACTATTTCTTTAGTACTTATTCAGAGTTTCCCGGCATCTGTCATTCTGGAGCGTAGCGATAGAATCCAAAAGATCCTATCAGTCGGCTTTTAGCCTCCTTCCAGGATGACTACTGGGAAAGACTGAATAGTTACTTTCTTTAAAAGCTCTGGTATCTCATCCGGGGTTTTGGCGATGATTACTCCAGCTTCCTTTAAGGCATTTATCTTTGATTTATAACTGCCTTTATCTCCATAAACTATGGCTCCGGCATGGCCTAATTTTGTGCCAGAGGGAAGTTGTTCTGCAAATAAACCGGAAACAAATGCCACAACCGGTTTTGTGAACTTTCCCCCTGCCTTGCTGGCAGGCAGGCTTTCCCCTTTCCTCTTTCCCCTAATTAATTCTGCCGCATCCTCTTCATAAGTTCCGCCAATTTCTCCAAAAATAACCACAGCCTCTGTTTGTGGATCTTTTTCAAAATCCATTAATAAATCTGCAAAAGTAGTCCCCTCTAAAATATCTCCGCCAATACCGACAACAGTACTTTGTCCCATTCCAGCTTTGGTTAAAATCCAGGAAACCTCAGATGCCATTCCTCCAGATTTAGATATTACTCCGATATTTCCTTTTCGGAAAACTGACCGCGGATCTTCTCCGCCAATGCTGCCTACTTTTCCTATTCCTGAAGAAATAATTCCAATTGAACTTGGTCCTACGATTTGTACTTTCCCCTTGACCCTTTCCCCTTGACCCTTTGCTAAAGCGATCATTTTAGCGGTATCTTGAATAGGTACATGCTCGGTTAAGATATTTATTAACTCAATGCCTGACTCAATTGCCTCAGAAACCGCCCCCAGGGCGGCAAAAGCCGGCACAGAGACAAAAGAAGTATTAATTCCTGAATGATTCTCCATTGCCTCTTTTACGCTGTTATATACAGGCACGCCGTAAATCTCCTGTCCACCCTTACCCGGAGTAACCCCTGCCAGCACTTTAGTGCCATAATTTTTCATCTGCAAAGCTACCTTGGCGCCTTCCTTGCCGGTAATGCCTTGGACTAGAACTTTTGTTTGTTCATTAATTAATATACTCATAAGTATCTCAGGTTTCCTAAACAACCAAGGTATAGGTGGTACGACTGCTTCAGGTAAGAAGACAAAAATCATAAACCAGACAATAAAACCTATTCTACTATGTTAGTTAGTCGGTCTAGCTCAGCTTCTCCCAGATGGGATCTTAATTTAGTCAGAGCTTCGCTTCTGGTGGGTTCTATCTCATCTTCACTCGCTTGTATAAATGCATCTACAAATTTATCAACAAGTGCACGGATTTTTTTGTCATCGGCTGTACTATGTAACGCTAGCTTAACAGTTGCCATGGTTGTAGCTTGCAAAGTTTTAGACATATTACCGAGATAATCAACAATATTACCCAGCTTTTCTGCGGACATCTCGTCTAATGATCTCTCTGATAATTCATCCACTAAGTGTTGTATTTCCGCACTCTGTCTTTCTCCAACAGCCTGAAGATTATCAATCAATGCATTGGGTGCTTGATCTAAAGATAGCTTTTCTACTAGTGCATAGAAAATAGTTTCGGTCGATGTAATACGCATGCCGGCACTATCTGATATGATACGCGCAAGCTCTCCTAGAAATGATCCTTGTGTAATGTCTTTTTCGTCAGCAGCCCTTTGAGCTAACGCAGCCATAGTGTCTACATAGCCACTTCCAGACACACGCAAGACAACCTCCTTAACAGAAGACTCTCCTCTGGGTACACTTATGTGCCTGAGATAATTGATCGGGTCATAAACCCGCAAATCCAAACCGTAAGACTTACGCGTTAATAGCTCTCCCCATCGTCTTAACATTGCAAGGGATGTATCAGGATCACGCGCTAAAATCACCTGAATAGCGTCACTTGATAGTTTTGTAAATTTCTCCAGCTGGTCAGGATAAGTTTTTATAGTCCTCCAATTTCCATCAGTAAATTCTCCAGTTAAATTGGCTGTCCAAAGTAGCCCACAAAGACTTTGTATATTGTAAATAGCCAGCTGATCCACTTGAGCGATTACCCTTTCATCCACTTGATGCTGCATACTATCAGGGAAATAACCCCTGGTAAGTATTTCTAAAGCTTGTTCAAGCTGAGGAAAAAGCGCTGACATAAAAGCTGTTCTTAGGTCTGTGCGGGTATCAGGTTTAGCTACAAGACCTGCAAGTCCGCTGAAAACAAGCGCTTGCTTATCTATAAGGTCTTTGGCAAAAACAGGATACACAAACAATCCTCCAGCTATCGCATCACTGACTGATTGGACAGTTGGAGCCACCACTGCTGTATTTGTAAAATCCCCCTTAGCTGTCCTTATTAATTCCATTGCTGCCAAACTATTGGCTAGACCAGCTACTCTGTCATTTAGTTCCAATAGTGCTTGATCACCGCCTTCTACTATTACTTCACCTGTTTTTCTTAAATCTTGTATTCCATCACCTGAGTCAGGGGCAAGTCCATAATAATTATTAAAATCTTCTATCTTGCCGAGTGCGATTTGATACAACGCCACCACACCAGATTGCTGCTCTGCAGAGATAGGAATGATAGGTCGTTCGGGATTATTAACTAAAGGCTTCTCGAAACGAGTGAAAGAACGGGATATATTAGACGGAAGACTACCGGTCAGAATTAAATCATCGTGATGTTCTGTCATCATTAAAGTATATTATACTCATTGTCTATATGCCAACTTCACCATAATCTTCGCAGTTGCACTCATTGGGGTTTCACGGCCATAAATATGAAAATCAAAGCCTTCTTTCTTTCCTACTTCCCGAAGCATTGTAAAAGCCTCTTCATCCCTTGGCCCGCCTCTTCTGATCACAATCGGATAAGTTGGTTTAGGATTTACCTCTCTCAATCCTTCTACAAATCCCATTAATGTTTCATATATATCTGTAAAATTCGCTGTTCCTCCCACAATCCAACATCCTTTTAATCCTTTTTTGGAAAGCACCAGTTTTGTGAGCTTTTTTAATTTCTCACGCGGTGGATTACCAGAATGCTCAGTATAATTGGCAGGTTTGCCGCCAAAAGCAATAAGAGAATCCATATTCACCACCGATCCACCACCTCCTGCAGCAATTACGGCAATATCGCCATCTAAATCCCAATAAACAGATCCTGCAGTTCCTCGATGATCGCCTTTGTCGATTTTCCTGGCTTCAATTTCTGCCTCTGTTGGGGCTCTGCCAAAAAGGCTTCTTCCTTCATATTTTATTTCTCTTCTAAAATCTGCATCGTCATCCAGGATAACTTTAGCGTCAAGTGCGTAAATAACTTTGTCATTCAGAGGAACCGAAGGCGACGTAGGAATCTTTCTTTCAAGAAAATCAAGATTGCCACGCTCTCCGCCAGTTGGCGGATCGCTCGCAATGACAGGAGAAGAAACAACCACCAATGGATTTATCTCAACCAACTCACAATCATACTTTGTAAATACCTGCCAGAGCTTTAACGCTGTTTCCAAAAGTTCTTCTGGTAAGATTCCACCTCCGAAGATTCCACCTCCGAGGTGTAATCGTATTTCTTCACCTCCGAGGTGTAACATGGTCAAAATATTGATTGGATAACTCTTTGCTCCCTTTTTCTCTACTCCTGTCCCCCCTTTACCAAATGTCATAATCGGAGTCCTGGTTTCTGTAGAATAAGAAAATGACAAATAATACTCTTCATCATAAGTAATCATTTCCTCTACCAAAATTCTACTTACTTTCTCTCCGTTTACTGTTGTATTGAAAAGTTTTTTTATACTGTCGCCTACTGCCTGTTGCCTATCCACTCTGACAATCCCACCTGATTGTGCACGTTTTCCAGATAAAGTTTGCACTTTCAGTACTAAAGGTGCTTTTACTCCCATTTCATCTAATCTATCTGACATACTGACTAACTGACTAACTGGTACATTAATCCCACAATTTTTAAATAACTTTTTCCCCTCAAATTCATAAAGAAGCATGGAAAAAGTATAGCATAAGTGATATGATCCTAAGTTACTGCTTTAAGTATGGTAAAAGATTTAATGCTGGCTGTTTTAAAAGAGAAGGCTGCTCCTGGTGTAACTCTAAAGCAAGTACCCATTCCCAAACCGCAAAAAGACGAAGTCTTAGTAAAAGTTATCTATGCCTCAATTTGCGGAACTGATATTGGTATTTATGATTGGATTCCCTGGGCTGCATCCCACATCAAACCCCCGACCATTATTGGCCATGAAATAGTTGGAAAAGTGATAGAAATAAATTCAGATAAGAAAACTGATATTCAAGTTGGTGATTTAGTTTCTTCTGAAACTCATATATTTTGCCTGAATTGTTATCAATGTATGATTAAAAATTACCATATTTGTGAGAATATGAACCTGTTTGGAATCGGACGAAACGGTGGCTTTGCGCAATACGCCACCATCCCTTTAAAAACTACCTGGAAAAACGACCCTTCAATCCCTGTTGAGTTTATGAGCGCCCAAGAACCATTAGGCAACGCTGTTCATTGTGTGACTAAAGCAGGAGTTAAGAATAAAAAAGTTTTAATCATGGGGCTGGGACCTGTTGGCCTTTGTGCCGGCGCAGTCAGCAAAGCAATGGGTGCTAAAGAAGTAGTTGGGATCAACGATGAACCTTACCGAAGACAAATTGCTGAAAAAATGGGCTTCGATCGAATCTTAAGTAAATTAGATGAAAAAGAATACTCCACCTTTGATGTAGTTTTAGAGATGAGCGGCAATAGATTAGGGATAGATATTGCTTTTGAAGCAGTCAGGATTGGGGGTAAGTTCGTGGCTTTTGGCATACCTAAAGAAAATGTGTCCATTGATTGGGGAAAGCATATGATCAATAAAGAGTTAACTATCCTTTCTGTTTTTGGCCGAAGGCTTTGGGAAACCTGGAAACAAACCAGTAAATTATTAAAAAGTAAAAAAATTGATCTCTCTCCTTTAATTACCCATAAATTTAAACTTAAAGATTTTGAAAAAGCCATGACTTTGATGAAAAGCAGAAAATGCGGTAAGATTCTTCTGGAACCATGAGTATTACAAATTTCTATGAAAAATTGGATGAATTAGTAAAATCAGGTAAGCCACCTCGTGTTATTGAATCAGGAGAAGGCGCATATTTAACCATTGATGGTAAGAAAAAATTAAACTTTTGCTCCAGTCATTATTTAGGGTTAGCAGTCTCTGACAGGTTAAAAAAAGCCATAAAAACAGCAGTTGATAAATACGGAATTGGTACAGGCTATCGAACCCTGGCAGGTACTCATACTCTGCATATACAACTGGAAGAAGCCTTAGCCCGCTTTAAAAACGCTGAAGCGGCTATTATATTTACCGGCGGCTATATGGCTAACTGTGCTGCGATTTCCACTATCCTAAGCAAAGAAGATATTGTGATCTCAGATGAGTTAAACCATGCCTCAATTATTGATGCCATCAGGCTTTCTCAGGTAAAAAATAAATTTGTCTACAAACATAAAGATGTGACAGATCTGGAAGCAAAACTAACCGAGGCAGACAGATTAAGAAAAACTCCCAAAGAAAATGGCGAAGAGCCAATTATTTTAATTGTGACTGATGGAGTATTTTCCATGGATGGAGACTTGGCTCCCTTACCTCAAATAGTAAAATTAGCCAGAAAATACCAGGCTTTAACTATGGTTGATGATGCACACGGTGAAGGAGTTTTAGGCAAAGGTGGCAGAGGGATTGTTGACCATTTCAACTTGCATGGACAAATCGATATTGAAGTTGGCACGCTTTCCAAAGCCTTTAGTGTGATGGGAGGATTTATCACCGGCAAAAAAGAACTGATTAACTTTTACAAACAAAAAGCCAGGCAATTTTTATTCTCTAATGCCCTGACAATTGCAGACACAGCCGCAGTTTTAGAAGGAGTAAAAATCCTGCAGAAATCAGACCGGTTAGTCAAGAAATTATGGGATAACACTAGATATATTAAGGATGAGTTTGAAAAATTAGGCTTTGATACTGGTCAATCGCAAACCCCTATTACTCCGGTGATGTTACCTGATGAGGATTTGGCCAGGGAATTTAGCGCTAAGCTTTTTGACTTAGGTGTTTTTGCGACACCAATTGTTTTTCCCATGGTTCAAAAAGGCAAAGCCCGCATTAGAGTTATTCCCTCTGCTTCTCACTCCAAAAAAGATTTAGATTTTGGAATTAAAATGTTTGAAAAAGTCGGGAAAGAGTTGAAAGTTATTTAATTTTTTCCCTAAACTGGTCATAGCTGGTAAGCGCCGGGGTATGTTCAGATTCTTGCAGCTCCTGTTTCACAATTATCTTAGTATTGTCTTTAACATCTCCATACAATATAACTCCTGGACCAACCAAAGAATTTGAACCTATTCTTGCTCCTGGCATGGTGGAAGCGTTTACTCCTACACGGGAACCTTTTCCGGCAATTAAACCTAATTTATGGCGACCAGTATCCACCTGGAAGGAGTCAGAGCCCACCTTCCAGGTGTCTTTTTCTGAACCTACCCTAATGACATGATTATCTAAGCGTAAATTTGCTAATACTGCACCAGAGCCCATACCAAAATCGCCTTCTATAACAGAATCACCAATATAGTTGGTATGGAACCAGGAATTTGCACCAATATAACTCCTGGTAATATCACTATTAAATCCTGTAACGCATCCTTCTTCCAGTATGGATTCCCGGATCATGCTGTTATTTCCAACAATACAGTTTTTGCCAATGTAACAAGAGCCTTTAATTACTGCTCCTTCAAAAACTTTAACTCCATCCTCTATAACTACATTTCCTTCAATAATAGCCTTTTCTGAGATCTTTGCACCCGGGTCTATTTTTTGTTCAATCTTGGATAAAAGGTAAGCTGTGATATCAAGAATATGCCATGGATATTTAAGAGGAAACCATGCTCTGGTATATTCAACAAATTTTATTTCTACTCCATCTATAATCATCTGATCCAGGGCTTTTTCGTATACGTCGTCTACGTCACTACTCGTTTTCTCAATATACTCAACTAACTTTTTTCCATGCTTAAAATAATCCACAACCAGCTTTACCAAATCTGATGGCTCATTACCTTCTCCTGGCTTCTCTACTATTCCGGTTACCTTATCTCCCTCTGTCTTCAGATAACCTACTGGAAAGTACTTCTTCACCTTTAGTCCTGCAAAGATGACCTCTGATCCCCCTTTTGCAACTTGTCCATAAATCTCACTTTCTAAAATATCTTCTGCATTAACAACCAAAATCTCTCCTTCTAAATATTCTTTTGCAGATAGCAGCGCATCTGCCATACCTTTAGGTTCGCTTTGAATAACTATTTTATAGTTTAGGCCTAGCTCTGAAGCTACTTTTTCTATACCTGCTTTAGCCCCTGGTGAAGCAACTATCACAAATTCACCATCAACATTTTCTTTGATTTTTTTTAAATTATGGTACAAAAGAGGCTTACCCAAAAAAGGGATTAGACATTTATCAGTCTTAATTGGCCACATTCGCTTACCTTCTCCACCTGCTAAAACAATTATTTTCATAATTTAACAATATTCTATTTATGGATCCCGGATCAAGTCCGGGATGACAACTGTATGTACCAGGGGTGGGGTGCGCGCCCACGACCGCAGGGATATGAATCCTGTGCTCTACTAGCTGAGCTACCCTGGCATAAAAGGAATTTTATCATAAAACAAGCATCAAAACTTTTTTTAACTTTTTGCATTTGCGACTTGACTACCTTTAATAAATAGAGTTACTGTTAAATTTCATTATGTTTCCCGCAGAAAAATTACTGGAAAAAGTAGCCGGCGCCCCGGCAGATGTGTTAGATAAAACAATTGGCATATCCAGAGGGATAGCTGATGCTTTTCATACCAGGAAACATCTCCAAATAGCAAAGGATTATTGGCATACGCTAGGACCAGGTTTAACAACCGGGGCTGCAGATGATGATCCATCCGGAATTGCTACTTATTCACAGACAGGCTCCCAATATGGTTTTCAACTTCTTTGGCTGGCTGGATTCACCTTTCCTTTAATGGCTATTATTCAGGAGATGTGCGCCCGGATTGGGCTTGTAACAGGGCGCGGTCTAGCAGCAAATATTAGACAATATTATCCTAAATGGGTTCTTTATATCTGCACTGCCCTGTTATTTTTTGCAAATACCTTAAACATCGGAGCAGATTTAGGGGCAATGGCCAAAGGGGTACAATTGATATTCCCACACCTGGGTTTTATGGCTTTGGTGTTTGGGTTTGCCCTTTTCAGTTTAGCCCTGCAGATTTTTACAACCTATGAAAAATACGCTAAATACTTAAAATGGCTGGCATTAATCCTGATCTCTTATATCTTTGCTACTCTGGCTATAAAAAATTTGAACTGGAATCAGATCTTTACAAATGCAATCTTACCTTCTTTGGTTTTTTCCAAAGACCAGCTGATCCTAGTTACTGCTGTATTAGGCACAACTATCTCCCCTTATTTATTTTTCTGGCAAACATCACAGGAGGTTGAAGAACAAATATTAGGAGGTAAAACCACCATTAAGCTTCGACAGGAAGATACTTCCTCCAAAGAGGTAAAAAATATGCGCCTGGACATTTGGTCGGGAATGTTTTTATCAAATTTAGTCATGTTTTTTATCATTACTGCTTGCGGCGCAACTTTATTTTCTCATGGAATAACCAATATCACCTCATCGGAACAAGCAGCAACTGCACTGCGCCCTTTTGCCGGAAACCAATCGTATTTACTTTTCGCATTAGGAATTATTGGCACAGGTTTACTGGCAGTACCTGTTTTAGCGGGATCTGCTTCCTATGCGTTATCTGAAAGTTTTGGATGGAAGTATGGATTATACAGAAAACTTAAAGAAGCAAATGCTTTTTACGGAGTAATTATCATCTCAACTTCAATTGGCCTGGCTATTAATTATTTAGGCCTTGACCCAATAAAAACTTTGATCTACTCCGCGGTCTTAAACGGCCTGATTTCTCCTGTTATTTTAATATTGATAGTGATGATAAGCAGCAATACAAAGATTATGGGCAGATGGGTCAATAATAAAATTATCTCCGGCCTTGGCTGGCTGATCACAGCTATGATGACCGTCGCCGGTGTAGCCACAATCATCTCTAATTTTATTTATTAATCTGAGTAATCCCTACAGGAAAGGAATATAGATAATCAAGTTTAGTATTTTTGGTTAAAAGTAGGTTTTCACTCTCCTGAAGATAGAAAAATTGCCCAATACAAGATGAATGCTCATCCTGCAGGGTTTTATGAAAAATTAAATTATAATCTTCAAACTCCAAATTAACTTCTGATGGGAAAGTATGCTCGCAGGTAGCTAAGAACTGCAGCCCTTTGGGTAAAAATACTCTTCTGTCAAGAACCTCTACTTTTTTAGCTTTATTTCCATCCACAAACACACCCAAACTGGAGGTTTTTTCCAGCAAATCACTGTAGTTAAAACCCGTATAGTTAGGCGTCAGATTTTGGTATTTAATTCCCAATTCTTTGAGGATCACCAACCAGGGATTGGTATCTTTTTTTACCCAAAGCTTATTATTTATAATCAATAAATCCCTTGGATAACGCTTGAAAAATAGATTAAGGGCTTGTAACTCTGAATTTTTAGTTTTTATCAGGTGAGAAATATCTGAGGCTATAAGTGGGGCTAAAAATAAGCTGACAGCCTGGGATTCATATCCTGAATGTTCCTCTGAAATTTTACTTCCGGTTAAATATACGTAAGAATCAAAAAGATACGGTGTGGCAACCTTTTTAAAAGCCAGTGAGGGTATTAACTCTACCCATGTATCTTTGTCTATAGCTGCCAGGCTAATTTCTTTTGGTAATTTCCTAACCTTAAAAATTAGTTCACTGTCTTTTGGGTGCAGGAAGACTCTCCCCTTCCAGTAATGCGCATACTCAAGATAAAAACCTGCCAGCCCAAGGATTATTGTTACGATAGTAAAGACAATAAAAATGCCCTTGAACATCCTTGATTTAATTGATTGCAGAAAATAAATATAAGCAATTGCTAACACAAATTGCATCGGGATTGATGTTTTTCTGGAGAAATCATTAAAAATTGGAGTTCTTACAAACCAGGTAACCGCTAACGGGATAAAACAGGCAAAAAAATAACCAGGCCCAACTTGCCTTAAATTAAGCAGTAAAAGTATGGGAAAAAACAACAATATTAGACCATACTTGATAAGGAAGGTATAACAAATATTTAAAAAGTAGCTGTTAGTAAAGCTATAGGGATCAAACTTATAAAAATAAAATAGGTTTGAGCGGTCGGATAAGTAACCAAAATAAGGAATCAACAGCAGTAAACATATTAAACCTGCATAAAACAACATTTTCCGATCCTGATTATTAAACAAAAACAACAGCGCCAGCCAAAAAACATAGACCAGACTAACAAAAATGCTCGATAAAAAGATAAAAACAGATAAGATTACAAACGGAATTAGCTTCAGATTTTTATGTAACAAACTGTAAATTACCCAGACTATAATTGCCGAAGGTAAAAAATGCTGAGGAATGAATAGTAGGGCTTCGTAAATACTATTTAATTGCAACCCCTGATCAGAAAGACCTTGTCCCAGTGTATTAAAAACAAAGGGAATACTGTCAACTCCTAAACCGCCAAATATCAAGCCCAATACCATTAAGCGATAAAAATAACTCTTAAACTGTCGGCAGATAACCTCTAAAAGCAGTAAAAAGGCTAATAGGTCTGTAGATATACAAAAAATATATAAAACCCAATGAGCGGGCAGGTGGAAAATATTAACCAAAGCTGCAGGAAGAAAGTAATATCCCAAATAGTAAGACAGCTTTGAAGCCGGGAAATAAGGATTTTTAGGGGGGACTCCGTCTTGAGCTATACTCGAGGTAAAAAAGCTATGCTTATAATAATCGCCAACCGGGGTGATCTGAATATGTTTAAATGAATTAATCGTCTTAGTTATTACAAAAGGAGAGATCACAAAAGCTTTAATGGCCACCACAACAATAATTAAAGCTATCAGGCTTAAATTCAGTGGATTATAAAAAAATTTCTTTAAGGAATTTAATTCTATACGAAAACTTTTTCTTAAAATAATAAAACTTAACAGTATCCCGGCAAGAATAAAAATAATCAAACTGGGAGTAGAATTTTTAAAAAAACTGAATGAAAAATAACTGGTGATTGATAGTACAGCTAAAGGGAGTAGAAAAAGGCTCATCTTAATATTTAAATAGTATATGTGGTATTTTGATTGACATACAATAGCCATAAGGCTACAATTACAAACGCGGGGAAGTGTAACGGCTGCACATCAGGCTCATAATCTGAAGGCAGGGAGTCCGACTCTCCCACCCGCAACACATATTTTATAGTCTAAGTATTTAGGCATGTTATAATAGATTTATGACTGAAGCAACACGAACTCCAGAACCTGAACAAGAACTAGTTTCTTCTACAGAGGCCTCAAACAGATGGGAGGTTAATTATAACCCTTCTCTAAAACATGTATTGGCAGCCACTTTAGGCTCAATCGCCAGTTTCGCACTATGGCATTTTGGACAAACAGATTTGGAAACTGCAAAAATTATTATGGCACAAGGCGTTTACTCTGAAGCTGTAGTCAAAGGATTATTGGGAGCAGCCGAGAGTATAGCAGGAGTTACAGGAGGAGCTGCTGGAGTAGGATGGGCTTGGAGAGAAAGCAATAAACAACTTGATCATAATCCTAAACCTAAATGAATAAGACCCCCAGAGAAATCTTTTTACAAGTTTTAGAAATTATTGGTTACTCTGATAACAAAGAAGAATTTACTAATAAATTTTTACAGCTCTGTGAGCAACAAACAATAGTAAACTTAGTTAAATCTCTCCCTGAAGATAAACAGGCTGCTTTGCATACCGAATCAGCAAAACAGATAATTCCTGATGCTAGTAATTCATTACTTAAGAAATATTTTACCCTTGAGCAAATTACTGCTAATCTTCAAGAAGCTACAAAAGAAACATTTAATGATTACTTGCAAAATATTATTCCTACTTTAAATGATAAGCAAAAAAATGATCTTGAAACATGCCTAAAAAGTTTATCTGAAAAATACGCTCCACCAGCCTAACCAATTTGAAAGTCTGAGAGCTTGTGCAGAATGACTGGCACCTAAAACCATTTTGAGCGTATTATCTGGAATAATAACAACTGTTTCGCCTTTCTTAGACAGACCAAGTTTATCGCGGGCTTGTTCCTCTATAAAATCCGCAGATTCAATCTCTGACAATTTTTTCTTAAGTTCACTGTTTTGCGCCTGCAGCTTATACAATGCATCTGTTGCTTGACCTAATCTCTCCCCTGACTTGATAGCCTGGCTAATTTGTACAATCAGATTATAAAAAATCATTAAAACTATAAAAATTATAATCCCATAAATTATTTTTTTGATCATAGATATTTATATTATTATATTTTTTCTGCTGAATATCATATTTTCCAACAAAGAGCTTGCTCTTCCTTTCATTAAATAAATATCTCTCTCTTGACAAAAGTACCCTATAACATTAAAATAGTCTAATAAATGATTACTCTTAGTGATGCTCACCAACAATTTATAGGACATTTGCAGGGTAAATCCCGCGCTTCTGCTACTATCTTAGCCTACGGCAAAGATATAGCGCAACTTGTTGGCTACCTACAAAACCTGGGTAAAGTTGAACCGTCTCAAATTACTACCGAAGATCTTCAGGCATTTATGGACGGGTTGGCAAAACAAACTTACACCCCTAAATCTGTTTCAAGAAAGACTAATTCCACAAAAACGTTCTTTAAATTCTTAAAATCATCTTCTTTAATCTCTGAGGATCCGGCAGATGGCTTAAATCACCCTAAATTTGAAAATAAGCCACCCCGAATCTTATCTAAACTCGAATACAGATCTTTAAGAGATGCAGCCAGATCAGATATTAGAATGCTCTCAATAATAGAATTACTCCTGCAAACAGGTATTAGAATTGGCGAGCTGGCAAAATTAAGGGTTGAAGACGTTACATTTGGAGAAAATGCCACACTGCACGTTCCTCCGTTTGAAGATACCAGAGAAAGAACTATCCCCTTAAATAAGTCTGGTACAGAAGGCGTCAGGAAATATCTGGAGATCAGACCTAAAAGTCCTTCTCATGCTCTTTTTATAACTAAAACAGGCAGACCACTCTTAATTAGAAACATCAGGACTGCAATTGACCGATATTTTAAAGTAGCAGGAATTAACGGAGCAAAAGTAAACGACTTAAGGCATACCTGGGTAGCCCATCAGCTTGAAGCAGGCGTACCTATGACTCTAGTTTCCAAGCTGGCTGGCCACAAAAGATTAACCACTACTGAGAGGTATCTGCAGTTTATTCAAGGAAAAACTGTTGATGGTAAAGTTAAATTAGAGGAACTCTAAATGTGGGCGAACCTGGATTCGAACCAGGAACCAGATGTGTATAAGACATCTGCTCTACCGTTGAGCTATCCGCCCATTTACCAAAGCTAATTGTATCAAAAATTACAGTCAGTGTCATTCTGGAGGCCGAAGGCCGATAGAATCTTTCAACCTTAAGATCATATCATTTACTTCGTTCGTTCCAGGATGACTATAAAATACTAGAGTATAGATCTATAGATTTTGGGTTTTTACTTTTAATTAGCTCAACCTTCTTTCTCCTTAACAAATTTTTAATGCCTTTTTCTCTCTTAATAGCATTCTCTGGATCTTGAAAAATTTCAAAGTAAACTAATTTATTTACATTATATTTTTGGGTAAAACCAGGAATTAATTTGTTTTTATGTTCATAAACTCTTCTGACTAAATTATTTGTTATTCCAGTATATAAAACAGTATTTGTGAAATTAGTAAGAATATAAACATAATATTGTTTCATCTGAGATTCTATCAGCCACTAAGTGGCTTCCAGAATGACTATTTATTCATTATAGTTTTGCTCTTTGGACAAGCGAGGCTTCAACTTGAACAGAATCTCTCCCAAACTTAAGCCTTGATAACTCCCTGATAGCTTGCCCAACCTGCGCGTTTAACATTGCTTTCCATTTCTTCATATCCTTGGTTGTATCCAGGGAAAATGGCGGGACAGGCTCACCGTTAGCAATTGTTTTAATATAGGCATGGGGAGATTCAACATTGACTAAATCCGGCTCAGAGAAAACCGGCGAAAATTCATGCTGCAAATAATTCGCATCTGTTACCCCGACCCGGAAAGCAATCAGCGTACCGACATTTCCAAAAACCGCATTCTTTAGATCCTCTCCAATCTGCCCTATAAACTGATTCGCCACAATTAAGTTAAGACGATATTTTCTGGCTTCAGAAAGAATGTCGGCAAAGGTATCTGTAGCAAAGTTTTGGAACTCGTCAACATAAAGATAAAAATCCCGCCTTTGTTCAACCGGAATGTTTGTCCGGGACATGGCGGCATTTAAAATTTTAGGAACTAAAATCAGACCTAAAAAGTTGGAATTTTCCTCCCCTATTCTTCCCTTAGATAAATTCATAATTAAGATCTTTCCCTCATCCATAACTTTCCTTAGATCAAAGGAGGATTGTGATTGACCGATAATATTCCTCATCATTTTATTAGTAACAAATCTACCGAACTTAGAAACCGTATAATCCAAAACTTCGGACTTATGAAAGTCTGTAGTTTGTGCAATCTGATCTGTCCAATAACGCTTAACCACCGGATCCTGCACCAGAGGGAGCAGCTCTTTAACAAATTCAGCATCAGTCATTAGACGAACTACCTCAACAAAGGTCGCACCTGGTTTGCTCATGGCTGTTAACATCGCGTTTCTGACTCCATGTTCAAACCGTGGACCAATAATACCGGTTTTATTGGGATCAAATAACTTGTACATCAAACCAATAATTGAGGCTACCACAAAGTGTTTTTGCTCCTCAGAATAAGCTTCAAGCATATTAATGCCAAAAGGTCTGAGCATGTCTGATGGATCAAAATAGATTACATCTTCTGCCCGGTTAGGCGGAATTAACTCCAAAAGTTCTTCTGCTGCGTCACCGTGAGGATCGATAAAACAAATGCCTTTTCCTGCCATAATGTCCTGCAACATCATGGTTTTTAGAAATTCTGTTTTTCCTGTACCGGTTCTTCCAATTACATACATATGTCTTCTTCTATCATCTTCTGAAAGGTAAACCGGCCGGTCAATTCCTCTATAAACAGACTTTCCCAGATAAAGACCAGACGTAGGAATTTTTTCCGGAGCAGGAGCTCTTTTTGAAGATAACCAACTAATATATGGAGTCTCGATAGATTTATTTGGAAAATGGAAAAGGCTGGCTAGCTCATCCGGAGTTAGAACTGAACCTGCTGAATATCTAGGCATGTAGCGGTAAATAAAATCTGTTAAGAAGGCTTTCTCTGAATAAGTCTTCGTACCCGAAAAACCATTATAGGGACCGGAAAATTGTTCAAAAGCAGTCTTGATATTTGTTAAGTGTGCCTTAGCACTATCTGCAGTAGTCGAGGAAGTTATAATCCTGATAACGGTTTCAAAACCCGACCTGACAATTTTACCTTCCACAGCCTCCAATTGTTTAGCATCAGGCGGGGCTTTAGGACTTTTATCTGTTCCGGGATCTTTTTCTTTCTTAACAAACTTTTTACCTGAGTCCTTCCATTTAGAATCAGCCGGGGCAATTAGGATCTGAACTGCTGCTCCTTCACCCTGTTGCATCTTTGCCAAAGCTGATGTAATCGATGACAGAGGGTCTGTTGGTAAATCCCTAAAGGTTTTAATCGGAAAATAATCAGCATTTTTTAACTTTAGTTGCGTATAAGCAGTCTCTGAATTTTCAGAGAAAATATTATACTCGGATACTTCTTTAATCTCTGCATCCGGATAAGCTCCATGGATCTGCTTCTCAATTAAATCCTGATGTTGCTTATGGCAAGAGATAAAAAATTTGATTGACTCATGGGTTGCCACAATCTCAAAAGATATATGTGGTTGAGGCTTAAAAGAAGACAGCATCCCCCCTGATTTGCGAAGGGAGGCAAAGGTTGCAAACAACTGCTCTGCTGCGTCTATCTTAACCTCGTTACCCCTTGGAACTTTAACTTGTAACAATAGAAACTGCAGAGAATTCTTTTCCCGATCTTTGTATTTAATCCAACCTACCAAATACTTTTTTAAAAAAAGGAATATTCCTACAAGGATTAAAGCACCAGATGCAACAACCACTGCAGCCATAATCCAGCTTATATAGTCTATTGAAGTTGATTGCGTTACTTCCATATTTTTTTTAAGCAGCTTTTTCTCCCTGCTTCTGACGATTAAATAATTTCTGCCTCAGTTTTTCCCTTAACGAGCTAACCAGCGATCCTTTACCACCAGAACCTGTTCTAATATGTTGTGAGCCCTCTGTAAGCTCTTCGTATGTTTCTCCTAAATACGCCCCTGTATCATGAACTATTTCTGCCCCAATCTCCTGTAAAGACCCAGTTGGAAATTGAACTTGAGCGGAGACCTCTTCCGGCTTCACATTATTTCCAGCGTTATTTAGCTCCTTCGTGATATTCTCCACTGCTTCTCTTTGAGTTTGAGCAACCATAACCGGTCTAGTTACTCCTGCATTTACAACTCTCTGTGGATCAACGCCGATAGGGACAGGCTCTTGCATAGTCGCATTATCTCATATTGCAGTATAATCCAACAAATGGTCTTAAAAGTTTTACAAAAGTATTCAGAAACAAAAGATACTTTCAGTTTAATCTTTAAAAAACCACATGATTTAAATTTTTATCCCGGGCAATATCTGGATCTTGAGCTGCCTGTTAATGATAAATTTGGTAACACCCGAGCTTTTACGATCTCTTCTTCGCCTACAGAAGAGTTTTTAAGGGTAACAACAAAAAAAGGGATTAGTGATTTTAAAAAAGCTTTAGAAAAATTAAATCCCGGTGATGAAATTAAAACTTCTCACCCTGCCGGAACTTTTATACTTGATGAAACCTCTCCAGCCGTTTTTATAGCCGGAGGCATTGGCATTACTCCATTTCGAAGTATACTTAAGTATGTTTCAGACAATAACCTGAATACTAAAATTACTTTACTTTATTCAAACCCGTCAGATGATTTTTTATTCAAAGATGAATTGGATACATGGGTAAAAGAGATAAAAAACTTAACTATTTATTATATAAACACCTTCAATCAGAATAGATTAAATCAGGCAAGTTTACAAAAAATCTTAAATCCTAAATCATTATTTATAAAATATATATTTTACCTGGCTGGATCTCATGTCTTTGTTGATAGTCTAGAAAAGATTTTACTCAAGCTTGGAGTAGACAAAGTTAATATCCGTTTTGATTATTTTGATGGCTACTAGAATTTACATACTGGCAACTAAACGATAGCCTAACTTAACATTAAAAGGTATTGCAAGCCGTGTTCTAAACGAGCCGTCTGGATCAAAACCTGCTTGAGGATACGTTCCATTTCGATATATAGCAGGATCACCCAATTGGATCCATGCAGGTGGCATATCGGGATATCTTCCATGAAAATCTCTATACACCTGAGCGCCTAGGACATACTCGTCCATCTTCGCAAGATGATAGCCCTGCTCTCTGGCAAAATATGAAATTGAATCCTTGTACCTGCCGAAACCTGATGCTTCTTCATATACTTTTAACCATCCTGTTACTGAAAATTTAGCGGCATCTCTGATTTTGTCATGAGATAACGCACCACCCATCGACGGGTATATTAGACGCAAACTACTTACTGATAATTTAGGTACCCGAGGTACAATAATTCCAGCAATCTCATGACCTTCATAAGCTAACATTGATCTTTGTATTTCTTCTGAACTCAAATCACAATTTGGCACAACCACCTGAATTCCTGTCCTGTCCTCAGCCTCTGAGAATACACCCTTCCAATAGTCAGTAACCTCCTCTGGAGTCGTAGGTTTCGTTCTAAGCATTTCCATAATTAACTGGCATTATAAGACATACTGGTATTTAATCAAGTGTTAAAAGATACCACTTTCCCGATAATCTCGGATTTATCAACCCAGCCAAAGCTTCTGCTATCAGTACTCTCTTTTCTGTTATCACCTAATACAAATATGCTACGACCGTGATATAAATGAATGCGCTTTATCATCTCTTTACCGCCTCTGTTGAATACAACAAGATCCCCAATCTTAAGCTTTAAAAACCAGCACCAGACTAATACATCCTGACCGGGTTTTAAGGTAGGTAACATGGAATTTCCGAAAACGGTGAATCTTTGAATAGGAAATTTTATCGTCATTGCGAGGAGTACTTCGACCTTGCTCAGTATAAAACTACGCATCTATATTAATCAAGATTCCCACGCCCTGCGGGGCTCGGAATGACGGAAAACTATTTTTTTGTCTGAATAAAAATCTCTGCAATCTTATCGACGGATTCTATCAACTCTCTAGCTTTAGTTTCGTCCGCTGCTCTTTTGTTATCCGAACACAGTTTGGCAGTCTTCCAAATTAGGTCATGCAAATCCGGAAATTTTTCCAGATGCTCGCTTTTAAAATAGTCCGTCCATAGAATTAAAATTTCTTGCTTACAGATCTGGGCGTGCTCTTCTTTAATCGTAATCGCCCTTACTTTATTATTTAGATCATCTTCTGGGTATTCTTTAAGTTTTTGCACCATCTTCAAAACCGTTGCCGCAGCCATCTGTGCCTCCCGTGGGTCGTACATCCCACACGGGATATCACAATGGGCATAGACTGGTCTTGAAGGAAGAAGTTTAAAGATTTTTGATATCAATTTATTCATTACAACTATAATACTACTGTGGACCAACTTTTTCCAAGTACTCTTCCACATCCAATGCGGCTTTGGTACCCATACCGGCAGCAGTCACGGCTTGTTTGTATTTTTTATCTGCTACATCCCCTGCAAAGAAAACCCCATCTACTGAAGTTTTAGTCTCATCATGCACGCTAATATAACCTTTTTCATCAAGTTCAATCTGCCCTTTTAAAAAATCTGTATTCGGTTTATGGCCTATCGCCACAAAAACTGCATCAATTGGCATTTCGGAAATTTCATTTGTTTGTAGATTCTTAATTTTGACCCCTGTTACTTTATCTGTCCCCAAAACTTCTTCAATCGCACTATTCCATCTAAATTCAACGTTTGGCTTTGATTTTACAAGCTGCTGGAGCGCATCTTGAGCCCTAAGAGAATCTCTTCTGTGAATAACTGTTACTTTATTGCAAATTTTAGATAAATGCTGCGCCTCTCTCATGGCAGCATCTCCTCCCCCTATAACTATGACGTTTTTACCTTTAAAGAAAAACCCGTCGCAGACTGCGCAGGCAGAGACTCCTTTACCCCTTAATCGCTGCTCTGATTCTATGTTAAGCCACATGGCTGATGCGCCGGTGGCGATAATCACTGATTTTGCTTGAATAGCCTGAGATTCAGTTTTAATAATGAAAGGCTTTTTGGAAAAATCTATAGATACAACGTCTTCATTTATAAATCTGGTATTAAATCTTTCTGCCTGTTTTCGCATCTTGCCCATGAGTTCAGGGCCTTGTATACCCTCTGGAAAGCCGGGAAAGTCGTCTACATCGGTTGTTAGCATTAATTGTCCACCTGCTTCCCTGCCTGCCACTACAAGCGGATCCAAAGCTCCACGGGCAGCATAAATCGCTGCTGTTAAACCTGCAGGGCCAGAACCAATTATTACCAATTTCTCAGTTTTAGAATTTTCCATGAGGTAAGTATAGAGTATAGAGTATAGAGTATAAAGTATAAAGGGTATTTTTGCTCTATACCCTATACTTATTTTTTAGCAGAGCTGGAGGTTGAAGTTTTCTGTTTCATCGACCCTGTTGCTTCATGAGCTGATGGCGTAGCAGTTGTAGCAGAAGATGAAGCTTGGGTCTTAGGACTGGCAACTACAACTTCCTCTACGTCTGTTGCAGGCAGAACCGAAGGCTGATACCTACTTCTTAACCATACCAAATACCCGGCAATTACTACTAAGACTAATATAAATATAACTATCGAAACATTTCTGTTCATTGAAAGCTTCCTTCCCGCCGTAGCGAGTTGTTGGGCAGACGATGATATATTAATCCTTTTTTACCATTAAAATCAATCCTTAGCTTTCAGGAAAGATACATTCTTTCCTGTCCTAACAATTAGGATTGATGCAAAAAAACCTGCTCCTGCTCCTAAAAGAGAGCCTCCTATAACATCAGATAACCAGTGCTCCCCTAAATAAATTCTTGTTAGAGCCATCATAAAAACCAGAATACTTAAGAAGAGAGAAACCATTAGTCTATATAAATTATTCTTTGTGCCAAAAATTACCATACACAGCAAAATAGTAGTAATAAAAAGAGTTCTGGTCATGTGTCCTGAAGGGTAAGAAAAATCAGTGTGTACATAAAATGAAGGTAGCGCTGTAGATAATATGCTTCTGTGCAAAAAAACAGGAGGCGCAGGATGAAAAAGGACGAGTTTGCCAAACACCTCGCCTAATGATGCCGGTATAATCATTAACCACCCCAAAAAAGCACGCCAATTGAATTTTATCAGACACAAAAACGCCATTATAATACAAAATCCTATCGTTACTTCTGCGCTAGCCAGTAAACTAAAATAGGAAAAATATTTATCAAATCTTCGACTAATATGATCTTGTAGCTTCACGGTGGTGTCAAAATCCACTTTTATCAACCGTTCTTTGGCTACTATATAAGAAAAAAGCGTAAATAAAATAACAAAAATTATAGAAAGGAAAAAAAGTTTAGTTTTCATTAAGAATCTTTATCTTACCCTAACCTGAATTTTGAGTGAAGTGCTAGAATATTTTAGCAAATAACCTTATTATGAGTAAGAATTTTTGTTGTAGAATGATCCCCTATCATTTTAGTTACAAATACCAGTTTTGCTCCACTAAGATCTGCAGCCCTTTTACGATGGTTGTTGTCATCCGATGCAAAAGTCGCTGCTATAATATCCGGCATAATCTTTTTAACCAGATCATCATAATGGCTCTGTCTTTCCATAAAGGGTAGTAAAACTACATAGTCAACAAAATTTATTGCTGATAAAACCCTAGCTCTCTCCTTCTGTGGATGAACCGGGCGACTTAAGCCTTTAAGCAGCTTAATCTTTTGATCGCTTTCCAGTAAAACAAACAGAACGTCACCGGCATTTTTAGCCTTTTCCAAAAAGATAATATGTCCGGGGTGCAGTACATCAAAACACCCTCCTGCTAATACCAATTTTCGGCCTTGGCTTTTAAGTTTTTTGACTATTAAATCAACCTTTCCTTCAGAAATAATTTTTCCCATAAATTTATTAAGTAGTATACCAAAATAGTGTCTTGATCGATCTGTTAATATAAGTAGATGGAAACTGCAACCTTGGCAGGCGGGTGTTTTTGGTGCACGGAAGCTATCTTTAAAAGAATAAAAGGCGTCGTAACAGTAACCTCAGGCTATAGCGGTGGGGAACTTAAAAATCCGACGTATGAAAAAGTAAGCGAGGGAAAAACTAATCATGCAGAAAGCATACAGATTAAATTTGATCCTAAAGTCGTTTCTTTTGAAAAAATTCTGGAGATATTCTGGCATTTAATTGACCCTACAACCCTAAACCAACAAGGAGCAGATGTCGGAACACAGTATAGGTCTGCTATTTTTTATCATAATGATATTCAAAAGAAAATTGCACAGGATTCAAAAGAAAAAGCAGATAAATCAGGCATGTATGCTGCTTCAATTGTTACCAAAATTGAACCCTTCGAGGCATTTTATCCAGCCGAGGAATACCACCAAAACTATTTTGAGAGAAATTCATCCCAGCCTTATTGTCGGCTAATAATAAATCCTAAGATAGAAAAATTGATTAAGGGATTTGGAAGTGTTGTGAAAAATTAACTGGCTGCCAGTAATTTTTCTCTAGCTAATTTAGCTTCTGCTTTTGTCTTTATCATCAGATCATTTTTGGCAATTCGGTCAGCAGTTGCCTTATCTACAATTTTTTGACACTCAGAATCAGGACAAACAGTTTGGGTATGGGTAATAACAGATGTACCTAATTTTTCTTTCCAGGATTTACCATCAATTCTTTGTTTTCCACATCTAATACAAGGATTATTCATAAATATCTAAACTTTGCTTATTTTAGCAGGTTTAGCTCATTAAAACAATACTCTAGAAAGCTAATTAGTTTTATGTAACAATTAAAATATGTTAAAAGAAGCATTCCTAGGCAGAGTTCCGTCTCATTTTCATATTAATCCATATGTTAAGGGATATATTATTTCAGAGTTATTTCTTTGGTCTGCATGGAATTTTATTACTCCGATTTTTGCAATATTTGTTATTACTGATATACATTCAGGCAATGTGGAAACAGCAGCAGGAAGCTACAGTGTCTACCTGATAAGCAGAGTTATAATGGAATTATTAGTTGGCCGTTTTTTAACAAGGAAAACTAACCGGCAAAAATTGCTTATCGCAATAGCCGGAATATTATTAATCAGTTTTTCCTATATTGGATTTTCATTTTCAGAAGATATTACCTCTTTATTCATCTTTTACGGTCTTACCGGTATCGGGATCGGGATCGCCTCTCCGGCTAAAAACGCCCTTTTCTCAATCCATCTTGATAAAAATAAGGAGAGTTCTGAGTGGAGTATCGCCGATGCCACAACCTTTATCTGCGTTGCGCTAGCTACAGCATTTGGAGGATTTTTTGTACATGAGTTTGGATTTCGACCGCTATTTTTAATTGCAGCAGTAGTTAATATTATTGGAACAATTCCTTACTTTGCTCTAATTAGATAGAATATAAAAAAATAGTTGAATTATTTACTATCCCACGGGGTCATTAGTTGAAAATAATTTCCGTCCGGATCACCTAAAGTAGCAATCCACGCTTCACCCATTTGATATGGTTCTTTAATTACTGCTGCTCCTAATGCTTTGATTCTTTCGAACTCTTCTTTGACTATTGTAGTTTCAAAATTAAACATGATTCTGGCGGGTTGCTTTGATTTTCCCTGTGCTTCCGAGTGTTCCCCTACTGTAAAAAAACAATTTCCTACCAGCCAGCCGAAATATCCGCCGTCTTCCATATCTGGTTTTTTACCAAATACTTTTTCATAAAATTCGGCTAGTACTTTGGGCTGCATTGATCCAACCATTATGGAATTTAAATTTAACATATTTTCATTGTAACATATGGTTATGAACTACGCTTTTCACCTGATTAAAGATTTAATTGCTGCCTTTTTGAGAAAAGATACAGTAGAATTAAACTCGGCAGGATTGCTACAAGCGGGTTTATAAAAAGCCCAACCAGTACAACTACTGCATATAGCCAAAGCGCCCACCTTTTGCGCTCAATGATTCCATAAGAGATCGCAATTGCCAAAACTCCAACTATAACTCTTAAAAAATAAAAATGCGGGGTGGAAGTTGGCGGCCGAACGATATCAGCAAAGATTCCGCCAATAATACTTAAGCCCCCAATAAGGGTAAATAAAGCGATAAGTCTAAGGAGCAATGGCAAACCCGAGGCAGGTAAGCTGACCTGTAATTCCATGGCAATTTTTTCAATCTTTTTTTCAAACCTTTCTTTAGGTAATTGTTGCTCCATATCTTTATGGTATCAGATCTGTTACTCTGAAGATATGCGGATAAAGCTACTGCTCTCTTTATTGGCTGTTTTACTAACAATAGGTTTAACTATACCCTCTACCTATGCGAAAGTAAAATCTCTCAGTCTTTCGCCTCAAGCAAAACAATCAATACATGATCTGTCTGTAAATATTTTAACCAATGGCAATAATCCCAATCTGATGGCCATTACACCTCAACTTGATCCGCAAGACTACCAGATAGTTAAGAATATTAAATTACTGCCTGACAATCCACTATACTTTTTCAAAAGTATCGGCAGAAGCATCAGATTATTTTTTATTGTGAGTCCTGCCAGCAAGGGTTATCAATTACTCCAGGATGGCAATGAAAAGACTTTAGAAAGTCTGCTTTTAATAGAAAAAGCTAACAACGAAAAAGATTCTGCAAAACACCAAAAGCTGATAAACCTTTCTGCTAAAAATTTAGACCAGGTAGGAGCAGATTTTGACCAGATTTCTCAAACAATTGATAAATTAAAGATAGAAAAATCTTTCCAGGCTTATTTTTTGCAGGAAGAAGCCTTCCGTTTTAGCGCTTACTGGCTTAAACATCAAATCCTGCTGCAAAAGCAGGCAGATCAATTAAGTGAGCCAAATTTTTTGACTATTGAGTCAGCACGGATAAAACACCTAGCCTCTATAGCACATATTGTTGTTTCAGAAAATAAAAATCCTTTAATTTTTTCAAGTCAACTGGCTCAACTAATCTCTCCCCAGGTCGGGAGTAATTATGCAAACCTGGCAGCTATTGCTCTGCTACGCGATCTGGAAAATAACGCCAGTCCTGCAGAACAAATATCTTTAAAAAAAGCCCAAATTCTTTTGCAAAAAGAGCTGGAAATTAAATTATCCAAACTTTCTAAGTCAGACCGCCTTAAGCTGATAGAAAAATACCTTGAATTTATTCATGGCAACCCTATCCGGGAGTTCCAGGCGTATAGTCAAATCTCCAAAGCCTTCACCTCCAAAGAGATGACTATACTGACTTTGGCCTTGAAAGATAAAGCTGCCCAAAATTTTAAGGCTCATTTAAACCGACTGGACAACCAGAATCTACAAAAGCAATTTGTTAATACGCTCTTTAGCCGCTACCCGCTAGATTTAAGACTTCTTTTCTATACAGAAATCCAATTAAATCATCCCAAAGTTCTAGCAGTTGTGTCATCACAAGAAAAAAATCAACAAAAAGAAACTCAACTAACTAGATTGGAGCAAGTAAAAACAATTCTGGGTGCTCAAATATGTCAAAATTATGGTCAAAATCCGGAGCAGTTAGCTCAAACCAGATTCTATACCCAAAATATTAATCAACCTGATGTACTCGATTTAAAAGTGGCACAGTTTCTTAGTCAATCCATCCAAAACTGCAATTCAAAAAGTCCTAAATCTTTAAAATTAGTTAATGATTTACAGACAAAAATAAATGCTAATTTTGTTGCAGCAGCTAAAAGATCAGTCGTAACTAAACTCCCTACCAAAGCTCAAGCTATCCAGATATTAAAAGAGGAACAGGTTCAGGTTAAGCCTGGCGAAGAACAAAAAGTGGCAGAAGAGATTATTGAAGAAACTAAAAAGATTGAAGACTCAGTCTCAGAGGACACAACTATTTTAGAAAAAGAGATCGCAACGGTTAAAGATACCATTGCCAAACAAGAAGACACAATTGCATCAGAGGAGCCTACAACTGATGAGATTATACAAAAAGAAGAGGAAATCATTGAACAAATAGAGGATGCAGCTGCAACCGGCGAAACCAGTCCCTTAGTAGAAGAATTACCTGCAGAAATTCAAGAAGAGATTAAGCAGGAAACAAAGACATCTTTGCCTACACCAACTCCAACACCACTACCAGTTGCAACACTATCACCAACTATCGCACCAATATCATCTCCTACACCGGCACCTACAGTTGAACCAACACCTACACCCACTATTGAGCCTTCCCCCACAGCAGAACCGACTTTAATAGAAACAGTTACTGAAACGGTTTCTGAGCCTGCACCTGAACCAACTCCAGAACCGGTTACTGCACCTTCAGTATAAGTTTTAAAACTCGAGAAGCACCCCGTTGTGTGATACATCAGGTACGGTACACATTGTACGATTAAAACAGCAAGGCCTTCGGATTCCATCTTTAAACTTTGAGAATGTTTTTTCAATTCTTATTTTACGTGTCTCCGGATTTTTGGTGGAGTTTATCCACCGAATCCAGTCCCAGCGGGCTATTGGCGTAATATCCATCCAGGTTTTATATGCCTCTTTGTTCATTTGAAGGGCCTTTTTCAAATCCTCCGGCACCTCAGGCTCCGGCCAAACTTTGGTCGGCTCAATCTCTACCTTTACAGTGTCACCTGTATCTGCGTGAGCAGCCTTGAGCATGGATTTATCAACCTTGAACCAGTGGCTTCCCTGACCGTCTGGTTCTAGAGGAGCTTGAAAAGCGACACCATTTATGGTGCCATCGACCATTACCATCCCCCGTGAGGGCAAACTCGTACTTGCGCTCTTATGGAGCTTAAGAATTATCCAAGAGCCGATTTTAGATAGTTTAGCTTCAAAACGAATTAACGACATCTTCCACTATTCTACCATTTTAGTTACTCTACCATCTAAAAAATTCACGTTATTTTGGTAATTTAGCGTGAATTTAGTGCCATTTGCGGGATAAATTCACGGTTTTTACTTGCTCTGGGTCTAGTCGAGGCGCAGTGTACCTATTTCATACAACCGAGCCGGTTTTAACTTTACCTGCCCGTTTGAACGAAGCGATAATTACACCACTCGGAGATGTTTTCGATTCTATTAATTTAAAGGCTGCTGGAATAGTACCCTTATCAAACAGGCGTTTCCCTTTTCCAAGAGTGATTGGGAAAATTTTTAACCAGAGTTCATCAACTAAATCATTTTTTAAAAGAGTTTGCACTAAATTTCCACTGCCATAAACTTTCAAGTCCGGACCATCTTGGTTTTTAAGTTTTTTTAATTCTTTGACTACATCCCCTTTTAAAAAAACGCAGTTTTGCCAATCAGATGAAGAAAGGGTCTTTGATGCAACATATTTAGTCGCATTATTAATACCTGACCATATGTCTTCATGTTTTGGCCAATACGAAGCAAAGATTTCAAAGGTAATTCTCCCCAGAAGCAGACTGAAAGACTGTTTCATCTGCTCTGCCATAATTTTGCCGGCAAAGTCGTCAAAATAAGGAGCTGTCCACCCACCGTATTTAAAACCACCTGCCGTGTCCTCCTTGGGTCCACCTGGAGCCTGCATAACACCATCAAGGGTAATAAATTCGAGAACAATTATTTTTCTCATTTAATTATTATAGCATCTGATTCTGCCATTACCGTCATTAAAAGGATGATCGTTTCAAAATAGAAAAACAGATAACTATTTAGACTTGAGGATACGGGTAAAAAAGGCATAAGCCAAGATTCCTCCGGCGATAATCATAGTCAAATGAAAGCTATACTCAATATATAAAAGACCCTGCAAATCCTCCCCGTTATGCACATGAAGATTATCATGTGGCCACCAGTTGATTAGATACCAGGCTATAGAAAAAAATACTAACCTAGAAAAAAATTTATTTTGTCCACCAATCTTTGAAACAAGTGGCCATCCTAAAATGAGAAAAGCTATGCCAGATCCAAAAGCAGTAGCTTCAGTGATAGCTAAAAATGCAAAAAAGGGGAATTGAGTTGGGGTCGGCACAGGCATCATTGGAGAAGGCGGCCAAATTTGACGGCCTAAAATAAGTGCCGGAATCCCAAAAAGAAGAGTAATTAGGATAAATTTTGTTTTCGTGCTCACTATTTTAGTGTAATAACGCAGATCTTATTTGTCAACACTAGATCCCCCTCTTGGACAATATTAAATCAAACCTGAAAAAATAAGAATCCAAACTACTAATGTAATTACTCCAAAAATACCAACAGTTTGCATAAATTGCTTGACTGCTTCTTTTTTCTTCCCATCAATCAAAAGCTGTAGTGATTGATAAAAGAATAAATAAGCCATTACCGCAGCAGAAAGAGTAAGTAGTGACAAAAATGCCACAGGAGCAAAAAAAGTATCAGGTTTATTCTTGTTGGTGGCAGCTACTAGACGAAGAACACTAGCAACTAAAATTATGTAAGCTGAGGCACTGAGAGCATTAATAATAGGGTTTCTTGACATAGGATAATTATACTATACTACTGGCTCCCCCGCGTGGTGTACTCCGCTAAAGCTTCGTATCACCTCTTTTATTAAGGAAATCCTTCTCTAAAGCTACTTTGACTAATCGTTTATATGCAAAGGCTTTACCCGATCCTGATTTTAAATAAAGTTCAAAATCTTGCGCTTGCTGTTCTGTCTCAAATGCTGCATAAAACACTAGTCTCCATGGCGTGTGGGGTTTTGTTGATTTAGATAAACCTGAGTTATGCTCTTCAAATCTTTTCCTTAAATCTTTAGTGGAACCGTAATAAAAGATTTTAGATTTTGAACTTCTTAAAATATATGTATAGTACATACTAACTACATTATGGCATAGCCACTCTGTAGCTTTAGCGAAAGATGGCTCCCCCGCGTGGACTCGGACCACGAACCTTGATCTTAACAGGATCCTGCTCTACCATTGAGCTACAGGGGATTGTTAATGTACCTTTGGAATTCTACCACCCAGAAGAGTTGAAATCCAGCCTAAGATTTAAGCTTTTATGTTAACATGATTTAAATGTCGTTTAAAAGAATATCCGCAGGTTTAATATTTTTAACTATCTTACTTACTATTTCCTTATCTATAAATATTTTTCAAAATAAAAGCTCCATACTTGGAATATCTTTCGCAAAACCTGCTCAAATTAGCAAGACGATTGTCTTAGTCGGAGACTCTATGACTGAATATCTGGGTAATTTTGAGTTACTTAATTTAGCTCTAAAAAAACATTACCCTAATACTACTTTTCAACTTCTAAATTACGGGTTTGGGTCTACGAATATCTTATCGGTACCAGACAGGCTGACAAAGTTAAGTGATTATAATAAAAGGCTACTTCAGCCGATAAACGATATTCCTTTTGATTTAATCCTTATTGAATCTACGGGGAACAATCCACTTTCACAATATTCTTTGGAAGAAGGAACAAAGAAACAAAATCAAACCCTGGATCAAATTGTGAGTATAATTATACAAAAACATCCTAAATCCTCAATTGTTTTTGTGGCAACCATTGCACCAAATAAAGACTGGTACGGCTACGGAGCATTAACCCTATCACCACAGCAAAGAGAACAATGGGTAAATGAAAGGATTGCTTATATTAAAAACCATATGGCGTATGCAAAATTGCATAATATCCCCCTGATCAATATTTTTGATAAATCTTTGGACAGTACAGGACAAGGAAATATTGATTACTTAAATTCAAATGACCATATACACCCTTCTCCCACAGGAATAGAATTTATTAGTAAGGAGATTGCGAATTTTATATTTAAGTATAAATTATTCTAAGTAATCCCGAAGTTTTTTAGCCCTGGTTGGATGTTTTAGCTTTCTAATAGCTTTGGCTTCAATCTGACGGATACGTTCTCTTGTCACTCCAAATTCTTTTCCCACCTCTTCCAGAGTCCGCTGTTTCCCATCTTCCAAACCAAACCGCAGTTGCAAAACCCTTTTTTCTCTTGGTGATAAAGAATCTAAAACCTCATCCAGATGAATCTTTAAAAGTTCTCTCGTTGCCTGCTCATCCGGCTGCAACCCCTGATCGGCAATAAAATCCCCTAAATGCGAGTCTTCTTCATCCCCAACCGGTGTTTCAAGCGAGGTAGGTTCTTGTGAAACTTTTATAATTTCACGGGCTTTAGCCACATCGATATCTAGAGCCTTAGCGACTTCTTCTGGCTGAGGTTCGCGGCCAAGCTCCTGCATTAGCCTTCTTTGAGTTCTATTAAATCTATTGATCGTTTCCACCATATGAACCGGAATACGGATCGTTCTGGCTTGATCTGCAATGGCACGGGTTATAGCTTGTCTAATCCACCAGGTGGCATAAGTTGAGAATTTGTAACCTCTTCTCCAGTCATATTTATCAACTGCTCTCATTAAACCGATATTGCCCTCCTCAATTAAGTCTAAAAGGCTCATTCCTCTTCCTACATATTTTTTAGCTATAGAAACAACCAACCTTAAATTAGCGGAGATCAATTTGTCTCGGGCTCTTTTTTCATCTTTCTCAGCTCTTTTTGCCAAATCTATCTCATCGGAGGCTGTTAGAAGCGGAATCTTGCCTATATCTCTTAGATATTGACGAACTGGATCTGTAACCGAGCCTTCTTCCAGAGTCGATAGCGTTTCTAGCTCTTTTTCAAGTTCTGTGGTGGTTTTATTATCCAACTCCATCTCTTCAGCAGTTGTTTCAAAAACATCAATTTCCTCATCTATTAATTTAATATATAAATCATCAACCTCTTCCAAAACCTCCTCAGGCTTTGGAAAAACCTGCAGTATTTCCTCTTGAGTAACAAACCCTCTTTCTTTACCAAGCTTTAAAAGCTTTTTAATATCTAATTGTCCTTCTTTTTTATTTTTAGCCATATTTTATTTTAAAAATTCTTTAGCTTTACAGACAAGTCGCGAAACCTTTTGTTTAAAGATTCTACAACTTCTATCTTACCAAATTCTTGAGCATTCTTAATCTCCAAAGATAGTCTCTCCAAAGAGGCCTTAATTAAAGCCCTCTTTAGCTCAGAAACAACGCTCTCAAATTCCTTCTGCCAAAATTTAGCATCCTGTAGTTTACTATCAAGTTGGGTTAAATACAACCTGTCTACTTCAGACACCAACTCTTTAGGCAGGTTTGAGGCAAGCTCGTTGATATTAAATGCCCTGCTTTTAAAAGAGATCGTATCCAAATACAAAAATAACATCACATAAATCTGCCTAAAACTTTCTTTTAGAAACAAGGTCTCGGGATGGTATGCCGCAAAAGTAAAATCCAAAGGAGGGTGCAAAAGTAAGGCTATTAAATACTCCTCAAGCAGCTCTCTTCTGGTTCTTCCTCCTACTACATTATCAGAAAGTGCGGCTTTTTTAAAAACCTGAGCGTAATCACCACTGATTGGTTTTCTCGCTTTTTCTACTGCATCCCTAATCACTTTTTCATCTGATCTTAAAAAAGCAGCCAGCTTTTGATTATATCTTTCTCTGATTAAATCATCTGTAATTTTTGCCCAAATGGGAATTAGCTCTTCGCCGATTTTTTTTAAATCAACCGGGTTTTTTGTATCATATCTTTTGGCAATTGAGGCTAAATAATAATCATATATTGGCACTGCTTCTGATATTGCTTTTTCCCAAATTTTTGGATCTTCCAATACTACTTCCGCTGCATCTTTTCCTCCTTCGATTTGGATAACTTTAATATTTAAACCAGCTTTATCAGCTATCTCAATTCCTCTTCTGGAAGCACTATCTCCTGCCAGATCCATATCAAAACATAGCTTAATACTGTCGGCATACTTTTTGATAAGCTCAATTTGCCCCTCAGTTAGAGCTGTACCTTTTGAGGCAACCGCATTCTTAAATCCTGCCTGATGAGACAAAATCGCATCCATCTCTCCTTCAACCAACACTACTTCTTTTTTAGCTCTAATTTCTGCTTTTGCCAGATTAATACCAAAAAGAAATGTACTTTTATCAAAAATCGGCGTTTGAGGAGAGTTAATATATTTAGGCTCAGCGGTTTGCAGAACTCTTCCTGAAAACCCTCTTAAATTATCTTTTCCATCAATTAGAGGAAAAGTAATCCTGCCTCGAAAACGATCGTAACAGGAAGTTTTAGAAGCTACGCCCAAACCTGATTCGATTATTTCAGAATGCTTAAAACCTCTTTTTACTAAAAATTTAGTTAGAGATTCCCATGAATTAGGCGCGTATCCTATGCCAAATTTTTCTATACTCTCATTACTCACTCCTCTTTTTTTCAAATATTCTAACGCCGCTTTACCTAATTTATGCTTAGTTAAAATATAGTGATAAAATTCCTGAGCCTTTAAATTAACTTCATACAGCCTATCCTTCGCATCTTTCCCCTTTCCGCTTTCCCCTTTCCGCTGCAAAATTACTCCTGCTTTTTTTGCCAAAAATTCTAGCGCCTCTTTAAACTCCATCCCTTCTTTTTCCATTAAAAAAGTAAAACTATCTCCACCTTTTTGACAACCAAAACAATGCCAAATTTGACGCTCAGGAGAAACCACAAACGAGGCAGTTTTTTCGTTATGAAAAGGACAACTGGTTTTAAAATTAATGCCTGCTTTTTTTAAGGGAAGATATTCTGAGATTAAATCTACAATGTTTATTTTTTCTTTGATGAGGGTAACGTCGTCCATATTTTTATCTGGCGGCTCGTTTTAAAAAACGCGGCTGCAAGATCCCAGATTGGGTTTGTGCCCGGATTATACCCCAAATTAATACCGAAGACAAGATAATGACTCTAGTGACTAGTGACTAGTGACTAGTGACTAGTGACTAGGTATAATATGACGGTTTGGAGAGGTCGCATAGTGGCCTAGTGCGCCGCCTTGGAAAGGCGGTATACCGCAAGGTATCGAGGGTTCAAATCCCTCCCTCTCCGCTTAAAGCGGTTACATTTTTGGTCTAGAGGCTGCTAAAATTTCTTCATCTTTGAAATAAGTATCCGGAGTTTGTACTGTCCTTCCAAGCATTGATAGACTTTCAAAAGCATAAAACCATTCTTGATTTCTAGCTGAAAACAAAGTATATGAATTATCTACTACATTTAAGACTACATGTTGTTTCGGATTATCATCTTTAAATTTATTGGGATAGACTTGTGATATCAGGGAAAAAACATGTAGAAAAGTCTTTATCTCTTCTGTCCTTTTAGGATCAACGCTTTGGAAATTAGCATCATCTAGTACTTTTATTTTTCCTTCCGGATCAAGCGGCGGATAATATAGAACAATCAATTTTGGTGCTTGAGGATTAATTTCATCGCCAAAATCTAAAGTAGCTAAGAACTGTCCAATTGGAGAATTTTTAAAATCATCACTCATATCTTGTGTCATTTCTCGTAAAGAATCCAATAAGCTAGCAATTCCAATCCTCCAACCTTTACCTTCCTTGCCAAAACCTTTATAAACATACTCAAAAACACTTTCTGGTATGGATTGTCTCTCTAAATTTGCTTCTGGAATTCCTAATTTATGTTTATCAATACTAAATCGAATTGCACTAACTAATTGACCAATATCTATATTTACTACATCAGATCTTTCAACCCCTAGGTTATCTGCGAATAAATTAATCAGATGTCTTGCTTCTGGACTATCTTTCTGTTCTGCTAATAAATTCATCATCCCACCATATCCTCTTTCTCTAATTCCTTTAGCTTCCCATTCTAAATAGAGGCTACTCCTCTTCATAATGTCTGAGTATACTTCTTGAGATCCAACTCTCCCTTCAGGGTAATCCATATGAAATGATTATACTATTATTCTAAGTAAATACTCCTTGTTGCCTCCACCACCTAAGATTGGTGAATCGATTACATTTTGCACTTTAAAGCCCAGATTTTCAATATTTTTAATAGTTCTCTCTTTAATCTTCTCTATTAAATTCTCTGGCACTACTCCTTTGACTAAATGCTTTTGACTACCCTCATAGTGAGGCTTTAGCAGGGCAATAATAAGCCCATCTTTTTTTAAAAACCTTTTAACAACCGGTAAGACCAGCTCCAGCTTTGTCCAACCTGCATCGATTGTAATTAAATCCACCTGCTCTGGAAGAGATTGTAGATAAAGAATATTTGTTCTCTCCATTACTACCACTCTAGGGTCATTTCGAAGTTTCCAGGCTAATTCTCCATAAGCTGTATCTAGTGCGTAAATCTTTGCTGCTCCGTTTTGTAATAAGCAATCCACAAATCCACCGGTTGAAGAACCAACGTCCAAACAAGTCAAATTACCAATTTTCAACTGCCAATTTTCAACTGCTGCTTGTAATTTAACTCCACCTCTTGAGACAAATTTATCCATAATTTTATAACATTACTTCAACGATCGTTCAAGCAATGTTATTTATTAAGCAGTTTTAATGCTTTTCTAAGTAGAGATTTATCCTGAGAAAATGTCAGTTGTTTTAATGCATCTTCAGGCGCATACCAATTAGCCTCGGATACCTCCCAATCATGATCTTTAGCCTCTCCTGAGATATATTTCATCAAAAAATAAGTTACTACTTTGAAAATCTTTTCATTGTCAAAAGTATAGACGTACTTGTTATAACCTAATTTTGCCACAATCTCAGCCACTACTCCCCCTTCTTCTTTTACTTCTCTTAAAGCCGCCTGCTCTGAACTTTCACCTTCGTCAATCCAACCTTTTGGGAAACTCCAATTTTTATTCTGAGAATGCTGGGTAACTAGAACCTGCCCCTTTTCATTAAAAACAATACCGCCTGCAGAAAATTCACGCTTCATAGATAAATTATAGTACAATTACACAGCTTGCGCCCGTAGCACAATGGATAGTGCACATCGTTGCGGACGATGAGGTTGTGGGTTCGACCCCCGCCGGGCGCGCATTTCACTACTCAATGTAAACCTGGAGGGTTGGCCGAACGGTAAGGTAATGGTTTCGAAAACCATCGGGTGAAAGCCCTAGCAGGTTCGACTCCTGCACCCTCCGCTTATTTATGAATATTTTCTAAAGGGAAATTTTTCTGTAGTCCTTCTGTCCATTTTTCCATCCAGGACTTAATAGGCACCTCTACAAAAGGTAAGAATCTGGCAACTATCTTTTTGATTTTCTCTTCATCTTCACTTCCTAATACCAACATTAATTGGCCTGGAAACCTGATTCTGGTTGGAATTATCAAAATCTTATTCCCCTCTTTATTTTTAAACCAAAAAGCATCTAAAAGATGCCAGAAATAGAAATCTTCACCAATGGTTATTCCTTGTGTAGAGATTTTATACTCCACATCGTGTGGGGGAACAAAAGCCAGAACATAACTAACAAAAGCTAGCGCTAATAATACGCCAATGAGTAAAAATTCTCTAAATAAGAACGCAATCAGGCAAACCAAAACTACCAAGATGGCTATGGTTGTATAGTACGACCTGTCTTTTTTTTTAAATGGCCGGGAAGGAGCTCGCCAGGAAAGCAACATTTTAATTTCTCCTGCTTCATTTATCTTTGGAGTAAATTCTTCTGGAAATGTGGCCTGACCTGGTTTATCCTTTTGGGATTCAACTTCTTTAGGATTATCACTTGGCATTTGTTTAATTATATACCAGAGCAAGATAGATAATAAGTTACTATTTTGTTAGAATACTGAAACTGGAGAGGTCGCATAGTGGCCTAGTGCGGCGCAGTGCTAATGCGCTGACCCTGTAAGGGGTCCGAGGGTTCAAATCCCTCCCTCTCCGCCTTCGATCGCCCTTAGGTCGATCTTCGGCGGATAAATCCGCTGGAATCGCGAAGGAGATTGTATACTAGGAGGGGTCTCATAGTGGACTAGTGAGGCAGTCTTGAAAACTGCTGAGGGTGCAAGCTCTCCGTGGGTTCGAATCCCACCCCCTCCGCTAAGGCAAATTTACTGATCATCCATTCTACAGCCTTGATGATGTATATTTAATAGATTGCAAATTGAGATTATATGCTATTTAATGAAATTCTATGATCGATCAAACATCATCAGAACAACCAATAGAAGACTTCGAACGATTTTCTAATCCAGATGAATTGGCGAAACAAGCAGTAGATTTAGTATATGCAGATAAGGGCGAGGGAGTAGTTGAGTATAAGGGTCAAAATCCTACTATTAAAGATATTTTTGATCTTACTAGAAATCCTGAAACCAACAAATTCAGAGCAGTTGCTGTTCCTATTGACCAAATGCCGGTAGCCCTAAAACAAATTCTAAATTTTGTTGGAGAACTGGATTATGTGGCACGATACACTGATGAAATTGTTTTTTCACCAGTGTTGCGAATAACAGGTGATTATATTCTAGAGGCAGGCAGCACTATTTCACCTAAGAATTCTATCGACGGTGCAGTCAATATGCGTGCAATCAGAGATGCGCAAATACGACCTGATAAAAGAATTATGTTTATAAACATAGGGAAAAGAGTGGCGGGACAAATGCAGCCAAGAGAAGAATTTGAAATGTATGACAGGATTGTTCACGAAGCAAGACATAGAGAAGCACTAGAAAAAATAACAAATGACCAAGAGTCTTTTGATAATAGAGACAACATTGCACTTATGGAACGGATTGCATACCAGCGTCAAATTAAGGTTCTGAATAGGCTTTCCCAAGCATACGCACAAAAAGGCCTGACAAATGATGTAATTTATTTGTATTTAAAAGATAGAATTAATCACACACAAATAATACTAGATGCACTAGATGCAATTTAAAAAGATTCCTCATAAAATGAGTTGCTTCAAGACAAACACATTCTACATGAATCATACATACCACCTATCATCTTGCCAGGGTGATTGCCCAAATCTTTTTGGCTCCTGCTCGTTTTAAAATGTAGCAACATTCCCGAAGAGTCGATCCTGTAGTCCATACGTCATCAACAAGTAAAACATTAATAAGATTGCCACGTCGCTCCGCTCCTCGCAATGACGAATCCATTTCAAAGGCGTTTCTGATGTTTTGCTGACGATCACGACCTTTAAGCTTTACCTGAGATCTGGTATACCGATTTCTTTTAAGAGCGTCCAGGTAGTCCAAACCCAGCTTTTCGGATAAAAGTTTTGCTATTTCGCCTGACTGATTAAACCCTCTGTCGTTATCTCTCCACCAATGCAAGGGAACAGGAATTACCACCCATCCTTCTCCTCGGCTTCTTTTAATCTTCTCCAGCAAAAAAGGCTGATATTTAGCCCAATACTCGATAGTTATATCTGCCAAAACTTCCGCTAAATCTTTTACTCTCTTATACTTTAAAGTTTGAACTGCACTCTTTAGCGGATTATCATATATTCCTAAACTCCAAAGTCCATCCAGGCCAAATTTTCTCCGGCAAATCGGGTGAGTTTGACCTCCAACTGCCAATTTCTCACACCTTGGACAAACTAGATCTGTTTGCAAAATATTGCTGACACAATTTTGACAAAAATAACTGCCTTCTTTTTTGCAACCTACACATTTTTTAGGAAATAATATGTCGAGAATGAAGCTCACACAATCATTTTAACAAAAAACCACGTTCAGTTTACATGAACGTGGTTATAGGGTGGAGATGGAGGGTTTCGCACCCTCGTCCAAAAATGTTTCTAAAAAAACTTCTACAAGCTTATCCAGTTAATTTTTATTCATTAGTTGTAACCAGCTGAAAGGAAAACTAATGAATGATTGAGTTATCTTTTGTAAATTAAGATCAACCAACACTTAATTTACAGCACCCTGACTTTGTACATACCTTAGTATTCCGTCAGAAAGAGAATAATTTCTAAAGTAGAAGTTTTAAGCCGCGTAGGCTAGTCTTTGAGGACCAGCTACAACTGCTGCAAAGCTTTTTAGACCTTGCATAACCTGAGCAGCATATTGCTCCCCAGCTTCTCTAGCTTCATCGACAAGTTTATTGCCGTTTGTGTTTTGAAACAATATTTTACGCTTAATGTTTCCTCAGCGGCTTGCAGTTTTTAAAGAGCGATCCTGTCGATGCTATGCATCCCCAGGCTCTTATATTAACACAAACTACGCTCATATACAACTATTCTTTCCCTCTAAATTCCTGCTCTATTCTTCTTTCCTGATCACGAGCTTTAATTACATCCCGTTTATCAAACTCTTTTTTAGCTTTCCCGACCCCTACCTCCAATTTAAATCTGTTATTCTTCTCGTAGATAGAGACTGGTACTAACACTGATCCCTTTTGGGCGTTTTTTCCAATAAGAGAGTTTATTTGATTACTATGCAAAAGAAGCTTTCTTGATCTGATCGGGTCGTAGTCTTTACTGCTGCCTGGTTGATATTCCGGTATTAAAGCATTTACTAAAAATGCCTCTCTACCTAATATCTTTACATATGAAGCGGCTAGCTCAATCCTCCCCAATCTTATTGACTTAACCTCTGAACCAGACAAAATTATCCCTGCTTCAAAGGATTCTACGATATAGTAATTGTGGAGAGCTTTTTTATTAATGATTCGCATCTATGTCATTCCGGACTTGATCCGGAATCTATATAAATAATTTTATTGATCCTGAATCAAGTTCAGGATGACGCAGAGCGTCACTTAAGGTCTACAGTATAAATCTTTGATCCGTCCAAAAGATAGACTTTTTTACCCTGTTCATCTACTGCCAGATCGCTAGCCTGACCAAACTTACTTCCATTCATCTGCCCCTTGTAGCTGCCAGTCTTTGTTAAAATTAAGAGCCTGGAGTTGCCGGAATCCAAAACATATAAATTATCCGTATCTGAGGAAACAAAGAAATTCTTCGGATCTTTAACCGGCTTATCCAAACCCTGCAACCCGAAATTGTCTTTATCTCCTTTTGTAAACCTGATAATCTCTCCCCCGCTCTTCATTACATAAACTGAAGATTCAATCTGCATCCTTAAGGCATTAGAAAAATCTGTCTTTGTATCTTTACTTAAGTATTCCCTGGCATCTGAATATCCATCTGAGGTTGGAAGGTACTTCCAAATCTGATTCTTAGTTGAGTCCAAAAGATAAATATTACCTGCAAATCCATAAACATCAACAATCGTTCCTAGCGATGAATCTTTTTTGGCCACCTGAGTTATTTTTTGATTTGTGGTGTCTATCTTTAACACCCCTTTATCCCCAGAGTAAACAAAAGCTAGTCCTCCGTTTAATGAAGCGTTCGCTGCACGTCCTAACTGCTCTGAACCAGCCAGAATCTGATTGCTCTTTTTAGAAACATCAACTACGACCAGGGTTCCAACGGATGGGTCAAGCAGTAAAAGTTTACCTGAAGAAAAATTTAAATATTGAGCCCTGAAATTTTTCTTAACCAAATCCATATCTAAAAATAGCGGAAAATCAGATACGGAAATTTGCTGCAATATAGAAGAGGAGTCATTGTCTATCTGCATCTTTAAATTACGAGCCTCAGAATCTGAAGGCTTTAAACCCAGAGCCTTACTGATCTTAGTTTTGGCTGAATCTAGCTTATCCTTTGCCTCTTTTGGACTGAGCGTTGATAAATCATGCGCCGCCTTAAAATCATCCTTGGTCTCGCTTAAAATTTGGTTAAATAAGACCTCCTTTTGCTGATCTTTTGATAGTTTATATTTATAACCCAACCCGCTGATAATTATTACAATCAAAATAACAGCCACGACTAAGCGCCCTCTACCACTGCTTGGAAAGCGGGACTTTAAAACTAGTAGCTTTTTAAAAACGGTTCTTAAAAGATCTGTCATTTTTTTAAACTTGGAAATATCATTAAAGACTTGCGTGGATAGCTCATATGTATCTTCTTTTTGTATCTTTTCAGGTGCATCAGCGTTAGGTATAACTTCCTCCTGCTCCTCTTTTAAAATCTCAACCAACAACCCTGCCAATCCGTTATCTTCCGGCTCAGAGGAACTAACCCTGGCCGTTGTTTCTTCTTCAAACTCATCCAAAGGTAGACTTAATGATTTTGATAGATCGTCTGCTAAAAAATTTACCAGACTGTTCGTCGCAAACAAAAGCCTGTCCCCTTCTTGCACAAACCCAGAGATAATCTGGCCTTCTGAGCCTACTGATAAAAGAGGTGAGAGTTTGTCCCCTCTTTTAAGGTATAAATAAACACCTTTCTTGCCTATTATGTATAAAACTTTCCCTACTATGGTGGCTAAGCTCAAACTAAAGCTACTCTCCTCCAACTTTTTCTCCGCTTCCTTAAAAGCTCCGGAAAGATTATCAGAAGGGCCTGCTTCCAGATCGAAATAAAAATCTGAGATCTCTGATAAAATTTGCCTGCCTTTAGTAAAAGCATCATCACAGGTAAGCTCCAAAACAGCAAAAAAAGCATGATCCCCATCCCTAATAGTGGAGCTGACTAAGGATGCTCTCTGATCTGTATTTAATCCAATAACCTGAGCTACATTCAATTTCATAATATTGATAATGCTAAAAAGATTAAACCCAGCGCAACGAATGCATGAATTATCGCAAAAACCCTAACTACCGGAGCAATACCTGTTGTTAGTGTCTTTCCCATTAAATCTACCTGCCTGACTATAAGCAGAGAAAAGATTGCATAAAATATCAGCAGAATTAATACGGCTACTTTACCAAAAAACAAAAAATAGCCGTTGTTCAATAAATCAACTGTTGTCGAGGGCATTAAACTCCTCCTTTAAAATCCTGATGCTGATGGGGCACCTTAGCTAAATCCAATATCAAATCTGCAACTTTGGAAGGCCTGGGCACATCTTTCATAGTAATCGCAACCTGAGCTCCTGCGGTTTGTATGGAAACCCTTCCGAAATTAAAAATAGTTCCAATAATTCCTGCTGTCACTGAGTCTGCTTCTTCAATCCGATCCAGTGGAGCCAAATCTATTGCTTTATAAAGCAGGTACTGAAAGTTAATATCTACTATCTTTTCATTAGTTATTAAAATCACATTAAAATACCAGTATAAAAACCCTTCATAAACAATAATTAAAACCAGCAGGTAATCAATAATCAAAAAGATCAACAGAAAGGTTTGGGGAATTAGACTTAAATTAAAACCAAGCAAAGGCATAATTCTCGGCGTAAGAAAAGGCAGGATAAAAAGTATAATCGAAGTAACGATCCAGGGAATATTTGTAATTGGATGTGCCCGAAGTAGCAGGATGATCTTCTCATTTGGATCCTGACCTTCAAAATTACAATTTTCTGGGTTTTCAACAAATGCAGGAAACATTATGCCAAGTATATCACTTTTATAGAGGCTAGTCGCTAGAGTCAGGAATTCTAAGATATTAGCAATTATTTCTGTTCGAAATTAAAGAGCGGGCCAACTATTTGAATATTAGCCGGAGCACGAAGGTTAAAAAAGTTTTTAAAATCAGTTCCGTTAACACTGGTTGAGCCAGCGTCTCCTGAAATATTTACCGAAGTAACCCTACCCCCATTCGTATCAAAGGATACATTTATACTTGAGACACTGCTAAACGCTTTTACTCCCCTGTTTTGCAGTTCGCTTCTGATTTTTCCGCCGTCCCAAGTATCTGTGCCATCAGGATTTGGTTTGTCCTGTTGCGAAAGATGGTTTTGAGTTCCCGAATCAGCCTTTGCAAGCAAAATAACATTAATAATATCTGCCAGCTCATCAGACTTTAACCAGGCTGTTTTATTATACTGCGCCCTTGCCCCCCAATCACAATAAAACCAGGGGGAATTACGATCATACGCGGATGAAGCAAGATCGGAAAAGCTACTTACAGAGGAGGATGTATCAGTTGCATGTTTTGTCCATCCCGTACTACTCCAGCCAACTTCAGATGAAGACAAAACATAACCTCCATGAGTCGAAGAAAACCAGGCTTTAATTGGAGATCCGCCACTGGTTAAAACAACCCCTTTTGTCGCATCCACTGCAGATTGCCAGTTACCGTCATTTATCTCCTTTTTAACAACCTGACACTGCTGAGACGGACAAATAGCACTCTGGCCATTGTTTGTATAGGACAAGGCATAGGATCTGGCGGCAATTGCCTGAGCTTTCAGTGCCTCCATTGGCCAGCCGGCAGGCATCTCGTAAAGATGTTTTACATAATCATCTATATTCCAGTTTTCGTCAAACGACTGCCCATATTCATTACTGCCTGCAACATGGATATTTATGCCTGTGTTATATCCTGTGGTGTAATCTGCGCTGTAATAACTAGACAAGATCTGCTGTGCACTTTGTCCAGCCTCAGCCCTGCCTTTTGCCCCCCATTGATTTAAACCTACCCTGTTAGGCACTCCATATGTAAAAGCTGCAAATCTGGGGGAAAAACCCGGGTCTATACTGCGATCATCTACACATCCACCCTGCATAGTATAAGCAGAACGGGGGATATTTAATGATGCCAGCTTTTGGGCAATTATGGCTTGCTGTTTAGCAGAAATAGCAGCAATTTGACCGGCTAAGTCTGCCTGATACGCTTTTGCTTTTTTAATTTCCCCATTTAGAAACTGGGCGTTTTTATCTACATCTGCCTGCAAAGAAGCCAACCTGAGCTTATCTTTTTCCAATTTGGCTTTTTGGGTCAATAAATCTACCATATCGCCAGTAATTGAGGTTATCACCTGCTTATCCTCTCTCGTGACACTTTGTCTATAAGAAAGCTCCCTAAATAGATCTCCGGCTTGGATAGACGAGAGAATAACAATTAACGGATCAGTTAAAAATGAGCGGATATAATATGCTTTTACTCTTTTTTCAAGCAAAGCCTGCTGCAGCGCCAATTTATCTTCCCTGATATCCAGCTCTTTTTGCTTGGCACTAATATTGGCAGATAAATTATCAAGATTTGTTTGTATTTGAGCAAGTTGGATCTTTAAAGAATCCAGCTGACCTTCCAGAGGTTTGGTGGCTTTGACAGAAAGTTCGCGGGAGTGGTTTAGCTGGTCAATCTGTTTTTGCAGATCCTCTATTTCATCAGCATGAACTGCAGAAGTCAAAAGGTAAAAGGTAAAAGTCAAAAGTACAAGTGAAAATGCAAAAGTTTTAAGAGATTTTAAATTTTGAATTGCAATTTTGAATTTTACGCGGGCAAACATCGTCCTAAAATTCTACCACGAACTTACCCCTTGACTCTAGCCTGCCCGCAATGCTCCTCGCCCGAAACACTTCGCATACCGATGCGAGCGCGCCTGCGAGGCAGGCGGGACACTAGCCACTAATCATCAGTTGTGCTAAGCTAAATTTAATGTCCAAAATTACTGCTACTCTCTTCCGGATATTTACCTTCTTTTTGTTTATTGTTTTAACAACCGGTAATACTTATGCCTTGGATGCCTGCAGGGAGCTTCAGGTGACTCCAACCCCTGGCGGTTCTTTAACGACTAATTCTGCCAGCGCGTTATTTACGATTGATGTCGGAAATGCCAGGGCCACTGGGTTTAGTACCTGGAAGATGAGATTTGACTGCGGCATACATCCAGGAGATACTGCCAGTATAGATACCAGCGGCACTAAAATTTTCTTAAATAGAATAACCGGTACTTTTGCCTGCGAGTTTAGTTCAGGAGTGCATAATATCATTGTCAGCGCTATTGTAAATGGATTGGAGATAGATCAATGCACCAGTAGTTATAGCGTTAAAGACCCAACTCCGCAATGCAAGCTTGCTATTACTCCTGATACAGGTATTACCTCAGCTACTGCGATTACCGTTTCCGGCAGCAACTTAAACCCAAGGAGCACTCTAAACCCGCTAGGATACGGACTTTTTTTTGACAATAACTTAGCCTCCTCAAATGTTGAAACAGCCGGCCAAACAACCTTTTCCGGTTTTGTCATCCCCACTCAGTATTTAACACCAGGATTACACCAACTAGATTTACGCTACCCTGATGGAAGCATAACCAGTGACTTAATTAATCTTCTTAGATATGCGCCTACCCCTTTTTACTTCTTCTCTGACCATAAGTGGGCAAATGTTTACGGCGAACCTTTATGTTTTACCTCTTTTAAGGTTGGAACCCCGGCTGATCCGGGAGAATCTGTGACTGCCGGCACCGGGGGTAAAGTACCGACCGGACCGGTCATAACCGGTGGAGGAAAAACCTGCGGAAGCGACCCGGCTAATCAGGGAATTGATACAGCGATTGGTTGTATTCATACCAGCCCGGTAGGGTTTATGAAAGATTTCTTAAGGTTTGTTATTGGCATCTCAGGCGGATTAGCCTTTTTAATGATGCTTTTGGGATCATTTGAGATGATCACCTCTGCCGGAAACCCGGATTCTTTGAAAAACGGCAAAGACCGCTTTACCAGCGCGATAATCGGGTTATTGTTTATAATATTTTCAGTCCTACTGCTACAAATCATCGGAGTAGGGGTATTGAATATTCCAGGATTCAGCTAAAACCATGATATCTCAAAACTTAAATGTCAAAACTCAAAACTATAACTCAAATCTCAAATCTAATGATGTAAAAATAAGGTCATACAAATTCTCTCTATACACAATTCAATTCGTTAACAAACTACCAAATAAAAGAGCCTTTTGGTCAATTGGCGATCAGCTACTCCGTGCCGCAACCTCAATTGGAGCAAATTTGATAGAAGCAAAAGCATCTAGTTCTAGACGCGATTTTATTAAATTCTACGAGATAGCTTTAAAATCTGCTAATGAAGCAGCTTATTGGCTCTGCCTATTAAGAGATTCCTATAGTGAATTAAGGTCTGAATGTGAGATATTATTAAAAGAGTTACAAGAAATTAGTAATATGTTGGGATCAAGTGTTTTAACTCTAAAAGGAAAGAAAAAGTTTTGAGATTTTAGATGTAGATTTGCGATTTGAGATCTAAGCTTTGACATAAACTATGAAACAATTAGCACAATCGATACCAGGTTTACAGGATGCGTTTAAGGCCAACCCAGCTCCGCAGTTTAAAAATTTGGGAGATATTTTATCAGGCATAATAAATATTACTCTTTATGCAGCGGTATTTTTAGCCTTTTACTGGCTAATTTGGGGGGCATTTCAATATATCGTTGCTAAAGGCGAAAAAGAAGGACTGGCTAAAGCCAGAGCAAAAATTACCTGGGCTTTAATCGGACTGTTATTTATATTTATGTCATATTTTATTGCCAGGTTTGTTGGCCAGGTTTTAAAACCAAGTACAGGAGGGTTGCCGTTTTAATGAAACTCAAAACTCAAAGTTCAAAGTTCAAATCTACATCTCAAATTTCAAAGGTTTTAAGATTTTTAACTATAGTTCTGACATTTAACATTTGCGTTTTGAGTCTACCCCTCCCTGTTTTTGCCCAGGTTAAGATAGGCGATGTATTTGGATTCGGTGATATCCAATCTGTCGGGCAGCTAACCTCCAACCTTGTCACACCTGTATTTTCCATTGCTGCTGTTTTAGTAATCGGCTACTTTTTATATGGAGCTTTTAATTACCTAAAATCAGAAGGAAACAAAGAGAGCTTAGCAGCAGCAAGACAGATGATTAAACATGCAATAATCGGATTTATAATATTAATACTCTGCTTCTTTGTCTTGCAGTTTTTGCTTTCAACCTTGTTTGGCGCATCTAAATTTAATACAATATTTTAATCACTTAAATTTATGCTTATAGCAGACGATATACAACAAAAATTCGGCACCATCTCTCCGCCGCCGCAACTGCAAAATTTAATCGCAAAAGATCCAACCGGAGCAGGCGGGATCAGTACGTTTTTATCAAGCCTAATCGCCTTAGCTTACTCCGGCGCTGCCATTGTTTTAATCTTTATGCTGCTTTGGGGAGCCTGGGACTGGTTAATCTCTGAGGGAGAAAAAGAAAAATTACAAAATGCGCAAAGAAAAATCATCAGCGCGCTGATCGGTATTGTGCTTTTTGCAATTGCTTTTGCTGCAATAGAAGTACTCGGCCAATTTACCGGCTTTAAATTTTTTGCAGGCCAAAACTAGTAACTTGACAACCGTTTTATTTTATGACTATCATTAAACTACTATGATAAAAGAAGTTTTAGCAGCTAATCAAATAGATATAACTCCCCCAACCCAAGGTTATACTGATTTAGGCGTATTTATTGGTAATTTTATATCTTTAGCTTTTGCTGTAGCAATACTCGTTGTTTTAGTAATGCTAATTTGGGGTGCTTTTGAATGGATTGTTTCAGGCGGCGACAAAGAATCAGTTGGTAAAGCCAGGGGCAGAATTATCAATGCTTTAATTGGTTTAGCTGTTTTGGCTGTAGCTTTTGCACTCGCCCGGGTATTTGGCCAATTTATTGGATTCCCCGATATTAGTCATATTATTATTCCAACTCCAAAATAATTACTAATTCTTGATATGGGCGGCCCACCACCAGCAGGAACAGATCAAATAGAAAAAGTATTTTCCAGCGTGGTTTCTGTGATGGTTGGTTTAGGATTTATTGCCCTGCTGGTAGTGCTTTTGGTTGCCGGATTTAGGTATTTAATGTCCGGCGGCGAACCAAAAGCCATCCAGCAAGCCCATCAAACAGCGATGTGGGCGATCTTAGGATTAGTTTTTATGGCTCTTGCCTGGCTGGTCTTACAAATGATCAAAGTATTTACCGGAATCGATGTCACGGTATTTAGTGTCAGGATCTAAAATTTAATCGGGGTTGAAAAGAATTCTCTTTTGTTCTACTGTTAATGAATGAACGCTTTAATGAAACTCAAAGTTCGAAACTCAAAGTTCAAAACCATATCTCAAATTTCAAAGGTTTTAAGATTTTTAACTATAGTTCTGACATTTAACATTTGCGTTTTGAGTTTACCCCTCCCTGTTTTTGCTCAAGTTCTGCACGAAGCTGCAACAACTTCAGCTATTCCAACCACCATTTCTCCTGCTTCCCCGCAATTTACCGATCTTTTGTTTAATAATGTTTTACACACTTTCAGTTGTTTAACAGTTGGCTCTTCTTTTATTGACCAGCCTTGTTTAACCTATCAGGCAACAAAAAATGCAGAGGGAGCAATTAAAACAGTACCTGTACTTTCCCAGGTAGATCTATCCGGCGGATTATTAGGTACAAGCGCGTCTTTGATTACAGGGCTTTACTTAAACCAGCCTATCAGGACATCTGAGTATATCGCCTCTTTGGGTAAAGACTTTGGGGTTGTCAAAGAGGCACATGCCCAAGTTAGCGGATCCGGTAATAGCGTACTCAGCCCGGTTTTAAGTCTTTGGCAGGTAAGCAGAAATATCTGCTATCTAATCATGATTTTGATCTTTGTCATTATTGGGCTGATGGTAATATTCCGCCAAAAGATCAACCCACAGACAGTGGTCACTGCCCAAGCCGCCCTGCCGGGACTGATTATCGGTCTCGTACTAATCACTTTTAGTTATTTTCTGGCGGCTTTAATTACAGATGCGGCTTTTGTCGGAGTTAACTTAGTGGGCTATTATTTCAGCGCTGCCCAGCAAAACGCAAATCCAAAGCTGGTGAGTGATATTGCCCAGGATAATGTTGGGTCAATTTTTAGTAAGTTCGTGGGGATGATTAGCAAAGGAGATATTGAAGGAGTATTGCAACCAATTATTGATAGTTTAGATGGAGGGGTACAGGCCTGGGTTAAATTATTCGGCGCAGTTACGGCTTATCAGGTCGGGGCTTCTGTAGGAGGCCCAATCGGGGCTCTCGGAGGTTCTGTAATTTGCGGACTTGCACCAGCAGCAGCAACAGGTGGCATAGCTGCACCTTTAGGCCTGCTTGGTGCTGGTGTTTGTAGCTTAATTGGTGGCGCAATAGGACCAACTGTTGGAGGAGCTCTTTTTGCCGCCAAAGCTTTCCTTGACCCTGCAGGCACTTTTTCCTGGGCTCTATATTTTATTGCCATAGCTATCATGATTTATACTATGTTTAAGTTATTACTTAAACTCATCAGTAATTATGTAACCATTATATTTTTAACTATCTCTGCTCCTTTTCATTTTCTGGCAGCTTCTCTGCCAGGCAGGCAGGGGATTGCCACAAATTGGATTTTGAATATGCTTTGTAATGTTTTATCTTTTCCCGCAGTATTCGGAGTTTTTTACTTTGTCGCTTATTTAAACGGACCAGGAGGATGGTTTTCCGGACCGGGACAACTTTTTAATATCAGCACTCCTCCTTTTAATCCCTCCGGCAATCAGACTTTACCTTTATTCGGAGGCTTAAGTTTATCTTTTATCCGGGTTTTACTGGCATATGGCGCTTTGGTTGCTACCCCGAGTATCCCGGATATAATTTGTAAAACTATCGGCCGGGTAAGCCAGGCAGGACAGATGATCGGACAGGAAATTTCCGGCGGAACCAGATCCGGGCAAGGATATTATGGCCAGACAACCGGTGGAATAGGCAAAGTTTCTGGGAATTTAAGTCAATTAAGGGAAACCTGGACAGGAGGAAGGGTACCTGGAAAAGGATTAGCAGATGTCGTCGAAGGTAGAAAGATTACCCTACCTGATTGGTTGAAAAAACAGAACTTTGGACATTAAAATAATATATGGCTTAATGATGCGCAACTGCTTTTGTAGGATCTATAAATGTAGCTGGCCATTCTGGAATAAATTCTTTGCGCAATTGTGTTTCAATATAATCATTTTTGATTCTTTCAGCCTCTAACAATATGTTTTGTCTCCCTGGATGATCTGGATGGGTAGCTTCAACAGTATGTACACGCTGTAATTCAGCCTCTCTTGCCTGAATCACTGCTTGAACCTGAGCAGGCAATCCTCGTGCTATTATTTCTTCTCTTTTTTCAGCCATCTCTTTTTCTGTCTGTTTAGCCAATTCATCCAAATTAAGCGCTTTGCGCTCTTTTTTAGATAATAAATGATATGAACTCGTTTGCAAAAGTCCTCTAAATATCATAATGGCTACCCTACTTCTTCCTTG
>CALRFD010000001.1:105343-252454 GCA_943356485.1 Patescibacteria group bacterium
ACCACTCAATACCGTCTCTCCTTTATCGTTAACTGTAGGCGTTCTTCTTAACATCTCTTTAAAATACGCCTGTACTATTAATTCATTATCTAACTTCCAATTTTTAGGCGTACGCCCTCCCACAACCATGACATATTTGCGTGCATCAAGATAATCTATTAAAGGCTTAATTATACCTGCACCTACTTCTACTAACTTATCCAGGTCAGCATGTTCAATCTCCTCAAGTATTTCCGGATCATTAGTTTCTAATAATTCTTGGAGTATGGGAATTTTTTCTTTCGCTCCCTTTGCAGTCCTTCTAAATTTGTCTGTTTTAGACCCTGAAAACCATATCTCATCGTTGAGGAAAATATCCCTAAATTTATAGGCACCTGATAAAGGCTCAATGAGATTTCCTATAACCTCTCCTTGTTTAGTCTTACCTCCGACTAAATATACTCTGGCAGCACCTGCTTCTCTGAGTTTTTTAGCATAGGATATAGCACTTTTCCATTTCTTAATATTCCAAATACTCTGTCTTGACAGCTCATGTTCATCCCTTCTTTTAATAAAGCCTTGAAATTCCCGAAAATCCTTACAGCCATTCTCCCAAAGTAAATCATATGTTCCTAAATCCGCTATCTTTGAAATTAAATCCGTTACTTCTACTCCACCACTAGTGGATATCATAAACCTGGATTCAAAAATATTCCTTAAATCCATCTCTCCTGCATCATTAATAACCCGACGACGATCCCAAGATTCTTTATGAAACCTTTTTGGTTTGCGAGTTACGGGATCTATTTCTAAGTTTGGATCATCCCTCACCACCAGTATTTTCCCATCCATATCTTTTTGCGCTAAATAGTCAAAGACTGCCCTCATCTCTCTCCTACCTCTATCTATTAGTTGAGCTATATCCGCTTTATCACCATGTGTATATCCTAAATAAGGTGCTACTGCCTGGACAAGTTTGGGATCATTAAAAAAATTATAATCCCAGACCGGCAAATCATTTGCTACTCCTAGCTCCCTAAGCGCTAAGGTAACACCGAAAGTTGATTCTCTCCTTAATAGTCTTCTTTTCTCAACCCTTGCTTTCTCCACATCTGCATCTGGTAATCCTGAAGCCCTTAATGCTGTTAGATGTTCATTCACCATTTTTTCTATTCGGCCTTCCTCTAAATTAATTTTGTCTTTTAATAATTCTTCTGCCATCTCATAGATTGTTTTAGTCTCTGTAACACCTCTTTCATTAACTTCACGGGAAACAAGACCTCCCCACCTAGCATCAAGTCCCAAAAACTTCTGGTAATTTCTATTTATATTAAAAGCTCCCTTTGCCTCAGAATCCCTTTGTCTAACATCAAATAAAGTATCTTCCCACAACTCAGCCTTCTGCCTATCAGTCAAACCAGACCGTCCATAGATATCCTCTTTTATCTCCTCCTCTGATAAACCTTTTGTATTTACCTCTAAATCTAAACCGCTTATGTTAGCCTTGTAAGAGCCTACCTCCTCAATCATGGAATCAAGCTCTTCCGAAGACAAAGCTCTATCCACTAATTTGGTGGCTGTATTGATACTTAATCTAACCTGATCCCAATCGCTAGGAAACCAAAGAGTATCGCCTTGTTTTTCTCTTTTTTCATTATAATTTCTAAGCCAATTCCATAACTCTTTATCTTTTGCTGTCAAATCACCCATGCCACCAATTTTCCCGGCTAAACTACTATTTCCGGCTTTTTTCATCTTGTCTATTATCCTAGTTCTAATTACGTTTTTTCTTTGCTCTTCGCTTAATCCAGCTAAGCTAACAAAATGACCTGGTTGATCTTCATACATATCCTCTGCCTCCAACCTATTTTTGATTCTTTGGAAAACTTCGATTCTTAGATTGATTTTATTTGCCTCAGCCTCCATCTCTTCATCAGTCAAATCTGTCCTGGCAAAAAGTTTGTCAAAACTTCTACTATCATGAAGTAACAGCTCCTCAATCACATCATCCCACCCATACCCATTGTTACTCTCTGCCTTCCTTTTATCGAAATCGCTCTTTTTTATGTAGAGCTCATGTGAAGCCGCATATTGTAAAGCTCGCTCTTCTATGTCTTCCCTGAAATCTGTTAAGTCGCCATGAATAGGCTTTTCCTTATCCTTTGAGGCTCCCAGAGCAATTTCGCCGTGATTTCTGCTTAAGAAGGCTTGTATAATTGCAGACTTAGCGTTTCCCAAATAAATTGCATCATGATGTCTGTTAAATTCGAAGGAAAATGCTTCTAAATAAGAGGTATACCCTTCAAAGCCACCGTCACTTTCTAGTATTTTTACACCTGCAAGCACGCTAACATATGCCTCAATCGAAGATTTAAGTCTTACATAAAAAGGATCCTTTTCTGAAATGTTTAAATTATGAGCAGCAATCTCAAGTGCATCTGTAGCATTTTTCTTCCAGGTATTGCCTTCTTGATGTACCTCGTCAGCTGCTGCATCAGGCAAATGGTTCTCAAATTTTTCAATCCAACCAAAAACTGAGCGTTCTAACTCTTCCGGAGTTTCAGCCCAACTAAATTCAAAGGCTCTTCTCCAATCATTATAGTCAAGCATCTCATCAGGGGTGGCGTTTCTTCTTTGTCTTTGTCTCTGAATTTCAGCCTCATTCTGAGCACGTCTCGTTTCTTCTTCAATTTGTGTTTTTATGCCAAGCAGGATTTCATCCCCAATCTCATTTGTTGGATCTAGTGGTCTTCCTTTCAAATCTTCTTCCATACTTACTGCAACTCTTTTGGCAATATACCTAGCTACTCCTTTATAAGTTTGTTCCAGCGCATTAGTCTTGGTTGTACCAGCTACTCCTGCCCAAGTGGCTTGTCCACTCTTCCAAAAGGTTTCCTGATAATCACCCAAAAATTTATACATATCACTCACCCTTTCATCTACGCTCTTCAAACTTGGAGTAGGAGATTCCTGACCGCGATTACCATAGCTTGATGTTCTTCTGCGTCTTCTAGCATTAACATAGGGATCAGGAATAGGTGGAGTAGCTTCAGTATATATTCTTTTTATATCCTGGAAAACGAAATTAAGGACACCATTTGCCTGAGCTTCCTCAATAATTCTATTCATCTCTTGTAAATTTTCTAACCGACTATTGGTATATTCAGTTAGATCATCTGTGGAAAGGCTACTTAAATCAACGTTGTTTTCATCATAATCTTCCATCCATTTACTTAGTTGCTCAAATCGTGAAGACTCTCTCCTAGCTGCAGTCAAAAAATCAGGAACACCTAAACCTGCTCCTTCCATTTTCGGCGTCCTGAGGACTTCTTTACCTGTATTTGGATCCTTGTACACTAAAATATGTGGCCTATTTGGATCCAATTCACCTTTACCGTATTCTTTTCCTGCATCATAATCAGGTGAATAAGCTGTTGCCCCACTTCTTGTCTTCCAATCTGGCGATGCTCCGAGAAGCTCCTGTTCCTTAGGAGATAAAAATCTGGCGGCAATAGATCTTACCTGCTCACTTGAAGTTTGAGCAGGGATAGAAGAATCTGTTTCTGGTGTAGGAGTTTCTCCGGGCATATTTTTATATTCAAGTATTGTCATATTTAGTATAATGCTTATCTTTCCTTAGCGTCAAATTTCCTTTCTGTGGCAAGTTTACACTGAAGCGTTGCGAAGTGCTTGATTAAAAACTGATGCAATACTGACGGAATAGCTCGGAAAATTCAGATATAAATAGAGATATAATTGATATACAGTAGAAATAGGTTGAAATAGATAGAGATATAATAAAAACAGTAGGGATAAATGGAAAATAAAAAGAAGTATATTTTACTCGAAAATCTAGAAGTATATATGTTAGCCCGAGAACTATCCTCAATAGGCTGGGATATTTATAGCAATTTTGATTGGCAAACCAAAAAAATAAATGGGGATCAATTTATTGAGTCAACGGATTCGGTAGGAGCAAATATTGCAGAAGGTTATGGAAGATTTCATTATTTGGACAAGATAAAGTTTTATTATAATGCCCGGGCATCTTTAATGGAAAGCAATAACCACTGGATAGAGCTTTTAGATAAAAGGATTAAGTTGGATAAAGCTAATTACAAAAAATTTAAAGAACTAGCACAAAAATTATCTATAAAGCTTAATAATTTTATTTCTACTACTTACAAATCAAAAGCTGAACAATAAATTTCATTAATTTCCATAAGTTTCTATAAATTTCTACTGGTTTCTTTTAAATCAGGTTCAACAGCCAAACTTAAAACCACAGCCACACTCTTTTGTTCTTGCATCAGGAGACAGACTCGTCTCATCTGCAAATTTCCGATTACAATCAGGACAGTGATAGTGCTCATCTATATTAAGGCTTCCACACTCACTGCAATTTCCGCCAATACCTTCCCCAATGCCTGAACCTACTGATAAAATTCCTGTACCTAAACTTATCCCGCTACCAGTCCTTCTTCTTCCTCCGGCACAGCCTTTTTGATTTTCTAAAAAGGCAATCTCGGAGCTGTAACTTCTTTGCATCCATTCTGATACTTCCGGAGTATAAGAGGTTCTCGTACTATAGTTTTCTGCCTTATTGCTAAATCTACTAAAAGAACCTGCGCTGCTTGAATTCTTGTGCGGAAGGTTTATTCGGGTTATTTCCAATATAGCCTTATCTATTATTGTTCCGATTTGTTCCTGAGTCTTAAATTCTCCCAAGTTACTAATTTGAGAAAACAGATACTCCTTTAACTGGCCAATCACCAGCTCTGCTTCTTCACAAAAGTTAAGCATACTCTCTTTTTTTCTTACCCCTTCTCTTAACTCTGCTACTTTTTTATATTCAAAAGTGCCGTCTTTTTTTTGGATTTTAATATCACCCATGCCTCTTTTAGCCAACAGCATATCGATTGCATAATCAACCGGAGATTGTCCTCTTCTGACAGAAGAAAGCAGTATTGGTTTTCTGACAAGATTTGCTACCCTCTCCATGTCTGAGCTCCCTTCCAGGGATTGTCCGTCAACTCCCATGTCAATAGAATATTGCCTCGACTGGTCATAAGTTAAATCTGAAACAACAGTCAAAGCATGCAGATCCCCGTTTGCCTCCTTCCAGTAAATAGTCATCTGGTTATCGGTATAGGTGATTGGTTTACCCTCCTCATCAAACCAGTTAGTCCAACCCGCAGGGCTATTTAAAATCGCCAAAGATCCGGCCGGAGAGTACTTCATAAACCTGTCAATAGCTATTGAGGCCTGCAGATTTGCCCCAAACCTTTCTTCCGGGCTGGTTTTAGAAACAACAGACTGGTTATCGTATTGCGAAAGGATGCTATATTCTGCTGTAGGATCCAACTTAACTAAAAAAGGGATGACTAATCTGGCCTGAATAAACTCTAGGGTAAAGGTGCGGATATTTGCCTCCAGTTCTGATACAGAAGAACGCAAAGCCTCAGAAGCAGTTTTCCCTTCTTTAATACGCAGATTATAGTTGGAAAAAAATCTGTTTATTTCCAGAGAGGAGTTAAATCCTGTTCCTTTAAGCTCAGAGTCCTGTCCTAACCCAGGCTTTATTTTTACTTCCTGAGGGTCTGAGTATGGTCTTTTTCTCTCTTTATTATCCGGATCCAGATAATCATCCGGTTTGCTTTCAAAAGCCTTTCTGTAAGCTTTTAGGGTGTCAAAATTTATGGGTGCTTCAACAGACATATTTTCTCCTGCTACGGGATCTTGGTGTGGTCGGTCTCCTGGCTTATAAGTAGGGAAAAGCGTAAAGCGTTGAGGGTAAAGTAGAAGAAATATTCAAATCTTTTCTTTTCCCTTTACGCTTACCCCTTTACCCTAACCTAATCACAGTTGCGGCACAGTTGCTGATTTAAACAGCATTCCCAATTGTATCTTCAACCAAAAATTCGGTCTGATACACCACAACCCCAGCATAGCTGGAGAATTTATATTTTTCAATAACCAATATCCAAAGAGAAGATTTATCTAAAATATCCGGCTGAATCAACCACATCATGTACCTTACTAAATATTTCTACTAATTTTTGCGTGATCTCCAATAAACGTGCATCTGATGGATCTATTTGACTTACATTAAATAATCTAAGACGCGTATCTATTTCCCGGGCTAATCTTTTATCCTCTCTGCCTCTTGGCTTGTTTGCATCAAAAGGACTTAAATCTCCTACACCTTTATACAAAATCCTTGCCCAATCTGGAATTACCTGATTATCTTCAGGTATTTTTGTATACGATCTAACTATGGGCAGTGGCATATTCTCCGGCCAAATATTCCTGATAAAAAACGACATCGCTGCTTTCATAGTCTCAGCAGTCACTGTACCCGGTCTTTTAACAATCCACTCGTTTAACAAAGTCAGTCCTGTTGTAAATCTATTCATGGTATTTGTGCGGTCAACCCCGGAACTTGGGTTCAAGTCCTTCCATCTGCTTTCTAAATAATCCAAAACTTCTTCGCTTTTATCTTCTGCCTCACTGGTAGAAACAGCCCCTGGTTCAGAAGGTGGAACTTCTGGCTCCGGAGCAGCTGGTTGTTCTTCACCTGTAGTCTCTCCGGACGAATCTAGAGGTTCTTCCGTTGATTCTTCGTGAGCTCGTCTATCTGCAGCCTCCTGTTCCTGACGCGCTCTATCCCTCTCTGCTTGTCTATCTCTCTCCCGCCTTCTACTTTCTGCCTCTGCATCAGAGGCTCTTTGCGCCTCTTCCCTATCCCTTTGCCTGTCTGCTGCTTCTGCGTCAGCCCTTCTTTGGGCTTCTTCCTGCGCCGTTTTATCCTCTGCTTCTTTTTCCTGACGCGCATTCTCTTCATGATAGCTTTTTAATTTATCTAAGCCTAGCTTCATTTCCGGACGAGTCCAGTAACCTAACTTATCCGCAACATTTAAATACTGAAGCACTTTTTTACTGTTATCTAACTGGTCATAGTATTGCAATTTGGAGATAACAAGCTGCTTTCTTATTTCAGGATCTAATCCCATAAATTCATAATGTTTTCTTAACTCCTTTGATATTTCTAATTCATCTTCCGGTTTCTCCGGCACTTCCAACAATTTTTTGGAATCCAGCTCGCTAAGATCATCCAGGAACCTTCCATAATCACCTTCCTGCACCCGATCATAGCCTAAGGCGCGGAAAGCCCTTAATCCTTTTTGAATATCAGCTTTGTTATTCCTGCTCTTTGCCCTGTCTAGATATTCCCATAACTTACCATGAATATAATCCTCTCTGCCTACCTTGGGTAAAATATCTCTTAGTAATCCCTGATCTAAACCCGAAAAAGCTTTTCTTAAAGAGCCCCATCTGGCTCCTTCCCTATTTTTTGCCGCTAAGCTACTGCCTTCTTCTGCTAAAGCCAAATCCCCGAAAAACCGATCATAATCTATTGTAATAAATCCATGATCAAACTTATTTGCTCCAGAGAGAGCTTCTCTAACCCTGCCTTTTGCCGCTTCTCCCTGTTTAATTGTTTCTGCTTGTTTTGCCTGCTGCTCTTTTGCATCTTCAGTATGTTGCCTACCGTGTGGAGTTTCTTGAGTCATAATATATTAAGTATTACTTATTCCTGAAGAAAAATCAAAATAATTTAAAGACTTAACAAAACCCTGGCATCATCAAATGTTTTTTTCATCTCACTAATAAGACTTACTAACCGCCTGTCAGATTGATTTACTTTATCCGGGTGAACACCTTTTAACTTGGTACTAATCAATCTGCTTGCCTGAGCCGGATTAGGATGGTTTTCAGGTACGAATAGGACTCTGGCAAGCTGCATCTTAACTGCATTAATAAATCCCGCATCTGTTGTCGGCTCTCTTAAATATTGCTTGACCTGCTCAACAGGCATATTAAGCCAGATTTTAGAGATTAATGCTTCTGTAGCCCAACTTACAGTATCCGGTGTCACCTTATCAGGATCTTTAAGAATCCACATTTTAAGTATCAGCGCTCCAACCTGATATCTTTGAATACTGGAAGCAAGATCGCTTGTGTTGCTTAAATTTGAAGCTCTTTCTGCTATTGACCATTGGTTGTTAATATATTGCGAAACCTCTGCTTTTCTTGCCCGTTGTTCCCTTGCTCTTTCTGCCTTTTTCTCAGCTGCCAGCCTTCTTCTTTCCCTGCGGATCGGATCAGGATCATTTTTCCATGACTCATCCGGCACATCTTGTCCTGATTGTTGGTTAGCAGCGCCAGCAGATTCTGCGCCAGTACGCTGCTGTCTTCTTCCTGTATTTGTATACTCTCTTGTTGTATTAGCTCTTTGTCTAGCCTGTTCATCACGTTGGCGTTGTTCGTTTGCTGCCCTCCACGCCTCTTCTCCAAATTGACCTGATTGTCCTTGCCTCTGCCTTCTTTGATTTAATAAATCTGTATGATAGGCTCTTAATGTCTCAACATTTTTACCAATTACTGTTTTTTGACCAGTTGAATCAAACATATAACCCAGCCTGGCGGCTATATATACGTACTCGAGAACTTTCTCGCTTTCATCCAGGGCATCATGCGCTTTAATTCTACTGACGTATTCTCTTCTTAATCCAGGATCAGTTTTCCGCAGATCCTCCCCTATGGATTTATAGCTTCTCTCTAACTCTGCTGATTCATCAAATAATTTTCCTTTTTCCAGTTTTATCAGATCATCAAAAAATCTATCATAACTACGGATATCTGACCCAAAAACCCGATCATAGCCTAAGGCTTGAAAAGCTTTTAACCCTTTTTTAACATCGGACGAGCTCCCTTCTCCCTTTGCATCGCCTAGATATTCCCATAATTTATCGTGAATATAATCTTCTTTTCCTGCTACTTTTAAATACTCGCCAAACTCTTCATCTTCATAATCAGAATTGGATTTTCTACTAAACCAACTGCTTTGTTTAGGCCTGGGTCTGCTTATGACTTCTTGAATAAAAGCTGCATCAGTAAAAAATTGGTCGGCATTCGTAATTCTCCCTGAACCAACCACTAGCATGATTCTTTCCCGGACTTTACTAACTTCTGAGCTATTTCTTTCTGATCCTCCACCAGGAGTTGCTTCAGCCATATTTATTAATTATTCTCTATCTTAAATAATAACGCAACCCTGATAAGTTGCCCAATCTTTTTAAAAATGCAATAATACTTATATTATGCCTGCAATTGGAGTTGATTTTGAATCTATGGCTGGTTTCGGTGGAGCCGGCGCCCGACCCTCCATGCCTGATATTGGCGCGGCTTTTGAGTCAGTAAGAAATAATCTGCCAGACAGGATGACTTTTGGAAAACGGCTTTCTGAAATGTTGGCAGGCGGCATTTTCGGATCTATATTAAAAAATGCTGCCAAAGCAAGTTTATTTGCAGCTGGTTTTAACGCCTGGACAGTGGCAATTGCCGGAGGAGCTATTGGCGGGGCAATCGTAGGCGGAGGCATTGAATATATTAAACAGGTCTGGCAAAACACCAGGTCGGAACTTCCACCAGAGGCTGATACTGCCAGAAAAAGACTTTTGGAAAGAATGAAACCTAATGACCTGAGAAAGTTAGGAAAAGCTGTAGTGCGAGGTGCGCTATTTGGGGCAATCGGAGGAGCTGTAGCTGAAGCTGTTTCTGAATACTTCCACCCTGATGTTTCAACTTTACATGCTTCTGCTCCTGACAACGTATCCGCAGATTCAACTCATAGTCCAATCATCGATCATCATATAGAACATACCGGAGCTGAAAATTATCATGTCAACACAGACCCCTCTCACGCCTCTCCCGTAATCGATCATCATCCAGAAAACGCCGAAGCGCCAACATCACATACAGAAAATATCAGTAATGCCCATGGTTCTGCCACAGGATCCCCTGTTTCACCTGAGACAGCAGTTCATGGCCTTGGTAATATTCCCCCCGAATATACCTTGCAGCAAGGAGACAACCCCTGGAGCGTGATGGAAAAAACTTTGGCAAAGATTCTAGGAAGAAGACCAACTCCCGGGGAGATATTAAAAGCAACTAAAAGTTTTGTACTGGCAAATAAGATCAGCGTTCCTGCCTGGGGAATTAACGGATCAGATTTCATCTCTGATAGAGCGCTGCATGTTGGGGGTAAGCTATTTTTTACCAGTGATGTTAATAGTGTAATTGCTGATATATTAAAAGCTAAAACTTAAACTATGGATCAACAGATAAACGATTTTATACAAGGCTTGATAAGCAGCTGTCTTAATAACCCATCTTTAGGGTACTTATCTAATGAACAAAAAACAAATCTGTCCGGTAATCTGGAGGCACATCTTTATAAATTATCCGTCGAAACTCTGATTAACTCTTTAAATGAAGATCAAATCAATCAAATAAAAGATTTAGATTTCGAGAGTCCTGAGATGGAAACTAAGTTGGAGCTATTTGCAGCAGAAATTCCTGGCTTTAGCGTTGTATTGGAAGACAAACTACAACAAGAGGTAAATAACTTTATAGCTAACCCTGCCACGCTGATGAGTCTTACCAGCACAAACCCTAATAATCCTGATTCTTAAGCATTGATCTACTTTGTGTAGGAAAAATAGTACGGGAAGTACTAAATGATATATTTTGTATATCTAGACTATAGTATTTTCACGATATATGCTGTTGCTTACCATGGAGCCACATCCAATTCCGCAAAACGTCACAAACTTTCAATTTCACCTGGTTGGTGATATGACTTTAAAGCAGTTTGGATATTTGGCCTCCGGATCCGGCTTTGCTTATATTTTATTTGTTTTCTTTTCAAAGAATTATCCGGTTATTGTCTGGCCAACTATTGTCATCTCTACCCTGCTCGGTTTTGCCTTTGCCTTTTTGCCAATCAGTTCGCGCCCGCTGGATTCCTGGGTAAGCGCATTTTTCAAAGCAATCTATTCACCCACTAAAAGATCCTGGAAGAAAAACAATAAGTTATTTAAAGACGAGCCTTTATTTAATAACAGACTGCTAACTTATTTATCTGTTGTCCCAAATCAGCAACAAACTCCAAGCATGACTGCGACTTTTGGCTACATTCAAGACTTAGCAACCCCAGCCAGTATTGAACCTCAACAATCTGTTCCGTCCGTAGTTTCCCCAACAAATAAGCCCAAGCCTGAAAACCTGGCAAAAACCGTTAATTTAGCTAGAGAGGCGCAAAATCTGCAGTTTAAAATCATTAAAACAGAACGGGTCTTGGGTCAGATAAAACAGGCTTCACAAAACCAAACCCAAATTCCGGTAGACTATTCGCAGCAGGTCAATCAGGTGTTGGCAGACTTACAAACGCTGGTTAACCAAGCCTCAGAGATAAAAAGCCAACTTGAAACTGTTACAAAACCTGAAAATGCCAACCCTGATCAATCTACACCTGTTCTCCCTTCTGCAATTAAGGAAAAAATTAAGGTGATAATTCCTACCCAGCCAAAACAGACTCAGCTGGCTCTAACCACCTTTCCAAATGTCATAAGCGGAGTGGTGAAAGATAAGGCCGGGAATTACCTGATCGGCACTGTTGCCGTAATATATGATAAAGAGGGATTGCCGGTCAGAGCTTTAAAAACTAACAAATTAGGTCAGTTCACAGGCTCAACCCCTCTGCCAAGCGGTGTCTATACCCTTGAGCTGGAAAAAGATAACTTTAATTTTGATGTTTTACAGATTGAATTAAACGGAGAAATTTTACCGCCTTTAATGATTACAGCTAAAAATTAGTGGCTAGTCGCTAAAAATATGAATACAACACAAGAACACATTCCAATTGCAGATATCAAAGACGATATCCTGATCTTAAAAGACGGGGGTGGAGCCTTAATCTTACAGGTTTCAGCAGTCAACTTTGGACTGTTATCTGACAGGGAACAAATAGCAATCATCTCCGCCTTTGCGCAGATGCTAAACTCGCTAAACTACAGCCTGCAAATCGTAATTCATTCCGAGAGATTAAACATTACTTCCTATTTAAATCTGCTGGATAAGGCTGAAAAAGCCCAGTCTAATCCACTTTTATCCAAAATGATCGTCCAGTACCGGCAATTTATACAGACAACTATTAAAGAAAACGATGTTCTGGATAAAAAATTTTATGTGGTAATACCGCTATTTAAATTAGAACTGGGACTCACTTCATCCAAGGAAAATTTAGAACAAAAGATTAAAACAGTGCTTTTACCAAGAAGGGACCAGATCGTTAGACAGCTTCAAAGAGTTGGGCTTAAAACTAGTCAGCTAACAAACCGGAAATTACTTGAACTTTTTTATGACATATATAACGGACAGTTTGTGGAAGATATCCTAACCCAACCGATTAATCCAAAAGAGCTGCAGGTAAAACTTAATCCGCCAAAACCAATCACCCCTTTGCAAACTTTCAGCAATACAGGCTTTGTCGCCGGTACTTCAAATCTACCTGCAGCTAATAGTCCAGCCGGACAAACTATACAAACCTCCAGAAACCATCCTTTTGTAGTGGAGGAGTTGGACTAATATGAGTATATTTAATAAAACTAAAAAAGCTACCACCGAAACATTAGCCACAACTAAACTAACTATTGAGGATGTTTTAGCTCCGGCAGAATTAGAGGTAGATTTTAACGACTTACGTATAAATAGCAGGTTTTTTCGAACCTACTTTGTCTCAAATTATCCCAGATTTGTCGAGTCAAACTGGCTGGAACCTTTAGTCTCCTTCGATCACTCGCTCTTAATATCCATGTTTATTTACCCTTCACAGTCCCAGGGGGTATTAGATGAGCTAAAAAGAAAGATCGCAGAGATGGAGGCAACTTTACAAACAGACATAGAACGTGGGCGGGCGGTTGATCCGGCTGTTGAAGTTGCCCTGGAGGATGCCAGAGGTCTGCAGGATCAATTAGTCACAGGGGTCGAGCGCTTTTTCCAGCTATCTTTATATATTACCGTTCCTTCAAGCTCTTTAGACGAACTACACAATACTTCAAAATTAGTTGAATCAACACTGTCTTCATTATCTATGAGCGCAAAACCAACCACACTACAAATGGAGGCTGGATTTAAATCAACCCTCCCCATAGGCATGGATGTTTTAAACCTAACGCACAATATGGACACCACCTCCCTGGCAACCACCTTTCCTTTTGCCTCATCTGAGCTAACTGCCAATGAAGGCATTATGTATGGCATAAACCAGCATAATGATTCATTAATATTATTTGACAGGTTCAGTTTAGAAAACGGAAACTCTTGTATCTTCGCAAAATCCGGCGCCGGCAAATCGTACCTAGTAAAACTGGAGGCTCTGCGTTCTCTAATGTTCGGAACTGAAATAATTATTATTGACCCGGAGCAGGAATATCTGCCTTTGGCTCAGGCTGTTGGAGGCGAATATATTAATTTTTCCTCCTCATCGCCGATAAAAATTAACCCATTTGACCTGGCTCAGGAGCTTAAAGCAGGTGAGAATGAGTTGGGGCGGAAAATTCTTTCGTTGACTACTTTTTTAAAGCTGGTTTTGGGAAACCTCTCTCCAACTGAAGCTGCAATATTAGACCGGGCGCTAAAACAAACCTATCAGCTTAAAGGAATTACTGATGATCCAACCACTCAAAACCGGATTCCGCCTTTAATGGAAGATTTATATAAAGTTTTAGTCGGCATGGAAGAAGCATCTGCGCTAGATCTAGCAGCCAGGCTTGAGCGGTTTATAAAAGGTTCTCTAACCGGGATTTTTTCATCCCAGTCAAACCTTGACTTATCCAACTCTTTTACTGTTTTCTCAGTCAGAGATCTGCCTGACCAACTAAGACCGCTGGCAATCCATATGATTTTGGACTATGTTTGGACTAAGATCAGAAGTAAATTAAAAAAAAGGATATTAATCGTAGATGAGGCCTGGTATTTAATGCGAAACCCGGATTCGGCAGACTTTTTAGTAGATATCGCAAAGCGATCCAGAAAGTACTACCTGGGGCTTACGACTATAACGCAAGACGTAGAAGATTTTTTAGCCTTAGACAGGGGCAAGGAAATTATCTCCAACTCATCAATTCAGATCCTGCTCAAACAAGCTCCTGCCTCAATCGATACCTTAGCCAGGGTTTTTAACTTATCAGAGGGGGAACAAAGACTGCTGTTGTCTGAGGGGATCGGTGAAGGATTGTTTTTTGCCGGAAATACCCATGTGGCGATGAAGGTGATTGCTTCTACCTCTGAACATGAATTAATTACCTCAAACCCAAAGGAATTGTTGGCAAGACAAAGGGTATGAGTTAAGCTAAATCTATGGCTCAATTTAAGCTGGCAAAATTTTTAAGTGAGGCACTGTCATGGAAGGCTAGATTTCCAAAATCAGAATCCTATGGATCCCTGCACTATAAATCCTTTATCTATCCCTGGGCTAGAAGGATCTTTGTAAGCTATAGTCGGCTTTATCCTGATGACAATGATTTCACCCAAAAAATTGTCAAAGACTTAACGAATAAAGAGTCCCAATTACTAAGAACTATCAACCCTGAGGTTATAACTTCAGAGCAGGTAACTGCAAATGCACAGTTCGAGGCACAAGCACAAGCGCAACAAATTAATCCACAGCCAGCAACCGTTAGCTCTCCAGCGCAAAATAGTTCGGGAGGATTACACTCTGCTTTTAATCCAACTACAGCAACCCCGGAAAGGAGTGAAGCTCCAATAGCTTCCAACCCTGAAGCAACTTTGCCAACACCTACTAAACGCTCATTCCGTTTTCCAAAAATCCCTCCTGGCTTTCTCAATTCTGCAAAGAATATGGCTTCTGCAGGCGGCAGGTTTTTCTACAAAAATATCGGCAGCAGGATTACTTTAAATACGGCAATCACCGGTTTTACCACAATTCTGGGAGGGATTGTAGGAAGAGGATTAGGAGGCAATATCGGGATGGCTGCAGGAGGATTAGGCGGAGGGCTGCTGCCTTCATTTGTCAGATCCGGTGGCGCCGGATCACTACTTTCCAGAAGCGGAAACGGAATTATTAATTTTGGCGCCAGGTTATCAAACCCAACTTCCAGATTAACTTCAAGGCTCTCTACTCCATCAGTTGTCTCACCTGGGAAAAGAATCGTCATAGGACTTTTACTAGGCTTGATCGCTTTGATGTTTGGATTAAGTATATTCGGAGCCCTTTTCTCCGGTAAAAAAGACTCTCCTTCAACTGCTGAGGCCGGAGCTATTGGCAGCGGCTGTCCGGATACCTCAACCAATATTGCCTCCTGCCGTTATCTAAAACCCTCAATTGATCTTTTTAACAACAGTATTTCCCAGTCAGATGTAACATCATATATTAATAAATATAGTCAGGTATTTATTAACTCAGGCAAAGGCAACTTAGCAGAATTTATAAAACGGGTTAACTACATTGTCAGCAATGCCCAAACTGCAGGCCTTAATCCGGCTATCTTCTTAGCCTATTGGAAATCAGAATCCAACTTCTCCACCATCGGCTCAAGAGATATGGGTTGTGTGGGGGATAATTTTTATGAACAGGTGGACTGTGCCTTAGGCATAAATAAATTCAGTGACCCGGCTAAAAATCCAATTGCTAATTGCGCCAGAAGCCGGGATGCAAACAGTACTAGCTGTACAACTTTAAAAAGCATCAGAAAAACCTTTGACCAAAGCCATCCTGTGGCATATCCTATCTCTACATTGGATGACTTTGCTGAAAGCTACGGCCCATACGGCGATCTAAGTGCAGGCTCTCCTACCAACTGCTCGCATACTTACAACACCTTAATTGATGTTTCAAAGGAACTAAACTCCTGCAGAAATAACTCTGCGGGTCTTGCTTCCAGCCAAAGTAATATTACTGCTAACGCAGCCAAGATAACCGGTCTTTTGTCTAAGGGCAGCGACCGCTTCTTTAATGTCAAATCTGATGAGCCGGGTGTATACTATTGGTGTACTTATCTAATTGTAGATAGCTACAGTCGAGCCGGACTAAGCGGACTGAGCAGACCTTCCTATGGAGCAGTGTTATCCATGAAAAACTTTTTTGCCAATACCAGCGGATATAAGCTGCTCCCTGCCAACACTCCGGTTGGCCAACTGCGATCAGGTGACACTATCTTCTTTGAAGGAAGCGGCGACCAACATGTCAGCTTAATTAATAGTGTAGATCTAGACCAGCAGGGTAATGGAGTAATCAAGACTTATGAATCTAATAATGTAGTAATTGAGGACTCGGTGTTTGTCAAAGGTTTCAAAGCTATCAGTGCTCAAACAACTGCTAACAAGTACTCGATCACAGGTTTTGGCCAGTCAACACTATGAAAATATCTAAAAAAATTATCTTAATCTCTGTCCTGTTATTTTTGATCCTATTATTTGGAGTTTATTCGCTTATTCAAAGATCTAAACCCAAGAAGTCTCTTGAACCTATCCCCTTCTTCTCACCTGGCCCAACTTCTTCCACCTTTTCCCCTGATGCTACCAGCGCACCTGTGCCAAAAGAGATGGAACAGGAAAAAAAGGCGCAGGAAAGCTATGCTAAAGACAGACAGGAATTTTTGTCTGCCAAACCCTGGATTTTGAAACTGCCTCTAAAAAGCGGTGATTATTTTATCAGTTACGACCCGGAAAATGATACACTGCTTATAACGCTTTATTATTCGTCCGAACAAGCAAAAAGCCAACAGACAGAGCAGGCAAAGGCTAATGCTTTAGCTGCTATCAAAAGCGCTGGAATAGATAGTAACCAAAAGATGGAGTTTAGTGAAATATTATTTAAATAATGAAAAATAGTAAGTTAATCCTGGTAATTATTCTATTAATACTTTTAACTGCAGGCATTATTTACTTTATAAAAACACAGGGCACTAAGTCTCAGCCGGCAGTTTCCCAGGATTCACCCAGCACGCAAACAGAATCTGCTCAAATATTATCAACCAAACCTGACCCGCTAGAAAATTCTATCATCGCTGCCAGCGACCCTGTAGAAATTACATTTAACAAGCCGCTACAAAATATTGGTGAGCTTAAAATAAGGATTGAACCTAAGGTGGAGTTTAAGATTGAACTATCATCTGATAGAAAAACAGGCAAGATTATTCCCCTGAAACCATTGGAGCTAGGTATTACCTATACATTATTTATTGGGCCTGAGACTAAATTTGACGGCATGGGAAATTGGGGCATGGAGAAGATTTATCATTTTAAAACAGTCAAATACACAGGGGTGTAATAACCAAGATACAATAACCAAGAGACAAATAAATATTAATGGCCAATAATCAAACAACTCAGAAATTTGATCTTGAAGATAGAACTCTCGAATTTGCCAAAAAAGTTATCGATTTATTAAAACAGCTTCCCCGAAATAGTATTAATTTAGAAATGGTTAGTCAGGGAGTCAGATCTGTAGGTTCAATTGGTGCAAACTATAGAGAGGCAAATGATGCATTAGGAAAAAAGGATTTTTATATGCGTATGAAAATATCTAGGAAAGAGGCTAAAGAATCAAAGTATTGGCTAGAACTCATCCTTCATAATAATCCAGACTTAAAAGCTCAAATAAAACCCTTAACAGATGAAGTTATTGAACTTATAAAAATATTTTCAGCGATCCTGAATAAAGCAGCACAAAATAGAATTTAAGCTATGAGTATCTACCAGGGTATCTAAGTCTTTCTTCTCTTTCTTGAATCCGTTTAGCGTGATTGATTGTTTGGAATACTTGTATCTTATTATTTGGTTATTAACTCAGTCTTACTGGCATGACAATAAATTCCAAACCCTCTTCTCCTATTGGCTTAACTAAAGTTGCAGATAAGGCTCCTGATAACTCAACAGCTACCTGAGTAGTAGGTATGTTGGATATTGCATCTAATAGAAATTTAGTATTGAAGGCAATCTTAAGCTCCTCCCCTTCTATATTTGCTTCAATAATATTCTCCTGACTACCCAACTCTCTTGCCGAAGACTGTAAAGACAACCCTTCTTTTTTCGTGGTCAAAATTACGATGTTAGCCTCTGATTTTGAAAATACTGCCGCCAATTTTATAGCCTTAATAAACTGATCCTTTTCTATCTCTATCTTACCAATTATTTTAGCCGGTATGATCTTCTCCCAAGCAGGAAACTGTCCTTCTATAAGCCTGGATGAAACGATAGTCTGACCCAAAGTAAAAACTATCTGGTTTTGATCCAAGGAAGATGCAACAGTAACCATTTCTATTTCTTCTTCGCCAATAATGCGCAAGATCTCTTCAAAAGTCCTTCTGGGAATTAGACTCTTAAATTGGACTGTTTTATCTTTCAGTATCAGTTGTCTGTGAGCCAACCTAAACCCATCTGTTGCTACAAAATCCAGCTTACCATTCATCGCATCTGTCAACACGCCTGTTAGTACCGGCCTGCCTTCATCAATAGCTGAGGCAAACAGAATTTGAGAAGCTGTTAAAATTTCTGCTTTCGAAAAGCTAACTCCGCTTTCTTTAGAAAGAGGAATCGCTGGAAATTCTGCGGCAGATATCCCGTTAATGGTGGCTTTAAACTTTTTGCAGATTATGGTTAAATTATCCCCTTCTGATTCAAAAGATAGCTCGGTTTGACCTAATCCTGAAACAATTTCAACCAAAGCCTTTGCCGGAACAGTAACCGCTCCTTCTACATCAATTTCTACTGCAATATTTTTTATTACTCCTATTTCTAAATTAGTAGCAGCGATTTTTAAACTTTTACCTTCTGCTGATAGTAAAATATTATCCAAAACAGGCAAGGTGGAGTGAACACCCACAGACCTGGCAACCGCTACTAAGTTTGGTAAGATGTCTTGTTGTAAAATGGTGAGTTTCATAGTTACTTAAGTTGCTTAGGTAGCTTAAGCTTCTTAACTTTAGTTTTCCTTTCTGGCAGTCACAAATTTTTGAATATCCTCATCTGTCACCTTAATTAATCTAAAGTTAATACGACCATTGGCAATTAGGTTTTTAATGTGTTTTTCCTCTTCTGTCAAGATGTAGCTTAAGCCAGACTTTACCTCAATAAAATCTATCCTCTCATTATTCTTAATACCAATGAAATCTATCGGCTGTCCTAAAGGAATAATCCGGTCATAATCATATCTTAACTCTGCATAGGTCAAAAGCTCTGCCATTCTGCCTTTTTGAGGGTTTATAGAGCCCTGCAACACCTGTAGTACCTTAGATGGCAAATCCTGTACGCCTTTATACAGATCAATGATATCTGTAGGTAAATCAGAAGATTTTCTGTTTTGAAGCCGTCCGATTAAATAAGCTATTATTAAAAGAAGTGTAAATATTCCAACTACTGTCCAGTTAATGTTATCCACTATTAAGCAGATTATACTACACCTTATCTATAACATTAGTAGTGGATATTAGGCCATGTGGATATGTTGAAAAGATAAAATTACCCGCCTAATATTCGTCTTAATTTCGTGTGCGTGAGTTGTTAATTTTAGGTGGATAAGTTGTGGACAAGAAAGTTTTTCGGTGGATAAGTCTTAGCTAAACTGATATCCTGTTCCTGATTTCAACCAGCATTTTTTGAATCTCACTATCACTCAGCGACAAAGCTTTTATTTTATCCCTGCCATGCATAACCGTAGTGTGATCCCGCTTCCCTAGGAGTTGTCCGATTTTTTCTACAGTTAGATTCAGGTGTTCACTTAAAATAAACATGGTGATATGTCTGGGTAAAACCAGCTCCTTTTGTCTTTTTGCCCCGATTAAATCTTTTTGACTTAAGTTAAAGTATTCGCAGACTATATTCAAAACAGTTCTCGGGTCTACTTTTAAGTTCCGGCTGGTAGGAACCTTAAGATGCAGATTAATATTCTCGGTGGTAGGAGGTAAGTTATGAGCTTTTAGCAGTTGCAAAATTCCTACCAGCTTACCTTCCAGCTCCCGGATGTTAGTATTAAAAGAGGAGGAGAGTGTTTGCAATGCTTCTTCCGGTAAGATAACTTTTTGTTCTAAACATTTAGCCCGCAGGATAGCCACCCTGGTGTCAAAATCAGGAGGCTGAATATCAAGCATTAATCCTCCGGCAAAACGTGATTTTAACCTGTCTTCAATCTTGGCTATTTCATGAGGAGAGCGGTCTGAAGTTAAAACTATCTGGGAATTTTTACCAATTAGCTCATTAAAAGTATGGAAAAACTCTTCCTGTGTACCCTCCCTGCCGGAGAAAAATTGAATATCATCGATTAAAAGAGCATCCGGTGAGCGGTATTTGTTTCTTAAATCCCCCATCTTATGAGTTTGTATGGCCGCTACATAATCATTCATAAATCTTTCGGAAGGAGAATAAATAATTTTAGCGTGTGGTTTTTTTATTAAAATTGCATTGCCAATACCTAACATTAAATGTGTTTTTCCAACGCCTGTTCCTCCATAGATAAACAAAGGGTTGTATGAAGTGCCGGGATTTTGGGCAACTGCCTGTGCAGCGGCGAAAGCAACGTTATTGGTAGGTCCAACCACAAAGTTTTCCAAAGTAAATTTTGGATTAAGCTGTGGGGCTTGAGCTTGAGGAGCCTGAAAAAAATCTTCCTCAGAATCCTTAGAGCTTTGCTCAGCCTCTTTAACCACAAACTCTACCAGAAGCTTTCGACCCAGCAGTTTCTCAAAGGTATTTTCTATAAGGGATTTATATTTTTGCTCTAAATTTTCTTTTATAAAGGCTGAAGGGGTACTTAAGGTAAGAGTAGTTTCGCCCACAGATTTTAGGAGGGTTTTTATAAAATAGGCCTTAAAGTTGTTTGTTCCAACTTCAGGTTTAATAATTTCTAAAAATTTATGCCAGAGCCTTAAGTTATCCATACTTCGTTGTTTAACTCCTCAGTACAAGTTCAGCAAAATGTGGACAGAAGTTTACCCTGAGCGTAGCGAAGGGAGTTATCCACAATTTAATCCAGAAGTGGAAAACTAACAATATAGGGAAACTAGTAAGAAGTGTATCAAGTTTCCCGCATTAATATGGTATATTCAAAATAGATGATACTGGATTCAAAACTTGCTGGTATTCTTTCCAGTTTCTGTGCAGATATAGCTAAAGCGTATTTTGTGGCTACTTTTGTAACCCCTTCTTTAAGCGGAACTTCTACATGGTGGGAAATTCTGCTTATATTGACCAAAGGTCTAGTCTTTGTTATAGTTTTAATAGCACTTTCCTGGCAACTTGCTAAGTTAGAAGAAACTAAATGAATCAAATTAATTGGTTGGAGGTTTTTAATTCATCTATTACTTTTGGGTTACTGGCAGTTATAGCCATTACTCTTTTAATTATTGCTTCTAAAAAAGATATAAAATCTAAAACTCCAAAGAAACGCTAAGAGCTATGCCCTTTCTTAACTTAGATGGTGTTGGGCGGGTTTTGCCAAATTCCGAACTCTTACAATTTTTAAGTTGACTGCTATTGACTATTGAGGTATAACGTATTTATGGCAGTTGAAGTACCTAGTCAATGGGTTCCGGTTCAGGATTATGGCGCAGATATGGTAAGGGATATGTTGTCTGTTAAGGATGGAGGGAAAGTCAGGATTCTCCCTTGCAGCGCTTCTCTTGATGTTTTTAACCAGTCATCGTTTATAGATGCTGCAAGGACTATTAGCAAAACAAAGGCGGCAGGAATTACTATATTTACTGGTCCAGTAATTGTAACTAGAGAGGATGGTTTTTCCGGACTTTTACAGCTTGCTGATGAGGGTGTTTTAAGTTTGGTACACGACTCTAGTGTTTCACTTCTCAATCATAATCATACTGTAGAGCAAGACAATGGGCTTATATTATATGAGGAAGAGGTACATAATCCTTTTGATCTAACACCAAGAGGAAGGCAGCGCTTAAATCATCTAAGACTGGCTGATTGGCAGTGGCAAAGAGAAGGCGAAGTATTCAGTAACACCTTTGATGGTATTGTTGACCTAATGATCCAGTACAAGAAAGATCATCCAGAGGCATACGAGGGGCTGCCAATCCTTCTTACACAGACAAGACTTGATGAACTTGTGAGAGTTTGTAAGGATACAAAGACTGATTTGGCATTTAAAACTGCCAACCAACTTTTAGGACTCCCCATTGCTAAAGATATTCTTCTTTAGTAAACTTACCTCTATGCCGAAGCGAACATATCAGCCAAAAAAATTAAAAAGAGCCAGAAACCATGGGTTTAGATCCAGGATAGCGACAGCCGGCGGAATAAAGGTAATCAAAAGAAGAAGAGCTCAAGGTAGAGCAAGGCTGACTATTTAATGCTTCCTAAAAACAACAGACTTAATCTCAAGAAAGATTTTAAATGGGTAGCTGCTGGTAAAAAACTGGAAAGTAAATACTTAAAGCTTTTTATTAGAACCGGAGAAAACGAAAAGCCCAGGATTGGAATAGCGCTGTCCGGTAAAAACTTTAAAAAAGCAGTTGATCGAAACAGAGCAAGAAGAGTAACCTCTCAGGCTTTCCAAAGTATTTATTCCTCTTTGCCGGGTACTATTAATATAGTAGCTCTTCCCAAAGCAGGTGTACTTGAGGTAAAATCAGAAGACTTATTAAAAGAGCTAGAGGAAATATTTAGAAATAAGTAGATATAAAATAGAAATTCATTGTAATAACAATTAGTTTCCCTGTTTCTATTAATTTCAACAAATTTCCTAATTATTTTTATGAATATCAAAAACTTAATAATTATACTAATAAATTTCTACCAGAGGTTTTTATCTTTTGATAATGGTATGTTTGCAATCCTTGCTCCCGGAGGCGCCTGCAAATACAAACAAAGCTGTTCGGAATACACAAAGCAGATGGTGCAAGAACAAGGTGTCGTAAAAGGGATTTTCCTGGGTTTAAAAAGAATCTGGAGTTGTAGATGAACATCGGAGATATATTTAATCTGGTATTCCTAGGGCCGATAATTAATCTTTTGGTATTGATATATCAGGGGCTGCAATTTTTACACTTTCCCGGAGCCTTAGGTTTTTCAATAATGTTTTTAACAATTTTAATCCGGGTTTTGGTTTGGCCTTTTACGGCCAACCAGATAAAAGCGACTAAAAAAATGTCTGATTTAAAGCCACACTTAGATGCGCTAAAGATCAAGCATAAAGACGATAAGCAGGCTTTGGCTGCTGCTCAAATGGCACTGTATAAAGAACACGGTGTAAATCCGGCCGGGGGTTGTTTGCCGGCAATAATACAGATCCCGATCTTTATCGGCCTTTACCAGTCAATAATAAATATCTTACCAGGAACCGGTGGGCATATAGACAAGATTAACTCTCTTTTGTACTTTCCTCAGCTTAAGCTGCCTGCAACTATTGACCCTGGTTTTTTGGGGATTAATTTGGGGATTAAACCCTCACAGTTTTCAGAGCATGGGATTTTATTGCTCCTAATCCCTATCCTGACAGGAGCTCTAACTTTCATACAGTCTAAGATGGCGCTGCCAAAGCCGGTAAAGCCATATCCTGGCGATTCTTCCAAAGAGAAGAAAGAGAAAGAAGGAGTAGAAGAAGGTATGGGGCAGGTGCAGTCGCAGATGGTCTACATGATGCCGTTAATGATTGGTTATTTTGCTTTCTCTTTTCCAGTAGGACTTGCAATTTATTGGAACTGTTATACAATACTGGGAATTATCCAACAGTATAAGGTGTCTGGATGGGGCGGAATGGAGGATATGGTGGCTAGAGTCCGCAGGTAAAGAGGCTCGAGCCAAGGAAGACAAAATTTTAATGGAAAATCAATTATCTGAAGTGTTAGACAATTTATTAGGGATGCTTCTTTTAGAAGGAAGCTATGAGATAGAAGAGACCGATGAGGGTTTTGCTGTTTCTATTGAGACCAACGATGCCGGAAGGCTAATTGGAGCCAGAGGTGAGTCGCTTGATGGTTTGCAGCTTTTGATAAATCAAATTATGTCCAGAAAGGTAGGAGAGGAAGGTTTTAAAAGAGTGATACTGGATGTATCAGGTTGGAGGAAGCAAAAGGAAGAGGATCTAACTCAAAGGGCAAAAGATTGGGGAAAACAGGTTTTGGAAACAGGTAAAGAGATGGAAATTGAGCCGCAGTCCTCCTGGCAAAGAAGGGTTGTGCACAGTATTATCTCGGAGATGGGGGGACTATCTTCTGAAAGTGTCGGAGAAGGAAGAGACAGGCATATTGTAATAAAGCCGCTTCAGGATGTTAAATCTGAAGAAGCAATTTCTGCTGATAATAAGAGCGATGCAGAAGCCAGTGAAGCTTAAAAATTTAGAAAAAGCCTTATTCTTTCTTACTCTCCTTTTACTCCCAACTCAACTAGGACGGCATTTTTGGTTAAAGTTTTCTTTTGTCTATTCCCTACCAATTGATTACTTAGCGCCCACTATTTATTTTTGGGATATTTTAGTTATTATCCTGGCAGTCGTTTATATCGCCCAAAAAGCATATATCAACAGATTAGCTATAAACCTGTTTTATTTTTTTATTCTCACCCAGGCAGTATCTCTTTTTTCAAGCGGAGCAAATATTGGAGTGGGTTTAGTTAGAATAGAACAGTTTATCATTGCCGGGTTTTTTGGGGTGTATATAGCCTCTCAAAAATTAAAAGAGGTTAGCAGAATCTTTTATTGGGGATTAACCCTTTGTGTTCTGGCAGAAGCCGTATTAGCAGTTGGACAATTTATTAAGGGGGCAACAGTAGGCTTTTGGATTTTAGGTGAGCGAACCTTCAGTCTTTCAACCCCGGGAATTGCTAAATTTGATTTTTACGGCAGAGATTTTTTAAGACCTTACTCTACCTTCCCTCACCCAAACGTTTTGGCTGGATTTTTACTGGTAGCATCTTTAAGCTTGTATCATCTTTTTTACCCAAGTATGAAGAATTTCCTAATTTGGACTTTTTTTGCCTCTGGTTTGGTTATTTTACTAACCGTGTCCAGGTCTGCAATCTTTATATTATTTATTTCTTCATTGGTTCTGCTAAAAAATAGGGGACGCTTAATGTTAGCTATTGGAGCTGTTGCCTTGCTGCCGATCTTATATACAAGATATTTTTCTCTTTTGACCTTTGATAACTTAGCGCTTTTAAGACGGGAAGAGTTTTTTCAGATAGCTTTTAAGCAGTGGGTCGAAAATCCAATTTTGGGAATTGGATTGAATAATTTTATACCAAGGGCGGCAGATCTTTTATTAACAGGACCCAGTAGATTTTTGCAGCCAGCACACAATATTTTTTTACTGAGTTTATCTGAAACCGGGCTAATCGGAACTATCGGGCTAATCGGGCTGATAGGCTACCCGATTTTTAAAAAGCGTTTTTCGATAATTTGGGGAGCAATAATATTTTTAGGGATGTTTGACCATTATTTTCTTACCCTGCCGCAAGGATATAGATTACTGTTTTTAGTCTGGGGGCTTACAATAGCTTCTTTAAAGGTAAAAGCAGTATAATTATTTTGTGGAAGTTCTAAAGAAAATCTTCAAGCAAACATTTTGGCAGGTTATTGGAAAAGTTGTTAGTTCTATCTCTACTATTATTATATTAGGGATTGTGGCAAGGAATTATCATGAAAGCGGAACAGGAACCTTCAGCTTAGCCCTAACTTATTTAAGTATGTTTTTTCTTATTGGGGACTTTGGTTTTAATGCCCATGTTTTAAGACAAAAGGCAAGTGATTGGAACAAGTTATTAGGTGTTAGATTGGTATGGGGTTTAATACTGGTTATAATTGCAATTGGACTACTACCCTTTTGGCCGTTTGGCGCTGAAGAGTTTAATACTGCTGTTATCTTTGGCTCTTTGGCGATTTTGGGTTCCGGAATATTTATCACCTGTAACTTAATCTTTCAGGAAAAATTAAGGTATGATTTTTCTGTTTTATCTTCCAGTATCGGTACAGCTGTTTATTTATTGTTAGTCTTATGTTTTTCTTATAATAAAGCGAACCTATCTTTATTAGTTTTTTCCCAGGGTATTGGTTGGTTGTTTATTGGGATTAGCTCCTTGTTCCTTGTCAGAAGATTTGAAGATAGTATCAGGCCTGTTTTTAATTTAAAATATGCAAGAGATCTAGTCTATGAGTCCTGGCCAATAGCAGCAACTTTGACCTTAAATGTAATTTATTTTAGGGCAGATAGTTTTATGATTGCTTATTTTAAAACATCAGCTGATGTGGGTATTTACAACTTAGCGTATCAAATGTTTCAGGCAGTTTTAGTCTTACCGGCATTTGTAATGAATGCTTATTATCCGCTAATGCTAAAATCTACAAAAGGAATAAAAATAATTGGACTAGGCCTTCTTGGTATCTCTTTTTTTGGGACTATTTTTACCATACTAACTGCTCCTTTTTTTGTAAATCTTTTAAGCGGCGGCGGTTTTTTGGGGACAGCGAAAAGTTTAGCAATTCTATCGCTTGGTTTTCCGGCTTACTTTTTATCCGCTCTTTTTATGTGGCTTTTAGTTTCAAAAGGAAAGTATAAACAGATGCTTTTCATTTACACGTCTGCGTGCGTATTTAACCTTGTTTTAAACGTGATTTATATACCCCATTATTCTTTTTTGGCTGCGTCCTGGACAAGCGTTATTTGTGAGTATGCGATTTTAATAATGCAAATTTTTATCTTAAGGGGTATACTCTTTAAATGGTTTTAACGATTTACACAGACGGAGCATCCCGCGGAAATCCAGGTAAGGCCTCATATGGATTTGTGGTGTTTAACGAAGAAGGTCAACAAATTTATGAGGAAGGTGAGTTTCTAGGAGTTAATACAAATAACTTCGCCGAATATAGCGCAGTTGTAAAGGCTTTTGAATATTTGAAGAAATATAATAATGAAAAGCTCTCAGTTAATTTCTTTATGGACTCGAAATTAGTTGCAGAACAGCTCTCCGGTAGGTATAAAATAAAAAGCTTAAATTTAATCCCCTTAGCTAATAAGATAAGAAAACTGGAAATAGGTATCAAGGCTGTTTCTTATAGACACATACCAAGAGAGATGAATACCTTAGCAGATGCTATGGCGAATAAAGCCCTAGACGCTCTGCTCTAATTTACTTCCCAGCCCACGAAGTTTTTAATATTAACCACTTTGTTATCTTTTAGCTATATTGAATTTAATTTTCTAAGTGATACGATTTACCCGTGATTGAAATTGAGGATAAGAGCATTAAAAAAAATAGCATAAGTCTTTCGCGAAATACCCCGCTAGCTTTAGTTGTGGGGGTGGGGGGATTTTTGGGGTCAAATTTAGCTGACCGCTTACTTGAAAAAGGTATTCAGGTTATTGGAGTTGATAACTTTAAAACCGGACACCGTGAGAATCTTGCTCTGGCAACCAAAAAAAGCAGCTTTCATCTACTTACAGAAAACACCGAGGATTTAGAACTTGAGGTAGACAGGCTGGATTATATTTTTATAGTTGCATCTGAGGGTTGGAACTTGAAAAATGTTCTTAAAATTTTTAAGAGCAGCAAGGCCAGGTTGCTATTTACTTCATATATTGAGCTATATTCAAATAAAGGAGAGGATTTAGAGTTTGACTGGTTTAAAAAAGCAGAGGTAGAGATAGCCAGGTTTGCTAGAGAGAATGGGCTTAATGCCAGAATATTAAGGATGGGGGCTGTTTTTGGCCCCAGGATGAATTTTAATTCTGATGATCCGGCTGTTAAATTAATACAGGAGGCTTTAAATAATAATTTACAAAAGGACATACCGCTAGAATTTTCAACCAGGGCTTTATTTATAGAGGATGCAGTTGAGCTAATTATCAGATGTAGTTTATCCGGGGCAACAGCTCAAAAAATATTTGACGCTGTTTCTCCAACTCCGATAAAAATTTCGGAGATAAAGCAAGTACTGCTAGATCCGGTCTGGTATGAGGAGAGGGGATTTACGCCAACTGAGTTACCCCCCTGGTACAGTCCAAATTTGGAAAAGACAATAAGTTTTTTAAACTGGAAGATAAAAGCAGATTTAGTAAAAAGCTTAAGAAAGACATTAAGTTATTTTAAGGATAACGAAATTGTCATACCAAAAAAGGAGGAGTTAAAGGCTTCTGAAGAAAGAAAAGAATGGGAGCAGGAAAAACAGGAGCAGCTGGAGGGGTTTAAATCCTTAAAGGACAAGGAGGCAGAAGTGATTAAACCTAAAGAGCAAGAAAAGGAAAAAAAATTTAAGGTTGGCTTTTTATTAAATAAAGCCTATCTGATAATAATTATTTGTTTAGTAGCTTATGCGCTTATTTGGCCGGTGTTTGCGACAATTTTTGGAGTTTTATCATTTAGGTATGAGATGTCTCAGGCAATAGAGAATTTAGAGAAGGGTAAGTTTGAGAAAAGTCTGGAAAATATTGCAGCAGCGAATATCGGGATAACAGAGACGGGGAAGATGTTTGCATCACTGGACTTAATTAGAAAAATTAGTTTTTTTGATAAAGGCTTGCAGGGGACTGATCAGATCTTAGAGTTAGCATATTTAACTTCGGATTCGGCAAGGAATACTGTCTTAGGAATAGAGTCGCTGTACCTAAGCTTAAAAGAAGTTACTGGTGAAAGCGCAGATAGTCCCAAAAATGATTTTGAAAATTCTTCTATATATTTATCAAAAGCTGATGAGGATTTATCTAAAGCCCAGGCATTAATAAACAGTAAAAGTTTTTCAACGTACCCTGCTGTTTTAAAAAGCGAGATAGATAAATTATCAAAAAAAATTACAGATTATGCAAATTTAGTTAAAAAGGGGAGAGCGATAGTTTCAATTTTGCCCCAGGTTGTTGCGATAGATGGAGCAAAAAGTTACTTAATACTTCTGCAGAATAATATGGAGCTTAGGCCGACAGGAGGGTTTATCGGGTCTTTTGCCAAGGTGTCTTTTGCCGGAGGGAAGCTTAAAAAGTTAGAGGTAAATGATGTTTATAATATTGACGGTCAACTGCAGCTACATGTAGAGCCGCCAGCGGAGATAAAAGGGGATTTAGGTCAGAAGTATTGGTATTTAAGAGATTCGAATTGGGAGCCTGACTATCCGACAGCTGCCAGGCAGGCTGAGTGGTTTTATAACAAGGAAACAGGGGAAAGGGTAGAGGGGGTTTTTGCTTTTGATATCTCGGCTATGGAGGATTTAGTTTCAGTGTTGGGACCTTTGGATTTATCTGATTATGGTGAGAAAATCACAGCAGATAACTTGTTTGAAAAAGCAATCGCCCATGCAGAGGTTTCGTTTTTCCCTGGTTCTCAAGCCAAGAAAAGCTTCCTGAGTGCTTTAACGAGTGAGATGTTTAACAAGCTCTTCTTTTTGCCTAACCAGAATTGGCCAGGGATTGTTTCATCAATCGGCAAGTCTTTAGAGCAGAAGCATATCAGTATTTATTTGGATGATACGAGGTTGTTTTCTTATTTAGTTTCGCAAAATTGGGTAAGTGCCCTTCCCAGACAGAGTGTTGAAAAAACAGATACACTTTTGGATTTTCTAGCACCGGTTGAAGCAAATTTAGGCGCAAATAAAGCAAATTTTTATATTGACAGAAACTACAACTTAGAAACTGTTATTGATAAGGACGGCAAGATTAATCAAAGGCTAAGGATTAGCTATACTAACAGAAGTCCATCTGATACCTTTCCCGGAGGTAAATATAAAAACCGGATCAGGTTTTATCTGCCCTCTGGCAGTAAGCTAAAAAGAGCGTTGTGGGCAGAGAGTGATATCAGTAAGGATGCTAAGGCGTTTGTCGATTATGGTAGAGCCGGGTATTCAATGTTGGTTGAGCTTTTGCCTAAGGAGCAGAAGACCTTAGTTCTGGATTATCAGTTAGCGAACGGATTGGAGTTTAAAAACGGGGTAGCCAAGTACCAGCTGGATGTATTAAAACAGGCGGGGACATTGAAGGATCCATTTATCTGGAAGCTTTCCTATCCGATTAACTATCAGTTAGTATCTACCCAGTCTCAGAAAGTAAGTCCCCAGGAGCAAACTATACAAACAGACTTGTCGATTAACAGAAGTTTTGCAGTGGAATTTAAGAAGTGATTTAGGTAATCTCAAAACATTTACACTAAGGCTTGAATATTTATGCCCGGATGTGTTAAATTACTCTAGTTTAAAAGAAGGGTTGTTACTACTTTAAAGAAATAGACACAATCCTGGTTAATATATGGATAAAATTACTTTACAGGCAGAAGAAAGAAAGGTGTTAGGAAAAAAAGTTAAGCAGCTGAGGCGAGCCGGGCAGTTGCCAGCCCATGTCTTTGGCAAAGGCGTTGACGGGGAGAATGTTTTAATTGCGGCTGTTGATTTTATAAAAACTTTCAAGCAGGCAGGGGAGACAGGTTTAATAAATTTAAAAATTGGTTCTGAGCGGGTCAGGCCGGTTTTAATCAGGGAAGTACAAATTGATCCAGTTTCCGGAGAGATTGTACACATTGATTTTTACCAGGTCAATTTGGCGGAGAAAGTTAGCGTTCCGGTTCCGTTAGTTTTAGTAGGAGATCAACCGGAATCGGTTGGATTAGGTGAAGCGATCGTGCTTCAAACGTTGAGTGAAGTTTCTGTTGAGGCTTTGCCTGCTGATTTGGTAGAAAAAATTGAAGTTAATATTTCCTCGCTTAAGAATATTGACGATGCAATTACGATTGGGCAACTAACTTATGATAGAGAAAAGTTAACTATAGCTGTTGATCCGGAAGAGATTGTAGTAAAGTTAGCCCCGGCTGTAACAGCGGAGATGGAAGCCTTACTGGAAGAACAAGCCGCAGAACAAGCAGAAGCCGCTGCCGAGGAAACAGGCGAGGAAGGTGAGAAGGAAGAGGGAGAGGGTGAAGAGTCTAACGAGGAACAAACAGCTACAGAGGGTGAGACTGGTGAGGAGCAGGCTAAGGTCGAAGAAGAAAAGTCTGAATAAAATTCCTCCATACGCAAAATATCACACCATTTTTAGCCTCAAATTTTACAGTTTTAGCTTCAAGATTATATTTTGATACGGTAAAAACGCGTTAATTGTGCGGGGAATCTAGGCACAGATGTTTAAAGACCAGCATTCGTAAGCTGTTCTTTTAGATAAGCTACGTGCCTCGATAAAAGATCAGGTAAGTTGATTTGACCAGGGAAAGAAGCAGACATAGCAACCCCCCGACGGTCTGTTGGTTGTATCGATATGTTTAAACCTCCATCAGGTTGTAGCGTAAATTTACCATTACTCTCATGTAGAGAATCAACTTTTCGAAGATTAACAGTTTTTCCAGTAAAGCCTACCCTGACTTCTTGATCTAGCATACTAACAACTCCATCTAGACTCGGTCTTCCGTAGTGAACTGTAGTTGTTTCATACCATCCTGGTCCGTATGCAGTTATCATTAGTGGTATACGATTAGGAATTGTTCCATCATCTGCTGGATTCCAATCAAAGCCATAGAATATATATCTTTCTCGTCCCCGCCCTGCAAAATAATCTTGGTCGCTAAAAAAAGGTAAGTAATCTATAGTTCCATCTGCTGAAATCCGGGCAGATGATTCAGATTTCAAGTTTACTCCAGACAAATACCTGCCACCTACTTTTAATTCTAGGCGACGAAAAGGCTCTTTGAAACCTGGTAGTTCGAGCCTACCCTGACAGTAGAATTTGTCATTTCCAAATTCAAAAGTGGGTATCGAAGTGTCGTTAAGCATTCCAGCTATAGTATTTATAGGCAAATCTGTAAGACTAAATTTTTCTGCAACTTGTCTGTCTAATCCTGTCCAGAAAGCTGCAACCTGCTCGCCTGTGTGTTTTCTTAAATCCTCACCAGTCATATCGGCTTATAGTACACCACTGTATCTATTTTGTCAACTTGCGGATTCAGATTTAACCTATTCTGGCCAGGCTGCAGCCATAATGCTTTTGCCCTGATGTGGAATCTTTTGCCAAAGTTCCTCGGTGATAAACGGCATAAATGGGTGGAGTAGTTCTAGACAGGTTCTAAAGACATGTTCCAGTACCGGCTGGGCTTGCTCTCGCCTATTTTTGGTAGACTCGATATATTTATCGGCAAATTCATGCCAGATGAATTCGTAAAGAGTTTCGGTGGCTAGATGTAAATTAAACGTCTCGAGATTTTTAGTGACCTCTTTAATAGTTTTGTTTAGTTTTTCAAGAATTTGTTTATCATTGTCATTCTGAGCGGAGCGTAGCGTAGTCGAAGAATCTATCTCCTTCACTTCATTCAGGATGACATTTGATTTCATATCAATAATAAATCTCCCGATATTCCACAGTTTTGTCCCAAAATTCCTGAAGTTTTTAGCCCGCTCGTCCATAGTTTGCTTATTTGCCCGCCCATCCCGCCCCGGGGCAGAGTAACTGAAGAGAGCCATTCTAAGCGCATCAGTGCCCCATTGTTCTCTTAGCTCGTTTGGGTCAATTCCATTACCTAAAGATTTAGAAAACTTGCGTCCCTGCAGATCCCGGATCATGCCGTGGAAGAACATATTTTTAAATGGAATTTGATCGGTAAAATGCAGCGAGAGCATAATCATCCGGGCAATCCAAAGGTATTTAATCTCTCCGGCCGAGATTTCAAAATCCCAGGGGAAATATTTCTCAAATTCTACAGTATTTTCAGGCCAACCTAGTGTGGCCATTGGCCAAAGTCCTGATGAAAACCAGGTATCGAGTAGTTGCTCGTCTTGCACCCAATCCTGCTTCCCACAGCTAGAGCAGTTCTCGGTCGGTTTATTTTGGGAAATTATCACGCCGCGGGAGCTTTTATTTGCCACCTGGTGAGTAGGATTGCAAGATAAGCAGTACCATACCGGAATCTGGTATCCCCACCATAGCGGACGGGAGATGCACCAATCGTGAATATTCTTAATCCAGTCGGAGATAATTTTCTGATAATTTTTCGGGGCAAAGCTAACCTCGCCAATTCGTTTTAGAGCCTTTTGCGCCAAAGGCTGCATACTCACAAACCATTCTTCGGAGATAATGGGTTCAACCACTGTCTTACATCTTTCGCAAACTGGTACAGTGTGAGTGTATTCTTCTTCTTTAACCAAAATCCCTTTTTCTCTAAGTTCAGGAAGCATCGCTTCTCTTGCCTCCGCCACTTTCATTCCAGCATACTTGCCGGCAATCTCGGTGAGTCGACCGGTTTTATCTATAACATGAATGATCGGAAGATTGTGTCTTTTGCCGATTTCGTAATCTACGAAAGAATGACCAGGGGTAACTTTAATCACTCCGGTGCCGAATTTAGGATCAATAGCTTCATCGCCGACTAGCTTCATTTTTCGCATTCCAGTTAACGTTTCGATCTCAAATTCTTTGCCAATATCATTTTTATACCGTTTATCGTTTGGATTAACTGCCATGGCGGTGTCGCCAAATTTAGTTTCTGGTCTGGCTGTAGCTAAAGTGAAAGGGCCGTATTTTAGATAATACAGTTTTTCTTTTCGCTCCTCGTATTCAACCTCCACATCTTCGATGGCAGTAGCATCTTTGGGGCACCATTGCACAATGTAGGCGCCTTTATAAATTAGATCTTGTTCCCAAAAAGTTTTGAATTCCGTCAGTACTGCTTTGGCAACTTTGGGATCTAAGGTAAAAACCTCCCTAGACCAGTCAGCAGATAAGCCCATTGTTCTCCAGGTAGCTGAAACTGAGTTGTATGATTCTTCTTTAAATTTCCAGGCTCTTTTTAGCCACTCTTCGCGTCCCAGCTTATACTTGGAAGTGCCTTCTTTTTCCAGCAGTTTATTTAACGTGCCTTCGAATTGGATTCCGGCATGGTCGACTCCAGGGAGTAGTAAGACATTGAAACCCTGCATTCCCTTAAAACGGGCGATCGCATCCAGTATTGAGTGTTGCATCGCGTGACCCAAATGCAGCGCCCCGGTCACATTTGGCGGAGGCATTAGTAATGAATAAGGTTTTTTGGAGTCACCAGGGGTTGCTTTAAAATAGTTTTCATCTTCCCAGAATTTGTACCACTTATTTTCAACTTCTTGTTGGTTATATACCTTGTCCATGAGCTTAAGTATATTCAAATTAGTTAGATAGAGCAAGGTTTGGCTCTGCCTGTAGTTTTAACGGATCAATGGGTTTTTGGAAAAATCCTCTTGAGGCAATCATGGCGGCGTTGTCGGTACAAAGTTCTGGTGGCGGTAGGTGTAATTTAACTTTTAACCCTGCCTCGCCGGCAGGCAGGTTTTCACTTTGAATTTTTAACTTGCGAACCAGGAACTGGTTCGCTGCGACGCCACCTGCTATCATAATATGCTCAACCTTGTATTTTTGTGCTGCTGCAATAGTCTTTTTAACTAACACGTCAACGATCGCCTGTTCGATTCCGGCTGCCAAATCGCATTTCACCTCCGAGGAGTCAAAGCCCACCTCGGAGGTGGAGAGTAAATTTGCTACAGCAGTTTTTAACCCGGAAAAAGAAAAATCAAAATCTCTTGAGTTAATCATTGGACGGGGAAGGTTGAACCTCAAGGCGTCGCCTTGCGAGGCTAATTTAGATATTTCCGGCCCGCCAGGATAAGGCAAACCTAGCAGCCTGGCACATTTATCAAAACACTCACCTGCTGCATCATCGCGGGTACCACCAAGATATTCATAATTTTGCTCGTCTTTAAATAAAACTAAATCAGTATGACCACCGGAAACCAGCAGGCCGATGCAGGGAAAGTTAGGTAAGTGACTAGTCGCTAGAGTCAAGAGACTAGGCGTTTTTTTTCTTGACCCTTGACCCTTGACCCTTGACCCTGTCTCAATCCAATTTGCCCAGAAATGTCCGAGTAAATGATTTACCGGAATTAGTGGCTTATTCCAGGTTAGCGCCAGAGTCTTGGCTGTTTCAACTCCAACTAGAAGCGACCCGATAAGTCCCGGCCCATAAGTTACTGCAATAGCGTCAATTTTAGAAGCGTAAAGGGGAAAGCGTAAAGCCTGCCTGCCGGCAAGGCAGGGGGAAAGTTCAGGGAAAGCTTGCTCCAAAGCTTCATTTATGACTGGAATAATGCTTTTGATTTGCTCCCGGGCTGCCTGTTCCGGAATGATCCCGCCGTATTTAGCCTGCATCTGGGCAGATGAGGCGATAACATTGGATAAAATATGTACCTGCCTGCCGGTAGGCAGGTACGATCCTCGCTTTTCCAGCACTGCCGCTGCAGTTTCATCACAACTGGTTTCGATGCCTAAAATTATCATGTTAATATTCTACCAAATCTAATTGCCAAATATTATTAGTTAATATTGCATTTCCAGTGTAAATAAGGCGAGGATTGATTAATTAAAGAAAATAGTGTATCCTATAACAATATGAAACTTGAACAATTAAAGCATTTAATGGAAAGATTTAATCAAGAACCAGATTTTAGGGAGGCGGTTCGATCTCATAATCCTCATCCCGGGCTTTGGCAAAGGCTTTTGAATCCACCATTAATAGTACCCAGCTATAAAGCAAATTTTACTTTAGATCCTATCCAAGCACAAATGCATGGTTTAGAAAAGGATTTTCAGATTGAAGCAGGATCCATAACGGAATTTCCTTTGAGTTCTGCATTGGCTTTATCAAAATTACCATTCTCTGATGTTAATCGATTAAGGGAAAACGATTTTGGAGTTTGGCCTTCCCTCAGTGAGCCTGACAGAGACCTTTTACGTATAATGAATCCGGACTTGGATGGACACTCAATAGATTTTATAATGGGGGGCGTTCATCCTAAGTCTGTGCCTCATATTGAAGATATTGAGTCAAGACAATGGGGCGCTTTATGGTTTGATCCCCGGCATTTAGCATCTTCTGATACTGCTACTCCTGAGACTAACTTAATTCCAAATATATTTGAAGTGTTATCGGCAGTAGATTCCTTCCGCGCTCAACAAGGCAAGGATGGGAATCTGTCTCTAAGCTCAAGTAATGAGTGGGTGTTAACTAGCTCTAGGGTACAAGTAGATCTTAAAAAGGAATATCGTCAATGGTTAAAAGATAGAGGGTGGTTGGCAGAGTTTTTTCATTCTGCTATTTTAGAAAGATATGTGCCTAATGGGAGTGAAATAAATAATATTATTGCTAAAGAAGAAGCCGGAGGTTTCGAGCATAAGAAATCCAGACCTTTGAGGACAAGACTGAATGATGGAAGTAATGTAACGATATTTGAAGATCATGTTCTGGTTCAAAGAAGAGGAGAAACATTTTATGAGCGTATTTCTGATGATTACATGAGCATTAATACTAAGAAAAATTCTTGGAGTTTGAGAATGGGCACATTGGAGATACAGGATTATACTGACCATACGAGACACTCTTTTAATTTTGATGAGGAGATACTAGATCCGTTAAGGCGATTATTAGGTAGCCATGTAGCAAAAAGCCTATTTACTACTACACAAGGCATAAATTTATGGGTATGCTTTAGATTAGGTATTAGAGAAGGACTATCAGTTGGAATGTTTGTTCCTAGTACGGATGCTATTCCACTTAATGAACATATTTCTATTTCTTTGTTGGATGGAGCTTTTAATGATTTGAAACTTATGGCACCAGCACTTAATCATGTTAGGAAGTATGTGCCTCCAGCAATATATCGAGATCAGGATGCACGCAGATTATTGGATTAATGGAATCTCATCACAAGATGTCTCTATACCTAAAATTATCATGGGTGTATTGTAGCAAATTAAGTAGTATGGTAAAAATGAACTATGGCAGACCGATTACCCGAGCAAGAAAGTTTAAGCGAGAGAATAGTTAGTTTAGGTCAAGAGTTTTTAATGTTTGATCCCAGGTTCACAAAAGGAGAATTTAATGAAAGACTTAGTGTGGAGCAATTTAAGGGAGGTAAGATATCACTGGACACAACTGGAGTTTTGTCTCAAGTGCAGTTTAGTCTAAATTCTTTCCCATCAAGAACAGATAAAAGAGTTTCAATTACCCCTTTCGATCGTGAAATAGGTTATACGATTACAGAGGAAGACTTTAAATTAGAAGACAGACTTATAAAACACGAGTCAATTAATGGAAAAATTGATGATAGAAGAGCTCCATTACACTTGGAAATTGGGGTAACAGAAGCTGGTAAAATTCGATTGCCCCAAGAAATATTATCAGCAGCAAAAGAGTTAAAAGTTCAGCTGCAATTTCCGAACGGACTAATGTTTGAAGCTCAGCCGGATGAATTATGGTTAAGTAATGGCGAGATAGCATTCAGAAGCTTTTATCCATTAGACACAGGTCCTTTGCCATATGACAGGAAAAGAAATCTCTGGATGACTGAGGGATTATATTTATTTGTACCTTCAGATAAAGAGCTGTTAGGCCAAATTAAAGTTAAAATAGTAAAGCGTAAGCAAGGGGAGGATATGGATGAAGAAATCCCGCCAAAAACTGCCGGGGTTAAAGATAATAATAGCGTTCCGGTTGCATTTAAAGATGCTTTCAAAGATGACCCTGCTTGGTAATAAAACATTCTACCCTTCATCTGACCCAGGCTTCACCCGATCTCTTTTTTGTACTTAGGTAGTCAGGCTGAGTTTTTTAATAGCAATGCCGTATAATTTAGCTAATGATATTTATTAAAGAGTTGAATAACGATCAGCTTAACGGATTAGCAAGCTTATGTTTTGATTTAGCCAAAGGGTCTTTTCTGGTGGCACTTTTTCCAACCGTTGAGATAACCACGAAACCGTTTTTATCATTTATGATGATGCTTATGGGTTTGTTTTTAGGTCTTGTCTTTACTTACATAGCCTTGTTATTATTAAGACTAAAGGAGGTAGGTAAATGAGCATCGGAGAAATCTTCACACAACTCTATTATAGTGGAATCTTAGCTTTATCCATTATGGCGTTAGCAATTGCGATTATTGTCTATCCTACTCTGCGCAATAAATCTCAAAAAAAGAGATAAAAACTATTTCTCCTGTTTGCCTACCTAATATTATCGTGTGTATAAGTCTTGGATTATTTAATAATTGCATATGGCAGGAGCCGGGATTATAATCCAACGTATGCCTGAGCGTAGAGTTGGGGGTTATAATAGAGCTGATAATAAAATAGATCCCAGAGATTTTGAGCCTGTTTCTTTGCCTGAAGTCGCTGAACCTCTTAAAAAGCCAGTAGCCCCAAAAAAAACAATAGAGATTGCAGAAGTAATAGATCAGATTAAGACAGAGCAGCAGGCATTAGGCCGGTTGAGGGAGTCTGTTACTAAAATGACTGATCCGGATAATAGTATGGCCCGACTTGTCAGCAGGTTGATGTTTGGGAGTAAAGAACGGGAAGTTAAGGGCGAGGATGGGTTGACGGAAATGCGTCCCTGGACTTTGGCAGACATTTTTGAATTAGACAGGCAAGGTTACCCGGAAAGGGAAAGAGGAGCCAGAAGAAGCCTCACCCAGGAGACAGTTATTGGTTTACGAGAGCAGCAGGAATTTTTTACTACTGCCGAGCATCCCAGGTTGGCTGAAGTTGAGGCAGTAATAGATTTTACAACTGCCATTGCAAAGCGGGTTTTAGCCTCAGAGAAATCAATTACAGAGCCATTTACGATTTATGCCTCTGCTACCTACGACGAAGCAGAAATGATGGAAATTATCCGCAGGACAATTTTAGAACCAACTTATATGTTAATGGAAGGGCATGCAGAGGGTCCTATCGGGGTAATTCCTAGCTATGATGAAGACGATGAGTTTTGGGATCCAATGAGTGAAAGGGATCAAAAAGTTAGTTCCCAAATGAAAGATCCAAGAGACTATACAGAGCGGAGGGAAGTTCAAAAGAGGATAGCTTTAAATAACCCTAAAGGCTATGACAGTGAGAAATGGGAGGAGATTTTAGATAAGGAAGCAATCTATCTTTATCAATATGCGCTGGTTGCAGCCGGAAGAGATAGCGGAGCGCTGCAAAGAGCAGCCAAGTTTTACGCCAGTTTAACTGATAATGGTCAACCAGTACATTCGAATGAGCAATTAGCGCCTCTTAATGTCCGAGTTGAAGAATTAACAAGAATATATGAAGAAATAAAAGGTTTAGAAGGTTTTAGACAACTTTCAGGATGGATTAAACAAAGGTTTGGTCCGGAGGCTACTTTTCAAACTTTACTGCAAACCCTAAGCCCTGTTGATCTAAATCATCAGCCGGAATTTAACACTGTAATATAATCTAAGCTGGGTGTATCAGATTGTAATAATTTAATCAGTGTGGTAAAAATATTGCATGGCAGATATTAGTAATACAGAGTTTGGTACTTTGAAAACCGGCACTCCAACAAAAGAAGTAGAAGCTATAAAAGGAGGTTTCAGTGAGTTCGCGCAAGAGTATGCAGGTCACCATGGTTTACAAGTTGGTCAAATTATTCCTGAACAATTATTTATGGCCGCCTCTGGCAGTTCTAGAGGACGAGATTGTGTTTGGCGTAACCGATTTAGCGCTACAATGGATCCTATCAAAGGGGTTCAGTACTCACATTTTAAAGTTATCGATAATGATCATTAATATCAATGATTTCAACCTCACTATTTCCCCTAATACCAAATACAGCTCGATATTTACGATCGATACGGAAAGAATAAATCTTAAAACTCCTCGGTTCTAATATTTCAGTATTTAAAGAGGGGTGTGAGGGATTATTTAAGAAGAGAGTAACCTGTTTGTCAAATTTTTTGACTAGGCCATGTTTTATAAGGTACTTTTGAAGATCTTCTCTAAGAGGCTTAATGCTCATAAAAAGAGGATTTACTTAACCCAGAAACCATGTTTTTAATAAACCTCTCATTATATTTACCGGTCTTTTTAAATCCTTGTTCTATCTCTTCAAGAGGTCGAGGAATAAATTCTTCAAAAATTAATTCTTTAGAACCAAAATACTTTCTGATTAAACTCCTGACAAATTCAGACCGGGTGGAGAAACCTTCTTTTTTGACCTCAGAGTCAATCTGTTTAGCTATGTGGCTTGGTAAAGAAATAGTAATTGTACTCATAAGAATATTTAACAATAATTCTTAATTTTTGTCAAGATATCGAAAAACTAAACCAGGTTTATCTCAGCCAGGGTGTTATGGGAATGGAATCCCTCATTTGCCACAGATTCAAAAAGTTTGATTGAGTTGATATTAATATGATCAAAAGACATAGTCATGATCTTTTCCAGCTCCATTTCCAGCTTGCGGTCGATAAATATCTGTTCGTTGAGCTTGGCAACAGTGATATGTGGAATAAAACGCCTTTCATCAACCGGCAGGTGCAAAGCACTCAGACCGTCTTTGATATATTCCCTGATTAGTAAAACTTTATCTATATCGCCCTTAACTCCCACCCATAAAACATTAGCATGGTGAATATTGGGAAAGCCGTCAAGATAAGCAGGAGTCACTTCAAATGGAGAAATATCCAGGACAGAATTTCTAATAATTTCTATTAATTTCTCTTTTAAGTTATCCGGTTGCTCGCCGATAAAGGCTAAGGTCAGGTGAATTTTATCCAAATCAGTTATTCTGGCTTGAGGGATTAATGTATGCAATTTATCTTGAATAGATTGAAACTGGGGGATATTCTCACTCGGTATTTCCAGGGCGATAAAGAATCTCATAGTCGGATATACATATTATACTCTTACATAAATCCATTGACAAAAAAAGTATATCTAGGTAAAGTGTTGTACACCTGCACCAAAGTAATGAATAGAGAGTCACCGGAAGGATCCTTTTTAGACAAAATAAACAGAGCAGATTTAAAGAAAGTTATTACTCCAACAACCCCCTTTACCCATCTTACCACTGAGGTTTATTTGCCAGAGGCTGGACTTTGGGGTAGCGGCGGATTGGGAATTTTAAATGGGGATACAGCAGGGATTGTCAGGAGGCTTGGATTTTCATACAGGCTATTGACTCTGGCTTACGCCGAGCGCACTTCACAAGAATTAGACGGGTTTCACCAAAGAATCAATCATCAGGCAGTTGCTCCTGAGAGTCGATTGGTAATAAGAGGCAGTAGTAATATCGGCGCTAATCATGATGAGATAGATCTGGGTGTTCTTGGTTCTAGTGATTATCCGGTTGTTGGATTATATGAAAATGGTTTGAAAAGTGCCTATTGGGGCAGTAGAGATAGTGACCATAGGTTATATCAGATGGCTGTTTTGGGTTTTGGGGGATATCAAGTTCTCCATCGGGAAGGAGTTGAACCATCATTTATTAGGTTGGATGAAGCCTCCTCCTCATTGTTTGCTTTAGCTAGACTGGATGGCTATATAAAAAACATACAGGCGCGTGGTATAGAAATTACCCCGGTAATATTTAACTTTATTTTAAAAGGAGCTAGAAAATCAGTTGGGTATACTAATCACACATTAGTTCCGGCCTCAGTTTCGACTTTTGACCAGCGTCAGGTAGAAAGTTATATTTTCCCGAATTTGCAAAGCGATCTAATAAAGGATTGGCTAATAGATATGATGAACCAAACAGGCCGGCTGGACACCAGTGTTTTGACCTCTACTTTGGCAGGGAAATATAATGGTGTGAGCCAGATGCATGCGGCAATAGCCAGCGGAAGGTTTTACCGCGTTGATGGTACACCGGTTAATTTTTCTGCCATCACCAATGGTGTTGATATGCAAAGGTGGACTTATAAAGACCTCTACGATCTTTATAGAGATGGAATTATAGATTGCTATGAGTTGCCGGAAGTAGGCTTTGCAGGAAAAATAGAAAATTTGCCGGTTGAAAGACTATATCAAATTAAACAAGAAGCCAAGCAAGAATTGCTGGATTTTTTGAAAGGGAGAGCAAACCAGTATGAGCAAGCGATTGATATCCCGGGTAACGCAACTGTTGTTTGTTGGGGGAAAAGGATGGCAGATTATAAAAGGCCGGAATTACTTTTGGAAGATAATGACCGACTAAAGCAGATATTAGTTGAACAGAATATGCACGTACTTATTACCGGTAAGGCGCATGAAGAAGATCATAAGATGAGAGGTTTACTACATGATATATTAACCAGGATCAATCAGGATGAAGTACTAAAACAAAGGATGCATTTTGTAGTCGATTATGATACTGCGCTGGCTGAAAAGTTGGTTGCAGGGGTTGATATCTGGCTGAATGTGCCAGAAGTAGGTAGGGAGGCTTGCGGAACATCTATCTGGAAGGCTTTGGCAAATCTTTCCACAATAGTCGCGACAGAAGATGGTGGAATAGCAGATATTAAACCTGCGGTCTATCTGCAGGTGCAAGGTGATAATAGATATGAAGAGGTAAAGTCAATGTATCAGCAGCTGGAAAATGCCGGCAGAATTACCAGAAACATTCAAAGCTGGGGTAGTCAGGTGAAAAGCCAACTTAGCGCATACTTACCGATTATTGCCGGTGGGAGAATGATGCAGGATTATTTAAACTTTGCCTTTCCTAGAAAGGCTTTAGCTCCAGACTCATATGCATATTGAACAAGAAGGAAATACCTTAGCAGGACAAGTTTGGGAGAAACATGAACTAACACAAAAAGCCTCTTTGGCCAAAGAGGCTTTAGTCAGGTTACTCTCAGAAGAAGTAGTAGATGGTTTAAGGCATTACTTTGGAGCTCCACAGCCAGAGTCAGGAGTCTTTTTTGATAAGCAGTTTGGAAATGTTGGTATAACAATTAATCCAGGATTTAAAGTTCCCCAGTCAGAGCCGGAACTATTTTTTGGCAGACAGTTTAGCCTAGGAAATAATTCAGATTCTCACTGGGAATTTTGCCGTTCTGGCGGATTCCGCCAGGTTATATTTGAAACAAACCAGAATACTGCTTTGGGTGACCGGAGTTTAAGGAGGTTTATGATTAGAGGTTCTCATCCTGAAAATAGATCCGGTGAGTGGGAAGTTGAATTTATAATCGGAGGATCGGGAATTATGAAAAGAGAAAATAGAGAAGCATTAATTTTTGAGCAGGCAGACGCTTTACTAGTTTTAACTATTTTAGGTGGAATTAAGGATCAGCTTGAAAGATTAAAGTTAAATAAAAGAAGATAAAGAGCAAGCGAAAGATTAAATTTGACAGAAGATTACATTTTTAGTAAGATTATTTTTATAATTAAATATTAATCAAGAGTGATGGCCTCTTTCGCTAAAGCTTCAAAGGCTAAAGGGAGAGATAGAGATTTGGCTCGAAATCATCCAGCAACCCTTCGACTCGCTGATACTCGCTCAGGGCTATAGCCCTTTGTAAGTTTAGGCAAAGTCGGGATCGGGTGCTACACCCAAACCTTTACCTCGCCTTTGGCGGGCGAAAGGGAGGATTAGTCCTGAGCGAAGTCGAAGGAAAAAACATGTAACCTCTCTTTCAAGAGAGGTTTTTTAATGGCTATAGAAACAAAAACAAATGTACCATCATTCATAGATTTAGAAGATGTGCTTGCAGCGCAAGAAGCTAAGAGAAATCACCAAGCCCGGGATTTATATCCCAGAGATGGCAGCCTGGGTCTGTTTTCCTTAGAGGAGGAAATAGCTACGTATCTATCAGTAAGACGGGGATCGCTACTGCTTTATAATACCGGAATGTCGGCAGTAGTAGATGCGCTTGAGGTAAATAATCCTACTTTCGGCACAAAAATTGTCAGAGGTGCGCAGCAATACAGTCAGGCAGGCGGCTATATTTCTCAAGATTTAAAACAAAGAGGCGCTAAATCATATTTAGTTGATGCAGGATCAATTGAAGATCTAGACCATGTTTTAATAAAACATGAACCTGACATAGTATTTTTAGAGACAGTGACAAACGGATCTGAAATGGCGGTTTTGGATGTAGAACAATTTTTAAAACTGGATTCTTTGGCACGGATCAATCCGGTGATTATCTTAGACCATACCTTACCAACATCTTCTGGAAAACGATTATCAGAGATTATTGAAGCCTCGCAAAGAAGAGTTATCGGTGTAGAGAGCGGAACTAAGTTTATCGGTATGAATACGGAAATGAGCGGGATTGCTTATACAAATAATGATGAATTGCTGACAAGATTAAAACAAAGACGGCAGAGAACAGGTTCTTTACTCAGTAGCTCTGCCGCTGAAACGATCCAAAGAGTAATGCCTAGGAATGTTGATGAATATAATAAAAGGAACATTCGTATTTTAAGAAATACATCCAGGTTAGCACAGGCTTGTTACAGTGCAGAGTCAGGGCAGTCAGGTTTTATTGTTACATATCCAAACCTACCTTCTCATCCTCAGTTTGAGTATGTTAAAACTGCTTATCCAGACGGAGCTGCGCCGGTATTTTTTATCCAGCTTACCAATTTTGCTGAAAATGGTCACCATGAATTAACCAGGGCATTGTGGAGGAATGACACCATAAGATTAATGTGTGAGCTGGGGCAAAGTTTCGGGTTTGATAAATCTAGAATTTGGCCGGATGATCACGCTCCGGTAGTAAGGGTTAGTGGCGGAACTTATTTGCCCAAAGAAGAGATAGAGTTGGAGAGAGCCTTTTACCTTGTTTTATCCTCTTTAAAATAAGGAGAAGTTTTATGTTCCCTCATGCCAGGAGGATAAATATTTTTTCTGCTCAGAGGTGAGTTTATCAATTCTGATGCCTAAGGATTCCAGTTTAAGTTTGGCAATCATTTCATCCATTTCTTTTGGTATGGTATAGACTCCGGGAGTGAGAACATCTTTGTTCCTGACAAGGTATTCTGCGGCTAAAGCCTGGTTGGCAAAGCTCATGTCCATCACATCCGGCGGATGGCCTTCGGCAGCGCTCAAATTTATCAGACGGCCTTCTGCTAAAACAAAGATCTTTTTACCGTCTCTTAGAACCACCTCTTCTAATTGATTTCGTAGCGTTCTTCTGCTTTTGGCAATTTTAACCAGGCCGTCATATTCAAATTCCACATTAAAGTGTCCTGTGTTGGAAACGATAATGCCATCTTTGGCACTTTTAAAATCTTCTACTGTAATGACTGATTTATTGCCGGTGGCAGTGCAGACTATATCGGCAATTTTAATAGCAGTAGCAATTGGCAGTACTTCAAATCCATCCATGGTAGCCTCCAGTGCTTTAAGGGGATCAATCTCGGTAACTATTACTTGCGCGCCCATGCCTCTGGCGCGGGATGCCAAACCTCTGCCGCACCAACCATATCCGCAGACTACAAACTTTTTGCCAGCCAAAAGCACATTGGTGGCACGAATTATGCCATCAATTGTTGACTGGCCAGTGCCGTATCTATTATCAAACATATGTTTGGTGTCAGAGTCATTTACAGCAATCACCGGAATTTTAAGAGCTCCCGTCTTTAGCATGGCTCTGAGTCTTATAACACCGGTGGTTGTTTCTTCAGAGGAGCCAATTATATCTTTGAGTTGGGATTTTCTTTCTGTATGTAAAAGCGTAACTAAGTCTGCTCCATCATCCATGGTAATTTGCGGATTAAAATCCAAAACTTCATTTAAGTGTCTATAATATGTGTTTTTATCCTCCCCTTTGATAGCAAAAGTGGGAATTTGATAGTCTTCAACTAAAGAGGCAGCTACTTCATCTTGGGTAGAAAGGGGATTGGAAGCACATAATGAAACATCTGCCCCTCCTGCTTTAAGAGCGAGCATTAAATTAGCAGTCTCAGAAGTTACATGTAAACAGGCTCCGATTGCTATCCCTTTAAGGGGTTTTTCTTTGGCGAATCTTTGTTTGATAAGTTCCAAAACTTTCATCTGAGATCCGGCCCACTCAATTTTGAGTTTTCCGGCGGCTGCTAGATTTTTATCTTTAATGTCGTATTTCATAATTTTAGCGTATAGCGCTAAGGGGAAAGGGTAAGTTCTTTCTTTGCCCTTTACGCTTACCCCTTTACCCTAGATTAAGCTCTTCCTCAAAGTTTTCCTTATATCTCTCACAAAATTCCTCAATAGTAAACTTATGAGAAGTTGTACCATATTTTTCTATGGCGTAACAAGATGCAACTCCTCCCATTTGTCCGCAGGTTTTTAAATCAAAACCTTTCGTATAACCTGCCATAAATCCAGACCGGTAAGCATCGCCTGCGCCTGTCGGGTCTAAGACCTCCTTTGGTTTGGCTGGTTTAATCTCCCACCTTCCAGGTAAAAACACCTCGGGGGAGTCAAAGCCCTGCCTGCCGGCAGGCAGGCCCACCCCCGAGGTGGGTACCGTGTTTCCATTTTTTGTCTGTATAATAGACCCTTTTTCTCCCAAGGTAGTGATTAGAATTTGGACATATTCTAAAAGTTGTTGGTCGGTTAATGAAAGCTTTTGTTTTAACAAACTCATTTCGTAGTCATTACCGATCAAGATAGTTGCACCTTTGAGACCTGTTAATAATTGCTCATTTGTGAGTCTGGGAAGTATCATTCCAGGATCAAACATGTAGGGTATTTTTAGTTGTCGGCATTCTTCGGCAAATTTGACCATGGCCTCTGGTGGATTAGGAGAAATTACGGAAAAATCAGGCTTTGGTGTAAGCGAGGTAAGGCTAACTGTATGAACCTGGCTCATTGCTCCCGGATAAAAGGCTGCTATCTGATTATCCTTTTGATCGGTAGTGATAAAAGCAGAAGAGGTGGGTTCGTCCGGTATTATTTTTATACCAGAGGTATTTACCCCGTTTTCTTTTAAAAATTTTGCATACTCAGAAAAGTCATTTCCGGCAGTGCCAACTATAGAAACTGGTAATTTAAGTAAGGCTAAATTATAAGCAATGTTCCCGGCAGTGCCGCCTTTTTGTTTATTTAAAGTATTTACTAAAAAAGAGAGATTTAGCTGATGGATTTTATCCGGCATAATATGCTCGGCAAAAACCCCCGGATAATCCATAATATAATCAAATGCCAGTGAGCCGGTGACGGTGATCATTAAGTATTACTTATACCAAGTAAAGATGTCTTTTGCCAAGGGTTAAATTGGGGAAGGGGTGGGAATCTCTGTTAAATCAATGCCTCGTGATTTAGCTCTTTCGACTACTTGTTGACCATACTCAGGTCGATCGACTCTTTTATATCTATCAACTGCTTCTTGATAAGCTTGTCTAGCTTTATCCGGATCTCCCCTTTGTATATAAAGCTCTGCGAGAGCAACATGACTGCTGATTGGAAAGTATGGGTCATGTTCTTGACCATCTTCAAACGTCTGGATTGCCTCTTTAATTTGTCCGTTACCTTGATAAAGTCTTGCTAACTGGTAAGAAGAAACATAATAAGCATCTGGCTCCGAAGTTTTCAATCCCGCATAGATACCAATAAGCTCTGCGCGAATTTGTTTTGCTTTTTCAGTATCTCCACTTTTTTCGTAGAGCTCACAAATTCTGTAGTAATCAGTTTTCAAATAGCGATTATCACGATCTTTTACCTGTTCTAATAAGGATATTGCCTCATTTATTTTCCCACTTTTTTCATAAATATCTACCAATTTGAATACATTCGCTGTTCCATATTCTCTTGTCCAAAAACTTTTATCAGTTTCCTCTCCCTGAAGCATAACATTGTTTGCTTGATCTGCTTGTCCAGCTTTTTCATAAATAGAAGCGAGTTGAACATACCCACCACTTGCCACTTCGGGATTATAGAATTTAGGATCTTTAGTTTCTGCTTCAAGACTAGTATCAATTGCCTCTGGTAATTTACCAGCTTCTGCGTAAAGATTAACAAGTTGAGAATAAGCTCCAGTGTAGGAAGCCTCCCAGAATTTTTGACTTTTAGCCTTTGCTTTCTCACATATTGCAATAGCTTTATCAACTTGATTATTTCTGGCATATAAACTAGCTAATTGCCCATAAACAGGGCCATAATTTCGATTCCAAAACAACTCAGGATTAGCTACAGCCACTTCTTCATATAAACTAATTGTTTTTTCATCTTCGCCTCTATAAACTCGAGCTAAAGTAGTAATATTATTATCTTCTTGGAAAAATATTTCAGGAGAACCAATTCTTACTTCTTCTAACATAGCCACTGCTTGGATTGGATCTTTTTGCTCACCATTTAAATATAATCCTGAAGCATACTGATAAACGCTTTTAGCGTAAAATCTTTTTTCTTTAGTCTTTATTTCATTGGCAAATTCAACCGCTTTATTTAAAACAGTAGGATCTTTTTTGCTCTGTTCCAAATAAAGCTCCATCAGTTTCTGGAAAGGAGGAGAATAGTCGGCTGCATCCCAAAATTGTGTTTCTTGAACTTTGCTAAACTGTTCATATACCTCTATCTTTTTCTCTGTTTGATCATCGTATGATGAAACTATCTCCCATACATTTGATGATTCTGAATAAAAAAGTGTAGGATTTTCGTTTAGTGCTTGCTCCATTAAAGACAAAGCACGTGCTCTATCTTGTTCAGCCACCTCTCCTGTTTTATTATCTGCTTGATACCTAATGTGTCTTGCTAGATCATGAATCTTTTTATAATAGGCCTGTGGATTTTTTGCCTTCGTTTCTTCAAAGATTTGTAAAGCTCTATCAACTTCTCTTTCATATGCATACATTAAAGCATGGTCAGTACTCATACCTTCCCAATAAAGAGTTGGCCGCTCTTTTTTAGTTCTCTCTAGAAAGGCTAACCCCTCTTCTCTTGGCAATAAACTTGCATATCCGGTATATGCTCTAGTATCGTATGGGCTCATTTCGAGATGTTTTCTAAATAGATAAATACCGACATCTTTATATGCAGCGTTGATAAATTGAGCAGTATTATTAGTGAACGAAGAATTAATAAAAAGATAACCATCTTTGTCAGGAGCAGTTATTAAGTGAGGATAGGGAATATTTGCTCTCCATATTTCTTGTTGTCCTGTATAAGGATTGATTCTAATAATTAAACGTGGAGTTTCTTTTATCTCTTGTAGCTGTTGTGGGTTTGTGATTACTTGAGAGATATTTTCAGTCATATACATAAGAATACGGGCATCTGTAGGGATAAATCGGGAATTAGCTGTAGCTAACTTAGTGTATTTCAATGCAGATTCAACTTCTGGGTCTTTAATGCCAGGATTATTTTTTCTAATACGTTCAACCAACTCATCATCAGTTTTATCCTCTAAACCATATCTATTTCCAAAATTTGCATCAATAACTAACTTATTTCCACTAGGGAGATCACCTTCAAAGCAAACATGACCCTCGGTTCTATTATCCAAGATTTCTTTAACAGAATTTGCCCGTGCATTTACACCTAAATATTTTGATATTGCCAAAAGCACATTGACTTTACCTGCACAAATAGCATCTTCGTTTTCAAGCACCTCTGTTAAATTGGTGGAACCTTGATGAGGAAAAATACGATCTACCTTATTAGCTATAGGAACAAAGAGGGCTTGCATTTGTCTATCTAAATTAGCAAGCCTATCTTTCTTTTCATCTTCACTTAAATCTGAAGCTCGTATTTCTTGAGCTTGTTGCTGTAAAGTAGAAACTCTTGATTTTGTGCCAACAAGATCTATAGCTTCATCTGTATCAGTCTCTCTATTAAAAGAGCTTTCAATTGCTGGCCGACACCTTTCTTTAAACTGACCCTCTAATTCCTGGATTTTTTGTTTCTTATCGTCATCTGATAATGAGGAGTTACTGACTTGAGCAATTTCGTCTCTAAGTTTATTGAAATCTTCGGCAAGACCATCCCTTTCGATTATTTGTGTATATGCAGGGTCTGCTTCTCTTCCCTCTAAACAGGCAGTCAGTTTTCTAAATTTGCCATTAAGACCAAGCGGGCGTTGCACTCTATCCAACACTCTTACTGCATTGAGGGTAAATGCTGTTTCTAAATATTCATCTATTAAATTATCAGCTAGCGTTGCTCCTTGGCGAGGTTCTAAGTGAGAAGAAATAAGCCTTACTGCTCTTGGTTCTTGAATCAATTTACCAAGTCTTTGAGCGTAACTCTCATGAGTAGAAGAAGTAGGATGCCCATCAGCTCCTCTAACAGTTTTTGTAGTGGGGTTATTTAACCTTACTATGTTGTTTTCTAACAAGTCTTGATAGTAAGTTCTTTCAGCATCATTACTACAAAGGCTTTGAGCAATTTCGTCTACAGTATGTTCCCATGCATCGATCTTAACTCCAAGTTCAGCAACTTCATTAGTAGGTTCGTGGCCTAATACACTACTAAAAACTCTAGCTTTGGCAGTGATCTCAGCTAATTTATCAAGTAATTTAGGGTTGTTTCCTAAAAGTTCTTGGACAAAGTGGTCTTGGTTAGCTACTACCCTTTGCTCAGGTGCAAGCCTAGAAGAATCAGTCATAATACCTTGAGAAGCTTGTTCAAATAAAGAGTGACGTAGTTGTGATGTTAATTCTGTAATGCCCAATAAACTAGCAGCTTTAGTTTGTGTTTCAGGGGATAATTTTAAGGTATCATCTTCTGCTATTTTAACCCCTCCCTGTTCTCGAAGGGTATAGGTCATGCCAAGCGCAGATTTAGCAAATCTGTCCTGTGCAGTCCCACTTATTGATTTTGCAAACTCTTCTGATCCGCCTTCTGTATGTTCTGCCATGCTGTATCAGTGTATCAAAAAGACATTATTATCCCAAAATATTTTACTTTTTATGAAAGCAATATAAGGTTTTAACTCGCAGGATGAAGCAGTTGATACTTATTAAGGAATATAATTTAACCTAAGGATAGGCATGGATAAATTCCCTTCAAGCTTTTGGCCTGCTAGGCCAAAGCGCTTCAGGATTCTACTACAGCTGATATAATCAGGGTGATGAAGATAGTTTTGATCAGACATTCAAAATCTCTGGTTAATCCAGATATTTCCATAACCAGCTGGGGACTATCTGCAGAAGGTATGATACTTGCCAAAAAGTTAAATTCTCTCCCGCAGATTAAAACGATCCAGGTAGTTTATTCAAGTTTACAACCTAAAGCACTGGAGACGGCAGTTTTGGCCACCAAAAACCTGGATATTCCCATAAAAACGGATGATGGGCTGACTGAATCCACCTCTTTTACAAATAAGTTTGTCAGTTTAAAAGAACTTGAAGAAAATACCAGGAAATATTATGCAGAAAAAACTTGCAGTATTAACGGCGGTGAAACTTTTAAAGAGGCGCAGGAGCGTTTCGCAAAAGCTCTAGAAGATATTGTCAAAAAAGAACAGGGTAAGGAAAATATTGGCATTGTTTCCCATGGAAATATTCTGGCCGGATTTGTCAGTCAAATGACTTCTGAGGATCCACTTGAGATTGTGCAAAAAATACGTCAACCGGATGTGGCTGTGTTTGATTGGGAGACAAAACAGTTTGTTAGGGGGTTTGGGGAGGTATAGAGATGGTTCAAAAAAGGAGAGGTGCGAAGCTAATCCAAATGGAAGGTGGCAGCTTTAAGAGAATTATTTCTTAAGAGATTCAATAAATTTTTCTAAGTCAATTTTATCAATCCTAATAAATTTTCCTCCAAGTTTAACTGCTTTTAAATCTCCACGCCTTACATACCTTCTCACACTCTCTGGATCAACCTGCAAAAGCTTTGCTACCTCATCTGTTGTGTAAAAACGTTGATCCAAAGCTGGCTCTTCTGCACTTACTCTTCCTGGCTCAACTGTCTCAAGATAAATATCCAAAGATCTATCTACTGCTTCAAGCATTAAATCATAATAATCAACTAGATCATTTTTTGTCTGGCCTTTTTCTAGGGAGTTAATATATTCACTGCGATCTTCTTTGCGAATGATAGCTGAAGGGAAACCAGCTTGCATCAGAAGTAAATTTAGTAATAATCGTGCAGTTCTCCCATTGCCATCAACAAAAGGATGAATACTAACTAATTTATAATGAGCATCGATAGCAATTTTAACAGGATGATCAGAATTATCACTTTGTAACCAGGCAATAAATTCATCCATTAATTCCGGTACTTTTAGAGGATTAGGTAAAATTGTTTCTGAACCTCGTAGACGCACGGCCACGGTTCGGTATCTGCCTTTGTTTATATCATCAATTTTATTTAAGATAATGCTATGGATATCCAAGATATCTTTTGCAGTTAATTCTTGTCTTTTTTTGTTAACGAGGGTTTGAATATAGTCAAAAGCTTTTGCATGATTAATTGCTTCTTGATGCTCTGTTAAGCTTTTACCTTTAACAGTAATACCTTCTTCCACCACCATGGCTGTTTCTTGGCGTGTTAAAGTATTGCCTTCTATAGCATTTGAGGTATAGGTTAGTTCTATCCGGAACCATTCTTCGAGGTTTTTAATAAGCTCATTTTGGAGTGGTTTGTAGCTATCTAGGTGTTGTTTTTTAGCTTGTAACTTAAGTAATTTATTATCCATACAAGGCTATTTTATACTACACAAAGCAATAAGTCAATAGCCATATGTATTATAGAGTAGTATTAATTGTCTAATCGTTCTTATACACCATAGGCGAAAAATAGGCGATTTGTAGTCGATTGTCAATGACGATACTTAGTCTAATGGTCATTATGTTCTGGATGATTACAGAATAATTCTTCACCTGTTTGCTTTTTCTGCAAGATTTCCGAAACAACTAAACTCGGTTTATCCGCCAGTCCCCACCAAATACACTGCCTGCCAGGGTTTATAAAACGACTTCCAAACCTCTTTGGCAATTATTTCCCCATTTCTCGTAACAGTTCTGGTGAAACTAACATCTGCTCCTCTGGCCGCAAAGTCTACCTGTTTAACTACTCCGCGGGGAAGGGTGGGATCATCTTGTCTTAGATCCGGCGGTGCAGGGGTAATATTTGTCACCACAGGGGTTGTTAAATTAACAATCCGGTTATCAGGTGCGCCGTAGAGATCAACAAATAAAGTACTGCCATAAGCATAGGCCTGGATTAAAATATAATGCTCAGTGTCATTTTTAAATTGAAAATCAACTGATGGGTAAAAAACCGTGGCGTCCAGTCCGGGCGGAAAACCTTGTTCGTAGTAACCAACCCGGTAAGCATGGGCTACTCTTTTTACAACCGGCAGCCCGGCGTTTAAAACAGCCCGAAAAAGGGTGGTGGAATCCTGACAAACTCCACCGCCATCATCTAAAACCGTTCTGCCTTCTTTAATAACATAGGCCTGTTTGAATCCGGTGGCGCCGGAGATGTCTCCCACAGTTTGATTGAAAGAAAAAATTTCTCCTGGTGGAATAAGTGTGCCATTTATCTTTGCGGCAGTTAAATTAACATTATAAATTCTATTTGGAATTGATCCAGCAAAGTTGGAAATACCTCTGCCTAAAAGTTCTTTTATCCCTAAATTATTGACATCAGCTGTTTTGACTTTAGGCTGGACGATATTAACCGGCAGCGCAATTGTTTTGGAGGAGTTATTGTCAATGGCGCTTAATAAAAGCGGGTAAGTTTTTTCAATATCCAGTTCTTGTCCCTCTGCAGAAGGCCTAAAAGCGCTGACTCTTTTTGTCTGGTCGTTAAATTCAAACAAGCCTTCCTGGACTTTTTGGTCTATCTCGGATGCGATCTTTTTAAGATAGGTATTAGTTTGAGTCTTACTTAGCAAAGAGTTATTACTGGTTTCTAAATCCAAAAGGGTGAGAAGCTGTTTTGCATCCAGGATCCAGACTTTTTCTTCAAAGGTTAATTTTATTGGTTCTTTAATGACATTTTCCAAAGCAGTCTTTGCTTTTTCGGCCTCATCATTAGTGATTTTTGGCTGAATAATTTTAAGCGGCAGCTGTTGGATTTTAATGTTGGTTTGTAAAAATTTAACCAGATTATTTTTCAAAGCCTCCTTGTCTAAACTGGATCCGTCTACCCCGGGTTTAATTTGAATACGGGCAGAGTTAGTTGCATCAGCAGTTGGAGTTTCGTCAAAAGTAATCTCCGCATTTTGATAAGGTTGGTTAATAACAGTAGAGATTTCTTCAAGTTGTTTATCCAAAGCCAGTTTAATATTCGGATAGATTCTGGTTGGAGAGAAAATATTTAATAGTTGTTTTTGGATTTTTTCCAAAAAAGAATCAGGGTGCTGGGCTTTAAACGTGTCATAGACTTTTGTATAATCTATTTGAGCAGATGAAGTGGCTAGATCAATGGTAAAAATTTGGCTGGAGGAGCTGGCCTCTGCTTTTGAAAACTGCAGCTTTTCCTTTGTTCTTTTATTAAATTTAGCCTCAAAAGCTCTTATTGCTTCCTCCTCTGTTAGTAAAGAAACATTACTGTCACCAATAAAGGTAAATAAAGAAAATTTATCAAGCAGGATCAGCGGATAACTTAAAAGCATTAACAGCAGTAAAGTCAAAAAAAGAATAATCGGTAAAAAATTTACCTTAAAAAATTGTATAAGATGTTTTTCCTTCTTTTTAACTTTACCCATCGGCGACATTGTAGTCTTTTGCGGTATAATTGAAAATACTTATGAAAAAAGTAATAATTGTTGTGTTAAGTTTAAGTGTAGTTTTCGGATTTATTTTCTGGAAATTTGGTCCAAAGATTTCGCTTTTTAATAAACCAAAAGCCCCGGATCGGATAACTTTAACTTATTGGGGTCTTTGGGAAGATGATAATTTGATCAAACCGGTGATTGCCCAGTATCAAAAAGAAAACCCCAATATAACAATAAATTACATTAAATCTTCTTCAATAAATTATCGAACCAGGGTGCAGGCGCAAATTAAAGACGGGGTGGGGCCGGATGTTTTTAGAATCCATAACAGTTGGCTGGGAATGTTTTTAAAAGATAGTAGTCTTTCATCAGCTCCCGGCGATATCTTTTCAGTCGCAGATTACAAAAGTTTGTTTTATCCGGTTGCTTTTGATAGTTTTGTTAAAGACAGTCAAATATATGCCGCTCCGATGGAGATAGACGGACTGGCTCTTTTTTATAATGAAGAGATGTTAAATGCAGTTGGCGGAACCCCGCCGAAAAATTGGCAGGATTTTATTGATTTGGCTGTGAAGATGACTGTGAAAGATCAATCAGGGGTTAAAACCGCCGGGGCGGCAATGGGAGCAACTGGAAACGTTGATCATTGGTCTGATATCTTGGGACTGCTTTTACTTCAGCAGCCGGGGGTTGATCTAACCAATGTCGCTACTCCGGCAGTGGCTGAGATTATAAAATTTTACACCGGATTTATCACTGATCCAAAAAGAAAAACCTGGGATAAAAATTTGCCTTCCTCGACAGAGATGTTTGCTACCAATCGCTTAGGTTTTTATTTTGCCCCTTCCTGGAGAGCGCATGATTTAAGGATCAGTAATCCTAATTTAAAATTTAAAGTTATTCCAGTTCCGCAATTACCGGGCAAGCAGGTTGCCTGGGCTAGCTTTTGGGGCGAGGCAGTATCCAGCAAAAGTCAAAATCCAATCGAAGCCTGGAAGTTTGTGAAATATTTAACCTCGCAACAGACGGAAAGGCTAGCTTATCAGCAAGCCGCACAGATCAGGCTTTTTGGCGAGCCATATTCTTTAACTGCCCTGACCCCGGAGATTGCCTCTGATCCGATTGTTGGGGCGTTTGTTGCGCAAGGTCCGGTGTATAAATTTTGGTATTTGGCTTCCAATACGCTGGATAATGGCATCAACGATGAGATGATTAAATACTGGGAAGATGGGATTAATGCCACTCTGGCAGGAGTTGATTCGATGACTGCTTTACAAACAGTAAATCAGGGGGTAAAGCAGGTAATAGAAAAGTATACAAAACCAACTATACAGGCATCTCCTAAACAAGGAATTAATTGAGTCTCTTCCCACCCTTCGGGTGGTTTAGCCCACCTTGCCGGTGAGGCAGACTTCGCACCTATTCTTTTTTGGGAAATAGGATAGAAAACTATCTCACCTTGGGGGTCTTAGACTCTTAAGGGAGAGCCGATTCGGCTGAGCTCATGGCCTAAGCCCTCAGGCTCAGACTCAAGTGAGGTGTAGAATACCTGCCGGCAGGCAAGATACAATCATGCGAACTGATTGTATCAAGCACGGAATAACATTTTGAAATAAGCTCTAAATTCTAATTGGTAGAAGAGATCTTTTTCCAAGCGTTATCATCAGTGCTATGCCTATAAACTCTGGTTTTTTTATCAAGTCCAGGCAATAAACTATATGCTTTGGTTTTAAGTCTTACAGAAAGCCCCTCATGATTTTCTATATATTGTTTTATTCTTCTATTATGGGCATGTGGAGCAATATAAAGAGTTTCTGAATCAGGTGATTCCTGTGCTGACTGAATAAGTGCTTTTGCTGTGATGAGCCTTCTTGCATTGTTCAGATCTATAAAAAGTGACTCATATTTAGAAGGATAGTTAGACTCATTTAGATATGTTCCCGTGAATGTATAACAAGCAGCTAAGGCGAGAAAAGATGATAAATATAGTGCGTAGTGTGATGACAATATTAGACTACTGCCTAAAATACATGGTCCGAACCACATTCTTAGCGAGAAATTATAAAGTTCATAAAGAGGTTTATTTGCAATATCTGTAATCGCAACATCTTTCTTGTAACGGACTGCAAGGGAGGCTACTTCGTTAAAGAAACTATTTATTCCAGAATAATCGCCAACTTCTTGCGCTAACCTACCTATAAATCTCGAATTATAAGCTGTTGTTTCCAACTCAGGTGGAAAATATTCGACAAACACCAAAGAGCTATTTTGTATTTGAGATGCTATCTCTGGCCAGGGATTCTGGGTAGGTGTTTTGTTAGGCATATGGTCACAAGAGAGGAGGTGTATATTACTTGAGCCGAATTTTATTGTATCTAGATTTAAGGCATACGGATCTTGAGCTAATTCTGTCATAGCCAGCGATTATATATCAGGTCGCTTAAAATATCAAACTATAAGGTTATTAAAATAATCCACTTTCCCTCCCCCCCCAGACTCTCTTTTCCCGCTAGCTCATTCAGAAGCAAATAAACTCATGAGCTTTTTAAAAGCGGCATCTGTTCTACTAAATGGGCTCTCAATTATAGGGATGCCCTGAGGGTAATACTTATAGTTAGGGTGATATGTCATTTGTTGTAGGAAAGGGTTGGTGACTGAATGAGTTAAAAAGAATCCAGATAATTCCCCAGGAGTAAAAATAGCTACCTCTAATTTTGGAACCTGTATTGAACGATCAAATTCCAGGTATGGAGTATTTGTAATCTCAATTCTTTGTACTGAAGACTGCCTAAAACCTGTTAGCGTTAATTTCTCTCTTTCTTGCTTATTACTATCCCACACTCTCCCTCTTTCAAAACGTGTAGCTTGTCTTTCGGCCAGTAAGCGAACAACCTCTAATTTTAGCGCATTCAGACTTGGAGCACTCCTTTTATCAAGTTCCATTGCAGTAGGTAAGGCTCTCCATAACTGGCGTGCAAGCCTGGCTATTGGTGGCATATTGTACCTATCTAATATAGGTAACTCTGCCAGAAGAGAAGGATAGCTGTCCCAATTAAAACCGATCTCTTCTGCATTAGGCTTACCCATTTCTTTTTTTGGAGCGCTTAAGTATTTAACTAGCTCATATCCAGCCGCGATAAATCGAGCTCTTTCCATATATAAAAGGCGTTGGGGATTCTGATTTTGTGTTCCAATATAAAGACGGATTGCATCACTTTGATTTCCTGAAGAAGGAGTACAAGTAATACTAAGATCAAGATTAGGCTCGCCTGTTGTTCTAAATCGCAGCGTAGGATCTAACTGCAGCTTGTTTTGTGTCTTTGAACCAGGCCAAAAAGTTAATTTTACCTTTCTCCCGGATCGAAGTCCTTGCAAATTTTCACTCAGATTAACTGCCTCTATTCCTGTATCTGGGTTAACTTCCTCTGACTTATTGAGATCAAATTGTTTATATAATAATTGCGCAAGAAAGTCTCCTGTGCTTTCTCTTTGCTCTCTAGTAATTGGTAGAGGTAAGCCTTGGAATCTTGATACAATAGCCGAATTTAAATCATAACATATCCCTCTCAAATCTCTTTGAGCTTGAGATAAACCGTGATATGCGCTATTTGCTAGCGGTCCTATTAAATAATGCGCTGCTTCTCTTGGATAAGCCATATTATTTCTACGATCAAATGATACGTTATTATATAGTTGTTCTACTTATTTATCAAGGTACTACCACTTCACCTAAAGACCTGAATAAAAGCTTGTCTTTTGTAACTCGATATGCTAATTTGGCGGCAGAAGAAAAAAATGAGTGGATTTATTGAAGGAAGTCCAGAAATATTTTTAGCAACTTTTGCTGAGAAAATTCAACACAGCAGACCCTTGTTTGATACACTTAAAAAATTTAGTGATCCCATAACTTATAGAGCTTCCGTGAGGACATCTTTATGGACAGAGGGCTCGCCTGATTTTGTACTAATCGCCAGACCTAAGGATCCAAAAGTTAGCGATTTAAGGATAAGACTTCATCCGGATTTACTGGGGCCTAAGATGGAAATGTTAGTTGAAGATCTAAAACAACCTATCAATAAAACTTGTCTGGAATTACAGTTAGGATGGGACAATATCGGTTCTCCTGATACAAAAACTGGCGGCTGGAAAAAAGATTTTATAGCTAGTTTAGAAATCCCAAACCTCAACACATTATCTGTGCAAGGAGAGTGGATCTTAAGAGTTAGTAGATATTTTCTTAAGGCTAGTAAGGAATATCTTAAAGAAACTGATCCTCAAGCGAGAGCCCAAACATTAGAGCAGTTAGACGAAGAATTAGATTTGGCCAGCAGGCGATGTTTAGCGGTATTAAAGGAAAGAGGTTTTGCATATCCTTCGGTACCTTCAGCAACTGAATATCTCACCAGGGGATAAATGACTAACTACCAACCCCAGGGGTTGAATAGCTTTGAACCCAAGGATTTCTTGAACAAAAACAAGATAGAATTTTCCGACCCTACAGGAGACCCTTGACATAAAACCTTTAAAAAAGTAAAGTATTTAAGCTAGATGTTAACTCCAGAATTGTTAAACATTCCTGCTGCAATTTGTCCTGATCGCAGCGCGGTCATTTTTGAAGGTTCCCACCAATCTTTTGCCCAGTTAGATCAACGTTCTTCAAAATTAGCAGAATCACTCTTGCGCCAGGGTATAAAATACGGAGATAGAGTGGCGATGCTGGAAGTAAATACTCCAAAAGTAGTTGAAGCTTATTTTGCCTGCGCCAAAATTGGGGCTGCTTTTGTTCCGCTGGATTTCCGGGCCAGGCAGGATGAGCTTAAATATAGATTAGAAGATTCAGGTGCGCAAGCTATTTTTTTGGGTGAGAGATATCTTCCTATGGCTGCTGCCTTAGGATCGAATAGAAAAATTATCTCCCTGGTCGCAGCTGCTAATCCTGAGATGTTAGGGATAGATAGCCTAATTGAAAATGGCAGAGAAGATAATCTTCCGGATACACCGGGTGATGAATCAGACATGAGCGTTTTAATGTATACCTCGGGCACAACAGGTGTTGCTAAAGGGGTGATGCTTTCCCATCAAAGTTTTACGGAGTATTCGTTAAATAATGTTGATCCGGCAGATCCGGAAAAGCAAGAAAGTAATATTTTAACAGTGCCGCTTTTCCATATTGCCGGGATGCAGGCTATGATGGCAGCGGTTTGGGGTGGTAGAACTTCAGTGCTGCAAAGACAATTTGAGCCGGTGGAGTGGATGAGGTTGGTGCAAGAGCACCGGGTTGACCGGGCGATGATGGTGCCAACCATGCTTAAGATGTTAATGGATCATGCTGATTTTTCAAAGTATGACTTAGACAGTTTAAAAGTTATCACCTACGGTGCTGCTCCAATGCCTTTTGAGGTGATAAAAAAAGCAATTGAACTATTTCCAAGCGCAGGTTTTATCAATGCTTTTGGCCAGACAGAATCCGGGGCTACTATCACCATGCTTGGGGTGGAGGATCATAAATTAGTGGGTTCCCCCGAAGAAGTTGCCAAAAAGTTGAAAAGATTAAGCTCAGCCGGCAAGGCTTTGCCTGGTGTAGAAATCAGGATTAAGGATCCGGATGGAAAAGATCAACCTGTATTTGAAAACGGTGAGATAGTGGTCAGGACGAAAAGAGCTATGAAAGGATATCTGGGAAAGCAGGAGGCAACTGCGGAGACAATTGATCCGGAAGGTTTTTTGCATACAGGAGATGCAGGTTATCTGGATGAAGAAGGTTATCTGTTTATCTCCGGTCGGATGAGGGATACGATCAAAAGAGGGGGAGAGTTTGTTCCACCGGCAGAGGTAGAGGATACTTTGATGTCTCATCCCTCTATTGCCGATGCAGCGATTATCGGTGTGCCTGATGATACCTGGGGTGAGACGATCAGGGCAGTAGTAGTGCTAAATCCCGGACAAAGCGTGACTTTAGAGGAGTTACGCAGCTTTGGCAGACAAAGAATGGCAACGTATAAACTGCCGGACTCTTTGGTTATAGTTGATGAATTGCCAAGAAATCCAATGGGAAAAGTGCTAAAAGCTGAGCTTAAAAAAGTATACGGTCAAGCAGGAGGCAAATGAATTTATGGCAGAAAGATTAGAAAATATAGGTTCTCGTTTTAAAGATGCTGTACAGAGATTTGGTTCTGAGGATGCTTTAGCAAAGCATCTGCGTTCTTTACCGGAAGCAGTTGCACTAAGAAAGACACATGCTCAGGAGAGGCGTAATATAGGAGAAGAATTAAAGAGGCTTGGTCTTAAGTGATCAAATTTTTGGCAGGTTAATTAACTGCACTTCCGGCTCGAGGGTAATCCCAAATTTTTCTTTAACCAACTCTGCATATTTTTTGGCTAATTTATAAAAATCTTCGGCAGTACCCCTACCTTTATTAATAAATAAATTGGCATGATACGGGGCGATCTCAATATCACCCAGAGTTGCGCCTTTGGCGCCTACACTTTCCAACAAGGATCCGGCAGGTAGTTTCCCGTAGACAATCTTATCTTTTAACTTTTCGGCAATCTCCTGCGGTAAGGTGCTGGCAACTATGTTTTTGAAAAAAGACCCCGGACATTTAATCCCCGTTGGATATTTTACAAGTCTTTTTTCCAAAATTTCCTGGGACTGAGTACTAAGTAACTCTTCGGTTGAGGGTTCTAATTCAAAAGATATTTCAAGAATAGTGTAGTGATTTTTTTTAAATTCTGAGTACCTGTAATCAAAGGAGCATTCATCCCTGGTGAAGTTTTCTTCATTGTTGCCATTGAAGGCTGTAATTTGTATCAGATGCTCAGAGATGGTTTGGCCATACGCTCCGGCGTTGCCATAAACTGCACCGCCGACGGTACCTGGGATACCGCTTAAATTTTGTAATCCGGAAAGCCCAAGCTGGATTGAATAGTTGATCAAATCCTTAAGGATCGTACCGGATTTTACTTTTAAAATATTTCCCTCCTGCTGGATTCCAGAAAATTTATTTTGAATGATTAATTTATTAACGCCGCTATCTGAAATCAGTAGATTACTTCCGCCGCCAACAACTAAAAATTCTAAATTATTATCCCGGGCAAATTTTATTGCCTCAATTAATTCATCCAAATTTTCAACAGCCACAAATTTTTTGGCTGATCCGCCAATCTTTAGGGTTGTAATATTTGCCAAGGAATAGTTATTTTTAATATCTAACATATAGTCATCCTGAAAAACCGTTAGAACTGTCAGCCAGATGAGAGATATCGTTCCAGGTAATAAGTTTCCAATCGTTATCTTTATATTCACAAAGGGTTAAGCCGCTGGTCTCAAGAAAAAAGAATTTATATGCCCTTAACAAAACACTGGCTGTTAGCTTTTCACCCAACATCATTGTTAAAACAACTGCCTGTATAAAAACCATGTGTGTTACAACCAGCACCTGTTGCTGTTTAAGGGACTGAAGGTAAGTTATAAAGACAAAAGCTCTTTTTCTCAAATCATAAAAATTTTCTTCATCAGAAAAATGCCAGTTAGGTAAATGAAAATGTTTATCAAGTTGTTTTTTTATTTTTATAATGTCCGGATCGTATCTGTTTTTTCCGGAGATTTCTGTGGGTCTTCTGATCTCTACAGCTAAGTCGTTATAGATGACTTTTTTGTTTAAATTTTTGTTTATAATATTCGTTGTCTGAACAGTTCTTTTATATGGACTGGAAATAATCAGTTCAATAGGCAAAGTTTTTATTCTTTTCCCGGCGAATTTTGCCTGTTGCATACCTTTATCGGTTAAGGGAGCCTCAGGGTAAGAATATAAATGGTTGGCATTATGCACTCCTTCCCCGTGTCTAACAAAATAAACTTTCATGAGGGTTATTATACCTCTTTTTAGGATTGGTGATTATACAATGCAGAAAATCTTAAGTTATGCTAAATTAGCCTCATGGAAAAAGCAATTTTAAAAACTCTGATCTATGCAAATATCTTTGCCTATCCCTTAAAAGGGTATGAAGTTTACAAATGGCTGGTTAAAAAGCCAACAACCCTTCTGCAGGTAGAGGCAGGTTTAAATAGACTGATAAAAAAAAGAAAGGTGGAATTTTTTAAAGGATATTATTTTTTGTCAAAGGAAAAATCGATAGTTCTAAAAAGAATCAGACGGGAAAAATATTCAAAAACTTTATATAAAAAAGCAATATTGTTTGCCCAAATTTTGAAAATAATTCCCTGGATAAAGTTGGTGGGAATCTCCGGTGGATTGGCGCTAAACGATGCAGATAAAAAAGATGATGTTGATTTATTTATCATAACTGCGGGCAGTAGACTTTGGTTATCCAGGCTTTTGGCAATTTTAATACTTGATCTTTTTAGGATCAGGAGAAAGGCAGGAATGAGTCGGAAAGATACTAAAGGTAAAGTTTGTTTAAATACTGTTATTGATGAAGGCTTTTTAGAACAAAAATTTAAAGATCTGTTTATTGCCCATGAAGTTTTACAGATGAAAGTTATCTGGCAAAGAGAGGGGATTTATTCCAGGTATTTAAATGATAATGATTGGGCGTTTAATTTTTTGCCAAACTGGACTTCCAGGATAAAATATTTAAAAGCCAGACTTGATGAAGGATCTAATTTTTTTAATATTGTGGAAAGATTAGCCAAAAAATTACAAATAAAAATTATGCAAAAGCCAAATGGATTAGAAAGAATAGAAGAGGGCGGTTTATACTTTTATCCAAATGACTACCGGGCGCAAATATTAAAGTTATATAATCAAAGAACTAAAAGATTTTCTAGCACCACTTGACAAGGTTTGCTAATGTTTGGTATAACTCATCACACGAACCTGCCTCAGTCTTTTTTCATATGTCAAAAGTCGATAAAAAAATAGTTTCTAAGGTTAGTATTAAGCCCCTGATGGGCTATGTATTAGTTGATCCCTCCGGTGCAGATACTAAAACTGCCTCCGGGATATATCTTCCGGAATCAGCTCAAGAAAAACCAGCCCAGGGAATAGTTCTATCAGTTGGGGAAGAGATGGTATTTGATAATGGCAAAACGCTAAAATCTCCGGTTAGGGCTGGCGATAAAGTGGTCTATAAAAAATGGGGCGGGGATGAGATAAAAGTTGATGGGAAAGAGTTAAAGTTAGTAAAATTCGACGACTTAATGGCAATTTTGGAGAACTAATATGGCAGAAAGATTAAATGAAGAACAACTAAGACATATGGTAGGTCAAATCGAAAGTAGAATGGGTGATTTAGCGGAGTTTAGAAATTCAGCTGCTTTAAGTCCTGATTCTGGTGTGCAAGCTAATTTACATAGATTAGGTATTGCAAGAACAGTACTGCTGGCAGCGCTAGGAGAAGTAGATTTAGATATTGCGCTTGAGCCTGATGAAATGTATGACAAAAGTTCTCGGGTACTAAGGTTTAGACCATTAGGTGAAGCAATAGAAGAACCAGATACAAGAGCGATTTTTTTAGAAAGAGAGATAAATAGTTAATATGGCAAAAATCTTAAAATTTAATGCTGATGCAAGAGAGAAGTTATTAAAAGGGATTAATATCCTGACTGATGCGGTGGCTACAACTTTGGGGCCAAAAGGTCGAAATGTCGCCCTGGATAAAAAATGGGGTTCTCCAATGGTAGTACACGACGGCGTAACTGTAGCTAAAGAGATCGAACTGGAAGACCCTTTTGAAAACATGGGAGCCCAACTACTTAAGGAGGCTGCCTCTAAGACCGCAGACGTAGCTGGTGATGGAACAACCACCGCCACTATTTTAGCTAAAGCGATTGTGACAGAAGGCTTAAAAAATATCTCTGCCGGCGCAAACCCAATGATTTTGAAAAAAGGGGTAGAAAAAGCAGTGGTGGCGTTAGTGGAAGAGCTAAAGAAGATTAGCAAGAAAATTTCCAATAAAGATGAGATTGCTCAAGTGGCTACAATCTCTGCTTCAGATGCTCAAATAGGCAACTTAATTGCCGAAAGTCTGCAAAAAGTCGGTAAAGATGGGGTAGTAACAGTTGAAGAGGGTAAAACTATGGAGATGAGTGTGGATTATAAAGAAGGAATGGAATTTGATAAAGGCTTTGTTTCTCCATATTTTGTAACTGATAGCGACCGGATGGAAGCTTCAATTGAGGATGCCTATATCTTAATTACCGATAAAAAGATCTCCAGTGCCGCTGATCTGGTGCCATTTTTGGAAAAGTTTGTGGCTGTTTCTAAAAACCTGGTGATTATTGCAGATGAGGTAGAGGGTGAAGCGCTCGCATTACTGGTGGTCAATAAACTTCGCGCTACTTTTAATGTTTTAGCTCTTAAAGCCCCTGGATTTGGCGACAGAAGAAAAGAGCTGCTGGAAGATATTGCGATTTTAACGGGTGGAAAAGTGATCTCTGAAGACACAGGAACAAAGCTGGAAGCAGTTGAGATTGAAGATCTGGGAAGAGCCGGCCGGGTCACAAGCGATAAAGATAATACTTTGATCGTTGATGGTAAGGGTAAAAAGAGTTTAATTGATGTTAGGATCGGCAGAATTAAAAAAGAGTTAGCTTCCTCTGATAGCGAATTTGATAAAGAAAAGCTGCAGGAAAGACTGGCTAAGTTAACCGGCGGAGTAGCGGTTATCAACGTTGGTGCGGCTACAGAAGTTGAGTTGAAAGAGAAAAAAGAGCGGGTAATCGATGCAGTGGCTGCAACTAAGGCAGCAATTGAAGAAGGGATTGTCCCGGGCGGAGAGATTGCTTTAATAAGGGCGGCTTTAGTTTTAGATAAAATTAAGCTTGATGATGCGGAAGAGCAATTAGGAGTTGTACTGGTGAAAAAAGCCCTGGATCTTCCCTTTAGAAAGCTGGTACAAAACGCCGGATTGGATGAAGGAGTTGCCCTGGCTAAGATATTGGATCTTAAAGGCGATATGGGAATTGATGTAAATGATGGACTAGTTAAAGATTTGGTTAAATCAGGTATTATTGATCCGGTAAAAGTGACCCGATCAGCCTTGCAAAATGCCGCCTCTGTTGCAGTGATGGTGATGACAACTGAGGTACTTATAACCGACGCACCGGAAAGAGAAAAGGCTCCGCAAATGCCAAGTGGCGAGATGGCTGGATATTAACTTGCCATTAACCGAATATAGCTTGAAAGGCTTTTGCAAAGCCTCTTAAAAAAGAAGGCCTTGGCCGGTATACTTTTGGCTCCCAGTTGTTAGTAAATATATACTTGGTAAGGAGTATCGGAGTATCTTCTGATAATTTATCTACAGATGAAATATCTTGTTCTTGTAATGAAAAATGCCGGTAAATTACCCGGTAAATTGGCTCTTGCAGCACTACAACTTTTTGATAAACATTTCCTGTGTGTTCGACCTCCCTGTATTCCTTTATTAAGCCGAGTAGTATGAGCCGGTCTTCAGGTTCTTGTCCAAGCTGTGCGGATCCTTTATCAAAAAGTGCAACGTCTGTTTCTGCATCAATAGTAGGTATCTTATCTGGTCTGATCCTTTGTCTGGTCAGGCTTTCAACAAAACTATGAATGGGGCTAAACTTTTTTTTATCCGGTAAGGGTAAGGCATCTGTTGCAGAAGCTTTTATAAATTCATTAGCTTCCCGGAAGATGCTTTCTAATCTGGGGTTATTAAATCTTTGTGATCTAAATCCTTTTAAATTTAAGGTTCCATTCCGATTAATTATTAGGTTACCTAAATCTTTATTATCAGAAGCTGATGCAGACCAGCCTGACTGTGTTTCGGTTATAAAAATAGATTTGAACTCAGCCATTGGTGGATTCTAGCAAAAAGTCTTACTCGTAGCAACCTTAATCTGCTACAATTAGTTTAATGGCTAAGTTTCACTACCGTGAATCTCCAACAGAGAAACAAAAAACGGCTTTTAAAAAATACTTATCAGAAGATGAGGAGCTGGTTTTAGTCACAGGATTATCAAGTGCTTATTTAAGAAACAAATTCGTCATATATTTGTTTTTTCCAGGACTATTATTTTTTAGTATTGGTCTGGGACTAGGTTGGCTTTTAAGTCTGGGGAAAGTTTGGGCGTTAAGTTTAGGTTTGATTGGTTTGAGTCTAGCTACAATTTTAAAAACAATGCATCTGCATCACTCAAATAGATATTTATTAACAACCAGAAGAATAGTCATAAAAAAGGGGCTGCTATCAGTCAAACTTACTGCCGCGCTGTACGATAAAATTACCCACCTGGAGGTTGATCAATCTTTTATAGACAGGTTACTTCTGCATCATGGAACAATAATTATTAATACTGCCGGGTTAAACAAAGGAGAGATTAACTTATCATATGTAGACTATCCGCTAGAGCTGAAGAATCTATTGGAAAGGTTAATAAATCGCGAAAGAGAACAGTTTGGTTTAAGGGGAGCGACCTTAACCGAAGTAGAAGGTGAAATTATTTCTTAACGATAGTTGTCGCAGTAGGCATGTCCGGAAGTGTTGGGAGCAGTCCTAAAGGGTCGATGTATACTCCATTATGTGTAATCTCTAAGTGGGTATGTGGGCCGGAAGTGTGTCCGGTTAAGCCTACTTCCCCCAGAGTATTATCGGTTGTTAGCTTATCTCCTTTTTTTACATAAATTTTACCTAAATGAGCGTACTTGGAAGTAAAATTATTTTGATGAGACAGTGTTACATAATTCCCCAGGCCAAAAATATCAAAACCCGCATCAATTACCTCCCCGTCTATAATCGGATGGATCGGCATGCCCAGTCCTGAGGCGATATCAATACCAGGATGCCAGGTGGAAAATCTGGTAGACAAATAACCGGGATGAGGAAGCGCTAAAGGTTTACTGAAAGATGCAGATATAACTTCAGCTTTTTGCTCTTTGCTTTGGGCAAAAACAAAGGATTTTTTTATAGGAGGGACTCCTAATGTCGGGTAATACCCTAAAAGGGAGAAAGAAATAATAAATACCAAAGTAAGCCATCGAAACCATCTGACTGGAACCACAGGCTTAATTTTAAAAAGTCTATAATTTTGGGCGACCCGTTTAAAGACTTTCCTAGGCAGAAGGTTTTTAAACTGATTTTTCAAACCAGAGCCCCAATTTATTGTTGGGGCGGATGTAAATTCTAGCAAAATTAAGCTCAAAAGTCAAAAATCCAAAGGTTAGAAGATTCTCCTTGCCAGTGTATAATGTATCCAGCTACCTCTTATGAAAAAAACACTGACCTGGATTTTAATTTTGCTAAGTATTGTTGTTTTAATAATCAGGTTTAGCTCCTCTGCAGAGGAGCTGCTGTTTGGGATAAAACAAAAAAGTGGAATTTCAGTTTTGTCTACTCCTGAAGATGCAACAGTATCTTTAGATGGGAAAGATGTCGGTAAAACGCCCTATGAGGATAAAAATTTAGCTGTTAAGGAATATTCTATTAAAATTGAAAAAGACAAATCAGTTTGGCAAGCCAAACTAAACCTGATTGCCGGTACAGTGGCTGTAATAAACAGGGATCTCTCCCCGGATGAAGCCTCATCAGCAGGCGAGATCTTAACTTTGAAAAAAGGTACGGGGATAACTGTTGTTTCCAGCCCTGCAGATGTAAATGTAGAGATAGATGGTAAGTCTCTTGGTAAAACACCCAATACTTTTGATATCAAGCCAGGTGAGCATACAATTATATTAAGCCATATTAACTTTCAAAATAGAAGCATAAAAGCAAAATTACCGGAAGGCTTTAATTTAACTGTCTCCTCTGATCTAGCCATTTCTGAAGCTGATTTAACCACCATTTCGACTCCGGTTATTACTCAAACCCCGGAAGTTATAGTCAAAAATACTCCCACAGGATTCTTAAGGGTTAGAGATAAAGCCTCGCTCAGTGGTAAGGAAATTGCCCAGGTAAAGGTGGGTGAGGCATTAATCCTCCTGGAAGAGCTAGGATCCTGGGATCGGGTCAGATTGTCAAATAATACAGAAGGTTTTGTTTCAAGCAGCTATGTTGAAAAGAAAAATACTCAAGCCCCTAAATAGTAGATAATTCCAATGACCATTAAAATATAGATAATAGCAGATGAAAGCAAAGGTTTGTCTGATAATAAAACCCGCTCCGGTGACTCGCCTTCTTTTTTCTCATAAATAATATACAGATATCTCATAACAGCGTAGATAACAATCGGTACCGTGGCCATTAAATATTTGACCTCTTTAAAAGGCAGTTCAAATCCGCCTAAGAAAGAAGACAGAACATGTCTGGCCTGGATCGGCGGCTGCAGAAAAGCAAAAAAAGCATAGGAAAGCCAGGTAGCTGTGGCAAACATGGCAGTTAAGATATCTAAAAGATTTTCCGGATAATGCAGTAGGGTTTCCCGGTGGGCAGAGGCTTTTCCTTCCATTAAGGTTCTCTCAGAACGTCTTTTCCCGATTGCCAAAAACAGAGCAAAAGAGGTGATGGAAAGTAAAAACCAGACGTTTAAATGAGCATCAATTGCCCAAACTCCCCCATAAACTCGGAGGACAAACCCGGCGGCAATTACTAAAACATCGATTAAGATCAACTGTTTAAGATAGGAGGAATATAGCAGTTGCATAATTAAATATGTTAAGGAAGCAAAGAAAAATGCAGGAGATAATTTATAAGCAAAAGGTAGGAAAACTACAATAAGGGAAAGTGCTAAACCGACTGCCAATGGAACAGGAACTATACCGGAGGCGATCGGCCTTTTTTTCTTGAAGGGATGAAGTTTGTCCCGTTCAATATCGAAAACGTCATTTAAAAGATAAGTAGCAGATGAAAAGATGCAAAAAAGCAAAAAAGCCTCGGTTGCTTTTAATTGATTTATTAAGTCAAATAAAGTTCCGGAAAAAATTAACGCCGCATATACAGCGAAATTTTTTATCCATTGTCTGGGTCTGAGTGCTTTAAGAATTCCCCAAAAAAGTTTAACCATAATATTGTACCAAGTATTATTATCGCAACTAATATTGCCGCAAATAATTTTCCTGAAGAGGATAAACTTAATGCTGCTGCACCCAGAATAACACTTCCTAAAATGTAAAACAAGGCTATTTGACGATGAGAAAATCCTTTCTCCAACAGTTTATGGTGCAGATGTCCCCTGTCACCCCAAACAGGGGATTTACCCTGGAGGATTCTGCGGAAAAAAGTATAAGCAAAATCAGTGGCCGGAATTAAAAGAACTAACCCAGCTGTAGCCAGTTTTGCCCCTGAAAGAATCGAAAGGGTGGCAATCATAAACCCTAAGATAGTTGATCCGGAAAATCCCGGAAAAATTTTTGCCGGATACCAATTAAAAATTAAAAGGGCAAAAGAAGAAGCGGATGTGATAAAAGCAATTTTTGCCACATTTATCTGCTGTGGATCATGGAATAAATTAATCTTCAAAGATAAGATTCCTAAAATAAAAGCAGCAACTGTGACAATGCCCGGCATCTGCCCGTCAACGCCTTTAGACCAATTAATCATATTCATCACCCAGACAATCCAAATCACTGCCAGGATATCAGCTAAAATAATTATCTGATGAAATCCAAATAGATTAAACTGCAGACTTAAGTTATTAAGTTGGATGATGCCTCCTAAAGGGTTGGTTACAAAGTCGATGCCAATGCCGGATAAAACAACAGCCGAACTTGCCAAGAACTGACTGACTAGCCTTAAATATGGAGATAAGTTTTTATACCTGTCGTCCAGAAGGCCGACTACTAGTAGAATAATTAGGGCAACTAATATTCCAAAGATATGTTTGCTTAAGGGCAAAAAAAGTAAAATAGGAAGTACAATCCCTGCAAAGTTAGCCAATCCTCCAGCTCTGGGTACAGTTCTTACTTGAGTATGGGCAGGGTGCGGTCTTAACTTTGGATTATCAACTAAATTATATTTTTTTGCCAGCTTAATTGTTAAAGGGATAGCAGCAATTGTTGTAATGAAGGAAACAAGAGCTGGAATTAATAAATCCATGTTAGTTAAATAAAAATTAAAACTATTTTAATAAAAGTTACAGCTAAAAGGATGCCGATTATTAACGGACTGATAAGGAGAACCCTCTTAAAAAAATATTGAGAAGGATGAAGCTGCCAGGAAATACTTAAGTTTAAAAGTGAGATTAAGGCGATACTTAAAGGTAACACAAAAAACTGCTGATGGTTAGCAAGCTGTTGGTTGCCCCATGAAAGAGAATAAAATAAGGGCATCTTAGCAGGCAGGAATTTGAAAAAAATTAAGATGGTTATCATAATGAGTAAAGCAATTAACAGCGATGATAAGTTAATCCATAAATAGATTTTACTTAAATCCTTTTTGCCGTTTATGTCATTTTTCAAATTTGTCATAAGTTATGCTTTTTCTAAAAGCCGTGATTTGTTAGTTACCCTAAATTCCAATTTCTTACCAAACATCAAAGATGTCTGGGCATCAATTGCCGGGAATGATGAAATGGTCACTAAAATTATCGGCAGTAATATCCACTGAAGGTAGGACCAGATCCTTCTAAATAAAGACCAATTTGCAGGTCTTTTGGGGGCAGTTTTTTCATGGACATATATTGTTGCAAAAAGTCCTAAAAATGCTGCTGATAAAATCCAGGAAGATATTATTGGTAAATTTACCGATAAGACTGAGGCTTTAAAGTTCGGGTTAACCAATGGGATAAATAAACTTCCAAATGTTACAAATATAGCCAAAAATCCCCATTTTAGATCACCCCAGATTTTAAAAAGTACCCGATCTGTTTTATCCCAAAATTCTATATCCTGGGTAAAATATTTTCTAACTATAAAAGGGATATGTTCAACTCCGTAAGCCCATCTTTTAATCTGCAAATATTGATTCTGAAAGGTTTTTAAAAGTGTGGCGTCCTGGACTGCGTCTGCAGATATGGGTAAAAAATGAGGTATAACTTTATAATCACCATTAAAATGATAATATGCCTTCCAATAAAAACCTGAATCATCGTTTACCTTATCGGGGATCCAAAGGCCAATGTCGAGTAGCCCTTTTAGGCTCAGAGACATCGATGAGTAATTTATATATTTATCAGACCCAACCAGCTCGGCCATCTGCCAAAAAGATGTGCCGGTTGCCATCAGACGCATCGGTGTAGGGGTTTGCCAATAATTGTTATGATATAAAAATACTCCGGTAAAGGTACGCTTATCCCTCTCCTCAATTGGAGTTGATAAGTATTTATGTAAAGCCCCGGCTAAAAATTGCGGGTGTATACAAAAATCTGCGTCCAGTGTGGTTACAAAAACATCTTCAGTTTTTATCTTCTTTTCTTTCAAGCTGCTAACTAAATGCTTTACCATCCAGTTTTTATTTGACCCTTGACCGGGAACTTCTCCTTCCAATCCGTAAGGATGGGTAGTGATAAATACTGCGCCAATTTTTTTCTCAATAGTTTTTAAGAAAGCTTTTGTCTCCTCAATTTTTTTAGGGTCGTCTCTTTCTTCAAAGCCGACAGCTAAAAAAATCTTCTGTTTAGGAAAATCGGAATTGATGATGGCGTTAAAGGTTGGCTTAAGAATATATAGAGCTTCTTTGTAGGTCGGAAGAAGGATGATTTGATAGTAGTTATCCCAATTGTCCGGGTAATCTTTTTTCAAAAGATTTAACCAATTTTGTTGCCTTGCCCAATCCATCTTTTTGTAGCCGATAATGATTAATGCCCCAATTTTTAAGGCATTAAGCAGCCAGTAAACATCTGCTATCAGGATTAAATAAGCAACTGCATAAGGTAAGGTAAATGAAAGCCAGATAGGAGAAGTCAGGGCGATCCAGGTCATTGCCCCGGGGAGAATTTCCAAAAATCTCTCAAAACCATTCTCGTGTTTTAAGACAAATTCTTTTTCGTAAGTCTTAAATAAGATAAACCGCTGGGAAAGTAGATGATGAATAATCAATCCTATGCCGGAGCCAATTAAAAAAAATCCAAGCAAAACATTAACCCCTCCGTAAAATAAAAGGTTTCCGGAAAAGCCAAAAAAAGTTCCAGCAATTATCAGGATAAATCCGAGAAGACTATAGCGGATTTTCTTGATTAAAGTTTGAAAAATTGTAGACAGGTAGAAGAAAGAGAGCATGCCGATGAAAAACATTAAGATAATTCGCATAACTTAACTTTAAGTTTACCCAGTTGAAGCTAAGAAAGCAACTAACCTGGATTTACTCTTTGTTATAATAAAAAGATGGATGGAGTTAGTAGAGAGGTAGAGTTAATAAATGTAGTGCCAGAAGCAGAAGCTTTTAATGTGAGTAAATACGAGAGCATGTCTAATCTTATGGATAGATTCAAAAATATTTTTACGGATAGTAGTGCGCGAAATTTTTTAGGAGACGTTCGGGAAAATAGAGAAATATTAAGTGAATCTTTAAAACATGACCAATATGTGCTACCAACCCTTCAAATTATCAGAACAATTCAAAGAGCTGGAAATAATGATCGTTTACATGAACAGATGTATGAGTTTAGAAAACTTGGTCACGAGTTATTAGCTGATAACTTATTGGGTATTGATCAGGCAGTACAAAGATTAAATGATCCATCTTGCCTGCAACTTGCAATGAAGTTAGTAGCTAATAGGTTCACAGAAAGAATATATTTTAAAGAAGATTTTCCTTCAGAAGGGATAGGCTTTCTTATTAGACACTTTGAAGAAGGACTAAGAATAAACGGTAACTTTGTTGATTTAGAAGCTCAGGGTAGAACCTCGTTTCCTATAAACTATCAGTATCTAGCTTGTTGTCTGTTTGAAAGTATGGATGTTAGTCAACAAGATAAAGCAATACAAATGTTAAAACATGCAGTTGAGAGTCCTGACATCAAATTGTCTGCTCTAAGCATTATAAGTGGTTTAATAGGTGATGATAAAACTCCCAGCAAGGTACAAACTGAGATACGAACGGGTCTAATAGATCCAATGATGGAAAAGTTTGGTCTTGATTATGATAAGTTATTAAAGTCATGGTCAATGATTGGTAATGGAAGATCAGATACTTATTTTTATACGCGGGTTAATCTAAATGAAATATTTTCTTTGGAAGAGTCCCACCCAGGAATTTGTAAAGTTTTAATGAATGAATTTGGCATAAGTAATTTTAACCGTTACCCAAAGGAATTATTAATAGATATGTACGAGCAAAGGGATAATTCAAATATTCCCTATGGTTTAATGCTATATCCAAAAGCAGATCATAACGGCGCTTTTTATCCCATTAAAGGATTAATCGGTGAATTTTACCAGCAATTAAAGGGATTGGGGTATGGTATGCGTATATATGAAACTGGGAGTAAAAACGAGATAGCCAGGGCATTTATAAGTTCAAAAAAACGCTACGGCTTAGATAATAAGCCGGCTTTTGTAATTCTGGCAGGTCATGGAAATCCTAACTCAATTGTCTTTGGTGAGATTCAAAATGGAGGCATTGTAATAGATAAAAAAAATGCAAGAAGTATAATAAGTCAAGCTGATTTTGAAGGAAAAGGAGTTAAAAGAATTGGTGAGTTTATCGCAGATAATGCAAATATTGTCCTTATTTCCTGTTCAACAGGGGTTGTTGGAGGAATAGCGCAGAAAATTTCTGATACTTACTCTGGAGTTGTAGTTACTGCACCTGAAGTTGATACTAACCTAAGCGGTTTGGAAGTTACAAGAGATGATCAGGGTGCGTTAAAGTTTACAGTTTCATACCACTCTGGTGACACTAAATTCTTTACCGACGGTAAAAATATTCAGTCCTGATGGTTTTCTTTTACTTACCAATCAAACATTATTGTTTGACTATTGACAGATTATACAAAAACAATATAATTGTATTATTATGCAAAGGATTATTGTTCAGGTTCCTATGACGAGAGAGTTAAAAGATAAAGCAGAGATTATTTCCGCTGACTTAGGATTTTCTTCTTTACAAGAAACTATTAGAGTGCTTTTAACCAAGCTTTCCAAAAAAGAGTTTAGTCTAAGAGTAGAAGAAGAGCAGGAACAGCCAAGTCAATATTTACTTTCTGCAATGAAAAAGGCAAGAGCAAACAGAAAGACGGGCAAAGCATCTCCTGTTTTTGATAATGCCAAAGACGCACTTAAATTTTTAGATGAACAAGGTATATGAAAATTCAGTATGATCCTGATTTTCTCAAAATTCTTAAAAAAGCAGATGTAAGAATCCGTAAGAGTTTAAGAATAAGAATAGAAATATTTTTAAAAAATCCCTCTGATCCAAAACTTAATAATCATAGGCTTAAAGATGAATATGCAGGATATCGGAGCATAGATATTACTGCAGATTATCGTGTAATTTATGAGGAGATAAATGAAGGCAATGAATCAATTGCCTATTTTTTATTCATTGGTAGGCATGAATTACTTTACGGTCATCTAAAGAAGATTAGTTAGGTATAAAGTTTGCCATAACTTTTCCTTTTTGGATTCCTTATTGTATATTGGCATAATTATAGATTAATAGTATTATGGTATAAGAATTATACTGTTGAAGCTAAGAAAGCAACTAAGGGGAGTTTTTAGTTAGCCAGTGAGCTTAAACACCTTTTTCATCAGTTTGATTGTACCCACCGAAAGTAAGTCTTTTTATCCTGTTGGTGTTCAATATAACCTTCAGGTTTAAATTGTGCAGTTTCTAGGGTAACAACGCCACTGTAAAGAGTATATTTTGTATTTAATCCCGGATATCCGCCAGATTGCCGCATCTCTTCTTTCTTGCTGCCAAGTTGTACTACGTCGTCTGCAATATCTGTAATCCCTAATTCTTCTAAACAAGCCCGCTTGATATTTGCTAAGATATTTTCATCTCCTGGTTTTAACTTTTCCGATAAAGATCCGCCTAGATTTCTTTTTCTCTGCCTTCCGTCTGTAAATTCCTGATGATCTTCATAAAGGTGAAATTCAATACCGCTATGAAGGTCTTGGTACTTAACATCCACAATTACAACTCTAATCTCTCTTAGTAACTGCCCATTTTCCTCTTTAGTAAGTATACTTTCTCTGTTAAGCAGTTCAGTTGCGAGGTGTCTGATCGTCCTGGCGCTGCCTTTTCCCCATAAAGCTAGATCAATACCCGCAAGAGTTAATTGCTGACGTAGCGCAAATTCTTTATCAGATAATACTCTTTCAGATACAGATAATTTTTCCATTTTAATCTGATGGGTCTTTTTCCATTAATTTGACCTGCCACAGTTTTGAATCAGTTTTAGTTTTACTAATAGATAAATAGAATCTTTGACCGGTTTTTGTATATTCAAAAGTAACTATTTGATTATTAATATCGGGTAACTTATCTGATAATACCCATTCCTCTGGTTTGTCACTATCTCTTTCAGTCAGGAAAATAGAGATCTTTGGGACTATGTTGCCTTCTGAATCCTTGAAAGTATTAAACCTGATGTTGGTAATAGTAGAAGTGTTATCATTGACTTTCCAATTAAGGCCTCTTCCAGCCTCGATTACAAACGGGCTTTGCAGACCGTTTTGTTCTGTATACTTAAGATTAGGATAGTTTGGTTCGCGAAAAATTCTCCAGCCGGTTGCGGATACAGTCGAGGGCTTTAATCCCAAAGTATGATTTTTCTCAAAATCGATAGCGGCATTTTTATCTGCCTCTTTTCTTTGCTGCTGACTTACTCTGGAGGCCTCTTCTCTAGCTGCGCTGGCTTCCGGACTGGTATAATCATTTATCCCAAATCCGATTGTAGTCCCAAGATAAGCCCCTGCGATAATTGCTGCTAGAACTTTAAGTTTAGCTTTAACGTTTCTTCTGACTATGAGGACTCTGGTTCTTTTTAATTCCAGCTCAAACTCTCTTAATCTGGCGAATTGCTCTTGTGTATCCAGAGTGTGTTTTATTGCCTGGTCATAACCTTTTGGATAGCCAGGATCTTGTTTAATAGCCTGTAATACTCTTCTGGTGGCTTGGATATCTTCTATAGAGACCCTAGCGACAAACGTCTCCTTTTTTTCTAAAAAATTTATTTCTTTTGGTTCTCTATCAGCCATTGGCGTATTATAAGTATGTAATGAGCTAAAGTCAAACTATGGGGTTATCACAATTTGACTTATTAGTCCCATAAGAATATAATCCCCTGCATGGTTGAAGCAAGTAGGGATTATAAACCAATAGATTTACTCGCTACGTTAGGAGAACCCTTTAAAGGAGAACTTAATGACTCCCCTGATGCATTTCAAATGGTTGAGGCTGCGAAATGGACGATGAGGAATGTAGCAAGAAGGGTTGTTGGAAGGGAAAGATTAGCCTCGCAAACTTTACTTGCTCTTTTAACCAGAGAGCACCAGCTAATTTTTTCAAGAACAGGGACAGCTAAGTCTTTATATGCAGAGACTGTTTTCAGTCAATTTACCGCAGAAACTTTTTCAATACAATTCACGACTGGAACTACTGAAGAGGCGGTTGTAGGAGCTTATGATTTAAATAAATTTAGGGAGGGCACTATTTGGCACAATACTGAAAAATCTTTAGTTACTGCTGATTTTGCATTTTTGGATGAATTCATGGATGCAAATGATATGGTACTGCGGTCAATCTTAGGGATTTTAAATGAAAGAAAATTTTCCAAAGGAAAACAATTTGAGCAAGCCAGGCTTCATAGCGCTATAGCTACCACCAATTATGTCAGAAGGTCAGAGATGTCAGAGGCAGTACTTGACAGGTTTCTTTTCCAAGCCAGGATTAACCCTGAAACAAGTCCGTTGGATCAGCTTTTGATTGATAGGGTTTATTCTCTGCAAAACGGGAGAGTTAGTAAACCTGAAAATCCGGTACCGCTAGACGTTTTAAAGGAGCTGTCAAAGATGGTTAAGGGTGAGGGGGATACTAATATTAGTGCTTCACACTCTCTACTTTTTTTAAAAAATCAACTAATTAAAAATTATATCGATATGTTGTTTGACCAAAGACGTGAGCAAAATCAAAATGCGGAAAAACTTTATATTAGCCCGAGGAAATTGGCAAAAGCCAGGGATGTTTTAAATGCCTCAGCCATACTGCAAGGCAGGTTTGATGCATCCGTGGAAGATCTACCTGCATTAAGGTTTATTTTAACAACTATTTCAGGGAGCGAAGAGGATGGTGATTCGGAGGAGGAAATTTTTTATCAGGCTTTAGATTATACGCTGACTTCTTTTAGCCGGGAAGATCTTAATGATGTTGAAAAAATTATGTTTACCTATGAATATTATGAGGCTTATAAAGACGGTAAGTTAGTTGAAGCAGTCAAAGCCAATCTTCCTGGTATATTTAGAATAGTGATGAGCCTTTTCGGTATTGTATCCTGGCAGGATGTTAATAAGGAAGTATTTTTGCAAACCCTTCAGGCTATGAAAATTAAGAGTCCTGCAGTAGTGCAACTTAGGGATAACCTGAAAGATAAGATTATCAAATATGGCTAAAGAGAGAGAAAGTTCAGTCAGAGGAGTAAATGAAAATTTGTCGGATTTTTATAAATCCTGGGGAGCATTTGATATCTTTGAGAAAACGCTGGATCAGCTACCTCCGGACTGGTTAAAAATCTTAAACATTGCCAGAAATCTACTAGACGGGAAAAGAATTCCTGGAGTCAACCTTCCTTCAACTGTCATGGCTCTGGTAGAGAAGGATCAGGAAATAGTTTTTGAAAAAAGATATATGACCAGAAAATGGCAGCAAAAATCCATCCTACCAGCCACCAGCATTGATGTTAAAAATCTGGAAGATTTATCTCAATTGCCTAAAGTATTGCCAGCCCACCTCCTGCTGCAGGGCGAAGCGCCGGAAATCTTTGCTTATCGGGCTCTGACTCATTCTCTACCAATAGCCGAGATGCAAAAACCAAGAGCAATAACAGAAGAAAAATCAGAAACCTTGATGGAACTTGTACCAAAGGCAAGAGAAAGAACTTCTATGCGGCAAAGAGTCTATGCTTTAATGGATGTTTCTCTCTCAATGAAATCTAATTACAAATTAATCTTTTCCAAAGCTGTCATGTTGGCTTATTTGGCAAAAGCCCACGAGGAAGGATCAGAGGTTTATTTCCGAGCTTTTGCCGGCAGTGTCGGGGATCTGGTAGCCTGCATCTCTCCTGAGGATTTTCCTGCTTTGGCAAAGAGGATCTTAGGATACAGGGTCTATCATGGTACTGATATTAGGTATGCTCTCACAACTGCAGTTGAAGATATTTCTAGGATGGAGAGATTAACTGACAGTAGAAGAGCTAAAACTGAGGTTTTGCTAATATCAGATGGTGAAAGCTATACCCCTATACCCCTGATGCCTAAAAATATAGCTTTGCATACCCTGCATTTAGTCGGAGGAGGCGAGGAGTTTATATTAGATAAAGAGTTAAGGCAAATGAGTAACACTTACACCAGGATAGATACAGGAAATTTAATGCTGCCAAGTATTTCAGAGGAGGCTTGGTTTATGTTTGAGGAGATTGAGAGGCTGGAAGATCAAACAAAAGGTCTGACAGATTCAGAGATGAAATACGATAGAAGACTGCAGCAAAGAGTTGAAGCTATAAGAAAGCATACAGAAGCATATAGAAAAATCGATTCCAGCGAGAAAGTTAGGGAAAATGCCGGCAGAGCGCAAAAACTGCATGATAAAGTTTCCTTAGAAAAAGCAGAGGAAAGATTAAAGAAAAAATTAGAATTAATAAGGTATTTTATAAAAAAACTTATGCAAAAAATTAAGTCTTTCCGATTGCCTAAATTTGACAGAAAGAAAGTATTAGCCGGGAGTTTATTTGATTTTAGAATAAAGGACTAGGATTACCTATTACCTTAACATTATTTGTAGTTTGATTTGCTACTTCTTCCAAAGTTATTCCTTTTAACTCTGCAATCAGCCTTGCAATTTCTAAAACTGCAGATGGTTCGTTTCTCTGCCCCCGTTTGGATTGGAGAGGTAGGAAGGGGCAATCAGTCTCCAGGCAAATTTTATCCAAAGGCAGAATTTTAACAGCCTCTCTTAAGTATTCATTTTTAGGATAGGTTAGAGTTCCTCCAAATGACACTAAAACATTAGACATTTTGAGTATTTGGTGAGTGGTTCTGGTCAAACCACTGTAGCAGTGGAAAATAGCCGGGTAATCACCTATTAAATTTAACGTTTCATCCCAGGCTTCGCAGTTTTCTGGATTTTTAGAGCGGTCATCCCGGCAGTGAACTATTAAAGGTAAGTCTAGCTTTTTAGCCAGATCAATCTGGGCTTGAAAAAGTCTTCTTTGTAGCTCTTTTTCGTGATTGTGAGAAAGTTTACCGGTTCGACTGAGCTCACCGTCGAAGTCCTGAACTTGTTTCAGGGTGGCAATCTCTGTTTCTCTAAAGTAATAATCCAGCCCGCATTCCCCAACAGCGATAACCTTTTTCGGATTTTCTCTATAAATTTTTTCCAGTTGAGTAATGTCTTCGTTGACATTTTTGCAACGATCGTCGTATTTTTGTCCAGGTAAGGAATAATTTATAGCCTCATGCGGGTGAATACCGATTGTTGAATAAACCTTCAATCCTGGAATGTCTGACAGTTTACCGGTTCGACTGAGCTCACCGCCGAAGTCCTGAGCTTGTCGAAGGGCTTTTTTCGATGATTCAATATCTACCCCAACATTTATAATGGTAGTTACACTGGCATCAAGAGATCGTTTTATAACTTCATCAAAATCCGGTTTAAAACTGTCCCAATATAAATGGGCATGGGTGTCTATCAGCATGCATTAATTATACACTTGTAAGAATAAATACAATTTTCTTGTAATTATCAATACTATATGTTATATACCATGATGCAATTTAATTGAGTTAATGACTAATATGAAACTAGCAGAAAGATTGTTAAAAATTTGGCAGCCAGGCGACTTTAAGCAGATTTTTGAAAAATTTTCCAATAAAAAGGAATTTATGGTCAAAAAGGGCACGGTTTTATTTAATGAAGGGCAGCCACTGGATAGGATCTTTTTCATAAAATCTGGTTTTGTTAAGTTATACCGTCTTTCAGAAGAAGGTCGGGAATCGATAATTTATCTATATGGTGCAGGACAGATTCTGGGGATAAGGGCGCTTACTTCTGAGGATGAATGTGCCAGGCATTTTGCAGAAGCAATAACTGATCTTGAAGTAGTAAGCATCACCCGCGGCGAATACCTTGAAGCTGTAGCAGAAAATCCTGAATATTTATTGGATCTTTTGCATGTTTTTATAGACAGATTAAATTATACAGAGAAAAAATTGACCGGATTTATTTTGACTGATACTGTGGCCAGAGTTGCCTTTTTCCTGTCAGATTGCGCCACCCGTTTTGGGATCAGTAAAAAAGACACGGTGGAGTTGCCGATAGAATTAACCCATCAAAGAATAGCGGAGTTTGTGGGTTCTTTTAGGGAAACTGTCACTTTAGCAGTTCAAAAATTAGAACAGATGGGCATTATTAACATCAAAAAAAGTAAAGTAGCTATCCTGGATTTAAAAAAACTGCACAAGCTCGCCGGATTGTAAGAAAGACTACTATTAAAAAGTAGTTACTACTACTGAACTAACCCCTTCTTTAAGGTTTAATGGTTTCATGATTACATTTATTTTTGCCAATATTTATCAAGCGATATCCTTACTTTTACGCCTGTATCCAGGTGAAGATTCCAAGACTTCTTCGACAGAGGAGATTAATCAGTTAAGACAGTACAGGTCTTTTCTAAAAAAATACGAACAGGAGAATAAAGAATAATGTCAGTAACTGTTGAAACAATCGGATCAGAAGATTTATACAGAATGAGAAAAAGCCATCGGGTAGTAGTAACCGGCATGGGTGCTGTTACTCCTTTAGGGCTTAATGTAGAGGATACCTGGCAAAACCTTATTGCCGGAAAATCAGGTATTCAAAGAATCAGTACCAGTGATTGGGAAGGCAAAGTGGATGCAAAAAACAGCGAGGTTGATATTGCCGGTTTGGTTATGGGTTTTGATGCTTCAAAGTATATCCCAAGAAAAGAATTAAACAGGATGCACAGATCAGCACAATTTTCTATTGTAGCTGGTCGAGAAGCTCTAATACAGGCTGGTTTATTTGATGCTTCAACAAAAATGGAAAAAGGTGCGACTCCTCTTACAGGGGTAAGTCCTGAAGCATTTGGCGCGATTTTAGGAACTGGTATTGGAGGAGGTTCTGAAATAGCGGATATAGAAGATGTTATCCGGGATAGAGGTGACTCGCGTGTTAGTCCTTTTGCCATGTTACTGCTTTTACCAGAAAGGGTAAGTACTGTTCCGAGTATGTGGCTTAGCTGTCAAGCTGAAGTAGGAGAGAAGACTGCTGCTTGTGCTTCCGGTGCGCAAGCAATTGCAGATGCATATAGAGTTTTAGAACGGGGAGAAGCAGATGTGATGTTAGCAGGTGGCAGTGAGGCAGCGGTTCATCGGGTAGCTCTATCCTCTTTTAATAATATGCATGCTTTAAATAATATAAGTAATGATAACCCAAAAGGAGCCAGTAGCCCTTTTGATCAAAAAGCCGCTGGCTTTGTGATGGGAGAGGGAGCAGGAGTACTTTGCTTAGAAACCTTAGAGCATGCATTAGGTAGAGGGGCAAATATTTTGGCAGAATTAGTAGGTTATAGTAATACAGCTGATGCTCATCATGACACAGCTCCCTTGCAGGCAGGGGCAGAGAGAGCTATCAGGAATGCCTTAGCTATGGCAGAGATTGATCCAAGTCAGGTTGACTATATTAATGCTCATGGTACTTCTACTCCTACTAATGATCCAAACGAACTGAAAGCTTTTAGAGCTGTTTTTGAAGATAGCCTAGATGATATTTCAATCAGCTCTACTAAATCAGCCACAGGTCATTTACTGGGAGCAGGCGGAGGGATAGAAGCAGTTTTTTCTATCCAGGCTATCCTGGAAGGGATAGTGCCGCCAACGCTTAATTTACAAAATCCAATTAAAGAAGGTGAGGGATTAAATCTGGTACCTTTAGCCGCACAAAAAAGAGAAGTTAATATAGCTATGTCTGATTCGCTTGGATTTGGCGGACTAAATTCAGTCTTAATTTTCAGAAGATTTCAGAAAAGTTATCAAGAGGTAGTCTAAAAAATTATGCCAACATTGGAATTAGAAGGAAAAGTAGCAATAGTAACAGGTGGAACAAGGAGTATTGGCAGGGCTATAACAGACAAGCTTTTAGAACATGGGGTCAAAGTTGCCTTTAATTCCCTTAATCCGGATGGTGAAGAGGGGAAACAGTTAGTAGAAGAGCATGGGGAGAATGTGTTGTGGGTTCCGGGAGATATTTCCAGTCCTGAAACAGGTTCAGATTTGGTTAAGAAAACAATTGATAAGTTTGGCAGGGTTGATATCTTAGTTAATAATGCTGGAATTAACAGGGATACGTTATTAATGAGGATGAGTGATGAAAAGTGGGATGAGGTTTTACAAGCTAATCTTTATGGCTCAATGAGGGTGACCAGGGCAGCTCTCCGGCCAATGCTAAGACAAGTTGAGGGCGGTTCTATTATTTTTATATCATCAGTAGCCGCGCGCGGTAATCCGGGACAAGCAAATTATGCCGCTTCAAAAGGAGGGGTGGAAGCATTTATGAGGGTTGTGGCTTTGGAGGGAGCAAGCCGTAATGTCAGGGCAAACGCGATAGCTCCTGGTCCGGTAGAAGAAACAGATATGCTGAATAATCTTAAACCGGAGCAAAGAGAAGCCCTTATAAATATGGTTCCTATGAGAAGAGCCATAAGAAGGGTGGAAGTTGCAAATACTGTTTTGTTTTTAGCCTCTAATCTGTCTTCCGGGATTACCGGACAGGTTATAAATGTAGATGGGGGGATGATTAGATAAATATGGCTGAGCGGCCGATAGCTGTTATAACAGGAACTTCCAGGGATGTGGGGAGATATGTCTCTATTGGGTTAGCCCAGGCAGGTTATGATATTTTAGGCGTTTATAGAAATCCCCAACATGACCAGGATCAAGCAGACGTTATAAAGGAAGTTAAAGGTCATAAAGCCAGGATGGTTGCAGTCAGGGCAGACCTTTTAGATGAGGCTACGCCAGATTTAGTATTAGCAAAATTAGAGGATTTTGGGGGTAAAGTTAGCGCTTTTATTGATAATGCTGCCGGAGGGTATGGCTTAACTAAAGAGGAGGCAAGAGAGATAAATGTTGCTGCTCCGCAGAGATTAATGGATAAGCTAAGGAATAACTTAACGCCTGATGCGGCGGTAGTTTTTAACACCAGCATTCCTGCCCATTTATTTCACACCCTGCAAGCAGACGATATGGCATTAATGGGAGATTATGATTTCGTTGCCCGGAGTAAAAACGAAAGAGAAAGGATGCTAAGGTCAGAATTTGTTGGAGATGGACAAAGACTGGCGGTAGTAGTAGGTAATGGGTTGGATGGCAGTTTTGTAACCAGGCTTTTGAAGGGGAAAAATAAGTCTTTTGTTAGCCGGATGTTGAGCCTTTCAGATACAGATTATTTCCCGACAGTGATGGATATGGCAACTGCTGTGGTTAAGGTAGTAAGAGGCAACTATCCAACAGGACACACAGAATATGTAGGGATTGCGCCCCAACATCAGCTTTATCCTTCCAGACCTTTGGGATCTAGTCTAATTGACGCTCCGCAAATGAGGGAAGGGTCGATTTTATCCAGAGAGGAAATTTATAATATTATCCCCCACCGCTGGCCGTTTATGTTTATTGGAGGAGTTTCGGAGGTTGAATATGGTAAAAGAGCTGTTGGTTCATTGGTAGACTTAACTAATCCTGATATTAATTGGACTGGCGGACATTTTCCAGACTATCCTTTGGTTCCAGGGGTAATTACTCAAGAAGCTTTGCAGCAGTTGGGGGCTTTGGTTGTTTTAGGTATGACTGAGCATAGAGGTATGACTGCTGTTTTAACAGGAGTTGATCAGATGCGTTTTTTAAGGCAGATTCTTCCAGGGGATAATATAAGATTGGAGGTTGAAGGCATGGACATTACTGAAGAGAAAAGAAGGATTACAGGTATGGGTCATGTGCGGGCTTTAAATCACTTAGGTAAAGTAGCAGTAGAGGGTAGGGTGTCATTTGCGCTTATTAATCCGGCTAAAAAATAATATGAATATGATCTTGTTTTTTAAAAATTTAAATGTTAATGTCTGCTAAATTATAAAAATATGCCATCTACACCAGAAACATCAAAAGAAAAACGTTCATCCCTTTCCAGAGGTTTAGAAAAAGCAGCTAATCTAATAGACGCAGCTTCGGATAGATATGGGAAACCTACTGATAGAGAGATTGTAGAGAGGCTTTTGCAAAGAGGTATTAATACTGTTGTCAGCGTTCCCTGTTCTATAACTCAAACTATCGCCGCAGAGTGGCATGATCTGTCAAAAAAAGGACAGATGCGTTTAATCAATACAGTAAATGAACATAGTGTAGTTGGGATAGCTGCCGGGGTTTGGTTTGGAACAGGCGAAGTGCCTCTTATACATATGCAGAATTCCGGAGTAACTAATTCTGCAGATGGTTTGATTTCTTTCGCTAAGGTTTATAAAATCCCGATACTGGAGATGGTTACCTGGCGGGGTAATGATTTAACAGATGACAGTGAACCACACCAAGAGATAGGTAATATGACTGATGATTTAACGAAGTTACTGGCAGGTAAAGAGAATAACTTTGGGATGAAAGATGGCAGGGGGTTTATGCGAAGAATGGATGAGGCAATCAGGATGGCTCAGATGGGCGGAAGAAGCGTCATTAGACTTTCCCCTGCTGCTTTTAGAAAGAGCTACCCTATGTCGCTCCCGGTTGATTTAGAGGAAGAAACTGAAGATAAAATTTTGGCTAGAAGAGAGAGAATTAAAGAAAGTAAAGGTAGTAATATTGGCGAGGTTCTTCGAAGATATAGGGTTTCCAGGGGAGAAGCCATGGCTGAGATTGTTCATCAACACCCTGATGCGGCGATTTTATTTGCTAATGGTTTTAACGCCAGGGAAGCTCAAGGAAGAAATACAATAGACCGGGAAGGTAATTTTTACAACGCCGGCTATATGGGTGGCACACTGGCTATTGGTTGGGGAATTGCCAAAGCAAATCCTGATATAAAGGTGGTGGTTGTGGATGGTGATCAAAATGCCATGATGGGTAAGATGCATGAACATTTTGGAGATGGGGATTATCCGGATAACTTGAGTTGGTATATTTTAGATAACAGAATAGGCGCATCCGTTGGAACTTCAAAAAGCCTTAAGCTACCCTGGTGGTATTATGACGTAGCTCGTGTTATAAGGACTGTTCCTGATGAACCAGGCTCATTTAAGCTGCCTCGGGTAAAAGAGCAGGGAAAGTATTTTGATAAAGAGGCAGCTAAACAGCTGGCAAGAGCAAAAGAGATGGGTCCTTTACCTGTGCTAACATTGATGTTCCGCGACTGGATTGCAAAACAAACACAGGTTAATATAAGAGCCAATGTATCCAATAATGTTGCTGAGGTGTTAAGAGTTAATTCAGCTATGTTAGAAGCTTAAGTTTATAATCCCAAAATAGTCATAAACCTAAAATCATTTTCTTTTTTATCTTCCGCTCTTCTGTGAGAGAAATAATCCTCACTTTCATATGTGCAAATTCTAGGATTCCCGATATTTTTTTCTAAAACCCCACAATCAGTTAATTGTTTTTCTGCTTTCTTCCAAATGTCCATTCTGTAGCAGCAAGGACCAATAGAAGGTCCAAGTTTAACAATTAGATCTTTTGGGTCTGATTTAAAAAATTTAGCCATTTTTTCAATAACTTTTTTGATTATTCCTTTCTTCAGTCCTTTGAACCCGGCATGTATTAAGCCGATCGCCTTATTTTTAGGATCGTAAAACCCAATTTGATGGCAATCAGCGGCTTTAATCATGAGATAAAGTTTAGGTCTATTGGTAATTAATCCATCTGCTCTGTTGATTTTAACGGTTGGCTGATCAATCTTAATGATTCTATTACCATGTATTTGTTTTAATTCAATGATATTTTTGTAATCAATACCAAGTTTTTTGGAAAACTTTTTCTGGTTATTTAAAGCAGTAGTGGGATCTCCGCAAAAAATTGACATATTCCCGTCTGAGGTTTTGGAAGTGATAAAGATCATAAAGCTAGAAAACGCAGCAGGACTGCCACACTTCGGTCTTCACCGATACGAGAGTTTAAACACATCTTTTTAGCGTCATTAAAACTCACCCAATTTAGCTTTATATTTTCACCCAGTTCAAGTCTTTGTCCATCCGGGTGGTTATGGAATTTTGTAACGATAAAATAGTATATATCCCAAACCACAGTTGTCCCGCAATTAGACAGCGCAAAAAGCTTGATTTTTTCCACCTCTAAGCCTACTTCTTCCAAAGCCTCTTTTTTCGCAGCAGCCATAGCTTTCTTTGCAATATCTACTTTATTTTTTAATAACTGGTTATATTCTTCTAAAGTATCTACAACTTTTCCTCCGGGAAGTCTGATATCCCATTTTTTGATGTCTGTCCGGTACTCTTTGGTTAAAAGAATTTTATGATCACGAGAGATAATAATTAGTCTGGTGCCAGGGGAGCGGCGGGCAAACTCCACAGTAAATTCTTTGTCGCCAGCCTGCATTTTTTGTTGAACTATTTCAATAAGTTTGCCCTTGAATATTACAACTTCCTGACCTTTAGGTTTTGGTAATGATTTATTCATATTCTAGGAAAAAGTGGAGCTTGTGATTTTATTTCCCCTGAGAATTGTTTTAAGATTTTCTCAGCAGTTTCCGGCATAAATGGCTGCAGGTTATATCCAATTGCCTGAATTTTTTTAACAAGATCTTCTAAAACTTCTTTGGCTTTTTGACCTTCCAGCTCCCATGGCTTTTCCAAATTTACTTTTTTATCAGCCTCTGATATTAATTGCCAAATAACAGCAATAGCTTCATTAAATTTAAACTCCCCCAGGTATTTTTCCAAATCCGTACACCAGACATTAGAACCAGTAACCCCTGATAATTTATTTTGCTCACAAAGTTTGGCAACTCTGGCAACTAGATTCCCCAACCCGTTTGATAAATTGGCAATGTAGCTTTCATGGATTCGCTCAACAGTTACATCACTATCCTCGAAGGTATTTAAATCATGGGCTATAAAAAACCTGAGGGCATCTGTTCCATATTTATTTACCAGCTCAAATGGATCAATCACATTTCCTAAGCTTTTACTCATTTTTTGGCCGGCATTGGTGATGAATCCATGAATGATAATTTGTTTGGAACAAGGTAGACCGGCTGACATTAACATAGCCTGCCACATCGCGGATTGCTGTCTTAAATTATCTTTGCCGGCCATTTGCACCACAGGCCAATATTCTTCAAAATTTTTCTCATCATTAGGCCAACCTAATGTTGAGATATAACTAACAAGAGCATCAAACCAAACATAAGAAACATGATCCGAATCATTAAACACAGCTACACCCCAAGGTAATTTTTCCTTAAGCCTGGAGATACTAAAATCCTGCAAGCCGGAAGAAACAAATTCTTTAATTTCTTTTAAGCGAAAATCTGGTAATACAAATTGGGGATTTTTTTCATATAAATCCAGCAGTGGCTGCTGGTATTTTGAAAATTTGAAGAAGTAATTTTCTTCCTCAATAGTTTCTATTTCCAAGTTTGGATGTATGGGGCATTTATTATCCGTTAATTCTGAGTCTGTTCTTTCTAACTCACAGCCAATGCAGTATTTTATTTTATAGTTTTTTTTGTAGATGTCATCATTTTCAAGGCATCTTTTCCAAAATTCCTGGGCAGCCTTTTTATGTTGAGTGCTGCTGGTTCTTAAGAAATTTGTATAGCTTAAATTTAAAGACTCCTTTAAGGAATTAAACTTAGCAGCATATTCATCGACGTAAGATTGAGGATCTTTATTTTGAGCGAGAGCCGCCCGGTAGATCTTTATCCCATGCTCATCAGTGCCGGTATTAAAAACTACCTCATTACCCAGTAACCTATGGTATCTGGCAATAATATCTGCCTGAACTATCTCCATCGCAAAACCTAAATGTGGCTCTGCATTAACATAAGGTAGTGTTGTAGTAATGTAGTATTTATTCATTTGATTATCTTCTAAGTTTTGTCAGTTTAGGGATTTTTGATAAATTAGTCAAATCTCTTTTCTTATTTTTCTTAAAGTAGCTTATTAAAAGTCCGATAGAGATTATAATTAATCCTCCGGAAACTAAATTTAAGGAATGCAGAGCCTGTATTATTAATATAAAAATTAAGCCTAAAGCGATTGATCCGGAAATAAAGACATTCTTTAAAAAAATATTTAAACTAAAAGTAATGGCAAGAAAAAGGGGGATAAAAAAACTGAAGAGCTGGTTTAGATTTGCCTGGGTTATATTCTCAGGGTAGGGTACCTGTAAGATTACATAAATAAAAATACCCCAGAAAGTTAAACTGGGGAATAGTTTTAAAAAAAGCTTCATTAAGTTAAGTATAGTTTACCTCTCGGTAGTGAAGCAAATAATGGTAAAATACCGAATGTAATGGCTACCCCAACTATTTTGATTTGTCCAAACTGCAAAAAAGAAATCTCTGTTGATGAAGCGCTAAAGGGTCAACTTGAAGATCAGATAAAAGCACATCTTCGGGATGAGTATAACCAAAAGTGGGTTGAAGAAAAAAAGAAACTCACCCAGTCTGTTGAAGAAAGTATTAAAAAAGAATTACTTGAGCAGTCAAAAAGAGAAAAAGAAGGATTAGAGGAGCAAATAGAAAAACAAAAAAAAGAGAATGATGAATTTCGACAAAATGAACTTGAACTCCGTAAAAAAACCCGGGAGTTGGAAGAAAAAGAAAAAAATCTGGAACTGGAAAAGCAAAGACAGATAGATGAAGAACGTAAAAAGATTCAGGAAAAAACAGAGACAGAAGTTTCAGAGAAATTTCACTTAAAAGAAAAAGAGTATGAACAACAGATGGAGGCCATGAAAAAGTCTTTGGAAGAGGCTCAAAGAAAAGCGTCTCAAGGATCACAGCAACTGCAGGGTGAAGTGCTGGAATTGGAGCTGGAAGAAATATTAAAACGGGAATTTCCGGTAGATGAAATTCTGCCGGTTGGAAAAGGTATAAGGGGAGCAGATATTGTACAAAGAGTATTTAATAAATCAGGTAAACACACTGGTACGATTGTTTGGGAGAGTAAACGTACCAAGGGTTGGGAAAAAAAGTGGGTGGAGGATTTAAAGGTAAATATGCTCTCGTCTAAGGGAGATGTGGCAGTTTTAGTATCAATGACTTTACCGGAAGAGATTAAGGCCTTTGGTTTTAAAGACGGAATATATGTTTCCAGTTTTGAATGTTTCCTGTCGGTTGCGTTTTTACTTAGAAAATCCATTATTGATCACCACGCAGTTAAGCAGTCAGTGGTGGGGAAAAACGAAAAAATGGAGATGGTATACAACTACTTTTTAAGCCCGGAGTTTCAGCAAAGAGTATCAGCCATAGCCGAGGCCTTTACAGCGATGAAGGCAGATTTAGATACCGAAAAAAGAGTGTTTGCCAAACTTTGGGCGAAGCGGGAAAAAGAAATTGAAAAAGTGATTCTTAATACCTCCTCTCTGCACGGTGAACTGCACGGCCTGATTGGCGATGCATTGCCAAAAATAACAGCACTGGAAACAGATGCTTTGTTGTCAGAAATTAATGAGGTTTAGCTTGTCATAGCAATCTAATCGCCAATAATCGTCCGTTATTTTTTCGAACCATCAGTTCGATTAGCTTGTCATAAAGCCCTAATCATCACAAATCGACCGTTCGTAAATCTATGCAAATCTAGGTATTTCGTGCCTAAAATCATTATAACCGTCGGTTAACCGTGGGTTGCACCTTTCTCCAAAAATTTATACAATAAAACCAATGCCTCAGGACACAGGTTCGATACATTCAGATACCGCCAAACGCGAGCCGCGCGGCGAGCACGGAGAGTTTGCGCGCACCCATATCGTAGCGCAAAATACACCCAGCCTACCCTCCCGCATATGGGATTATTTGTCCAAAATAAGTCTTAAAAAGCTCATTACTACCATGGGTCTAATCTCCATAATTGCCACCAACGGGCTATCACTTACTTTAATCGAGCGACTTTTCCCTCATTCCTCACCCATTTTCCATCGTCAAGTGGCTCACCAGGGGATCTTAAACACATCTGGAGGAGGGATTTATACTCTCACATTGACGGATAATTCGGTGTATACTTTGAATCTTAAGCCGTCTGGTAATCTAAAAAATTTGAAAAACCTAAACGAAGTCGTAGTCCGAGGCAATCTAACTTTCACTCCATATCTCATCGACAATGCCGAAATCTACCCAGTAAATATCTCCACTACTGATTGAACCAGTTTTGCACATCTGCTTTTGTCAGAGTCTATTTCCTAAATAATGCGACATAATCCTTCATCTCAAATAGCCTATTCCTAGAATAGCCTGTTTTTTCCTGTAGAATATCTAAGCCCGTAAGATCTGATACAAGATCACTTGCGGCTTTAAAACTTACACCCAGAACTTTACTCACATTATTTACACTTACGATAGGTTGAGAGAATAGATATATCAGCAACTGTCTTGCTTTTGGAACTTTTCTTCCTAAGGTAGTAATTTTATTATCATATTGCTCACGAAGAGTAATAATATTCTCGAATTTTTGTTTCCCCTTATTACTAGTCACTACAACTCCTTCAAGAAAGAAACGAACCCACCCTTCGAGATTATTCTTCTGTCTGACTTCATCAAGGGTCTCGTAATATGATTGACGATATTCCTCAAAATAGTCAGAAATATACAAAACTGGTTTAGTAAGGAAGCCACGCTCTATTAGTTGTAAAGTGATAAGTAGCCGACCGATGCGGCCATTTCCATCGAGAAATGGATGAATAGTTTCAAATTGATAATGCATAATAGCTATTTTTATCAGTATTGGTATATTTAACGAAGAATTATGCCAAAATTTTTCCCAATCAGAAAGCAATCCTGCAACTTCTGTGTGTTGAGGGGGGACGTAATGAGCTGTACGAATAGAAGAACCTCCAATCCAGTTTTGGCTTGTGCGAATTTCACCAGGTAATTTATGCTTACCTCGAACGCTAGTTAGAAGACGAGAGTGAGTGTCTTTTATGAGCCTTACCGAGACTGGTAATCTTTTAAGTTCTTCAACAGACCAGTTCATGGCATTGATATAATTTCTAACCTCTCGCCAATCGTCACGACGCTCAGGATCTATTTCGTCTTCTGGGAGCAATACCTCATCTATTTCTGTACGGGTGCCCTCAATTCTGGAGGAGCTTACAGCTTCTGATTTAACATGCATCTGAATGAAATAATCAATATCAGGTACGAGCCTTGAATACGCATTCAATTCACCAAGTAGGCGTGTCGCCTCTTCTAAAAGTGTAATAGTGGATTGGTCATTAGCTATAAATGGCCTATTGATACCAGACGGCAGAAAACTGGTATACTCAGCATCCATGCCGACAAGTATTTTTTGATTTGTTCCTGCAGTAAAGTCTTTCATACTGTAAATATAACACATCATATTTTACTTTGCAAGTATAAAGTAAAATAAGGATTTCTATATTATAGATCACAAACGCCGATAATTTCCCAAATTTTCCACCCTTCGGGTGGATTAGCCCGCCTTGCCGTCGAGGCAGGCTTTGCACCTTTCCTTTTTTGAAATTATTCCACCTCCAAAGGGGATTAGGTAGGCACAGTTGACGTCTTGACTTCGGGTTGTTTTCGGTATAATGTAATCGTATGGATGCTAAAGTTGCATTATTTGAAAACCAACGAATTCGTAGAGTTTGGCATAACAACGAGTGGTGGCTTTCTGTGGTTGATGTTTGTAAAGCATTGACTGGTAGTCCTGATTCCGGGTCATATTGGAGAAAATTAAAACAAAGATTAAAGGAAGAAGGAAGTGAAGTCGTGACATTTTGTCACGGGTTGAAGTTAGAAGCACCTGACGGAAAATTACGTGAAACTGATTGTGCTAATATAGGGAGTTTTGATTTAAAAGTTGATGAATATAAAGATTTAAAAGGTTTGGATAAAGAAAATTTACGTGATCATATGAATGATATTGAATTAATTTTGACAATGTTAGCAGAAGCAACTACAACTAAAATTCATAAAGGCAGAGATTCACAAGGTTTCCCAAAGCTTAAAAAAGATGCCAAAGATGGTGGTGGTGTTGCAGGAAGGACACGTAAAGATATTGAGCAAGTAAGTGGTAAAAAAGTTATAAGTACTAAAAATTATTTACTAAAATAAATTCATTCAAGAACAATTAGACGAAGTATTCATACCTAATTATTATCCCAAGTAGATTATAATCAACTCATGAGTTTTCCACAGTATTTGTATAGGTTTTTTAATCAAAAAGATCATAGAGATCAGTTTATTCAAGGATTAATTCGATTTGGGAGATTAGAGGCATATAAAGAAATCGAAGATGAACAAAGGAAAGATAAAGATGAGGGAGATCCAAGAGGAAAATATAAAACAGATAAACAAATTTATCTCAAAATAAGCAATCAAACAGGAAAGGTAGTAGAGCATGGAATTAAGTTAGGAGATATTAATATATCAGGATATAGTCCAAATAATTTCTTTATTGTTTCGGCAACAGACGAGAAAGTTAATGTAGAAAAGATATCAGAAAAATTTGGTAAGTATGTAGTAAAAATTAACAATCCTCAGAAATTGCTTGATTTATTAAATAAAAACCGTAAATTCCCTTGGAGCGTAGGCAAGATTGTATTAGAGCGAGTGAAATATGATAAGGATAATTATTTAGAGATAGAAGAAAGTAATCCTCATTTACCATTTGGCTACTATTATGCTCAAAAACCCCAAATGTTTTCTGATGAAATGGAGTGGAGATTTGTGTTAATAGGAAGTGGTATTGATGAGCTGGAAGATAAATTTGTAGTTATAGAGATAGGTTCTATAGAGAATATAATTACCCGTATAGATTTATGATTAGACACACATAGAAATAGACGTCTCTATCTTTTTTCCCCAGATATTGTAGCTACTCTCTCCATAAGCCTCTGATTCTCTTCCAGTTGTGTCTTATAATCCTTTAAAAGGACATTTCTTTCTTCAAGTCTTTGTGAATAATCTTGATAGGCAGCGTTATTTATTTGAAATAAACTAACTATCATTTGTACAAAGGCTATAAAAACTACTACAACTACACCGCCCGTAATCCAACTAATATCTCTAAATTTATCACTTAATCTTTTTTCTGAATACTCACTAGACTGTCTTACGCTCTCAGTGATAACTGCCAATTCTTGTATAGTAAATTGATTAGTCTGTTCTTGAGGAGTATTTTGTCTTCTTGGTGGTGTCATTTGTAAACTCCTATAATTTCATTTATTCCACCAGGTTGTTCTACAACTGAAAAATCCTTACCCATAAATAGGGTAAAATCAATACCGGCAAAAGATACTCCTCGCGTAAATCTCACGCCCGGCCCAAATTCTACTCCACCCACCCGTATTCTAACTAAAGGCTCAACGCCGCCATCAAAATTGATTTTAAATAGTTGATTGAAGTTCTTTTTTACTGGCATATACGAATACTTAACCTGAAACTAATTCTAACAGATATATAATTAATCTTATAGCTAGAATAATTCCTTTATTTGAACTTTTAAGACTTTAGCTATTTTTTCAATAGTTTCTAGAGAAGAGGACTTTCTTCCTTGCTCAATTTGGCCTAATTGCATTTGATTATTTGTACTTCTTTACGGTAATTTTATATGGATTAACTGTTCCTGTTTTGCCTGTGTATGGATTGTAATTTCCTTTTGTTGAAAAGTTATCAATTTTTGTTTTATTTGGAGAGGATTTAAAATGAGGGGCAACATATGTGCCTTTTTTCGTAACGTATCCTTTGACGCGAGTAGCAGCGCTGACAGAAGATACGTTAATAACGAAGATTGAAACAGTTAATAAAAAAGCTACAAAAATACTAAATATTTTTCTCACGAGCCAATTGTATCTAATATGATTAATTTAAACAATCTCGCATTTCAAGTGGTATAATGTCGGTATTATGACACACAAGAATATATCATTGCGCTGTATTACTTATCAAGAAAAAGATGGCTCTTTTACAGGGGTTTGTCTTGATTTGGACATCGTGGAAGAGGGACATATTAGCTTAGAAGAGGCAGTTCTAAGCATTAACGATGCTATTTTATCTCATTTTCAAGCTGCTGCGAAGTTGGATTTTCCCAAAGAGTTGGTCACTAGATTAGCGCCAAAAGAGTATTGGAACAAACTAAAAGAAGTTACCCAAGAAAACCCATCTCACAAAAAGTTTGAGCCGTTCCAATTTTTTACCAGACAATTTACTCCTGGTTTGATGTATGCCTAAATATAAACCTCTTAAATATCGTGATGTGGTCACTATTCTAAAAAATCTAGGTTTTATTCAAGAAAGCGGTACTGGTTCTTCACACCAAACATGGGTTCTAAAAAGAAACGGCATGAGTTTTGCTGTAACGGTTGCTTTTCATGGAAATAATCAGGAATTTAGGCCGGGTACTTTAGGATCAATGATTCGCCAAAGCGGATTTACAAAAGAAGAATTTTATAAAGCTCTCAAAAACTAAAATATCACACTCCCCACCTCCGAAGCGGATTAGGTAGAGACACATTGGATAAGGCTCACGTTTAATCCGTGACTTAAGTTATAATTGGGCAAAGAATATTATGAATAATGATAATTTTCAATCAGCTTATAAAATTTTAAACCCCGCTCAAAAAGATGCTGTAGACAGCATCGAAGGTCCGGTGATGGTAATTGCCGGGCCGGGTACTGGCAAAACCCAAATACTCACACTTCGCATTGCCAATATTCTACTAAAAACTCAGGTTAATCCGGAAAATATTTTAGCTTTAACTTTTTCCGAAAGCGCAAGTTTTCAAATGCGTGAAAGGCTTTCGAAAATAATTGGTACAAGTGCTTTTAAAGTAGATATTTCTACCTTCCATTCTTTTGCAAATGAAATTATTAAAAATTATCCGGATGAATTTTCCAACCTTTTATCTTCAGAAAATATTACTGAAACAGAACAGATAGAGTTAATAGAAAAATTAATTGAATCAATAACTTTAAAAGTGTTACGTCCGTACGGCGATCCGCTGTACTATTTAAAAGATATTCTAAGTGCAATTAATGATTTGAAAAAAGAGGGTATTACTTCGGAAAAGTTGGTAAAGGCTATAAATAAACAAAAAGCAGATTTTGATTTGATAGAAGATTTATACCATGAAAAAGGAAGGTATAAAGGTGAGATGAAGGGCAAATATCAGGATCTAAAAAAGGATATAGAAAAGTCAGAAGAGTTTTCATTGGTTTTTGAAAATTACGAAAAGGCTTTAGTTAAAGAAAGAAAATATGATTTCAATGATATGTTGCTTGAAGTTATAAAAGCTCTTGAATTCAATAAATCTTTATTACTTAGGATACAAGAAAAATATCACTATATTCTAATTGATGAACATCAGGATACCAATGCTGCCCAAAACAAACTAGTTGAACTCATTGCGTCATTTTATGATATACCGAACTTATTTGTGGTGGGTGATGAAAAACAGTCAATATACAGATTCCAGGTGGCATCTCTTGAGAATTTTTTATATTTTAAAAATTTATATCCGCAAGCAAGATTAATAAATTTAGAAACAAATTACCGTTCGCACCAACTGATTTTGGACGCCTCTCAAAGCATGATAGAAAAAAATATTTCTGCAAATATTTTACCCCAAAAAAACTTACTTGCAGACAGTAGCTTTAAAGGAGAAAAGATTAATCTGGTACAACTTTCAGATTTTCATCTGGAATATGAATATATTGCCAAAAATATATCAGAGAAAATTAAAGCGGGTGAAAACCCTTCATCAATAGCAGTTCTTGCAAGAAGAAATATGGATTTATCTCCCCTTGTGTCAGTACTCACGAGACATGGAATTAAATCTGTCATTGCCTCAGATCAGGATGTATTGGCTGATCTGCAAGTACAAAAATTAATCATGTTGTTGGAATCAATCAATAATCCCTTTGATGAGGTGTTATTAATTCGGGCAATGCACATAGATTTTTTAAATATTGATCCATTTGATATTTATAAAATTTTGGCAAAAAGCGATCAGGAGAAAAAAGATATTTTTTCATTAATAAAAGATTCAGATAAAAAAGAAATGCAGGAATTTTATTCCAAATATCAGAATTGGATTAAGTTAAATAACAACATTCCTTTTGATGATTTGTTTGTTCAGGTAATAAACGACTCCGGCCTAAAAAGTTATTTTCTAAAATTACCTGAACGCTATCAGATACTTAATAAAGTAATCGGTCTTCTTGATGAAATTAGGCTACGTTTATCAAAAAACCCGCAGTTTAATTTGGCAGATTTTTTGACTCTTTTGCAAATCGTTAAAAAACATCAGGTAATTTTAAAATCAAAAAATGAAAATAATATGGAGGATGGAGTGAGGCTTTTGACAGTCCATAAATCAAAAGGTTTGGAGTTTGACTGGGTCTATATTATTAACTGTTTTGATGGCAGGTGGGGAAATTTAAGAAAAAGGGGAGCAAAAATAAAGATACCATGGGAATATTTGGGCGCTCAGGTTAAGGCGGCGGTTGATTTCGTCGACATAGAAGATGAAAGAAGGTTATTTTATGTAGCCCTAACCAGGGCTAAAAAAGGCATCACGTTAACCTATTCAAAATCAGGAATTGATGGTAAAGAGCAGCTGCCCAGTCAGTTTTTACAGGAGATCGGTGATGATTTTATCGAAAATATTGATACTGAAAAATTTGAAAAAGATTTCGATAGATCGGTTTTGTTAGAAGAGGTAAAAATATCTAATATTGATTCGGAAAACAGAAAATATCTGCAAAGTTTGTTTTTGGAAAAAGGCTTATCTACAACCGGGATGGAAAATTTTCTAGAGTGCCCTTGGAAATATTTCTTTCGTAACCTGGTTGTTTTGCCGGAGATTAAAAATAAATATTTAATTTTTGGCATAGCTATACACAGTGCTTTAGATGCATATATTAAATCAAGAAAAATCAAAAAAACAGACGTAAAATTTTTAATAAATAAATTTAAAGAAGTTTTAGAAAAAGAAGCAATAACCAAAAAAGATAAAGCAGAGCTGGAGGCAAAAGGAGAAAAGGCACTAAGGCTTTTTTACCAGGAAGTGATATTAACCTGGCCGGAAAATATTCAAAGCGAAATAGTAATTAAAGGAGTTAGATTAGCAGAAAATATTACTATAAACGGCCGGTTGGATATGATAGAAATACTGCCGGATGGATTAATTAGGGTGCATGATTTTAAAACAGGAAAGATAAAATCCAGATCTCAAATAGACGGCAGCCGGGAAAATTCCGGTTATAACTACAAAAGACAGCTCACCTTTTATAAAATTCTGCTGGATAGATATAAAGAAGGATTGTTTAAGATGAAGGAGGGGGTAATTGATTTTGTCGAGCCGGATGAAAAAGATAAGTTTCATAGTGAAACTTTTATCATTTCAGAAGCTGATGAAAAAGTACTAGTCGATCAGATAAAATATGTGGCCGGAGAAATTACGAACTTATCTTTTTGGGACTTGCGATGTGATGATAAAGAGTGTGAATATTGTAAGTTAAGAGAGATAGCGTTTTAAAGCAATAATTATTTCCCGGGTTGGTTTTACCTTTGATGTCAAAGCCTCTTTAAAATCCACCCAAAAAAGAGGAGTGCCTTTATCTAAAATGGTTTCCGGAAACTCACCTATCCATTCTTCTATGATAAAGGAAATAAGAGTTTGACCGCGTAGACCGAGTATTTTTTCTTTATGTGGTAGAGGTTTAAATTTAGATATTTTTATACCCAGTTCTTCGAAAGCTTCGCGGGTGGCAGCATTTTCTGGTGCTTCTGCAATTTCTACTCGACCACCAGGTATTAAATATTGAGGGTTTTTAAATAAATCCAACTGTCTTTTTTCGGTTAGTATTTTCCCATCTTTTAAGAATATTAAAATTACCACAGTTTGATTTTTCATTGCTCAAGTATACAATACCAAATATGTCTAAAGATAAAATGGAACTTTTAAAAAGCAGTATAAGAGGGGAAAAGTTAGATGCTGTTTTTATATCCAGTGTTTCGAATATCTCCTACCTTACAGATTTTACAAATTTTTCTAAAGATGAAAGAGAAGCGTATCTTTTAATAGGAGAGGATTTTGCCTACATTATTACTGACGGTAGATATATAGAAGCAGTTAGAAAACAGGTAAAAAACTTTACTATTTTTGAAAGGGGCGGAGGAAAAAATACAGAGGATTTATTTAAAAAGCTAAATTCGAAGATAAAATCTTTGGGAATAGAGGAAGACAATTTAACTGTAGCCGAGTATAAAATAGTAAAAAAACATTTTAAAAAGCTGAAACATTTTAATGTAGAAGTTTTAAGATCACTAAAAAATGATAATGAAATTGAAAAAATAAAAAAAGCCTGCTTTATAGGTGATAAAGCTTTTAAATATATTTTAACCAGGATAAAAACTGGAGTAACTGAAAAGAAGATAGCTTTTGAAATAGAAAAATTTGTTAAGAGTCAGGGAGCAGACCTTTCTTTTCCATCAATTGTAGCTTTTGGTAAAAATTCTTCCATACCTCATCACCAGACCGGTGAAAAAGGGTTAGCGACTAACGATAAACTAGTATTGTTAGACTTTGGGGTAAAATGGGAAAATTATTGTTCTGATATGACGAGGACTATTTTCTTTGGACAACCAACGAAGAGTCAAAAAGAAATTTATCAGGTAGTATATGAAGCTCAACAAAAAGCTGTAGATTTTTTAAATTCAAAAATAAAATTAGGTGAAAAAGTAACTGGAGCGCAGGTGGATAAAACAGCCAGGGAATATATCAAGTCAAAAGGTTTTCCAGATATTCCACATTCGCTAGGTCATGGAATAGGACTGGAAGTTCATGAGCAGCCATATCTCTCCCCAAAAAGTAAAGAAGTTTTAAAAGAAGGAATGGTGTTTTCGATCGAGCCGGGAATATACCTGCCTGATTTTGGCTCGCCTCGTTTCGGGGGCGAAGCGGGTGGAGTCAGGATAGAAGATCTATTCGTTGTTGAAAAGATGGGTTTAAAACAAATTACCACTTCGTCAAAAGAGATAATTAAGATATAATACGCTTCTCTATGGATAAATGGAATCAACTGGCAAGTATTGAAACTGTAGATAAAACAATTGAGGCTTTAAAAGCCAACGGTATAGATGCAAAATTTGTCAAAACAGGTGAAGATGCTAAAGAGCAAGTTTTTTCAATGATTCCTGAAGGGGCTGAGGTGATGACCATGTCTTCTGTCACTCTTGATACTTTAAATATCTCAAAGCAAGTACAGGAATCAGGAAAATATAAATCAGTTAAAAATCAATTGAATTCTATGAATAGGGAAACTCAGGGAGAGGAGATGTTAAAAATAGGATCTGCGCCTGATTGGTCTATAGGCAGTGTTCACGCCGTAACAGAAGATGGACATGTTTTAATAGCTTCCAATACCGGATCTCAGTTGCCCTCTTATGCCGGTGGGGCGTCACATGTTGTTTGGGTAGTTGGAACTCAAAAAATAGTAAAAGATACGGATGAGGGTATGAAAAGGATTTATGAATATGTTTTGCCTTTGGAATCAGACAGATTAAATAAAGCATATAATATGACAGCTGGCAGTTTTGTTTCTAAGATATTAATTATTAACAGAGAAATAAAACCCAATAGAATCACTGTAATTTTTGTGGGAGAAAAACTAGGTTTTTAAACGCGGTATAGCCAAAAGTCGCCTTCAACTTTATTTAAACCCAGCGTAGCATTCGGCTCATCTCGATCCTTAACTAAAATTTTCTTATATGGTTTCCAGGTGGAAAAATGAAAAGTTTGAGTGATGACAACTGATCCTTTTTTTAAACTTTTTTTTAATAAAGGTTCTAATTTTTCAACTCCTTTTGGAAGAAGAAATATGAATACTATATTTGACTTGGTGAGATTTTGATTAAAGATATTACCATGAATAAAATGTGTATTTTTTAGTTTCAATTTATACGCTTTATATCGGGAGTAAAAGATTCTGATCCATGATTGTTCAATTCCAAAAGCTTCTGCTCCCATTTGCGCGGCAACAGTGACCACCCTTCCATCACCAGATCCTAACTCATAAAAAATATCCCCTTCTTTTATTCCCGCTTCTGTCAAGGCTTTTTTTATTCTGATCGATTTTGTTGCAACATATGGAGCGTCTGATCCGGCAAACCAGGATAGGCCTAGCATGCAGCCGAGCAGAAGACCGCCAGTAATAATTAAGGTTTGATCCATTTTCTTCTTAGCTCAGCAAGCTTTAATGCAGGAAATTTTATCCATGGAGTTTGGTCGATCAAGTTATGTATGGGATATAGTAAGGAATTAATAAGAGATGGAATTACTAAATCATATGTGCCTATATATTCTTCTAGCTTTCCTCCGTAACCTCTTTTAAAGCGATGGAATCCAAACCAGGGATGGTCTTCCTTTGCGTCTGCTCCTAATGCGCCCCACATATCAAAGTTCTTCAAACCTAGCTTTTTGCCCAGTTCGATTGCCTTAAGGGCAACAAGATTACTAGCCCGCAACTCTGGATTATCAGGTGAAGAGCCTCCATAAGGATAATAAAGAGTATCGTTAAAATTATATAGCATCCAAGCAGCTAATGGTCTATTTTGAGTTGAGGCGATAAGAAGCCTTGCCATATTAGTGCTTCGCATAGTTTCCCATGCTAAGCGGTGATAAAGCGGGTTATGACCATGATATTTTTGTCTTTTAGTTGTTTCAAAGTATAGCTTTAGATAGATTTCAAATGCCTTATCATCTATATGTTCCTCGATTTTTAATGATCCTGCTTGTTCATATTCCTGTGCCTTTTTTACATTACGGCGGGTTTGTTCGTTAAACCCTTTTTGTATTTCTACCATCGGTTTTGTCAAATCAATAACAAAATTATGTTTTGTAAAATATTCATTAGCGGACTGTCTAAATCTTGGATCTATAATCAGACCTTTTTCCCCCGCATCCCGGGTTGTTATATGCGGTTCTGTTTTAATATAAACACAGTGATTTTTTCTCCCAATACTTTCTAAGGCATTAGCCAAATCTGTATCTGGAACAGGACCTTTAGCTAAGTAGCCAATATAGTAAGGAGTTCCGGGTATCTGATGGAAAGTAACCATAAATGCTTTAACCAACTTACCATTCTCAAACATACCATATCTGCCCAAAGAAGTACCAATTTTTTTTCTAAAATTTCCCCACCCCCATGATTGGATAACATGTGTGACATGTTTATCGTATTCCTTAGCGTAGCTATCTGCCAGATGTCTTACTTCCATCATTTAGGTATTATATCTTTTAGGAGTTTAAAATTACAGTTTTAGAAGATTTTAACAGCTGCTGTTTGTTTCAGTTGTTGGAATTTTTCAGAGAATATTTGAGACAATTTTTGGTTTTTTATGGTGTCATAAGCTTCTTTTTCCTGAGAAGCAGAATCTGTAGCTTTAAGCATCTGTTTATTTGCATCTATAAATTTGGTTACTTCGGCAGCTGACACAGTAGCTTCACTTTCATATAATTTCGTGATAGCCAGCTGAACCATAACCTGCTCCCGTAATCCGCTTCTGGTTTGTCCCTGCTGAGTTAATAGCGAATCTAGAGCATCTTTACCGCCGACACTTGATTCAAGATCCGTGATTTTTTTATCTACGTCTTGCGCATTTGGTATGGCATTATGTTTTGAGGCTTCGGACAGGATGAGTTTTTCATTTATTAACTGGTTTAAAGTCTGCGTTCTGAACTGTTCATTAAGTTTAAGTTGTAGCTCAAGGTTTGTGATAGGGGTGCCGTTAATAGTAGCGGCTATAAATAAAGATTTTTTATAAAAAGCTAAAAGTAAAATTCCCAGGATAATTAATACGACGTAAGTTCTTTTATCAGGCCGGAAAGCAACAATTTTATCAGTCAAAGACATAAAACTGTTTGTTAAGTTATCACCAGCTGGTTTTGTTTGTGATTCTGCTGGAATTATTTTTTTAGACTTTGTTACTTTTCCTTTTGCCATTTGCCGATAATAACAAAACTAGTTGTTTCTTGGCAAGAAGTAATTTAATATTAATCTATAATGTACTTCAACTATGCTCAGACTAAACAAAAAGGTTCAGCCCATCCCTTATTGATTATAGGGTTTCTTTTGATACTGATTTTGGGTGGTGGCTATCTTTATCAGGTGAAAAGTCTTGATAATTTGATCAAAACTTCAAAATCTGCTGTTTTGAAACAGCCAGAATCTCAAGACTATTTAAATAAAACTTTAGGTTTTAGACTTAAATACCCAAACAATGTCAATCTAAAAATAGATACGGAAGAGGAATTTAATAAACGGGGCGGCGGAGACTTCAGAAAAAATTTTAAAGGATATGTGCAATATGAACCAGGAAAAGTTTTAGGTGGGATTGTAGTTTTGGATAAATCCGGCAACTTTGAGACCAACCCCTTTACGCTTTGGGTCTTTGATAATCCAGAGGATTTATCTATAGACAGCTGGTATAAAAACTACTGGTATTATCCCTTTGTCTGGGGAGATTTTACTTATACAGGAAAGTTTGAACTAGCTCCAAAAACAGAAGCAACTATATCCGGGCAAATGGGAAAAAGCGGAATTATTGATTATCAACCAGGAAAACCAAGGTTCGTATATTTGGTTCGCGACAAAAAGATGTATTTATTTAGGATCATAGGTGATAAGGATAAAACTGGCGATAAAATTCTTTCTACTTTTAAATATACTAATTAGATTGCCACCCTGAAACAAGTTCAGGACTTCGACGGTGAGCTCAGTCGAATCGGTAAACTTTCTCGCAATGACAAGTAGAAAAAATGGTATAATTATGATTATGAATATCCAGATTCCTCTAACTATTAAATTAACAGAAGATAAGCAATCTAAATCTGCTCCATGGGTGGCTTATACTCCGGAACTAGATGTAGCTTCTTGCGGCTCAACTGTCGGAAAAGCTAAACAAAATTTATCAGAAGCAGTGCAGATTGTCTTAAAGGGTGCAACTGAAGATGGAAATTTAAAAGAGTTGCTTTTAGAAGCTGGTTTTGAAATTAGTAAATCAAAAGTAAAACCGCCTAAAGTAAGTGTTGATACATTTAATATGCAACTTAATCTAGAGCAATCCCGCCAAATATGGCTCGCATAACTCCAATTCATTGGCGTAAACTTCTAAAAATTTGTGAGCTTGAAGGATGTTTTTTGGTAGGTCAAACAGGGGATCATCTGGAACCTAAAAAGAAAGGTGCCAAAAGAAGAATTGTTATCCCAAAATATAAAGATATCCCGGTTTTTATTATTGAAAATAATTTAAAAACTGCTGGAATTTCCAGAATAAGATATTTTGAGCTTTTGCAAAAAGTTTAGAATTGGTAAGATGTAAATATGCAAAGAGGACAGACGTTAGTCTATATTTTAGTAGGAGTATTAATTCTAATAAGTGTAGCTGGTGGAGCGTATTACTTAGCTAGACAAACTACTCCGAAATCCCAAGCTTCAGTGGTAATTTCCCAAACCCCTCAGTCGGCTCCAAGTTCAGTTAATGAGACTGTTGATTGGAAAACATATACTAATACTGTTTATGGATATTCTATTTCTTACCCAAGCGATTGGTCAGTGATTACAGGCCTTAATTGCCAGTTGAATACCTCCATGGCTACTGTCCAGGATTCATTAATTTGCTTGACTCCTCACCCCCTACCACTCACTGCCGATCAAGCAACCGGAAAAGATTTTCAAGGAGCAATAGATGCTCAGAATAAGATTCAAACCATAGAGATAAGAATTTATATCAAACCAGTCGGTATCTCTTCCCATGATTATTTTAAACAATATGTTGTAACTCCTGCTCAAAGAAATGGGTGGACTGTGCCTGGTGAGACGACAGCACTTGTCAAAAAAAGTAATCCTGATTTAGACATAACTACAGATGAGGTAGCTATCAATGACCAAGAGACCCCTACCAGCCCTAATGCCTATGTTACCAGGGGTAGCCAAGACGCCATCCTAATGGTTTTAACCGCCCATAAAGTTGATACTCAACTGGCTTACAAAATCTTTTCTACCTTTAAATATACTGATAATAATCCAGTGACTTTGGGAAATGAAGATTTTACAACTATTCAACAGGCTTTAGCTGGAAACAATAATCTACTGTTAAAAAAACTAAGCACCACAGTAAATAAAGCACCCGCAGTCTATAATGGATTATTCGCAACAGGTGACGATTTTGAGGTTGGTGCAGCTGGAGGTGGAAAATGGACAGCAGTCAAAGTTAACGGTCAATGGAAGATTGTTTATGCAGGTAATGGAGGACCTCTAGAATCTGATTGTCAAAAAATAAAGCAATATAATTTGCCTAAGGATTTAAATCCTTGTAATTAATAAAGAAATAGGGTTAGATAAATATATATAAAGTGTGTACTCCAGCCGGCTGTTTTGGCATCATTTAATAAATTCCTCTAATTCTTTTCTACTCATCCCAGCTTGTTTTAAAATACTACTAAATGTTCCTATGGCTACCTCTTTATGATTTGGTACAATTACTGTGAAATTTTTATCACCTTCTCTTTTATACAGTTTAATGTGGCTGCCTTTTTGGCTAATAACAGAAAACTTTGCTCTTTGAAGTGCGGATAATATAACCCGGGCTGAATAAAGTTTAGACATTAACTTGAATGGATAAATCCTGAAGTCTGGGCTGACTAACTGGAGAGAGTTCTATTTTTGTTTGATCTTCGAAATAAAGCTCTAGTGCTTCTTTTAAATTTCCTAAAGCCTCTTTTTCTGTTTTTCCCTGGGAAGCTATCTCTACTTCTAGAGCTTTCGCCACATACCATTTGCCTTCTTTCCAGATTACAGAATGGACATTTTTCATATAAAGAGATTATAACATTCTAGAGGTTATAGAAGATATATATCAATAAAATGGGCGTACCAGCCGGCTGTTTTGGCATCATCAAATCCTAGGTCAATAATATTTCCTTTAATTGCTCCGCCAGTATCTCCTGCTACTGCCATGCCATATCCTGGGATATAAAGCTTAGATCTCATTGGTATAACTTTTGGATCAACAGCGATTACCCCTTTGCCCTGCCTCATGCCAATGGCTGTCCATTCATCGCATCCGGGACAGTGAGAATCATAATGAGTGGCATAGACTCTCATTTTTTTCCAATATTTTATTTCCCCATCGCCAGTTGCTAAAGTTTTCCAGACAATTTTTGTGCCTCTAATAATTTTTTTATCTTTTGCCGGGATAGTTTCAGTAGAGACTATCTCTTTTGAGTATTCATCCCCATCATTTGTGTACGTAATTTTAACAATTTTGGTGGTTCTTCCATCTTCTCCTTCATCTAAAACTTTTTCCTCGCCGGCTTCTGTTTCCGGATCATCCTGATAGATGGTTTTTTTTGGGATTTTTTCTGTTTCCTCCTGCAACTTTTCGCTAAAAGAGGAAGTTGTAGTAACAGGTTGCTTAATCGGGATAGTTTCAGACGGGGTTGAATTACCAAGAACAACAGTTGGTTGCAGAAGACTTTTTGAGATAAAAGTTAAAGCCAGTATTAAAATAATCCCCAGGTATTTTTCTATATTTTGAATCAACTTATGCATTCAGCCAGTCCTCCTCATCGCTAATAATGGATATATCATCATTAAACTCATCCCTATCAATAAAGTTGCTGTTTGTAGCAATTAATTCCTGCGGGATGTCTGTTAAAAATCTTGATACCAGATTATTAGATCTTGTACCAAAATACAAGCGGGCTCTGGCATATGTCAGATAAAGTTTTTGTTTGGCACGGGTGATTCCAACATACATTAATCTTCTCTCTTCCTCCAGGGCATTTGTATCTATCAAAGACCTTGAATGGGGAAATAGCCCTTCCTCCATGCCGACCATAAATACAACCGGAAATTCAAGTCCCTTAGCTGAGTGAAGGGTTATTAAAGTTACGGCATCTTGGCTTTCCACTCCTTTTTTTCTCCCGGTGGTAGAGCCATTTTCGACTAAGGCCACATTTTCTAAAAACTCGGTTAAAAGAGGAAAGGTCTCGGCTACAGATCTAAGTTCTTTTACATTTTCTATTCTCATTTTTCCATCTTCCCCTCCGTCATCAATATATTCAAGATAGCCTGTTTTTTGTAAGATCTTATCCAACAACTCCAAAGTTGAGAATTTATCTAATTGTGAAGAAACTTCTTGATAGACCTCCATTGCTTTGCTCAGCCTGCCTTTACCGATTTTTTCAGCCCGCCTTAGAGAAACTGAATCTTTGGGATTTTGCATCAGTCGCAGGTAGGATAAGATATCCTTAATCTCTTTTCTAAGATAAAAGCTAACACCACCAATTAATTTATAAGGGATGCCAGACTTTAAAAAATGTTCCTCTAAAACCCTGGATTGAGCATTTGTCCGGTAAAGAACCGCAAAATCAGATAGCTTTTCTTTATTTAATTTAGATAGGATGAATATAGCTTCCTCTATCTCACTTCTAGTTTCAATTATCTCTATTTTCTCACCGCTTTCATTTTCAGTCCAAAGCTTGAGGATAGGGTGGGATTTATTTTTAGAGATAACCGCATGTGCTGCATCCAGTATTTTTTGGGTAGATCTATAATTTTGTTCCAGATTAAAGACTTTGGTGTTTGGGTAATCTTTTTCAAAGTTAACAATGTTTCTAAAATCTGCGCCCCTGAAGCTGTAAATCGATTGTGAAGCATCCCCGACTACGCAAATATTTTTATGTCTGTTAGCCAAATATTTGCTTATTAAATATTGGGCAGGGTTAGTATCCTGATATTCATCTATTAGAATATACTGAAATTGGATTTGATATTTAGTTAAAGTTGCAGGATTGACTTGAAAAAGCCGGATGGTTTTTAATAATAAATCGTCAAAATCCAGGGCGTAGTTCTTGTCCAAAATATTTTGGTATTCTAAGTAGATTTTAGCTGCGGTTTCCTGGAAAAATCCTCTGGTATATTGTGGATAATCCAGTGCAGAGATCAGTTCATTCTTTGCCCCGGAGATAGTATGTCTGATGGCAGAAGGAGAAGTTTTTTGTGCAGGAATCCTTAAGTTCCCCATGGCTTCCTTAATAGCATCAAGGGCGTCTGTTTCATCATAAATTGCAAAATTAACAGGTAGACCTAAAGCCCTACCCTCCTGTCTTAAAATCCTGGCACAAAATGAGTGAAATGTACCCATAACAGGTAGGGTATAGGGGTTAGGGTTTAGGGGATAGTTAAGTAGTTTTAGAATGCGATTTTTCATCTCTTCAGCTGCTTTATTTGTGAACGTGACCATGAGAATATTTTCCGGTGAAACTCTTTTTTCTTTAATTAGGTACGCTACTCTGTAAGTTAGGGCTCTTGTTTTTCCAGAACCTGCCCCGGCTAAGATTAAAACAGGTCCCTCCGTTGCTTTAACTGCTTTTTGTTGGTCTGGATTTAAATCGTCAAGAAGGGTTGGCATATTGAAAAATATATTAACATAAGGGTCATAAAAAGTTGCACTTTTTTAGAGAGTATATTATATAGTTTTATAAGATAATGTAGATTCAGAAGGATAGATTTCAGTCAAGATTCAGATGATTTTCACACTAGACAATTTATGAAGGTGTTGTTAATATCTATTTCCTATGGTTAAACTTTTAGATTTTTGGGCGCCGTGGTGTGGTCCTTGCAAATTAATGAATCCTGTTATTGAAGAGCTTGAAAAAGAGTTTGCAGGAAAAGCCGAATTTGAAAAAATAAATGTTGATGAAAATCAGGAAAAAGCTACAAAATATGGGGTGATGAGTATCCCGACATATATTATTGAAAAAGAAGGCAAAGAAGTTGGCCGGAAAATTGGTGTAACTGCTAAATCAGATTTAGTTAAGCTTCTCAAGGGCTGATTCTTATGCCGTATCAGGCGAAATCTTCCGCTACTTTTAAGGAAAATATTATTAGACTGACACAGATGATTCCTTTTGGGAAAGTTACAACATATGGAACTTTAGCGATTTTGGCAGGTAAGCCAAGAGCATCAAGAATAGTGGGAGGGGTTTTACATAACTGTAAGAAGGATCTACCCTGGTACAGAGTGATAAATAGGCATGGATTTATATCAATTAAATGTTTTGATCATCCTAAAAGTTTTCAAAAAGGCTTGCTTGAGGCAGAGGGAATTGAGGTGTCAAAGGATTTCATGATAGACTTGGGTAAGTATGGGTGGTGGGGGAAGTAAAATCTATGAAGACTATTTGGATTATCGCTAACTGGAAAAGTAACAAAAATATATCTGAAGCGCTAGATTGGGTTTCAAAAGTAGGGTCAAAGTTACCCAAAAAAGAAAATCTCAAGGTAGTTATTTGTCCAAGATTTAGCTGCCTTTCTGAGGTTAAAGCCGCCATCCAGGTGGGGAATTTTCCAATTATGGTTGGTTCACAGGATCTGTCTTCGTTTGAGCCGGGATCTTACACTGGAGAAGAATCAGCATCACTACTAAGTGAGCTGGTAAGCCTGGCCATAATTGGTCACTCTGAAAGAAGGAAGAACTTTTCTGAGGATGATCAAATAGTCGCGAAAAAAACAACTCAAGCTTTGGCAAATAACATTATCCCTGTAGTCTGCGTCCAGGGTAGTGATACACCAATTCCAGAAGGATGCAAACTGGTTGCGTATGAGCCGACTTGGGCGATTGGGACAGGTAATGCGGATACACCGGAGAATGCAAATGAGGTGGCAGAAAAACTTAAAGAAAGGTATGACATAGGTTTAGAAGTACTCTATGGCGGAAGTGTTACCTCTCAAAATGTCAAGGAATTTATTGTCCAAGAAAATATCAGCGGAGTTCTACTCGGCAAAGCCTCTTTGGATACAGAAGAGTTCATAAAAATTGTTAAGGAGTGTGCAGGTGAAGCCAATTAAATTTCCTGGTCAGGAAAATCCTCTTAAGAGAAAACGGGCTCGCAAGATAATGAAAAAGTTAATACCATTTTTATTAATTATCGGGGTTCTATTTTTTATAGCAGTTTTTTTGACAGCTAAATCTTCTTCAGATTCAGTAGTTAGTTATATTTTTTCCGGTATTAATCTAAAGTCCAACAATGGTTTGGTAAACGTCTTGCTTCTGGGTACGGCTGGAGGAAATCATGATGGTCCGAATTTAACAGATACAATAATGGTTGCTTCATATAACTTAAAAACAAATAAACTTTACTTAATTTCAATCCCCAGGGATCTGTGGCTGCCGGAATTTAAAGCTAAGGCAAATGCAGCATATCAGTTGGGTTTAAATCAAAATAACGGGTTAAATTTTACTAAAACAATCATGGGAAATATCGTAGGTTTACCTATCCGCTATGGGTTAAGGGTGGATTTTAAAGGTTTTGTAGATGCAATTAATGCTGTGGGTGGAATTGATGTTGCGGTTTCAAACAGTTTTGATGACTATAATTACCCAGTTACAGGTAAAGAAGATGATTTATGCGGGTATAAGGAAAAGGAGATAGATGTATCTGCAGATGATGCAGTTAGGCTAAACGTGCCAATAGGGAAGATGAAAGTGTTTGTGTCGCCTGAGGGCTCCATTGCCACAGATTCAGCAAAGGAAGACTTAGGGGCAAAGTATTTTACCTGCAGATACGAACACATACATTTTGATAAAGGTATAAACCATATGGACGGAGAAACGGCATTAAAGTTTGTCAGATCCAGGCATGGTACAAACGGTGAAGATTCTGATTTTGCCAGGTCTTCAAGGCAGGAGACAGTTATAAATGCTATCAGAAATAAAATACTTTCATTTGATACTTTAACTAATCCGCAAAAAATTTCTGATTTGATAAAAGCTTTAGGTAAGAGCATAGATACGGATATATCAATAAAGGATAGTATCGAGTTTTATAAACTTTCTAAAAAAATGGAACAAACAAAATCATTAGTTCTGGATGATTCGTTAAGGAAAGGTTTGCCCAGTGGCAGATCATCGCTATTGGTTCATCCTTCATCCTCGGATTATGGAGGGGCTTATGTATTGATTTCACAAGATGATGACTTTTCGCTCATTGCAGGGTATATTAAGGAAGTCTTTCTAAAGGATATACAAAATGAAGCTAGTAGCTCTGCACGGACCGGCAATAAATGATTCAAGAAAACACCTTTTTGAAATAAAAAGCAAATTCAGCAATGAGAATATTGTTGTGTTTGAGTCCGGATCAACTGTTTCTGAGATTTTTGGAAGTATAATGACTGTTTCCTTAACCCCAGAGCCCAGATTATTTATCCTGGAAAATCCTTCGGAAGATTTGACTTTCTTGACTCCCGCCTTTGGCTCGCCTCGATTCGGCGAAGCGGGCGAGGCTCGCCTTTGGCGGCTTGACTCTAGCGACTCAACACTAGTTTTGTGGTTTGACCATACATTAAATGCTAAAAAGCCAATATCAGATTGGATTAAAAAATCAAAAGGGGAGATAATTTTTTTTGAAGAAGGAAAGGTTTCAATTTTTCCATTTTTGGATTATCTGGCAAACAAAGATTATAAAGCATATCTGGAGATTAAAAAGTTAAAAAGCGGAGGGTTTGATATTTTTTACTTTCTAACCATGACTTTTTACCTTTTGCGAAATTTAGTGCTAACTCCTAAAAATGCCCCGGAATTTGTAAAGCAAAAGCTCGAAAGACAAAGAAAAAATTTTACCCGGGAAAAAATTATAGAGATTTATAGAAATACCTTGGAAATAGATTTTAAGCTAAAAAGTGGCTTGTTGGATCAAAATCAGGCTGAGTTTTTGTTGGTAAACATGTTCATGGGATGAAATTCCCTAGGTGTCAACCTAGTACACCCCCCAGGTGAGACAAGTGGGACAATCACCCTATAGTTTGCAATCAGTGTAGTAATTTGTTATAATTCCCCTATGTCAACTGAAACTAAACCAGAAGGTTATATTCGTACTACTTTTCAAAGAGCTTTGGGAGTGCGTGAGCAAATTGCAGGAATTCGTCCTGCCTCTGAATTAAGAACAGACAAGGATCGTTTAGTTCAGTATGCTCGCTTAAGAGGGTTAGTATATTCAACAACTCCTATAATTAGTGTCCCAAGATTAAATGGTTCAACTATTTTATATAAATATGAATCCTATCGTCCGTCGGGCAGTCACTATGACCCAACATATCTTGAAACTCTTTCCGCCTTAGAACTTAGGGATCAACAAATTATGCCTGGTGATGATTTATACGAGGTTTCATCCGGTAGCGCGGGGACATCTTTTGCCTGGTTATGTAGCAGACTAGGATTTAATGCTCATATTTATGTCCCGGGAAGTTTACCCTCTGGAAGAATTCAGGAAATGATTAATTTTGGGGCAAAAGTAGAGGTTATTGGAGATGAGGGTGCATATATTCCTGAAGCCAGTAGAGCAGAAACAAGAGCCTTTATTAAAGAGGCAAATCGTACAGGTCATAAAATTGCTGACCCGATTAAAAATGACGATTTTAATCTTTATTATGGACGAAACCCAAATGGTCACAAGATGGTTTTAGTCAACCATTCTGAAAACGGGATTACTCCAAAATCAATGATGGATATTCTGCGTCAAGTGTATATCATAACTCCTGAAGGAATAAAGATCGATAATATAGTTTCAGTAATTGGTAATGGTACCAGTTCAACTGGGCTTTATAGGGGTAGGAATGAGTATTTTCCTGGAGCAACCTTAATAGGTTTAGAAAACTATGATAGCGCAGTACTTTTTAGAAAAAAGTATCCTGAATTGGCAGAAAACTGGGGACTTGTTTTTAAACCGCAAAGAATGTTTGGATCAATTATTCCAGAGATGGAGCTTCCATTTTTAGACAGCAATATTTTTGATGAAATACGATTGGTTAAAGAAGAACAAGCGCGTTTAAAAATGGGATTACACAATTTTGAAAGGCCGGTTATTGAATCAATTGGCCTAACTTCGGCTGCTTCTATGGTTTTGGCTGAACGGATAGCTGATGAAGATCCAGGTTCTATAACATTAGCTCTAGTTTACGATGGAGGATATCGGTATGGCGATCCTGTTGTTTCAACTGGTAAATACGATGAAACTTATTTCGGTCATGAGCAATATAGAATGCCTCTTTGTGCCCCTTGGTTTCAGGCGTCGTCCAAAGATTTAGCTTCAATGCCTCATACTATTGGCCAAGTTTTCAATAGAGTATCATGGGGTTAAATAACAAAACGGCGGAGTAACTATTGATTTTTTTGATTAGTTATGTTTTTTGTTAAATTATCTAAGAATGGCTGGTCAATGATTTGATCTGTATTTAAATCAGACCTTACTGAATTAACTTTTTTACCTTTATTTTTTAAGGCTAAGGAATAGTCAGAAGCATTAACAAACCCATCGCTGTTTAAATCATAAATTTGTAAGTCTTGAGTAGGAGAAGATATTGGTTCAGGAGGATTTTCAGGCGCTGTCAGATCCAGCGTTTGGCCTAAAGTTAAAACAGGCAGGGTGAGGCCTTCATTTTTAATATTAAACAAAGCGATTGTCTGTCCTTTTGGAGAAACAACTGTGATTTTGCCTTGAGTAGAATTGGTTAAGGGATAAACATCTGATAGGTCGCTTTTGCGGATTTGAGATACAGGAATCAAAAAATTACCTAGATTTTTTATAAGGGAGGATTGGACAATTGAGTCGGAGATAGAAAGAAAGGCAATACCTTCAACTAAGGGATTTTTTTCATCCAAAACTGATCCGATTATTGGCCTAAATCCATTTTGTTTGATAATAGTGGAAGCTGTTGTAAATTTTAAGGTCTCTGTGGTGATTTTCCCTGAAACAATCTTATATTGATAAGTGCTTTTTGGCATCAGGTTTTTTAAAGTTACATAATGTATGTTATGAGACTGTGGGGTTTTTGTGTCTCTGTCATCAAGAACAGTCTGTTCCGTAGGGCTGTTTTGGCCGTATGTGATAAACCCAAAGGAGGGAGAGGATGTTTGCCAGGATATACTGACAGAAGTGTCCTCTATATTTGAAACATTGATATTTTCCGGTTGGCTGCTGGTGGCTGCACCGGATAAAAAAACCTGTTCTCTTAAAACCAAAAATACTCCTGCACCAATACCAATAAGAATTAAGCTTATTCCAAGTAGTGTTGGAATCTTAAATTTGTTGATAAAGTCCTTCATGGGTTAGATTCTAAACTGGAAGTATTTAAGTTTGGATCAATTGGAGTAATAATTTCCTGTACCTTTGGCGATATTTCAACAGTTGATCTGGTGTGTAAAATATCAAATATAACCCAGGAAACGATAGTTATTAATGTTAATATTGTAGCTATAAGCCACTCTTTTCTGTTCATTTTAATTACTTTATGTAATATGCTTTTCCACTTATAGACATGACCAGCCCTGATCCATCAGCAAGTTTTGATATGGATAAATTGTCTATTGAGATTAACCTGCTACTTGCTTTAAGATCCTGCAATATAGAGGTTAAGTTTACATAAGTTCCCTCTAAGTTAAAAGTGAAGTCTATTTCAAAGAGTGTTCCCAATTTATTCTTTGCAGGTTTTATTTCAATAACCAATGGTTGAATCTGCAGCGCAGAGATAGATGCTTCATGCAGCTTGGCCGTTTGTTCTAAAGTTTGAATTATAGTTTTTAGTTGTACTAAGTCAGGAACCGCCGAGGATATTTTGTCTTTAATATCTGTACTTAAGTTATCATAATTTTGTTTCGCTAAAGAGATATCAGTTGCCTTTTTATTTATCCTCTCCAGTACTTGTGACGTGTCAGAAAGCTTTTTTTGCAAAACTACAATTGTTTCTACAGTTGGCTTAATGGCAAAAAATATAAAAATTATTATGATCAGAATTGTAAAAATTGTTGACCCATAAGTTTTGATAATGGGTAATCGGGTAACTGGTTTGATATATGTATAGTACCTGGAGTACATTTGAGATTGCGCCTTCATGAATTTCTTCCTCCACCAATAGGTTTAAAGGTTGTGCTAATTGAAAAAGTTATTGTTCCCTTTTCAAAACCGATGCTATCAATATTTGTATTAGAAAAACTTTGATTTTGTTTCAAACCTTGCATAAAAGCATTAAGATCATTATTGCTTTGTGCTTGTCCATTGATGCGGATGCTGACTTGACTTACGTCTTTGGTCAAATTTAACGTAGTGATTTTAATATCTTTTGGTGTAAGACTGGCTATCCATTTTAAAATATCAGAGAAATTGCCTGAATTTTTTCTTATGCCGTCTATGGTAGATAACTTTAGTTGTGTTTGTCTGATTAAAACCTCATAGAGTTGAAGGCTTTCAATATATGGGATTTGTTGCTCAATAGCCTCTTTTTTGGAAGCTATGTCAGCATCTAATTTAAATCTGGCTATGAATGCCAAAAGTACTAATGCTTCTACGAAAATAAATATATACCTTCCGGTTGAAAGAAGCCATCTGAAAAGTTTTACAAAGATTTTTTCTGGATTGCTTTGTGGTTTAAGCAGGTTTAATCGTATACCAAGTTTAGGGCTAAGTTTGGCCATGAGCTAATTATACAAGGGTATAGGGTATAGGGTATAGGGGTTAGTTAGAGGGTTTCTTTGTTAATCTTGATTTTAATCTTGCAGCTTTGTTTGGATGAATTAATTTTACTTTGGTGGCCTTATCTAAAGCGGAAAAAAGATTTTGTATATCTTTGCTATTTTTGCTCTTACGGGCAATTTTAAGTAGGCTTTTATAAGCGGTTTCCCGCTTTTTATTTTTTTCCGTTCTGGTCTTATCTTTTCGGACTTTTTTAATTGCTGATTTAATGATCGGCATGGGGTGTATGGTATCATAGCCACTACCGTTTTAGCAAGCAAGAATGCTACACTAAATTTAACTATGGTTAAAAGTATATTTGCGCTTCTTTATTCCAGACAATCTTCAATCCTTTCCAGCGCATACATATTGATGGCAACTACTATTTTAGCCAAGATTTTAGGTTTAATTAGAGATAGGTTATTAGCTCATGTGTTTGCCCCGGAAAAGATCGACATTTTTTGGGCAGCTTTCAGATTGCCCGACTTAATTTTTCAAATAGTCATTCTAGGAGCTTTATCAGTTGCCTTTATACCCGTCTTTACAGAAAGTTTGGAGCATAAAGGTAAAGAGGACGCATTTGATATGGCCAGAGCTGTTTTGAATGTTTTTTTGTTAATCTTTATCATGACGACAGTTTTAATCTATATATTTGCTCATCCAATTGTCTCTTCAATTATCGCTCCAGGTTTTACTCCGGATAGACAAAATCAGGTAGTTGCCTTAACCAGAATTATCCTTTTTGGGCAGGTAATTTTGGTGCTAGGATCTTTTTTTATTGGCATTTTACAATCATTTCAGCGATTTATTATTCCAGCGTTTGCCCCTGTTTTCTATAACTTTGGAATTATCTTAGGGATTATATTTCTGACTAATTCTTTTGGGGTAGCTGGGGCAGCTTTTGGAGTGATTTTAGGAGCAATTTTACATGTATTAATACAGGTGCCAATTATTCTAATGGTAGGGTTTAAGTTCAAATTTCCACCAAAATTTTCCCATCCAGGGGTTAAAGAAATATTGAGGTTAATGAGCGTTAGAACACTTGGTTTGTCAGCGGAGCAGATTAATGAAACAGTTGGAGTAAATCTTGCTTCCTGGGTTTCTGGTGGAGTTACGGCTTTAACCTATGCACAACACTTACAAGTAGTGCCGATTAGTTTGTTTGGAGCCAACTTGGCAATCGCTGCCTTGCCAGTTCTCTCTTCAGAGCGAACTAGAGGTAAGATTGAAGAGTTTAAGATTACCTTGCTCACCACCATGCACCAGATACTTTTTTTAACTCTGCCAGCCACAGCGATATTAATTGTAATTAGAATTCCGGTTGTCCGGTTAGTGTTTGGAGCGTCGCAATTTAACTGGCAGGCAACTGTTTTAACCGGAGCAACTCTGGCTTATTTAGCAATAGGCCTTGCAGCGCAATCAATTTCTCTTCTTCTGGTCAGGGGGTTTTATGCACTTAAGGATACTAAAACACCGGTACTTGTTTCTTTAATAGTAGTTTTTTTAAACATTTTTTTGAGCTTATACTTTATTAAGATACTACGTTTAGACGTTTGGAGTATTGGTTTAGCAAATTCAATAGCAGCTCTTTTATCAGGTGTGTTACTTTTTATCTTTCTTCACTTTAAGGTAGGGAAATTTAATTTAAATCAGGTTCTGATGCCCCTTTTAAAGATGGTAATGGCAACTGTTATTATGGGAGTTGCTCTTTATATCCCGATAAAACTTTTGGATCAGGTAATCTTTGATACCACCAGAACAGTTAACCTCTTGTTGCTTACCGGGCTATCTTCTTTGTTTGCCCTGTCCATATATGTCTTTTTAGTCTGGTTTTTGAAGGTTCGCGAGTTGGATACCTATGTTGATTTAGTAAAGCGCTTAGGTAAGCTTAGAGCAAAGGTAAAATCCAGCGAAATTATCTCTGACCCTCTTTAAATAATTGCTTGTCAGAGCAATCTCGAATACAATACGGCTTATGAATATTCGTAATTTTTCAATCATAGCGCATATTGATCATGGTAAGTCTACTCTAGCAGATAGGCTTCTGGAGATCACAGGTACTGTCTCAAAAGAGAAGATGCAGCCACAACTGTTGGATTCATTAGCTCTGGAAAGAGAGCGAGGTATCACTATCAAGCTTGCTCCCGTGCGTTTAAACTATACCCTTAACGCTATCCCCTACACCCTAAATCTTATTGACACTCCTGGTCACGTTGATTTTTCCTATGAGGTTTCCAGGGCTTTGGCAGCGGTTGAAGGGGCAATACTTTTAGTTGATGCCAATCAAGGAATTCAAGCTCAGACTTTGGCCCATGGTTTGGCTGCGATGGAGCAAAATTTAACATTAATACCGGTTATTAACAAAATAGATTTACCAAATGTAGATATAGCAAATGCTAAAAAGCAGTTAGTTGAAACTTTTGGATTTTTAGACTCTGAAATAATGTTAGTTTCCGGGAAAACAGGTGAGGGGGTAAGTGAGCTTTTAGAAGCAATAATTACTAAGATACCTGCTCCTAAACAGGAGGCTGATAAACCGCTTAAAGCCTTAATATTTGATTCATTTTTTGATTCTTTCAAAGGAGTTATTGCTCAGGTGAGAATTGTGGAGGGACAAACTCCGCCAGAGCAATCCCAGATTATATTTTTAGGTACAAATGCCAGCGGGCATATACTGGAAACAGGTTTTTTTGCCCCGCAGCTAACTTTAAATAAAGGTCTTAAAAGCGGTGAGATAGGCTATATAGCAACAGGAATTAAAGAGCCTGATAAAGTTCAAGTTGGAGATACAATTACATCCACCTCCGAGGTGGAGGATGCATTACACCTCGGAGGTGTTATTGAACCCTTGCCAGGTTATAGAGAAGTAAAACCAATGGTTTATGTTGGTCTTTTTCCAATTGATCAGGATGAGTTTCATGAGATAAAGGAAAGCCTGGAAAGATTTCGTTTAACTGACCCTGCTTTTACTTATGAATTGGAGCATTCAGATGCACTTGGCGCAGGGTTTCGTTGCGGCTTTTTAGGACTTTTACATGCAGAGGTAGTGCAGGAAAGATTGTCAACAGAGTTTAATGCAGATTTAATTGCCACTACTCCGTCTGTAGAATATATGGTAGGCGATGAAACAGTCATCTCGCCCGCCCAGCTGCCTCAAGGAGAGAACCTGCCTGCCGGCAGGCAAGGCATTAAGGATTTAAAAGAGCCTTGGGTGAAGTTAAGAATTTTTGTACCACAAACTTATATTGGTCCTGTGATGGAATTAGTTCAGGATAAAAGAGGCAAATTTTTAAATATGACACACTTTGGGACTCAGGTTGAGATGCTTTATGAGATGCCCTTAGCTGATATGGTGACTAATTTTTATGATAAGTTAAAATCAGCCTCCAGCGGTTTTGCCTCGCTGGACTGGGAATTTTTAGAATTTAGAGAAGTGGATGCAGTAAGAGTAGATATTTTAGTTGGAGGGGAAAAGGTAGATGCTCTTTCAACAATAGTTGTGAGGGAAAAAGCCCAAAATTTTGGCAGGAATATTGTAGAAAAATTAAAAGAGGTTTTACCCAGACAAAATTTTGTCATAGCCATCCAGGCAGCAATAGGTGGAACAATAATTGCCAGGGAATCCATCTCTCCATTTAGAAAAGATGTTTTGATGCATGGCAGTAAGGTTGTTGGCGGAGGAGACATCACTCGCAAGAAAAAGCTTTTGGAAAAGCAGAAAAAAGGTAAGAAGAAGATGAAAATGGTAGGCAGGGTCGAAATCCCGCAAGAGGCATTCTTAAGTATCCTCAAGTCATAAAATATGATAGTATCGATGTATGACTAAAAAATCTTTTCTAGGAATACTAGCTTTCAGTGTTTTCTTAGTTTGGATGAGTGGGAATCGAGTTTATACAAGTAGTTTTACACAAAATGGAATACAAACAGGCTTTCCTTTTAATTATTATTTTTGCCCTAAACTGGGTAATTGTTTTACAAGCTATTCATTATTTGGCAAGAATATACTTATTGTATTTATTGTTTCTTCTCTTGTATACAAACTTGTTTATAAAAAAAAGAAGTAACTTTATTTACCTCTGAAAGGACAGGTCATATTTCATGGTAACTATAATTTTTGAATCACATGGGACTAGTTTTGATAATCAAAAGGCTTAATGGTAAGTTTGGGTGGTGCGGCGTTCAATTTCATCTATTTCAATAATTTTGCTCTCAAGTCTATCTTTAAAAATAATCTATAATCACCAATTCTAAGTCGATGGGAAGCAGTATAGTTGGAAGATAATTTCTTAAGGTCTAATTTAAAGGGATTTAAACTTAATTGTTCTGATTTTTTCTTAATTTGAATTTGGTAAGGTATTGGATTTTTTTTAAAGATTTTAAAGCTCTTTTGGAGAACCTAACAGAGTACATTTTTTATATGCCTGATTCTTTCCAGACTTGTTCTGCTGGAATACCTCCATTTTTTTTGACATCTGCTACAGCTGCGTTAACTCTTTTTATAAGTTTAGGATCTGAATCAGCAATTTGTTCTAATAATTCTTCGTATTCCAAGTAGGATTTAACATCAATTAAAACACCTTTAGGTTTGCCATGTTGGGTAATAACAACTTTCTTTTCTTTAGGAAGTTTATCCAGGATTGTTGATAGATCTTTGCGAAAATCATCGGTTCCAATAAATTGTTTAGCTAGAATCGAACTTATTTGCATAAGGATATCATAACATATTCCTTAGGTTTGTCAATATTGCTTTTAGAGGTAGTTTTCGAATTTGCATATAGTTTGTCATCTCGAGTGGCAAGGTAGTCTTACGAGAAGGGAGCGGTAGGTTTATATAATGGGAAAGCGTTTAATATGAGCAGTCATTAAAGAGATTGCCCCGGAAACTTCTTCTACAAACCGGTCATTATCTAACGCTGATGCTAATTGAGCATTAGTAAAAGGATCTTTAGCAGATAAAATGCTGGCTAAACTCCATTTAATGTCATGCTCTAAGGAGAAACCATTTATTCCAAAAACTATACCTAGTTCCCAACTATCATCAATATGAGAAATGCAAAAAGGACTTTTAAGTTCTCCTAAAGAACAGCCCATGTTTTGTCTGTGGAAGTCACAACCAGTTTTTAAAGATTTGATTCCAGGCACGTTTTTGCTTTTTAAATCTCTAAGTTCCAATAGCTTATTACTGGCTGGTCCGACTAATCCTTTCTCGGTATAATATGTGAGAATGCTGGCACAGCTGCCAACGCCTTTTAGCGATCCCTCCTTTTTCCATAAGGCTCCATGTGATCTTTTATCCAATTCGGAGAACATCTTGTCCAGTGCTCCGACTACGGTTGTATACTGTCTGACTATAGGGTCAATCTCATTCATAGCGTTAGATTATAACAAATTTTTCTCAAAAACACATATTAGGTTGGACTTATCTTCTAAAAAATGTTTAAATGGCTTCATGAAGAGTTGGAAGCTACCTCTTTTTAGAAAACATAAAATAACAGTTTTTGAAAATGCAGCTAAAACTGGACAGTTTATTTATCAAATTGGTGAGTCAGATGATTTAAGAAAACCCTCCAAAGAAATACCTGTAAATAAAATCAGATCTAAAGACTATCAAGCTAAGTTTAGATATGTTAAGAATTGTTTAAAAAAATATAGAAAATTAACCGGACTCGGAAGGGGAATAACCGGAGTGCAGGTAGGAATTCCGGAGAGATTTTCTGTTATATATACCCCAGAAAAATTAATCATCATTATTAATCCAAAGATAACTAAGACCTCGAAAGGAAAACTAAAATATCCAGAAATTTGTATGAGCGCCAATCCAATTATCGTTCCAACAATCAGGTTCGCCTGGATTGAATTTGAATATTTTGATGAACAAGGCAATCTACAATATTGGGAAGGTAAGGATAAGATATTGAACAGAGTTTTTCAGCACGAAATTGATCATATGGATGGGATCATAAATTTAGATAAGGGTAACCCAAAAGAATTTATCCTGGAATCTGACCCTCAATTTTATCAGCGGGTGAAATTCCAGAAAACCCCTTGATTAAAAGATTAATCTGTGAGTAAACTGAAGATACTCAATTTGAAAGGGGGTGATTTCATGAAAGCACTTCATATGGTAGCGTTTACTCTTCTTGTTGTTGGTGGTTTAAATTGGGGCTTAGTATCGCTTTTTAACTTAAACTTAGTCAATGTAGTAGTCGGGGCTTGGCCAGTGGTTGAAAAGTTAGTTTATGTTTTGGTTGGTGTATCAGCTGTTTATATTGCAGCAACACACATGTCAGATTGTAAAATGTGTGCAAAAAAGTGACCCGCCTTTGGCGCGGTCATCCTGAGGAGGCATTAATAAGCCGACAAAGGATCTGGTGATTATTAAATCCCGCTCATTTTTGGGCGGGATTTTTGTATAATGAATGAATGAAAGTTGTTAAACCCGCTAAGCTAAATCCTGGCGATACTATCGGAATAGTTGCCTCCTCACTGCCGGTACTACCTTCATTTAAAGAGAATTATGAGCGTGGGAAGAAGATAATTTCTGATTTAGGTTTTAAGATTACAGAAGGGAAAACTGTCAACCAGACGAGATGGTGGATGGCAGGTACTCCAAAAGAGGTTGGCCAGGATATTAATTCCCTGTTTTCAGATCAATCAGTAAAAGCCATTTTTGCTCAAACCGGTGGTTACTCAGCAATTTCTGTGCTAGAGCATCTAGACTATGAATTAATAGCTAAAAATCCAAAGCCATTCATGGGTATGTCTGATATGACTTTGTACCACCTGGCATTACTTACAAAAACAGGTTTGGTTGGATTTCATATGGATGATGTGACTTTTGGATTTGGTTCAGAAAGAGATACAGAAATAAATAAAGAGCTTTTTAGGAAATTTCTAATGCAGACAAATCCGCCTGGAATAATAAAACCATTAAGTGAATGGGAAGAGTGGAGGGGAGGTGAGACGCAAGGCCATCTAATAGGAGGGATATTACAGCTTATTTCAGCAGGAGCAGGTACAGAGTATTTTCCAAAACTGGAGGATTTTACTGGATCAATATTATTTTGGGAAGACGTGGGTCAGGAACTACATATGATTGCAAGGAATTTATACAGACTTAAATATTTAGGCATACTTGATAAAATTTCCGGAATGTTGATTGGTAAGATTAAATATATAAAACCAATTAGAGACAAAGAGGTGCTAGAGCCAACAGCCAAAGAGATGATTTTAGATATTTTAAAAGATTATAATTTTCCTATTATGGCAAACTTGGATTTTGGCCATTTTACAGTTAATATTCCGATGCCAATTGGGATTAAGGTATCTTTCGATACTGCTAAAAAAGAATTAAATTTTTTGGAATCTGCAGTAATCTAGTTAGATATTTTATTACAGTCAGGACATCTTAGGGTTTTAGCTTCGTAAATTTTGGCTGTTTGTAAGGAGAGTTTAAAGGTAATCTCACCGCCTTCTTTGATTGAATATTGATAATGGCTATTGTCAAAAGTTAAGCTGCCATGACCCCTGATTAGCTTAAAAGTAACCTGATCGCCTTTCTTAAAGATTATCGGCTGAATCTTTTCTGTGGTGTTATTAAATGCCAGCCCAAAACCGCTGTTGAATGTTTGTTGAGTGACGCTTTTAAAATAACCGCTGGAACCTAAGGGAGTGGCCACAATAATCCCATCACCAATTAAGATAGATCCTTCGACTCGTCTTCGACCCTGAGGCTCAGACCCGAAGGGCTTCGCTCGCTCAGGATGACTGGGAACAGTCACCTGAAACCTGATGGCATGTACCGCCTCTTTATTTCTGATGATGAAGTCATTTAGAGCGGTGATTGTTTGACCCTCAACTACTGTTTCCAGCTTGTTATATTCTTTAAGCTGTAGTTTATCTTGAGAAAGCAAGCGCAGCAATAACTCTTCCGAATGTTGCCCGCACTTTTTCCAGACCAAAGGATCTCTAATAGGCAGTTTGGGAATTCCAGGATATTTCCGTTCGGCTGATAAAAGAGTACCGTCTCCGCCAAAGCTGATGATTACATCAGGATTTGTGGATACAACCTTCAGCCCTAGATTCTTTGCCAATTCTTCAATACTTTTTGGATTTTTACCGTTTATAAGTATTTTCATCTAGGGCAATACTACATCATCTACTGAATAATTTAAATAATTTTTTGTATACTTAACAATTATATGAATTACAACACCTCTTCTTTTTTAGCGTTAAGGATTTCAGTATTTAGAAATTATTTATTCGGATCTTTTATTTCAGAAATCGGCAACCAGATGCAGATTGTGGCAGTTGCCTGGCAAATTTATGAGATGACCAGAAATCCGGCATCACTAGGTTTAATTGGTCTGGCAAATTTTATACCAATTGTACTTTTTTCTTTAATAGGGGGTCTGACTGCGGATAAGGTAGATAGAAGAAAACTCCTGTTTTTAAGTCAGGGAGCACAGGCTCTTTTGGCGCTTCTACTCTTTGTGCTTACCCTGACACATTTGATTAATCCCTGGATTATTTATTCAATCCTGATTTTATTCTCAACTGCAATATCTTTTTCTCTACCGGCAAAGCAGGCAGTATTGCCTAATTTAGTGCCTCAATCTTTCTTTATGAATGCAGTATCCTGGCATACCTTGCAGTTTCAATCGGCAATCGTAATAGGACCGGCAATTGCGGGGTTTTTAATAGGTGGCTTTGGGGTTTCATCGATCTATTTTTTAAATGCCCTCTCATTTTTAGTTTTTATCATCGGTTTAGCCTATATTAAAGTGCCATTAAATACAGCGCATAAAGATGTTGAGTTTAATGTTAACTCAATTTTAGAAGGGATAAAGTTTGTGGCAGGTACGCCGATTCTTTACACAACCATGATCCTAGATTTTTTAGCTACATTTTTCGGCACTGCCAATATCTTAATGCCAATTTTTGCTAAAGATATCCTGCATGTTGGGCCTGCTGGCTTAGGACTTTTATATTCAGCTCCGGCAATTGGCGGAGTTTTAGCAGGAGTGTTGATGTCCTCTTTGCAAAAAACTGAGAAACAGGGAAAGGTAATTATTATAGCAGTCATTTTATATGGGATTGCTACAGTTGGTTTTGGTTTATCAAGTTTCCTGCCGGTTTCGATATTTTTCCTAATTTTGGTGGGGTTTGGCGACATGGTCTCAACTATACTGAGAAACACAGTGAGGCAAATAATTACGCCAAATCATCTGCGGGGCAGGATGGTTTCGGTAATGAGAATATTTTTCCAGGGTGGGCCGCAGCTAGGGGAAATGGAAGCAGGACTTCTCGCATCTGCAGTTGGAGGGCCGATATCTGTAGTAATAGGAGGTGTAGGAGTGATTGCCATAACCTTATTTGTTGGCTATCTTAATCCTAAATTGAGGAACTACGGCAGTAAAGAATTAGTTGTTTAAAATAATGTGATATTCGTGTAGAATTTCTTTTATGTCTAATCAATCTAGCGATTCGGGAAAACTGGTTATTGAAGATATTAAAAAAGGAGCAGGTGCAGAAGTCACAAGCGGGGATACGGTCGTAATGCACTACAAGGGAACGCTACTTGATGGAACTAAATTTGATAGTTCATATGATAGAAATGAGCCTTTTGAAACAAGAATTGGTGTAGGCAGAGTTATAGAAGGGTGGGAGATGGGTATTCCGGGAATGAAGATAGGCGGAAAGAGAAAGTTAACTATCCCTTCAGATTTAGCCTATGGCTCAAGCGGCGCTGGTGGAGTGATCCCTCCTCATGCTGCACTAATATTTGAGGTAGAGTTATTGGATATTAAATAAATTTGAAACAAACTATCCCCTTGATAAAATTAGCTTCATAATTGTATCTTGACAACTCTTAGCACTCGTTGTATTATACTGCTAGTCCTTCGACTTTGCTCAGGATAAATATATGGTAGATCTAAGCGATCGACAACAAGCACTTTTAAAAGCAATAGTGGAAGAGTATATAGAGTCAGCAGAACCGATCGGTTCTGAGGTTATCGAAAGGAAATATAACCTTGGTGTCTCCCCTGCTACTATACGAATAGAGATGGGGAAGCTAACTGATATGGGTTATTTAAGACAGCCCCATACATCTGCCGGAAGAGCACCGACTAGTATGGGCATGAAATTTTATATCAGTGATCTGATGAAAGAAAAGACGCTGCCGATAACTGCTGAGGTTTCTATCAAAGAAAAGATGTGGCAGCAAAGGTATAAGAGCGAGCGGTTAATTAAGGAGGCTGTTTCAGCTCTAGCCCAAAGGTTGAATATGCTGGGCTTGGCAGTAGATGATGAGAAGGCGGTTTACTATGCCGGGACTTCGAATATCTTGGATTGGCCGGAGTTTTATGATATTGATGTAACCAGGTTTGTCCTGTCTTTATTTGACGAAAATCCCAGGTTACAGGAGATAATTGGTATGGCGCAAGGATCTGATCCAATACATATTTTATTTGGTGAAGATATGGGTTTTGAATATTTAAGGCCAACCAGCTTTGTGTTTACAAAGTATAATGTGGCACACGATAAGACTGGAGTTATTGGAGTTATAGGGCCGGCCAGGATGAACTTTTCTCTGGTACTGCCTTATGTAAAATATGTAAGAGATTTGCTTAATGAAGCAATTCAAATTTAAAAATATGGCTAAGAAAAAAGAAGAAACTAATAAAATAACAGAATTAGAAACAAAAGTGGCAGAGCTGGAGAATCAGTTAAAAAGAGCTGTTGCAGACTATCATAATCTGGAAAAAAGAGTGAATGAAGGTAGGTCAGAGTTAACAGCATGGGGGACAACAGAGCTTTTGACCAAGATGTTGACTGTTTTGGATTATCTCGAACAGGCAACAAGTGGAGCATCTGAGGTTGAAAAAAGTTCAGGATGGTTTCGGGGAGTAGAACTGGCTATAAAACAATTTAAAGATGTGCTAAAATCCGAAGGGCTGGACGAAATTGTGGCAGATCCCTCGACTGCGCTCGGGACAGGCTCCGTATTTGATCCATCCCTTCATGAAGCTCTTGACACAAAAGAGGGGGAAGATAATAAAATATTAAAGGTGGTAAGAAGAGGATATAAGTCAAACGGCAAAGTGTTAAGGCCAGCAGGTGTGATTGTAGGAAGAAAATTAGAATCAAGCAGTGAGAATCAAGAATCAAGGGAGGAAGGAAAAGGAGAAAGTGTGTAAGCGTCATTGCGAAGCCGCTAAGTGGCTGTGGCAATCTTTATTAATCAAGATTCCCACGTCGCTTCGCTCCTCGGAATGACAAATAAAAGAAAATTATGAAATGTCCAATTGATCAAACAGAGATGAAGAAAGGAATGATGGATAAAGATAGCCAATCGTGGTTGCCGATAGCAAATCCGATGGTGGGTATGGTAAATAAATTATTTGGAGGAATAGGTCCTTCTATGGCAAATGCGTATAAATGCCCTAAATGTGGAAAGGTAGAATTATCAACAAACTAATATGAGTAAAATAGTCGGAATTGATTTAGGAACAACAAATTCATGTGTGGCGGTAATGGAGGGTGGAAAGCCTAAAGTTATCCACTCGGCTCAAGAGGAAAATACTAACCCCTCTGTTGCCAACCCAATTAAAAAAAATGTCGGTACGGAAGCCAAACGCCAGGCGGTGGTTAATCCTAAAGAAACCATATTTTCTGTTAAAAGGCTGATGGGTCGCAAATTTAGTGACCCTGAGGTAAAACGGGATAAAGAATGGCTGCCTTATACTATCAAAGAAGGTCGGGAAGGCATGGCGGTTGTCGAGGTTGAAGGTCATGAATATACTCCACAAGAAGTCTCTGCTCAAATATTAGGCAAGATTAAAGCAGATGCAGAAAGTTATTTAGGTGAGAAAGTCACTGACGCGGTTATTACTGTCCCGGCTTATTTTGATGATGCCCAAAGACAGGCCACCAAACAGGCTGGGGAAATTGCTGGGCTGAATGTACAAAGAATTATCAATGAGCCTACCGCGGCAGCCCTGGCTTATGGGTTAGATAAATCTCATGCCCATACTATCGCGGTTTATGATCTGGGTGGAGGGACTTTTGATATCTCTGTACTGGAGCTGGGAGAGGGAGTGATTGAAGTTAAATCCACGAACGGCGATACTCATTTAGGTGGAGATGATTTTGACCAGATTATTATAGACTGGTTGGCAGCAGAATTTAAAAAGAGTGAAGGGGTAGACTTAAAAGCTGATAAGCAAGCCCTGCAAAGACTGCGCGATGCTGCAGAAAAAGCTAAAATCGAACTTTCTTCCTCTCAGGAGGCGGAAATTTCCATTCCTTTTGTCACTGCAGATGCATCTGGTCCGAAACATCTGGAAATGAAACTGTCCAGAGCCAAGCTTGAGGCGATGGTAAAGCCTTTAGTTGATAAATCTTTTGAGGCAGTGAAAGCTTGTCTTAAAGATGCCAAACTAGATCCAAAGGATATTGATGAAGTAGTGTTGGTGGGTGGAATGACCAGGATGCCCTCTGTGCAAAAGGCGGTTCAGGACTTCTTTGGTAAAGAGCCACACAAAGGGATTAACCCGGATGAAGTAGTAGCTGTGGGAGCAGCCATCCAGGGTGGAGTTTTGGGTGGAGATGTTAAAAGTGTTTTACTTTTGGATGTCACCCCCTTAACTTTGGGTATAGAAACACTGGGCAGTGTATCAACGCCGCTTATTCCCAGAAATACTACCATTCCTTCTTCTAAATCAGAAACTTTCTCCACTGCAGCAGATAATCAAACCTCGGTGGAAATTAACGTCTTGCAGGGTGAGCGGCCGATGGCTGCGGATAACAAATCCCTGGGCAAGTTTATTTTAGACGGTATCCCACCAGCTCCCCGTGGTGTGCCACAGGTTGAAGTCACTTTTGATATTGATGCCAATGGGATTTTGAATGTTTCTGCCAAGGACAAAGCTACAAATAAAGAGCAAAAAATTACCATCACCGGTTCAACGGGCTTAAATAAAGAAGAAGTCGAGAAAATGACTAAAGAGGCAGAAGCCCATGCAGAAGAGGATAAAAAGAAAAAAGAAGGAATTGAAATTAAAAATCAGGCGGACACCTTAGTTTATACAGCAGAAAAATCTCTTAAAGATGCCGGGGATAAGGTGCCGGCTGATGTTCGGACTGATGTTGAACAAAAATTAAATGACCTGAAAGGCGTGATCCAAACAGCTTCCCCTGAGGACTTAAAGCCAAAAATGGAAGCTTTATCGGAGGCTTTGCAAAAAATAGGAGCTGCGATGTATAAAGACAAAGGAGCCGGAACAACTCAGAATGACTCAGCCGGATCAGAAAGTCAGAATTCCGGTGGGTCAGAAAAGACAGAGGAAACTCCTAAAACTGAGGAAGCAGTGGAAGGCGAAGTGGTGGAAGAAGAGAAGAAAGAAGAATAGTTTTTCCTAAATTGGGCCTGGTATTAACCCACTTAGTTCATGTGGCGACACAGCAGCTCTTCGCTCGAGAAATTCTCGTCTATGATCTAAGCGATTAAGAATATGTGAAGCTAATCCGCCAAGTGTGCCTGTCATAATAAGTACAGTAAATGTAATCGATGGCGAATGTTCAATAATCCCGCCGAACAGGCTCACTAGTCCGATTCCTGTTATAGCATAACCCAAACTAGTGACTGTTCTATGAAGAGTTTTAGTTCTCGTTGCATATTCAGCTAACCTATCAGAATCCATCTGGCTCACTCTGTTTTCCCACAAAGACTGATTAGTCTTCCATAACTCGCTGATCGATCCTTGGAGCACCTCCTGACTCATATAAGTAAAGCACCCTCTTTCTTAAAGATCAACTATATAGCTTTAATATCTTCAAGGTCAGCTTTAATAGCACGTCTGCTACTTTTGTTTTTACCTTTTAACATAACTATTTTAGTATCAGTTTTTCTTCAGATGATGTCAATATGTGTCTCGGTTTCACCTAAATATTTCATTTATATCACGACCGTAGCATAAATGAAAATCCGTAGGTGTCAAGCTAATTCCACCTCCGAGGTGGAAATTCAACGAGTATTTTTAATGGTGGAAGCCTGATTTGTTATTTTTTGTCATTACGAGGAGCGAAGCGACGTAGTAATCTTGATTAAAGAATATTTTCATATAAATCTTTAAGTTTAGGATTAAACTCCAAAATCATTTTTTCCTTCTTTAATCTAGAGTAATTTTTTATTTGTTTTTCTCGTTCGATTGCATTTTCTGGATCGTTAAATATTTCATGATAAACTAAATCATGTATCTGATATTTTTGAGTAAATCCTTTTACTAAATCATTTTTGTGTTCCCAGACTCTTCTTTTTAAGTCATTAGTTACACCGCAGTAAAGAGTAGTTCTGGAATGGTTTGAAAGTATATAGACGTAGTATTATTTATCCACAAATACAGTATAAATCAAGATTGCTACGCTTCGCTCGCAATGACATGGGGTTAGCTAGCACTTTTAAACATAGACTGCTATAATAACTCTCACTGCGTTCGAAGAATCAAGATTGCTACGCTTCGCTCGCAATGACAAGATATTTATGGCCAATAAACGAGATTATTATGAAATTTTGGGAGTGAAAAAGGGTGCATCAGCAGATGAGATTAAATCTGCCTATCGCCAGATGGCTAGAAAACACCATCCGGATATAGATAAAACTGCCGGAGCCTCCGAGAGGTTTAAGGAGATTGGGGAGGCATATCAGGTTCTTTCAGATCCTCAAAAGAAACAGTCATATGATCAATTTGGTCACGCTGCCTTTGATCGTGGTGCTGGCGGTGGCGGTAATCCTTTTGCAGGTGGAGGGAATCCATTTTCAGGAGGATGGCAACAGTATTCTACATCTGGAAACCCAAACATAGAATTTGATTTTGGCGGATTTGAAGATCCTTTTCAGCTATTTGAACAAATTTTTGGGGGCGGTTTTGGTGCTCAAATGAGAAGAAGGCCGACATATCAACTCAATATATCCTTTGATGAAGCCATTAAAGGGGTGACAAAAGAGGTGGAGATTGAATCAAGAAATAGCCAGGGAAGGTTAGAGCGTAAAAGGATGAAGATTAAGGTTCCTCCAGGCGCTGATAACGGAACTAAAATGAGGTTTGGAGATGTGGAAATTGTATTTAGCGTTGCCAGAAATCCTGAGTATTTAAGAGAAGGGGCGGATATTTTTTCCGAGATTAATATTAATATTCCGCAACTGGTATTAGGGGACATTTTTGAAGTAAATACAGTGCAGGGTCAGGTTAAAGTAAAAGTGCCGCCAGGAACACAACCAGGTTCATTGGTCAAACTAAAAGGTAAAGGAGCCCCCCGTCTGGGCGGAGTTGGTCATGGGGATCACTACGTCCGGGTGAATTTGGATGTGCCTAAAAACCCTTCAAAACAAGAGAAGCAATTATATGAAGAATTGAGGAATATCTCATCTAAGAAAAAAAGTTGGTTTTGATTTTGACCTTGACCCCGATTAAATTGGGGTTGACTTCAATTTTTTGAAGGAGTAAAATGAGCGTGGTTAATATTCCAATTAACGGGAGAGGTGGGCTAGTCCCACCTTTTTATTTAATTACCAAGTAACAATTAACCAATGATCAAACGGTTTGGTACTTGGAATTTGGTAATTGGTTATTACTTCCAGAAGGAAGTCATTATGGCACAGGCACGAACAGAATTTGCAGCAGCATTAAATCAAATAGCCTCTGAAAAAGGGGTTGATGTTGGTGTAGTATTAGATGCTATCCGTCAGGCCGCCTTAGCTGCTTATAAAAAAGACCTTACTTTAAGAAATGAAGATATCCCGGAGGATTTTGAAGAATTTACCTCTGAGGTAGATCCAATCACCGGTGAGATTTCTATATTTGATAAAGATAAAAACGTCACGCCTCCGGGGTTTGCCAGAATTGCAGCTTCCATCGCCAAACAAGTTATTATGCAAAAGTTAAATGAAGCTGAACGGGGAGCAATTTTATCCGAGTATGAAGGAAAAGTTGGAGCAGTGATCTCCGGAGCTATTCAAAGACAGGAAGGCAGCACTTACTTTATTGATTTAGGAAGGGCAGAAGGGGTGCTGCCACCATCTGAACAGATACACACTGAAATTTACCATCAAAATGTCAGGCTTAAATTTTTAGTTAAAGAAATAAGGGAGGGTGGAAGAGGTTCAGAAGTCGTAGTTTCCAGATCAGATCCGGCTTTAGTTAAAGCCCTTTTTTCTATGGAAGTACCGGAGATTCAATCCGGGGCAGTTGAGGTAAAAGCTATTGCCAGAGAAGCAGGTTCCAGAACTAAAATTGCGGCGATTTCCACCCAAGATGGTGTTGATCCTGTAGGATCCCTAGTTGGACAAAAAGGTGTCAGAGTTCAGGCTGTAATGGGTGAGTTGGGTGAAGAGAAGATTGATATTATCAGTTTTTCGGAAGATCCTGCAAAATTTATTGCCGCTGCCCTTTCTCCGGCTAAAGAGATACAGGTTAAGTTAAGCGAGAAAGAGAAGATTGCTACAGTCACAGTTCCTGAAAGTCAGCTATCGTTAGCTATTGGGAAAAAGGGTCAAAATGTCAGACTGGCTGCCAAATTAACCGGATGGAAGATCGATATTGTGGGAGCTGTTGAGCCCCAGCCAGAGGCTGGTCAGTCTTTGGCTGAAGAAGGAAAAAAGAAAGAAGATGTAGTTGAGGAGATAAAACAGACTGAAGAAATTATCAAAGAGGCAGTCAAAGAAGAAAAACCAGGTGAAGAAGAGCAAAAATTGGAAGAAGCAATAGGCGAGATTGAAGCGAGTGAAGTTTCTTCAAAAAAGGCAAAAGAAGTACCTGTTGAAGAAGCAAAAACTGATGAAGAGTCAAAGTAATATGAAAGCTCTTTGTCTAAAACATTATGGCAATACAAACAAGACCACCAATAGTCACAATTTTAGGCCATGTTGATCATGGTAAAACTACTTTGCTTGATTTCATCCGTAAATCCTCAGTTGCTTCCCGCGAACACGGCGGGATAACTCAACATATTGGCGCATATCAAGTTGAGGTTCCGAAGGAATCGAAATCCCGAGAGAGCGAAGCAAACCGAGGGATCCTTCGACAAGCTCAGGATGATCTTGCAATAAACAGCAAGATCACTTTCATTGATACTCCAGGTCACGCTGCTTTTGAAAAAATGAGATCCAGGGGAGCTAAGGTGGCTGATATTGCAGTTTTGGTTGTCTCAATAGATGATGGCATAATGCCGCAAACAACAGAAGCAATAAAACATATTAAAGAAGGTGAAAGCCTGCCTGCCGGCCGGCAGGTGCCCTTGATTGTAGCAATTAATAAAATAGACCTTCCCGGGATTGATATAAAAGTTTCTTTAGAGAAGATTAAAAAACAGCTTTCTGATAAAGGGATTTTAGTCGAGGAATATGGCGGCGATGTACCGGTTGTGCCTCTTTCTGCAAAAACCGGGGAAGGGGTAGATAAACTACTGGAAATAATTTTGTTAGTTTCAGAGATGCACGAGTTTAGCGCAGACCCAACAGCTGTAAGCTCGGGAGTAGTAATTGAGGCTACATTGGATAAATTTAAAGGTCCGGTAGCTACTATTTTAGTAAGAAATGGAACTTTGAAAAAAGGAGATCAGGTTTTACTGGATGGTGTTAAAGGAAAGATAAGAGGGATGTTTGACTGGAATAATAAGCCACTTGATGTAGCCGGTCCTTCAACTCCGGTTGAGGTTTTAGGGTTGGAAGCTGTACCACAAGTTGGAGCTGTGTTAGGTAATGAGGCACAGTTGTCTGAGAAAGAGCAGGTAGTTAAATCTTTGGTAGAAAGACTAAAAGAGGGGAAAACAAAGACTTTAAAGGTGATCATAAAAGCCGATAAACAAGGCTCATTGGAAGCTATACAAGCTTCGCTGGAGAAGTTTAATGAAGAGGAAGGCTTGCCTGCCGGCAGGCAGGTGGTGGATTTTATCGCATCAGGAACAGGGGATATTAATGAAGATAATGTAAAGCTGGCCTCATCTGTGGGAGCAATTATCGTTGGCTTTAATGTTAAAATCGCGCCAACTGCCAGTAAACATGCAGAAAATGAGCATGTCTTGATTCGAACCTACAATATTATTTACGAACTTCTGGAAGAGGTTGAAGAAGTCATCAGGACGCTGTTGGAGGTTGGGCAGCTGGAGGAAGTATTTGGCCGGGCTGATATTATTGCTGAATTTGCCCATGGAAAGATGGAAAAAATTGCCGGTTGTCGGATGATAGAAGGGGCAATTGCCAAGGGTCAAAGATTAAGGGTCGTAAGGGAGGGTAAATTGATTGGTGAAACTAAACTTAAATCTTTAAAGAAAGTTAAAGAAGAGGTTAATAAAGTTGAAAAAGGGAATGATTGCGGTATGCTTTTTGAGCCGAAGGTAGATTTTGCAATCGGGGATATAGTTGAGTCCTTCAGGGTAATATGAGCAGGCTTGACTATTATGGGATATGTGAGGTAGAATTTGGTCAATGAAGTACGATTCACAACTGGTTGAGCTTAAAAATCTTCTGCCAACAGCAAAAAACATCCTGATTGCTCTCCCCGTTAATGCCAATATTGATCAATTAGCAGCCGGTTTATCTTTATTTTTAACTCTGCAAGCCTTGGGAAAAGAGGTTTCTGTTGTTTGTGAAAGTGAGATAAAAGTAGGTCAAGCCCATCTTTTTGGGATAGACCATGTTCAAAAAAATCTTCCCTCAACTGGTGGAGGGAATTTAACACTTACTTTAGAAGGTGTGGCGGCTTCTGATAAGACAGTTCCAGCTTTGGAAAAGTTGGATTGGTATGCTGAAAATAACAACTTAAACTTAGTTTTTCATGTTACTGCCGGACAAACATTTCAACCGGTCAGGATCGTGCCAAAATATCAGGGTAGCGGTTTTAACTTAATCTTTGTGGTTGGGGCGGTTAATTTAAACGCTTTGGGCAATACATATTTACAAAATCAGCAAGCTTTTTCCGGAACACACGTTATTAATATTGATAATCAAGCTGCTAACACTAGTTTTGGTCAAACTAATATCCTGGATGTACAAGCCTCATCTGTATCTGAAGTATTGGTTAATTTAATTACTGATTTAGGATTAGCTTTTGACGGGGACTCTGCCAGCAACTTGTTAGCCGGAATTTTCGAGGTAACAGGTAATCTCACCAATCAAAAAGCAGGGGCAGATACTTTTATGACGGTGGCCAACTGTTTAAGAGTAGGAGGTAAAAAGCCCATAGACTCCGCTTCGGGTAAGCCTGCATATGATTGGAGCGCTTTAATGCCCGCTCAGCCTGCTTCAACTCCTGTTGTGCCTCAAGTTCAGTCTGTGTCTGATTTTGCTATGCCGCCGGTTGTGGACAGTAATATGGCTTCATCCAACCAAAACCAACCTTCTCCTGAAGAGTTGCCTGTTGGTGAAGGGGTAACTTCTGAAACAATTGAGCCGGAATGGCTAACCCCGAAGATCTTTAAAGGAAGCTCACTGGGATAAGAGTATTACTAATCCTGCTCCTGGCATATCAGCAAACTCTTGTGCTGTAACTATCATCGCTGGATCGTTATTAAAAACGGCATACAAAGCAATTTGTTTATATTCATCGTAAGTATAACCCTTTTGCTTTAAATCTAGGGCAAAGCCTTGTGAATTACAGAATATCTCTTTTAATTCATTGGCTCTTTCAGGAAGATTAACTCCTGTTATCACAACCGCCTGGCAGGCTTCTACATTAAAAGAAGAATTTCTGTCTTGATCAGCCGGACGAATCCTGACAACAGAAAGTTCGTTCTTACCCTGAGGATCTAAAGTAGTATACGCATTACTTGATTGTGCAGCTATACCTTTCGGGCTCGGAGCATTACTATCAATGATGAAAAAAACTCGATTAGCCACACTATTTGGTTTGGTTCCAATAACCACATTTTGACCATCTGATAATCGATAACTAAAGATATCTGTTCTTCTTGCTCTACTTTCAAGATAGTCAAATAATGCTTGAGCTTGATGTAAATTAACTACTGCTCCATACTATTTAAAATAGTAGCATGACCGGCTAGCGTATCAAAACCTTGAGAAGACCAACTATTACTGGAATTTGGGTAATATCTATTTACTTCTGGTGCATTTGTTCTTGGAGATAAACAGGACACAACCAAACCAACTTCTGCTAAACCCAGCATGAAACCAGCTTTTGAAATAAACTCCATGGCTGTCATTATAACCTATAATACTTACAATTTCAATTTCCTCTATGAATTAAATTAGAAAATTTATTCTTTCGTTGCAGCAGGAATCAAATTTACTCATGGTTGGGTTTCCTGCTCATGTCCTCCCTCTCCATATTGTTGTAAAATTTTCTCAACATCCCCAGTTTGATTTGTTGAGACTCTAGCTTGTGGCTGAAATGTTGTACTATTGCAAAAAATGGAACCCCCGAATAAGGATCTATCCTTTTCTATGAAAGCATTAAAATCATACATTGCCTCCCACCAATTTCGCATAGATTTACCCTGATAAACAATCCCATTATTATATCCAGGAATATTTTGCATAAACCATTTATAAAAACCGATGTCAGTACAACCCCATCTTTCACACGAAGCTTTGATATAAGTTGTTCTTGAGGGATCAGGATTCCAGGTCTCACAGTTAAACTCACCTTGAGCGTTTAAATCATACCTATATTCTTGTTTCTTTGCATTTGTCCAATTTGGAGGTATGTGTGCATTCCCACATGAGCTTCTATAACCGATTCTTCTCTGGCCATCCGCTGTTGTTATTCCTGTAAACTCATTCGGCACTTCTGAAAAATTACCCCAGAAAATACTTCCCTTAGAATTATCCGACCCTTTCCAGATACGCATTGGCCAAAAAACAGACCCTTCTGCAAAAGGAATGATATTTTCTATCTGATGCATTCTGTTGTGTAAATTATTACCTGGATCTCCTGTAGGTTGATAAGTAAAATTATATAGCACATAAGAATTTTTGCAGATTGGCATTCTGAATTGTTGAGGAATGGATTCTTCTTTTGGTTGTCCGTTACTAATATCACCATATTTACTGGACATCTTTGATTCATCTGGTACAATCCCATTATCGTTATGATATCCATACATCCATACTTCCTTAACACCCTTATGATCTACATAGTCACAAATATTCAAACCTTTTAATATACCCCCGTAATCTGGTCTAACCGCATTACCTTTCGGTTTCTTCTCAAGAATATAACCGTTAGGAATAGGCTGATAGTATTTTTTCCGTTCTAAAACTGAATAATTCAGAAACTGAGGCGAATTTGCAACTTTATATCCATGATATCTAGTTGCTTCGTTAATTAATTCAATACCTTTATTGATCATTTCTAGAGTTTTACCTTCCCAAAACTTAATGGTTCTTCCATCTGCTTGCGCCCCTTCTTTCCAACCGGTTTCATCACCATCCAGTAAATTTGAATTTTTAGGGTCTGGAGGATAATATTCCAAAACCAGAACAGGAACTTTTATTGGTAAACCCGGATTAGGAAGGCAGGCAAAAGAAGGATTGTTGCTTATTGGATTTGCGGGGATAGGTGTTTGAATGGGCTGCTCAGAAGGTTTCGCTACTACAGGAACTGTAGCTTGTTTTTCTTTATAATGAAAGGTGATGAAAAAGGATTTTGTTTGTCCGTCTGAATACACCGCATCTATTTTAATGGGTATATCTGATTCTTTAGTTAAATCGGCAACAGGTAATGTAATCTTTTGGGCAAAATTGGCACCAAGGGTCACATTTGAACCATTAATATTCATAGAAGTGCTAGTAACAGTAACTTTAGGTTTAGGGCTAGAAGCATTTTCAGGTGTAGTTGAGATTGGACAAGTATAACTATAGCTTCCTTCAAGATCACTGACACAGTTATTATTCTTCGATGCCAGGCAGCGGAATTTAGTTGCCCCATTTTTGCAAAAAGACTGGGGATCTTGTAAGCTTGACTGGTTCTTATCATCTATACAGGTGTCGTAAGTATATTTTTGCAAATTACTGTCATATCTTTTTGCACATTTATTACAATCAGAAGCACACTGACTACTCTCATTTGTGCTGACTGGTGAAGATTGTGGCGTAGTAGTTACAGAATTGATAATTCCTACTCCGGTTACAGAAGAATTACACGAAGAGCAATCATATTGATCAAAAGAACAGCCATTTGGATTCTCTTTTGATTTACAAGTATATGTACCGCTGGGATTATTTTTACAGGCTGTGGCGAAGTTGCAATCTCCGGCATAGGCATTTTGGTTACCACAAGCAGAAATAGTTTGGGTGGCGCAGGCATTGCAGTTACCCTGGGCGCAAGTTTGGGTGTTGCTTGAGGTATCAAGAACCGGAACAGGAGTAGTTGGAGTTTCTCCGGGAGTATTGCCAGTACTATCTTCCTGGGCAAAAACCACTTTAGTGATATTGAAAGTAGCAGAAGTAATTAGTGCATTGATATTCTTAATTTTAAAATTAACCTCTGGAGAACTAATATTGCAGGTAGGAGGATTTGTACTGGCATCGCATTGAATAGGATTGCCTGTAGAATCAGTCATCTCTAATGCATCCAAAATTGGGGCTTGGCTGGCTTTACTTTTAAAAATTGTAGAATGCTGGACTAAGTATAGTCCTACTCCTACCCCCCCCAGTAATATTACCAATAAAAGGATACTCCCAAGAATATGGATAAAACCTTTCTGTTTTATTATGGGCATATCCTAATAATGTACTTGTAAGGATCTGTTGTCAATTATGTTTATTTGTTAATTGTGGTCAATTTTCCAAGCAGGGATTTTTGGGTGGATTTATTTAAAAGAGCAGTTAATTTTTTATCAATTTGATCAAGTGTTAGATTAGGAGATATTCCAATCACACCAGTTAATCTGCTTGTTAATGCTAAAGCTTTGAAGTGTTTAATATTAAGAGTGACAAGAAGTCTTTTTTCCTGTTTGGCAAGTTCATAAACTTTTGTATCAGAAGATGCGCCTCGTTTATAGTCTCCAGCAACATGTTTAACATCAAATCTGTTGTTTGTGATAGGTAAATCTTTTCTATAGTAAAACCCTTCATCAAGCAGCAATTTGTGTTTGTAAAATCTCAGGGACATCTTTAGTAGAACTGAGTCTTTCAACCAATTCACTAACAGCGCCTTTTATAGTTCTTAAAGATACCCAGGGATATCCTTCTTGAATTGACTCAATAGTATGACCTTCTTTGAGACGTGCAACGATTACAGCTATTGGTATCCTAGTTCCTACAATGCAAGGTGCTCCGCCCATAATATCAGATTTGGAAGTGATATATTTTTTCATGTTGTTATTATACTAAAGCCTTGCATATTTTAAAAGTCTTTGTTACAATGCGCAGAGTAAAGTTTAGGAATTACTTCATGGCACCGAAGTTTTTCCCAGAAAGGATAAGATGCCACTTGATCCAAAGATCAAACAACAAATAATAAAAGATTTTGCAACTAAGAGTGGAGATACAGGTTCTCCTGAAGTACAGGTAGCGCTTTTAACTGAACAGATTAAAAATTTGACCAGTCATTTAAAAGAACATACACACGATATTCACTCAAGACGAGGTCTTTTATCAATGGTTAATAAAAGAAGAAGATTATTGCAGTATCTATTTAAGAAAGATCCTGATCGATACAAGATAGTTATAGACAAATTAGGATTATCAAAGTAGTTTGTGTTATACTAAGAAAGTAGAAAGAGGTTTGGGGATTGCAAAGAAGTAATTAAAAGGTTTAATTATTTCTTCCACAGTTTCCAAACTCTTCGTTATTTTAAAGTCAGATTGCCGCCCTTCGACAGGCTCAGGGTAAACTGGCTCGCAATGACAAAAACAAAATGCAAAAAGTTATTACAAAAGAAATTGACCTTAATGGTCGTAAACTTAAATTAGAAACAGGCAAGCTGGCTTTGCAGTCAGATGCTTCTGTACTGGCTTCCTGGGGTGAAACAGTGGTTTTAGCTACAGTTGCTACTCAACCGCTTAAAGCAGACATTGGATATTTCCCTCTTTCAGTTGAATATGTAGAAAAACATTATGCCGGGGGCAGAATATCTTCTTCTAAATTTATCAAAAGAGAAACCAGACCAACGGATGAAGCTGTTTTAACTGGTAGATTAATAGACAGGTCAATCAGGCCTCTTTTCCCTAAAGAATTTAAGATGAATGAAGTTCAGGTTATTATCTCTGTTTTGTCTTTTGATGCTGTAAACGATCCGGATGTGCTGGGATTAATTGCTGCATCAGCTGCACTGTCCATTTCATCTGTGCCTTGGAAAGGTCCAATTGCGATGGTTAGAGTGGGAGAAAAAGATGGTGAGCTAGTAATAAATCCAACTATGGATCAATATGGCGATTTAAACATGGAGTTATTGGTAGCATCAGGAGCAGAAAAAGTAGTTATGATCGAAACAGGAGCTAAACAAGCTGATGACAAGGTCGTTTTTATGGGAATTAAGGAAGCGCATAAGCAAGCTCAATCAATAATTTCTCTAATTCAAGAATTTGTAAAAGTTGCTGGTAAGAAAAAATTGGAAGTTTCTCCGCTAGAAGAAGTTTTAGAAGAAGCTTTGATGGCTGAAGTTAAAAAGATTACCCATGAGCGAATCGAAGCAGCTTTATTTGATAACGAACATCCCTGGCATGAAGCAACAGGAGATTTAATAAAAAGAGAGCTAGCTTTACAGTACGCTGAGAAGCTAACTCCAGAGATAATTTCCGGAATTTTCGATAAAGTTGCCAAACAAATAGTTCATGAGACTGTTTTAGAAAAAGGCAAGAGAGTCGACGGGAGGGCAATGGATGAAGTGAGACCTCTTTATATGGAAATAGGATTACTACCCCGAACACACGGTTCAGCGGTATTTCAACGGGGTGATACACAAGCTTTATCTGTTGCGACTCTGGGCGCTCCGTCTTTGGAACAAACTTTGGATGGTATGGAAGGCGAGAGGAAAAAGAGATTTATACATTATTACAATATGGGCATTAATCCTTTCTCTGTCGGTGAGGTTAAAAGAATTGGTTCTCCTAATAGGAGAGATGTCGGGCACGGGGCATTGGCAGAAAAAGGCATTTTCCCTGTTCTTCCCTCCAGCGAACAATTTCCATATGCTATCAGAGTAGTATCTGAAATTTTGGCAGCAAATGCTTCCAGTTCTATGGCAGCAGTTTGTGGTACAACTTTGGCGCTTTTGAATGCAGGAGTACCTTTGATCGAGCCTGTTGCCGGAATTGCTTTAGGACTTTTTTCCAGTGATAAAAAATTCCAGGTTATTACAGATATGAGAGCTGTGGAAGATTTTTATGGGGAGATGGATTTTAAGATTGCCGGCACCAAAAATGGAATTACGGCGATTCAAATGGATACAAAACTGGAAGGTTTAAGCTTTGAGATTATTGAAGAAGCGCTGAAACAGGGTAAATCTGCCAGAATAAATATCTTAGAACAGATGAATAAAGTTATACCTTCGGCTGGAGCGATGTCCCAATATGCCCCAAGAATTGAAACAGTGCATATCGACCCATCAGAGATTGGATTATTAATTGGTACAGGTGGAAAAACTATTAACGGACTGATTGCCAAAACCGGTGCGCAAATTGATATTGAAGATGACGGAACTGTGACAGTTTCAGCAGTTGGAGATGCAGCGGTAAAGTACGCGATAAGCGAAATTGAGGGGATGTTCAAAAAAGTGAACGTGGGAGATGAATTTATGGGTAAAGTTGTCCGTCTGGCCGCGTTTGGAGCTTTTGTCGAGATTACTCCTGGAAAAGACGGCTTAGTTCATATTTCCCAGATGGCTCCTGGTCATGTTGAAAAACCTGAAGATGTAGTATCTGAGGGTCAGGAAGTTAAAGTTAGAGTTACAGATGTTTCCCCCGATGGGAAGGTTGGTCTATCAATGCTTTTTGGGGCAGACATGAAACCTGATTTAGAAAGTCGACCAAGATCTACAGGAGGTTTTAGACCTTCAGGGGGAGGATTTAATAGAGATGCTGGAGGAGAAGGTTCCCGATTTGGCGAAGGGGCGAGAAGGCCGTCTTTTTCAGATAGACCCAGAACATCCAGTAGCGGAGGATACAGGTCTGGTGGGTTTGGTGGACGAAGCGGATCAGGTGGAAGATCTTCAGGTGGATTTGGCGGAAGAGGCGGCCGCGGAGGCTTTGACCGTTAATTTTCTTCTTTATCTTTAAAATATTCTGGAAAAGTCCAGGATAGAGTTTTCGGATGAACAATTCCAATTCCTTTAAAACTTTTTAGTTTAATTAAGTCTTGGTCTGCAGTTACTATTAAATCAACATCTCCTGCTAAACTACATTCCAAAATCTTGTTGTCTTTAGGATCTCTTTTGATAATATCTAATTTTTCACTTGGTGCTACTATTTCAGCTATCTTTTTAATTCTGTTTAAGAAAAGCTCTATTCTTTCTGTTGACCAGTGAAATTTTTCCTGGAGTTTTTGTTCTGTCTCAAGTAGTATTTCTTCTGAAATTATTAGATAAATATCTTGATTTTCAACTACTACTTCTAGAATATCTTCTGTCAACTCTCCTTGAAGTGCGGCTCCAATATAAACATTGGTATCTAAAACAATTCTCATGTGCTAATCTTAGCCAGCGATCCGCTCAACGTCATCGTATGTTCTAATATTCATCTTACGTGCTGTTTCTCTTCCCCATTTTCTTATCTTTGCCCAGTCCCTTTTAAACTCATAAATACGGAAAGCTTCTCTTAAAAGCTCACTCTTTGTTCTATTTTCCTCTTTAGCTAATTTTTCTACTCTTTTGGCCATAGCTTGTGGCATTGAAATATTTATGATAGCTCTTTGTTGTGTTTGCATATGTAACATATTGTATTACAGTAATGATAATCTGTCAATTATAATGTAGAATATTAAACATGGATTCTGCCCATGCAACAATTGAAGAGTTGAAACTCAAGATTACTCAGGCTAGTCTGCCACAAGAAATCTCTGAAAAATTACTTAATCTGTTAAAATTTCCTGGATCTGGTGTAGAACTTGAAAAAATAATTACCTATATAAATTTTGTAGTTGGTTTGCCTTTTAATAAATCTTCAGAAGATATTTTGGATATCAGCCGGACAAAACAGATCCTAGATAAAAATCATTATGGATTACAAACGGTTAAAGATAGGATTTTAGAATATCTTTCAGTCTTAATTTTGCACAAACAAAAAGGACAAGTTAATGATTTTCATGCTCCAATCTTAGCCCTAATAGGTTTAGTTGGGACAGGAAAAACCTCTCTTGCCGGCTCTATTGCAGAAAGTTTAGGCAGGCCTGTGGTTAGGATTCCTTTTGGAGGACTTGGAAATCCGGCTACCCTGCGCGGGCAAGCTAAATCTTTAATTGACGCTGAGCCTGGTCAAATTATAAAAGCAGTTAGTTTATCAAAAGTATCAAATCCTGTGATATTATTGGATGAAATAGACAGAGTTGCGGTTGAACATAGAACTGATTTAATGGGAGTTTTAGTAGAGCTTTTGGATCCATCTCAAAATCGATCGTTTGTAGATCATTATTTGGATTTTCCATTTGATTTATCTCAGGTTTTATTTATTGCAACGGCAAATAATACCAGTAATATTGCCACAGCTGTGATGGATAGGCTTGAACCGATTCAGATGCCCTCTTATTCAGATGAAGAGAAGCTAATAATCGGTAAACAATATTTGCTTCCCAGGGCAATGGAAGAAGCAGGATTGGATAGCGGACTTCTGACTATAGATGAGGGGGTTTGGCCGCAGATCATCCGCCCTTTAGGGTTTGATGGGGGGATTAGGTCATTTCAGCGTACTTTGCAGGGAATCTGCCGCAAGGTTGCCAGAAGAGTAGTCGAGGGAAATATTGGAACATGCAGGCTAACAGCAGATAATTTAGGAGAATATATATCATGAAAACATTTAAACCAAAGTTTGCCTTTCCGCAATTTAATAATAGCAGTCAATCTTTAAAATTAATTCCACTTGGTGGAGTGGGTGATGTGACGAAAAACATGTATGTTTATGAATATGGAGATGATATTGTGATTGTAGATTGTGGGGTTGGATTTCCTGATGAAGGTATGCCGGGAGTAGATTTAGTTATACCGGATATAAGTTATCTTCGAAGCAGGTTAAATAAGATTAGGGCAATTTTAATAACTCACGGACATGAAGATCATATTGGCGGACTACCCTATCTTTGGCCGGAGTTGCAGGTACCAATTTATACACAAAGATTAACAGCTGGTTTTATCAGAAACAAGTTCTTAGAAAGAAATCTGCCGACGAATAAAATTATTGAAGTTAAAATCGATCAAAAATTGGATCTTGGAAGCTTTAAAGTGTCTTTTTATCAGGTTTCACACTCGATTCCGGATTCAACAGGAATTGTTTTGAAAACTCCGGTAGGGACGATAATTCATCAGGCTGATTTTAAGATTGACTGGACTCCGGTTTCCGGCCAGGTTACAGATGTGGGAGCAGCTGCTATTTTAGGTGAGGAAGGAGTTAATTTATTGTTGATTGATTGTTTAAGATCAGATAAGCCGGGTTTTAATAAATCAGAAAAGTCAATTGAGGCAACCTTTGAAAAAGCAGCCCTGGATTGTCCGGGGAAATTATTAATTACCATGACTTCATCAAACGTTTCCAGAATGCAGCAGGCGATGAATGTGGCCAGCAAATTAGGCAAAAAGGTGGCGATTGTGGGTCGCTCTTTTGAGAAAAACTTTCAGGTATCCAGAGATTTAGGATATTTAAAAGTTCCCCCCGGAATAATCATTGCACCCGATGCAATAAATACGTATGCTCCAAATAAGGTGATGATTCTTATTGCCGGTTCGCAGGGACAACCTGAATCTTCCTTGTCCAGGGCTGCTAATGAAGAGCATAAACAGGTAAAGCTGCAGGAAGGAGACTGCGTGATGTTTTCTGCAGATCCAATACCTTCAACAGAATCCGCCCAAAATTCATTAATTGATTCGCTCACCCGTCTGGGTGTTAACGTGATTGCCTCATCTATTACTTCAGACCTGCATGTCTCCGGTCATGCTGCTCAAGATGAGCTGAAACTGATGATTAACTTAATTAAACCAAAGTTTATCCTCCCTATAGGAGGAACATTTAGACATATGAGCCTTTTTTCTAAAATGGTTCAGGATATGAATTATGATAAAAAACAAGTTCTTGACGCAGAAGATGGCAGTATTTTAGAGATAAAAAGAGATGGGGTTAAGCTTTTGGCAGAGACTGTTGACGTGCGGAATATCTATGTTGATGGACTGGGAATTGGAGATGTAGGAAATGAGATTTTAAGAGATAGAACAAAAATGAGCGAAGAAGGGGTGGTTGTGGTGGTAGTTTCTGTTGATCAACATACCGGGAAATTAATAGCAGAACCGGACATTTTCTCAAGAGGATTTGTATTTGAAGATATGGCGGATAAATTATTGGATGAAGCTATTGGGTTTGTTAAGACTACTTTAGAACAGCACCACCACAAAACAGTTGACTGGCATTTTATAAGGAAGATGATTGAAGAATCTTTAGGCAAATTCTTATATGAGGCAACAGAAAGGAGACCTCTAATACTTCCAGTTGTTGTTGAAATCTGAACCCATAGTAATATGGTATAATAGGAAATAGAGTATATTAATTTACAATTATGTCCCGTCGAAGATCAGTTTATAAATTACCCAAACTTAAGCTTAAGCAAAAAACCATTACGGCAATCGGAACTTTAATTGCATTCGGTTTAACAATTCTTTCTATTGTAGCTTTATTTACCCATTCGGAAAGTCTATCTTTTTGGAGAGATTTTTTAACTGAAAATTTAGGATGGGCGAAAATACTATCACCAATAATTTTTTTTCTTTGCGGTTTGGTTCTAACCCGGGCAAAATGGCGTTTGGCTCAAATGAATGTTTTACTGGGGTTTTTACTTGTCGTAATTTCCCTAGTGGGTATTACCGGTAGCTTAAATGCTGAAAAAGCCGGAACTTTAGGTCTGGCTTTGTGGATCCAGCTGTCTTCTTTTGTAACTTCAATGGGAGCGGCAGCTATTCTGCTTTTGGTTTTCTTAGTTGGGCTGGTAGTATTATTTAACACCTCACTCCAGCAGATATTTGGTATATTTGCTTTTATTTTTAAATTTATCAATCAAATTTCAAAGTCTTTACTTAATTATTTTAACAGACCTAAAACATTTGAAGCTAAAAATATTCCGATCAGAGTATCTGGTGTGGATGAAAGACCACAAGTCTCACAAAGGAGTACACATACGCCCATAAGAGAGGTGGTTTTAGCAGATACTTTAGTGCAAAATGTGGCTGGTAAATCAGCGGTGTGGAAGTATCCTCCGTATAATGTTTTGTCAGAGAAAGTTGGTAGTTCTGCTGATCGGGGGGATGTAAAGAAAAATGCCTCTGTGATTGAAAAAACATTGGATTCTTTTGGAGTGCAGGCAGAGGTGGCAGAGATTAACGGAGGCCCGGCAGTTACACAATATGCGCTGAGGATCACTGCAGGTACAAAAATTTCCAAGATTGCTAATTTACAGCACGACATTGCTCTTGCGCTAGCAACTCCAACCGGTACTGTCAGAATTGAAGCCCCAATCCCGGGGAAATCTTTGGTTGGAATAGAAGTTCCAAACAAGTCGCTGGAAGTAGTAGGACTAAAAGGAGTATTAGTTTCTGAGGAGATGTCAAAGCATAAATCAAAGTTGGCCATCGGCCTTGGAAAGGACACTTCTTCCAAGCCGATGATTTTTGATATCGATAAAATGCCTCATTGCTTGATTGCTGGGACTACCGGTTCTGGAAAATCAGTTATGCTTAATGCTTTTATTACTTCCCTGCTGTTTAGAAACTCTCCGGATGAGTTAAAGCTAATTTTGATTGATCCAAAAAGGGTTGAGCTAACAGGTTATAATGGTATTCCGCATCTTTTGACCCCGGTTATTACCGAGCCGGAAAAAATTCTTTCATCCCTAAAATGGGCGATGGCTGAGATGGATAGAAGGTATAAATTATTTCAATCAGTAGGGGTTCGTAATATCACAGGCTATAATGAGATGTCTGGCTTTCAGGCTCTTCCATATATTGTAATAATCATTGATGAGTTGGCAGATTTGATGATGTTTGCTCCAGTTGAAGTTGAAGACGCGATCACTAGAATTGCCCAACTTGCCCGGGCTACAGGAATCCATTTAGTCGTTGCAACACAAAGACCCTCTGTTGATGTTATTACCGGACTTATTAAAGCAAATATTCCCTGCCGTATTGCTTTTAATGTTTCGTCGATGGTCGATTCAAGGGTGATTTTAGATGGACAGGGGGCAGAAAAATTATTGGGCCGTGGAGATATGTTGTTTTTACCGCCTGATGCAAGTAAGCCTATCCGTATTCAGGGTGTATATTTGCAGGATGCTGAAATTAATAATTTAATTAAATACTTAAAATCAACCGGGATTGCCCCGCAATATACGGCAGAAGTTACAGAGATGCCTTTAGGTAGGATTGGAGGAAAAGGTGGATCTTCATCTGATGAGAGGGATGATTTATTTGAGGAAGCAGTTAGAACTGTTTGTCAATACGACAGAGCTTCGGCTTCTCTTCTGCAAAGAAGACTAAAAGTAGGGTATGCCAGAGCTGCCAGGATTATTGATGAGCTGGAAACAGCAGGTATTATTGGGGTGGGTGATGGAAGTAAGCCGCGGGATGTTTTAGTTAGAAATGCTGATGAATATTTTGCAGCCGGCGCTAATACCACACAAGAGGTAGGTTGACATTTAAATAATTATATCCTATAATACGCAATCATGGTATCATTAGAGAGGGATCTTCAGCAGATAACTAAGGAAAAGTTAACGAATATTTTTGCAAAGGTGCATGGCATAAGTAAAGAATCAGCACAACAAATTCTTCTTGAACAACCTTATGTGGGAGCAGCAGTTAACTATGACACCTCCCCTTCTGGTGTTAACCCGCCAAAATATTTGGAAAAAATTCTACGAAGGTGCTACGGGAGAAGTGACATTAGAATTATATTTGTAGAAGTAGGTCAACTTATCAGTACTATTGTTGTAGGTTTGGCT
>CALRFD010000002.1:0-30618 GCA_943356485.1 Patescibacteria group bacterium
ATTTATCCTCGACTGCCCAGCCGAAACCGCTTGCATTTATTTCTATAACAACTTGCCCTGCTATAGAAGGGGGTGTTCTAGGATCATCTGCTGATATCTCAAATTCCCATGACTTCTGAGTAATAATCCCGCTGGCCTCATCAAAAAGTGAACCTACATGGGCTGGTCTACGCATAGCAAGCTTTACATTATCTGGAAAAACAAATCCCATGTTAATAATATAGTCACTTTTAATAGAGAATTGCTTCTTAAATCTATCTAAATAGTGAAAAAAAGTATCAATATACTCTGTAAATGCAAAAGCATTAACAAATGTAATACCATCACCCTTATTACTTTCTGATTCTTCAGAACCCCAATCGAGGAAACCGTCAATTGCTCCAGCTGCAAAAATTTCTCCTGTCTTTTTCACTTTTAAAATTTTCCTATCTCCGTTCATTACTTCCCATGAGTTTTCTTTTGGATATGGGTATTCTGTTATATAAACTTCTAAAGTCCACCCCATATTTCTCAGAGTGGGTGTATGCGTCATTGAATGATAAATAGAATTTTCTCCTTTATCCCAAAAGTCTTTAATTTCCTGTTTTGTTTTAGGAATAGCATATATATAGAAGTAACCCTTATCTCCACCTATTCGAGTATTTACATATTCAACTATTTTTTTCCCCATATCATCATAATCAACTTGCTGGGATGTAGTTACAGTGGGTAAATTTGATATCTGAGAAGATAATGAGTCGAGTTTTAAACTAAGAGTTTGAACCTCATTACTTATTTGATTAGTGTCTTTTATAGGATTTGGGACTTCATTTTCAGTCTTCAATCCCTCGGCTATATATTTTTGAATTTTATCTGGAGCCAAGAGAAGATCTTCAGCACCATCGCGGGTATAATAACCAAATATTCTTCCTTTTATAGCGATACCTTTATCTGGAGAGTATTGATCTTTAGCAATAATAAAGGGATATTGACCTAAATCTTTGGCACTTGGAATCTTTATCCAAAATACTTTGTCTATTTTGCCCATAAAACCATACTTTAAATAACTAACTGAAAATCTAGGTACTATCCAATCGGACAAAATCCCAGCCCAAGACTGCATATTTATATCAGCTTCCTTAACACCAGATACCGAATCAACATACTCTATATTAACGCTGGGTTTTTGAGCTGGCTTAAGACCAATCAATAATAAACCTCCACCAGCATTAGAAATAGCTGTTATATCTTTAGCTAGCTCCATATGAGCTTTATGTTTATCATCACCCGGAGAAGTTGTTCTATAGCTGAACTCTTTGAATTCAAATTCTGCAGTTTCCTCTATCCCTATAAGAAGTGCTATGTCATCAGACTCAATAATCTCTACAATCTCTTGTACCGATAGTTTTTTGGTCTGAATTGTTTGATCTGTACTCATACTTATTTTTGCTTGTTAATTATACGCCTCAGAGGAACTAAAATACAGCTTATTTACTATCTATTTTTTCCTCCTCCTCAGCTTGATATGCGTTCATTAACTTGCTAAAATGTATTAAGCTTTCAAGCAGGAGCGGTTCAAAATAAGGACTCTGCTCCGCACAAAATAACCATCGGGATGCCGAAAGGCGTGAACCTGCCGGCAGGCAGGGGTTCAAGCCCTCTCGTCCGCACAATAATTTGCTTCAAAACTCATAAAGTAGTAAAATATAGGCCTTAAATGAATACACAAACACTCACAAAGCCAAACGAAAAAATCAATCCTAAAAATATTCTGGGAGGAATTTTGGGGGGGTTTGATGAAATTGGTTTTGAGATGGAGGCACCAAGTGTTTCATCTGTTGCAAAAGGTGCTGCAGGTATCTTCCAGGACATTTTTAGCCTTGGTCAGGAAGTATCCGGAATTAAACCTGAACAAAGTAAGAGTGCTGATCATTTTCCCTCAAGCGGATCTATCGAGTTTAATAAAAGAAATCAGGCCGAGCAGGCAAAAGAACAAAAACAACAAGAAGTAGCTGCTTCCCAGAGAGTTTTTTACCAAAGCTTAAAGGATGAACAAAGTAGAGCTCAACAGGCAAAAGAAAGAATGCTTTTTGAAGAAGAAGTAGGCGACATCTCAACAAATATGCCAACAGATGAAAAAAACCGATTGCTACATTATCAATCCAGTTATAAGGATAGAAGTATTTATCAAAAGGCAGAACTGCGTAAAAAAATAATTGAAGAAAAGAGAAATGCAGATAAGCAGCAAAAGAATTCCAGTATGGCACAAACAAACCCTAAAGCATCGGCTATGAATGCAGCTCTTGAAGGCGGATCCGGAACCCAAGGCGGAGGCCAATCCAACCTTTCATTCCAGGCAGCAGGCTAGTTACAGATTAATAAGTTTATTGTGGGCGGTGAGGAGCTCGAATCCCCGACATCGTCAACGTCAATGACGCGCTCTACCAGCTGAGCTAACCGCCCGTAAATCAGCTTAAATTTTAGCACTTCTTGACATTTCTCTCAAGCAAGCGCTATATTAAAAAAATGAAATTTATTTTTAGTTTCGCCAATTTCTGTTGCACTACTATAACTATCCCTTCACAGGTAGGTTTTGTAGTGTAAATTTGGACTAAATCCAAAAATCATTTAAAGCCTCCTCACAAGGGAGGTTTTTTTGTACTTAAAAAAGAAAGGAGGTGAAAATATGTCAGAAAAAATTAAAGTAGGAGGATTTATACCGTCTGATATGAGCGAACAAGGCAGGAGAAAACCTCAAGCCCTGAAAACTACGCTAGTTTATGTATCAGACATGAGCGAAGAAGCTCGCAGAGGAAGTCTTCTTATTGAACTTAAAATAAATAAGAAATAAGCACAAAATATGAGGTAAGGGACAAAAGTGCGATATCTTTTACCCTACTCAAATAAGCTCTTTTCTGGTATATTACAAACTATGGATCAAAAAGATTTAAAAGATCATAAACAAATCGGGCAGGAACTGGAATTATTTTTTACAGATAACATAGCTCCGGGCGCACCTTTTTGGCTTCCTAAAGGGATGGTAATTTTTAAAGAGCTGGAAAAATATATCCGGGAGTTAACAGAAAAAGCAGGGTATCTGGAGACGTCAACTCCAATCATGGTTAAATCTGAGTTGTTTAAACAATCCGGACACTGGGCAAAATTTGGTGAACATAATATGTATAATCTATCTCTTTCAGATGAAGATGATGGATCAAACCCGCAGTCCTACACTTTAAAGCCTATGAACTGTCCTGAGTCAACAATACTTTATCGATTCAGACCCAGATCTTACAGGGAGCTTCCATTAAGACTATCAGAAATCGGCAGACTACACAGAAGAGAAAAATCAGGAGAGGTAAATGGACTCTTAAGAGTAAGGCAGCTAACCATGGACGATGCACATATTTATGCAACAGAAGATCAAATCTCCGATGAGGTTTCCAATATTTTAGATATGATGGTCAACTTTTATAAATTATTCGGATTTGAATATGATTTCCGGTTGGCTACCAGACCGGAAACAAAAGCCGGAACAGATGAGATGTGGGATAAAGCAGAAAAAGCCCTTTCAGATGTATTGGACAAAAAAGGAATTAAAGCAGGAGACAAATTAGGAGACGGAGCATTTTACGGACCAAAAATTGATGTTCATATAAAGGATTCCCAAGGCAGAGAATGGCAACTAGCAACTGTACAGCTGGATTTTCATCAGCCGGAGGCTTTTAAGCTTGAATATATTGACGAAACAAATACCCCCAAACGGCCGGTTATGATTCATCGCGCAATCTTTGGTTCGTTTGAAAGATTTATCGCCATACTTACAGAACAATATCAGGGCACTTTTCCAACTTGGCTATCTCCAATACAGGTACAAATTATACCCATTGCCGATCGGCATTTAGAATATGCACAAAATGTACTCGAACAATTAAAGAGTGCAAACATACGAGTTGCCCTAGATTCAAGAGCAGAAAAAATGCAGGCCAAAATTAGGGATGCTCAATTACAAAAAATCCCATACATGTTAATTATTGGAGACAGAGAATCAAGCGAAGGAAAAGTTGCAGTCAGGAAAAGAGACGGAAACGACCTTGGAGCAATTGAAATTTCTAAAATAGTAGATTTGATAAAATCAGAGGTTGAATCAAAAGAATAGTTCATGTTATTATAAGGGTACAAATTGAACAATAAATTTATCAAGGACTCGTCCAAATAATAAATGGCAAAATTCTACAGACTTAACGAGCATATACAATCGCTTAAACTTCGTATAATAGATCAGGACGGCAATCAACTTGGAATTTTAGATAGACAGGAAGCGATTAAAAAAGCCCGGGACTTGGGATTAGATTTAGTAGAAGTAGCTTCACAAGCAGTTCCACCTGTTGCCAGAATCGTTGACTTTCAAAAATTCAGATATGAAGAAAGCAAGAAAGAACGCACATCTAAAAAGGACTCCTCCGGAGGACTAAAAGAGCTTTGGCTGTCACCCAGGATCGAGGAGCATGATATAAAAGTCAGACTTGCCAGAACAGAGGAGTTTTTAAAGGATGGTCATAAAGTCAAACTGGTGGTTAAATTTAAAGGCAGGGAAATGGCACATCCTGAATTAGGAAGGAATGTATTAAATGAAGCTCTAGCGCTACTCGGAGACAAAGTCAGCATTGAAAGAGAGCCTAAATTTGAAGGCAGAAACCTATCAATAATCCTATCTAAATCTAGGGGTGGAAAAGTAAGCGAAGAGGCTGTATAATACCTCAAAGTCATGCCGAAACAAAAATCGAAGAAATCGTTTTCAAAAAGAGTTACTCTTACCTCAACCGGTAAAATTTTGCGCAGGCATCAATTAGGTGGAGGGCATCTTAAAAGACATAAAAGCGGTACGGCTTTAAATAGACAAAAGAAAACTGCCACTTACTTTAAAGGTGAATCAAGAAGCTTAAGAAAGATATTAGGAGCTTAAAATGGGAAGCAATACAAGAAATTTTAGACAATCAAATAAATCAAACAATGCCAGTGCGCAGGCCTCAACTTACTCACAAATAAACAGGTCAGGCATATGGAATAAGATTATCAATAAATTTAAACTTAGAAGAGGGGAGATAAAATAAAATGGCAAGAGTTAAAAGAGGTGTCACCTCACATGCCAGACATAAAAAAGTATTATCCTTAACTAAAGGTTTTAGAGGCGGCAGAAGCAAACTTATTAAAGAGGCTAAGTCTTCGCTACTTCATGCAGGCGAATATGCTTTTGCAGGCAGAAAGCTTCGAAAACGAGATATGCGGGCTCTTTGGATTGTACAACTGGGAAATGCAGTTAGAAATGAAGGGCTTAGTTATTCTAAATTTATATCGGCTCTTAAATCTAAAAAAATAAATTTGGACAGAAAGATATTAGCAGAATTAGCAGTTAATAATATAGAAGATTTCAGACAAATAGTAGAAACTGTCCGTGGATAAACCTTCAAGTAAAAAAATTATTCTCGCAATAGGCGCTCATCCTGATGATATTGATATTGGTAGTTCCGGTTCAATAGCTAAATGGATAAAAGAAGGGGCGGAGACTTATTATTTAGTATTAACAGACGGATCAAAAGGTTCTGAGGATCCAGATATCCCTAATGCTGAATTAACAAAATTAAGAAGAAAAGAACAACAGGATGCTGCTGATCTATTAGGTGTAAAAAAAGTCTTTTTCCTTGATTTTGTAGATGGAGAGCTGGAAAACTCACACCAGTTGCGAAAAGAGCTTGTTAGAATAATCAGAACCGTTAAACCTAAAACCATTATCTGCTTTGACCCAACTTTTGTTTATGATATTCAAAGAGGATTTATAAATCACCCTGATCACAGAGTAGCAGGTCAGGCCGCCCTAGATGCAGTCTTCCCTTTTGCCCGCAATATGAGAACTTATCCTGAACTTTTACAGGAGGGCTTAAAGTCGTTCGTAGTTGAAGAACTTTTAATGACTAATTTTTCGGAGTCTAATTTTTATGTCGATATCTCAGACACTATAGATCTAAAACTAAAAGCAATTGGCTGCCACGTTAGCCAATTTCAGGATATGGAAAAATTCCAGGAAAGAATGAAAAAAATGAATAGCCTAAATGGCGAAAAGGCTAGTCCAAAGGTAAAATATGCTGAAGGCTTTGTCAGAATTCTCCTTCACCAACCAAGTTAGTTTGTGCTAAAATCGAATTTGTGGAAGAGAAACTTAAAAAAATTCAGCAGGATTATATAAATAAAATTTCCTCCTCCAAGTCCTTAAAAGATTTGGATATTATTTTTATTGAACTTTTTGGAAAAAATGGAGAAGTAGATCAGCTTTCTAGACAGTTCAAGGATTTGGCTAAAGAAGACCTAAAAATTGTAGGCTCTTTATTTAATCTGATAAAACAAGAGTTGGAAAAAACAATAAGCACAAAACGTGAAGAGATAAAAGCTAGAGTATATAAAGGCTTAGAGGATGAAACATTTACATTCCAACACCAGGTGTTGGAAGCTAAAAAAAGAAAAGGCCATCTTCATCCTGTAACGCAATTTGAGAACGAAATTGTGAAATTGTTCAATAAGTTAGGCTTTGTACAGGCAGATGCTCCACAAATAGATACGGATTTTAATAACTTTGAGGTCTTAAATATACCTGCAGAGCATCCAGCCAGAGATATGTGGGACACTTTTTACATTGATAAATCTAGCAATACACAAACCACAAACCATAAACTTCTACTTAGAACCCATACTTCAAACTCTCAGATTCGAATATTAAAAAACAACAAACCGCCAATACGGATGATGACCTTAGGCAGATGTTTTAGGTATGAAAATGTCGACGCCAGACACGAACATACCTTTGAGCAATTTGAGATTGTTTACGTTGATAAAGGAGTAAGCATGGCTAATTTGCAATTTTTGTCTGAATACTTTTTTAAATCTATTTTAGGTAAAGATATTAAGGCCAGGTTACGGCCAAAATATTACCCCTTTGTTGAACCCGGCGTAGGAATTGACGCAACCTGCGTGTTTTGCAAAGGTAGCGGTTGCAAAATCTGCGGGAATATCGGTTGGCTGGAACTCGCCGGAGCCGGAATGATCCATCCGAAAGTCTTAGAAGCAGGCGGCATTAATCCAAAGGAATATTCCGGGATCGCCTGGGGAGTAGGGCCTGAGAGAATGGCTATGCTTAAATACGGAATTGAAGATTTAAGACTACTTAAATCTGGAGACTTAAATTTTCTGGAGAAATTTTAATGAAAGTATCTATTAATTGGCTTAAAGAATTAGTTGAATTAAATTGCTCAGTAGAGGATTTGCTTAAACTCTTACCTTTAAGGACTATTGGCATCAAAGAAGTAACTGATTCCTTCATCGAATTAGATATGAAGGGTTATAACAGAGCAGATCTGCTCTCCATGCGCGGAGTAGCTTTGGAAGTGGCTGCCATCACCGGCTCTAAAGTGCTCATTGAGGAGCCAGAAGAGGCTAATTTCGTCTGGAATATAGCTAAACTACCAACAACACCTGTCAGAATTGAAGAAGATATTTTAGCTCAAGTTCAGTGCGTGGCTAAAATCGAAGGTTTAACTTTTGGTAAATCATCTGAGGCCTGGATTAAAAAATTAGAAAATAGTGGCATGAGACCGGTTAATAACATTGCAGATGTTACAAATTTGGTAATGCTGGAATTTGGACAACCCTTACATGCCTTTGATAAAGAATCTGTTCAAGATGAAACTATAAATGTCAGGTCTGCTAAAAAAGGGGAAGAAATTACTACTTTAGATGGAAAATTAAGAAAGTTAACAGCTGATGATATTGTTCTGGCTGATACCCAAAAAGCCTTGGATGTAGCAGGAGTAATGGGTGGAAAAGATACAGAGGTAAAAGAATCTACCACTACAATCTTACTTTCTGCATCTTTGTTTAATCCAGAAATGGTTCGAAAAACATCTCAAAGACTGGGATTACAATCAGAAGCTAGTAAAAGATTTTACCATGGTTTGACTAAAAAAAGATTATTACAGTCTTTAAATGCAGCGATAAAAATGTATCAGAAAATCGGAGGAAGATTAACAGCTATCACCATAGTTGGGAACCTAGAGGATAAAGTTCGAAAAGTCTTTTTAACTAAGAAAAAGTTGGAAGAGTTAGTAGGGGTGAGGTTTGAGAATTCAGAGGTAGAGGATTACTTGCAGAGATTAGGATTTACATTAGGCACAAAAGGCGACGCCTTGCGTGGCTGGGAGGCGACAGTTCCGTACTGGAGACTGGATATAGAAATTGAGGAGGATTTAATAGAAGAAGTGGCCAGAATGTATGGGTATGAAAAAATCCCTGCAAAGGAAGTTTCTGAATCTAAGCCTTTACAAAGTGAAAATCCTATTTTTCAAAAAATTTCTGATCTTAAAAACAAATTAGTTGAAACAGGCTTGACAGAAGTACAGACCTATTCTTTTTATTCTACCCGAGTTTTGCAGGCACTTGAAATACTAAAAGAAAAGCTGGTAAAAATAGCCAATCCTATCTCTTCGCAAACAGAGTATTTAAGACAAGATATCTGGCCAAATTTGTTAGATGTGACTGATAGAAACTTAAGAAAAGGATTTAAGGACATAGCTATTTTTGAGATCGGTAAAGCTTTTAGCAACATTAATGGAGATCCGTCAGAAAACTACAGATTAGCTATAGTATTATGTAATAATACGGATAACCCTTTAGAGGAATTAGCTTATATTGCAAAAAAAATGGGATTTGAATTTAAGATATCTGCTTTACCAACAGAAGCTATTAGTTTGTTTCACCCTAAGAGATTCTTGAAAATTGAGAAGGACGGCAAAAAGATTGGAAGTTTATCTGAAATCCACTTAAAAATCTTAAATAATCTAGGAATAGAAAAAAGGGTAGCTGTTTTAGAAATAACGGTTTAGTTAGTTGGCCTCAACTGCGGACACTTTCAAATTCGATCCGTCATAATCAAACTTAAAGGTAATCAGTTTGCTTTTATTATTAGTAACATACAAATTTTGCTGTGCATTAGAACTTTTAGAACCAGAGTTATTATAGATAGAAACTCCATACTCCTTAGAAATATCCGGAATAGGCATAAAATCATGTGGTGTAGGAGCGTTTGCATCCAAAGAGGCATCTTTAGCCACCCAGTAAATAATCGAGGCTAAATGGCAAACCCCATCTCCAAATAAATACCCATCAGTTCTAAACCCTTCTGCAGCATTAAAATGTGCCTGGGTTGTTTTAGTCAAACTGTTTTTGTATTGATCCAGCACATCGTCATGAAAGGCAAAAGTTTTTCCAGGCTCAAGGCTAAATTCTAAATGAGCAGGTTTTCTTAACTCATCCCACTTAATATCCTTAACAGATGAAATTTTATTATTCAAATAGGCTAAATTGAGCAGGATATTATCCTTGAAAATATCGCTGACTGACTTTACAGGATACCTGTCTTCAAGCGAGATCTCATGAGCGGCAAGAACATGCTCCTCAATCTTAGGCGAAGCAAGTTGACTGCCTAAGGATAGGATGGCAATAATCGATACTTTTGCGAGAGAATCTATAATCATAGTAAAAATAATACAGGCCTAAATTTAAACCTGTAAGTGGACTATTATAGCAAACTATGGGTTAAAAATCAAATATCTTACAGGGAGGCGGTGACACCAATTGAAGTTGAAAATGTACCGCCATTATTATCTTCTAAAGTAACTGTGATTGTATGCGATCCTTTATCTGTTGCTGGAAATTCAACATGCAAGGCAAATGGTTCTCCTGTTTGAACAGATTTTTCTCCGCCGTCTATAAGCCAGGTGATCTTTTTAACTCCTGCAGGGGAATTAGCCTTAGCTAAGACATCAAATACATGGGGAACGTTTGCCCCATTACCAACATTAACTATCTCAATAATACCCCCACCTCCTCCGGAGCTAAACCCGGGTATACCAGAACAACCCTTAGTAGCACCGACTAGCTTCGGTTCTGCAGCTGTTAAAACCCACTGGTCAATACCTGCTTGCCATTTATTCGCCCCTGTCGGATCATCTTCTTTTAAAACAATTACATCCTTGTTATCTCCATCCTCACTATCATTAGCAAGTCTGTGTGGATTATTTTTGCATACTTTTAAATTTTGATAGGCTGAGGCTTCATTCTTAGGTTCAGTTCCATTTATGAAATATTCTTTTCTTGTTGGCGAACCATTGTGCGGTTTTCCGCTCATTAATCCGTCTACATCCTGCTGCATAACATTATCAGGCTTGCTAAATCCTTCATTAGGGTGTCCTTTTAAAGTTGTTGTCATAATCTTATTCCAGATAGGGGAAGCGCCTGTAATACCGGAGGCAATTATCGGGCTCATTACAGTATTATCATTATTACCAACCCAAACTCCAACAACCACTGAAGGCGTATAACCAACAGCCCAATTATCCCTTTTTTGATCAGTTGTTCCTGTCTTTACCGCTACTGTTTTACCTGAAATATTTAATATTGAATTTGAACCAAAAGCAGTAGTTCTGGCTCCATTATCAGCCAGGATATCGGAAATTATAAAAGCTACTGCCGAATCCAGAACTTTTTTCCCCTCAGTTGGTTTAAATTCAAATAAAGTCTTTCCCTTTGAATCAGTTACTTTCAAAATTGATACAGGATCCATCTGTTTGCCGCTATTTGCAAAAACCGCAAAAGCAGAAGTTAGATCCAAAAGCCTAACCTCCCGTCCCCCTAAAGTCAGGGATAGACCAACCGAAGCAACGTTATCACTAGTGGGCTCCCAGGTAGAAAGCCCCATCCTATATCCTAAATCCATTACATCCTTAACCCCAACCAAAGCCAAATTTTTAACTGCCGGAATATTAAATGAATTTCCTAATGCATATCTCATTTGAACCGGTCCATGAAATTGACCGTCATAATTTACCGGCACATAATCCTCCCTATTCCCTCCAGGAAAAACAGTTTTTACATCCATATAAACCTGACTCGCTGTATATCCTTTTTCCAAAGCCTTAGCATATGCTATTGGTTTTGTGGCAGACCCAGGTTGCCTATTACTCAAAGCCGCGTTTACATTCGGTTCAAAGTTACATGTTTCACCTTCTCTGCAACCTTCAGGTAGTGATTTCCCAAAATAATCTTTTGATCCCACCATAGCTAATATTTGGCCTGTTTTTGGGTCCAAAACTATAGCTGCACCATTTCCTGCCTTTGCACTCTTTAGGTTTTCAACTTCTTTTTTAACAATCTCCTCAGCCTGCTTTTGCAAACCATAATCTAGAGTAGTAGTAACTTTAAGCCCACCTTGCTCAACTAATTTATCCCCGAATTGTTCAATTAATTTTTGTTTAACATATAAAACAAAGTGCGGCGCCTTAAAACCAATCTCCGATTGAGAGGTTCTGTATGTCAGCTCTTCATTCTCTGCCGTAGTTGCCTGATCCTGCGTGATATCCTTATCCTCAACCATCCTCCTTAGTACTTCTTTTTGTCTGACCTTTGCCAACTCCGGATGAGTTCCATAAGGGGAGTAAACAGAGGGTCTTTGGGGCAGCCCTGCTAAAAGTGAGGCCTGAGCTAAATCTAAATCTTTAGCCGATTTACCAAAATACAAGTTTGCTGCAGCCTCTATCCCATATGCTGTGCCACCATAAGGGATTTCATTAAGATACATTTCCAAAATCTGATCCTTGGTATAAGCATGTTCAACTTGAACAGCTAAGATTAGCTCTTTAATCTTTCTGATAAAACTTTGATCGGCAGTTAAAAGTGCATTTTTAACCAATTGCTGAGTTAGAGTTGAACCACCACCCTGAATTTGCCTATGAAGAGCTAGTTCAAAAGCTGATCGAAGAATTCCCGTAACAGAAAACCCTGCATGTTTGTAAAAATCTTTATCTTCTATAGAAATCGTTGCCTGGCGCACAAAGACCGGGATATCCGCTAACTTTATAGGGGTTCTGTTTTCATTCTGATAAATATCATATAAAAGTTCCCCGTTTTTGTCTGTTATTTTTGTAGATGCAGCAATACTCCTGCTGGAAAGATTTTGCGCTGAGGGAATTTGAGTTGCAAAAAAAATTACTGAACCAAATAGTAATAATAGAAAGGCAACTACAATAACCAGCATTCCTGTTGAAAGTTTGGATAAAAATTTAAACTTCCACATTTTAGAGTATTCTTTTCTTGCTTTCCAGGATCCTTGAACCATATAGAGATTATATCAGAAATTAGATATAATGAGCAGAACCGGAGGTGGCAGAGCAGTCAATCGCTCCAGACTGTAAATCTGGCGGGGTAACCCTACGAAGGTGCGAATCCTTCCCTCCGGACATATAACTATAGGTTGCATATATTCTGACTTTCCTGTATAATCCGTTTATGCAAATAGTTTCGGTAGAACAGCGTGCAGTTGGAATAATTGCACCTTTTGTGGATAAAAATAGGATTGATCAAATAATGACAGGTGGAATGAGCTCTTGTTATGCTCTTTCATTAAGAGACCCTCGAGTAGAAGTTGCTCTTCTTGCACACGTAGACCCAATCCGGGGTCTATCTCTAGCAAGGATGATAAATCAAACAGTACCTATCATGAGAGGTCTAGGAGCGCGTACCCTTATCTGCGAAACTGCTAATTTAAAAGGAAAACCAAATTGGCAACTCGACGCTCTAGGAAGTGTACTCAATTCAATTGGGAGATTTGGACTTAGGCTTGAGTTTAATGTAGATAAAACAGGTGAACTATTTTTGGATAGAGGAAAGGCTACAGGAGTTGTCCTTGATCCCGCTTCTGGTCTCAAGCTCTACAGTTTTATGGAACGTCTTCCTAAACCAACATATCCGGTAACAAAATTAAACACAGCACAAAGGTTATGGCGAGAAGTACAAAAAGTGGGAAGAATATTTTCTAATCCAGATTTTTTACTTCAATACACACCATCTGTTTCCAACGATTAAATTAAGGCTCTAATAATTAAGAAGCTTCTGAGATCTCACTTTTAGCTGCTTTGCTTTTTTTACTTGGTTTAACTACTTCTATTTGCTCTACCGGTTGTCCCTCGGCAGATGTTTCTTCTTCAAAGCCTTCTGGCTGACTGACTTCCATCGGAGTTTCTGAACTTAAAATTGATAAGATTTTATCTAACTTGGTATTTAGTGCATCTAACTGCTTGCTATAGTCTTCTCCGCGTGAACTTTGCTGAGGTTGGTCGAAATTTCTTGAACTGCTATTTTTCTTATCGCCAAAACAATTACTGCAATAAACAGGTTTTCCCTCAGTTGGCTGAAATGGAACTTTACAACTATTTCCGCACTCATCACAGACTGCCTGATACATTTGTTTATCTTCAAAGCTAGATCTTCCGGAATCCCTTCCTTCAAAACGTCTTGTATCAGAGCCTCCTTGTTCTTTAAAGCAACTACTACAAAAAACAGGTTTGCCTTGAGTTGGCTTAAATGGTACTTCGCAATCCTTACCGCATTTGTCACATCTAGCCTGATGCATTTCCGGCCTATCAAATCCACGAGAACCGGAGTCTCGTCTTCCGAAACCTCCACCTCTGCTAAACTTATTATTGTCTCTGTAATTTGCCATGGCAGTAAGTATAACACTTAATCATTAAAAATGTTGAACTAAAGTGATTACACTCCTTATTTGAATGAATCTAACCCTTAGTCCATCTCGAAATCGGAGTTTTAACTCTACCAAACCGTTGGCCAAGTCTTAAGACAAAAGAGAGTAGGGTATAGTAAAATCTACCATGATAATGCTCTGAGGCTTTTTTTAATTGCTCGTAAGCTTTTTCCTGACCGATTTTTTTAGTTGATGCCCCATGGTGATGAATAAATTTAGCAGCAGGTACATAATATATCGGAATGCCAAATTGCTTTAATCTTCTACAATACTCAATATCTTCAAAAAAGATAAAAGTACCCTGGTCTAGCAAATCAACTTTATTTAAAATTTTCCTGGGAATAAAAAAACAAGCCATAGCCAAGCCCTCAACCTTTATTGGTTTTGATCCTTCTGGTTCATACATAAAATATGATCCCTTCTGACCTAGGAAATACTCCTTAAAGGCTCCTGTTAAAGTAGGTAGGTGAAAAGCCGAATCCTGTTTATCTCCATTTGGAAAGATTAGCTTTCCGCCCAGAACAGCTTCACCCTTAAATCCATCTGCAGTTTTTATAAGTTCGCTTAAAGAATTTTCTAAAACCTCAATATCTGAATTAAGCATTAAATAATATTCTCCCAAGGAGTACTTGATCGTTTTGTTGTATCCGCCTGAAAAGCCTTCGTTCTCTCCGTTTTTCAGGTATTTAATCAGAGGCAAATATTTTTTTATAGCCTCTTTACTCGGATCAACCTCTCCATTATCCAAAACAATAACCTCCATTGTATCTGGGTCAAATCCCGAGGTTTGAACATGTTTAACCCCCGGGGTTGAATAGCTTTGAACCCCGGGATTATTTGCGAAAATGCTCTGTAAGAGCTTTTTGGTTAAATCGGCAGTATTGTAATTTACAATTCCTATAGAAAGTTTAAGGGGATATTCAATCTTTTTTACCTGATCCATTAGCTCACCTTTCCCGCCCACACTTCCAAGATAATAGTCCAAAACTCCTTGTCTTTGAGCAACTCTCCCAAATAAAAACAATTTTAATGCTTCCCGCAAAAGAGCAAACCTTGTTCTGAATTTTCCATATTTCATACCGAAGATAAGTCTATTCCTGGTGTGATAATAATCTGTAACCTTTGAGCCGATACCAGTTGAGCGGGAAACCTTATGATAAATTTCAACCTTACCATTGTAGAAACTTTTAAAGCCGGCATTAACTGCTCTTTTAACAAAATCACTGTCCTCAAAATACAAGAAATATTTTTCATCCAGCTTGCCAATCATCTCAAGCAGTTCTTTTTTAATTAGTACACAAGCTCCACTTATTATTTCAGATTCTTCCAACTTATCGTATTGACCCTTATCAACTTCATCTAGCCCTCTATGAATTGAGCCAATATTATCCCAGTCAAACCTCCCCCCGGCAAACCAGATTACTTTCCCAATATCCTTCGCCGAGTATCTGTCTTTGTGAAATTCAAAACCCGGACTAAATAAAATTTTAGGTGATATAAGTCCAATTTTAGGATTCTGCTTTATACTATCAATTAACTTATCAATTAAATTAGCATCCTTAATTAAGCAATCATTATTTATCAGTAAAAAATAATCCGCTCCCCAAATTTGCGCATACTCAAGACCCTTATTAAACCCCCCGGAAAAACCTAAATTATCTCCTGCTTGGATGATATCAACCTCAGGGAATTGCTGATGTATTGCAGCTACTGAACCATCTGATGAAGCATTGTCTACAACAATTGTTAATAGTTCATATTTAATAGTTAATAGTTTTTTTAAGGACTCTAGTAATTCTAGTGTATCTTTTTTACCATTATAATTTAATGTAATAATTGCTATCTTTTCCATATTTTAGACTACTTTAAGTCCTTCTATATAGGCTTTTGCCCGCTGCATTTTTCCCATCAAAAAAAATACTATAACTCGAAGTATTAAACCTTTAATTAGAAAAATCCTTACAATTGGGTATAGAGTAGGGTAGTATTTTTTAAGATAGGCTTTTATTCCTTTAATCTCTAAAGTGAACACTCTATCAGGGTCATCTTTACTGCTTGCTCTATGTAAATGCACCACTTCGACAGACGGAGTAAAACAAACCTTAAAACCTTTACTTTGCGCTCTTTTGCAAAGATCAACTTCATCCATATACATAAAAATCTCTTCATCAAAACCACCAAGCCGATTAAAAATCGCTTTTTTGACCATGAAAAAAGCTCCCATCACCCAACCCACTTTTTTTTCTTTAGAAAAGAAATTTTTATTCTTTGGATGAAAGGGGTTTAATAGCTGCCCAATGCAAAAAATCAAAAGAATAGTATTTAAAGGGGTAGGCAAATATCCTGCCGAAGGTTGAAGATCTCCATTTTCAAAAGTTAGCTTTACCCCCAGTATGTCACAATTATGCATTTTGAAGTATTCAATTGAGTTTTCAATGGTGTTTTTCTCAACATATACATCCGAGTTAAGAAATAAAACTGCCGGATATTTAGCTTTTCTAAAGGCAAGATTGTTACCTTTAGAATAACCTGTGTTTTCCTTTGATTCAATTAACTCTACCCAGGAATGATTTCTTTTAATCATTTCGGGTGATCCGTCAATTGAGGCATTATCTAAAACAATTACCGAAACTTTGTTTCCCAGTTTTTTCTGACAGCTAATAACTGAAATTTGAAGTCTTCTTAAACACTCATCTGTAATATTTTTTGTGTTGTAGCTTAAAATAATTACTGAGAGATCCATATTTTTGCCTTTCTATAATGTTCTAACAATTTTATTCCACCCAAAATTAAATCCCGGACTAATGGAGGATACTCTTTATAAAAATGTTTCATATAAAAAATTTTCATTGCAGAAGTTCCGTGAGTAATTGCCTTTAGTTTTTTCTCTTTATCTACTTTTGCGGCTGCACTCGACCAAAGACCTGACGAAGAACCTTTATAGTGAATAATTTTTACTCCGGGATAAAAATAAATCTTCCAACCCTTCTCTTTTAATGAAAAACAAAATTCAATATCCTCACCATTCCAGAAATAATCTTTGTCCCAAAAACCTATCTGTTCCGCCGCAATCCTTCTGACCATTAAAAATGCTCCTGTCAAACAGTCAATCTCATGGGCTCGGTGAATGTCCAAATAGCTTGCACTGTATCCGGCAAAAAAAGAGGATTTTGGAAATAATTTTGCTAAACCACTAAAATAAGCGAAAGAATTCCAGGGAGTGGGAAACCCTCTATGACAAGAGTAATCAAGACTACCGTCAGGCAATTCAACTCTGCAGGTTATTGCCCCCAGATCAGGATCGCTATTTAATTTTTCTAAACATTTTTGTACGACATCCCCAACAATGATTGTGTCCGGGTTTAAAAACAGCACCACTGGAGCCTTGATTAAAGAAATAGCCGAATTGTTCCCTCCGGCAAAACCTAGATTGCTTTTATTTCTAATAATTTCTATTTTATTTCTATATATTTCCTCTACTTTTTCAACAGATCCATCCTCAGATGCATTATCCACCACAATAACCTGCCAGCTACTGTTTCCTTTATTTTCGTATATCGACTCCAGACAATTTAGCAGCAGCTCCTTAACATTATAATTAAGGATAACAATGGATAACTCAGGTTCACTCATTTACTAAATTGTATAACAGGGAAGAAATAATTACCAACTACCTAACCCTATGTCTTCTTTTAACATGAAGCTGTGCTAAGGATTTTTCTAAGCTGGCAAAGGTTTCTGCATATTCTTCATCAGATAAGGTCTGGCTTAAAGCAACTTCTGCCCGTTTTTTGGCTTCTTCAACCGCTCTCTCATCAATGTCTGATGCAAAGGTAGCTAGATCTGTCATCACGCTTAAGGTATTCCCCGCAATCTGTAAAAATCCATCTCCGATTGCAATAGAATCCGTTTTAGCGCCTCTTTTTATTACCAGCTCTCCCGGCTCTAACTTTGCCATTAAATTTGCATGGTTTGGTAGAATTCCCAAAATTCCCTGTTCAGTTGAAATATTTACCTGGGAAACTTCTTCATCAATCAATAATTTTTCCGGAGTGATTATTTTTAAATGCAACTGAGACATAGTCTGCTTATTTTACATCACCGCAGAAGGATCGTCCAGACCAATTACCATACCTTTATCCATATAAGTTACAACCAAAATAATTTTTCCTGCTAAAACCTCTGGTCCAATAACATCATCCTTCATAATATCCCGTGCAACGTCTGTACTTAGTCCCTTAGCCCTACGGTATGCAGCTGTTTCCTCAAGATATTGTTCCTCTTCTAAAGATGTACATATATATAGGGGCAAAACAGCGCCTTTGCCTAAATTAGCTCTTAATATCCCAAGTTTTGTCCTCAAATATCTAATTCCAGTTGGTATATCAGCCGCATTACTGCCAAATATTTGACCAAGATCTCCAGTCTCATGATAAAATCCCCACTGACCTACTAAAGATTCTTCAACGGAGATCGACATCCCTATCTCATGATGACCAACATGTGTATGCTTTAGAGAAGGATCTGCATATAATGCGGTACCATGCATAACAATCATATTGCGTATGGCCAAAGCTTTTTGTGCAGTAAGTTGGTCATCAGTTAAATCTATCCATCTGCTATTAGAATCGCCATTCTGTCTAAAAGGTTCTTGCGAAGCCATTAATAAGAAAGCTTTATCCAAAATATCGTGTAGCTCTGAAAACCTATTCCGATCCATCAAACGCTCCTGCATATCAACAATCCTTTCGCTAAAATCTGCTAAATGCTCCGGAAGTGTAAATATATTCGCAAATTGTCCTATTTGCATAATATTTAAATCCTCCATCTGGCTTCTAAATCTTCGCGCCAATGCTGGCATAGAAAGAATTTCAATGTCCTGACCCGATCCATTATAAGGAGCAATAGTATAATAACTTAACCCCAAAGTATCAGTGTTGAGATCCCCAACAAAGCCTAAAGTTCTATATCCTGGTCTTCTTTTTCTCTCCCTGTGCGTATTTATAATATTTTGGGTGGATTGTAGCGTCATCAAAGCTACCAACAGCCTATTTTCATGTAGTAAATCTACCCCTTCACTATCAGTGATAATCCCTTGTAGCTGCATCTCCTTAATTGCAGCACAATTGCTAACTGCATTATTATCATCTAAATCCTGCTGAGTCCTATCTTCATGCCTTGTGCTAAAACCCTTATGAATAAGGTCTAACTCTGTTTGATCCAACCCATCATCCACAACCCATGCTGTATGGGTAGCAAGGTAGTTTGATTCAGGAATAAAACGGCTTTTTGTCTTATCATTTTTTAAATCAGAAGGCCGGACATCAACTGCCTGCACTCCTGCAGGTACTCTCCAATAAAGAGGTGATACTTCTTCCAATCTTTCTTCGTGCCTTTCAAATGGATTTCCCAATTTATGTGGCAACCCTCCAAGTAATGCAAGTATTAACCTACCGTCAATACATGTCTTTATATATATTTGGGTATGATATCCGAATATATTCCTTTCCCTAGCTTTTATATTCTCGAATTTGGGAGTTCTTGTTGCTAACATTAAATTATTGTGGCCAATAATAGGCTCCATGACACTATGTCGAGCCATCACTAACCTGCTAGTTCCTAGCTGATAATCAAGACCTTCTAAGTAGCTTCCTGCGCGAATACTAAGTTGATGATTTCTTGCCCTTTGTTGACCAATAATATCTTCAAATTCTTGTGATCTTGCCATATTTTTCCAATCAAAAAATGCACAACCTGTGCATTTGATAAGAGCGTATTATAACAAATCCTAAACTTTAAATATACCTATAGTTATCTTTAACTACTTCTAATACTTCACCTGTTTGAGAATCCAACAGCACACCAATCGGAAGAAGATTTCCTTTACTAATTCTATCTGATAGTTTTCCTTCTCCGGTTAAAGACCGAAATAATAATTCATTATCATTGATTGCAGACAAATAGGCGTGTCCATCACGAATTTGGTTACGTTTTTCAAAACCTTCTTTATTAATAGATGTAGATATAAACAAAATATGTGCCTTTTCTTTATCCACCCGGGTATGATCCATAACTGAACAGGCAATGTCTATCCTTTTCGCTCCAGTCTCTGAATCAGGAACACTAATAACGAAACTCTGATCCTCAACATCATATTTTCCGACAAATCTGGCATTTTCAGAAATTGATATAAATCTTTCTTCATGGTCAGAAAACGGATGCTGTTCTAAAACTTTCGATAAACCAGTCAGATATTGATGCGCAACAGCCCGAAACATTCTATATTCCAAAGCCTTAGCCTGATTTGAAGTAAGTTCAGCAAAGTATTTATTGATAAATCTCCTGATATCCTCTTTATGTTCAAAATCAATTTTTCTTTCCAGAAGTTGTATGGCAAGTGTAATAACTGCTTCTTCAAAATCAGCAAAAGTCTTGGTTTTATTAAAAGTTAACCTAAATTCTCCAAAATGGGTTTGGGGCAAAGAAGCGGCTATTTCCGCAGTTTTTATTACTTCACGATCAAATGGTGCGAGAGTAAGCTCCTTGGAATCCTTATTCTGAATTAAAATAGGGGCACGGAGTTCTATCCCCATTGTTCTGGTGTTATACAAAGCCACAAGGCCTACGCTTTTTAAAGGAACTAAACCTTCATCTGCCCTGACATCATTATGGAAATTAGAAAAAGCTGCAATATTTGTAAGTGACAAAAGCGCTAAATTTGCTTCATCCAAACTCCTTGAGCGAGCTTGAGTAATAAGATCTTTCTCCTGTTCGGTTAAATAAGCCCAAACTCCATCTGTTTTTCTAAAATCTTCCATGGCAAGTCTGATAGCTGCGCAACTTTTACCTTCAAAATAAGGATCATAATGAGGCAAATTTATCATCAGGGGCTCAACAGAAACATCATTTAAAGAAGCGCATATTTCCGGCTGCCTTGGAATTAATTCTCCGTCTGAGGAAACTCTATCCAGAGTAATTTGACCCATTTCCGTTTTTAGAGAATCTGCCTGGCCATCAAATGCCCTTGGGTCTCTTCCGTCAATACATTTATCTTCGAAGATACTTACAACACTATATATTTCTTCCTCTCTTTTCCTGTTGGCTTTGCACTTGGCGCCACGCCAAATCTGACACATACTATTATTTTCTTCAATAAAAGAGCTTGCTCTTTCAAAGCTCTCTTCTGTATCCAACTGAATTTTATCTTCTAACTTATTCTCCGGGGTATTTGCTGAAATTAAACCTAGTTTTTTTTGCCTCTGAATCACCCTTTTATTTACCCGGAGAATATAATCTTTTAAATTTTTATCTAGACTCATTTTAATTCAAAAATTATATACCTGTTTGTCAAAAATAACTAGGAGAAATGTAGTAATATATTACCTATGTTCGATGAGGCAACGCCAAATCCTATCACTGTAGAACCTAAACCCGATTATTTTAACTCACCTGATAAAAAATTATGGGGGACATTGCAAATTATTGCTCCAGCAGAACCGGATAGGGGAATTGTTGGGGAAATCAAAGCATTTTTGTTTAGCGAATCCGCAAAGCCAACATCACAATTTAAACCATTAGTTTACTGTCCTAATCCAGCTAATCCTATAAATCCCCAAAATTGGGAACTCATAGGAGAAAATACTCCTTATCTGGATATCCATTTCTTACCTGCAGAGAGTCTACCAGAAGGTTACAAGATTCCAGATCCTGACGAAATGGAAGGCTATATTCAATTTGAAGAGGCGTTTGAAGATCATAGAAGTAATCCGTCATATATCAGGGCATCCAGACGCATGTTGAGAGGGTACATTCCTTCGCTCTTAGGCTTAATTGATAGGCTTCAGCAAAAAGAAAACCAAGAATTTGCCTATATAATTGGCTATACTAATCCACAAATGGCAGAATTTGCCGTAAGGGCTCTTGGTTTTCATTATGCTTTTAAACACTCTTCTGCAAAGCAAATAGAATTGAGTCCTGAAGCCAAATCTCCTTATGTGATCATACAACCTTCTGAATTAATTGCGCAAAAGGGTAAACTCGAAAAAATAATGGGAAAATAGAACTTTAGCCCATTATGTTTAAAGATATACAAAATATTCCGGGGCTAGCAGAAGTTCTTAAGAGTGAAGGCATTGTAATAGCTCATAACATTACAGAATTAGAAGATAGTCCCTGGCCTCTTAAAGCCTCTGCCGGAATAGTACTTATCCGGGCTGGTGAAGACCTTAATAGACTACTGCAACTTTGGTGGGCGAAACCTATGGTCAATTGGAGTGCATTAGAAGGTAAGAGTGTACTCGATTTGGCTTCAGGATCAGCATTAAATAAAGAGAAACGACTATCAGGACATATCTGGTATCCGCACTTTGCAAGACTCTGCGCCGTCAACGGAGCAGATGTGACCGTAGTGGACAAATACCTTCAAGGAGAGATCGATAGAGAATTAATAACAGAGGTTCAAATAGACTTAGTTGAATATGTAATACATGATGAATTGTCAAATCACCCGGCTCTTCGAAATAGGACATTTGACATAATACATTCAGCTAATTTTATTGGTCCAAGGGCAGATCCTGGCCTGGCAAATGCAATTCGTTCTAACACGGGAGGCATGCCTCAAAGAGCTTTTGAAATGCTAATGCTAAAACAATGCGTGCCACTTCTTGCCCCAGGAGGCATTTTGGATTTGGATACAGTCGACAAATCCGGAGCTATTGAATATTTCATCAAGCGGCAATAATTTGAGCTTGCAACCTCCAAGGCTACATCGTAGAACAAGGACAAATAGTTGCTAATAAGGTTAAAAAGGAATAGAATTCGCATATGGAACAAATAAAAGGAAATACTTTAAAATTTCCTGAAGTAAAACAAGCTAGTGGGGCTTCACCCCTGAGAGCAAGAACATATAACATCAAAGCAAAACCTTGCGATATGGGTCAATATAAAAGGGCGGCTTTAGCTTGTTCTGATGCAAACTTATCATTTGAGTTAATTGCTGGATCAGCTGAATTTTTAGGAGATGAGGTTGTCAGACAAGAAATAGATGCTTCTGTTCAACTGGGCTGGCAAAATACACAAAGAGAAAGCGCAGAAAATGAACATAGAATTTTGCTTTGGCAAAATAGGGGAGAGAAGGTTACAATTGACAGACAATTAACTGCATCTGAATCAGGTAAAGAGATTATTCAAATTTCAGATTATTTGCCTCAAGTTCAAACACCCCAACAAACTATTGAAGTTGTCGAGGGATTAAATGTTACAACCAATAACCCTCAAACTATACCTGTATCTTCGAACAATCCGGATTTGGAGAACAATCCATATCTTCAAATGTTCCCGGGCGATATTAAAAAGGCTGCGTAAATTAAACCTCAAATGAGTAATAAAGATCAGGAACCTAAAAAAGAATTTGGAACAGTTAAAAATCTGCCGGAAGCAAAACAATTTAAAGTATTCCTAAGGACTCATCGGACAAGCAGGTTTTTAATGAATGCAATCTTAAAAACTTTTTACTATTCCAGCGTTTTCCTTTCAGAAAACGGAAGAGATGCCCTAAGAGATCCTATTAGAAGAAAATTTCTATTCCGGCGCGAATCACGGGTCGGATTACTGGAGGATTCAATAATTAATAATGAACTTCATTACCCAAATGCAGAAAATACATCTCTAGAACATAGCTCTGCAATTGCCGGTAGGTGGGTAGGCTTTGACTTTAGAAGGCCAGAGGAATTTAATTTAGGTGATGCAAAACACGAAAGGCAAAAAAGGGAAGGGAGGTTAGCGGTATTTGGAATAGATGAAATAGAAAATAATTCTTCAAACAGATACACACCTACTTCTCTTTTCAATTTACTTGATTTAACTCACATGCTAAATTTTGAACTTCCATCTTTAGAAGATGCTATAAATAGAGGGTATATACGGGAATCAACATATGCAGAAAGCTACCAAAGGGCAGGGATATATGATAGATATAGAACTTCTCTCTTACTGTCAGGTATCGCTGATTCACCAGTTTATACTGTCACACCTAAAGGTAACGGAGTTGTCTTCCTGATGAAGGATGGGGGAAGAAGGTCAGAAAAGCCTAAATTTGTACCAGAACTTAAACCAGCCTTACAAACTTAAATTACGATTTTTGAGCCTCTGCAAAGATCAAACTTGAACCACTCCATCTTGAAAAATCACTACTACATCTTTTCACCGATATATTTGAAAACCCGGATCTTTCCAGTAATTTTCTTAAATATACTTTTTTCATTCTAACTTGTTCAAAATAAATCGGAACCGAATCTAAAAACCTGCGGGACTGCGCAATTAGTTCTTCTTCTTTACCTACAAACCCTTGCCCTCCAACTTTTAGAATGTTTCTTGGTATCCATTCAGTTACAATAAACAACCTCCCCTTTTGTGTTAGTACTCTTCCTGCTTCAGTAAGCATAGATTCTCTTTCACTAGTCATCCCTAGCTCAAGTATATGGAAAAAACAAGCAGCATCAAAAACACCATCAAAAAAGGGAAGTCTAAAAATATCTCCCTGAACTCTTCTTGATAAGAAATCCTTATTATCTAGACCATTTTTTTCAGTTACTTCCTGTAAACAAAGCATTTTTCTAGAAATATCCAGGGGATAAGCCGACTTGCCGCTTTTTTCTATTAATAAAGATTCGCAGCCTGCTCCGGCAGCCAAATCTAAAACCCTGGACTTAGGAGGCAGTGAGACTAAAAAGGAATTTGCTCTTTCTTCCACAGCCAATTTTCTTATTCCAGCTTTTAATACTAAATCCGGGGTAAAAAATTTGTCATAAACCCCTGCTCTTAATTCTGAACTTCTTATAGTAGACACTCACGAAATATATCAGTTATTGTAGAAATTATCAAAGAATTCAAGTTTTGAAAGACGCCTATTAGATAAGTTAAACTATTTAGCTTCCTCAATTGTCCCAATCATATAAAAAGCTTGTTCACCCTTGGAGTCATGTTTGCCCTCCAAAATTTCCTTAAACCCTTTAACTGTATCTTTAATCGGCACATATTTTCCTTTTCTACCAGTGAATGCCTCACCAACGAAAAATGGCTGGGTTAAAAATCTTTGAATTTTTCTTGCTCTTGCAACAGTCAATTTATCATCATCTGATAACTCTTCAATACCCATTATCGCAATAATATCCTGCAAATCTTTATACCTTTGCAAAACTTTTTGTACTCCAATTGCGGTATCGTAATGCTCTTGTGAGACCACTTCTGGAGACAAAGCCCGAGATGATGAAGATAATGGATCAACAGCAGGGTAGAGGCCTTGTTCTGTTAAAGATCGATCCAAAGCAATTGTTGAATCTAAGTGCGCAAAAGTAGTTGCTGGAGCTGGATCTGTATAATCATCTGCAGGTACATAAACTGCCTGTACTGAGGTAATTGAACCCTTTTTGGTGGATGTTATTCGCTCCTGCAGCTGTCCCATCTCAGTTGCCAGAGTTGGCTGATACCCAACAGCAGAGGGGATACGGCCTAAAAGTGCTGAAACCTCTGAACCTGCTTGAGAGAACCTAAAAATATTATCAATAAATAGCAGGACATCTTTTCCCTGCTCATCCCTAAAATATTCAGCCATAGTTAAAGCAGACAATGCAACTCTTTGACGCGCTCCGGGAGGTTCATTCATCTGTCCGAAAACCATCGCAGTTTTATCTATAACTCCCGAATCAATCATTTCGTGATATAAATCATTTCCTTCTCTAGTTCTCTCGCCAACTCCAGCAAAAACAGAGTATCCACCATGCTCAGCAGCAATATTACGGATAAGCTCCTGAATCAAAACAGTCTTACCAACTCCAGCTCCTCCAAAAAGTCCAACTTTTCCTCCTTTAACAAATGGGGCAAGCAAATCTATCACTTTAATACCTGTCTCAAAAACTTCTGATGCAGTTGATTGTTCTTCAAAAGAAGGAGCTGACCTGTGGATTGGAAGAGTTTTTTTTGCCTTAACTGAGCCCTTGTTATCAATTGTTTCTCCTAAAACATTAAATAATCTGCCTAAAACTTCTTCGCCAACTGGCACAGAAATTGGAGCTCCTGTATCAGAAACAACTGTTCCTCTTTTTAATCCATCTGTTGCTCCCATAGCCACCGCTCTAACCTGCTCTTCACCTAGATGTTGTTGAACCTCTAAAACCAACTTTTCTTTACCAATACTTGTTTCCAAAGCATTGTAAATCTCTGGCAATTTGCCAGCTTCAAATTGTACATCAACTACAGCACCAATGATTTGTGTAACTATTCCTTTATTCATAATCCTTAAAAGCCTTTTCGTACCCTCTCATAGTCATACCTTTAAATACTACCAGAGCCGTAGCTCCAAAGCGGCTACGATAAGATCTTTCCAGCCGATCCATAGATTGTTCCGCTCTTTTGTTCTGATTAGCATCACCATTCAAATATTCGAACAGATGAAGACGGTAATGTTCTTCAGCTTCTTTTTTCGTTAGTTTATCCATATCTATATCCTCACAACTCATATTTTTACTCCATTGCTGCCTGAGCTGTTGTAATCTCAAGCAACTCCTTTGTAATTGCTGACTGCCGTGTTTGATTATATGTAAGGTTTAGATCTGAAACAAGATCTAGTGCATTATCTGTTGCGTTTTGCATAGCCATCATTCTGGCTGAATGCTCTGAGGCCTTTGTTTCTAACAATGCCTGATAAATTTTGATTTGAATATGATGAACTAATATATAATCAAGTAAACTATTCGGATCCGGTTCAAAAAAATATTCCTCACCCTTGTCATCCTGAAGTCCTGATTTATCAGGACGATAGGATCTAGATTCTATCGCTTCACTTCGTTCCGCTCCAGAATGACTATTTACCATTTCTATGACATCTTCGGCCTTAATAGGGAGCAATTTTAACTTCGTCGGTTCTTGTCTTAGCGCTGAACCAAAATGCGGATAAGTTATATAAGCCTCTCCAATCTCTCCGGTTAAAAAACTATCCATGATCATTTTGGATAACTGTGTTGCCATTCTGAATGTTACCGTATCTATATTTTCAAAATCTGCCACCAAATTTTTTCCCATTCTGGCAATAAAATTTCTTGCTTTTTTACCCACAGTAATAAAGTTGTTATCTGATGAGAGTAAGTCAGATTGGGTAAGCATCCTAAAAAGATTAGTGTTTAAAGATCCACAAAGACTTTTATCTGTGGAGAAAATAACCACAAAAGCTTTTTTACTTTCATTACTCTGTAAAAGCGGATGAGAACCAAGTTCCACCAAAGGAAGAAGCTTATTTAGGGAAGAAGATAAATTAAATGAGTACGGCCGACCATTTATGGCCTGGTTTTGAGCTTTTCTCATCTTAGCTGCAGCCACCATCTGCATAGCCTTGGTAATCTGAGCTGTATTTTTAACTGACTTAATTCTTCTTCTTAGTTCTCTAGTATTTGCCATTCTTTAGGGTAAAGGGTCTAGCGGGAAGGGGAAAGTCTTCTTTACGCTTTACGCTTTACGCTTCCCCCTTTTTGAAACATATTTACAAACTCTTTCGTTACCTTTTCCAACTCTTTCACCATTTTTTCATCCAAAACCTTTGTTTCTGCAAGTGAGGATAAAAGTGTTTTTTCTCTTAACTTTAAGTGAGCTATATATTTTTGTTCAAACTCTTTTATCTTCTCAATTTCTACTTCATCCATATATCCCTTGGTAACTGCCCATAAAACAACTACCTGTTCTTCCAGGGCAACAGGGGAATAAGGAGGCTGTTTCAACACTTCAGTTATCCTTCTCCCTCTTTCAATCCGACCTCTGGTCTCCGGATCTAAATCGGAGGAAAATTGAGCAAAAGCCTGCAAAGCTCTAAATTGAGCCAGATCCAGTCTTAGCTGTCCAGCAACGGATTTCATAGCTTTAGTTTGTGCAGCTCCTCCAACCCGGGAAACAGAAATTCCAACATTTAAAGCAGGTCTTAATCCGGAATTAAATAAGTCAGACTCCAAAAAGATCTGTCCGTCAGTGATAGAGATAACATTGGTTGGGATATAGGCTGAGACATCATTAGCCTGAGTTTCAATAATAGGTAGGGCTGTTATAGAGCCTCCACCATAATCTTTATTTAGTCTAGCAGCCCGCTCCAATAATCTGGAGTGCAGGTAAAAAACATCTCCAGGGTATGCTTCACGCCCAGATGGTCTTCGAAGAAGTAAGGAAACCTGTCTGTAAGCCCAGGCATGTTTGGATAAATCATCATAAACTATTAAAACATCACGTCCTTGATCCATAAAATACTCTGCCATAGCTACCCCGGCGTAAGGAGCAATATATTGCATAGTGGCTGAATCTGAAGCAGTTGCCGCTACAATGATTGTATGCGCCATAGCATTATGCTCTTCCAACTTTTTAACAAGCTGGGCAATCTTTGAACTCTTTGAGCCAATAGCTACATAAATACAGATCGTGTCTTTTTGGTTTACAATCGTATCAACAGCAATCGTTGTTTTTCCGGTATTTCTATCTCCAATAATCAGCTGTCTTTGTCCGCGTCCGATTGGAATCATAGCATCAATGGCTTTAATGCCTGTCTGAAGAGGGGTGTTAACTGATTGTCTGGTAATAACACCGGGGGCGATTTTTTCAACTGGGTATTTTGCTGAAGGTTTTATGACGCCTTTTCCATCAATTGGATTACCTAAAGCATCAACAACGCGTCCTATTAAAGCTTCTCCTACCGGAACCTGTAGGATTTGACCTGTTGTTTTAACTTCCTGTCCCTGTTTAATTTTAGTGTAATCCCCAAAAATAACTGCTCCAACATTATACTGCTCCAAGTTAAGAGCTAAGCCGCTAACTCCTTTGCCAAAATTAATCAATTCTGAATACTGAACATCAGATAACCCTTCAATGCGGGCTACTCCATCACCGATCTCTGTCACTATTCCAACATTTTGTTTGGATACTTTTAATTTCAGAGTGGATAATTCTTTTTCAAGTTGGGTCACAATATTAGCCATTAGTTTATTATCGCCTCCTTTAGTTGATTAATTCTAGACATAATAGAATCCTCAAAAATATGATCTTTTATTTTAACCTTAATTCCACCAATAAGTGAAGTGTTAATTTTGAATTCACTATTTAGTATAAGGTATTCGCTCTTCAGTTTTTCCTTAATTTTATTCATCTCTGTCTTTAAAAGCGGACTAGCTGCCTCAACTATCAGAGTTGTTCTTTCCTGTTCTCTCTTAATTGCCTTTAAAAAAGTACTTATTAATGCAATCGATTCTGATTTAGGTCTAGATTTAAAAACCTTGATCACTTTTATAACTTTACTCTCAGATAGCTTTCCATCCGTCAGCACCCCTTTAACTGCCAGTTCAACTATTTTTTGTATCTGTTTTCTTTTCATTGTAGGCTCCTTATTGATTTAGCGACTAACTCTTCTTTGTCTTTTTTAGTTAAAACCTTACCTACTACTTTTTCTACGGCTATAGCCACTATCTCGGCTACACCTGCCATAAATTCTTGTTGTCTTTTCTCCATCTCAGCTAAAGCCTCTTCTTTGCCTTTTTTAATAATTTGAGCCGCCATAGCCTCTGCTTGATGCTTACCTTCCTCCTTCATAACTTCTATCTCTTTTTTTGTATTATCAAGAATCTTTTGAGCCTCAAGAGAGGTTTTGGCTAGTATCTTTTCTTTCTCTTCTTCAGTTAAAGCAAGTTTCTTCTCAATCTCTTCTGCATTTTTTAAAGAATCAGCAATGGTTTTCTTTCTTTCATCCAAAACTTTCAGAATTGGTCCATAAGCAAATTTCTTCAAAATAAAAAGAAGAATTAAAAAATTGACAACTTGAGCTGCCAAAAGTACAGGGTTTATACCGAATTGATTTAATATATCCATAGATAGGGTAAAGGGCAAAGCGGCAAGGGGAAAGGAAAAATAAATACTTTAAATTACTTTACCCTTAACCCTTTACGCTTTCCCCTTATTTAGTAAACGCTATAACCAAAGCATAAATAGCAATAGCTTCTGCAAAAGCCATACCTAAAAGCATCGCAGGTAAGATTTTAGCTTGGGCATCCGGATTTCTGCCTATTGCCTCCATAGCCTTTGCTCCAATCATACCAATACCTAAAGCTGGTGCTATAGAACCTACTGCAATAGCTAACGCAGATGGTAAATGTTCCATCAAATAAACCCTCCTTTCTTCATTAATTTTGAATTTTTCATTTTAAATTTTATCTTTTTAACTATGTTGCTCTGCACCGTGTTTTTCCGATAATATAACCATAAAAACCAACGTTAACATCATAAATACTGCAGCCTGTACAAATCCTACAATAATTTCTAAAAAATAAAAAGGGAGGGGTACTATAAAAGCAAAGATCGAAGAGACCGTTGATAGTACAACCTCACCTGCGAATATATTACCAAAAAGCCTAAAGGAAAGCGAGACTATTTTTGTAATTTCACCAATTAATTCCAAAATCCCCACAAATAAAAATATCGGATTTAGGGTAAACCACTTTTTCAAATAATCAACAAATCCTAAATATCTGATTGCAAAAAAGTGTGTCATAAAAGCAGAGAAAAGAGCCAAACCTAAAGTCATATTTAAATCAGAGTTCATAGATCTAAGCAGGGGCGCACCTTTAAAAGTAATTGTTCCAAAACCTGGAAATAGTCCTAAAAGGTTGGAAAAAAGGATATAAAAAAAGAAAGTCATTACAAAAGGGAAAAAAACTTTCGATTTTGATTCAGCCAACCCCTCTACAGTAGAGTATCCCGTATCGATAATAATCTCAAACAAACTTTGCAAGGTACCAGGGATTGTTTTTATAGAATAAGCCAGGATAATAGTTATAATGGTTATAACACTCATGACAATCCAGGAAGTAAAAAGAGTATTGGTAACAGGGAAGCTATGAAAAAATCCCAATATTTCCGGCTTTAAAACTATTTCTTGTTCCATTGAATCATTTTACAGGAAGTTTTTTAATTAGTCTAGC
>CALRFD010000002.1:30628-127966 GCA_943356485.1 Patescibacteria group bacterium
TCTAGCTTTTCTCTTTGAGTCCGCAAAAAGAGTAACCACTGCTCAAAAAATGCAATGATGCCTTTAAATGGTGTTTCAATAATAAAATCAAAGATAAATAAAATTATATTTAATTGAGAAATAGCCAGGGTTAATCTTCTTCCAACCTGTATAAAAGGCATAAAGAAAAAGTCAAATAAAAGAGAGGACAGGTCTTCTTTTCTATCCTTAATAATATACATATGGGCAGTCCTATTTACTCTGTAAGCTACAAAAGAAACAACTGCCAGGAAAAATACAAATACTGCCTGGGATAGTGGGTTTACCTCAAGTTTTGAAAGGATAAATATAATCACTCCAAAAGAGAAAACAAATGTAGTTAGCCAAAGCAGCGAAAAAGCAGTCCAAAGTATTGGTCCGGTTTTCCCGGGGCTTTTTCTCACGCTTAAAGGTAAATCCAAAATTGGATCTTCATCAAAGAGTATAGTATTGATCTTTTTTAAAATTTTAAAAGAATTTTCTCTTGAAGGAGTATTTATCAATAAACCAACTATAATCATTAAGGTTGCCGGAGTTAAGGTATTTAAGGCAATTGAAAACCAAAGAACCTGACCATATAAAATTCTCTCAAAAGTCCCCTCAATAAACAAAGCAAAAATTGCCTTAGTAAAAAATATGAAGACCACACTTCTGATAATCGCCCGCCTAACCCTACCTTTAGTTGATTTATACCTTGCCGCCGCAGCATTTAGCACTTCCAGATTAAACTTGTCCTCCTGCAAAGCTATATGTGATATTTCGCCCCTGTGTTTTCTAAAAACATCATCTAAAATTAGGAAAGGAATTGTTTGTTTTTTAATATATGAGTAGATTTTATCTTTAGCAGGATAGTGAAATTGTGCTTCAAGTGTTTTAATGCCGCTTACAAAATTATCAGAAATTTTTTCTATATTTTCCTGGTTAATTAAACCAAAATATTGTTTAAAAAGATGGTATCTTAAAAAAGGCAGGTCATCATTTGCATAAGCTCTTCTGACAGCAATAAATACCTGTACATCTCTTGTTTCTTCAGTATCATCAATTATTGTAATTTTCTCCCTGAAAATGCGAAAAATAAAATTGCTCATTAAATCCTTCGGATCATTAGGCTTTAGAATATGCTCAATCTCTGATGATAAAAGATGCAATATCCATTCACCAACTATTCCCTTATTAATTCTGTGTTTTTTATTAATCTCTGTTTCTAAATGAAAATATAAATCAATAACATCAGCCACTTTTGTAACTATCGATTCAGGAATGGAGGAATCAGGAAAATATCTTGCCCAAACTAACTCCCTAAGCAAAGGGGCAGAGATATTTTGACCGCTGCCGCCCAAAAGCATTCTTCTTTTTAAGATCCTTTCAATTGCTGAGCGCAGAATAACCTCATCCTCACGATAATCCATTGCTGTCCGAAATTTTTCATACCAGGAAACAAGTTCTGAGGCTAGAGGATTTACTGAGATAGTTTTATCGTCTTTTTGTAAATATTCTCTATCGTACGATGAAACCAGAACGCTGGATAAACTTGTTAATGTTTTCGACAATTTAGGCAATCCTTTCTTTGACGCAATCTAAAAAACCTGATTAATATTACCATGCGTCAAACATTTGTGTATAATCAAACTATGACCACTGATGAAAGAATAAAATTAATCACCAGAAACCTGGAAGAAACCTTAACAGAAGGCGAGTTAAAAGCCTTAATTGAATCAGATACACCTTTAAAACACTATATCGGCCTGGAGATTTCCGGAAAGGCACATGTAGGTTGGGTATTTATGATGATGAAAATAAAGGATCTTCAAGACGCCGGGGTAAAAACTCAAATACTACTGGCAGACTGGCATACCTGGCTTAACAAAAAACTTGATGGGAAATTGGAGACCGCTAAAAGGTTAGCCAGGGATTATTTTGAACAGGCGCTAAAGGCTGCTGCAATCGTGGCTGATGCAGATCCGGATAAAATTAACTTTGTTTTAGGCAGTGAACTTTACGAGAGAATGGGTAATGATTATTGGGCTTTAGTTGTCAAAGTTGCCAAAGCTACTACTATTGCTAGGATGATCCGCTCGACTACCATCATGGGACGTAAAGAGTCAGAACTATCAGATACCGCTATGTTAATTTATCCTGCTATGCAATCAGCTGATATTTTCGCACTAGGTGTAAATATTGCCCATGCCGGAACTGATCAAAGAAATGTCCATGTGGTTGCCAGAGAAGCTGCAGGAGAGTTGGGATTTAAAAAACCAGTTGCCATTCATCATCCACTGCTGCAAGGACTACTACCCCCAACTTTAATTGAAGATGAAAAAGGCAAAAAGGTAATGGATATGGAAAAGGCCAAAATGAGCAAATCCAAGCCTGACAGTGCAATTTTTATTCATGACGATGCTGAGACTATAAAAAGAAAGCTAAATTCAGCTTATGCACCAGAGGGCGATATAGATTTTAATCCAATTTTGGATTGGGTCAAACATTTAATTTTCTATGCAGGCACACAAGGTGAGAGCTTGCAAATTCAGCGCCCAGAAAAATTTGGAGGGAATATAACTTATAACTCATATGCAGATTTAGAGAAGGATTATGCAGATAAAAAGCTTCACCCGCAGGATTTAAAAATGGCTGTTGCTGACTGGTTAATTAAAAAACTGGAACCTGCCAGAAAGTATTTTGAAGAACCTCAAAGAAAAAAGGCTCTGGAAGAGATTGAAAGATTAACCAAACCTTTATGATGTATTCAAAAAAATTTAAAATATTCTGGATAATACTTTCGGCAATTGCCGGGGTATCTATAATCCTATTTTCCTTAATCCCGCTTCTTAGTGCTATCAGGTAGGGTAAATGCTACAATTTCCTCATGAATTTTAAAACTCCACTAACTTCGCTAACAGGTATTGGGTCTCAACTTTCTTATAAATTAAAACGCCTAAATCTAAACACTGTTGAAGATCTGATTTACCATTTTCCCTTTAGATATGATGATTTTTCCCAAACTACCACCATAAAAGAGGCGCAAATAAATCAAATCGTAACTTTACAGGGAGAGATTTGGTCAATTAAAAATATTTTTAGCCGTTCAAGAAAAATTTTAACCCAAGCAATTTTTAATGATGGAACTTCTCCAATTGAGCTAACATGGTTTAATCAAAGCTGGCTGACAAAACAACTAGCAACAGGGAACAGATTGCAGATATCAGGCAAACTCACCCGGTATAAAAATAAGTTATCAATAATCATGCCTCGCTGGGAAAAGCTACCTGGGGTTCAAACCTATTCAACCCCTGGGGTTGGTGTTATGGAGACAGAGAGACTTCATACAGGATGATTAATCCCAATTTATCCTGAAACTGAAGGACTAAGCTCAAAATGGGTAAGGACAAAGATTCATCAAATACTTCCATTTGTAGAAAAGGAGATCCAAGACCCTTTACCTGATTTTATAAAAGGCAATATGCTGTCAATTCCAGATGCCATTAATAAAATTCATTATCCCAAAAACTGGGAGGACGTCAGGAAAGCCAGAGAGAGAATAGGGTTTGATGAATTATTTTTTGTCTCCCTGGCAACCCAAAAAACAAGAATAGAGTGGAATAAAAAAACACTTGTTAAACCTCTAAAAATTACTTCAAAAGACTTAAATACATTTATCAAAAAATTGCCATTTAAACTAACAAGGGCTCAAAGAAAAGTTATTGATGAAGTAATTACTGATATCAAAGGGAACCAACCTATGAATCGGCTAATCCAGGGAGAGGTCGGCTCAGGAAAAACAGTAGTTGCAGCCCTTGTTGCTTATCTAATTTACAAAAATGGGTTACGGACACTTTTTATGGCTCCCACTGAAATCCTGGCATTTCAACACTTTGAGACTATCTCTAAACTAATGGAACCTTTTGGAATCAAGGTGGGAATATATACAGGAAGCAGAAAATTTAGCAAGGGGAAAGGGGAAGGAGGAAAGGGGAAAGAAAAAAAAGAACTTTACCCTTCACGCTTAACCCTTAACCCTAACGTTATCATCGGCACCCATGCTCTTCTATCAGCTAAGATAGACATACCTAATGTAGGTCTGGTAATAATTGATGAGCAACAAAGATTTGGGGTAGAACAAAGAAGCCTTTTACGCTCAAAAGGGGAGCTACCACATTTTTTAACTATGACAGCCACTCCAATCCCCAGGACTATCGCCTTAACCTTATACGGAGATCTAGATTTATCAGTAATTGACGAAATGCCAAAAGACAGGATTAAAGTAAAAACTTATGTGGTACCTGAGAAAAAAAGGATGGATGCCTATAAATTTATTGAAAAACATATTAAAAATGGTGACCAGGCTTATATTATTACTCCATTAATAGAGCTGTCTGAAACTTTGACAACTGCCAAGGCAGCTGTAGAAGAATTCAATAAACTAAAAAGTAAAATTTTTCCCAAACTAAACTTAGGACTTTTGCACGGGAGGATGAAGGGCAAAGAGAAGTCTGCTGTAATGGATGAATTTAAAAAAGGGAAGCTGGATATCTTAGTTTCAACATCTGTTGTTGAAGTAGGCGTGGATGTAGCAAATGCCACAATCATAGTCATAGAAGGAGCAGACCACTTTGGGCTTGCCCAACTTCACCAGCTCAGAGGTAGGGTGGGGAGAGGTATCAAACAATCCTATTGTCTGCTTTTTACTGAGTCAAGAGAAACCACCTCCAGGCTTAAAAACCTAGAAAAAATCGATAGCGGATTAAAACTTGCAGAGCTGGATTTAAAAATCAGAGGTAGCGGGGAAGTGTTTGGGAGCAAACAATCCGGTAGATTTGAGTTTAAAATAGCTTCTTTCTCAGATCTTGAAATGGTTGAAAAAACAAGAAGGTTAGCTAAGGAATTACTACAAGATAATCCTACACTTGACAAATACCCAGCAATTGCGGCAAAATTACAAAGTTTGGGTAAAGATGTAAGTCCAGACTAGTAGTTAATCAACTATTGCTAATCGCTAACAAAACGGCAATTAACTATTAACTATTAACTATTAAGTTATATGGCCGCAGAACCAAAGAGAAGACATAGTAAAGCTCGCAAGAGAACCAGAAGATCAGCTATTAACCTAGCTGTAAATTCTGTGTCCTGCAAGAACTGTGGCAAATTAATTATATCTCATTCAGTTTGTACGGAGTGTGGCTTTTATGGAGATAAAAAAGTAACTTCTAAACAAAAGGTTGAAGTAATAAAAGCCTAAGTTCATCTACGGGAAAACCTAATAAACCAAATTGATTCTCAAATGAAAAAATCAAACGACCCAAGACATCTAAAAAGAATACAAAAAATGCAGGATCTTTTTACCTGGAATTTTCAAAAAGAAGAGAGACCGAAAAAAGATATAGAAGATATTATCTTAAATTTAAAAGAGATTGATGAGTTGATACAAGCATCTGCCACAAACAGACCAATTAAGGAAATAAACAAGGTTGATTTATCTATCTTGCGTTTATCAGTATTTGAGTTAATAATAAAGAAGGATACGCCTCTTAAAGTTGTAATTGATGAAGCTATTGAGTTAGGCAAGGAGTATGGTTCTGACTCTTCATCAAGTTTTATTAATGGTGTTTTGGGAAAGGTAGTAAATTTAAGAAAGATTAATATTTAAAAAAACTATGCCAACAACAAATGATATTATGAAAGCAATAGCTGAACACCTAGGTCTTAATCCAGAAGACTTGGATAGACATGCCCTCCTAAAAGAAGAGCTGGGTTTGGGACCAGTTGAATTAAATGACTTGCTTATCTCTCTTTCCCAAAAGTTCAAAATTACCTTTGTCAGAGAAGATCTTGAGGATATAACCAAAATTGACGATTTAATCGTGCTTGTTGAAGATAACTTATTAGACTGATGCAAAATGACGACCTAAGCAGCCTATTAAAACTACTTTCCATAGAGTTTAAAGACATTAAAATATTAAAACAGGCTTTCTACCATAGGTCTTATCTAAACGAGGTTAAACAAAACATAGAGTCTAATGAAAGACTGGAATTTTTAGGTGATTCTATTCTTTCATTAGTTGTTTCCAGCGCTTTGTTTAAATTAAGAGAGAGTGATACTGAAGGCGATTTAACAAACCTTAGAGCCTATATAGTAAAAACTAAATCCTTAAGCGAAGCTGCAAAAAAACTAAATCTAGGAAAATATCTTGAGCTTTCAAAAGGGGAAGAGATGTCAGGAGGAAGAGAGAATCCGCAGTTGCTCGCCAATACATACGAGGCGCTGCTTGGAGCAATATTTATTGATCAGGGACTCGAGTCAGTAAAAAAAGTCATTAATAAGACTCTACTGAACCTATTTGAGAAAGAATTAAAATCCGGTCCTCCTAAGGATTCAAAATCAAGCCTTCAGGAAATTGTACAGGAAAAGTTTAAGGAATCACCATACTATAAAATAATAAACACAAAAGGACCTGATCATGACAAAGAATTTACAGTAGGGGTATATATAAATGGCAAAGAATATGGAACAGGATCAGGATCAAGCAAGCAAGAGGCAGAAGAACATTCAGCAAAAGAAGCGTTACAAAAAATAGTTTCCTAAGCAATTCTGATTTAATTTGACTTTACCTTCTATCTCTGATAAACTATAGGGCGATTATTTTTATGAACGAATCTCAACCATTAAATATAGACCCATTAGCTCAAAGAGAACAGGGGCTTAAAGAGCGTATCGGAAAAAAAGAAGCTCTGATTGAAAAAATCCAATCTCAAGGTGGACTTACACCTGCAACTGTTGCTGAAAGAATTAGACATCAAAGAGAGCTTCTCGTTGCCAGCTATATCAAAGGGACACTGGAGTTAGAACTGCAACCAAGACTTACAGAAATAACTACTCAGTTGGATTCAGCTGCAAAAAAACTGGCTGAAAGCTATGAAGAAGAAAAAGCTCAGGCTGCCTTAGAGTTTGCAAAACTGGAAAGAACTGCCAAAAATACCAGCAGACGTACTCAAATTCCATATGAAGACTTAGTTGCTGAAGCCAGACAAGAGATTACACAACTGGAAGAAAGACCGCTCACAGACTCTTTACTGCAAAGAGGTATTAATTTGTTGAAAAAAGAACCAGAAGTATCCCAATCTGCTCCTGAAGAAGCTTCAAGGGAAGAAGTAAAAAAAGCAGAAGAGCCTGAAGAGGAAGAGAAACAGAGGAGAGATGAAGACAAAGCTGAGGATACAAGAAAAGTAACTTACGATAGAAAAACATATACAGTTACTTTACCTGATGGAATAGAAGTAAAAATCAATGGCTCAATTCGGACTGCGATGGTTAATGCATTAATACAGGCATTTAAGGAAGAGCGGCTGCTTTCAACTAACGAATTAGCAGCTTTTATATATGGGAGTGATGATGAAAACAGTATAAAAAAGATGCAAGTATTATTTACAAACGTACGTGCTATATTTGAAGAAAATAACTGGAGAGTAAATCAATTAACTACCCTCTCTGAACTCAGACAAGGTATACCTGCTCTCTATCTTTTAGAAAAGATTCAGGCTTCTAAGGACAATGAAGAGGATATACTTGAACCTACTCCGGAAACATTCACTCGGGATGAGGCAATAATATTAGCTCGTCTGATTCTTAACTTTGATGGAACTAATATTGTTTATAAAGATGAGACGATTCTTACTGCAAAAATTGACCCTTCAATTTTAGAGATTGCAAGAATAGTAAGAGGTTTGCCCGGTGATGAAAATTACGTAGGATTAAATGACAGGGAAAAATTGGGAATAAGATCACAGGCTCTGGACAAATTAGGCAGAATATTGTCTGATAACGGATTGTTAAATGAGACTTTTAACTCTCAGACTGAAAGAATCCAAATACTACTGCTCTGGTTATTTACAGAAAATCAGGACAGATACGGAGGTCTGCTAACCCAAATCCTAAGATCACAGGGGGACATAGTCAGTAATATAAATACAAAGAATCTGCAAGTAAGAGGTGTCCAAAGGAATATTCAAATTTCCCAAGAAAATGCAGCTTTATTAAGAGGACTGCAACAAAAGGCAAAAATAACAACTGCAACTGATTCTGACATTGAAACCAAAGTAAGAGAAGAGGAAACGACTGAGGATATCGAAGAAATTGATGATACGGCCGATCCAATTACACAATCAAACAAGCCTTCAGATCCGGCCATACAACCAACAGAAACAACCTCACTAGATCAATCAGAAGATGAATCAGAACAAAAATTAGGAATAAAGGATTTTACAACTGAAAATTCTAGGGTTATAGTAGAAATAAATAGGTTAGAGGCTCTCCTTCAGCAAGCTAGAATGCCGGACTCAGCTACAGGATATGCGTTACGTAATCTTGGTATTAGCCCAACATTTCTGCAAAAAGCAAAAGAAGAAGGCTACATTTCTTCTGTATCCTCTCTTAACAGAGTGGATATGGTCTTACTACTTATGAAAAAGTATCACGATTTGCGTAACTTAACACCCCAAAGCGTAACTTGGTTAAAAAGAACTATCAATGAAACCCTGGCCAAAAGGGGACAATAAAACCAACTCAAAAATTATTTTTATGAACGAATCTCAACCATTAAATATAGACCCATTAGCTCAAAGAGAACAGGGGCTTAAAGAGCGTATCGGAAAAAAAGAAGCTCTGATTGAAAAAATCCAATCTCAAGGTGGACTTACACCTGCAACTGTTGCTGAAAGAATTAGACATCAAAGAGAGCTTCTCGTTGCCAGCTATATCAAAGGGACACTGGAGTTAGAACTGCAACCAAGACTTACAGAAATAACTACTCAGTTGGATTCAGCTGCAAAAAAACTGGCTGAAAGCTATGAAGAAGAAAAAGCTCAGGCTGCCTTAGAGTTTGCAAAACTGGAAAGAACTGCCAAAAATACCAGCAGACGTACTCAAATTCCATATGAAGACTTAGTTGCTGAAGCCAGACAAGAGATTACACAACTGGAAGAAAGACCGCTCACAGACTCTTTACTGCAAAGAGGTATTAATTTGTTGAAAAAAGAACCAGAAACATCCCAATCTGCTCCTGAAGAAGCTTCAAGGGAAGAAGTAAAGAAAGTAGAAGAGCCTGAAGAGGAAGAGAAACAGAGGGCAGATGGTGATAAATCTAAAACTCCGGTTCCAGGTAAAAAGGAACTATCAAATAAGAAAGTATATATAATTATTTTACCTGATGGCAGAAGAATTGAGACTAATTTCAAAAACGCGGCAAACCTCATTGCGGCAAACCTGTTAAGACCTTTAACTTCAAACGAACAACTAACCGCTGTTTATGGAACGCTTGAGGAAATTAAATTTCCAAACCAGTTAGTAGGCAAAATTAGAAAAGAAGCTCAGGACATTCTTGAACAAAATGGTATGAAAATGATTCAGCCAAACCCTTCAGATTCCCATCATGGCATTCAAAGACCCTTTGTAATTGTAAGCCAGGATTTTCAAATACCAAATATCTCAGTCAACCTTGATAATAACCAGATTAGGCTTGATGGTAAAATACTAAATTTTGAAGCAAATAATACCAGGAGCTCTGCCAAAGCTTTACTTATTCATCTGGCAAGAAATGCAGCTTTTGCCATTTCAACTGAAGATCTTCTTAAAGTTGCAAAAGAAAATGGTTTTAGCGGAGACAAGACAGCTAAATTAATAAGCTCATTAAGAAGGCTCTTGGGCGATAACTTAAACCAACCTCAGATCATTTCAATCTATGGCAACAGAAACAGCTACAGTTATGGCTTAAACGCCAGGGTAGCAGTAACTGAAAAAGTAAACCCTAAACAAGAAATCACACATAAAGATACTGAAGGCTTAGACGAGCCAAAAGTTGTACGGACTATAAAACAAGGTCTGTTTCTAAATCAGCCTACAAATCCTGACCGGGTTAGAGCCCTAATAGCAATGCTTATGGAACCAAACATAGCAAAAACCGAAATCATAAAACTTATCGGAACTAATAAAGAGGGGCGGCCAATAGCTAATCTTGCCCGAGTCAGAAGAAGCCTTCTATCAGTAGCTACTTTGCTTGCTTCCAAAAATTACTCTGATACTTATTCACCAATAGCAACACCAGAAGAAAAACAGATCTGGAATAGTATAAAAGAGATAGTAAATATTGCAAGCGATAGAGAAGCAAGAAGGGAACTGGCTAAGAGGATAGACGAATGGTTTAAGGATCAAAAGGGAGAAGCCCACCCAGCTAATGCTGAAACATATGTTCTCTTAGAAGAACAGTTTAAAAAACTAACCCAAGCAAGACTTAGTGCTGCAGGACTTGTTAGAGACGGCTTCCTTCAAGAATCCGATCTATTCGAAATTGATAAAGAGTTACTTTCAGTGGAAAAAAAGTTAGCAGAACAAGATTTTAAACGTGGTCTGATAAATCCGACAAACTAAATAAACTTCATATGACAGTTGAAGCACCAATACAGCAGCTTGAAAGACAAAAAGCTTTAATACAGGGGAAAATTTCTTCATTGCAGGAAGTTAGTTCTAATATAACAAACCCTGAATGGATGCACCAAAAAATCCTTAAAGGATCTTCTAGTGCATATAAGTTAAGAATTGACTTAGAACAAAGAAGAGAAAATCCTGTACAGTGGGCAGAAAACCTAGTACGCGCAGGAACCATCAAAAGAAACTTAAGTACTGTTAAACCCCGCTACCAAATGAGATTAGATGAAATCAATTCCCAGTTGAATTTCGAACAATCTCCTGCAGGAATATTTATCCAAACATTCCCTATCGAAAGTCAACCCTTAATAAAAGACTTTTTAAAATCTGATGGTGGACAAAATATCATTGATATTATCAGGCAAACACCCAAAGTAAACCGCAATTTACCCGATTTTAGTCGTGCCGTTGCCGGATCTATTTTTGAACAATTAGCATATATCCATGTTAAACCAGAATATAATCGGGGAAATTTTATATTATTATCTCCTGCAGAAGTTTTCAATCTATACAGACAGATGCTGCCAGAAAGAGCTGTTTTTGAAGGGTATGGACTGACATTAGGTCTCGTTAATACGACTATACCTGATGGTATACTAATTGAAGCTATAGGAAGCTTAATGGTTATAAGAAAATTATTTGAGTATAAATCCTGGGTTAAGAAACTAGGTATAAGACAAATGCTTCAATCCGTCGAACTTAGCTCAGTAGATAGATTATCATATCACTTAACAGGAAGGGATCGCTTCACATATGAAATAAGACCTGAGATTGGTCCTATTCTACATTCAATTCGACCTGATATTCCTGCTGATGCAACCTTAACAATAGATCAAAATCTTGAGCTAATCTATGTAGCTCCCCAAAACTCTAATGTTCAAATTTCAAATATAGAAACAATCAAAATTCCTATTGACTCCCATGACCTTTTTAAATTAATTAGGAATCTAACAAATGCTAGCCATTGATATTACGCATACTAATTTGTTAGAATGACCACTATGCTAAAAATAAGACTAATGCGAATCGGTGGAAGACAAAGACCTTTTTATAGGGTGGTTGCTGTTGATGAGAGGGCAAAAAGAACTGGTGGATATATTGAGCTTTTAGGAACCTATAATCCCTTAAGCGAACCTAAGGAAATTAAGCTCAAACAGGATCGAATCGATCATTGGGTTAAACAAGGCGCACAACTATCAGATGGATTTTTAAGAATTATCGGTAAAGCCAAACAGAGACTGCCAAGAAAACCTAAGAAGGAGAAGAAAACAGAAGGAAAGCCAGCAGGAGAACCTGCTCCGGTTGCGGAAGAGCCATCAAAAGCACCTGCAATTGAGGCAGCTCCTGTAGAAGAAACAATACCACCTACCAAAGATGAAAATCAAGCCCAGATTACCACAGAATCCCCGAAAGAGGATGCTGGAGAAAGCGAGACAAAAGATGAAGGATCTGCTTAACTATATTGTTACAAGTTTAGTTACAAAACCTGATTCAGTTGTGATTGATGAGAAGTCGCACGATGGAGACGTTGATTTAGTCCTAACTGTTGACCCTATAGATATGGGAATAATCATTGGTAAAGGTGGACAGACAATAAGATCAATTAGAAAGCTCTTAACTGTTAGGGCTATCGCTGAAAACGTCAGGGTTAATATGCAACTAAGTGAGCCTGAAGGTAGTGACAAGAGTCAAGAATCCCGCTAGAGGCGACTAGCCGCTATGAGAATATCAATCATCACCTTATTTCCAGAAGTTTTTGAACCAATTTTAAATTCTAGTATTTTAAAAGCCGCTCAGTTAAAGAATAAAGTTTCAATAGAGCTCATTAATTTAAGAGACTTTGGAGAAGGTGTTCATAAAGTTGTTGATGGACGCGTATATGGCGGGGGAGTAGGAATGCTGTTACGAGCAGACATTTTAGCAAAAGCATTAAAAAGTATCAAATTTTCTCGATCGAAAAAAAATGAAATAATTTTGACTTCAGCTTCCGGCAAACCGTATAAACAGGCAAAAGCTCAAGAACTATCAAAACAGGATCATTTAGTTATCATCTGCGGCCATTATGAAGGTATTGATCAAAGATTTATTGATGCTTTTGTAAAGGAAGAGATATCTATTGGAGATTATGTTTTAACAGGGGGAGAGATACCTGCTATGGCTATTGTTGACTCTATCATAAGACTAATTCCCGGAGTATTAAAAGAAGAAGCAACAAAAGAGGAGTCTTTCTCACCATATACAATAGAAAATAAACCATACACCTTATTAGAACATCCCCATTATACAAGACCGGAAATCTGGAACAACATGAAAGTTCCGGAAGTATTGCTTTCCGGCAACCACAAGGAAATTGCTAAATGGAGAATGGGAAAATCCCTGGAAAAAACAAAGAAGATACGGCCTGATTTACTTAAAGTATCAAAGGGCTAGAATAAGCTTTATTCAAAAGGATTCGACTTGCCCAAGGGAACAGCTGATGTGTTAACTGAAGAAGGCTGAGCAGAAACAAAGTCAGTAGCCGGAGCAACACTCACAAGCTTTGCGACTAAATCTTCCTCTTTCTGGGACAGAACCGGTAAAGGAGAATCCACACTGCCAACAGTACTCGGAACAGAAGAATATAATGCCTCTATTCCCATACTGACATCCGCTGACTCCGTATCCTTATTAGAAACCTCAACACTACTTACTCTAAGTATCCTGTTTGCATTTTCTATATTATTCAATAACACAGGAACCAAAAATTTCGGACCTATTACTTCCATTTTCAAAGCGTAACTTTGTGCATTCTTAGCAGATACATTACCTAAATTAAGTGTAACAATACTAAATCCGAGTTGATTTGAGATGTTTTGCAGCAAACTTATAGAAGAACCAAAATCCTTATCCTGAGGGTATATATTTAATACTGAATTTACTTTCTTTGATAAATCGTTTTGATCAAAGTTTTCTAGAACTTGAGCTTTAGCCTCTAATAATTTAGATTTGTTAAATAAATCTCCTTCAATCTTTTGGTTACCGATAAGCTTGAATGTTTGCGGCAAAATAACAAAAATTATCAGGATTAAACTCGACAAGGCTACGATACCAGGAAAAATATAGAGCCTGTGGCTTAAATAAAATTTAATCAGATTTTCTTTTTTTATCTCCATATTAATTGATTTCTAATTAACCTGAACCTTTAGGCTCAACCTATAGATTCCATCTCTACCTCGATTCAGGCTATCCACAGAAACTCCGGCTATTTTCCCTTCATTAATGTCCTTACTGGTTAAACTATTGATTAAATTATCAAGAGAGGTAGAGTCTTGAGCAATACCTGTTAAAGCTACTCCTCCTGAGGGCTCAATCGAAAATGAGGTAACTGTAATAGCAGGAGGTATTAACTTGTCAATAAGTTTGTATATGGAAACCTGTTTGGAAGAAACTCCAAGATATTTATCAATTATTGTTAATCTATTCTTCAGAACCGTTAATGAGACCTCTTTTCTTTTTAGATTTGAAACCTTTTGCTCTGACTCATCCAGCAAAACCTTTGCCCGATCTATGTTATGACTTTGCAGGATTCTAAGCGCAATCATAAGGGAGGCTAAAAAAACCATAGTGAGTATAACTACTATACCTATCGCTTGCACCTTATAAAAATTAGCTTTTTTTGCCTCTGTTGTTATAAATTCAACAGGTAGTAAATTTATGGAAATTTTAGCCATATGATATTTAATCCTCTCTTAATGCCAAACCTACCGCAACAGAGTAGGAAGGTGCGTCTTGCGCCAGTTTTGATACTGAGGCTTTGTCTTTAGCAATTGCATACCAGGGATCTGCTTCTTGAACCTCCAGACCTAAGGCGTTTGCAAGGTAGATAACAAAACCAGGCATTTTCGCACCACCTCCAGATAAAACTACTCTTTTTATTGGATCCTGAGGATACTTTGCTTCAAAGGATTGGATTACCCTTCTCCCTTCACCGGCGATTATATCTATAATAGGTTTTAAAGCCTCAAAGACCTTGCCTTCCAATTGATCCTCCAGTAAACCATAGACTTTCTTATATTCCTCTGCCTGAGTTAATTCGAAATTAAAATGTTGGGCAAGCGAGCGGGTTAGGGCAATACCACCTGTTGAGATTGATCTGGTAAGCCAAATAAGACCTTTTGATACTGTAGCAAAATCGGTTGTTGTTGCTCCCAGTTGAACTATTAAGCTACTAGGCGAAAAGGGATTATTTCCAACTAGTGATCTAGTAACTGCTATTATTTCTGTCTCTAATATTTTTGGGTGCAGATTCGCCATATTTAATACTTTGATGTATTTTTCTACAGCATTTTTTGGTGAAGCAACCACCAATACGATAGTCCTTGTATTTTTATTTTTTCCATCCGCCCGAAAAAGAACCTGCCAGTTAAGATTAACTTCCGCAATAGGCATCGGGATAAATTCCTCAGCCGCATAGCGGATAGCCTGAGCCAGTTCATTATCTGTCAGATATGGTAAATCATCAATAACTCTTGTAAAAACTTTTGATTCAGGCAAAGCTATATTTATCTCTTTTTGCTCAATATGGGTTGCCTCAAATAATTTCTTAATAGAAGTTGAAACAGCCTGCAAACCTATTTCCGAATCAGAAAGCATACCAGGTTGAGGACAGGGAATTGATCCCAGTGATACAAGTCGTGTTTGATCACCTTCTTTTGCTAAAGAAACAACCTTTATTGAGGAAAAACCAATATCTAAACCTACAGAAATCTTTGCCATATGAGTAGTGGCTAGTCACTAGAGTCAAGAAACTAGGTAATAAAAGTGTACAATAACCAGACTTCAAATTCTAGTCTTTATTTGATCTGGTAAGTTCCTTTAATTAGAGAAAACGAGCCTGAAGGACCTGCAGAAAAATTAGTAGAGGCAAGACCGCTGTCATAGTTTAAAACGCCGTTATTTCCCAGGCTAATTAACCAGGCAGTGATTTCTTTAAATGAAGCGCCATTTGATAAATTAACTATACCTTTAGGAGCATAAAGAATTCCGGAAACTGCAGAATTACCTGCATCAACAGCTACCTGGCCACTCTCTGAACCCTCATTACAACTACCGGCTTCTCCGCTTAATGTTGAATCAAAGGTAGAAAAAAGCATTAAGTAACTCCCCGGCAAGCCGGATCCTTTTAGATCGCTCCCATTACCCAAAGTTGTTCTCCCATCAACAATAATCTGTCCGGAATGTGAACCAAACGAGGAGTCTAGAATAAATTTTGTTACATTCCCGCCGGAAATGTTTCCAGTTACCCAAAGAGGTGTTTTAACAGTTACACTGCACCCGTTACCTAAAGAGATATTTCCAACAATTTTCCTTGGTCCAAGTGTTAAAATGCAACCATTCCCGCCGGAAATGTTTCCAGTTGTGACGCCTGCTATTGCTGCCTGGTCTTTCCAGTCTGCTACATTTGCATCTGAAACCGGGAAAGTACCGGGAGCCGGATCTGCAGAGTTAGGATACTTAACCCCTTTGATGGTAACTGAAGATCCAAGGATTTGGTAATAAGCATCCTTATTAATTGTCATACTTCCGGAAATAGTATTGGCATGAACACTACCGGTAACCTTAGATCCACTAGTTAAACTTAAGGAAGTTACAACCCCTCCCATATAAGTTTTAAAACCTAAATCTCCGGATATAGCAGTCCAGGCAGGATTTTGCGCCCGCCAGTTTGATGACCATTTTGGCAAACCTTGAGTATAACCTCCTGCTAAATCATTTGACCAATACCAATAATTCAAACTGTCTAAAGCACCTGTATCAATCATAATCCAGTAACTGGTATTTGCGCTAAGCGCGGGGGTTGATGAAAAAGTCACATCTACAAAACTAAACTGACTGGTAGATACCAAGCTGGCTGATAATACTCCTGATGCTAAGACATTATTTTTATCTGGTTTACCACTATTATCTGCCATAATTCTTACTGTCGGATTTGGAGGATTTCCTATCTTTTTAAGCTTTAAAGAGATTTTATTTAAATTTCCAGCAAGGGAGGGCTTAAAACTTTGCGCTACATCCAAACGGCTCTCAGCGGAGACGCTTTTTCCAAAAATATAATCCTGGCAATTAACACCGGCGCAATCTGATTGTTGATCTGCGCTGGGTTGTGCCCCACCTGCAATATAAATATCACCATTAATTGTAGTTAAATTTCCGCCAGTAACATTTCCATTTGAATAAATAGAACCATTTAGCACTGAACCATTTCCCATACAAAGTCCGCCTTCTCCAATTTGGAGACCATAGTTAAAGGCTACTCCCACCCCATTAGTTGTTTGAACAGTTATTGTTTTTTTGGATTTGGCATTTGCTTTATTTGGAACATAACCTGTTACTGAAACTATTTTACTCCCGGCATCCTTATTTGCTATCGTCACAGAATATGACCCGCTACCTAGACTCGTCTCGATCTCACCATTATATAAACCTCCAGTCTTATTTAGAGAGGCTATTGCTTTATCAACTCCTGCTTCCGCTACAGCAGTAGCTGATTCAGCCTGATAAGAATACTGGGAGTTCTGAAAATAAACCTGCGCTCCACTAACAATAAATAATACGGTAAATAAAATAACTCCAAGCGCAACCATAACTAAAAGCAGAATCTGACCTGATGGATTAGCGCTTTGTTTTAAAAAATTCTGAGCCCTCTTAATCATTTCTTAAATTTGCCTCCGATGTAGCGGTATTTGTAACAAAATCTGCGCCGTTTTTTTGTTTTAAGGTCAAGGATATCCTTACCTTATTAGCTAAATTTGGAGCAACGGTCTTTGGAGGAGAGGAGAGGTCAAAATACTGGAAATTCAAGCTATCTACACTACTTGAGAATATCTGATCCTGAACTTTTCTAAAACTTGCAGCATCTGGGAAAACCTTAAATCTTAACTCTTTTTGATTTAAGTAGAAAACAAAAAAGTCGTAGACATTTGAGATAAGGTTATTTGTAGAATCTATTGAGGCTACTTTTAAAACCAGCTGAGTTGACCCGGATGTATATGTTGTAGACCCAGAGGCATAACTTGCTGCAACAATATTAGATTGCTTAATAGTGCTTCTAATCTTACTTAGCGCGTCATTAATATTTAGTCCTTCTGAAAGCTTTGAGGATTCATGATAAAAAAGACCTGCGCTATTAACTATAATCACCAAAAGTAACATACCAACTACTGAAGATAAACTGATGGCAATTATTAGTTCAATTAAAGTCACTCCCTTCATTGATTAATACCTCCTTCACCTATGAGAGTTTTGAGGGTTACTACCTGTGGTTTATTATTATCCTTCCAATTTATTGTTACTGTTATTTTTTTAACATGTTCAGAATTTGTACAAATCTGTACGTCACAATCTTCAACGATAACAGTTCCGCTACCAGAGGGTAAAAGACTTAATCTTGAATCAGAGAGGTTTGAGGTATCATTAACTAGATTTGAATAATTTATGCTTCTTTTATCTTCAATCTGTTTTGCAGCGATCTCTTTTGCTAAACTTAAGTGACTACTTTTATTAACCAACCCCATCGCATTAGGTAAATTGGCCATTAAAATAACTATTGAACCAACCACTATAGTTACGAGTAACTGCTCAATTAAAGATGCACCCCGCTGAGTTTGCATTTTAATTATTTCTTGATCTCTCCATTTGAGAATAAAGCATAGTCAAAAAAAGTAGGAATAGCTTTAAAGCTTTGGAAAACCTTAACCTTTCTTTGAACCTCACCTGCAGTACCTGTTGAAGTTAAAATCTTATACTGAGGCGGCAGAGAACAGTCTCTCCCACATGTCCCGCTTGCCAGAACTGCAATTGGTTGGGAGGTTATATTATAGAGAAGTCTGACTCTAAGCATGATTAGGTTCGAAGGTAGATTTCCTAAGAGGACATAGCATTGATAAGTTGTTGTAAAACCTTCAGGCTTATACCCAGCACAATTTTGAACCTGATCAAAATTATTTGCAGGCGTCCTAACAACCTGATCAAGATACCATTTCCGGCTTACATAACTTGTGCCATTATAATAAATAAGAGTTAGTTCCAGGGCGGCTTTATCAGAACTTGAAGAACCCCAGTAAACAGAAAGGGTAGATTGCTTATAACAAACAGGGACGTGTTTAGTTGCATCAATTGCGCTACACCCGGGCAATACAACATTGGGATCAGGATCTGCTAACCATATTTGACCTACTTCTTCTTTAGCCAACGGAGGATACTCTAAAGGTTTCTGTTGCGTTTGACTGGGAGGAAGTGCCGGGATACTTCCGCTATCTTCAAGGCTGGTTATCTGCGAATTATTTTCAGTAAAAGTTTTTGTAGTCATATCCCCATTCAGGCCTTTTTCAATTCCTGCCTCAGCTGCAGAGAAAGCCCGCTGGGAATCTTCCACCTTAGTAGCTGTTGAGACATCAGTCAAACTTTTCTGCACAACTGATAGTCCTATTGCTAGCGCTACTGTCATAACTAATATCAGCGTTAAAAGAACTTGTCCATCTTTATTTAAAATGTATTGTCTTAACATTATTTTATTGTCAGTTTTATATTGCTAAATGTCAATTGCTTCATCTTGGTTCTATTGTTGTTTTAAAAGTAACTGGTTCAATCTGACCTGCAACAGCAGCAGGAGCCTGCACACCCGACCGCAGAACAAATTCAATCGTAATAATATCCTTAAATCCAGCCTGGGCTGTTTTTGTAAAAGATCCAGATATCAAGTTTACTCCTGTTTGAGTATTTGTATCAGAGAGAGTTTGAGGCGCAACTAGAAGGTCAGCGGAATTACAAATGTTACTCATAAATATACTGCTTTCTACTCCGAGTTGCTGCGGGTTATCCGAGGAGACCTTCCCATTACTTAATCCTGAGCTATCTATTACAAATCTATACCTGGTATAAAGTCCATTTTTAACAACTACGATAGTGTGGTGATCCTGAGAGATACAAAAAATATTATCGGCGTTTCTGATACTGTTATTCATAGTCTCTAAAATTGACTGACCGTTTTGCTTAATAGAAGAAATTATTTGTGTTTTGTTAGTTCCCCGCAGGGTTCTGGTAAAAATAGTGACAACCAAAACCCCTAAAATAGCGAGTACCACTATAACTACCAGCATCTCAACCAATGTTGAACCCGCATTTGATAACTTCTTCATAGTTTTCCTAAAATAGTTGTTAATTTTGACTCATGAAATCCGGAAAAATCATTCCAGGCCACAATCACAGTTACGGTCTTTTGAGTTTTAAAAGAATCATTCTCAGAATAGTCAGAAAGAATAACCATTCTTTTAAAAGAGCTACCAACTTCTTCTACATTTGGCGGATACTTCATATCCTTCTTAGGAGAGTATGATGTCAGATACTCTAATATTCCATCATTTTTGATATTGAAATAGCAGTATGTCGGCGAACTACCCTGAATATCAGAATCTCCACAATGACCACCACCAATCCGGTAATCCCATATTGAACCTGATAAGTTATTGCAATCTATACTGCTGTTATTTCCATCCCAGGAGTTAACCTGGGTACCAAGAGAATCTAGATTCTTAATACATTGATTTCTATCCCGGCCTATTCTCACCTTTTCAATTCCATCCTGAGCTAACTTTGTTGCTTGCGCCTGATTTGTGGCAAACTGGGCATTCCTTAAAGCAGAAATTGTAGCAAAGGTAAGTGCACCCACAATTAGGACTGTCACTGTAATTACCACAATCAACTCTATTAAGCTTTGACCCCTTTCAGTTAATATCAATCGAACCTCCTTTATTTATGGTTACTGACTTTGTGTCTTCGCTCTCAGATTTCTTTATTAAGTTAATAACCATATCGCTAGTTTGTAAAAAACATTGTTGAGTAGAATCCTCATCCTCAAATGACACCTTACCTTCAAGATAAGAAAAAGTTACTTTAATGAGCTTACTGATCACAGCATCACCTGCAGTAAAGGATGAAGGACAGCTAGCGCAACCACCTGAGCCGCAGATAGAAGAAATCAGAGCAGGGGAGTGAATAGTCCAGGTTCTTACATAAGCATCTTGTGTTTCACAAACTAAGTTGACAGTATTCCGACCGGAAATAACTATCGACCAGGAAGCCCCTCCATGGCCACCACATCGTACCCCTGAGGTTGCATTAGTTTGAGCTAGCCTAATATAACTTTGAACGTCAAATGCCACATTTTTAAGATTAGCATCCTCACCAAAAGAGCGAAGGTTAACAAAAACAACTACTGAGAGGATCGCCATAATCGAGATAACCACCATCAACTCTATTATGGTGAAGGCCTTTTGGGTCAGTAATTTGTTTTTGGCAGTTAACATTTTAGGAGCTATTACATTGTCAATTGTGGATTGTTAATTGTCAAATGCTTTTTACGGTTTTGCTAGGCCAAAGTTATGTTTGGTGTCAGCAAAACTACTACAGCTTTGGTCGCCAGTTTGAGGAGTAGATAACTTGGCATAAAGGCAATAATCAATACAACTTCCCGGGTTGTCAGCTGTACAACCAGCGCCTTTTGGAGTATACAAATACCCGCTATCACCGCTAAACCTCGGGTCTTTTGGAATTTTACCGAGATAAGTTTTACCCTCATCCGGAGAATTTAAAGAACTACCTGATTTTACTAAATCAGAAGAAGGTGGATAATAATGCTGGTCTGCTCGGTACTGCTCAAGTGCGGATTGAATAAACCTTAAATCAGAGACTCTTTGCGCATCCTCCGCCTTATCAATAAATATCCTGTAATTAATCAACCCGATAGCCATCAATATCCCGATAATAGACACAACTATCAAAAGCTCAATAAGGGTAAATGCTTTAGAATTTCTAAATAATATTTGTTTAACAATACATTTACTCCAAACTAAAATGGGCATAATTTTATGGTAGAGGTTCTTATATTAACTGTCAACCAACTAAAATATCTTAATGATTATTGTGAATTCTTCTTGCAATAGTAGGTAGCGGCAGCCCCAGTAGCTCCAGTAGTCCCAGCATCTGAATAATTTCCATTAGCATTTTCCAATTTAGCACAAACAACAAAACTTCCAGCAGCAGCACTAGGAAGAGTATAGGGATTAGCAACATCAGGATCTGTTGGTATGGCTCCCGCAGCAAACCAGGTTTTATCAAGAACGGGATATACTGCAGTTGCAGCCGCAGCTGGATTGTAATGCGCCTCTAAAGCATTAGCTATTGAGTCTACATCTCCTTTACGTCTTGCGTCTCTTGCGTTCTTTTGTACACCTGTATAAACAGTAACACCAATAACAGATAAAACAGCGATGATTGTTATAACAATCATCAACTCAATAAGGGTAAAACCAGAGGTATTATTTTTAGTTTTGGGCAGAAACTTTTTCATGTATTTTAAGTTATAAATTATTATTCACATATTACAAAAACCTTGTCAAGGGAGTAATATAGCTTCAAATTCGTAGGCTAAGATACCAGTTTAAGATTTTGTCTCCCCAAAATAAGACCATCAAACTTCCCAGAACTAAAAAAGGCCCAAAGGGGATTGATTGACCAAAATGTTTTTTACCAAAGATAATTAAAAAGATTGAAAACACTGCCCCGGTTAGAAAAGATAGAAAAATTGCAATTAAGGAGTTTGGAAATCCTAACATTAACCCAATAAATGCTCCTAACTTAACATCGCCTCCACCCATTCCTTTACCTTTTGTAATAATAATCAAGCTCATGAAAAACCCTCCGATGAGGGCAGCCATTAAAATACCGGTTAAAAAAGGTTCTGCCGTATAAAAAGCATGCCTTAGAAAAAAATCAGAGTGGGGAGGGAGTAATAACTTTCCAACAACCGTTTGATTAAGATAATAGTAAAGATAGAGAACTTTTATAATAGTAATAGCAGTTATAAAAGTTATACCAATCCGGATTGCAGGCAAAATTATCCTATCCGGGATAAACATCTTCTTAATATCTGTTAAAAACACAACCGACAGGATTGTGACAAAAAAAGTTTTAAATATAAGATCAAACAGGAAGCTTAAGAACTTAAAATTATAAATTGATTGTAAATTAACAGAGGTTTGGTAAAACAAAAATCCTATTAATAATCCTGTTGCCACCTCCATTAATAAATATTCAATAGAAAGCTTCTTATGACAGTTCTTGCACCTTGCCTTTAGTAAAATATAGGAAATAACTGGAAAAAGGTCGTACCATTTTATTGTTTTTTTGCAATATGTACAGTACGACCTTCCCCAAAACGACTGCTTTGACAAACTTCTATCAGCTAGAACCTTTATAAAACTCCCTAGCACCAATCCCAGTAAAAATCCAGCTAATCCTATCATTAATAAGTACAGCTTCCTCCTGATGCAGCAATTAATTGCAAGTTAGACCCAACTTCATATCGACCAGTTGTATCGAGAGCGTTTTCGTTTCCGCCATCGTTAGCCATCTTGGCTTTTTGCTGATCTGATTCCAAAACAGTATCTATTTCCCATGTATCATTGTTTGCACAATAAGTGTAATGGTAAGTAGTATCATTAATTGGATCAACCGGAAGAGTTGGAATTGATACGCTCTTTTGAGAAGAGAGATCGGTCTTTACCCAACCAGTACCATCCGCAGTTCTAGTGCCTACGTTAGAAGATCCGTTACATGGGTATGCACCGGACTGCTTACAAAGTACAGCTACAGTTCCTGAGCCGGTAGATTCTTGCACGCCAACAGTAATAGCGTTTTGCAAATTTGCAAGATCAGAAAGCCTTGCAGCATCTCTTCCTCTTCTTGTTAACTCAAGAGGGTTAATAATCAAAACTACAACTGCTGCCAAAATCGCAATAATTGCTATAACAACTAAAAGTTCAACTAAAGTAAAACCTTTTGTTTGAACTTGAGCAGGTTTTTTCAAAGTAATTCACCTCCTTTCAAAATGAATAGTGTATTTTTTAGCACATATTCATTGTATCCATAACTCTATAAGTTTAGTCAATATCCTACTTTCAGACCCTGATCACTAAAAAGAGGTGGTAAGTTTGTAAATAGGCAGGATTATGGAAATAACCAGAAAAGCAACCCCAATCCCAAGAATAATTAAAATAATAGGTTCTATGGCAACAGTTAGATTCTTTACTAAATGATCAGACTCTGATTCAAAGTATTCTGCTAATTTGAAAAAAATCTCGTCTACTTTTCCTGTTTCTTCTCCCACCCGAACCATTTGACTGACAATTTTAGGAAAAGCTTTACCTGACAAAAGTGAAGAGAAAGGCAACCCCTTCTCAACCCCGGCGTAGGCTTCTTTTAAAGAGTTTCTATAAACCGGATTATCTGTCAGATCCGAAACAATCCCAATAGACTCGAGAAGCGGAATACCGGCAGAGGTCAAAAGACCAAAAGTACGATTAAAATTAGTCAGGGTTACATTTGAGATTATCTTACCCACCAAAGGAGCTTTAAGTAAAAGATTACCTAAAAAGTAGTTACCTTCAGGAGTTTTATTCCACTTATTTATACCTACAATAATCCCAACAATTAAAATTATCATTAACCACCAAAAATGTATGAATATGTTTGAGGTTGCAATTAAGATCTTTGTAGGCAAAGGCAAATCAATCGTTGATTGTTGGTATAAAGTAACCAATTTTGGTATAACAAATACCATCATAATTATGACTACAACCACCATCATAGATATAACCACAACCGGATAAATAAGCGCCCCTTTAACTCTAGCCTGAAACTCTCTGTCCTTTTCCAATCCATCAGCCATCTGTATAAGAACCTTATCCAACTTTCCGGAAGCTTCTCCGCTTTTTATTAAATTTACATAAAGGCGGGGAAATATATTTGGATATTTGCCCATAGATTGGGCTAGTGTTAAACCGCCTTTTATATCTTGTGATACCTCATCCAGTGCTTTTTTTAAAGTCGGATTAGTTTGCTGCTCAACCAAAATATCTATAGCTTCAGATAAAACTAAACCTGCCGAAACCATCGTTGCCAACTGGCGCGTAACGATTACCAACTCTGTAAAACTTACCCTATTAAAAAATTTTCCTAAAAAAGAGTTATCCTGGGTTTTTTTTGCATCTATTGAGATAACAATCAAGCCTTTCTTACGTAAAATTGCAACAGCAGAATGGATATCCGGTGTTTGAACTGATCCGCTGTGATCAACCCCTTCACTATCCTTTGCTTTGTAATTAAATTCCGCCATATTTTAACTTATTAATTTCATCTAAGCAGTTTTCCCAGAAGTTCCGGCCTCAAAGAGTATCTTCTTGCTACTTCCTCTGAAATTTTACCGCTTTTCACCAAACCTACTAAAGATTTTTCTAAATTTTGCATTCCTGATTCAGCCGAGGTTTCAATCAAATTATCAATGAGGTAAGTTTTTCCTTCTCTTATTATATTTCTTACTGCTGGATTGGCAATTAATAACTCTGATGCCAAGACTCTGCCTGGTTCAATTGTCGGCACCAGCCTTAAAGAAATTATCGCCTCAAGAGTTGATGCTAACTGTAATCGAATTTGTGGTTGCTGATCTTCAGGGAAAACATCTATAATACGGTCAACTGATTGTGCAGCTGAATTAGTATGCAGGGTAGCTAAAACCAGATGGCCTGTTTCTGCAATTGTCATGGCAGAAGACATCGTTATTAAGTCCCGCATCTCACCTATTAATACTACGTCCGGATCTTCCCTTAAAACTGAACGCAACGCATTTTCCCAGGACTTTGTATCTCTAAACATCTCACGTTGATCAATTATAGATTTAGCTTTTGGGTAAACATATTCTATTGGATCCTCAATCGTAACTACATGCTGTGCAGATTCTAAATTGATCTTATTAATAAATGATGCCAGCATGGTTGATTTTCCATGTCCGGTAGGACCTGTAACCAATATGAATCCCTGTTTTAAATTAGGAAGCTTTTGTATAACAGTTGGTAAACCTAAACTTTCCAGCGGAGGAATTTTATAGGGGATCAGTCTTAAAGCCGCTGCCGGATACCCTTTTTGACGATACACATTAGCCCTAAAACGGGCTTTACCTTCAAACTCAAAGGAAAAATCAAGTTCCAGGTTTTCCCGGTAAATATTTCTTTGGAGCGGGCTTAAGATTCTGGCTATTAAGCTTTCTATTTGTTCGGGAGTAGACGGATGCTCCCCGGGTACAGGTATTAAATCACCGTGAATTCGCAAGGAAGGTTCAAAACCAACAGACAAATGTAAATCTGAAGCATTTCTTTGAATCGTTAAATCTAGCAGTTGTTGTATGTTCATATATAATAGTGACTCTAATCCTGTGCTACCCTTAAGACCTCCTCAAGGGTTGTTATCCCTTCCAGCACCTTTAGGTAGCCATCCTGCTTCATAGTAATCATTCCTGCTGAAACAGCCAGTTCTTCAATGGCATTTGAGGAAGCATGTTCTAAAATAAGCTTACCAATGGCATCAGAAATTATTAATACTTCATAAATACCAGTCCTGCCCAAATAACCGGTATTTCCACACTGGGGACAACCCTGACCTTTATATAGCTTCATCCCTGCCGCTTGGTTAGCAGGGATAAACTTTCCGAGGTTTTGTTTAACACTTTCTATAACTTCAGGTGCGGCATTATATTCAACTCTACAATGCTGACAAATTTTTCTAACAACCCTCTGGCCTACAACTGCATTTAAAGCTGAAGTTAGTAAAAAGGGCTCAACACCCATGTCTAAAAGCCTGGGGGGAGCGCCTGCAGCAGAATTTGTATGAACGGTGGAAAAAACCTGATGACCGGTTAAAGCTGCCTGAATCGCTAAATCTGCAGTTTCACTATCCCTAATCTCTCCTACCATAATTATATTAGGATCCTGGCGTAAAAAAGATCTTAAGGCTGAGGCAAAAGTTAACCCTACTTGCGGACTAACTTGAACCTGGTTAACTCCAGGAATTTGATACTCAACCGGATCTTCAACTGTTAACACATTTACTTTAGTGGTAGAAATTTTTGCCAGTATCGAATAGAGAGTCGTAGTCTTCCCTGAACCTGTAGGACCACAAATTAAAATTATTCCATGGGTTCGCAGGAGCTGAACATCAAGCGACTTTAATGATACCCCCCTTAATCCAAGTTCCAAAAGAGTAGGTGCAGCATTGGTTTTAGGAAGAAGTCTCATCACAACTTTTTCTCCGAATACAGTTGGAACTGTTGATACACGCAAATCTACTTCACTTTTTCCATACGTAAACGAGAAACGACCATCTTGAGGAAGCCTTTTTTCATCTATTTTCAAAACAGAAAGAATTTTTATCCTGGATACTAAGGCATCATGCACACCCTTTGGTAGAAGAATTTTTTCCTGCAGGATTCCATCAATTCTATATCTTACCCTAGTTCTGTCCTCCTGAGGCTCTATGTGCACATCTGAAGCCCTGGTTTTAATTGCATATTCTAAAAGCTGGTTAACAATATTTGAAACAGGAGCTTCTCTAATAATCTCCGGTTCTGAAGATTGTTGTTGCTCCGGACTGACGGATTGGACTTCATTTAATGCAGAAGTTACCTCTGAAGTCAAATTTTGTGAATACTGATCACCAATTGCTTTTAGGATATCTCCTTCAAGCGCCAGAAAAGGCTTAACCCTCATCCCGCTTCTTTTTTCAATAAACTGAATAATCTGAATATCCAAAGGATCCTCCATGGCCACAAAAAGCTCTTCTCCGTTTTTTTCAAAAGGGATAATTTTATAACGACGAGCCGCAGGTTCAGGGATAAGATTTAAAATATCAGCAGCAATCGCCTTACCCTCCAGCTTAATAAACGGCACGTTTAAAAGCTGAGCTTTAATCTGAGTGATTTTCTCTATTGGAACAAGGTTATGCTGAATTAAAATTTTATCAGCGCTTTCACCAGTATTAATACTTTCCAACTTAACCGCAGAAAGTTGATCTGCGCTTAAAAGCCCTTCTTTGAAAAGGATATCTTCAATCGTTACATTAATATCTTGCGAAGCAGTTTGATTTACCATGGACAGAATCTCCTTAAATTAGGAGTTATATACATTATGTCTAATGTATGGTTTATGTGTCAATTGGAAACTTGAACTATATTTTTACTTATGTTAAAAACGCATTTATGATTGCAAAACTTTTATTGTCTGAATTTTTTAAGGAAAGAGACAAAAAAATTAATGAGTTTTTAGTTCAGATAAAAATTTCAAACCCCCATCCTGACCTTTTAATATTTCCTAAGGATTCAAAATTAGGGATTGAACAAGCTAGAAAAATAAAGGATTATTTTTCTTTAAAACCATATTCAGCCAAAGGTAAAACAGTAGTTTTAGAAGATGCTTCAGCTCTAACTAAAGAGGCGCAAAATGCCTTACTAAAAACTTTGGAGGAATTACCAAAAAATGCCTTATTTCTACTCGGATCCGACTCTGAGTCAAGATTTTTGCCAACAGTCCTATCAAGATGCCAAATTATCCACCTCACTGATACCGACCTCTCAAGTCTCAGACACATGACTTACGAGGTCTACACCAAAGACATAGAAAAGCTTATGGAATCTACGACAGAGCAAAGGTTTGAATATATTGAGAAATTAAAAGATAGAGAAGAACTTCTGCGCTCTTTATTAAATTACTTTCATAAGACACTACTTAAACCCTCTTCATTCCTAAAAGAGTTGGCTTTGACTACAGAATGGGAACAACAAAATGTCAACATACGAGCGATTTTAGAATACTTAATGCTAGTTATGCCTCAAAAACTGTGATACAATAATCCCTCTCATGGCCAAAAACAACTACTCTGCAGATCAAATACAAGTCTTAGAAGGCTTAGAGCCTGTCCGGAAAAGACCTGGAATGTATATTGGCTCAACAGACGCCAGAGGTTTACACCATTTAGTAAAAGAGGTTGTTGATAATTCCATTGACGAGGCCTTGGCAGGTCATGCTAAAAATATCTGGGTTGTCTTACACGAAGACAATTTTGTCACAGTTGCTGACGATGGTCGGGGAATTCCTGTTGATATACATCCTAAAGTCGGAGTATCAGCCCTGGAGGTTATTATGACTACTCTCCATGCCGGAGGAAAATTTGGCGACGGCGGGTATAAAGTTTCTACTGGTTTACACGGTGTTGGGGTTTCTGCAACAAACGCGCTCTCAGATTACTTAAGAGCAGAGGTTAGACGTGATGGCAAAGAATATTTTCAGGAATATTCCCAGGGTAAGGCTAAAGAAAAAGTTTCTATAATTCCAAAAAATTCTGAAGTACCATATAAAACCACTTTTATCTGGAGCGCAAAAAATGGCACTAAAATCACATTTTTGGCTGACAAAACAATCTTTTCAACCATAACTCCGGAGTTTGAAAAAATAGAAAAACAACTCAAACAAGTAGCTTACTTAGTTGCTGGAATATTTTTCCATCTTTACGATGAAAGAGCCGGCACGCAAAGACATTTTTATTTTCAATCAGGCTTGGCTACTTTAATAAAACATTTAAATAAAAATAAAGCTCTTATTCACCCTGAACCTATTTTGATTCACAAAAATGTAGACGGAATCGATGTTGAAGTAGCAGTTCAATATAACAACAGCTTTAATGAAAATGTAGAAAGTTTTGCTAATGTCGTACCTACAACTGAAGGCGGCACTCATTTAACCGGTTTTAGAATGGCACTAACCCGTTCTATTAACGACTACGCTAGAAAAATAGAGGCCTTAAAGGAAAAAGATGAAAACTTAACCGGTGAAGATATGAGGGAGGGCTTAACAGCTGTCATATCTATAAAAATGGATTCCGATAACATCCAATTTGAATCACAAACCAAGGAAAAATTAGGTAATGCTGAAGTCCAACCTGTAGTCTCACAGGCTGTTAAAGAAGGGTTAGATATGTTCTTTGAAGAAAATCCACAGGATGCCAGAGCTATATTAGAGAAAGTTATGCTGGCAGCCAGGGCAAGGGCAGCTGCCAGAGCTGCAAAAGATGCAGTTATCCGAAAGGGCGCTTTAGAAGGAATGACCTTGCCTGGAAAGTTGGCAGATTGTCAAAACAGAGACGCAGCAGAATCAGAATTATATATTGTAGAAGGGGATTCAGCCGGCGGATCAGCAAAACAAGGAAGAGATAGAAAATTCCAGGCTATCTTACCTTTAAGAGGCAAGATCTTAAATACTGAAAGGGCTCGTTTGGATAAAATATTAGAATTTGAAGAAATTAAAAATTTGGTAATTGCTTTGGGTACTGGAATCGGGGATAGCATTGATTATAGTAAAACCCGCTATCATCGAATAATTTTAATGACTGATGCAGATGTTGATGGAGAGCATATTAGAACCTTACTTCTGACCTTCTTTTTCAGGTACTTACCTGAAGTTATAACCAGAGGCTATATGTATATAGCCCAACCTCCTTTATTTAAGATTCAAAAAGGAAAAGAAATCCATTATGCCTATTCTGATAGGGAAAGGGATGATGTTCTAAAAACTCTTAAACCGAGTGGGGTTAAAAAAGATGATGTAGTATTAATGGAAGGTGAAATAGTAGAAGAAATCCTCGAAACCGGAACTGATGCAAAAAAGAACGCAGGAATTATAATTTCACGCTATAAAGGTCTGGGGGAAATGAACCCTGATCAACTTTGGGAAACAACCATGAATCCAGAAAATAGAGTATTAAAACAAGTAACAGTTGATGATGCAGCCGGGGCAGATGAAGTATTTACGATGTTAATGGGAGATGAAGTCCCGCCAAGAAAGCGCTTTATCCAAACCCATGCGAAGCAGGCAATATTAGATATATAATTACCCCATGAGGATTCATTTTTTAGGAATAGGGGGATCCGGCGCATCTGCTGCTGGCGCTATCGCAGAGTCACAGGGTTTTGAAGTGACAGGTTGTGACAAAGATATTGATAATGAATTTACAACTTCTTTTAAACCAGGACAACTTTTTGAAGGTCACGATCCAAAACATTTAGAAAATACTGATATTTTAGCAATTACTCCAGCAATAACTTCTTTAGATCCAAGTAACCCAGAGTTAAAGGAAGCAAAGAAAAAGGGAATTCCGGTATTAACATGGCAAGAATTTGCGGGGGAGTATTTAGCCAAAGACAAATTTGTCATTGCTGTTTGCGGAACACATGGTAAAACTACTACCACAGCAATGATTGCTAAAATACTTGAGGATGCAGATTTAGATCCCACAGTATTGCTCGGAGCAATCAACCCAAAGTGGAAAACCAACTACCGCCTCGGGAAATCTAAATACTTTATTGTAGAAGCTGATGAATTTAATGATAATTATCTACACCATTTTCCAGAAATTAGCGTCGTTACTAATATAGAGATGGATCACCCTGAATATTTTAAAGATATAAATGCATATTTAGATTCATATGAGAAATTTTTATCGCAAACTAAACAAACAATCGTGGCTAATCTAGCGGATACAAATGTTGCAGAAGCTGTAAAGGATGTAATGAAGCAATCAAAAGTTTCTGCTTTTGATTTTAATAAGATTGAAACAAATTTAGATTTAAAAATACCTGGAAGTCATAATATTTTAAATGCTAAAGCTGCATTTCAGGTAGGTCTTTTGCTTGGAATCAATCCTGAAGTTATCACAAAAAGTTTAAATAATTATACTGGGGTGGGAAGAAGATTTGAATATTTAGGGGATTTCAATAAAGCTAAGGTTTACTCAGATTTCGGCCACCATCCTACAGAAATTAAAAAAACCATGATCGCAGCCAGAGAAAAGTTTCCTAAAAATAAAATTTATCTATTTTACCAACCGCATATGTTTTCCCGAACTAAAGCTTTATTTGATGATTTTGTAAATGTATTTAAGAATTTACCTGTTGATGGCACTGTCATCTTGGATATATATCCTTCGAGAGAAAAAGACATTGGCTTAGTTAGCTCTGAGAAGCTAGTTAAAGCTATAAATAAAAAATATGTGTATTATGCAAAAATACTTAAAAGGCAGGAGTTTGAACAATATGCAAAGCCAGGAGATATTTTATTCTTTATGGGTGCAGGCGATATAGATAAGATAGCAAGAGAGTTAGTAAAAACTTAGGTCAAAGAGATTTTCTTTATCTTATCTTTAATTTCAGAACCAAAAAATCTTCCCGCAACCTGATAAACTCTCTCTGGTGCATCTGTCACAAAAAATTCTCTAGTGGGAACATTCTTCTCCGCAAATAAATCATTTTCTGCCAATATCTTCTTCAACTCTTCTGTGGTTGGCTCTGCCGAATCAATTAAAGCTACGCCTGATCCTAAAATCTGGGCAATTGCATCTTTTAAAAGAGGATAGTGGGTACAGCCTAAGATTAAAGTATCTACCCCTGCTAAAATAATATTATGCAAATAATCTTCTGCAATAAGTTTTGTAGCCTTGTGAGAATACAATCCTTCTTCTGCTAATGGAACAAACAAGGGACAACCAACTGAAATAATCTCAATTTCAGGATCGATATTCTTGATTTCTTTTTCATAAGCGCCACTATTAATAGTTCCGTTTGTACCTATCACTCCGATTTTTTTATTCCTGGTCTGATTAACTGCTTTTTTTGCTAGCGGTTTTACTACACCAATTACAGGAACGGGCGACATTTTTTCTATCTCCTCCAGCGCAACGGAAGAAATGGTATTACAGGCGACAACTAGAGCTTTAACATTTCGCTTTAGCAGAAAATTGGCCAGATCTTTTGCAAAAGAAGCCACAACCTCTTTAGAGCGTGTTCCATATGGAACCCTGGCTGTATCGCCAAGATATATTATACTTTCATAAGGCAGCTGCCTCACAATTTCTTTTGTGACGGTCAAGCCGCCAATACCAGAATCAAATATTCCAATCGGACTTCTATTCATAGATTTTAATTACTAACCCCAAAGAGATATAATACCAAATATTAGGCTATGAACCAAATTAATTCATTTGAAGGCAAAAAAGTATTGGTGTTTGGATTGGGGCAAAATCAGGGCGGAGTAGGGTCGGCTTTATTTTTTGCAAGCCAAAACGCCCATGTTAGAATTACTGATTTAAAAACCAAAGAAATCCTGAAATCTTCTATCAATCAGCTAACAACTTATCCAAATATTTCATATACTTTAGGCGAGCATAAAACAGATGATATCGATTGGGCTGATTTAATTATCAAAAACCCGGCGGTTAAACCCGGTAATTCCTATATAGAATACGCTCTGGAAAAAGGTAAAAGAGTCGAGCAGGATATGGGTATATTTCTGGAATTTGTCAAACCCTCACAAATTATCGGCATTACAGGCACCAAAGGAAAATCTACCACTGCTTCTTTAATTTATGAGATTCTGAAGGAAGGACGGGATACGAACCTGCGAGGTGGAGTTGTATTAGCCGGAAATATCGGCACTAGCGTTTTAGAATGCTTAAATAGAATTGATGGCGATACCCTGGTCATTTTGGAGCTATCCTCATTTCAACTGGAAGCTTTTGATACTCATAAAGTTTCGCCCCATTGGGCAATAATTACCAATATTTATGAGGATCATCTAAATTATTATAAAAATATGGATGAATATATCAGCGCCAAAAAAATAATTGCCAAATATCAAAACAGCCATGATTTTTTATTTATAAAAAGGGAGGACCCAGTTTTAAATAACCCCAAATTTCTTACAGGCTTAAAAGGACAAACTATTTTTTATTCCTCTACAGACTTACCGGTAGATTTTGAGCCAATTTTAAAAGGAGAACACAACTTATCAAATATATCGGCAGCCTTTGCATTGGGCAACAATTTTAACATTAACCCAAAATTCTTACTCAAATCTCTTATTCACTTTAAAGGCGTCCCCTTCAGGATGGAGCTAATAAAAGAGTGGGCTGGGTTTAAAATTTATAACGACACCACTGCCACTAACCCCAACGCTACAGTTGAAGCTTTAAAAACCCTGGGATCAGAAATTATCCTAATCTGCGGAGGAATGAATAAAAACATGAATTATAGAGAACTTAGTTGTGCAATCAACCGATATGCGAAAGCCGTTTATTTTTTAGAAGGGGACGTAGCTGATGAAATAATTTGTGACATGGCGGATCAATCTATTATTGAAGGAAGGTTTAATAATCTGGAGGAATTACTGAAAAAATTAAAAGAAGATATTAGAAAAAAGCCTTTTTATTTCAAAAAAGGAGACATCATTTTATTCTCTCCAGGAGCCACTTCTTTTAATATGTTCCAAAATGAATTTGATAGGGGTAGAAAATTCAATAAAGCGATAGATTCAATCTTCTAATCATGCTTAAAATATTAAACATCTTTAAAAAAGAATATAAAAGCTTAAATTTCATAGAGATTTCAAAAGCAAACCTTATTCATAACTATAACTATTTATCCTCCTTAAATCGCAAGATTAAAATTGCGCCCGTTATAAAAAGCAACGGTTATGGACACGGCATCGTTAATATTGCCAAAATATTAGCTCCCCAAAATCCTCCTTTTTTTTGCGTAGACTCATTATTTGAAGCTTATGAACTACTTAAAGCTAATATAAAAACTCCTATACTAATAACCGGTTACACTAACCCTGAGAACCTAAAGGTCAAAAAACTACCTTTTTCGTTTGCTGTTTTTACACAGGATTTATTAAGAGCTATAAATGATTATCAGCTGCAGTCCAGGATACACATATTTGTAGATACGGGCATGAGAAGGGAGGGCGTGAGGGTAGAAGAGCTGCCAGAATTCCTAGATGCATTAAAACAATTTCCAAATCTAAAAATCGAAGGGGTTATGAGTCATCTGGCATCTACTAACGGAAAGGGTGATCCTGTTTTTCAAAATCAAATAAGAAATTTTAAAAAGGCCTTAGAGATTTTTAGAAATTATAAAATTAAACCCAAATGGATTCACATAGCTGCCTCAGGAGGATTAGTAAATAAAGAAACAAACGAAATAGTTTCTCAAATATCAAATTTATCCAGAGCTGGGATAGCTCTTTTTGGACTTGTCGATAACAAAAATTTAATTCCTACTTTAAGATTAATAACCCATTTGGCTCAAATCAAAACTTTAAAAAAAGGTGAAACTACCGGATATGATAGCACTTTTAAAGCTCCTCGCAATTTAAAGATTGGGATTTTATCAATTGGTTATAATGATGGAGTAGACAGAAGACTTTCTAATAAAGGATTCGTAAAAATAAATAATATTTCCTGCCCGATTATCGGTAGAGTCAGTATGAATATTACAACAATTGACATTAGCAAAATCAAAAACCCCAGGGTCGGGGAAGAAGTAATCATATATTCTAATAATCCAAGTGATAAAAATTCTTTAGAGAATTGTGCAAAAATTTGCGATACTATTACTTATGATCTTTTAGTGAAATTGGACAGATCTATAAAAAGAATAATCACTTAATTTATGTATACAAAGATAGATAATTTACAGGTTTATTTTCAAAAAGTTGGTAGAGGAGGGGATTTAATCATGCTTCATGGTTGGGGACAAGATGTCTCAACTTTTTGGCCATCCTTGGATCTTTTAAAAGATAATTTTACTCTTTGGCTGATAGATCTTCCGGGATTTGGAAGATCAGATTCTCCACAAAAAACATATGACACAAAAGACTATGCAAAAGTTTTAGCAGAATTTATTAAGATTAATAAAATCAAAAACCCTAATATATTAGGTCATTCATTTGGTGGAAAGATAACGATTAAATTTACAGCCCTTTACCCATATTTAGTAAATAAAATAATTTTAGTTGGCGCATCCGGCATTAAACCCGTTCCTTCATTAAGGCGCACTTTAATTCTTCCTTTGGCGAAAATTATACATTTTCTTATTCCAGATATATTAAATCTTAAAACTATTATCAGGAAGAAATTTTATAGAAAGATAGAGTCTGACTACGAAAACGCAGGACTAATGAAGGAAACACTTTTAAAAACTATCCGGGAGGATTTAACAGAAGATCTTAAAAAAATTAATAATTTAGCCCTAATTATTTGGGGAGAAGAAGACAGGGCGGTTCCTATAAGATACGGTATACAGATGTATCGGCTAATTAAAAACTCAAAGTTAGTTACTTTAGAAGGACGTGGGCATTTTTTACATGTCCATGATCCGGAAAGGTTTACATATTATGTCAAGGATTTTATCTAAAATTTTCCCGCTTTTAGATTATTTATATATTTACCAAATTATGGAATATAACTCCTGGGAATTTCTAAAATGGTTTCTCAAAAATCCGTTAAAAAGAAATTTACAAAAAAAACACCACCTTTATTTTAGTAATAAAGCTCTGGCGATACTGGTTGGAACTGTTATTCTGGAAACAATTGTTGCAATAATTTTAAATATTAAGCCAGATCATTCAGCTATTTTTTTTATACTATCACTTATTCTTCTGCAACCCTTAACTCCATTTTTTCTAATCCTTGCAGATTTATTTTATAAACCATTAGAGATTTATTTAAAAAATAATATTTTAGAAGATGCTAAACAAAAATTAGAGAATTTACCTTATTTAAAAATAGCCGCTATTACAGGTTCATTTGGAAAAACATCGACAAAGGATATCTTGTATACACTGCTTTGGAAAAAATATTATGTTGTTAAAACTCCAAAAAGTTTTAATACCCGACAAGGCATCGCTCAAACTGTTTTAGAACTGGTAAAAGAAAATACTGACATTTTTATTTGCGAAATGGGAGCGTACAAAAAGGGGGAGATTAAAAAAATCTGTGATTTTATAAAACCAGATATTGGTATTGTTACTGCAATAGCGCCACAACACCTAGAAAGATTCGGATCAATAGAAAGTATAGTAAAAGCTAAATTTGAACTACCTCAATCTTTAAAAAAAGATGGAATAGCTATTTTAAATAGCACTTATGCGCAAATTAAAGATAATTCATCTAGTGTTAACGCTAAAGTTATTTTCTATGGAAGTGAGGGGGATCCGTTTTACGCCACTAATATTAAAACAAATATTGAGGAAACTTCTTTCACAATTCATACCCCCGAAGGGAAAACTAAAATTAATATCCCCTTAGTAGGGGAGCATCATGTAGCAAATTTTCTGGCTGCATCCGCGGTTGCACTGCAACTGGGTCTAACACTTTCTGAAATAAGAGAGAGAGCCAGGCTATTATTACCAACTCCACACAGAATGCAGATTAAAAAAGTAGGCAATATGACTTTCATTGATAACTCATATAATACTAATCCTAAATCTGCAGAGAGCTCTCTAAATCTACTTGCAAGTTTTAAAAAAAATAGAAAGATAGTTATTACACCCGGGTTTGTGGAATTAGGAAATGAGGCGTCAAGAGCTAACCAAGACTTTGGAAATTCCATTAAATGTATCGCTGATGAAGTTATTATAGTAGGAGAGAATGCTAAAAAAGATTTACTCGAAGGAATGAAGGCGATTACCCCTCACCCGGAAGATGAGGTGCATTTCGCCAGTTCTACCAAAGAAGCTATCCAGCTTGCACAACGACTAACAATGGGCGTAGAAACAGTAGTACTGCTTGAAAATGATCTGCCCGATCAGTATTCCTAATTTTTTATTCCACCTTTTTGAGCCACTCTGGATAAAAGCCCTGACTCAAAAGTATATTGAGTTTTTTTCTGATTTTCTGCCCGTTTTAAAGCGTATTCAATTAATTTATCCAAGAGTTTGGGAAATTTAACTCCACTTTTTTCCCAAAGATAAAAAGCAAAAGACCCAGGAGGAGAATTGATTTCATTCACCCAAAATCTTCCGGTCTTTTGATCTACAAAATAATCAACTCTAGCCACCCCGTTACCATCTAAGGCCTTAAAAATTTTTATGGTTGCTGCTTGTATATCTTTAGTCAGCTTTGCCGAAATAGGCGCAGGAATAACTCTACTCAAAGAGGCCATACCAGAGCCCTTACTTCCTTTAGCCTTGCCTTTAGTATATTTATCATCAAAGGATAAAACTTCACCTGAGGTGACCGGCATCTCACAAACAGAAGCTTCTACTTCTTCATATCCCAAAGCAGAACAATTTACTTCTGAAACATTTTCAAAAGCTTCTTCTATTAATATTTTTTCTGAATACGTTGCAGCTACCTCAATTGCAAAATTAAGAGAATCTTCATCTTTTGCTTTATTTACTCCGATTGATGACCCAATCAGTGCAGGTTTTATGAACATAGGAAATTTTAATTCATTCTGAGTATGTTGTAGAATCGCCTTAGGATCAGATATCCAATCCATTCTTTTTACACTGACATATTTACAAACAGGCAGCTCCAGTTCTTTAAATAAAGCTTTGGAAAAAACTTTATCCATGGCAATGGCACTGGCTGTAACATTAAATCCGGTATATGGAATCTGGTACATTTCTAAAAGCCCCTGGAGACAACCATCCTCTCCGAAAGAACCATGAAAAGATAGAAATGCCATCTCTATTGGAATAGTTTTAGAAAATAGATTTAGAGTCTTTAATCCTCCTTTAACGAAAGTAAGTTTTTTCGAAGAAAGAAGGAGTGAGTCAATATCAATATAATTTTTTAAATGTAAAAATTTGGAATTTGTATAAAAATCTCCCTGCTTACTTACATAAACAGCAACTATTTCATACTTATCTGGATCTAAATTTTCAAAGGCCTGTAAGGCAGTCAAAACCGACACTTCGTGTTCGGAAGACCTACCACCGAAAAACAATCCTAACTTTAACTTTGCCATCTTAAACATTATACTTTCTATATTCTTCCAAAGTCAAAATGAATCTTTCAAACCAAATTTAAAAAGCATATAATATCAACCTTGTATGGGTATTGAACTACATGAGGAATCTCAGGACAAATACAATACAAACCTTAGAGCTATTTCGGATAAAAAGGAAATTTTTAGCGCTGGAATCCAAACTTTTCAAGATGGTGAACCACCTCAATTTATATTTCAGTGGACTATTGGGGGAACGCTTGCAGTTTGTCTCAACTCAGCATCTGATCTATTCTCAAGGCTGGAAAGAGAATACTCAGCCCCAAGAAAATTGACTGCACCTCGCCAATATCCCTTTTTAAGCCTTACTGATGAGCCATTTCGAGGATACTTAGAAATCGGTATAGGGATTCATGTACCTATACCTTTTTTTCTTAAAGAGTTAACAGAACCGCATAACGATTCTACTTTTTCGACTATCATACGTACTAAGGCTACATCTGTTTCCTGGGTCAGATTAACAACTGCTTATTTTAGTGCCTGTTTTGATGGAGGAAACATCCATATAAACAAACAACGAAGAGCAGCAATAGTGGGTCTTGAAAATCTTGCTGATGAAATATTACCCATCCATACACAAATAGCACCAGTTGCTATCCCTGGCCCAGAACAACGTGGCGTCCAAGTCAAGCTAAACGAATTTTGGTCTAATTTACCAAAACTAAATCGTATTTAAAGTTCAAGAATCTTTAACCTCTTGCCTAAATAGGATTAATAAATGTATAATAATTTGGAGCCAAAAGTCCCTGCCTGCCGGCAGGCAGGTTTTTTTAAGCCCCTAAATAATGAGTAACATCGGAAAAATACAAGCAGCCCCAATAGTTGAAGAGATGCAAAAATCCTATCTGGATTACGCAATGTCTGTTATAGTTTCAAGAGCGCTACCGGATGTCCGGGACGGACTTAAACCTGTTCAAAGGCGAATTATCTTTGCCATGAATGAGCAAGGATTACACCATACAAGCCGTTATCAAAAATCCGCTGCTGTGGTAGGTGAGGTTTTGAAAAATTTGCACCCACATGGAGATGCTCCGGTTTACGAAGCTATGGTTAGAATGGCTCAAAACTTCTCCATGAGATATATGTTAGTTGACGGACAGGGAAACTTTGGCTCAATTGATGGCGATTCTCCTGCTGCTATGAGGTATACAGAAGCGAGACTTTCTGCTATTTCTGAAGAACTGCTTCGGGATATAAATAAACATACCGTAGACTTTGTTGATAATTACTCCGGAACAATTCAAGAACCAGTAGTGCTTCCCTCAGTTATTCCTAACCTGTTATTAAATGGCGCCTCAGGCATTGCAGTTGGTATGGCAACCCAAATTCCGCCTCATAATCTGGGCGAGGTTTGTGATGGCCTGGTATACATGATTGAACATCCTGCAAAAGAGGTTACAGTCGACAAGGCACAGGTCACAGAAAAAACACCAGAAAGCTCAGAAGCAATTATAGTTGATGGTATTGATCACAGTGACTCAATGACTAACTTTGACTCAACCGGAAAATTTACCTCAGATGTTACAGTTGAAGACCTAATGCAGTTTATTAAAGGGCCGGATTTCCCAACAGGTGCTTCCATATATGATCAATCTGAAACATTAGCAGCCTATGCTACCGGAAAAGGTCGGATTGTTATGCGAGCTAAAGCTGATATTGAAGAAAATTCATCCGGTAAAATGCAGATTATTGTGTCTGAACTTCCTTACCAGGTAAATAAATCAACTCTAATTGCCAGAATTGCTGATTTAGTAAAAGATAAGAAACTGGAAGGCATTGCCGATTTAAGAGATGAATCGGATAGAAAACAAATGGTGAGAATTGTCTTTGATTTAAAGAAAGATGCCAAACCACAATCCCTTTTAAATAACCTTTATAAATCTACTGCTATGCAATCTGTATTTAATGTTAATCTGGTAGCTTTAGTAGACGGAGTTCCTCATCTTTTGACTTTAAAACATGTCTTGGAAGAATTTATAACCCACAGGCAAACGATTATCAAAAGAAGATCAGAATTTGAATTAGCAGAGGCAAAGGCTCGAGAACATATCCTGGAGGGATTAAAAATCGCAGTTGATAATATTGACGAAGTAATTGCCACCATAAGAAAATCTAAAGATTCTGAAGAAGCCAAACAAAATTTGATGGATAAGTTTAAACTTTCGCAGCTTCAGGCTGTAGCTATTTTGGATATGCAACTTAGAAAATTGGCTGCATTGGAAAGACAAAAGATTGAGGAAGAGCTAAAAATGATCCGTGAAACAATTGATTACCTGGAAGATTTGCTGGCTCATCCAGAAAAAATATTAAGAGTCATAAAAGATGAGCTCCAAAAAATCAAAGAAAGATATGCAGATGATAGAAGAACCAGAGTTTATAAACAAAAGGTTGGAGAATTTTCTGAAGAAGATCTGGTTCCAAATGAGATAACAATAGTCACAATCACTGAAGGCGGTTATATTAAAAGACAAGCTCCAGCTTCTTTTAGAACGCAGCAGAGAGGAGGGAAAGGAGTTATGGGCATCGCAACTAAAGAGACTGATGCAGTTTCTCATATTTTCTATACTCAAACCCATGACAGTATCCTATTTTTTACAGACAAGGGGAGGGTTTTTCAAATAAAAGTTTGGGATATACCTGAAACTCAAAGGGTTGCCAAGGGACAGGCGATTGTAAATCTAATCAATGTTGAGCAGGGAGAAAAAGTAACAGCAGTTCTGACAACCAGAGGTAAAGGAGAAAGCGCTAAATACTTCTTTATGTGTACAGGCTGGGGTACTGTTAAAAAAACCTCTTTGGAAGAATATGCAAATATTAGAAAGAACGGACTGGTAGCAATAAAGCTTGATGCCGGGGATGAGCTAGGGTGGGTTGTTCCTACAACCGGTGAAAGTGATGCAATTATCGTCTCACACGATGGTAAGTCCATTAGATTTTCAGAAAAACAAGTTAAGCCAACTCATAGGGACACCTCCGGAGTTAGGGGAATTAAGTTAGGAAAAGATGATAAAGTTGTATCCCTCACTATTATCGGCAAAGAGGAGGGGGAGCTTTTGGTGGTTATGGAAAATGGACTGGGCAAAAAAACTGCCACTACTGCCTGGAGCAAACAGGGCAGGGGAGGTCAAGGGGTAAAGGCCGCACAAATCACACCAAAAACAGGCAGAATCGTTACTGCTTCTTTGGTTGATAAATCAACAGACACCTTAGTTCTAACCTCAACCAGGGGTCAGTTAATAAAAATGAATTTAAAAGAAGTGCCAACACTTCAAAGACAAACCCAGGGAGTAATCCTTATGAGAGTTAGAGAAGGTGAAAGAGTAGTTGCCGCCACAACTGTTTCTTCAAATGAAAAAGCAGAAGAAAAGATTAAAACGCAAGAAATTTAAGATAACTTAATATGAAGAAAGCATCTGCCATATTTTCAACACTCGCCATCGCTTATTTTATGGCCGGATTTGTATTTGCGATTCTGTTTGCCCTTTACTATAAGTGGCCTTTTATCTCTTTTTTATCACCAGGATTTTACTCAGTAATTATTAGCTGGCCATATCAGGCAATTGGATTTATAAATGACCTTACGGCTTTCGGACTTGCAGGTAAACCTATATAAATTAAAATTCATTTGCTTCCTAGTGCTTTTTTTGCAAAGTCATTTACAAAATTTGAACCTCTGGAAATTAAAAACCCTGAAAGAATAAAATCTAACGGCGGAAATCCGCTTTGAACATTTAGTAAAATATGCATCATATTTATTTGATAGGCAAACGACAAAAACACACCTGTTCCCAAGGAAATAAGGGGTAAATACGGCCTAAGTTTTATAATACTGCCAAACATATACTCAATGATTGACTCATTAAGCGTTGCAAACATAATTGCAACAGAAAGTGGCGTTAAATCAATTCCCTGCATTATTTAACTCCTTTTTCAAATATAAATTTATATAAATTATAAAATCCCTGTAATAGGGTTAGAGTTTGATCTTCTTTTTTTGACTCTAGCTCTACATTTACTGATGCTTCCCTCACTTGAGTAGGCACACTATCCTTCTGCGAAAGAGCTTCTTTTAGTGTTATCAATTGCCTGTTTACTGCCGCAAGAGAAGCCTGCAGGTTATCTATTTGAGATTTCTGATGATTAATCGTTTCCTGAAATCTAGAGACTTGTCCTTGCAAAAAAATGGCTTCATTTGTTGTCTTCAAAGGATTAAAGGTAACAGTTCCCAAAGGACTTCTGTCTATGTTGGTTTGAACAGGTGAAACAATTCTTTTCTTCCAGGATAACCAATCCTCTCCCGGACATATGGATGTTTGGCCTGGCAACTCTCTATGACCTACAACAACATCCCAAGACTTTAAGTTAGTTAAATCAGGATAATTGCTGATAAAAAAATCACACAGACTATGGGCAGAAAGATATTGCTCATCTGTAGGCACCTTACCCTGAGTAAAATTTCCAATTAAGCAGATACCTATAACTTGTTCATTCAGATTAGCCACATTAGCCCTGGCAGTTGAGATATCACCAACATAATAAACTGTCCCGTCTTTGCTAATCAAGAAATGATAGCCGATCCCACCCCAACCATTATTATTGATATGGTAGTTTGAAATTTCTTCTGGAGTTTGATTATCAGAACCTGCGGAATGGTGAATTGCTAAATAATTTACATCGGATAACGATCTGACCCAACTCCAGTTAAATGAATCACCTGGAATTAGCTCCCGTAGATCGAAAAACTTTCCCGATAATGCGGGTATATTAAGATCAATTTTTGACATATTGGAATAGTTTGAAACAAAAGCAGTGTGGCTATACTACCTAAATAATGCTAAACTTGTCAATAATATGCCAAAGATTGGTGCACATATTTCTGCTGCTCTGTCCCTCGAACTTAGTCTTGAAAGAGCCGCGGCTATCGGTGCAGAAACTACCCAAATCTTTATCTCGCCCCCCAGACAATGGACTCAAACAAAACATGAAATAGAAGAAGTAAATAGATACCAATTGAAACAGGTAGAAACTGGAATCAAGCCAAATTTTATTCATGGCACATATTTGATAAATCTTGCAGCTGATGATCCTGCTCACTTACAAAGATCTATTGAATGGTTAATTTATGCTTTAAACCTGGCCGGAGAACTAGAATCAACAGGAGTTATTTTTCATCTCGGGTCTCATAAAGGAGCGGGATTTGAAAAGGTATTCAACCAAATATCAAGCTCAGTTTCACAAATTCTAAACTCTAGCTTCAACTCTTCCTCACATTTGATTTTGGAAAACTCTGCCGGTGCCGGCGGATCTGTCGGATCAAAATTTTCAGAACTTGGACAAATAATTAAGGCTGTTAATAACCCCCGACTAAAAATCTGCTTAGATACCTGCCACCTTTTTGCTTGCGGTTATGATATAAAAAATAAACTTGAGGAAGTATTAGCAGAATTTGATAAAGAAATTGGCTTGAAAAATTTAGCAGCTATACATGCAAATGACTCTAAATTTGAATTGGGATCAAAGAGGGATAGACACGAGAATATCGGTGAGGGATTTATCGGTAAGGATGGATTTACAAAATTGGTCAACAGTTCCATATTAAAAGATACCCCTTTTATTTTAGAAGTTCCTGGCTTTTCCAAACAGGGACCGGATAAAGAAAACATTGACATCTTAAGATCTTTGATTAAATAATAGATTAAGGAGGTGATTTGTCTTGTACATAATAATATCTCTGCTATTAAACGCCTTAGCGTTAATGGTAACTGCATACATTGTTCCGGGATTTAAGGTTGCAGATTTTACATCAGCAATATTGGCTGCAATACTTTTAGGAGTGGTTAACACTTTTATCCGACCCATTATATCTTTTATAGCTTTACCTTTAACTTTTGTGACATTAGGTCTTTTTACTTTTATAATCAATGCCTCTATGCTTTTTATAGTGTCCGCATTTGTCAAAGGCTTGATGATTGATGGTTGGATACCGGCAATTTTAGGGGCCATCGTACTGGCTGTAGTTTCAACAGCTTTAAATATGCTTCTGAAGGATTTGGGTAAATAGCTATGTATTTAAAATTATTGTTAATAGGTATTTTTTTGGCTGTTTTATACAGTTTTTTAAGCTTACCTTTTGTACAAAAGAGTTTAAACCTTACTTATAATCTCTCTAAAAAAGAAGTTCTAAAACTTAACTTCCCCTTACTACATACTTCTGATTTTCAAAGCTTTGCTATATCTAAGGAAACATCCAGAACCTCATACGGCCTCTACAAATTAACCCTTCTTCCAATTAACGGAGAATCTCCCATCATAACTGATAATGAAACAGCCGGGATGGGTGGAGCCCTGTATTTAGGTGATGTTTCTCCACAATCCTCACCTGATTTAAAAAAAGCGGCTTATATTTCAAAAGATAACCAGCTTAAAATAATAAGTGCAGACGGTAAATCTGAAATTGAATTACCTGATAATTTATTAGTTTCTTATATTTCAGGTTGGTCACCTGATTCAAAAAAGCTGATTGTCTACTCCCAGGAAAGCAGTTACATCGGTGGAGAAGGAGCAGCTACAACACCCACTCCTAGGCCTGCTACAAAATATTTACCTTCAGGGTTTTATTTATTGGATTTAGAAAAAGGCGAGGGAAAATTATTAGCAGAGCTAAAAGGTGTGGATAAATGGATTAACAATGAGAAGGTTTTAACAGTAACATCTGGGGAAAAAGACCAATTTGCGATATTTAATATTAAAACAGGACATTTAGATACTTCTACCTTAAAAGGATTATTCGATCAATATTTTGGAGTTCAAACAAATTTCAACCATGATGGCAAACTTTGGGCTTTAACTTTAGGCAATACAGGTAATGATCCTAGTAAACCCAGCTCATCTCTGATAGTCCTGGCGCAGTTTCCTAAAATTGAAGGAATTACAATTGATTCAGGTAGATGGGCTGATGTTCAGATGCCAAAACTATCACCTAATGCAGACAACTTAATTTATATAAGAGCCGAACGTAACAGTGGGGAAGATGAGCAGGATGCAATTTATTTAAATCAAAACTCTATTAACACTAGACTTACCAAAGGATACCCTCTAATGTGGACTGATAACAATAATTTTATTTACTCATACAATCCTAACTACCCGCAATTGCAGCAATACTATATTTTTGATATAAGTACAAAATCCTCAAGACGGTTAATTTAATTATCAAATTTGTTACCTGAATGAAAAGCCTTATGCACATCTTTTAAATGCGCATTTGTAACATGGGTATATATTTGGGTAGTTGAGATATTGGTGTGTCCTAACATTTCCTGAACAGATCTGATATCAGCCCCATTTATCAGTAAATCCGTGGCAAAATTATGCCTTAGCGTGTGTGGGGTAGCTTTAATTGCAAAACCCAACTGTTTAACATACTTTTCTACAATCCTTTCTATAGAACGGGTAGTAAGCCTCATAGCCTCACCGTTATCTTCCATCTCAATTTTTCCCTGAAACCTGATAAATAAAGGTTTAAAGCTGTCTTTCCTAAAACTTAAATATTTCAGGATCCAACTTGCAGCAGAATCAGAGATAAAAACCACCCGCTCTTTCCCTCCTTTACCCACAACCCCAAATTCTTTCCTATTTAAATTTATTGTATCCCGGTTAAGGGATGCTAGCTCCGAAACACGAAGCCCGGTTGAAAAAAGAGTTTCTAAAATTGATCTGTCTCTTATTCCATCTTTAGTTGTAATATCAGGCGCCTCCAAAAGCTGTTTTAAACGGGTATCGTCTAAGACTTTAAGCGGTCTTGGATCTGACTCTCCCAATTCAACCTTTTCGCTAGAGAGAGAAATTACGTCTATCTTTGCCAGATACTTTAAAAATGATCGAAGGGCTATCATGAAATAATTTTGAGTAATTCTTTTTAAACTTTTCTGACTATTTGGATCTACCCAACGGGAAAGGTGCAGTCTATATTTTCTAATCAGGTTTAAATCAATCTTATCAGGACTGATGTCTCCGGAAAAAGATAAAAAGCGCTTTAGATAATGATCATAGTTTTTGATAGTAAGCTTTGAAACATTCCGTTCAATCTCTAAATATTCTAAAAAGTCGGTAATCAGAGCAGAAAGAATCATAAATTAGAGCAAGGTCAGACCCAATATTCCAAGAATAGTTAAAACTAAACCTATAATTGCAAACATGTAGGTAACTTTTTCGAAACCAGCCGGAGGAAGAGTTTTTAAAGGGATAAAAGTCGCTGAAGGGGTTGCAGCTCCAACAGCCCCTGCTGGTGGATTTATTGCTCCTACTGGCGTAACCTGAGTTGGAGCAGGAGTAGCGCCACAAGAACCAGCTCCAATGGTATAGCTGCCGTTCAAAACAGAATCCAGGGTTTCAGTAGCTGTTCCTTTTTGCACTACGTTTGAATCGGAAGTTTTGCCTTTGTCGTTCGGGTCAAAATCAAATGTCATTTGGGTTACACCAGTTGAGGCAGTATCTTTAACGCTAAAGTTTATTGTGGCGAGTTTTCCGGAACCGGAATAGGGTGAAGTTGGTGTAGCAAGCCCGGAAACTTTTATTATACCTAAATCATTTCTTATCTCGCTTCCTGGATAATCTGGATAGACCTTTCCCTGGGTATCAATACTTACAGCATTAAACCTCGATGAATCAAAATTCAAATAGGCATCTGTTCCGTCCGTTGCAACTCCTTTAGTGTCTAAAAGAATATCTATTACAAAAGGACAGTTCCTATTAAAAGTACCTGTTGCAGGCGACAATGACAGAGTAGAAGCTAAAGCGGAAGAGGCTCCTAAAAATACAAAGAGTGATATGGAAAATATAGATAATATTTGAGATTTGAGATTTGAGATTTGAGATTTCATTGTATATTTATCTTCACTCCTGAAACTTTCTCCAGTATATCTTTGCTGTTTCCAACCTCAACCATATTTGTGTCATTTGTTAAGCCCGGGCTAAAATCTAACGACACATCAGTAATACCGCTTAGTTTCGCTTTAAAATTAATAGTACCAAAATTACCATTGCCAATAAACCCCGGTTTACTAATCCCAACAATACCCGATACTCGTAAAACTCCTTTATCAGAATTAATATTTAGGGCAGGATAATCATCATAGACATCACCCTTTATAAAACCTGACGCAGAGGCTTCAAGTTTAGTTGGATCATACTTAATTACCAAATCCACTCCCTGGGTAGGATGCCCTCCGGTTGAAATCCTAACAGTTACAGGCACTAAATCTCCAACATGGTAAATTTTATTTGCGCTCCCAAGCATGATCTCTCCTGCTGAAGAAGTAGTCTGTTGAGCTTGTTTTGAAGTGCTAACCGGGGTCAAGAGAGTTTTTAAGCCAATTATTAATTCGACTAAAATAACTAGAGCTAATATAACAAAAATTATCCGCAAAATTGGCAACCCTTTTTTAGGATTATTTTGAAAATCTTGCGCATGGTATGTGAGTGTTTGATTATCCATATTTAAGGCTCCACTTGATTACTATTATTAAACTCAGGCAACATACAAGACCACTCAAAGGAGTTACAAACTCCATCCCGGTTAACGTCACAATTCTTTCCTGCGTTTACCGGTCCCCATTGTGAACGCAGTAAACTACCATCTACATTATTTATAGTACCATCTCCATTATAGTCTCCGATAGGGAGATTTATACTTAAGTTATTGGTACCTGAAGAAGCTATAAACGGGGCTGAACACTTCCTTAAGCTAAGCGGCGCTTTAATACAGGCAATATAGTTCTCACCACTTTTTAGTTTAGTTTTAATATTAGTTATATTCCCGTCTCTGTCGATCGTGACCTTTTCTCTGGATTTTTGAGTATGATCCTTGTCTAAAACTAAAGTCAGATCCACATTATCCTGATCAAAATTTCTTTGCGCCCTGCAAAATAATTTTGCCCCAAAAGATAGCTGTGTTATGCCAACTAAGCATTGCTGCTCCAGAGATTTTTGACCATCCTTAGTAGTTAAAGTAGCAAAATATTGTGTACCTATTGTGGTTGCAGATACCGGAGGAGAACTTAAACGAGCAGTCACTGCATTATTAGACCAATTTTCCGGAACAGGATTACCGCCACCATTTCTAAGTGTAACTGTTCCGGCAGTTGAACCAAAATTATTCCCAATAAATTTAAATAATAAATCAGATGAGTTAGTCAAATCTATCTCACAGGCAAAACCGGAAACCACCGGTATCGGCCCAACTAAATCTATCTGGAATGGATAAGGATTTCCGTTTATTGTTTGTCCTTTATCATCAACAAATTGCACATAAATAAATTTTGTACCTATAGTCTGATTTACAAAGGTAATATCCTGCCTAACCCCACCTTTCTGATAAGCAATTTCATGCCTGGCGTTTGGATTAGTTAAATCAGAAGCATTTTCTGCGTACCAAACTTTTATTATATTTTGAGTTGTAGACTGAGTTGGAGTAGGGGTAGGAGTTACAACGCCTTGAGTAAAATTTACATCATAGGTTGATAAAATCCTGGTATTATTTTTATCAAAAACTGCAAAAGTGTGCAAGCCAGCCGGAACATTTACTGACTGGGTTGAAGACCAGCTAACTGAACCATTACCAGTCCCATTTCCAATAAGAGTCCATCCTTCACTTAGATTACATGAACTGGGCGTACAGGTTCCAGAACTATAGTAAAAAACATTCCAGTCAGTACCGGAATCTGCCCTGACAGTTAAAGTCAAATTTGGCCATAGGTTATTAACCTTAATTGCCGGATTTGGTGAAACAGACAAGGATACAGCCGGAGCTGCAACAGGAGGAGTAGGAGTAGGGGTTACCACACCTCCTCCAACACTGCAGGTTGCACAGGTACCATTACTGCACCAGCCCTTATTACATTCATCACAGGATCCAGCTCCACCGCTACCACAGGCAGATCCACAGACCTTGCCTATAGAACAGGTTGCACTGCCTCCATTATTTGGAGTTGGTGCAGGAGTAGAGCTGGCGGCAGGACGTGAGCCTATATACTCAAGCTGCATACATCTGGGAAGGAGCGTCTGACCTTCTGACACAAACCCACCATAACACCAGTTACTGGTTACAGGATTAACAAAGGGATCAGTACTAACAGGACAATCGCTGTTAGTTTTACAAAAATGGCTACAATCAGCATGCCAGAGATAATTAGCAGGTGGAGTCTCCGGATTATCCCGACAAGTATCTGGAGGTGAGACATGAGAACCGGTATATTGAAGCTGCATACATCTGTTTCCAGAATCAAACTCATAACACCAATTACTGGAGATTGGATTAACATTATTTGGATCCGTACTATTGGCCGGACAATCGCCGTGAGTATTGCAGGTTTTGCTACAATCCGCTTTCCAAATATAACTCGCATTTGGCAAAGGAGCATCAGGAGGATTATCAGAACAATCCGTTGCATAGGCTGTTTTAACCAAACCCTGAACTAAAATACCGGTTTCTGTAGGGGAAACAAAGTTTAGGGTCACTGTTGGACAAGTCAAAACTTTTTTACCATTTTGATCTATTGTACAGTTATTATTTATCAGTTGAACGCTGTCTGTCGCTGCTTTAGAAAATAAAATCTGCTGTCTTCTGGCTAAATTTATGGTTAAAGGAATAGCCAAGACTAAAATAGCCAGGATTAGAAGATTTATTGTGTTTTTTTTACTAAAAAGCTCTTTAAGATAATCCTGCATACAAGATGTATCGCCTAATATTTTGAGGTGATATATTTACATTGACACTTTTTAAGGCTATTTGTCAATCACGTTTATATAAACCGAACACGATCAACTACATTAAGTCTCAAAAACTACATGCATCTTTAAATAAATCCTTTATGTCTGAAGCAAAGCTAGCCAGCCTGTCACAACTAAAGTTAGATAAAAAAGCTGTTCGATTTCCGGTTGCATCTGCCATATCCAAAAGATCCTGGTTACTAAAAGATCCTAGTCTAGAAGAGGGAAGTGTGGCCAATCTGCTTTTAGGAAACAGGTTCAAAAGATCACCGTTGCTAAACGAGATGATCGCTTCATTAGGCAACATATCGCGGAGATTAGAGGGCAAACCCAACAATACCTGATTACTGCAATTTGGCCAGGTCGAGATATCAACTGAGACATTACAACTGGGAGGAACTGGAGTAGGAGCGGGGGGCGCTGCAGTTGGCCCAGGGGTAACAACAGGAGGGGTCGAACCTGCATTTTGTTGAACAGTTATATTTGTAGCACATTTATTGTCTACCGCCCCTCCTACATTCCCGTCCAACAAATCCCCATTAGCTGCATGTAAGGTTATGAATAATGCATGAGAACCACCAACCATATCTGAGGGGATAACAAATGGAATACTGGCAGAAGGCGAAGTATTCTCCTTAACTTGAGTCCAGGATGAAACAGATGGAGCAGATTTACCTATTTCGCTATTTGATGCCATCCAAACTTTTATCGACCCCGGAGTACCGGTGTAACTGATAGAAATTGAAGCACTATCACCAGGTCTTCCGTTATTTCCTGAATACAAACTGACACTGCCGCATTTAACAGCCTGAGCAGTTGTATTTGTTGAACCAGCTCCGGCAGAAGACAATGGGGCAGCAGAAGCAACCGGTGCTGAAGCAACCAGATCTATTTGAGCAGGATATGGAATAGCTTGGATTTCATTACCTAAGTTATCTTTAAATAGCACAAATAAATATCTTGGACTGGGAGCAGCAGGCGCATCACTAAAATTAAAATCGCTAACAGTTACACCGCCCTGGGTATAATCCAGCCAGTCTGCTCTTTGCAAAGCTGTCGGGTTTTCTCCATATTTATATTTAACAGTCACTCTTAGTGCTGCTGTTGGTGTTGGAGTAGGGGTAGGTGTTGGAGTAGGCGTAGAAGTTGGTGCTGCTGTTGGTGTTGGAGTAGGGGTAGGTGTTGGAGTAGGCGTAGGGGAAGCAGTCAGGGTTGATACTCTTAAAGGAGTTCCTGCAGGAGCAGAGGTTGGATTTGCACCAGCGCCATTTGATCCTCTTGGAAGTGTTGGTTGCGGGTCTAAATTTCTTATTGGAGTATTTGTAGACCCTCCTTGCCCTTCTAAAATAGGTGGCGGTTGAAAACTACCTGTAGCTTGTGGCGATACTTCATTTGAAACTACACATTTGGCTCCGCTATCAAACACTCCTTGACTGATAGCCTCACACTTTTGTCCGCTATCACATTTCTCGCTGGCTTCTACTAAATGATTGTTCCACCAGGGGAATATACAAAGATTTAAAGGCAAGTCACATATTTTACGATAAATCTTCTCCGGATCATCAGCAGGATTACAATAGTAATTTGCACCAGAACCAGCAGCATAGGCTGTTTTTACTATACTGAAATCTACTCCTTTATCTGAAACAGCAGTTGTATCCAAGGGTGAGACAAGCCGGAACGAAATCCCCTTAGTACAGCTTAAAACCTGCTTATTATCTTGTACCTTTACGCAGCTGCCATTTAAAAACTGTATATTAGTCGATGTTGCCTTTGGCTTAAAAATTTGGGTTTTACCAACCAGGAAAACTCCGGCGATAATACCTACCAGAAGAATTATAATCAAGGCCAGATGTGCAACACCTCTCTGGCTTTTAGATTTAAAGAAGAACCTTGTTAACATTATTACTGACTAGCCCCATCAGCATCTGCCGGATTACAGGCTGTACATGAATAATTATAATCACTGGCATTAGCTCCACTTATACATAAACTGTTTCTGGAATATGAACATTTAAATTTAGTAGCTGTTCCTTTACAGAGTTGATCCCCGGTTTGCGCTGCATCATCAATACAGTTATCGTAAGTAGTAATTCCACAGGTATTTTTGGTACCAGCCTCACCCGGCTTGGCACAAGGAACCCTATTTTGTGCAGCAGCTATGTTGTTTGGACAGGATGAACAAAAATAGTTGTATGTCGTATCGTTTGCGCTGCTTCTGCAGGAATCGTTTTTAGAAAAGTAACATCTGAATTTTGCAGTAGCATCGCTACAAAAACTCGCCATATCATTTGTGGCTCCATTTTGATCAATACATTTATCATATGTTTTTACACCACATATTGTTCTAAGCTCCTCCGGCGTAACTGTATCTGTTGGACAAGCCGGGCGGGAAGCACCTGATTGAGGGGCGGCAGTCGGAATCGCAGAAGAAAGCACCAGTTCTATTTGAATAGGGTAGGGGTTGGCATTAGTTATATTTCCCTGATTATCCTGAAATTGGGCATAAATAAATTTCGTTCCAGGCCTTGCATCATTAAATACATAAGGAGCTACTATGTCACGGTAGTATCGTTGAAATGGAACCGCAACAACCGTTACGTTATCCAGCGGTCTTTCTGAGAATCTAAACCCTGTTGTAACTCTAGCACCTGCAGGGGGAGTAGGGGTAGGACTAGCTGCATTACCCGCAGGAGAAGCTGAAGCTGCTGGCGCAGCGGAGGAAGCAGGGAGTTGTCCTCCAGGTGTACCTGGTGTTGGTGTAGGAGTAGACGTTGTACTATTTCTCATTAACATCAAACATCTTGGTCTGGAAAAATTAGAACCAAAACCATAACACCAGTTGGTTTTATTGATAGCTCCATCCGGATTTTGCGGAGTTCGCTCATACATACCAGGGTCACCGGCAATGCTTGGATCTGTACTTACCGGACAGTCAGAATTCGTGCTACAGACTAAAGTACAATTTGGCTGCCATCTGCCTCCCTCCGGCGTGTTTCCTCTTCCTGGAGCCGGGGCTCTAAAGCTTAAACAATCAGCCGGAGCGCTACCATCATCAGCAACTACTGCCGGTGCTCTGCCACCCTGAGTACCGCCAGGAGGAGTCGTTCCTCCGGAAGGGGCAGAGGGAGCAGGAGTTGCAATAGCTGCTCCAGGATTAGCCCCGCCAGTCTGCTGTCCTGTAGGATTACCACCACCTGTCGTAAGAGGTTGACCTGTTTGACAGTTATATTCATGCACACCTTTGGAACCATCATATGTGCAGACCTTGTTTCTCCAGCTGCCTAAATAACATCTGGACCCAGGCTCACTATACAAACAGTCACCACCCTCAGGTTTATTTGCATCTTCTGCAGGAGCAGCTGGGGCTGCTTTATTAACAGTAAAGCTAAAAGTTTCGCTTGTGCCTCCTTGAAGAATAAACCTATCTTTATCTAATGCTGTAACCCACCATCGATACGTTTTCCCTTCATCAAAATCAGATAAATTTAAAGCATAGTAATTTGAATCTCCAGTATTATGCAAAATATTATTTCCTCCAACTCCATTATTAATAACTAAGTTGTAACTACTGGCACTCCCTACCTTTGACCAGTAAAAATGGATTTTCCTATCAGCATCATTCTGGGCTACACCATTTGGGAAAAGTAAAATCGGAGTATTACTTCCCTGTGGTGAAGCCGGAACTGGAGTTGATACTGGTGCGGGAGTTGATGCCGGTATTGATGGACTCATCTGTCCCGGAACACCACAGAAGAATCTACTTCCATCACTTCTGCATTCTTTTCCAGCAGGACATTGTATTGATGGATCTTGAAGCCAGGGTACACTTTTATATATATTGTCTTTCGTTCCTCGACCAATAAGGCTACCACCTAGCCAGGAACCAGGCGCTGCCGCCCCGCAATACCAGTCACTTCCATCTATCACTGGTCCTCCGTCTGAATCTGCACAAAAAGCTCCATTATGACGATTAGCTGCAAAAAGAGCTATCCTACAAGTATAGCCACTGTCACAGGTAACTGTTGGCGAACCTGTATCGGGATCATAAATCTTTGAAGGGTCAGCACCGCAATAACCACCAGTTTGAAATCCTGTAGCATAAGCAGTTTTAACTATTTGAAACCCGGCGTCAGTAGTTTGACCTGCATCCAGCGGAGAAATAAATTTCAGATTAACAACTCCACAGGTTAAGACTTTTCTGCCATCCCGACTAGACAAACACTGTCCTGACTCAAAAGAAACATTTTCAGCAGTAGCTTTTGGTTTAAAAATTTGAAAACCATTTTTTGAAACCAGGTAAACACTCGCAATAATTCCTACCAGTAATATAAATAGGGGAACAAGGTGCAATACACCCGCTTCGCCCAAGCGATAGCGAGGCAAGCCTTTTTGATTCAAGCTAACTTTTTTAATTAAGGGCATGTGATTTAACTGAAACATAAAAGTAATCCGGTTGTCAAGTAAGAACGTGATTATATTGTGCGACAAGAGATTAGCAAGCCAGTACAAAAATACTCCTTAGAATCGCTGAATCAAAAGATTTAATGCAGGATCTAAAATAATATATTCAAACAAAAAAAACATAAATTATTTGTAACCGAAGAAAATAAAGACTTTTAATATATAAACGAACTGACTGTCTGAGTTTTATCTAGATAAATTATCTCTCCAGAATAACGCTATCTACCATCTAAGCCTACTCAGGCACGAAGCCCTTAAACGCCCTAAAAACGGCTGATCAAGGGGATAGATGCCCAATTAGCTATCTTTAGTTTAGGGCTTTAGGATAACCCAAAGTCAAAGTTGATATATTTACGGAAATAGGAAATTTTAATCAAAAAATATTGATAGGAAAGGTAAAGAAATACGCATTATTAAATAAACTATAAATATTTATAGTTACACCAATAATTTATGTATATTCAAGATATGCGGTCTCCTCCGGCAAAACCCATTTCTGACGTCGCATAAGATACATTGTACGACATGATAATATAGGGAGGTTCTCTAGTAAAGAGTAATTGAGGCTATTTTAGACAAGAAATCAAGTAAATACAAGAAATAGATAAGTCGCTACGCTCATAATATAGAGCCTAATTATGCGCACTTCTCCTTATATAGCTATGTTTCGGGTTTTTATACTAGCAATTACAGTCAGCAGGCGCCAGATTTAGCTTGATGAAGGAATCTAATCTGAGGGTATTAAGAGTAGCGGTGCTTGATGCTTTCAGCACAGAGTGGTATAGCTATTTCATAGCGGATAAAGAAGACAAGAGAACGAATAAGTCCCATAGTTTTCCACATTCATGCCTAACGACTATATCAAACTATATCATTTATTCTTTTCACGATTTTCTTTTTATTCTTTTCACAGCTACCTATAGTATTCTAGTTGCCCCCTCTTCCCCACCTAACCCTTAAAAAATAATTTACCTTTAGATGTATCTAATTTACCCTGTCCAGGAAGTTGTTAAAAACCCGATTATCAAAACTAAGGTTCCAATAGTTAGATATTCCCATACTACTCTCCCGTTTACCCTGCTTTTTAGAACCTGCGTTGTTAAACCCAGTAAAACATACATTGAGGATGAAATAATTAGAGGCCAGATTGTATTTGGTATCGGCCAAAAGGAAAAGGCCAAAGCTAACTCCCCCAAAACAATGCTTATTATAAAACTTTGTACAAAAATAGCTGCAGATACCTTATCCTCCATTTGTATTGACCAAAGAACCTGCAGGATAAGCGGATAGCTTATTAGAAAGACAGCTACCCCATTCCAAAAAAATAGTAAATTAAAAGCATATATGACATTAAAGAGAAAAAAAGCTGACAGCAGGGTAAAAAGGAAACTTGCAGTTGAGGCTGCTCTGTACAAAGGAATGGTTCTTAGGCTGGCAACGTTAAAAACATTTTGCGCAAGCAGGAGTAAGTAAAACATCAGGCCAAAAACTGAAGCTATAGGTAAACGGGTCAGCCATCTGACTGGAAGTAGGAAATAAAAACTCGCCAGGGCAACAGTAAAAAAGGTTGGCAGAATCATCAAAACAACTGCTTTCGTCAAATTCAACCCCTCCCAAAGCGCCCATATAGATAAAATATATGTTGCAACAAATAAACCAGCTATAAATTTAAACCTTAAGTTAAAATCTACTAATTGAGTTGAGAGTAATCCTATAGTTAATAATACTGCTGAGATAATAATCTTTTGTCTTTTATTTAAATTTAAATTCATACGGTTAGTAATTCGTCAGGTATATTAAAATTTGCGTAGACCTTTTGTACATCTTCCGATTCCTCTAACCTGGAGACGAAACCTAAAACTTTATCTGCATTTTCCTGAGTATCTACGTCAACCAAAATATTTGGTTTGTAGATTAATTCCTGCTTCTCTATTTCAAATCCTGCCTGAGTAATTTTATTAGTGATAGTATTTAACTCCGCTACTTCTGTATATATTAAATATCTTTGCGTATCTTGAGCTTCAGTAAAATCCTGAGCAAGGTCAAAGGATTCAACATCCTTTGCCCCTAGATCTATAAACTCTAACATTTCTTGATCCAAACTCCCCCCTTTTCCTTTTACCTTAATTTGCCCACACCTCTCAAACATATAAGAAACAGCTCCAACTCCTGCCATTGATCCCCCACCTTTATCAAATATATTCTTGATCGCTGAAGTCGTCCTCATCTTATTATCTGTGACACCTTCAACTATTATGGCTATTTTCCCCGGTCCGAATCCTTCATAGAGCACTTCTTCCAAGGATTGCCCTTCGCCTTTCCCTAAACCCCGCTCAATTGCCCTCTGGATATTCTCTTTTGGCATGTTCACACTCCTTGCTTCATCTACCGCCATTCTCAACCTTGGATTTGAATCCGGATCTCCTGAGAGTCCTAATTTAACTGCAATGGTTATAACATTAGCCAACTTAGTAAACGTCTGGCCTCTTTTAATATCTGTTACACCCTTAGCCCGCTTGATTGTTGACCATTTACTATGTCCTGACATAATTACGGTACAGTGTACAGGTTAGAGATAACAGTTTCAAGATCGTTAATTTATAAATTTTCTTTACCAAATAAAATACTAAGCGTTGACAAAAAACAAAGCGTTCCTTATACTTTGACCCTTAATGGATGATTTATCCCCAAACCTTCTTATTTTACACCAACAGGCAATTGATGCGGCTCTAAGTTCAAATTGGGAAGATGCTTTAAAAATAAATAAACAAATAATAAAAGTTGATCCTCAAAATGTAGATGCTCTAAACCGTCAGGCCAGAGCTTATATGGAGATAGGAAAAGGAAACTTGGCAAAAAAGTTCTACAGTGAGGTTTTAAAATACGATCCATATAACCCTATTGCTATTAAGAATCTGAAGATAATAAAATCCTTTAAACCTAATGGTATACCTAATACCCACATACCTTCTCAAAATAGCTATTCAAGATTGTCTGCATCCTTATTTTTACAGGAACCTGGCAAAACTAAGATAGTAGCACTTCTTAAAGTTGCCGAGCCTCAAAAGCTATCCCAGGCTTTTTGCGGTATGCAGGTTATGATGGCAGTTAAAAACAGAAAAATCACTATTGTTGATCTATCCGGCAATTATTTGGGCGTTTTACCTGATGATACCAGTCACCTTATATTAAGGCTGACAAACGGTGGAAATAAATACGAGTTTTTTATAAAATCCATTAAGGTAAACGGCTTATCTATTTTGATTAAAGAGGTATACCGCAGTAAAAAGTTTAAAAACCAACCGTCGTTTTTGGATAATTCTGATTCTATTATCACTTCTGAAATATTGCCTTCGCTTGATCAATCTGATGACAATGATGAAGATGGCTTAGAGGAAGAACCCGAGGTTTAAAACTTCTTCGACTTTTAACTTCACTTCCCTACCATTTTCTTTTATCAGGCTTCTTGTTTTATAAAACTCAAATAACTGACTTTTAGAAAAAGGTTTCGGTAGTTTTGGCAATAAGTTTTCAAAGTTTTTTTGCGTGTTTTCTGTCAATTCCTTTAATCTATCTGCATCCTGTGAGAGAAGAATGAATCTTAACTGAGCTGGTATCAAATGCAGATCCTTACCCTTCAACTTAAGAATTATTTGAAACCAAAATTGCTCGTTTTCCAGTAATTTAGGTAGCTTCTCTTTAAAATCCTGAACGTTTTTAATCGCAACCTCCCAAATGGCAATATTATTTATATCAACATCCGTATAATCCTCAAGCTCCAATAACCCCAAATCTTCTTTGTACGGAAGAAGTATCTTTTTAGGGCCATATATTACCCAGGCTTTTTTATCACCTTTAAAAAGTCTTTCCAGGCTTATCAAAAGATCTCTCTCTGCTGCTTTTGCAAAAATAGCTGATAAAGCATTAACCTTTAAACCATTATCACTTCTGACTAAAAATAAAGCATATTCAAAATCAGGATTTGGCTTGGTATGGAAATCCTTCATCGAATAAAAGGCTAGGAGAAAAGAAGCTAGAACAACCAGAACAAACAGGATTATTAGTATAAAAATCATATTAATTTACTAAATCAGGAGCTAATTTTATATTTATTTGACCCCTGGATGATGAAAAGTCTTCATCACTTTTTTGAATTTTATCACAGTCACTCTCTTTACAGCTTGAGTTAAAGACTTCTGACAACCTAGCCCGAGTAAGACTGGCTTCACCAACAACTAATGTTTTATCAATTTGCTTTTGGGCATTTGTTGTAAAAATAACACTTCCACCGATATTTGCAACTAATCTTGCCCAGTCTTGCGCAAACAAGGCCTTATCTGTTCCATTAAAAATTACCACCGTTTTATGCTCATTTTTGATTTTCGGATCTATAAAATCAACTAGAGCCAAATCCAATTTATTCGGATCAGCCACAAGCACCTCAGTCCCATCTAAAAGACGATCATTTGTCAGGCTATCTTCAAGGTTAACCTCTGAAACTTTATCAAACCTGACAGAAGATAGTCCTAATTTTAATCTTAATAATTCTATTATGGTTAGATTTGTTTTTAAATTAGATAAAAGGCTTATCGGTATCAGATTACCTCTAATTGAAGTTACTATTCCCAATGCTGTCTTTTTTTTCATCTCACCTGAAAAATCTAACACTCCATCTATGGGTTGAGCAAAAAATCTAACCAGAGTATCTCTTAATAATTTATCTCCACCTAAATTTTTTTGATTCTCTCCCAAATCATAAAGCGAACTTAGTAACCAGCTACCAAAACCGCCTGCAGACTCTAAATATATCCTGTCTGGAATATTAATAATTGTGATTTTTTTATCTGTCGGGTTATATGAGACTAATGCCAGATTTTTCGAACGTATGAGAAAATTTATATTAAGCTTACCATCCCAGGTGTAGTTTCTCTGGATATTTGAGATCTTCCAGGAAGAAAACAAAGTCCTGGTAAACCTAAAGGCCTGCGAAAAAACTAGCACCAAAACTATGAGTCCTAAAATTAAAAAAGCCAGTTTTGTTTTTTCTTGAACTCTTTTTTTTGACTGGACAACTTTCCAGCCACTCTTTTTGGACAGTTTCGAGGGCATATACTTATAGTACAAAAAAGCCCTTGACCGCGCAACTAGAATAACTATACACTGTAGGCAAGATCCTCCTATGCTTAAAGCTTCGGAGGACAAAGAAGGAGGTGATATTAATAATGGACAATAATCAAAATCCAACAGATCCAGCAAATAGTGGTATGGGCGGCGGAATGCCGACAGGAGATCAGCCGATGACTCCTCCATCCTCAAACCCTATGGATCAACCTATGCCTTCTGCACCAGCAGACCAGGGACAACCAGCTCCAATGGGCAGCGGAATGCCGACTGATCCTATGGGAACACCAGCTCCAACCGCTCCTAGCGAGCCTGTAGTTGAAACACCAATGGGTGGTAGCGAGGAACCAGGTAGTGAAAACCCAACTGGGGGCGCACCTGCAATGTAGTATAAATTCTTTGCAAAGAATTTGAAAAATTTTAAGGGAGTTCAGAAATGGACTCCCTTAATTTAGAACTAAAGCCAGGAAGATTTTAATTTGTTAAATTGATTGACCTTTATCGCTTCCCTTATTTGCCTCATTAAATTTTCAATAAAATAAAGATTATGAATAGTAGCTAAATTGTGATACAAGATTTCTTTGGATAAATAGAGGTGACGTAAATAGGCTTTAGAAAAATTAAGACAGGTATAACAACTACACCGGCGATCAACAGGGGTTTTATCTCCTCTAAATTTAGACAAGGTTATACTTAAGGTAAAACCGTTTTTACTCCTTCCTCCGCTTTTTGGACAGATGTATAAAGAGCCGTTTCTGGCACGTCTGGTTGGCGCCACACAATCAAATAAATCTATTCCCCTTTCTACTCCATTAAATAAATCTTCTATCTCCCCAATACCAAGCAGATGCCGGGGCTTTTCATCGGAAACTTGCGCTAACACGTAATCAATCATTTCATACATCTCAGTCTTTGTTCCATATATTCCACCCAGAGCGATTGCTTCAAAGTGTTTATCAGTAAATTGAGCAGATCTAACCCTTAATTCTTTATTTGTACCTCCATGAACTACTCCATACATCAGTTGCTGACCCTGTCTGCCGGCAGACAGGCTCTTCAACTTCTTCAGGCTATCTACACTTCTCAGTGCCCATCTTTGCGTTTGCTCTATCGATAATTTAAGATGTTCATAGTCGTTTTTATACTCATGATCATCAAACGCTACAATCAGATCAGCTCCTAAATCATACTGCAGCTTCATAGCTATTTCCGGACTTAAGGTGTATTTGCTACCATCTAAATGCGACTGGAAAATAACTCCCTCATCTGTAATTTGATTAAGTCTTGGCCTTGGAAAGTCCTGGGTAATCTTTTTACCGCTTACCACTTTGGAGGAACCTGCCTCTAATGCACCTCCTAAAGAAAAAACCTGAAACCCACCTGAGTCTGTCATAATCGGCCGATCCCAGTTCATGAATTTATGTAATCCGCCCAGTTTTTTAATAACTTCTACTCCTGGTCTAAGCATTAGATGATAAGTATTGGAAAGAATCATCTCTACCCCAATCTCTTTTAGATCTTTTGGTAAAATAGCTTTGACACTAGCCTGAGTTCCTACGGGATTAAACCTGGGAGTCTCCACTATCCCATGAGAAGTTTCTAATCTCCCTACTCTGGCCTTGCCCTCTTTATGTAGGACTTTGAATTTCTTCATAAGTGCTTAGTATATAAAAATCCTATCCTAGAAGCAAAATACCTATGAATAGAAAGATCATACTTAGCAATTTATCCCCAGGTGTCAACCTGCCTGCCGGCAGGCAGGGCGCAGTACACCCCCCAGGTGGGATTTGGTGGGATTTTAGTTTATCAGCGGAGTAAATGATTTACCTTGATTATCAGAAACTTCTATACTGAGCGGCAAATAATGAGAAAAGAAAGGAGCTACCCTTAGTGAACCTCCCCCACTAACTCTATAGAGTAACGGGTGCTCGATCGGCCATCTGATAATTTGTCCTGTGTATCCCTGATCAGTTTTTTGGGCATAAAACTTCACCTGTGAAGTATCACTTTCATACATTTTTTCATTTTCGAAATTAGCAGAGGGGTCAAGATGAGAGTAACAAATTGTTCCTTCTGATTGTAGATTAGACCAGTCTCCTCTGGTAATAGCCCGGTAAAGATACTGATCTTGACCAAGCCCTGTAGCAGTATTTCCTCTAGCTAACTCTTCAACAACTTTTTCATCTTTTAGAATATGTACAAAGAAGCCATTTAATAGTTCTTTTCTTCTGTGCGTAAGATCAAACCCTGTATAATGCCCACCAAATACATCCACCCCTTCTATCTCTGTTTTTATATCAAAATCAACTGGACTTATCCCATTATAACCTGTCCTAGAACGAGTATACTTCCCATTATTTATAATTGATATTACCATTCCACTATTATCAGCTTCTAATGAAGGACTCTCCGGAATATCTACGGTTAAATTGGGTATGGTGAAAGCAACACCTGCAAAAACCTCAGGAAGATTAATATAGATTCGGACAGGAATTAATTGGGAGGTTAGTTTAACCCGCTCCTTTGCTATCATTTCCATTAATTCATCAACCTGACTTGGGCTTCCTGCAAAATCCGGGCTTGCCCCAATTTGTCTGGTTAATCTTTCTGCTTCACTTAGCGAATCAAGTCGGGAGAAAATATCTGGTATTTCTGCAGAATTGGGCATCATATTTGATCATAATATCAAAATTTAGCTCTTTTGTCAAACTATAGGATTATATTGCTCACGAAATATTATTTTGACTTTTTTATTCTTAATTGATGAGCTACCGCAGGAATTGATTCAATATTCTTCAATCTAACATCATGTTCGTAATTCTTATCAGCTAGCTGATCTATCTTTCTTTCCAGCCTATCAATATCTGATTTGTCTGCCTTTTCGTCTATTGCAGGAAGTATTTCATCAGTTACAAACGTACCTATTTCAACTAAGATTCTTTTTTCACTAGCAGAAATTTCACCTTTAACCAACTCCTTAACCACTTTTATAACTCTCTGTTCTGAGGCTATATTACTCTCATCAATTAATTTACCAACTCTTTTTAAATCTTCATCGTTCATAATTAAATTATGAGTATTTATTAAACAAATTACAAGATATCTCTTTCTTCACTATGGGTTTACTTTTATTGTAAATTAGTATATACTTCACAATCATGGGAAAAGAACAACTGTCTGCTAGTGAAATTACAAAATTAGAGCTTGATTCCAAGCAACGCAGAATAATGGGTAAAAAGATAGATACTTTTGCTATGGGAATAAACACAAATTTATACAATGGATTGTTTGGCTATATGATATTATCCTCCCCCAGTATTTTTGAGGGGGTCTTTTATGGTATTGCCTATTTAGGCTTAGTCTACCCACAAATCATGCAGGTAGTTAAGCCTTCTGATTACCGAGCAAAAGCGCTGGCAAAAATAGCAGACACAACGTCTAAGCATCCTGAGGAAGATCTAGGAATTTCAGCTCAGGAATATAAAAGATTAGACATCAGAGGATCTCAAAGGTTTTTTTCTGAAACAAACAAAACAAGAATTGTTAGTGTTTTATCCGGATTAGCTGCATATGACTTTATAGAAGCCGCTACACAAGGTAACCACATTAGTCTTGCGCTAAGTTTAGCCCTTTTTAGTTTATTAGCCTGGCAGAATTTATCTATAGGGATTAAATCAGATAGAAGAAGAGAGGCATTAAGGACTGCTTTTAAACTAAGCGATCAAGCGCATAACTAAACTAACTACTAATTTAACCCTCTGGAGAGAAGATCTTCTATCATCTTGTTATGATCAAAGGCTAACCTTGGTAATTTACCGGGGTTCATAAGATGAACTTGTTTTGCATCATCGCCGGCCTTTAAATCGCCGTGATCTATTTTGGCGTAATAACATGCCGAAATAGTCGAACCTCTGGGATCTCTTTGAGGAGCGGAATAGACACCTAAAAGATGTAGTTTTTGCGGATTAATCTCTAAGCCAGTTTCTTCCTTTGCCTCTCTGGCTGCTGCTTGCTCTAAAGTCTCAAACCCTACATTTAAATATCCACCGGGCAAGGCCAGGAAGTTAGCAAACGGTTCATTTCCCCTTGTAATCAAAACAATACCCATATCTTGATATTGAATTATTAAATCAGCGGTGTTATTTGCCCGGGGATGTTTTAAATATTCGAATCTTAAGCGTTCACTGCCGCGGACTTGCTCTAAAATTTGCAAAGTTGTGGGCGGAACAAACTCCTGCCAATTCTCACCTCTAATCATACGTTGACGGATTAATGTGGCAGATATTGGCTGGGTCGTTTCTGGAGCAATCACATTATATCCGCTTTGTTCAAACATCTTTTTAACAATCGGGTTACCTGAATATACTAAATTAAATTTTGGGCATAAGACTTCAACGTATTGTACCCAGCTTGGATCATGAATGTCAGGAATAGGAATAATATGTGTTGGTTTCATTCCAACTGTAGCCTGCATAAGCATCAATTTTCTGGTCTCGTAATCAAAAGGATTATCCAAAAATTTAAAATTACCATATTGCGATGAACCCACCCCAATCACGATCTCATCTACATCAGGATTTCGATTAATTTGCTCAATTACCGACTGGTGTCCGTTATGATGTGGTTGAAATCTGCCGACGTAAAGTGCTCGTTCCATTTTACCAACCTCCCCATTTATGCGCAATTGGATGTCTCCAAGCATGTCCAAGTGTATGCGCGGTCACTTTAATAGCAGGAGCTGCTTGCCTGCGTTTATATTCACTAGACTTGATACGCACAAGGGCTTGCGAAGCTAGATTTTGCGGATATCTAGAAGACAGGATACTTAGATCATCACCTGTAATAATATCTTCTGTTAAGGGCGAGAGCGTATCATAATCTGTTCCAAATGCAGCCTCATCTGTTTGGTCAGGCCTAAGCTCTGCTGAAGGTGGTTTAGTAATTGAATTAGCCGGAATTACAGGATAATTTCCTCTGGTGTTCCTAAAACGAGCTAATTCATATACTAATTGTTTAGGTAGGTCTCCTATTACAGCCAGCCCTCCAGCCATATCTCCATATAAAGTCATATAACCATTTGCGATCTCAGTTTTATTTCCGGTGGTTAAAACCAGTCCTCCAAATTTATTTGACATCGCCATTAAAATATTTCCCCTAATCCTGGCTTGAATATTTTCCTCAGCAACATTAGATTCTCTACCTGAAAATTTTTCGGCTAATGTTTCGCTATAGCTCTCGGCAATTTTTTCGATAGTAATTTCATCGAAGTGGCATCTTAAATTGTTAGCTAAAGCCTTTGCGTCATCTTTACTCCCCTGACTGGAATACTTTGACGGCATGCTAATCCCAAAAACATTTTCACTGCCAAGTGCGTCAACAGCTATAGCCGCCACAAGAGCCGAATCTATGCCTCCCGATAATCCAATATGTGCAATTTTATTACCAGTCCTTCTAAAATATTCTTTTACTCCAAAAACCAAACAATCGTAAATTTCCTGGTTTGGATTAAACAGAGGTGGCTCAATACCTTGCAAGTCTGCATCCAGATCTACAGTCAAAAATTGCTCTTCAAACGGTTTTGCAAGTGCTATTAGTCTGCCAGATCTATCAAAAGCCATACTTTGACCATCAAACACTATCTCTCCGTCATAACCATCCTGACCACCAACTAAATTTGCGTAAATAAATGGTATACGAGTATCATGGGAAGTTTTTCTAAGTAAAGCTGCTCTAACCTGCCTTTTGCCGTAATAGAAGGGGGATGCAGAAAGATTGATAATTGCTTCAGCTCCTAAATTGGCTAATTCTTGTGAAACATTTATTTGATAGCCATCAGACCAAACATCCTCACAAATTTCAACACCAAGCTTCCTGCCTCTAAAATCAACTAAATGTCTCTTCGCACTTTCTGCAAAAAATCTTTTTTCATCAAAGACATCATAATTTGGAAGTAATGTTTTATGCACTAAATCTTTAATTTCCCCATCATCAATTAAGGCAACGCTATTATATTTTAAGGGTGAACCATCCGGCATTTGTATAGACTCATCAAAATCTACAAATCCAACCAGTGCGCCGATACCTCGAACTTGACTTGCTAGCTTTTGTAGTTGATTGAGCTGGTCTTTCAAGAAAGCAGGTCTTAAGAATAAATCCATACAGCCATACCCTGGAAGTGCTAATTCTGGAAATACAACCAAATCAGAACCTTTTGATTTTGCAATATCTAATCCATTTAAAATCTTGCAGGCGTTATCTTCTAAACAGGCTGGGTCAGTAGTGATTTGTGCAATTTCGACTTTCATATATATTCTGTTGCCCTGCTGTCTGCATACCTCCTTGCTGCTATGACTGCAGTTGGATCTCCTGAAGCTTTTCCTGGTTCGTCTGAAAGTTTTGCCACACCGACTTCCCTACCATTTATGAATATCGAATGCAGCTTAACTACGATGTTTAAAGGGATTACTCCGACATCATTCGTCAAATGAGTTCCAATACCAAACGACGGATCTATTTTAGGTCCAAAATTTTCTTGAAGCTGCAGCGCCCGGTCAGTATTTAAATTATCACTAAAAACAATCTCCTTAGTTTTAGGCTCAAATCCCCACCTATTTATACCAGCCACCAACCTTTCCCCTTCTATAAATGGATTTCCTGAATCCTGCCTATACCTTCTATATTTATCGGCAAGTTGCGGGGTAATATCTGTAAGAAAAGCAGCCGTTGTGTAAGTATCAGTTAAGGCTGTCATGAGCTTGGGGAAGTGTTCATAATGCTTAGCCCATACTTCTAGGGCTTGCCTGTTCGCATTTTCTATTCCAAACATTCCGGCATGTGCCATTACCCACTCGTGGGCAAAAGTTCCACTTGGATTAAGACCAAATTCCATGGCTAAGGCCACATTACTGGTACCAAGAAGCACCCCACCCTCATCTCTACCAAATACTCCGGCTGACTGTATTAATGCCTCCAGAACATTTCTATGAACTTTTGTTGAATAGGCTCTTCTGGTACCAAATTCAAGAAGTTTTGCGCCAGATTCTTTGAATCTTCTTCCTTTTTCTTTTGCCCTAAGTATATAATCTGCATCTGGTTGCTGACCCGTTTCTTCGTAGTACAGTTCACAAATCAGTTCCATTAAATGCGTTTCCCAAAAAATACTGCTTTTCCAAGGCCCTTCTACATTTATACTTAAATCCCCTTCTTCTTGGTTAATTTCTACTTCTTTTGGGTTTAATCTGAAATCTTTTAGCCAATCAATATACTCAGGTGATAAATAAGGACAGGTTTTTCTTAGATAGGGTTCTTCTCGATCGGTTAATCTTAGATTTCCCATTAGATCCACTTGATTCCGAAGTTTTTCACCAAAACCCTTCGGAAATAAGGTTTTACCGCGATTAATAAATTCATATTTTGCGCCCACCTCAGGGTATTCTTGAAACACCAAGTTTCCCATAGTCAGTTTATAAAGATCCAACCACAAAAGTGATGGAATCTTTGGCTGTTCATTTATTCCGATGCTTTCTACTCTCATTTATTCTTCCTTTCTTTTTTAGTTTTTGGGGAGTTATTCAAGGCTACTCCCCTAAGCCTTTTTAAGATTGAGCCATTAACTCTAATGCTCTTTCTAAACTAATCACCTTAACACCACTATCTTTCATCTCTTCTAAAGCTCTATTTCCATCTCCAGGATTAATATCCACTGCTCTTACAGCTTCTTCTATTAAAAAAACCTGATAGCCAAGCTTAACTCCATCCATCGCCGTTTGTTTAACACAATAATCGGTTGCCAAACCTCCAACAAATAATCTTTGTATACCTCTTGCTAAAAATACGTCATTTAGCGGAGTACCTAAATCTGCCTTGTCAGGACTAGAAGTGATGCTGCCATCAAATCCCGAATAAGCATCTTTACCATCTACCCCTTTTGATACAATAAAAGTTGCTGGATCTATTTTAAGATCAGGATGGAACTTTGCACCTTCTGACTCCATAATGCAATGTTCCGGCCAAACTCCTCCAAATCCAGCAAAGTGCACCGCTTGTATAGGATGCCAATCTCTTGTTGCAACTTTCAACACTCCGGTCAAATCTGCTGCTTTAAATAATTGATTTATTGGGTCAGCAACTAAGTTACCTTCCTTAACTGGCAACTTTCCACCGGGACAAAAATCATTTTGTACATCGACCGCTATTACTGCTGATGGTTTTCTTTCAATCATTTTTCCTCACCTCCTTTATGTATGAAATACATAGTTTAGTGTATTTAATACACAAACTATAATATTAAACATTAGTGTTGTCAATACACTAAATTAACTATTTCAAACAGGCAGGAATTTGGTAGCGGAAATCTTTAATCAAACAAAATAGTTTTCTTTGAAATAAACCTGTATAGCATAGCTGGTCGGTGCGCACCTTGCAAATCTTTTTCGCCCACCGGTTGCAATAACTTTAAGCCCAACATTTTTTTTCTAAAATTCCGCTTATCCAATTTTGCATTTAATATTATTTCATATGTTTTTTGCATATCACTTAATCTGAATTTTTCCGGCAGTAGACCTAAAACAATGTTGCTATATTCGATCTTACTTCTCAATCGATCCACTGCTTTTTTAATAATCATTTTATGATTAAAAGCTAACTCCGGTAACCTATTTACTGAAAAAAGGTTTAATTCCCGTACACTGGGAGATTTAATGGGAGTTAATTTATAGTTATTTGAAAGTACGAAATAAGCAACGGTTACCACCCGGGACTTAGAATTTTTACTTAATTCACCAAAAGTGTAAAGCTGTTCCAAATATACTTTTTCTATTTCTACTCCGGTTTTTTCCTTTAAAGCCCTGCTGGCTGCATCCAGTAGAGATTCATTCATATTAACGAATACGCCCGGAAGCGCCCAGTAACCTTTAAAAGGATCCTTTCCTCTTTTAGTTAAAATAATCTTTAATTTATTATCCGAAATTGTAAAGATTAATACATCTACAGTAACCTCGGGATGCTCAACGTTAGCTGAGTTAGTGTTATTTTTACGCATACAGATATTATACTACTATTCCCAGGCAAGTGTTTTTCGGGAGAGTTTTTCAATCTCTATTTTTGGCCTCTGTTTAAAATATTCCTTATCATTTAAATGATCCTTAAATACCTCTACTAAAAACTCACCTGTTAAGATATCCGGCAGGTAGACAAAGTCCGCCCCAAATTTATATAAGCTTTTTGCCTCCTTGATTGTATCTGCCCTAACTATTATCGGAGCGCTAATCTTTAAATTCTTTAAATCTTCTATTAATAACTTATTATCATGCAGATCAGGAACTGTTGAGATAACCGATCTGACTTTTTGAAAATTCAATAGTTGCAGTACTTCCGGGTCTGACATATCGCCAAAAATTACCGGTATTTTTTCCTGCGTTAACCTTTCAACCTGATATGGATTAAAATCTAAAACAACAAAAGGAATTTTCTCTTTTTGCAAAAAACGTATTATATGCTCCCCTACCTGATGCGCCCCAATTAATACAACGTGATCTGACAATTCAGTTTTATCATCTAAGACAACTATCTTTTTTTGCCTTTCAAAAAATGCAATTACGAAGGATAGTTTTTTGTAAATTTTATTAGACCTTGAGATGACCAAGGATGAGCCGACTATTGAAAGCAGTGATGATAGCGCGATAACTGTTAGCGCACTTTGTGAAATAATTCCAATCTTAAGTCCGACCAATAAAATAATTAAGGAAAATTCTGATACCTGGGACAAATTAATAGCCGTATGAAACATCGTATGTTTCTTAAAGCCAAAAATGCCAAAAATTAGTAAAAAGATTAAAGGCTTAATCAAAACAGCATATAAAACAAAAACTATTATTACCGGGTATACTACCACCAGGTCAGAAAAGTTAACCCGGGTTCCCAGGTAGACAAAAAACAGGGTGGTAAAAAAATCTCTCAGCGGCTTAACTTTTCCCTGAATCTGAAAATGATATGGTGAAGAAGCCAGCGCAACTCCGGCTAAAAATGCACCGATTAAAATTGAAAACCCCATCACCTGGGCTAGAGTTATAAAAGCAAAACACCAGGCTAAAGCAGTTAGAAACAGTAGTTCACCAGAATCAGACACAGACTTAAAAATCTTAGGCAATATGAAATTTGAAAAAAATAAAGTCAGACTAAATAAGATAAAGACTTTAAATATAAAAACCGACAGTGGTAGTGCTTGGGCTAAGCTAAACCCGCTAAAAACAGTAACTGAGGTCATCGCTAGAAGAATTAAAACAGCTAAAAGATCTTCCAGCAAAAGAATTCCCAAAGACAACTTACCATATAAAGAAGTAAGATCTTTTTTATCTAAGAGAAGCTTCACCACAACTATCGTGGAAGAAAAAGAAAGTCCAATACCTAGATAAATTGCCTCAGTTAATTTAAAGCCAAAACTTTGGGCAATAAACGTGCCAAAAACAGAAGTAATAATTACCTGCAGGATCCCGGCAATTAGTATCTGTCTACCGAAATTTTTAATCTCCCGAAGATCCAACTCCATTCCAACCAGAAATAAAACAAAGGCAATTCCAATATCAGGTAAAAAAGAAAGCACCAGGGATTTTGATAGATCGAAACTTAATATAGCTGAAAGAATTAAACCTGTTAACAAATAAGCTATCAGAAGAGGCAGCTTTAGCTTATAAGTAACAAAGCCTAAAGCGCAGGATAGGCTTAATATTACTGCAAGTTGTATGAAGATATTATTCATAATTTAAGCGTAAAGCGTTAAGGGGCAGGAGGGGTAAAGTTGTACTTAACTTTACCCTTTACGCCCTGCCTGCCGGCAGGCAGGCTTACCCCTTTACCCTTTCTAGTGCTTCTTTCAAGTCTTCTGCCAATGGGCTTTCAAGCTCCATCCATGCCCCGCTTACAGGATGATAAAATCCAATTTTGGCAGCATGTAGAAACTGCCTTGGACACCAGCGATGGTCTAGCCTGACTATCTTTCTACCCCCGTACGTTTCATCTGAAACGATTGGATGGTTGATATATTTTAAATGTACCCTAATTTGATGAGTCCGTCCAGTTTTGGGAAAACACTTCAATAAAGTAAACAGGTTATAGTTGACAGTTGACAGTTTTCTAAATTGAATTTTATTAAAATCTGAAAATATCTCCTGTAAACTGTCCCCTGTAAACTGCAAACTTCCCATTGGTTCATACCCAGTTACAGCCTCCTTACCTTCTTCCTCCAACACTGTAAACTTTTGCCTGTCCCCCGGGTTTCTCCCAATTGCTCCCTCCACTTTTCCAGAAGTTTCTACCAATCCATGAACCAATGCCAGATACTGCTTTTTAGTTTTTCTATCCTTAAATTGGGCTTGTAAATTCTCCAACGCTTCCTTTGTTTTCGCAACTAAAATTACACCAGAGGTATCTTTATCTAACCTGTGAACAATCCCTCCCCGCTCCAGCTTAATTTTATATTCATTAACCAAAATATCTTCTAAGGTATCTTCATTTTGCGTGTTTGATTTATCTACGACGAGTCCCGCCGGTTTATCTAAACTTAAAAGATCACTGTCTTGAAAAATAACTTTTACCTTATCCATCAGGAGCTTTTTGTGAGATAACTTTTAACTTCCTGCAGTACCTGATCCGGATTTAAAGCTGATTTTATTAAATAACCTTGAGCGCCTAAGTCAAAACACTGTTTTATGATTGAGTCCTGACCCAAATTTGTCAGATTGACGATAGTGAGATGAGGAGTTTTAGGAGGGTTAAGCTTTAAATCCCTTAGAATCTGTATGCCATCTTTTTTCGGCAGCATAATATCCAGTAGCACCAAATCATATTCGTTGTTTTGAATCTTAAACAAACCAACTTCCCCATCTGCCGCCACATCTATTAAATACCCTTCTTCACCCAATAGTTCCTGGTAAAACTCCCTCAAAAACTGGTCGTCTTCAACTATTAGTATTTTCTTTGGGGTATCCATTTTTTACATTTTACATTTTAAATTTTAAATTTACAATGCAACTGATTCTAGCGCCTTTGCTTCACCCTCTGCCTTAACTATAAAATCACTGGCATGTTTAAGAATCTCCTCACTGGCAATAGGCAGAGAAAAACAAAAAGTTGAACCCTTATCTACTCCATCCGATTTTACCCAAATTTTACCATGCATTAGTTCAATTAAGGTTTTAGATATATATAACCCTAACCCTGTCCCACCAGAGGTGGAGATTGACACATAAGAGTTATCCAGCCGGGCGAACTTATGGAACAGTTTATTTAAATCATCCGGCGCAATTCCTGAACCATTATCTTTTATGGAAATTTCAACCATTTTACCGTCTGTAAAAAAGTCGGTGGTAATGCTGCCGCCAGGGTAGGTAAACTTTAAGGAATTACCGATCAGATTTAGCAAAATCTGATGCACTTTGTCCGCATCTGCAAATACCTGCGGCAGCCGATGTTCCATAACCACCAACTGCAGTCTTTTCTCATCTGATTTAGCTTTAACTTCCTCTATCACTTCTTTAACTAAAGCCACAATATCAAATGCTTTAGGAGTAATTTCTATTCTGCCGGATTCAATCCTGGAGACATTCAACATATCATTAACCAGATTAATTAACCGCTCAGTTGAGACCAGGGTTCTATATAAATACCTTTCCAGCTTTTGCGACAGAGGGATATCAGATTTATGCAGAGCCATCCAGACATAAGACCTGATTGCTGTCATCGGAGTCCGAAGCTCATGTGAGGCTACCGAAACAAAGTCATCTTTAAGCTTATCCAATTGTTGCAGTTTTGAGTTTGCTTCCTGTAAATCCTGAGATGTTTTATGCAAACTATTAAAGAAAATCGATCTTTGCACTGCAAGAGCAACCAAATCCTTAAAACCTTCCAGTACATCCTTTTCCTCTTCTGAAACCTGGCTGTAATCTTTTTTCATGCTAAAAATCAATACCCCGATTGGCTTACCTTGAGAAATTAAGGGGTAAACAACACTAACTTTAATACCAACGATCTCCTGTACTTTTACTGCTTCCTCTGGCTTGTAAACCGGACGCAGTAAGTTATACCAGTTGTCAGTTATTTGCATTTGGCCAGTTTTAATAGCTGCAATAGAAACATTTTTGTCTTCAGTTAGAGGGATGGTAATTTCATGGAAGGGTACCGGTGTTATCTGCAGTGCCTTCCTAGCCTCTTCAGTCTCTGAAATGGCAATCCTATCAAGAGTTCCTGTTTGTTCATTTATCAAAGCCAGAACGATAATTTTATACCCTAAATTCAAATAACCCAACTCAGTTAAAATGCCGTTGACGCTATTTTTTGCCAACTCCTGAAAATCAAGAGTAGAGAGCATTATTTTTTGAAGTTTCCATAATGCTTTAATATAAGAATTACCCTTTGGGGTTTTACGGATTACATTTAAAAAAGGCAGATTCACTAATATAGATTACCTTACATGCAAAACATTTTCAAACTATCTTTCTGTTTCTCCCTTTAAAACGTCGATCCTCCACTGATTCATCAATCTAGCTGCAGTATATAATTTATCATCAAGATCAACATCTTTAGCTGCCCTTCTGGAAGCAACTCTGGTGTCCTCTCCGTTTGCCAACCTGACCTGAAATCCTGTACTAGATTGAAAACCTTTTGCAGATAAACTGCCTACCCTCTTCATAACCCACACCGGCTCTTCACCGACCAAAGGTATTTTAATCTGGGAATGAGAGCTGGCTATATCTAAGCCCTCAAGCAAAGGATCTTCTATCACAATATCAAAATCTATTCTGGATCTCCCTTTTAAATATTCTATTAATTCACTGGTGTTATACGGGGGTTGTTTACCATGATCATTTAAGGAAGAAACCCCAAGCTGAACCCAAGGGTTTTCTTGTTTAATTTTTTCTAAAAGATTGATAGTTGAAGGATCTTCCACCCAAAAAGAACAAAAGCTGGGAAAGTTAATTTCCGGTGCAACGTCAGGATCGTTTGGGGGGGTAATAACAACATCGGGTAAAGAGCTACCTGAAGCATTATACGGGAAGATAACATGAAACGGTAGTTTCCCACCCCACAAAAGCTCTTTTAAAGCATTTGCATCTTTTAAAAATCTTAACTCAGGATGCACTGCAGACCAATCTACATGCCTGACTATCTCTTCTGGTGGCTCCAACAGAGGGATTTTTGAGCCCTGTGGCCTTCCTTCTTTAATAGTCCAAAATTTCCTATATTCACTCCTCTCATCCACCCGACCTGCAATCCCAGTTACACCCCAACCATGGAAAGCAACAGGCCTGTCTCTACTGATTAATTCATCAGTAACCATCTGAGAATGGCTCATTTCTAAACTTCTAAAGGAGATAATTTTTAAAGGATGTTTCTCACCGTTTTCGAGGGGTATCAATTCATTCCTTATACCCTTAATTTCACTTCCCACCGTTGATTCCTCCATTATTTTGAACTAAATCATGTGCGATATTTACAACCTGCTCATCGGTTAAAACATCATTTGTCCGCTGAGCTATATCTAATAACCTTGTTTCTAACGCCTCTGAATATTCAAGACCTAATCTTCTAGTTACCCAAATAACATTTGCCGCACCGGATAGAGGACCAACAACTACATCTGTTTCTCTCCCGATCCAACCAGGATGAATAATTGAATAAGGCGTCATGCCTGATAAGCTTAGCTCCCTGGCCTTTAACTCCGCAGCAGCGTGGATACCTGATCCTGTGGTAAAAATACCTTCACCAATTACAGGTGAATTCACAGGTATAGATCTGCCAAAAATTTTTGCACTAAATTTTGATACTTCGGTAATAGCACTAATATCTCCCCTCTTCGGATCCCCGGCAATTTTTAGATTCACCATTACTTGCTCAAACGGCGTATTACCTGCTCTCTCCCCAATCCCCAGCATAGTAGTATGAATTCTAGATGCACCAGATTGAATTGCAGCTAAAGAATTAGCCACTGCCAGACCTCTATCATTATGACCATGCCAGTCTATTGGAATATCACCATATCCCGGAATAACTTCTTCCCTAAAAAAATGCACAAGATTAGAGGTACTCAATGGATCAGCCGCTCCAGAGGTATCAGCGATGCATACCATTTTTCCACCTGCGTCTAAGCCTGCTTTATAAATTTCTTTTATCGCTTCCGGGTCTGCTTGAGTTGTATGCTCGGTTGCAACATTAGCTATCAAACCCTCCCTGGTCGCCAGGCTTACGCTTTGTGACATCCAATCCCGAAGCTGGTCTACATTCCACCCCTCAACCCACATTCTTACTTGACTGGCTCCACAAAAAATTATAGTTTCGATAGGTCTACCCGCACTTTCAGCCAATTCTAAAGCAGCCTTAATGTCTTGTTCCTGAGTTCTGGCCAAACAGGTAATTCGTATATTTGCCGGAATTAATTTAACTAACTCCTTTGCCTCTCTCAGGTGCCTTCTCCTTGCAATAGGGATAGCAATATCAATTGCATCAACTCCTGATTTAATCATCTTACTCAAAAGCTCAGCTTTTCTTTCTCTATTCGGGTGCTTGATATTTCCACCCTGAAGACCATCTCTTAAAGAGGTATCTAATACCTGTATATCGAGTTTACTAAAATCATAGCCCCCCCAGTTATAATTTTGAATTTCTAGTCCACTTGCCATTTTAATTTAAGCTATAATAGCTTTGATGTAGTATACAATAACGTAAGCCGATTGGACAAGTAAAAAGTTTTTATGGAAATCGAGACTACTAGACAACAAATAGATTTTAAAAGTGAAGATCGAATCTTGTACCTGACAAAAGATCCTGAACTTATCATCAGACAATTGAACGGCGAAAATTTAAATAATATTCGCTCATCCGATCTGTTAGACCGCATTTCTACAGATGCTTATCCAACTAGAGCTTGCTTTAGATTTGAGAATGCATATATGGCCAGTCAGGCCTTAACCGGCCTAAGTTTAGGCAAGGATAGGTGGTTTCCGGAAAATGGCCTTAAGGAAGGCAACTTCTCTATTTTGGTAGCAGGAAGCTCTTTTGGGTGCGGCTCATCCCGGGAACATTTCCCCCTATCTTTAAAAGCTGCTGGTGTAGAATTAATTGTTGCCAGTTCAATCGAACGCATCTGTATTCAGAATTGCCAGAATATCGGCTTAAAATATATTGAAGGAGTTACTCCGGAAATTTTAAGATTGTTACAAACCCATCAAAACCTATCAATTGATTTGACTTTACAAAATTTAGATGATATTTCGGCTGAGATCGTTTTATCAGGCGGACTATTTAATTACTTAAAAAATACTGATATCCAAAAAATGCCAAAGCCTAAAAGTAAAAAAAGGCCTATGACCGGCCCGGAAAAGATTATTGCTGAACATATGAATGTTGAATACGTACAACCAGGTGATACTGGTTTTATCCAGGTAGACAAACGCTATTCCTACGAAATTTTTACACCTTTGTCTGAAGCAGTCCTAAAATCTGAGGTGCCAAATTCCCGGATAGAGGATCCTAACAGTGTATTTTTATTTTATGACCACTCTGTTTTGGACAATTCTGCAGATGCTTACTCTCTCGCCAGAAGAATGCGCGAGTTTGCCAAGAGGGAAAATATCAAGCTATACGATGGTAACCAAACTCAAGGCACAGAAGGGATTTGCCATACGATTATGTTAGATAGACATGCGCTACCAGGTGAAATTATACTTGGAACTGATTCCCATACCTGTACACTCGGAGCAGTAGGGGCTCTTCCAATTGGAGTGGGTGCAACTGAATGGGCTGCTGCTCTTTGGAAAAATATGGCCAGAATATCTGTACCTCAATCGATCCTTTTTAAGCTTGAAGGTAAACTTCCTCCAGGAGTAATGGCCAAAGACGTAATGTTATATATCCTTTCCAATCCTTATATACAGGAGGGTCAAGGCATTGGAAAAATATTTGAATTTGACGGCTCACTTTTAGAAACTTTATCCTTTGATGAACAGGTAGTATTCCCTAACATGGCAGTAGAGGGAGGAGGATTCAGCGGTTATATTAATCCTAACAGACAAACAGCCAATTTCCTGCTCAAACGTCATGCTTTATTAGATAAACTCAAACTACGGGATATAGACGCTGAATATGCAAAGGAGTTTTTAATTGATGTTTCCAATCTGGAACCTTACGTGGCTTTGCCAGGAGATCCGAAAAATGGCCTACCAATTTCCAAGTTAACAATCCCGCCTAAAATCGAGATCGCTTATATCGGTTCATGCACTGGAGGTAAGTTAGAGGATATTCTATCAGCCGCCCATATCTTACAAAACAAACAGGTTAATCCAAATGTAAGGCTTTATGTACAAACCAGCTCCCGCAGTGTTTTTGAGCAAGCCCAAGCTTTAGGTTTAATTGACATTATTTCAAAATCCGGAGGAGTAATACTTCCTCCGGGTTGTGGGGCTTGCGTAAATTTTGGCCCCGGGTCGTCCTTAGCAGGCGAGGTAACGATTTCAGATACCAACCGGAACTTTCCCGGACGTATGGGTAAAGGCGAGACTTATCTCGCCAATCCGGCAGTCGTAGCAGCCAGCGCGATAGCCGGCAGGATAGTCAGCCCTATCTCTCTTTAAAACCACCTATTTACAATCGCTTCAGTTTTGATTAATGATTAGATAAAGGAAGGAGGTGAAATAAATGACTTTATTATGGTACTTTTTAGCCGGGTTTTGTATTTTTAACAGCATACCCCATTTAGTTAAAGGGATTGTTGGAGAAACAAACATGACTCCGTTTAAAAGAGTTTCCTCCCCAACCCTGAATATTATTTGGTCTTTTATTAATTTACTGTTTGGGTTTTTCCTACTGGGATTGGCAACTGGACAAGGCGTTTTTGTCGGATTCTGGGATGCTAATGTAAGCGGTGAAAATTTATGGGCATTTTTATCAGGGGGGTTTATTCTTTCCTTATCGGCGGCCTGGTTATTTTCCAGACCCAATGTAAGGTTACCTTGGCATACTGATTAATTTTTAGTCGTATGTCTTTGAATTTAGAGCGGATTTTTTATCGAGAATTTTTGAGTTTCTTTTGAGAACAAGATAGGCAAAAAACAGCTGTTGGCATGGCCAGTAGTCTTTTTAGTTCTATCTGTTTATTGCAGCTTTCGCATTTACCATAACTGCCGTTTCCTATCTTCACCAAGGCCTTTTTGATACTGTTGCCGCTCTTTTTAAGCATCTCCTCTACAACTACTGTTTTTGCATGGGTGTCTGCTATGTAGGCATCTGTCCCCGGTTCTGAAGATTCAGCCACTCTTTCTTCTACTGCAGGATCTTCCGCTTCAACCTCTTTTAAATTTTTAGCAATTTCTTGTTGCTGTTTTAGTAAAGCTTTTTTAATGTTGCTGATTATTTTTGAAGTAAAATCTAACATTGAACCTCCTTAAGGTTTTTTTAATATTTCTAAGTCTCCAAGAAAAGATAACCTTTTGATTATACCAGATTTTTTTCAACTCCGTTACTACCAGCAACCTGTTTTCCGATCTGGTAAACAACCCCAATGAAAACTTAGAAAAGTTTTTGATATCTAAAATAATGTTTCTTTTGGTTACTTTGTAAAAATAAGTTAGACCAAGGAAAATCAGTACTATGGAAAAAATAAAGCCTTCACTGTGTATTTGCCTTAGCGGCTCAAATATTAACTCAACTACGCCTATAAAAATTAAGCAAAGACTGATAATTCTGCCCCTTTGGTGAAAATGCGTAGCGCTCGACCAGATATTTATTAATATCAGAAAATATATCAATGCCTCAAGCAGTTGTATTGGCCATCTTTTACCGATTAGCCCTATCATAGATACACCCAAAAATGAATGCGTTAAGATTCCTGCTCCGCACCCGCCAAAAAGACAACCTAAATTAGCCATAATTAACCCGCCAAAAAATCCAACTATGCCTATATCTGCAAGCTGCAAAAAATCCAACTTTGATCTTCTAGTTAAAAAGTATAATGTCAGCCAACCTCCTAAAAACCCACCCCAAAAAGAAAAACCAGGATTTTTAGTAAAAAGAATAATTTTTAATGGACTGGCGATAAAAAAAGAGAGGTTTGTTAAAACAAAATAAACTCTTGCTCCGACTAAGCCTCCTATAAAGGTTAATAAGGTCAAATCTAAGATCTTTTCCTCGTCTATATCCCAAGCACGAGCTAGCCTCCAAATTAAAAAAATCCCTAAAATAAACCCCAAGCTTAGAAAAACTCCAAAGGTAGAAACACTTATTTTCCCAATTGAAAAAAGCACCGGAAACATATCTGTTAGGGTAGCAAAAATAACTGACTTTATCAAATTTCCAATCATTGACAAACTCTGCTATACTAGATTGTTAGAACTAAGAATCAAAAACTATGACAGCAACAGCACATGCATTGGTTGGAGGAGCTATTGCCGCAGCAATACCGAATCATCCGGCTTTAGGAATTACCCTGGCTGCACTTTCTCACCCAATTTTAGATATGATCCCTCATTGGGATTTTGGCCGGGGGTGGAGGCAAAAAAGTAAGGCGCTGCTCTTTTTCCAAGCAATAGCTGATTTAATCTTTGGCACAGTTATCACCTTTATTTTTTTTGGGAAAACTACCGACAATCTTTACCTTCTGATGGCAATACTCGCTTCTGAATCTTGGGATATTATGCAAGCTCCCTACTGGCTATTTGGCTGGAAATTTTTCCCTTTCTCTACATTTTATAATTTTCAACATCTGATAAATAAAAGCATCAAGGCTCCCTGGGGAATAATAACTCAAGCAGTAACCGTAACAGGACTATTTTTAGTCTTAAGAACAATCCATTAAATTTAGAGTTCTAAACTTTTAAGATAATCTGTAAACTTCTCACCAATCTCCGGGTGTTGACGTGCCAAATCTACTACAGTTTTCATATACTCAAGCTTATTTCCAGTATCATAATACTTTCCGTTTTCTACAACTACAGTATAAACCGGCACACCCTGATCCCTTAAATAATTAATTCCATCTGTTAGCCAGATCTCCCCTCCCTGACCGGCTGGAACTGCCCTTAAGGCCTTAAATATCTCCGGAGGTAAGATATATGCTCCATGTGTTGCAATGTTGGAAGGAGCTTTGTCCGGATCCGGTTTTTCTACAATAGATTTAATTTTATAGACATTTCCTTCAACCGGTTCTAAGTCTGCAATTCCATATCTTTTTAAATCCGCCTTATTTTTAATCTCTACTCCGGAAATTACAATCCCGCCATATTTTTCATAGACATCTATCATTTGCTTAAGCCTTGGCGGAGTTGAATAGATAAATTCATCACCCCAAAGTACAGCAAATGGCTCATCTTCAATGATAGCTTCACCTGCTAAAACAGGCGTGCCGTTTCCATAAGGTCCTTTTTGTCTGACGTAGATAAAGTTTGCCATATCTGAGATGTGCTTAATTTGAGAAAGCAGTTCATCTTTATTTCCGGCAACCAGATTTTGGACTAAATCTTCGTTTGGCTCATCAAAGTGATCTTCAATCGCCCTCTTTGTAGCTCCTGTCACTATAATTATGTTTTTAATACCTGAAGCAACCACCTCTTCCACCACATATTGGATCACAGGTTTATCAACAATCGGAAGCATCTCCTTAGGCATGGCCTTGGTTTGAGGAAGGAAGCGGGTTCCGAAGCCGGCGGCAGGTATTAAAACTTTAGTGATTTTTTTTGTCATAATTACTAGGGTAAAGCGTTAAGGGGAAAGGGTCAAGTACTAAACCAAAAATCTTTTCTTTACCCTTTACGCTTACCCCTTTACCCTTTCTATATATTCCCCTGATCTGGTATCTACTTTTATCTTTTCTCCAACTTTCATAAACATCGGTACTTTGACCATTAACCCATTATCCATTGTTGCTTCTTTAAAAACATTGGAAACAGTATTTCCTTTTTCGCCGGGACCGGTTTCAGAAACTGTATAAACCAAACTCATCGGCAACTCCATCCCTAAAACCTCCTCATCTGAAACAATCAAGAGCACGTCCAACCCATCCTTCAAATATTTAATTTGATCACCTAAAACTGACGCTGAAACACTAAATTGTTCGAAGGTTTGTGGATCCATGAAAGAATAAGTATCACCGTCCCTGTAGAGAAACTGGGCTTTTTTCTTATCCACATTTGCCTCTTCTACCCGCGCTCCAGTAATATAGGATTTTTCTATAACGGCTCCTGAGCGAAGATTCTTAACTTTAAGTTTGATATTCCCGGAACCTCTACCTGTTTTTATATGTTCATAAGTCACCACTGAGAAGATGTCTTTGCCTTCTTTAATAAAAGCGCCGTTGCGAAGTTCATTTACATTGCCTGCCATAATTTTGGATTTTAACACAGAGTAAGTATATATTTCCACAATCTCTGTTTCCACCCCTGTTTCCACCCCGGGGGTGGAATTGTAGCTACACCTTCGGATATTTAACTATCCTCAGGCTTAAATTTTTCTAAAAAAATTCTAATTTTTTGCTTATCATTCTTTAACCACTCCACATTGGAATAAATTTGCTCCAAGGCTTGGGAGATGGTGCGTTGTGCTTCTGGAATTGGATTTTTCTTGGTAAACCTTTCTATATCTTTAGCATCCGAATTCCTGGTGAATTCGCCTGCCGAGCCAAAAACTCTGGTAAAATAATGCCCTCCGGCGTAACGCTCTTTCAGCATTTTCCAGTTTAATTTAACAAATTCCCAGGCGGGGTAGCGGCCCATTGGATTGTGCCAGACCGAGGCAATGACACCAAGTGAATTTTGAAACCTGACATCTTTGGAAATTGCAAATTCCAGGGCTTTTTGCAGTAATTTTTTATCTTTAAACAAACCTAAACTGCGGCCTAACCTGTCTTTTTCCTGCTGATTATCCTCGGCCTTATACATCTTAACTAAAGTATTCCACTCCTGCTGTCCGCCATTTTCTGCCACTAAGTTGTAAACAACCCCCCGCAGATCCGGATCGATAAGGTTCGTCATTCCGAGGGATGCACCAGAACGGTACATCCCGTGGGAATCTTTATTTGAATCAAGATCGCCACGTAGCTTTGCTCCTCGCGATGACGTGTGAAGCGAAAATAATTCCTGCGCTTTTTTTATAGTTTCCTCATCTCCAAACGAACCTAATTTATACAAGACCATTGAGCGAAGCAATGAATCTGTATGTTTCTCTCCTGGCTTTTTTTCCCAACCCATTTTTTGGGCAATCCTATTGTAAAGATAACGGTTATAATTTTTATAATCATCATAAAAGCTTTCATAGGCTAATAAAGAATCAAGCTGGTTAAGGTGTCCTGTGAGAGTAGACCAAACAGTATAATCTTCTTCGTTTTCATATGATCTGGCCAGTTCTAAAGCCAGAATCGTAGGTGAATTCCCAGATTGTGCTAAATCAAAACTATCCCGAATCAAGCCTAACCTGTCTGGTGCAGATAATTGATTGATATTTTTCTCTAAACCTTTTAGATATTCCTCGGGATAATCAACACGAACCAAAGAAGTTTCCCCTATATTTAGCTTTGCTCCGGTATTGGGAATACTTATACTTTTTTTATCCATCAATAAGATTGCCACGTCACTCGCTCCACTCGTTCCTCTCAATGACGAAAGTGGAATAGACCAGACAGTATTGTCTTTTGATTTACGCTTGGAAATAGGACTGGAAAAAAACCTGCTCTGTGTTAGTTCTAATTTTCCCCTTACCCCTTTCCCCTTTCCACTCACAGTAATCACCGGATGTCCTGGCTTTCCCGTCCAGTTTTTCATAATTTTACCCACCGGCTTTTTAGAAGCTTTTTCCAAAGCTAACCATAAATCCTGCGTTTGCGCATTACCGTATGCGTATTTTTTCAGGTAATATTGCAGCCCTTTTTGAAAATCTTTTTCTCCCAGATATTTCCAGAGCATACGCAGTACAGAAGCGCCTTTTGAATAACTGACCCGGTCAAAAATTTCGCTAATCTCCGCCGGGTGCCCCACTTCAACCTCAATTGGATGAGTATTAGACAGTGCATCCAGCGCGAAAGCATCGCTCATCTCGGTTGAAACAAACTGTGTCCAGATGTCCCAGTCAGGGAAAATATGGTCGATCGCCAGATATTCGATAAAGCTCGCAAACCCTTCGTTGAGCCACAGATGTGTCCACCATTCCATTGTCACCAGATTTCCAAACCACTGATGTGCCAGCTCATGCGCAATCACCAGTGCTACCCATTGCTTGTTAGCAGAAGAAGATTTCTCATCATCTATAAGAATTGTTGATTCCCGATATGTGACAGCTCCCCAGTTTTCCATCGCTCCGGCTGCAAAATCCGGAATAGCGATCATATCCAAAACCGGCAACGGATAATCTATGCCAAAATAATTGTTGTAAAACTCAAGGCATTTTATCGCTACATCCAGCGCAAATTTTGCCTGATCTTTTTTACCCGGAGTAGTAAAAACCCGAACTAAAATATCATCCTTTGTTTTATTTTCTATATATTCAAAATCACCCACAATGAATGCCAATAAATAAGTGGACATTTTTGGTGTCGGGGCAAATTTTATTATCTGGTAACCTGACTCATGCTCTAAAACTTCTGATTCAATAGTGTTAGAGATAGCTTTCAGTCCAGAAGTGATCATTAAAGTAATATCAAAAATAGCCTTCTGTGAAGGCTCGTCAAAACAAGGGAAAGACCTCCTGGCATCAGTTGATTCAAACTGGGTGGTCGCCAGATGTTTTTCTTTGCCTTCATGGATATATTTACTCCGGTAAAATCCACGCATTTTATCGTTTAGGATGCCAGTAAATTTAAGCTTAAGTTTTGCCTTCCCTTTTTGTATAGCTTTAGGAAAAACCAGGGTAACAGTTTCACTTTTTTTATCATATTTAACTTTTGCACCTTCGCACACTATCTTCAACTCTGCGCAATGCAAAATAATTTCTTTGGTAGATTTTGCTAGATGTAAATATATCGTCTCCTCACCTTCAAAGCTAAAACCTTCCAGATCAGGCTTAAGCATGATCTCATAACGCTCTGGTTTAACATAACTTACAAGCCGATGTTTGCTTTGCATAATGTCGAGTTTACCCTAAATGTCTGTTATAATTCAAGCTAAGCCGGGGTGGCGGAATGGTATACGCGATAGTCTCAAAAACTATTGGTCGCAAGGTCTTGAGGGTTCGAGTCCCTCCCCCGGCACACTAAGTTTTCGAAGCTAAAATCGTAGATGATGTTCCAAAAATTACCAAAAGTTTGAAAATTGAAGCTAAATTGAGGTTCAACTCCTCTGTCTGTCAAGTTTTCGATCGCAGGTGATTCTACTTGACTTTTCTCTAGAAAGTTTACATACTGAGAATATATGAAACCAAAAAAATTACTATATAGAGTCGGGGCGGTATTGATTTTGGTGTTTGGTTTGTTTGGTTTATATCTTGTAATTGCAGTAGGTTCTAGTATTTCACAGACAGAGAAAATATTTTTGTTGCTACAGTCAACCTTCGAATTGTGGGTTGCATATCTTTTGTATAGAGAACGAAAACTTGGTATTTGGTTAGCGATTGGTATTATTTTATTGCTCATCTATCACCTTGTCTTCGATATCTATCCTCAAATTCCACCAGAATATAAGAAATAGTTGACATTATTATCTATTTTCCTTTTCTTTAAAATAATTTATAGATATAATGAGCTCAGCTTTCTCTTTAGGATCAATCTCTGAGGTCAAGTAAGTCCGAACATCGTCCCAGATGGTGCACAAAGTCCTTAGGTGTAAAGCATTAAAGCTCCTGAAGTGGAATTGTTATTATAAACCCCTGAGAAATTCTGCATCCGGTATTTCTAAAATAGCCTGTTGATATCTATATTCTAAACTGGAAGCTAAAGCATCTCTCTCATTTCTTAATCTTCTGGCTTCTCTAAAATCATACCTAATTCCCCCAGCATCGTGTAACCCCCAGACAATAACAGCAGCAGCTACTATTATGGATAGACTGCCTGGGTGACCTGAGTTGCTTAATCCCATGATATTAATAAAATTATCTATAATCCAAAGTGATCCAATACTAGTTTTCGACAGTGCAGAACCAATAGTTTCAAACTTCCGTCTCTCTATCTCTCTAGTTTCGCCGGATAGCTCATTCACTCTTTTTTGTAGTTCTTTGAGAGAAATTCCCGGTTGTTCATGCTTTGCCATATGGTGGAATAATATAGAACCTGAATCAAAAAATCAAATCTTAGGGTAATGTTAAAGAAAATCTAAATTGTTACACTCACCCCCAAAAGATAAGGGGCGAGGAAAAAATTATAAATAATAATTGACTCCTTAACCATCTTTCTGTTACAAAGATTGCATGTTAGTTTTAGGTTTAATTGGGGAAAAAGGATCCTTGACAAATATTATCAAAAAAATATAATGATAATGGTATGAATAGCACAATTTTACAGATTCCTATTGATAAAAATATCCGTAATCAGGCTGCATCTTATGCTGAGAAGATGGGATTTTCTTCGCTCCAGGAAGTAGTCAGATTATTTTTAAATAAAATAGCACTTGGAGAAATTAATGTTAATTTTGAACAGAATGTCCAGTTATCCTCTAAGGCAATCAAGCGTTACAATAAAATTATTGATGAGATAGATTCGGGTAAAATTAAATATAAAACACTCAAATAAATGAAGGTTAAACTTCACCATCTTTTTGAAAAATCTTACAAAAACAGAATTTCTCCCACTAAAAATCTTGTTTTTCAAACAGAAGAAAGAATTGCTTTATTTAAAATAGATCCAAAAAATTCTCTTTTGAAAGATCATGGATTAACCGGTGCTAAAAAGAGACTTCGTGCATTCTCTGTTACAGGCAATATCCGAATAGTTTATCTTCCAATTTCAGATACAGAAGTCGTATTTATTGATATTGGATCACATAATCAGGTGTATTAATAATAAAATTAACATGTATTCTCTCCCTCGGCACAAAATTTGACAGCCTTGTTATAATATAAATATGACTGAAGCACCAAGAATAGCTGTTCAAGAACCATTAGAAAAACCTTCATTTGGACAACTACTGAAAGAACTCCGAAGTAGACATCATTTTACTCAGGAAGTGCTAGGAGATATATTAAGAGTTAGCCGTCATACTGTTTCAAGACTTGAGAGGAATATAAGTGATCCCCCAAAAAAGCCTGGTTTCTATGAACATTTTAGAGAGATCCCGAATGTAGCTCTAAAAGAGGAAATAGGGTCTATTATAAGAACTGCTTCTGCATTCTTGTGGGCAAAGTATCCTCCAAGATTAGTTAATACCGAACACTCAACCACTTCCAGTAGAAAGCAAGGCTCATTATAAATAATAATTGACTCCTTAACCATCTTTCTGTTACAAACATTGCATGTTAGTTAATAGAAAACTAACCTAAATAATATTTTTTCTCACCATCGAATTAAAATACATCCAATCTTTTTCAGGATCACCACTCTCATAAATAGCTTCTTCCCCTATACCAAACTGCCCCAGATCTTGAACAAGATCATGACCAGCCATATAATCATATGCTCTATGGTTGAACTTTGATCTTTCTGAAACCGGAGTACGAAGTAAAGCATAAAAAATATCAAAACCCTGCTGAGTCTTTTTGATAACCTCTTTCAACTCAATTCCAACCTGATTATTTTCTATTTCAACTGATATAGCACTATCACCTGATCTATTAAGAATAAAACGTGTGTATGGTCTATTTGGATCATTCTTACCATCTTTAGACTGATCCCGAACGACAATTACCACGGATGGTAAGTTTTGATCTGAATCATCACTCCATAAACCAAAACTATAATGCCTGTTATTCGCTCCTACTAACTCCTGTATCATATGTATTGAGCCTTCTCTTTCCCTTAACACACTCATATCAGGATAAGCTTCAAGCAGTGTATCAAGTGAAACAGGTAAAGATTCTTCTTTAGGGGGCATCATAATCTAGGTATTAGCGTATCACATTTCAGATTTATATTCTAGCATTGACTTATTTACCCTTATTTTGTTACAAACATTGCATGTTAGTTTTAGGCTTAATTGGTGAAAAAGGATCTGGCAAGCAGACTTTTGTAAATTTTTTAAAAGAGATAGCCCCAGATTTAAATATTAGGCAGGTCAGATTTTCTGATATTCTAGCCCAGACTTTAATGATCTGGGATATTCCAAATACCCGGGCTAATTTACAAAAACTTTCTTTAATTATGGAGGAAGGATTTGGCCAATCATCATTGGCTAATGCAGCTAAATTTTCCATTGAAGGAGACTCGGCAGATGTTACTCTTTTTGATGGAATCAGACGGGAGGCGGAAATGGAGCTGGTTAAAAAGATGCCAAACAGCATTTTAATCTATATCAGCGCCAATCAAAAACTTAGATATGACAGGCTTAAAAAAAGAAGCGAAAAAGTAGGTGAAGTTGGTTTAACTTTTGAGCAATTTTTAAAAGAGGAGGCTTCCAAAGCCGAAATAAATATTCCGCAACTGGGCAAAAAAGCAGATATCAAATTGGAAAATAATAACAGCATGGAAGAGTTTAGAAGTAGTATACTCAAAGTATGGTCCACTCTAGAAAAAGCATAAAGATTTACCAAAGCAGAGTTCATCTATTTGTTACTTTTCTTTTCATATTTTTGCCTTTTGCTTTTTTTCTAGGACTTTCTTTGTTTATTCATCTGCCTGCCACAACTTTATTTGCAGATATATTTAACTCTTTATATCGAATGACTATTGCTTATATAATCGCTGCCATTTTAGGCTGGGTTTTTGCAGTTTTACTTTTTAAGGGACGTCGGTCAGCTATTGCTCTGCCTTTATTCGATGTCCTGCAGTCTTTTCCAACCTTTGCCGCCCTCCCCTTGACTGTGTATTTTTTAGGAGCTAATTCGCTAACTATCATTTTGTTTTTGATTGTCACTATCATTTGGCCGATTTTTTTCTCTGTCATCTCCTCACTTAAGTTAATTCAAAAAGACTGGGAGGAAGTGGTCGAAATAGAGGGTTTAACCGGAATAAAATACTACACCCTCTTTCTTTGGCCAATCAGCATTCCAGGTTTAATTACCGGTACTATCATTGGTTTGGGTGATGCCTGGGAAGCAATGATAGCTACGGAAATTATTGTCGGGATAAAGTCCAGTTTAGGTAACTTTTTTGACAGCTATTCTAAAAATCCAACCATTACAGCTTTTGGTATTTTGGGCTTTTTGCTGTTGATTTTTTCGGTAAATAAGCTAATCTGGCTGCCGCTTTTGGAATTTTCTCACAGGAGGATGGAGGAATGATACTTTCTTTAAAGAATATTTCTAAAATTTTTGTGGAAGATAGCAACAAACTTCTGGCTTTGGACAATATTAACTTAGAGATTGCACAGGGAGATTTTTTTGTCATCCTTGGTCCATCAGGTTCTGGTAAATCAACGTTGCTTCGGATTATGAGTGGTTTAGAAAAAGAATTCAGCGGTAAGTTAAATTATGAAGGCGTAACAAAAAATGATTTTAGTTTTGTTTTTCAACAATTTGCCCTACTTCCTTATTTAAGCGTTTTTCAAAATGTAGAACTAGGTCTTTTGGCAAGAGGAGTTCCAAAAAATCAACGGCATGAAAGAGTTTTAACTGAACTTAAAAAACTGGGCTTAGAAAAGTTTGTTAAAAGCTATCCTAAAGAGTTATCAGGAGGTCAAAAACAAAGAGTCGGCATTGCCAGAGCTTTAGTCACCAGCCCAAAGATTATCTTTATGGATGAGCCTTTCTCTGCCCTTGATTCTTTTAGCGCTGAGGCGTTAAGAAAAGAGGTTTTAGATATTTGGCGCATAAGCCAAACTACGATTGTGATGGTTACTCATTTAATTTCTGAGGCGCTTGAGCTTTCAAATAGAATAGCTGTACTAACGTCCAAACCCGGCCAAATTGAAGCAGTTTTGGAAAACCCGCTCTCGCGTCCCAGACAACTCCGCTCAGAAGGGTTTTTCAAAATGGAAGATAAGATAAAAGAGTTAATTAAAATCTAGCCACATAAGGTGAGACCTTGTGTGCCTAGGCAACTGCAACAGATTCTTTTACTTCAACTTTTCTGCAGGTTTTACGCTGGATCTGGTTTTTTCCATACCGTAAAACCTGGTTCGATCTCCTCTAAACATCAGTTGTATTTCCCCGGTTGGACCATTTCGGTGTTTTTGAATATCCAAAGTCACGTTCTCCATTTTTTCCGGATCTTCGCGGTAGATAAACATAACTACGTCTGCATCCTGCTCAATTGCGCCTGATTCCCTAAGGTCTGCCAGCTGCGGCCTTCGGGTTCCCCTGCTTTCAACCGCCCGGGAAAGTTGAGAAATAGCCAGAACTGGAATTTTTAACTCTCTGGCCAAATTTTTTAAATTTTGGGAGATTTCGGAAACTTCCTGCACCCGGTTATCTAAACTTCTTCCATGCACAAGCTGCAGATAATCAACGATCAAAAATTTTAATCCATGCTCAACCTGTAACCTGCGGGCTTTGGTGCGCATCTCAGAAATTGTAATTCCCGGAGTATCGTCTATATAAATCGGGGCTTCTGCCAGCTCACCCATTGCCAAAGAAAGTTTATCAAAATCCTTTTCATCAAGTCTGCCTGTTTTTAACTTCCAGGCTTCGATATCTGCCTGTCCTACTAAAAGCCTATCCACTAACTCCTCCTGGCTCATCTCCAAAGAAAACATCCCCACCGGTATATTGGCATGAACAGCTACATATTGGGCAATATTTAAAGCCATACTGGTTTTTCCCTGTCCAGGACGGGATGCCAGAATAATCAAATTGGAATTTTGCATACCAGCCAGCTTAGAATCCAAATCCCTAAACCCAGTCGGAACTCCCCGCAGCTTTCCAGATGATTTTTGCAGTTCATCTAAACGGTCAAAGCTTTCCGCCAAAGCATCTCTAATCGGAGTAAAATCGCGGCTGACATGTTCCTGAGAGATAGAAAATAACGAACTTTCCGCACCTTCTAATACTTCATCGACTGCTTCACCCTCATCATAGGCCTTCTCGATCATTTTAGTTGCAGAGGCTATCAAATCTCTTCTGACTGAGTGCTCCTTAATAATTTTTGCGTATTGCTCAACGTGAGCAGAAGTTGGAACAGTATTTACCAGGGTGGTCAAATATGCAGACCCGCCAATCCGATCATACATATTTTTCTTTTTTAACTCGTCTGTGATTGTAACGGTATCTATTGGCTCGCGTCTTTCAAAAAGAGTCTGAATAGCTTCATATATCGGGCTGTGTTGATCTGTTCTGTAAAAATCTTTAGATGAGAGTATTTCGGAAATACGGACAATTGCATCTTTATCAATCAAAAGTGACCCTAATAGGGACTGTTCTGCTTCTATATTTTGGGGAGGAAGTTTAGTTGTATTAGCCATAAATATCTCAAATCTTAGATCTCAAATGTCAAATCTACATCTCAAATTTTAAATCTTTTTTAGTTTTAAGATTTAAGATTTAGTTTTGCCTGCCCGCAACGCTCCTCGCCCGAAACGCTTCGCATACCGACGCGAGCGGGTCGCTTGCGAGGCGAGCGGGAGTTTTGCGATTTGAGTTTTGAGTTATATTTTACTAAGTACAATCACCTGTGGTTCTTCTGGAAGTTTTTCCTTAGTAATAGATAACTTCGGAGCAGGCAAAACACCTTCCGCACCCATCTCTTTCAAAAACCCTTCTACCCCTTCTAACTCAAACTTCAACCCCTCAATTTTATAGTGGATGGGAATCGTAATTTTAGGTTCAAGCTGGGATATAATATTAGCAGCAGCCTTTGCCCCTATCGTGTAATTTGAACCAACGGGAATAAAGACGATATCAACATCACCAATCTGAGCAATTTGCTCTTCTGTTAATTTGCTTTGACCAATATCTCCTAAATGAACAATATTTAACCGATCAATCATCAGCTGAAAGATTGTATTTACTCCTCTTTCCGACCCGCTCGTATCATCGTGAAAGGAAGCAACACCAGTCACTACTGCCCCGGCAATTTCATACACACCAGCCTCGCTAAATACCATAGGTAATTTACCATCAATACCAGCTACTCCGTCTTTAAAATTATGATCAGGATGATTATGTGTTACCAAAACCATATCTGAAGAGAGCTCCTTAGGAAGTTTTAGACCGGTCATCTCCGGATCAAAAGGATCGATTATAACTGTGGCGTTTTTACCTTTCAACTTAATACAGGACTGACCATACCAAACAATTTCCATATGGCAGAAATACTAGCAAAAAAACTTAACCTTAACAATCCCTCAATCTTAAGCTTTGGTGTGTTAAAATTAATATTAGCCATGAAGATAAGCAAAAAAATATCCCCTAAGCAGTTTATAATTTCCCAAATTTTAATATTGACTATTAGTTTATCGTTTCTTTTTGGATTGTATTACATTTTAAATATTCAATACCAGGCCTCCTCCGATCCTTTTTTATACGGACCTGTTACCAGCAAACCAAAAACATTCACCCTTAATTTAAACCAGCCGGCTGATGAAACACTCTATTTCCAATCTCAAATACTAATATCTGGAAAAACTGCCCCTGGGTCGGAAGTTTTAATCTCCACAGATACAGACAATCTGGTAATAAAGTCAAAGCCTGACGGCAGTTTTTCGCAATCGCTAAACCTGGATGAAGGCGTCAATAATATTAAGGTGGTTGCTTTTGATCAAACAGGTGACACCAGAGAAACTGAAAAAGTTATCTATTATTCAAAGGAGAAACTGCAATGATAATTCAAAAATCAAAATTCAAAAATCAAAATTGCAATTTAAAATTAAAAACTTTTGCATTTTTATTTGTATTTTTGACTTTTAACTTTTACCTTTTAACTTCTGTCTACGCGGTAGACAGCACTCCTTCCGCTGATATTAGATCAAAACTTGAAGAACTGAAAAAAGAGATCGCCTCTAAAGCAGCAACTCTAAAGCAGGAGGTAGATGCAAAACTTTCCAACAAAGCCTATATCGGCAGAGTTAAAACAAAATCAGAAACCTCAATTACCTTAAATACTAAAAATGGTCTCCGGATTATTAATATAAACCAGGATACTTTTTATGTAAGCAACGTGAAGGGGAAAAAATATTCACAAAAATCTATAGCTGAAGATGACTATATCGCCGCTTTGGGAGATATAGATGAAACTCAAACTTTAAGCGCAAAAGAAGTTATTCTACAAAAACCCTCAATCCTCACCCCTAAATCCTATCTTTGGGGCGAGGTTATTGTTGCATCTGAGAAATTAATTACACTAAGAGATAAGAGCTTTAAAAATATCGCTGTCTCCATACCTGATCAAAAAAGCGTTAAACAAAACGACTTTATCATCCTAACTGGGAATTTAAATAAAAATGGTATCTTTGAGGCAAATTTTGTTTACGTAATTCCCCAGGGCGGATTTATCAAACCCAAAAAGGTAGCTTACCCCACACCGAACGGTGCTGGGGCTACCCCTTCTGCCAAAACAAAAATATCCACTCCTTCTTCAGGAACTACCAAGAAATAAATAACCATAATACCTAGTTAGCTCACCTGGGGGGTGTACTAGATAGGACACCTAGGGATTTATACCCCACTCCAATCCTAATCTTCTGAAGCTTTTCTTGTTTCAGGATAATAAAGAGAACCTGTAAGTGGGAAATGCCTTTTTTCTATCTGTTCCCGAACTTCTTCGTTAATAATTACAGTATTAATTCCAGTAACCGGTCTATTAATGTCGGTATAGAGTTTTTCTAAAAATGATGCCGATGCCGGAAACGGATCTAGCTTTCTTTCCGGCTCTTCCATTGATTCTGCTTCATCAACCTCTCTCAGAATCCACTCAACCCCCATCTCGTATCCCCCTAAGTCAGTTCTTTGCACAAATAAACGGCTTGGGTTATGAGTAGAAAGTCTATCTTGATTTAGCAATGTTGATAACTCTTCTGTTGGAGTAAATATAAACATAAAGCGGAAGAATTCATCTGTGTAGCGCATATGCTTACCTTTTTTTAGAGTATAATCACGCTCACCATTAATGAAAACACTTCTGGGTTCTTCCAGGCCAAAATTAAAAGTAAACCCATGACCTAATTGAGAAAATCCTGGATAAGGAAGATTAAAATCTTTCTCAACTCTCATTTTTGTTTCGGGAAAAAGTTCTTGAGCCTTAGAAAAAAGCTTTGAACATCTTTGGAAAATCCGTTTTAGGGGCTCTTGAATTCCGTCTTGATTATCTAAAAAGAATACTTCCTGATTACTTCTTTGAATCTCTCTGCTCATGATGTTTTGGAGGCCAACTATATCACACTTGAAAAGTTGGGACAAACTTCCTCCAAATCGGGGTTGATTCACCTGGAGATAGGGATTTTAGGTCAAACCTTCTTTATCAGTGCCAATCAAATTTTCCACATACTTTTTTATTTTGGGCACTGAGGTTTTCGGGCAAACCAGTAATACATCTTTTGTATTCACTACAATCATATCTTCCAGGTCAATCCCTACTACAAGTTGCTCTGTATAGTTAAAGGCCAGAGTGTCCTGGCTGTCCATCAGATCTACTTTTCCTTGCACCACATTTGCTGACTCAGACTCTTCCAACGCCTCCTTAAGCGCCTCCCAAGCACCGATATCAGACCAACCTATATCTACCGATAAAACAAGTCCTTCTTTTGGATCCAGCTTTTCTAAAACTGCATTATCAAAACTGATTTTTTCCATGCTTGGGTAAACTTCATCTAATACTTTTTCATAATCTAAAGTTCCCACAGCTTCAGAAATCAATTTGAGCTTTTCAAAAAGCTCAGGTGCGCTTTTTTCAAACTGCTTCCATAAAAATTTTGGCGTGGTTACAAAGTATCCTAAATTCCAGGAATGTCTATTATCTGATAAAAAGTTTTTAGCCACTTCTTCTTCTGGCCGGTACTTAAAATCCCTAAACTCATAAACCGGTGTCTCCCCAACTTTTTTAACTTCAGAACCAAACTCAATATAGCCCAAGTTAACTGAAGCAAAACGGGGCTTTTGTCCCACAAATACAATCTGCTCCGGATTTTCCTCAACTAAGCTTTCTGCCACTTTTAAAGCCTGCCTAAACTCGCCGTCTTTTTTAATTAAATGATCTCCCCAAAGAATGGCAATCTGTTCCCTGGGAAACTTTTTAATAAAATTAGCAATCATGAGCCCTACAGCCGGACCAACATCCCGCATAGCCGGTTCAAAGATCAAATTTTCTTCCGGTATCTTGGGAAACTGTTTTTTCAAAACATCTTTATACTGGAAATTAGTAGAAATATAGATATCTTTCCACTCAAAGCTGGGGAAAAGCTTGGATATAGAAATCTGAAGCATTGACTTATCCCCAACTACTTTTTCAAACTGCTTGGGGGTATTTTTCCGGGATAGCGGCCAAAGCCTGGTACCCACTCCACCGGCAAAGATTACAACTTTCATGTCTAAAGATTATATCATGGACAAAAAATAACTTTATAAAAGTAGAATTAAAACCTTTAGCAATCTATACACCTCTCTATACACCTCCGATGTGTATTAGCTTGACACCTTGGATAAACCGATAGTAATACTTGACTGATCGAGCACTTCTTGATATAGTACTTTTACAACTTAATATTTTAAAAGCGTTTGCCCCGCCTGCCTCGCTTATGCGAAGCATTGCGGGCAGGATGGAAGTCACGACTCCAAAGCTGAATACAAAAATGTATTACGGAAGTTTAACCGTTAAATGAAACAGACGATGTTGGAAAACCAAAGTCGCCACTAAGAGTTTTTAAGTCGCAAGATTTAAAGAACAAAGGATGGGACCGCGGGAGCGGTCTTTTTTTTGTCCAAAGGACAATCAGCCTTTGGCTGAGAGAGGATGTGAGAAAAATGACAGAACAAGAAGGATTAAAAATTACAATACTAAAAGACACAGATGAAGGCTCTATGGGCTATGAATCCAGAAAGCTGCTTAGTGATGCTGATTTTAAATTCAGATTTAAAAACAGGGTAGATTTTACCAACGTATCTAAAACACCTTTAAGAATAAGGTTACTGCGGAATGCAATTGTCGCAGAAGATTTACTGGCGGATCGTTCAGATTTAGCTATTTTAGGATTAGACATGATACAGGAAGCAAACCCAGGCTTGATTCCTCTAATGCCTTTAGGTTTTGCACAATGTGGACTTTATTTAGGAGTCAGAAACGATATTCCATATAGTTCCCCACAAGACTTAGCAGGATTAAGAGTGGCAACTTCCTATCTAGTCCAGACCCAGAAGTTTTTTGACAAATATGGAGTAAAACCAATAATTGTATACAGACCAGGAGGTGAAGAAAGCTTTGTAAATGTTGAGGAAGGTAACGCAGAAGCTTGTGTCGTTATCTCTGAATCAGGAACATCGTTTGATGCCAATAAAATCACTGCAAGAGAATTATTACTAGAATCTGAAGCCTATCTGGTGGCTAGCCCATATTTAGGACAAAAGCGTGGTAGTGAAAGATTCGTACAAGAATTCTTAACCAGAATTACTTCAGTCATCCGTGGAAGATTTTATACAGGAATCGTCATGAATACTCCACAGAGAACATTAAATGATGTGGTTAAACTATTGCCTAGTGCTGAATCTCCTACTATTGCTAAGCTGGAAGAGGCGGGTTGGTCTGCAGTTTCATCCCTAATTCCTAAAACAGCATTTTGGGATTTGGTATTTAAGTTACAACAAACAGGTGTGAGAGATATTTACGAACAAGCTATTAAAAAAGTTGTTCCTAATATAGATGATCCAACTATCTTAAGCATGATGGGAAAGATATATAGATCTTGAAGCTAAATTGGATAAAAGATAGAGAAAGAAGGTATAATAGTAATTATTATGTCAAATATTAAAGTGCAAACATTAAAAGGTTTTAGAGACTTTCTTCCGACGCAAGCACGGAGACGTCAGTATGTTATAAATAAATTAAAACAAGTTTTTGAATCGTTTGGGTTTGAACCTCTTGAGACTCCGGCTTTGGAATACGAAGAGATTCTGCTGGGCAAATACGGTGAAGAGGGCGATAAACTAATGTATAGATTCACAGATAACGGCGACCGCAGGGTTGCCTTGCGTTACGACCAGACTGTACCCCTCGCCCGCGTGATAGCTCAGTACGCAAACGAATTACCAATGCCATTCAAACGTTATCAGATTCAGCCTGTCTGGCGGGCTGAAAATACCCAAAAAGGCCGCTTCAGAGAATTTCTGCAGTGTGATATTGATACTGTTGGATCAAATTCATGCTACACCGATGCTGAAATCGTTTGTGTGGTAGTAAAAGCGTTTGAAAAATTAGGCTTTAGGAATTTTAAAATACTAATTAATGACAGGGAAAACTTAAAATTCTACGGCCAGGGATTTGAACTATCCCAGGATAGAAATATTACGGCTGTCAGGGTAATCGATAAACTAAAAAAAATTGGCCGGGAAGGGGTTTTAGACGAACTTAGTGAAAAAGGTTTTACTACAGAGCAGGCAACTTTTATCCTGCAAAAAGTTGAAAGTACCATCCCAACGGAAAATCTGGAAAAGGTCTTCACGGCTTTGGAAAAATTTGGGATTGATAAAAATAGATATGAATTCTCTCCCACTCTTGCCCGTGGTCTTGATTACTACACCGGGATTATTTTAGAAGTAGAAGTTGAGGAGTATCCGGTTGGATCACTTGGCGGAGGCGGCAGATACGATAAATTAGTCGGCATGTTCTCCGGCCAGGATGTACCTGCAGTTGGATTTGCTTTTGGGTTTGACCGATGTATTGAGGCCATGGAAGCGCTAAATTTATTTCCTGACGATTTAACCACAGCTAAAGTTTTAGTGACTGTTTTTACCAAAGAATTGATCAAAAATTCCATAGATGTAGCCGATCGGCTACATGTACGGGATATAAATGCAGAAATTTATCTGGATCCAGAGGTAAAGCTGGAAAAACAACTCAAATATGCTGATCAAAAAGGAATTCCATATGTGATTATTATTGGTGATGAAGAAGTGAAATCTGGAAAAGTAGTGCTTAAAGACCTAAAAAACAGAACCCAGGAAGCTTTTTCACTTGACGAAGTTATAAACAAACTGACACAATAGTTATTGTGTCCTCACAAATTCTAAAAAAGCCACTGCCATATCTCGCCTTACTCATTGCCAACCTTATTTGGGGTATTAACTTTGTGGTAGCAAAGATAACTCTGCAGGAGTTTCCACCAATGAGTTTAGCATTTTTGCGCTTTGCCCTAGCTTCTCTATTCCTGGCTCCCTTTCTATTTACAAAAGCAAAAAAAGTAAAGATTGAAAAGGCTGATCTTCCTAAATTAATCTCAGTCGGCATATTTATTATCACTTTAAATATTGCTTTCTTTTTTGAGGGTATAAAGAGGACTACAGCCACAGATGCCTCCATCCTTACCTTAAGCATCCCGATACTATCCGTATTACTGGGCTGGCTATTTTTAAAAGAAAAAATTTACCTGGCAAATTTATTGGGTGTAATACTGGGAGGAATAGGAGCTTTTATCATCCTGGGCTTTCCGCAATTTATTGCCGGCACAAAGTCTTTAGAAAACCTATTTGGTAATGTTTTGATTATCCTGGCTTCTATTTCCTGGGTTATTGGAAGCGCAATTTCCAAAAAAATATTAAC
>CALRFD010000002.1:127976-202431 GCA_943356485.1 Patescibacteria group bacterium
CTGATTGTCACTGCCATAGCTTTTGGAGTTGGAACAATCACCATGGTTATCCCGACGATTGTTGAATATATCCAAAATCCCGCCTGGCCTACTCAAATAACTATAGTTGGAATATTGGGTCTAATATTTATGACTATGCTTTCCTCAATCTCTGCTTACTTTCTTTTTGAATGGGGGCTATCAAAAACCCCAATGGGCATGGCTAATTTATTCCAGTATGTTGAACCCCTGGCTGCTACAACCTTAGCTGTTTATTTTTTAGATGAGCGGATCTCCACTTATTTTATAATCGGCACAATCTTTATCATGTTTGGCGGATATCTTGGCACTTTGACAAAAGAAATTCACCATACTATCCATAAAGCCCACAGACTGTAGGAGAAAATTCCCTTTTGCACTTTTAATTTAGCTTTGTTATACTATAACCCATGAAAGCAAATATACATCCTACCTGGTACCCTGAGGCTAAAGTTAGTTGTGCCTGTGGTCAAACTTTTATATCCGGCTCAACCATACCGGAGATCCGGGTTGAAATCTGCTCTAACTGTCATCCTTTCTTTACCGGCCAGCAAAAATTTGTGGATACTTTAGGCCAGGTTGACAGATTTATCAAAAAGAGTGAAACCTCAAAAGTAAAACAGGAAGAAAGAAAGAAAATTATGGAAGCCAGACAAAATAAAATTGTGGATAAGAAAAAAGATAAACCTTCATTAAAAGATCTTTTAATGCAAGCTCGAAAAACCGTAAACTAGGTAACGGGTTATAGTGAGCAGTTGACAGTGCTATTGTATGACTGTAACCTAGAACCTGCACCCTGTAACCTCTCAACAATGGATTACTTACAACAACAGATACAAGATATTGACCAGAAAATAGCAGATTTAAAACTCCTGCTGGAAGATTCCGAACTTGCAGAACTAGCTCAAATGGAAATTGAAGAACTGGAAAAACAAAAATTAGAACTTGAGCAATCTGCTCAAACTCCAATGACAAGCCCTGATACCTCGAAAGTGGACTCTAGCTCCTTCGAGGTGGGAAACCAGGGGATAAACCCCAATGTAGCCATCTTAGAAATTAGAAGCGCTGCAGGCGGTGATGAGGCCGGACTCTTTGCCGGAGATCTACTGAGAATGTACAGCCGGTATGCGGAGAGTAAGAATTGGGCTATAGAAGAGCTGGACAGATCAGAAGGAAAGTTAGGTCAGATAAAAGAGATTATTTTAAAAATTAAAGGCCGTGAGGCTTATGCTAACTTAAAATTTGAGTCAGGCGTACATAGAGTGCAAAGAGTGCCAACAACTGAATCCTCCGGAAGGATACATACCTCCACTGCAACCGTAGTAGTACTCCCACAAGTTAATGAATCGGAAATTATAATAAACCCCTCGGATATAGAATTTGAAGCCTTCCGCTCTGGTGGGGCTGGCGGACAAAACGTAAATAAAGTTTCAACAGCTGTCAGACTTAAGCATATCCCCACTGGAATTATCGTTACCTGTCAAACAGAAAGGTCTCAATTGCAAAATAGGGAAAACGCATTTGCGCTTTTAAGGTCTAGAATATGGGAGCAGGAGCAGCAAAAAAAGGTTGGAAATATAGAGGAACAAAGATCTCTTCAGGTCGGATCCGGCGACAGGTCAGAAAAAATCAGAACCTATAACTTTCCTCAAAACCGGATCACTGATCATAGAATCGGCAAATCCTGGCACAACTTAGAAGAAATTTTAGAAGGAGAACTTGATCCAATCATTAGAACACTGCAAGAAATACGTTGAAATATAATAGAAATAAATGGATATATGGTTGAAAATATATTTCAAGGTATTTCGCAAGCTTGCTTGCAAATTTCTATAAATTTCCGATTCTTATGAAACCTAAACAATATATAAAAGGCTATGTTGAGTTTTATAAACTAAAGTTTAAGGTTACACCTGATGTTTTAATCCCCCGCCCGGAAACAGAATTACTGATAGATGAAACCCTAGCCTATATCAGGTCGCACCTCAACCAAGGTCGCACCTCAACAAGTTTAACTATCCTGGACATAGGCACCGGCTCCGGCAACATAGCCGTAGCCCTTGCCAAAAATCTCCTTGCCAATACCAACCCCGTAGGTCGGGTGCGTAAGAGCTACGGGATCGAAATTATCGCTACAGATATTTCTGCAAAAGCCCTAGCAGTTGCTAAGCAAAATGCCAAACTACATGGAGTTAAGGATAAAATTCAATTCATCCTCAGCAACTTACTTTCTAACTTTACCCTTAACGCTTTACCCTATCCCCTGATTATAGTTACTAATCTCCCTTATATCCCTTCCGCCCGTATCCCTCATCTTGATTCCTCAGTAAAGGATTTTGAACCGCATTTAGCCCTTGACGGTGGAAAAGACGGCTTTGATCTTTATAGAAAATTATTTTCCCAAATTAAAGGAAAAAACTTAAAACCTGAACTAATTATTGGAGAAATTGACTACACCCAGGGGAATATGGGAAAGACAGAGGCAAAAAAATATTTCCCAAAATCAGAAGTTGAAGTAAAATTAGACCTGGCACAAAAACAAAGAATCCTGATTATTACTGCCCAGGAGACTCTTCCAAAATCACCTTGATCAGCAGCTCCTTCCCCTGCCTGAATATACTTAGCTCAAGCTGTTGTTTGATTTGACTCTTGGAAATAATTTCTGAAAGCCTCGCTTCAGAATCTATAACCTGATCCCCAATTTTAGTTATGATATCGCCACTTTTTATCCCGGATTTAGCAGCCGGAGAGTTTTCTATCACAGATTGTACGAATGCTCCCGGCAGGAGCGAATTTAAATCCGCCAAATCTTTTGGAATAAACTTATACGAAACCCCTAAATATGGGCGCAAAACAAATCCATTCGAGATAAATTCATCCACTGTTTTTTTGACTGCATTGATTGGCAGGGCGAAACCGATATTTTGTGCTCCGTCTGTTGTCGCCACATTAATTCCGATCACCTGTCCCAGGGAATTTAATAAAGGTCCTCCGGAATTTCCCGGATTGATTGCCGCGTCAGTTTGAATCAGGTTATCTAAATTTTCTGCAGGTTCAAAACCATTACCAGCCACGACTTTCCTGCCTAGACCAGAAACAATTCCGGTTGTCACTGTATTGGTATATTTACCCAAAGCGTTCCCGATGGCAATAAGGGTTTGACCAACTTTCAGTTTTGATGAATCACCTAGTTCTAAAGGTTTTAAATTATTTGCCTCAATTTGCACAATAGCCAAATCAGAATCCGGATCCCGGTAAATCTTTCTTATATCGTATTTTTGCCCATCTTTGGTCACAACACTATATTGGGTTATATTTGATATAACGTGTTTATTAGTAACAATAATGCTGTGGTTTTTATTATCAGCGCTGGCTGCTCCGGTGGAAACAACAAATCCAGTACCGATAGTTGAATCTATTTTTTGCGGATTATCAGAAGGGTCAAAAGGATTAATTATTTTTTGCGAGATTACTATTGCTACAACAGAAGGAGAACTTTTTTCCACAACAGAGATGACAGCATTCTCTTCTTGCAGAATAGTCCGGGTTTCTTGAACCTGTTTACCCGGCATCGACCAACCAGGAATAAGACCTCTTAATTGAGCCTGATAAAAACCAATTGCTGCTGCAACTCCTAAAACCATTGCTAAAATGATGCCTCTTATATTTATTTTAGGTAGTTTAGAGTAATCCATAGTTCAACTGTCATTCTAATAATTCCAGTGCCTTATCCAATTGTGGATCTTTAGCCGAATCTAGCGGCTGCCCCTCGCTTGCCTTAGGCAATTCTACTAAAACATCAGGGCTTAATCCACCCAACTCATTTACCCATCTGGAGTTCGGAGTTAACCACTTGGCAACAGTAATATGAATCCCAGTACCGTTTTCTAATTCCTGAGCTTGCTGAATAGTTCCTTTACCAAAAGATTTCTCACCAATAAGAACCGCTCTTTTCCGATCCTGAAGGCTGCCTGCCACAATTTCTGAGGCAGAAGCAGAACCCTTATTTATTAAAACCTCCAAAGGTATATTAAGCAGCTTACCAGCCCGGTTAACTTTATAAGGAATTTTGACCCCATCATTACTTTCTTGTAAAACAGCATCTCCTCCATCCAAAAATTCTGACACAATAAATACAGCGCTTTCCAAAAATCCTCCCGGGTTGTTTCTTACATCTAAAATAACAGCCTGTGCTTTAGCGGATAAAATCTCCGCAACTGCGCTGTTCCACTCATCGTTAGTCCTTTCACCAAACCTGGATAGCTTAATCAACGCTACTTTTTTCCTTGATTTAGTATCTTTAAAACTAACCTCAACACTCTTAACAATAATTGTATCCCTTGTCAGAGTATAAGTTTTAGGCTCACTTAAACCTGCCCGCAAAATATCCAAATTAACAGCCGTTCCTTTTAATCCCCGGATCAGTTTAACTGCATCCGGTAAATTCATCCCTGTTGTATCTTTACTATCAATTTTTGTAATTAAATCCCCAGCCAAAATCCCTGCTTTATCAGCAGGCGTTTTGGAAAGCGGAGCAATTACTACTAATCTTTTTTCCGGATTAAATCCAAGCTCTATCCCTACCCCATCAAAACTGCCTCCCAGATCTTCCCTCGTACTCTTTTGCGCTTCAGGCACCAAAAAAACAGTATAGGGATCGCCTAAAGACGCCACCATACCTGAAATAGCTCCATAAAATAATTTTTGCGGATCAAGCGCTTTTTTATCTATATATTCTTTCGACAAAAGATCCCAGGTTCTCCAAAAAAGCCCGAAGTCAATACTAAAATATTTTGGCGCTTCTTTATTTATGATAGAAAGAGCCGGGTTATAATTATGCCAGGAGAGAATAACGTCTCTTCGTCCCAGTTGCAAACCTAAGAGAAAAGCAATAAAAACAACCAACAAAAACTTAATATTAATATTTTTTAAGGTATCTTTCATGGTGACTAAATAATATAATCTATAACTTCCAGGTTTACAACAGGTACCTTAATTTTCCGCCTTTTTGTTTCTACGCTCACCAAGTAGGCGCCAATCCCGGAAGGAAGCCTGGTCTGGGTTTCATCAATAAAGACAACTTTACCTTCCTCACCTTGAAAAGAGTTCCCTATAATTCGAACACTTAGCCCGCTTTTTAGCTCCATAACTTTGCTGGTATTCTCATCTGTAAGGTTATCCTGTTCAGGAGGTAGCTTGGTATTTCTAACACGGGTAATACTGCTTGACTCAAAAGATGGCAGGTCTATTATTCCCTTATTACCATCTATTGATACAAATCTGCCATCAAATTTTAACAGCTCTTCATAAATATCAGATCCTATTGGTACAGAACCAAACCCCTCACAAACAACGACAGATACTCCAATATCATTTTCCATTTTTCTAGGAAAAACCAGCCTTCCTCCTGCCATGCTTTTATAATCTTTCGCATTTATCCCTCCGGTGATTATGCCGTTTACATTATTTGAAATAGCAGCAGATATCGCATCTTTATAGATTAAGCTGCCACCAACCAAAATACGGCCTTCACTCCTGGAAGAAATACTTCCATTCACTACTAAACCATCCCTTCTGCAAATAAACTCCAGTATCCCATCCCTTAGCTTTCCAGTACCACAAATCCCATGGATTCTGGTAACCTGAGTTCTAATTACCACTTTTCCCCTTTCTTTATCTATCTCTTCTACTACCCCATAAACGCTGGCTGGCAGATTAAGTTTTCTTGGCAGTAGCGTCATCTTAATCTCACCGGTTTCAGTATTCAAATAATCCAAAGCGCCATCTGTTGGAGAAACCACTGTTTTTTTACCTCCGAATAAACCTCCATCCTTGTATGCCAAAAGCTCACCTCGATAAATCCGCTGACCTACTGCTCTTTTTAAATATTTTTCTACTTCTTTTGGAGAAACTGCCAACATTGTAGCTAAGTTTAAAATTCTAAATCCGGATGAAATCATACTGGTTCCTATAATGTCTGCCGGCGCAACTTCCTGATTTTGGGCAACCGTAAATGCACCCTTTCCTAAAAGTATTCTATTTATCCTGACAATTATATCTTTTTCAACCCTTATTCTAAGCGGAACAAACTGTTTCAAGTTATCCTCCCGTCTACTAATATCCCTAGCTTCCCCCCGTAAACCTGCAGGGCACTTTCAGCTTTACCTAAAATTTTACCATTTCTTACTTTATAGCCAATCTCACATCTATCTTTTTGACAGGGAACAATTGATAAATTTCCCGGACGTATTTTATAACTATTGCCGGATATACTTAATTCCATTTCAGAACTTTTATCTGCAAACTGGGGTAATATTATTGAGCCTACAACCTCATCAACATCATCTACTAAAACTATTGTCCAAAGATCTTCAAACCAGTCCTCCTTTTTTCTATTGCCTAAAAGACCATCTACAAAAGCCCAGGTTAAACTTGCCAAATCAGGCACATAGCGCAAGAAACGTTCAGGGATTAAAATTTTTCTCAAGGTGATATTTAAAAAAGGGTTGCCTCCTAATAATGAGTTTGTATTTTGACCTGCCAGCTTCGGTCCATTCATTCTTAGAGCCTCCCTTAAAATTGCCAGATCAATTTTCATATCATATTCTGTCATAGGTATAGCTTCAGGATATAAAATTTTGTTTGCCAGATAGTTTTCCAACTGGATAGTTTGAGGAGGGTTTTTTAACCAGGAATTTAGAGAGCTAATATCGAGTTGATCAAGATTATCAAAACTATCAAAAAGTCCGGCTAATTTGGGCATAAAAGATTCTAGCTACTATTATTATAGTACTAAATCTTGGGCACAAAAGGAAGTAAGCTTAAGTGGCGGGCATACTTAATATTTTTAGAAACACCCCTTTGGTGTCTTGAGCAAACTCCGCTTCGTAGCTTTGGTACAATCTTTGCCCTTTCTGTTAAAAACCTCTTTAAAGCAACTAAATCTGTGTAAAGTGGTTCGCTTTTATTTTGACAAAAAGTACAAACTCTTTTAGTTCGGACATTTTTTTCACTTTCAACTTCTACCTCGGAAGTTCTTATAGGCCTTTTTTCTTCAACAACTTTTAAGTCAATATTACTTTCCACCTCTTTGACAACTCGTTTTGAGGTGATAGTTTTTGAAATCACTTTTCTGGTTATTATTTTTTTCTCTGCCATAAGCCACAAATTATATATTAATTCTTACTTTGAAACAAGGATTAAAAAGGCAAGTCATCATCGCTAAGCTCTTCAGATGGAGCAGCCGAAACATCTTTTTTCTCTTCTTTTTCATCTTGGGAAGGTTTATCCTCTTTATTTTTTTCTAATGGAGTTGCTTTTTCTTCTGCTATTGGAGCTGGAACATCTTGCGCTGGGGCTTTGCTGGCAAAAACAGCAGATACATCTTCAGTAAAATCTGAACTTACCCCAGTCTTTGGAGTTAGTAAAATCATATCTTCAACTACAATTTCTGTTACATTTCTTTGGATCCCATCCTGCCCTTCCCACTGTCTTGTCTGAAGCCTACCCGAAATAAAGACTTTATTTCCTTTTTTTAAAAGCTGATTACAAAGCTCTGCCAACTTATTCCAAGCCACTAATCGATGAAAGTCCACCTCTTCTTTTCTTTCACCCTCAGTAACATAAGTTCTGTTGGTAGCAAGACCAAAGGTACAAACTGCAGCGCCATTTGGGGTATATCGAAGTTCAGGATCTCTTGTTAAATTACCTATTAATTCTACTCTATTCCAGGATCTGCTCGCCATAATGTTAGCGTAAAGCGTTAAGGGGAAAGGGTCAAGTATCAAATCGCTAAACCCAATATTCTTTTACCCTTTATGCTTACCCCTTTACCCTTACCAATAAATATCTTAAAATATCTTCTTCTAATTTTAGATTTCTGTCAATAGCTTTTCCATTTTTAGGATCAGCTGTAACTTCGAAGTGCGCATAAAAACCTTTGGTTTGTTTTTTAATAGCATAGGCTAAATCTTTATTTCCCCAAAGTTCTTCCTTTTCAACCTTGCCACCCTCACCAGTTAATTTTTTAATCATGGTATCTAAAAGAGCTTTTCGCTCTTTTTCTTCCATGTCGGGCTTTAAGACAATTGTTAGTTTATAAGAATTCACGTTTGTGATTGTATCAGCTTAAGGGAATAAGTTCAATAGTAAGGTGCTGCTAACTAAACGGACAGTTAATTGACAAAATAAACATGATCGGCTATCCTTAGAAAATGCGTTTTGTCGAAGGAGAGACCAATAGACAGAAAGTAAAGCAGGAAAGCTGGGTTGATCGCTTAAATAGATCAGCTAGCAGATGCGCTATCTTAGCTATGGGCGCAACAGCAACTGGCGGTCTTTCTCTTTTCACTATAAATTACCTATTAACCGGCCAAAATAAATTAGCGTTAGTCTCAGGGTTTTGTGCCTTAACCACAGCTTTCACTATGATAGTTACTCATTCTGAGTGGACTGAAGATGAGGGAAAACAAACAAGCCCGGAACTTAATTCCCAACCAAAAACTCCACAACATCTCCGTCTTTCATAACATATTCCTTAACGACCGAACTAAACGAGAAAAAACATTCGGCAATATTAGGCAACTTCTGGCAATATTAGGTAATATTTGGTAATATGCTATTGTCATTGCGAAGCCATGAAGTGGCTGTGGCAATCTTGATTATGACGATACCTCCAAACTACACACTGACTCCTAAAATATCTCAGCTTTTGCAGTCAATAGAAGCTAGCCGGGAAGTAATCAACTCGATCACTATTCCTCCTGAAATCGAACTAAATATTCGCCGGCAATCAACCTTAAGAAGCTCACTTTTTTCTGCCAGAATCGAAGGCAATGATTTAACGCTAAACGATTTAGATTCTACCCCATCAAAAAACCGAAAAAAAATTGAAGTCTTTAATATTCTAAAAGCTTTAAACTGGATCGGTGAGAAATCTCTAAAAGATATCTCACTAAAGGATATCTTTCAAATCCACGCTCTAGTTTTAAACGGTCTAATAGAAGAACCAAACTTAGGCAAATTTAGATCCAAAGTCAGTGCAATTTTTAATTCCGCCGGAATCGCAGTTTATATGCCGCCACCACCTAAGCAGGTGCAACCGTTAATCGAAAAATTGTTTAAATTCATCAATACCTCAAACGAACAATTTGTTCCAATCAAAGCCGCTATGACTCATTATACATTAGAGAAAATTCATCCATTTTTAGATGGAAACGGCAGAGTTGGTAGATTATTTTTGCAAGCAGTTTTAAAAAAAGACGGATACGACATGAAAGGATTACTTTCCCTGGAAGAGTATCTGGATAACCACCGTAGTGCATACTACTTTGCCCTGGAAGATCCGGAAAGAGATATGACTGGATTTATTGAGTTCATGCTGGAGGCGATTGCCGAAACTGCCCAAAAAGCCAAAGAGTTGGTTCTGCAAAAATCCTTCGACTACGCTGAGGACAAGGAAAAAACAAAAATAGAAGATTATTTACTGCCCCGAAGGGCAGAAATTTTAAATATAATTAAAGAACATGGGACGGTAAGTTTTGATATGCTACACCGCAGATTTATGGCGATAAACGAACGAACGCTGCGTTACGACCTTTTGCAGCTGCAAAAAAAGGGCTTGATTAGAAAAAGAGGCGCCACAAAAGGGGTATATTATGAAGCTATTCACTAACTCCCAATTAAAAACTCCACAACATCTCCGTCTTTCATGATATATTCTTTTCCTTCTGTCCGAACCCAACCTTTTTTCTTAGCCTCTGCTAACGATCCTGCTTCAATTAACTGATCATAGGAAACAACCTGAGCCCTGATAAAATTTTTCTCAAAATCTGTGTGGATCACTCCTGCGGCTTGCGGGGCTTTGTAACCTACTTTAAAAGTCCAGGCCCGGACTTCCTTTTTGCCTGCAGTTAGAAATGAGGCTAGACCAAGTAAGTGATAGGCTTTTTTAATCAATCTTTCCAAACCTGTCTCCTCAATTCCAAGCTCTTTTAAATATTCCACTCTTTCTTCTTCTGACAAATCCACCAATTCTTCTTCAACCTTGGCGCAAATAACGAGTGCGTTTTCCTGACCACTGTCCCCTGTAACCTGTAACCTTGATTCCTCAACGTTATATACATACAATACAGGCTTTATAGACAAAAGCGGCAAAGTTAAAATCCAGTTTTGAATTCTTTCGTCTAATCCTTCTGAAGTTTTAATTAAGGAATCTCCGATATATTTACCCTTATCCAAATCCTCCTTAATCTTTTTTAATATCTCTAGCTTCTTTGGATCAAGAGAATCCTTAGAAAATCTCAATTCCTTTTCTGCAAAATCCACCAACTTAGTAATAGTTTCTATATCCGCCAGGATTAGCTCTGTTTCAATAGTTTCTCTATCTGATTTTGGATTCTCAGATCCTTCCCGAATAATATTACTATCTGAAAAATCTCTTAAAACATGAATTATGGCGTCAACTTCCCTAATATGCGATAAAAATTTATTACCTAACCCTGCCCCCGTAGATGCTCCTTTAACCAATCCTGCAATATCTACAAATTCGCAAACAGCCGGCACAATTGGAGGAAGAGAATCCATTTTCTCCTCGTCCTTTGTTAACTCGGCCAACTCCGAAAGTCGAACATCAGGAACAGCCACTACCCCTGTATTTGGTTCAATGGTCGCAAAAGGATAATTGGCAGAAAGAGCCACTCTTTTTTTCAAAAGAGCATTAAATAACGTACTTTTTCCAACATTAGGCAAACCAATAATCCCAACCTTTAAACTCATTTTTTATTGACCCCCTATCAATTTTGTGATAAAAAATTATTTATCACTAGGGAGAAACGAACATATGACTACGTGTTATATGCAACGCCTCCCATTTTGATGCGTTCGTTATAAAGCCATTATGCCATGTATTCAGGCCTTAAACAATGAATCACTCCATACTTCTTATCTTACTGACACCCAGACCTCAGCAAGTCTTGCACCATTTTATTCTACCTCAGCTCCTGCTCCTGCATAATATTTATAAAGATTTCTCTGAATAATTTCCCTGATGACTAAGTCAGGTTTTTCCTCCTCTACTTTAGTTTTTTCAAGTCCCCAAAGAGGATCATTATGAAGTATTATGTTGTCAAAGTGGTATTTTAGAAAGTACATGGCACCCCCAATATATTCAGGCGGAGCCCCAACGAAATAAGAGTCTGCATAAATTAGTACCTTGTTAATCTTATTTATCCTACTTAAAACACCATCTTTCAGTGTAAAATTTACGATCGGTTCCTTAGAATTATCAGAACCATGAATTAAAGATTTTAATCTATTTAAATCGTGTGCATTTGTAATTTGTGAATTTATTGAGATGTTAAAATCTGATAGTTGCAAACTATCAATATTTGGAAAATGATCTTTCAGTCTACTTATTATTGCCTGATAACCAATAAACGCACCGAAAGAATTCCAATGTGCATCTTCTTTCCAATACAATGGTATATCAGTATTCTTTTTCGTATCGACAATTTGGGAGCCTAAGTACAAAACAGGAATTTCTCTTTTTTTTAAAGCGTTTAGAATTAGTGAGAGTTGAATATTCGAATTTATAAAATTTGGATATGGAAAGTATTCAGGATAAACTATCTCTTTATCCGGAACCACCACGAATAGATAAGGTATTCTTCTCCCATCCAAGTATTTTTTTTCATCTAAAAAATTGTCTCCTATCCATGATAACAACTTGTTTGATAAGGTAATGTGGTGATAATAATACTTGTAGGCTGGAGCCATAAAACGCGCTTCATTATGAAAATACCAACCATTAGCAGTTCTAATCACAGCAGCTACCGGACTTTTTTTAAATAATTCAAATTCAATTGTAGCATCAAGAATAAGCAAAATATTTCTAAAACCAAAGTTATCATTGTAAAATTGTTCAAATTTTTTAGGAAATTCATCGATTTTCATCTTATCATTAATTACCGGAAACTGCGCCAAACGCCGCCACTCTGTATTATCTATCTTTGAAGTCATGCCTAAAAATAAGCCGATAAATGATAGACTAAGAAAAAAAATAAACACTGCAGTTAAAATTATATTGAAAAGATTTTTTTTCATTTACTTAAAATCTAAAATATAAAAAAGGATTATATGTTTTTGAAGCAACACTAATCGCTATCAAAAAAAGCAATCCGGTTAATGCCGCCAATTTTAATAATTTAAACCTTACTTCAAAATTACTTCTAAATTTTCTAAAATAACTAGATACTGGAATTGAACAAATAACTCCTACTATCATTACTAAAATTATGTCCATCTGAAGAAAATATCCAGCAGGTTGAAAGATTATTCCTTCTTTTTTTAGTCCGAAAAGAACCTGCAGATAGGAGAAAGCCTTGGTTAAATTCTCTGATCTGAAAAGTACCCAACCTGATATAAGGGCAAGCAAAGTATAGAGATGTTTAAAAGGAAGCCATAAACTCTTAAATAAAACTCCGTTATTAAACCTTTCCAAACTTAAAAAAACTGCTTGTAGAATACCCCAAGCAATAAAATTCCAACTGGCTCCATGCCAAACCCCAACTAAAATAAAGACCGTCCAAAGATTAAAATATCTTTTCAAAGCAGATACCCTACTTCCTCCCAGCGGAATATACAAATAATCCCTAAACCAACTTGATAATGTGATATGCCACCTTCTCCAAAACTCAGTAATAGAGGTTGAAATGTATGGATAATTAAAGTTTTCGGGAAAGCTAAAACCAAACATCCGGGCGAGTCCGATCGCCATATCAGAGTAACCTGAAAAGTCAAAATAGATCTGCAAGGTAAAACAAATAATTCCTACCCAGGCAACCGAAGCTCCTAAATGTTCAGTCGGGATAGAGAAAATCTCATTTACAATTGGGTTAAGTTTATCGGCAATTAATACTTTTTTAGCCAGACCAGAAATAAATCTTTCAACCCCAAATACAAAATCATCAAAATAAATAACTCTTTTTTTAAGTTGCCCGGCAATTGAGTGATACCTGACTATTGGACCTGCTAAAAGATGCGGAAAGAATAAAAAATACAAAAGAAGACTGAAAGGATTTTTTTGAGCTTCTGCTTTTTTCCTAAAGATATCTACGTTATATGAAATCGCATGGAAGGTAAAAAATGAAATAGCCAAAGGCAGCCATATTTTAGGAACCGAAAGATTAAAATCATAACCGGGAACTGTGGTAAGATTTCGGATCAGGAAAGTAAAAAAGGTATTAAAATTTTGTATCAAAAAAACCCAATATTTATAATAAATCAAAAAGCCCAAATTTAGCAGAATTGAAAGAAATAAAATTTTTTTTGCTATTGATTTTTTCTTCAAGTATTTTTGGATCAACAACCCAAGAAAAAAGTTAAAAGCTACAGCAACCAGTAAGAAAGTAATGAAATCTGGTTCGCCCCAAAAGTAAAATACCAAACTGGCAATTATTAAACTTAAGTTAGGGAATTTTCTGCCTATTGTAAAGTAAAAAAGTAGTAAAATCGGCAAAAAAAGAAAGAGGAAAACCGGAGAGCTGAACAACATTCTTTATATATTAGCAAGGCACTGTTTAAATGACAACCAAATGCACGTTCACCTGAGGGGTCTACTGCGCCCTGCCTGCAGGCAGGCAAGCAAGCAGGTTGGCACCTAGGGATTTTTGAATATTTTGAGGTTAGGTGTCTACTGACAAATTGAAGCCACCGGCATATCTTCAAATTTGACAAATTAAACCAGGTATACAATACTTAAATTGGTGAACAAAAATAAGTTTCTGACTAATGCTATAAAAGTTTTCCGGGGGTGGCCGCTGCCCATTAAAATTATTATCTCTGTAGTTGCAGTTTTTGCAATTTTGCAACAAGTCTCCCGCTTCAATTACTATAGACTTCAGCAAAATACAAAAAATAACACTACTCCCCATAAACAAACTGTTGATATAATCAAAGTTCCAGCCGCAGTTAAGGCTTTCTTAAGTGATGAAAATTTACAAAAAATGGATGAGGCCGGCATGAATATCTACACCGGAAATCACCCTCCAAAGATTGAAGGAATTTATACTTTTAAAAATCTGGTAGTTAAATATGATCCCAATGGATATAAATTCCCCATTGTCACCTACAACTATACATTCAAAGATCAAAAAGATGACAATACCGTGCTTTTCTCAAGTAAGAGTGAAGGCGGCGGCTCTAAAGGAGAATCAGATACAGGAGAAGGCAGGGGCGTGTTTATTTCCGGGGAGGGAAACTGTTTTTCCGTATATCTTGATAATGATGAAAAAGCAGGTCAGTGTGAATCTAAATCTGCAGAAATATTTTCAGCCTGCAAGGATGGAAAAGGACTGGTTGACATGGATCAGGGAACTTTGTGGACTTATATGAGTGATAAATGTTCAAAAGAGGAATTTGTCCCGGCTGGATATATAAGGATATTTTCCCATAAAAGTTTAGCTCCCCGCCAATAAAAAATGAAAGTACACCTCCGATGTGTATTAGCTAGGACACCTAGGGATTTTTAACATTTTTGATGCTAGATTACAGGCAAATCTCAGGACTTCTGGAAAATATTGTCTATACTCTTTCTTTTAGTTCTATTTCTTCTTTTTTCAAATCAAACTTAATGATAAATTTATCGAAAAAGCCTTTCTGACCTGCTATGCCAAAAGCTTGATTGCTCAATTTCATAAATCCAACATCTGTCTGATATTCAATTCCTCCGACTTTTATACTTACTTTGTGCAGATAATAATATTGAGGAATTCCTGTTACTCCTATAACTTCCTGCCTTATTCCTTTTACAATGTTTATACCCAAAATTATCGCTATATCTTCATCAAATATACAAATATCTGCCCCTGAATCAACTAAAACTTCATAAGGAACGCTTAAGGAGTTACAAGAAACCTCAATTTGAATTACAGAACGAAAAGTACCTGAATCATACTTTTTATATTTGAATTTCATTTACAAAGAGCCGATAAAAGTTGACAATTTAGAAGGCATTTTGGTAAGAATTGGTTTTTCAAAACCTTTTTTTAAAGCTTGATCCCAAGCTTCTTTACCTGTTTTACCACTTGATATAACTGTTTTTTCATCGCTCTGCAGAGCCACCCAAAGCCCTTTGTATTTTTTATAGATATGTGTCCAGTCAATTGCCATATGTACAATATTATATCACTTATTTTCAAGCAAATTTTAGGAATTACTTCTTTTTTCCTGGTTTTTTTGCAGAAAATTTTCTTTTCAGGAAAAATGCCACCCCACCGGAAATTATTGCTAATACCAAACTAACCACAGTAATCTTTGTAACTGAAAGTTTTTGGGCGATTGTCACTGCTCCTGGCTTGTTACCATTCGGAGTAATTGAGGTTACCTTTCCATCATTGGTTTTCACTTCTACCTTACCTTCATAAACAGCTACTGTAGTTTGATTTTTATTCTTGTCGTAAGAAACCAAATAGTGGGTTTGTACAGAAAGGATTGTTCCGTTTGGTGTTTTGATACCATCATATGAACTATCGGAAATACCGGTGAGTTTTTTAACAACCTCTACTTCCCCCATTTCCAAAAACGGCAAGTCATTCTCGTCTTTTCCCGGGATTTTAAGCACTGCTTGATTACTTGAACCAGGCCGTACTTCGTAAAAATTCTGGTTATTTTTGTCAGTCAACCGCATACGTTCTATTACTTGTATAGTCTTGCCTTGTTCTATACTTTCATGAGGGATATATCCCGGCAAAAAATCCCACGGTTTTCCTTCGCTATCTGTAGCAATTGAGGGCTCGGGAACTACCATCGGTATTTCTTTTGCCCCAGTTAAAAATTCCCCGGATTCTACCAGATTATTAATATTAAAATTTTTACGAATATCCAGGATGGCCTGAATATTACGCCAGATTTCAATCGGGTTAACTTTAAAAAGATTAATTTGATCGGTTTTACTACTGGAATTATTTCCGGAAGTAGCTGCTGCTTTATTTGTCTTCTGCTGGGAAACTACTGGAGAAGAACCTGATCTTGATGATGAACCTGTGTTAAAGAGTTTTACATCATCCGCTGTTGCTGAAGAGGTGCATGAATTGTAGTCAAAATCAAAAATATAATCAGGCGGAACTTTACCTGTCCGGCGAATCCCTTCATCTATGGAGGCAGAACACCAAGCACCACCGTTTTGAGATTGCCATGAGAGATCCGGACAATTTTGGGCAGCGCCAAGCATAGAAAGTTTTTTCCACTCATCACAAGTTAAATGCCCAGGTGTTTGAGGTTCCAGCATCCATGTTTTCCTGTCAACACCCAGACATGCATCCAGTGTATCTTGTGCCTGAATACATTTATCTACAGAATCGTTGCAAGCTTTATCACAAACAGGGTTTTTATTATTACCCTGACATTCATTGCATACTGTTACGTCTTTTTCACAAGTAGAGACCCAATCCTTATACTTCTGCCTGCAATCAGCAGACTGGGCATAAGCGTTTGAAAAATTTGCCAAAAGCAGAAAGGCAAAAAAAGTTACTAAAATTCTGGGCATTAACTTAAATTTAGCTGAAAAAATTTGACAAGTCAAGAAATTTAATTTAATGTAAAATTAATGCCCACTTCACAAAAGTTCAGTGTAAACAATCAAAGAGGAGTCATACCTCTTATTGTAATTTTTATGGCCCTGGTGGTAATTGGTGGAGGTGCGGGTGTCATAGGTGTTAAAAGCGGATTATTAAAACTGGTTGAGGCTCCTTCTAATCCGGGATCTCCAATTGGACCATATGATCGTTTACCTCCTAAAAATACATCCGCACCTACCCCTCAACCTAATAATAAAGTTTCTTTTAACGGAGATATTCCCAAACCCTCCCTTAGCCCGCAAATTGCCCAGAAAAAAATAGATAGTAGGTGGCAAGCCTATACCAGCTCTAAATTTGGTTACTCTGTTTCCTATCCATCAGACTGGCAGCTGCTGGATGGCAATACTGATACTTCCCGCCAAATCATGGTTAAAGATAATATAAACTTAGGTTACGTTGATATTCAGGCATTTTTTGATAAAACTCTTGGAGAAGCGGGGAAATTACAAGAAGCCATTAATACCCTGGAGCAAAAATTTAGAAGTGATCCAGGTTTGAAAGTTGACAAATTTAAATCATCAGTTGAGGGCAAGGTAGGCGGATATATTACCACCGGTGAACAGACTATAAACAATGAGCAATATAATTTTGAAAATAGGGGGCTTCTTGGAACTAACGGTAAAGTCTTACTTTTCCATGGTGCATATAAAAAAACAGCTCCCACAGATTATTTGCAAAAAATTGAAAAAATAATTACCAGTTTTAAAACAGATTAATTTGAAATGTATATTTACAACAAAAAACACTTAAACCAGCAAGGCGCTATTCCACCCATGATCCTGGGTGTTATTGGCATACTTGTTATCAGTGGAATTTATTTTGCCAGCCAAAAACCAAAACCGTCCCAACCTCCCCCTGCTACAGTAAAAACCCAAACCACACCCACACCTGCTCCTGCATGGGAAACATATAAAGACAGTAAATATAACTACGAGATAAAATATCCTAAAGACTGGGCTGTAGAAAACTTACCATCCAAAGACAGCAGTTCGATCAGGTTAGCAGATAACCAAAAAACAGCATTTGTTTTAATTGACTCAATTATTGGTCCCAGTTTAGAAAAAACAGGCGAAAAGGAAAAAGTAATTGACCTTCTGGAAGGAAAACTGAAAACAAATACTCATCTAAAGATTAACTCGTTCGCCCGGTCTAATGAAACCGGTATAGGCGGATATCTAGCAACAGGTGAAGAAACATATGACAGCAAAACTGTGCTTTTTGAAGAAAGGTTTATAGTCGCTAAAAACGGCAGGGGGTTACGTATGCATAGTATCTATGCCTCAGATTCAGCAAAAATCAATAAGCCTATTACACAAGAGATCATGGGAAGTTATAAATCAATTAAGTAAGGAGGTGAATAAAAAATGGGAACAATATTAACCTGGGTTTTTAACTTTTTTCTGGGAGTCTTTGGCACAGCCCTTTTGGCATCCCAAATCTCAACCGGCAGGTCTATTGGTATGGTTGATGGTAACTTGGATATTCATTTAGGTTTACAAAATCTGGGACTGTTGCTTTTTGTAGTATTTTTAGTTGTCTACTTTTGGGGAGCAAAAAAAACCTTAGGGAAAACAGTTGGCGGGTTATTAACTGATAAGATACTGGGAAAGAAAAAGTAATGCTTGACAACTAATTTAATATGGAGGAATATTATATTAATGCCTAAATCTACTGCTCAACAGGGTATTATTGATCCTAAAATAATTATTGGTGGTGTGATAGCTTTAGTGGTTATCTTTTTTATTGCCACTGGCAGTTTTAAATTTAGCGCATCAATTAAAAAGCCAGATCAAACTGCTTCCTCAAATGCTACCCAAGAGAGTAGACAAACAGAACCAGCACCACAAGCTAAACCAAAAGCTTACCAGAGTGAAAAATATGCATTTAATTTGGAGTACCCTGCAAGCTGGAGTCTAAAAGAAAATCCCAGTGCCGCATTTGTAGCGGGGTTCTTTTCGCCTGAAGAATCCAACAGCGACGGCTATAGGGAAAATTTACTGGTTAGAGTAGCTGATATTTCAAAGCAACCTAAAATGACACTTCAGGAGGCAGCTGACCTTTGGGAAAACGATACAAAGAAAGAAGAGGGCAGCAACTTTAATGTAACAGAGCGAAAATCTTCCAGCCTGGCAGGAGAAAGCGCTAAAGACATAATATTTGATATCAAGACCAAAGAAGTTGATGGACACGGCATGATTAGAATTATTTTGAAAAATAACAAAGCCTATATTTTCCAATTTAATGCCCTGAAAACAACCTATGATAGATACTTATCCGATATAGAAACGATACTTGCTTCTGTTAAATTCTAAGCTGTGTCATATATTTTTCAAAACCCGCTGATCCTGGTCACTATTTTAACTATTCTACTCTCCCCTTTTATATTAAAACTGGCATCAAATCAAGGTAAAAAAACTAAACACAACCTAAAATCTTTCTTTATTATCATACTTTCTGCCCAAATTATTTTGGGATATATTGCTGGTGTAAAATTTTTCTTAGCTATATCTTTTTTGCAGGTTATTTTTTTGATTTCAAATAAATCATTTAATATTCTGGTAGTTATTTTAAATTTTATAAACTCTATTTTAATTTTTGTGGAAATGATTAAGTTAAGCAATAATCTAGGTTATCAGATTGTCAGCTTACCAGCTATTGCAGCAGTTTTTCTTGTATTGACCGGCAATGTATTAGGACTTGCATACATTAATAAAGATAAAAATTTACTGAAAAAATATTTTAAAGCATGAAAATTATTATTTTAGTCTTTACAGCTTTGATAATTAGCGGATTTTTAATTTACAAAAATATACCTGAAATCGGTTTAACCGGTATGAGTAAAAAACAAGCTATAGCAAACGTTAAAAAGCTTCCTGAAGTACAACAATATTTAAAAGATGTACCAAAGGGTAAAGTGGAGGTAGATAATGAAGTTGAGGGTCAATACAATGTCCATGTTTATGAAGTTAAAAATGGCCATACCGCCACATTTAATTGGTATAGAGTCAGCATCAAGGATGGCAAGGCAGAACCACAGTTTACCCAATAAAGATTCCAATGCTCCAAAATTCTGAAGAAATAGTAGCGATATATAAAAAAATTATTGACCCGAAATTTAAAGATTGGGTTATTTTTAGACACGGAACCTGTGTAATTATCTACAAATCTCAGGGTGATTTAAAAAGTGAGGCAATCGAAACACTAAAAAAATATGGCGCTGTTTATCCTGGTTCATCTTCTGCAGATTTTACTGTGATGAAAGTTGACTCTGGTTGGATAGTAGCAGGAGATCAACCGGGTATTTTAAATTACGTATCAGAAAATGAAGGTAGCGGAAAAGAAGATTATGAAATCGGCTTGATCGGAAGAAATAAAAAAGAACAGGATAGTAATGAGCTAAAAATATTTTATACTAATTCCTAATTTAGCCTAATAGGCATTATTTATACTTTATCACTAAAAGCTCTATTTATGGACTTTGTTCCAAACATTAGCAAAAATATAACCTGCCCCATACCCTCCTACAAAAGTTATTACTACTAATATTCCAGCTTTCATCACATCAAAGCCAGTCACCTGATATGGGTTAGCTAACATATGTATGGAAAAAATAAAGTCCAAAAGGCTCTGGGCTAAACCTGCTGCTACTAAAACAGACCAAACAAGATGCCATCCACCCAGCAGCACACCCAAAGTTAGCGCCACTTTACTTGAGTTTAATTTCATTCTATTCACCTCCTCCCACTTTCAGTATACCATCTTAATCCATTCACTTCTCAAAACTTTTTTGATATAATAATTTTTATTATGAAAAGCAGTCCTGTTGTCCACTTTGAAATGCCAGCCAAAGACAGAAAAAGAACTTCTGAATTTTACTCCAAAGTTTTCGGTTGGACTATGCAGCAAATGGGGTCGGAAATGGGAAATTATTTAATAGCCCAAACAACAGACACAGATCAGCAGGGAATGGTTCAAACTAAAGGCGCCATCAATGGCGGATTTTTTGACTTTAAAGATGAAGACGGTTTCCGGGTTCCCCATGTAGTTATTTCTGTAGAAGATATAGCCAAAAGCATCGAAGATGTTAAATCCTCCGGCGGCCAGATTAGTGGAGAAATTATGGATATTCCGGGAGTGGGAAAATATATCTCATTCAAAGATTCTGAAGATAATATTGTTGGAATGCTTCAGCCAGCCCAGATGTAAGCTATAGAAAAGGCAAATATTAGAACTTTTGAGGAATATATTCGGCATTAACCGTTAACCAAACTCTCATTATATTCTCGGCAGAATTGCAAAAAATGGCAATGGCTTTAAAATTCTTTTGAATTTTAAAATTTTAACAACTCAAGGGCTTTAAAAACTAAAAGTGCCGGCCAAGCTAGAGCTTTAATAATACCTACAATTGCATCCTGAAAATTAGTTAAATGAGGAAGAAAATAAAATAACGCTCCTATTACCCCCAATCCATAAATATGTCCACTGCTGCCTCTATTCCAAGGCTTTGCATATTTCCACCATCTTTTATCTCCATTATTGCAGTCACATTCACAATTCTTATCCATATTATTTTCTTTCAACTGTAATCGTACATTCAGTAACTAAAGCTGCTATCGCTCCTACCGCTGCTAAAACTGGAGCCAATACTGCTCCCACAACCCCAATAGTTAAAGGAACAACTATTATCTCTTTTCCGCCTTTATCCTTTATGGTAATTTTTCTAATATTTCCTTCTTTTATTAACTCTTTAACTTTTTTAAGTAAGTTCTCTCCGTCAACTTTAAAAGATTCTTCTTTTGCCATATATTTATCTTCTCTAAATAAATTTTACACTGGGAATACTCTAAAGCGCAAGCTGTTATTGTTCATATTTGCGAAACCCTCTCAAGCAGATCTTCTGACCAAATATCAAAGTAATTTTCAGGTAATATCAACGCCCTGCTTGGCTTAAGCTCGGAAATAAAATCTTCTGTGTGGGAAACAATCAGTACTGCCCCTTTGTAATCTTTTAAAACCTGTAAAATAATACTTTGAGACATTACATCTAAATATGTAGTCGGCTCGTCTAATATTAAAAGGTTATAATCCGAAAGCAGCAATAAGGCAATCGATAACCTGGTTTTTTCACCTCCGGATAAAGTTCCAATCTCTTGCCCTACCTTACTGGCTGGAAATAAAAACCGAGCCAGTACCGGACGGGCAACCGCTTCAGATACACCTCCTGACTCCATCGCTGTTTGTAAAAGCGTCTTTCTAAAATCTAAATTTTCAAACTCCTGCGAATAGTAACCTACCTTTAACTGATAGTCTCTTTGTACTTCACCCGTATCAGGGCTTAGAAGTCCCATCAATATTTTTATAAAAGTACTTTTCCCAACTCCATTAGGACCAATCAAAGCCACACATTCCCCCCGTTCTATACTTAAATTAATACCATCTAAAACTTTTTTATCTCCGTAAGATTTTGAGATATTAACTGCCCGAAGAGGCAGACCACCAACATTAGCCGGATCAGGCAGTTTAAAATTTATCGCCCTTACCTCAGGCGGCAAATCCGGCAATTTTTCCTTTAACCGGCTAACCCTTCTTTGCAGGATTACTCTCTGTCTTACTCCGACCTTTTTAGCGCTTTCTTCCAACCTGCTTATATTCCGCTGCTCTAAAGAAACCTGTTTTTTAAGTAATGCTTCCCTCTCCTCCCTTTGTTCTAGCGCCTCTGTATAATTTCCTTTGTATTCCTCAATCTTCCCTAAATGGGCATCTACAAATAATATCTTATCAATATGTTTATCTAAAAGTTCCAAATCATGCGAGATTAAAATCAGAGTTTTTGGATAGTTTGCTAAAAAACCCATTACCCATTTTTTGCCTTCGTAATCTAAAAAATTAGTTGGTTCATCTAAAAGTAAAATATCCGGTTCAGATAAAAGTGCCCTGGCCAATGCTAACCTGGTTTTTTGTCCTCCGCTTAAAGCAGCTGGGCTATCTTCCAAACTAATATCAGAAAGTTCAACCCCGGAAATCATCTTATGCAACTCAAAATCATGCTTTGAATGCTCAGGATTAAGATATTCCCGGATTGTATTACAGCCCTCCATAACCGGATCATGCTTCACTTCTTGTGGCACAACTCCAACGCTTCCAATAACTTCAATTTTCCCCGCATTTGGAACTTCCATCTTGCAAAGAATTTTAAGTAAGGTACTCTTACCAGCTCCATTTGGCCCAATTAGACCAACCTTAGCATTATCCATGATTGAAAAACTAACATCATCAAAGATTAAACGCGAGCTATGTGAAAATGATAAGTTCTGTACGGAAATCATCTCTTTATTTTAACAAGCCTGTATTGTACACCTACAAGCACCTCCTCTCCAATCCTTAAACTAACTCTTCATAAAAATAACTAACTAAAGTAGAATATTTTTATGTATAACAAATTGACCTCTCAGGAAGCAGATATTATTGAAAACAAGGGTACTGAAGCTCCTTTTTCCGGAGAATATGATGATTTTTATGAAGACGGGGTCTTTATCTGCAAAAAATGCAACACTCCCCTTTTCGGATCAGAGGCTAAGTTTGACGCCGGATGCGGCTGGCCGGCATTTGATGAAGCATATCCTGATGCCCTTTTACGGATTCCTGATTCTGATGGCAAGAGGACAGAGATCCAATGTGCTAATTGTGGCGCACATTTAGGACACGAATTTGTGGGTGAGCATCTAAGTGAAAAAAATACCCGACACTGTGTTAACTCTCTGTCAATTAAATTTATTCCAAAAAGTCAAAAAATGCCGGAAGCTTTGAGTGAATGAAAAATTAATTTTAATAATCTCTTAGCTCTGTTGAATTATCAGTATGCCTTAATTTATTTAAAGCCTTAGCCTCAATCTGTCTAATCCTCTCTCTGGTAACCCCCATTTCTTTACCAACCTCTTCCAAAGTTCTTGATTGACCGTCTTCTAAACCAAATCTTAGCTGAAGAACTCTTCTCTCCCTGAAGGTTAATAAGGCTAGCATCTCTTCAATCTGCTCTTTCCGATCCGTTATAGCAGTTTCTGGCTCATTCTCGCTTGGTCCGGCAACTGTATCTCCTACTTCTCTATCCTCATCTGTATCACTGGTTACATGAGCTTCTAAAGACACCGGCTGTTGGGCATTTATCTTCATAGACAAGGCTTTCGTTACGCTTATTTCCATTTCTGCTGCAACTTCTTCTATAGTTGGCTCCCGACCATTTACCTGGGTAAGTTGACGGGTCACCTTCGTCATTTTATTTAACGCTTCTACCTGATGAACAGGCATGCGGACAACTCTTGCCTGATCAGCAATCGCCCTTGTTATAGCTTGTCTAATCCACCAGGTGGCATATGTTGAGAATTTATACCCTTTACGGTATTCAAACTTTTCCGAGGCTTTCATCAAACCTATATTTCCCTCATCTATCATATCCAATAAATGAAGACCTCTCCCTATATGTTTTTTGGCTATACTGACTACCAAACGCAAGTTCGCTTCAGTGAGTTGATCCTTAGATGACTTGAGCATTGCTTCTTTTTCCTGAAAATAATCATTTATTGCTGCTTCTTTTCCAAGAGCTAAAAGAGCTATATCCTGACCCATCAGCCAATTAACACCCTGACCGCCACCAACTAACCCTCTTTCTAAAACCTCACCTAAGATATTATTTGCAACAGAAACTTCAAGAAAAATCTGAGCCTGATCATCAAATGATCTGTGTGTAAGCCCGGCAATTTTTGTGATCAAATCTGGATCCATCTCAACATTGATTATGTTTTTAACTTGAGGTGTTTCTATAATTTGACCTATGCTAAATTTATTTTCCGGAATAATTTCATTTGCCAATATCCTAAGATCTGCTTCACCTTCATTTATAATCTTGATCATTTCAGAGATTAAAGCAACTGGCTTGGATTTACTCTTATCTTCCTTCGTTAATCTTTGTTCCAAGTATGTTAAAAATTCCCCTTCTTCAATCTGTTTGGAAAATCTTCTTTCGTCTGCAGGTTTAAGCAAATCAATTTTCCCAATTTCATTAAGGTAAGCTCTAACAGGATCATCTAGTGCAATTTGTTCATCGTCCGAAAAATCAGAGAGAGCATCTACTTCTTCATTAGCTATGAATTCCGGTTTTACTTCTTCTGAATCTATTTCTCTGCCAAAACTATATTCCTTCATAGTAGAAACCCCTCCGGTTTCCACCGGTAAAGCTTTATTTATTCCACTACCATTTCTTCTCTCGGGACTTGCCATTAAGGCCAGATTGTAAATAATCAAATTGAACTTGTCAACAAAAAGAGTCAGCTTATAAATTAGAAGTCATTCCAGAGTACCTGATTTGTAACTTCGTGGTGGTATAAAATTTCAGAAGACTTAACTTTAGTCCCTAAAGCTTTAGGAGATTTATCTGCTGCCAATTGTTTAAATGAGGAATATTTTTCCTTATTCTGTTCACCTATTATCTGAGTTATAAAATCACTGGCTTTAAAAAGTCTAATTGCATCATAGATATTGTCAGGTAAAAATCTTGATCTTTCTCTTTTCTCTGCATCCTTTTCTGACTTCACCCCTTCTATTCCAACCTTTAAGATTGTAAATAAAACTAAGTATGGATTACTGTCAGGGGCAACTGATCGGATTTCAATCCTGGATGTTTTCTCATTTCCAATCGGAATCCTGATCATTGAACCCCTATCAATAGGTGAAACTTTTATCTGATTAGGCGCCTCAAAGTGAGGATCAAGCCTTCTATAGCTGTTTACCGAAGAGTTTAATATTAAACAGATCTCTGAGGCATGATTTAATAATTTGTTTATAAACTCCCAGGCTAGATCAGATAAACCGTCCTGACCTTTAGCATCATAAAAAATATTTTTATTTCCTTTGCCGATAGAAAAATTCGTATGCATACCTGATCCATTTATTCCCATTAATGGCTTTGGCAAAAAAGTTGCAGTCATACCTAGATTTCTTGCAACTTGTCTGCAAACTAATTTATAAAGTTGGATATTATCCGATGCTCTAACTGCTTCTGAATATGAAAAATTCATTTCAAATTGGGAAGGGGCAACTTCAGGATGGTCTTTTTCATTTCTAAAACCCATTGCCCTTTGTGCCTCAGCCGCCTTATCAATAAAGATCCTTAATTTATCCATTGGCAGAGAATGATAATAACCACCAGTGGAGATTAATTTAAACCCATTATTGGTAATATAATCCTGTTCTGCATTTACTCCATCAACTAAAAATCCTTCAATTTCAGCAGAGGCAAATGCAGTTAAGCCTTTTTTCTTTTTCAAACTCTCAGAATACAATTTAAGTTGAGACCTGAAATCAGATTCATAAGGAGTTCTGTCTCTGTTTAAAACCGAAGCAAAAAAGATTACTTTTCCGCTTCCAAAAACGTCTGATGGTAGATATCTTATTGAAGTCCAATCAACATCCAACCTTAAATCAGATTCTGACTGCGCAGAAAAACCCCTGATAGATGAGCCGTCAAAAGTTAAATTTGTCAGGGAATCCAAGAAAAACTTTTTATCATAATCAAGCATATGAAACCTACCTTCAATATCGGTAAAACAAAGAGTTACAGCTTTAATTCTTTTTTCTTTTGTTAAATATGCCCGGTACTCTTTCTCTAATTCTTTTAAATCTAGACTTTCGGATTTTTCTTTAGCTTTAAGGTTTAGCTCTTCAAGTTGATCGTAGGGTACTTCCAGAAAATTCTTAAGATAGTTATCACTTGAATTATTGTTATTCATTAATAAATTAGTATAATTTATTTAATACTAAGACTAATTTAACAATAATTAATTTTGTTGTCAATATAGTAAATTATATTAGGTTAAAAGAATAACCTACTCTTCGCTTGGAGGTGGCGGTAAGAATTCTTCCCCAGCATTACTTGTTGGCACTTCACCCGGCTTTAACCATCGTATATAGGTACAGCCTGTCGCTAATCTTTTAGCCGAATCCCAACCGGCAGTTGAACATTTCTCCATCTTTTTGCCGGAGGAAGTTGTAAATAATACTAATTTTTCCCCGCACTGAGGACAATCTATGTCAAGAGGTTCTGATGTTCCATTTATCCACTCAACATAGTCGCAACCAGTGGCAGCTTTGGCTTCCTTATCCCAACCTCCAGTAGAACATTTCTTCATCTTTTTACCAAAACGGGTTACCTGTAGAACCAAAGGTGATCCGCATTTAGGACATTTTTCATCCAGAGTTTGAGGCTCAGCAGACAACCATTTAACAAAATCGCAACCTTCGTTCTTTCGGGTCTCTTTATTCCAGTATCCTTTTGAACAACGCTGCAGCTTTTTACCGGTTGGAGTTTCGCTAACCTCAGAAAGAGGCGAACCACACTTGGGACAAATATCAGACGTATCCATGCTTTTTAGAGTACCATTTAACTCTTCGTGATTTCAACTATTAGTTTCAAATGGTATCATTGCTACTATGTTAAAAGGTATCGATATCAGTGAATACCAACCGAACGTGGATTTTAATGTTTTAAAATCTCAAATAGATTTTGTCATTATCCGGGCAAGTTATGGCAATGGATATGTTGATAAATCTTTTGCAACCCATAAGTTAGGTGCAAGATCAGTCAATCTTCCCTGCGGATTTTACCATTACGCATATCCTCAATATAATGACGCGGAGGCAGAAGCAGATTGGTTTTTACAAACTGTTGGTACTCCGGAAACTGGAGAGATACTCTGTCTGGATTTTGAAGAAAACTGGAGCGGAGATATTCCCGGCTGGTGCGCTAAATTTCTTGACCGGTTATCCCTAAACTTAGGTGGCTACAAAGGTCTAATTTATTTAAATCAAAATTTAATCCAACACAACGATTGGTCTAGGGTAGTTAATTCTGGATACGGATTATGGGTAGCTTCATACGACAGTGACCCAAATTCTGTTCACTTTAATACCCCATGGCCATCTGTATTTATTAAACAATACAGCGATGCGGGTATTGTTTCCGGAGTATCAAATAAAGTTGATGTCAATACTTTTTTCGGAGATCTTTCCAGCCTGCAAAATATCGGATTTCACTTAAGCCAACCGTTTCAATCTATTCCCGAACCAAGTCAACCTGAGACAACTTCAAATAACTCAAATATAAGTGACCAAAACCCAAACACAAATATCGAAAGGTCAACAAATCAGATATTTTTTGATAGTTTAAAAAGCAGAAAATTAATCTTAGCTCTTCTTGCCTCTCTCACCACCTTTTTAAATTCTATATTTAACTTAAATCTAACACAAAATGAACTGGTATTATTTCTATTACCTATACTGGCATTTATTATTGTTGAAGGTCTAGCTGATATTATGAAAAGAAGCAAATGATCTTAAAGCTTTCCTGGTATTAAAACCTCTTTAATTGAGTGATCATCGTTTATAACAACCACCTGTTGCGTATGAATTTTATCATACGCTAGATTTTTAATCTGTATTGCCGGATGAACTGACCTCCAAAAATAGTGGACAAATTCTACAATCTGCTCATGGGTCATGCCCTCTCCTTTGGCTCTTAATATTTCCTCTGCCTGATCCCGCCATGCAAGTGAAATTTGATAATTTGGCACATACAGCACATTCATAAAATCAATTAATCCCCAAAGTGGCAAGTATTCATCTAACTTTTTATTGATATCTTTGGCAAATTGAACATGCTCTTTTGTTTCCAAAGCCGGCAAACCAGATTCAAAGATCGATTCATCTTCAACCCTTCTGGCTCCAAGCATCCAGCCGTCAAAAAGAATAAAATCCGGTTTATCAGAAATGGTTTTCCAACCTATCCTGTCTCCGTCCCCATTTTCTACGCCTTTATCATATACGGGTACTTTAATCTTTGCTCCAGCCTCCATAGATTTTAAATCTGCTAAGTTTTTTACAGCCAGTGGAATATCATGCGTAACTCCCCTACGCATATACCTAGGGTCTTTTTCTCTTAGTTCACTCAGCTCCTTATGAGTAATATAGTAGTCATCAATGGATAGACTAATTGACGAGTAACCTAAGCTCCTTAGAAGAGATTCCATAATCTCACCTTGGGTTGTTTTACCGGCTCCTTGTATTGCGCAAATTCCTACTACCAAGCCATGACTGCTCTTTTTTTCTTTCTTTAAATCGATCAATTCCTTGGCATATGGACGATAATATTTTTCTAAATCTTTATTTAAGTTCTCCGGGGAAATCTCCGGGCGCTTCCTTAAAAGTTCATCAAAAGTATCCATTGACTTGATTATATCTTATAGGTGTGTTATACTGCTATCAGTTGATTTAGATTTTCAAGCTACCGAATCATTTTTTCCACACGGATCAGACTTTTAAAGTAGCTCCTTACTAATTATTTAATTAGTTTTTTCTTTTTCAATTCTTAAATTTTTATATTTATGTACGATAACAAGCCAAAAGGCTTTCGCTCCTCCGTTAGAGGAGGAGCATCACAAAATAATAGACCCTTTAGAAAACCATTCCAAAAAAGTGGTTTTCAAACATACAAAAATAACGGTGGTTTTAACCAATCAAGAGGCGGTGGAAGCGGCAGGGGTTTACATGAAAGTAAACTTAAAGGTCAAGTTGATATCTTTATTAAAAAAGCTAGCGAATCCTCTATTGAAACCGATACTCTTTCACAAAAACTTTTCTCAGATTTCGACTTGATTACTCCTTTAAAAGAAAATATTCAAAAAAAAGGCTATACAACCCCCACTCCAATACAGGAAAAAACAATTCCGGCAATCTTGCAAGGCCGTGATTTGATTGGCCTGGCAAATACCGGAACAGGTAAAACAGCTGCTTTTTTAATTCCTATAATCAACAAGATTTGCAAGGATCGAAACCAGGCTGCTTTAATAATTACACCTACAAGAGAGCTGGCAGTACAAATTAATGATGAATTTAAGGCTTTTGCCTGGGATTTAAGAATTTATTCAGCCCTTCTTATTGGAGGTTCAAATATGCATAGGCAACTAAATGATCTAAGACGAAATCCTAATGTGGTAATCGGTACACCTGGCAGGCTTAAAGATTTAATTCAAAGACAGATGCTTCGTTTAAACGATTTCTCAATTTTCGTACTTGATGAGGTAGATCTAATGGTAGATATCGGATTTGTTAACGATGTCAAATACTTCATGGGACTCCTGCCTCAAGTAAGACAGTCTTTATTTTTCTCTGCCACCATCTCTCCTAAAATTAGCGAGATCCTGCAAGACTTTGTGCAAAATCCGGTCACAGTCTCAGTTAAAGTGCGCGATACTGCAGAAAATGTTGACCAGGATGTAGTTAGAGTTACAAGTAGAGATAAAAAACTTGACCAACTACATGATCTTTTAATTAAAGACGGGTTTGATAAAGTTCTGATTTTCGGCAAAACAAAACATGGTATTGAAAAATTGAACAAGGAATTGGAATTTAGAGGATTTAAAGTAGGAAGCATACACGGAAATAAAAAACAATCCCAACGCCAAAGAGTCCTGCAAAGTTTTAAAAGGGATGAAATAAATATACTTTTGGCAACAGATGTAGCATCCAGAGGCCTGGATATTCCAGATGTTAGCCATGTTATTAATTATGATCTACCACAAACTTTCGAAGATTATATCCACAGAATCGGTAGAACTGGCAGAGCCGGTAAAACCGGTACTGCATTAACATTTGTGGAATAACTTTAGACATACCCCGGGAAAAAATCTACTTTTATTTCTTTAACTCCCAAGCTCTCTAAAGTTTTTTCAAAAGCCTCTATCATGGAGCGGCGACCGGAGATATAAAATATTCTTTCTCTAAAATCAAGAACCTGTTGTCTTATCATCTCCTCGTCTATATAACCCGTGGTATCTGTATTCACATATATTGTTTTAATCCCTAATTTTAAAGCGGCCTGGTCAAATATATCTTGATAAACAATATCTTCAGCTGTCTTATTTGAAAAAAGCAAGACTATATCTCTTTTTTCATTTTTATCCAGTAAGTATTTAACCATACTTCTAAATGGTGTCACTCCAATACCACCTGCTATAAAACAAAGCTTCCTACTTAAATCTTTAGGTAATGTAAATTCCCCGGACAACTGACTGGCAATTATTTCGCTATCCTTTGGTAAATCCATGAGTGATTTTTTAAAACTACTGGGATTTGGATATAACTTAATTCCTATTCTTAAGTTGTCTTCAGTTGGGGAAGAGGCAAGAGTGAAATATCTCCTGCTTCCTCTGCTGTCAGGGTTTTTTTGCGGCAGAGTCCATTCCATATATTGCCCGGCAAGATAAGATGGTGGTTTTTCTAGTCCGAAGACAAAATCATAAATGCCAGGAGCAATTTTAATCTTCTCCTTGAGCTTAAGTAACAACCTCTCTTTTGGACTGACAAAAAAAGAGAAAATATTACCTATCAGAATGGCTAGCTCCGGAGTCGGATAAATAGATCCCAGATGAATTTGCGGAGTAAATAATAAACCTACTATAAAACCATTCAATATCTGGAGGATTTTTGTAGGCGGTGTGGTTTGCGGTTCAGTCAACATGATAAAACTAAAAAAGAGTATTAAAGATGCAGAAGAATTAAATGAATTCCGCCCTAAAATAACCACTAAAGAGGTTAGTAAAAAACTTAATACCAAACTAAACCTTCTGACTTTTCTAACCACTAATAACCCACCAAGTAGCACAACTGGAATCATCCAAAAACTTCCAATCCACCAACTGGCTGATTGATCGCTGACAAAAGCAATGACAACCACTGCAAAAGCAGCCGGGTTAAAAATATGTTTTCTATTTATAGCCAGGATATATTTTGATCCCATCGCTAAAACCGCTACCAGAGTAAAAAAGTAGATATCATTAATGTTCTCAATCGGATTGATTATTAAAGTTAAAATTAGTGCTGTAATATAAACGGATTCTAAATTTGTTGTAGCTTTAAATATCTTTGCAAATACCGTATTTGCTCCCCAGCAAACAGCTATTAAAAAAACTGCCGAAAAAATTAATTCGACCGGGTTAATAGGCAACCAGCCAAATGAACTAAACCCTAAAGCCGACAGTAAAAAAAAGATCAGTACAAAAAGTACTAATCTATACATAGTTATCTGATTTAAAAAATCATCGATGTATTTAAGCATCTTTAATATCTATCCGGCTTACCCAACACCATAAATCTCCAGAAAAATGGAAAATGAAGAGTGGATAATACAGTTGAGGGAACTATCGGACAAGTCTTGCTCTCACAAGCAATTTCAAAAGCATTATAGATATAAATTATATTAAAATAGATACCCACAATTATTACTCCTATAATTAATCCTTTAGAAATCCTATCAAGGATATTCAAATTAAAAACTCCTCTTAAAATTGATGGTAATAAAAGTGCGCTTAAAATATTCCTATATAAACCTGGGTGGATATTATCCCGAAAGTCATTTGCCAAAAGCATTCTGTTTCCAAGTAACATTCCAGCAACTATAAAGCTGGAAAAAAAATCAGCTTTTTTAACTAAGTATTGTAGACCCCAAGCCCCAATAATTGCTAAAAATGGATAAGAAGGAAACCTATACCAGGCAAGTAAATCATTCTCCCCTCCGGATATCATCACCATAATAACTGTATAGACAAAAACAAAAATAACCAGTGATGATCGATCAGACAAATCCCGCAGATTTTTGAAAAATTTTGTGGTGAAGATAAAGTAGGCACTGGAAAGTAAGCAGAAAACGAACCAGCTGTCTTTAAGCAAATCTGTTTTATAAGCTGGAGTTATAAAATACCAGGCCAAACTGCCAAAGCCGATTGGTCTGTTTGATTGGATCGCTAAAATATTTTTAAAGATCGCTGCATCCATTAAATATCCATATGCAAAATATGCAAACAAAAATGGTATGGTAGCCAATATTAAATAAAGACTGGAATAGATGGCTGATTTAACTGCTTTGCTTTGATAATAGTGGGTGAAAACAATAAATAATACAAAAGGTAGTAACAAATACCCTGTAGGTTTAGATAATCCAGCAATACCTATTAAAATTGGTATCGGATAAATTAACCAACTTTTATCTTTTTCTAAAAAGTTAAGTAAGAGATAAAAAATAACTGTTAATATTAAGGCTATTAGATTCTCCGGCATGGCAGACCTGGAGGCAAATACAAAAAGGGGTATTGTCCCGAAAAGTATCATCGAAAGTATACCTGTCCAATATCCGGAGATTTTTTTAGCAATTAAAAAAATCATAATTGAAGTTAAGGCAGCAAAGAAAATAACCGGAATTCTAATATAGGAGCTGGGAATCACATCTGTTCTTACTGCATGATTAATATGAGCAAACCAACCAACAATCAAAGAAAATAAGGGTGGCTCATCAAGCCAAGGCCGATAAAGCGTCACCCAGACGTTAGGAATCCCACCTTTATATGTTACTTCTCCTGAAAAGACCTCTGCTTTCTTAGGGTAGTCTAGAGTCGACCAGGAAACAGGGATACCAGTTTCAATTAAATATAGTCCTGACCAGGAATAAAGCATTTCATCTAAATGATTAGCTGGAGGAACTTTTTCATAGTTATGAGCCCTGATAATAAAAGTTGAGTAAAGTATTAGAAAGAAAATAAAAATCCTGAAATATTTATCTTTGAATATTTTCTTGAGGTTCATCTAAACTATTATACTAAATCTGATTTAATTTAATTACCTGCAAAATTATTTTTAGAAACCCCCATTACCGCAGTATTTCGCTTTCCCGGGAAAGTTTTTTCATCAACTAAGGTTAATAAATTTTTCCCAACTCTTCCGCCCGGTCTGATTCTATAAAGAAAATATCTATTTGTATCTGTGATAAGAGTTCCTGAAATTGTAGTAACAGCTGTTTTAAATCCAACATCTTTAACAACCTGTATTGCCTGGTTATCAAATGCCCCATAAGGATACGCAAACGATACAATTGGAATTCCTGTCTTCTCTTCCAGATATTTTTTGCTTTCCTCTATTTCAGATCTGACTCTTTTTAAAGGCAATCCGGCCAGATAAGTATGATTCATTGTATGCGCCCCTATTTCAACCAAACCGCTTTGAACAATCTCCTTAAGCTGCCGACTTGTTAAGTTATTAGGTTTATCTAAAAAGTTAGGAACAATATAGGCAATAGCTTTGATGTTGTATTTTTTTAATATCGGGAAAACATCTGTATAAAAATCCCTATATCCATCATCAAAAGTTAAAATAATCGGCTTTTTAGGTAACTTTATCTTGTCATCATAGAGATCTGCTAAATCTTTTGGAGTTATAAAGACAAAGCCTGCATCCTTCAATGTCTTTACCTCTTCCTCAAAAACAATAGGAACAATATTTAAAGACTTTCTGATAGTATCTCCTTCGTCTTTTACATACTCAACATAATGATAAAGTAAAATAGGTACATAAAACTCTTTCGTCTGCTTTATGTTTAAAACATCTTTTTTTATCTGCTGAGGGATTTCTACAACATCAGGTACTGCGATTTTAAAATGAATAACACCATATAGCAGGCTTAAGAAAATAATTACGAAAATTATTATAAACACTAGCTTAACATTAAATAGATTTGATCTCGTTGATTTTGTTTTAGTTTTATTTTTATGCATTTTTATATCTTAATTTTAAAAATTTTCCAATTCTACTTGTATATGCTTAACTTCAGGAACTTCTTTTTTAATTTCTTCTTTAATTTTGTGAATTAGATTTTCAATCTCGTGGGTTTTTAAATCCTCTGCTAAATTTACTTCCATGTTGACTAATAATTTCTCTGATCCAATATGCAGGGTTTTAAGATCCAGTATTTTTCTGACTTCCGGTGTATTTAATGTTATCAATCTAATTCTACCTTCAACTTCTGAGGAGGCGCTCCTGCCGACAATCAGATCCATCACCCCCATAAGTAAAATAAATGCCAAAATTCCCAAAGTTGTCCCAATTAATATTGCGCCTAATCCGTCAAATCTATAGTCATTGGTGAATTTATAAATAATTAGTGCAATAGCTCCTAAAATAGAAGCGCTCATACCCATAAGATCTAAGATGAAGGTGGTTTTTGTTTCTATTAGCGAGGTTCTCAAAAAGATTTTAATAACCTGGTTGATATTCCTATTTCGAAGCAACCTTTTTAGACTTAGAAAAAAGGAAGCCCCATTTGTAATAGCAGTCAATACCAAAACTGCAAAAGCCAGATTAATATCATGTACTTCCTGCGGATGTCTAAATCTTTGCCAACCAAAGTAAATTGATAAGATTGAGGATATTGCAAACATCACCATACCGGAAAGCAAAGCCCAAAAATACAACTCCCTTCCATATCCAAAAGGATGATCCTTGTCCTCTTTTTGAGAAGATCTAGCCAATCCCACAAGCAGTAAACCTGAAGATATTAAATCAGCCATCCCTTCTAAAACCTGCGATACCATAATCACAGAACCTGAAATAATGGCTACTGCCAAAGATAGGACAATGTCTAAAAAATCAACCAGAAATGATACTACCACGACTGTACTTGAGGATATTTTTTTCTTATCAGGACTTTTAATGTTGCTTAACACAAATATAAGTATAACAAAATTTTACATTGTCGCTACATCCCTGTGCTCATCGGAAAAATCCCGACAACCCATCGGACATAAAGCCTTATTATTTTCATCAGTACAATCAAGACAACAGATAAAATGCCTGTGGCAAAAATCATCACTGCAATTTATATAGTTTTCAGAAGGCTTGTCACAACTAGCACACCTGCCAATAATCTCGCGCCTTTGATCATCCATATTAAAACCCATGACTAATCTGTTATCAAAAACATACAACGATCCTTTAAAATCTTCATTCGGATACTTCTCCATATAAGTTACTATTCCGCCAAACAGCTGATAAACATCGCTAAATCCTTCTTTTACCAAAAACCCAGAAGCTTTCTCGCATCTGACTCCACCGGTACAAACAGTTACTATTGTTTTTCCTTTTAAATGCTTTATTTTTGGTAGCAGCTTTGAGATATCTCTAAAATTCTCAATCCCTGATAGTATGGAATTTTCAAAGTACCCCACTCTTTGCTCGTAATCATTTCTCATATCAACAATGAAAAACTCTTTTTTCCCTTTTATCCAACTATGCAACTGCTCCGCAGTAAGATATTTCCCTGTAGTTTTATTTGGATCTAAGCCGTCAACCCCGCTTGCCACAATTTCATTCCTTACTTTGATAGAAAGTTTTGGAAAGGCCTCACCTGTTCCTTCACTTAACTTTATATGAGTATCTGCAAATCTTTTGTCTTTTAAGAAAATATCCAGATATCTATTAATATCCTCTACTTTCCCTTCCAAAGTTGCATTGATTCCTTCTTTGGCAATAATCATTCTACCCTTGAGGCTTAATTTAAGACATACCTCCCTTTGCTCATCTCTTAACTTCTCCGGATTTTCGATTGTCACATATTTATAAAAAAGAATGATTTTAAATTTGCTCATAATTAAAATCACCTGCCTTTTGCTATAATACTTTGAATAATCCCCCTATATTTATTGATATTGCTATCTGCGCTGGATTGTTGTTTTTTATCTTTATCGCAACTGTCTTTAAAAAAATCACATTCTTGTTGAACTCTACAGCTGCAGGTAATCCTCATCGATGACTCGGCAGAAGATTTATCAAAGACTGCTGAGTTAAACTGATTTAAGTAATACTGCAAATCATCAAAATCCTGTTGCGAGTAGCATTTATTGCTTGCAAACTCCCCCTCTCTAATATTTTTATAGATACAAGAGGCCTCCTGTTTAGGATAGGTTATAACTTGCGCAGGTATAGTAGTTTTAGTTGAAACAGGAATTGGCGTATTGGATGGAATAGCTATCGGTGTTAAGGTAGGCTTTGGAATTTCTGTTGTTAAATCATGAAAAAATTGCTTAAAGGGAGCTACAATTTTTTGTTCTACAATTTTACTTTTATAAGATAAATAAGCTGTCAAGGAAATAGAGGAAATAAATAGTAAAGATAAAATAGTTAAAATTATACCTGCTCTTTTGGCAATATTTTTAACTGGCAAAGGAGAATCTTTCATTTATTATTAAGCCGCGAATAGCTCTTCTTGCGTAAATCCAAAGATCCTAGCTGCTAAAAGATTAGGGAAAGTTTGAATTGTATTATTATAATCCTGAACTGTTAGATTATACTCTTCCCTGTACTTTGCTAATACGTCCTCAGTAGAAGTCAAATCACTCCTTAGCGCCAGGTAATTTTCATTTGCTTTAAGTTGAGGATTACTTTCCACCACCATAAATAAAGATCTCAGCGTATCTGTTAACATATTTTCGGCTTTAGCAGTTTGATGAGCACCCTTAGAAGTATCCAACGCAGATCTGGCCTCTGCTACTCCTTCAAATGTATCTTTCTCGTGTTTTGCATAATCCTTAGTTAAATCAACTAACTTATCAATCAGATCTCCTTTTCTTTTTAACTGAACAGTAATATCAGAATAATCAGTCTTTACCTGGTTCTTTTTTTGGATAAAAGTATTATAAGCACCCCAAAAAAATACTAATAAAAGAAAAACTACAAAAGATATCGTTCCTGCTATCCAAAAAAACTCCTGTGTCATATAAATATAATTATCTCATCATAAACCAAGAAAATCAAACAACTCATCAAGTTAGGATAATTTCCAATCAGAAAAATAACGCTGGAAAGATCGCTAAAGCCTTGAAGCAAATTCTTTTATACTCCAAAAACCTGAAACTTTAATCCTTGGCATATTCATTCCTCCGCCAGTAGACTTTCCAAACCAGGTTCCGAGTCCTCCGGCAAATCCACCAGCCCGAGCTGCAGCCTGTATTGAACTATTGGTTGTTCCATAAGGATAAGCTATGAAATTAACCGGGTAACCCGTTTGTGCGGATAAGACATTCTTAGAGTCCTGCATCTGTTTTAAGGCATCTTTGTAACTTAAACTGGGCAGATTTACATGACCTACCGTATGCGCTTCAAAAGTTACTAAACCAGAAGCTTGAATTTCTTTTATCTGATTCCAGTTCATATAGTAACTTCCCCCTATTAAGCCGGTAGGTATAAATGAAACGCCGTGGAAGTTATATTTCCTGAGGATCGGATAAACAATTGTATAAAAATCTATATATCCATCGTCAAAGGTTAATACAACCGGCTTTGCTGGGGAGCTTACTTGTTTGTTAAAAATTCCATACAGGGTGTCCAAAGTTATAGGAGTAAAACCATTTTTGGATAAATAATCCATTTGAGAATCGAACTTATCTGGAGAAACAGACAAAGAATCCCTGGCTTTATCTTTTGGATTAGGATTATTAGCAACATAATGATACATCAAGATTGGCACATTTGTTGCTGATGCTTTTACAAAAGGGGTAGTAAAAAAACAAAACTCTAAACTTAAAGCTAGAAATATTATTAGTTTCAGGATTGGCATTATTTAATCTTATTATGTCTCTTAGTTGCATGCAATAACTAGATATGAGTATAGTTATATTTATGGCTCAAAAAGGATATGCTGCTGCCTACCTGTTAATTATTTCGGCTTTCCTCGGACTATTATTTGTAGAATCAAATTCAAATCACAAACCCAATCCAACTCCTAAGGTAGTCCCTCAAGTTCAAGAAAATAAACCAAAAGTATCAACTATAACCCAGGAACAACTACAAAAATATTTAACAGTTGAAGCCGCATTACTGGGTGTTTCTGATAACATTTCCCTTTATTTTAAAGATATAAATCAGGGTAAAGAGGTCAGCATTGAACCCACTCGTTCCTGGATACCTGCTTCTACCATTAAATCATACGTTGTTTTAGAAGCCTTCAGACAAAAAAGCTTGGGATTAATAGACTTTAACCAGACAATTACAATAAAAGCTGAAAACGTTGTGCCTACCGAACTTGAAACCGATGAATTTCCAAGACTAAGAGAAGGAACTAAAGCAACGATCAAACAACTGGTTGAGGCTATGATTATTCAATCTGATAATACTGCCTACAATACTCTTTTGGATATCCTAGATCGAAGAAACATAAATTTAGCCCTTAAGAATATCGGAATCACAGAAACCGTTATCGGAGAAAAACTTAATTTAGACGAATACCAGTTCCAAATAGATCTGCAGGTACCCGGCCGCCAACCCAATACAACTACTGTTAAAGATCTGGCAACTTATTTTGAATTATTGGTAAATAAAAAAATAGTAAACGCGGACGAGATTCTGGATATTTTTAAAAGACAAAAATTAAATAATATGATTCCTGCTTACCTTCCTCAAGATACCGTTATTGCCCATAAAACCGGTGACTGGGCTCCAATTTACAATGACGCCGGAATAGTTTTTAAACCGTCTGAGCCTTTTGTGCTTTCAATATTCACAAATAGCGATAACCCTAACGTTGTAGCCCAACTGGCAAAAGTTGCCTATTTTCAAACATCCTCCGCAGTAGGCAAACTACCAAGTTCAAATAACACTTCAGTCTCAAAAGCTCCATCCAGGATTTATTTAAGCGAACAACCTACTAACTCTTCAGTCCTAGCAGCTGAAACTCCAGAAAAGTTTCCTGAAATTTCAGCTTCAGATTTAGGTATTACTCAAAAGGATTTAAATGTTAATCCTCAACAGGCAAAGGATTTCCTGGGTGCAATAATTACTCCCGGTTCTCTATTTTATAATGTTAAAAAGTTCTTTGAAAATAGTTTGGTGAAAAACTCAAAAGACAACTCTTCCCTTACCCGAACCTATTTAGGGTTATCAAAAAGCAGACTTTCTGAAGCCAAAAGTCTAATTGGTTCTGGAGATTTTAAAACAGCTGATGAAGTTCTAAATGAATCTGAGAAGAATTTGGAAAAAGCAACAGAACTTGCTAAAAACGATCCAAATAAAGATCTGTTATTACTCGAGATACGAAAGGTTAATGATTTACACTACGCAATACTGGCAGAAAGAGCTCAAAATATTCCGGATAGCCAAAAAGATCAGTTTATAAATAATGTTTACAATTTCTATCAACAAAATCATCAAAAAGTTGCTCCCATCATTAATACCTCAATTGCCGCTAATCCTACTCAGCAAAAACCTGCTGTAGGTACAATTACAGAAATAAAAAACAACCAGGCCACTATACAGTTTGATGACGGAAGCAATAAACAAATGATCATCCCGACAGATACAAAGGTCAGAAACTTCCAGGAAGATACTTACACCTTTACAAATACCATAAAGTCGGGTGATAAAATTGCTGTTATCGGTTTAACAAATTCTGAGTCAAAAATTATTCCGCAATTTATATTAGAAAATATCCCTAAAGAACTTCCTCAAAGACATCAAGGTACTGTCATAGAGATAAAACCAGATGAAAACACCATGAAGATTTTGGATAAAAAGGGACAGGAAGAGATTATTAAAGTGAATTTGAACACCATGATTAAGTCCAAAGATACCAGTGTCTCTTTGGAAGGTATCAAGGCAGGGTCACAAGTGTCTATTTTTGGGACAGTTAATTCTCAGACAAGTCCAATCCCCTCATCAGCTCCTAGCTACACGCCAACTAATAATTCCCCTGCTCCAACTTCATCTGCTACTACAAATTCAATAAAGTTAATAAATAGTCCTTCCCCCTCGCCAACTTCAAGTTCAAACTCAACTAAGCCAACCAAGACCCCAATTACCACCGGTACGCCTGCTTCTACTTCTGCTCCTGCAACTAAACAAATAAATGCCACTCAAACTGTTAACATTCAGGCAACCACTATTACAATTACTCAGAACAGTTCTGGAAAACAGGAAAAAGTCGAGACTAAACAACCGCAACCTTCAAAGTCTGAACCATCTAAAAAAGATGAGTCTAAAAAGGAAGAACCAAAAAAAGCTCCGGAACCCCCTAAGCAGCCTGAACCAGCAAAACCAAAATCTTCTGCAAAATAGCCTCATATATGATATATTTAGAAGATGAAGAGCGATAAATCTATCACCTACTCTCAAGTTGGTGATGATTACAATACTAAGGATCCTGTAAATAAACTCTCCCAGCAAGCTGCGTTAAGTACAGTAAAAAATTTAAAAGAATATGGTTTTGAAGAAGTTTTTCAAACAAGAGGTGAATCAGCATTTGTCTGGAAACAAAATGATTACTATATGGCCTCAGTTATTGAGTGTCTCGGAACTAAGAACTTAATTGCTGATGAGTTAAGAAAAATTACAGGAAAAACATATTATGATGTAGTAGCCCATGATACTGTTGCCACTTTTATAAACGATCTCTCATCTGTAGGAGCAAAGCCATTAGTAGCACATGCTTTCTGGTCTATAGAAGATAACCTCTTCTTACAAGATGAAGAGAGAACGGCAGATTTTATTAAGGGTTGGGCTAGTGCGTTAAATTTAGCCGGAGCAACTTGGGGTGGTGGAGAAACCTCTACTTCCAAAGGAATTATACAACCTAATACAATTAATTTAGCCGGATCTTGCGTCGGCATTATCAAATCAGAAAACCGTCTACTTATAGAAACTAAGTTAAAAAAAGGTGATAGGATACTTTTTTTAAAGAGTAATGGCGTCAATGCAAACGGAATCTCTTTAACAAGAGCTCTCGCAAAAAAACTTACGGAAGGATATGCAGAGAAACTGCCAGATGGTACTTTATATGGAGAAGCTCTTTTAACCAAATCAAATATCTATGCTAAGCTCGTACAGGATTTACTGGATGCTAATTTGAATCTTCACTATATAACCAATATTACCGGACATGGACTAAGAAAAATTATGAGATCAAAACGGAGTTTTACTTATTTTTTAGAAAATATCTTTGAACCGCTGGAAATTTTTAAATTTATTCAAAGGAATGCCGCAATTAATGATTATGAAATTTATCAAACCTTCAACATGGGACAAGACTATGCAATTTTCCTACCAAAAGAGGATATGGAAAAAGCATTAGAAATAGTGAATGAAAATGGATTTGAAGGATTAGATGCAGGTTATATTGAAGAGGGTGAAAGACAAGTTATAATCAAGCCAAAAAATATCACCTTTAAAGGCGAAACTTTAAATCTTCGCTAACCCGGATTTAATTGTGGTTAGTTTCTTTCTTCTTTATGTGTTTTAGGAATTAATTTTCCGGAAATAGAATCACCATTATAAATATAATTTATCGCCTCTGCTAAGAGTTTAGCCACCGAGACAACTTTAACTTTTGGCATGTTTAACATCTTTTGTCTTATGGGTACAGTATCTGTAATAAAAATTTTCTCTAGTGGAGATTGTTCCAATCTTTCCGGTGCAGGATCTGAAAATAATCCATGAGTCGCTGCTGCAGAAACACTCTTTGCCCCCTTAGACATTATCAATCTAGCAGCATTACAAATCGTCCCCGCTGTATCGATCATATCATCCACCAATAACACGTCTTTACCCTTAACATCACCGATCATGTCTAGTGCTTCGCTAACATTGTTTTTGGATAAATCCCTCTCCTTAAAAACTATGGCAATACCCTCCGCCTCTAAAAGATCCGCGTAAAAAGTAGCCTTTGGGACTCCACCTTTATCAGGGGAAGCCACAACTAAATTATCCGATTTAAAATGTTTTTTAAGCTCAGGCAACAAAGAGTAGCTTCCATATAAATTATCCCAGGGAATCTCAACAAAACCAGGCTCCTGTTCTGCATGAATATCAATTGTCAGAATTCTGTCTGCTCCGGAATACTCTATTAACCCTGCTATTAAAGCTGCAGAAATAGGAACTCTAGACCGGTCCTTTCGATCCTGCCTTGAGTAACCAAAATATGGAATAATAGCGGAAACTTCAGAAGCTGAGGATCTTTTAGCAGCATCAATAATTAATAAAAGCTCCATTATGGAAGAATCAACCGGTGCACATGTTGGTTGAATTATGAAAACGTCTCTCTTACGAAGGTTCTCGGGAATAACTATTCTTTTCTCCCCATCTGCAAAAACGCTGACCGTCTCATCAATATTTTTTCCTAAGATTTTAGCAACACTTTGTGCTAACTTTAAATTTGCCGTTCCTGTTAAAAGTACAAATCCATTATTATTAGCCATACAGCTTGAGATTAATTATACAGATCTTAAGTTTCATTTGCAAACTTTGTAAGATTTTCCTTAATTCTCTTGTTAACATTTTCACTTATATCCGGTACAAATTTTTTACCGGTGATTTTTTCATAAATCCCCATATAAAGAGCACTCATTTTTGCTAAAAATTCTGGCGGCATCTTAGGAATTTTACCTTCTCCTTTATAGCCATGTTCTTTAAACCAAATTCTGAGTGGTTCCTTATCATAACTTTCCGGCTCTATTCCTTTTTTAAATCTTTCTTTATAAGTTTTCTTAATCCAGTAACGGGAAGAATCCGGGGTATGTATTTCATCAATTAAAATAAGTTTACCTTTTTCATCTAATCCAAATTCGTATTTTGTATCGACCAATATTATCCCTGCTTTGTCACAAATTTTTTGTCCTCTCTCAAATAATTCTAAAGATACTTTTTTCATCTGTTTCCAAATAGCCGGAGCAACTATTTTCTTACTTAAGATTTCTTTCTCTGTTAACCTTTCGTCGTGTTGACCGAAATCTGCTTTTGTTGTTGGAGTAATTACATATTCAGGAAGTTTCTGATTTTTTTTCAACCCATCTGGAAAATTTATTCCATAAATTACTCTCTCCCCCGTCTCATATGAACCCCAAATTGAGGTATCTGTCACACCTGTTATATAACCCCTAACTACCATTTCTATAGGAATCAGTTTACATTCTTTGACCAATAACACATTAGGATCAGGGACAGAAATTAAGTGGTTCTGGATTATATCTTTTGTTTTCTCAAACCAAAATTGCGAAATTGCAGTTAAGACCTGTCCTTTAAATGGAATAAATCCCAAAACTTTATCAAAAGCAGACTGTCTGTCTGTAGTTATAAAAAGTCGCTTTCCTTTATATATATAAATATCCCTTACTTTTCCCTGGTGTTTTTTGCCAAAGCCAGAGAGATTTACAGTTTTTAAAACATTTGGAATATTTTCAATTATCTTTTGCTTGCTGATCATTTTTTCTCAGACAGAAATTTTTCTAACCCCAAACTATCCAATTTTAGAGCTTTTTCTTCAATGCCTAAAGCCAGTTTATTCTTATACTCTATAAGTTTTTTCTCAAGTTCTTTGTCGGAGGTTGCCAATATTTGAACAGCTAAAATTCCGGCATTTTTTGCATTCCCTATACCAACTGTTGCAACAGGAATTCCCGATGGCATCTGAACTGTTGCAAGCAGTGCGTCCAATCCTTTTAAAGAGCCACCCTCCAGAGGAATTCCTATAACAGGCAATGGAAAATGTGCAGCCACAACTCCTGCCAGATGAGCTGCCAATCCTGCCGCGCAAATTATTATTTTTATACCACTTACATGCGCATCAATTAATAATTCCTTAGTTCTATCTGGAGATCTATGCGCAGATGAAATTGTAATTTCATATTCCACTCCAAATTCTTCCAGTATTTTTCCAGCCTGCTGCATTACCGGTAAATCAGAATCTGAGGCAGAAATAACAAGTACTTTATTCATAAATTTAGGCTTTTAATTTATCAATTTCTTTGACAATTGTCAAAGCCTTTTCTTTGGCGTTACCTATATGATTTTTAGCATCCAAAAGTTTTAGGATCTCTTCGCTTGTCAAATACTTCCTTATCAAAGTATTACTCTCTACTAAATCTTCCATGGGATTCGAACTACCTTGATGCATGTCTTCCCAAACTCTCATAGAAATCTCTCTTAACTCCTCATGCATTTTTTGCCTGTCAGCACCTTTTTTAACAGATTCTACAATGATCAACTCGCTTGCGGAAAACATCCAGAAAGATGCCAGGTTTTTAGCAATAACTTGTTCATTAATCATCAATCCTTCCACAATATTAGTAGCCGAGGTTAGCATTTCATCTATGCTTAGAAATATTTCAGGTATAGCAACTCGCCTGTTCGCCGAATCATCCAAAGTCCGCTCTAATAGCATATTTGCAGCGTTGTCCCAAAAAATTCTGGAAAGATTAACAACTAATCTGGAAAGAGAACAGATCTGCTCAGCTTTAATCGGATTTCTTTTAAATGGCATCGCAGATGACCCGACCTGCTTTTCTCCAAAGGGTTCCTGCAACTCGCCAAAATTTGCAGACTGCATAATTCTTAAATCAAATGCAAACTTATTTAGCGACTGGGCAATGGAGGCAAGCAGATTACCAACTAAGAGATCTATTTTTCGTGTGATTGTTTGATTGGCAATATCCACTTCATTAATCCCTAATCTGTCCATAACCATTTCCTCCATCTCCTCTGCTTTCTCAAATCCTAAAAGACTTACATAGCTGGCAGAAGTTCCCACTGCTCCCTTCATTCCTTTTGCTTTTAAATTATTTTCCACAAATTTTAACTGTTCTAAGTCGATTAATAGATCCTGGGCATAAAAGGCAAACCTATACCCTAGCGTAGTTGGCTCTGCTGCCTGTAAATGCGTATATCCCATACAAGTAAGGTCAGCATACTTTTCAATTTTTTTGCCAAAAGTTTTAAGCAAATTCACTAATTTAGTTTTGACAATACCTAAGGACTCGGAAATTCTAATTGTTTCAGCATTATCATTAATATCCATACTGGTGGCACCCAGATGAATTTTCCCACCTCCAATTTTCGCTTTTTCAGCAAACTCTTTTATAGCTGCTACAACATCATGTCTGGTATCTTTTTCAATTTCCCAAATTCTATCTATAGAAATATTGTCCTGATTCTTTTCTAAATCTGCTAGTTCCTCTTTTCCCACTAATCCTTCTTTGCTTTGAGCCCTAGCCAACTCTACCCAAACCTTTCTCCAAATTTTATATTTATTTTCTTCAGACCAAATCATACGCATTTGTTCTGACCCATATCGCCAGGAAAATACTGATGTGTAATTTTTAAAGTCTTTCATATTAGTGTCTAAATGATCTCCTTTTTGAAAATACCATAGCTATACCTAATTCATCAGCCGCCTCAATAGAAAGTTTATCATTAACTGATCCGCCTTGCTGCAAAATCGCTGATATACCATATTTTGCAGCTAATCTAACACTGTCGTCAAATGGGAAAAAGCTATCACTTATTAAAATCGCACCCTTTGCTAAATTCCCAGCTTGCTCAAGTGAAATCTTGGTAGCACCAACTCTGGAAGTTTGTCCTGAACCAATTCCACGAGTCATTGGGATTTCTTTATCAATCACAATTACTGAATTCGATTTAACCGACTTTACAGCTTTTATTCCAAATTTCATTTGTTCAAGTTGTTGTTTCGTTGGTTTTAGTTTCGTTACAATTTCCCAGTCTTTAAAACTATCTTCAATATTATCATCAAAATCCTGCAGCAGCAGTGCACCGGCAAAGTATTTTAGATCCCAGTTCTCAGTTCTTGTGTTTGGTATTTCTCCAAAGGTATAAACCCCCATGCTCTTTCTGGTATTTTTAAGTAATTCCAAGGCATCATCAGTAATTGAAGGCACCGCCACAATATCAATATTGCCCTCACTCTCTTCCTTAAACATGGCCACTATCTTGGCAGTTTCTAAATTCATTTCCTGATTTATAACGATAACCCCTCCAAAGGCTGATACCGGGTCTGCTTTAACTGCTAAGTCCAAAGCGTCCCTGCTATCTTTTCCAGTTGCTATACCGCAAGGACTTAGATGTTTTATAACACAAGCAGCTGCTTTGCTAAATTGTCTAACAGTTTCCAACCCGGAATATATATCTCCAACATTTGTACCAGATAAATCCCTCCCCCAAAGTTTCCGCAATTTTGAGATGGGTGAATTTGTTTTTGGCATAACATATAAAGCACCTGCCTGGTGTGGATTTTCCCCGTATCGCAAATCATTAACTTTTCGCATTGGAAGCGTTAACTCTTTAGGGTATTCTTGCCTGCTGGCAGGCAAGTTTCTTTCTGAGAAATAGTTTCCTATTTGTGAATCGTAAAAAGATAAATGATAAAAAGCTTTTGCTGCAAGCTCTTTTCTTGTCTTTTCTCCTATCTGTCCCATCTCCATCAATTTCCCCAATCTTTCATAATCCTCAGGATCCACAACCGCCAAAACATTTTCATTATTTTTAGCAGCAGCGCGAATCATCGTTGGCCCACCAACATCTATTGTTTCTATACCAGGATTTTGCTCAAACGGATAAAGGTTACAGACAACAATATCTATTTGAGGAATTTTTAATTCTTGCGCCTGTCTAACGTGATCAGGATTTTTTCTGTCATACAAAATTCCGGACTCTATCTGAAAAGAAATTGTTTTCATTCTGCCATCAAATGCATCCCTGGGATTTCCTGTTATTTCCTCAATCGGGATCACTTCTATTCCTGCTTTTTTCAAAACATCATATGTTCCTCCAGTAGATATTATTTTATAACCGCAGCCAATTAAAACTTTTGCTAAATTTCCTATCCCGGTTTTATCATATACAGAAACTAATGCGAACTTTTCCATTTAAGTAATCACCTTTTCTAATTGATCTTTTTCTATTGCTTCTTTAATTTCCATCGCCACTCTTTTACCCATACTCATATTTTGTCCGTATAAATACCCGCTATAAGGAGTCGCAAAAATTCCTGGACTTCCCGGCATGCGGGGTGAAACATCAAATACAATTATCTCTTTTTTAGGAGGGCCAGGGATAATCATAGTTTGCAATCCAAACGAGCCAATAACTCCAGGTTTATATAAATCTTGAGTTGCTTTAACAAACCTTTCTCCCGTGGCAAATGCATCTTCAAGTAAAGACTCTAAAACTGTTACTGCAATATGACCAGCTTCTTCCCATTTCACACCTGCTCTTTTCCAAACAAGTTCTGCATTATCTGGTTCCAGTTTACTAAATCCATCAATATTGGTTTGCCTTCTAGTATCTGTTCCTATCAACTCAAGTCTCTCATTAATCGGATCATAAAAGAAATTAAAATTAACTTGCACCCCGGCAATAAATTCTTCAATGACTGCATTCATAAATGCTTCCTCTGTTACCTTACCCATTTTTATTGCCTCATCACGTGTCTTATAAAATTCACTACCTGATTCAACCATGAAAAATGCTCTTTCAAACCCCCGCTCTTTTTCTAAAACTTTAACAATACAAAGTCGATCAATATCTTTTGGATCTTTGAATTGTTTCGGATATCTGATCTGAGCTTTATCTAGTAAGTCATATTGATTAGGTTTTATTCCACGCTCTTCTGCTTTAAGTAAAAACTTATTCCCAAACATCGGCACTTTAAATTTATTTTCTATGGCATCATAGTCATTAATATATACTTCAAAAGAGCGGTGTGGAATAAATATGGCATTTCTTTTTAGAAGTTCTTCTTGTATTTCGGGTTTTAAGATATCTTTAAAATTCTCTAACTCTAAAACTTCATCAACAACCCCTAAGCTGCCATTACTTTTATAATATTTGGAATAAGTTTTATCTCTACCTTTTTGTACAATCACCAGAGTTTTAAATCCTAAATCTTTTGCTCCACGGCATACATCTAAAGCAGAATGCGATCCTAATACTGCGATTGTATATTGTTTATTCATTAATCCAAAACCTCCTTTAATTTATTAACATCAATAGCATTTTTAATTTCTCTTGCGATACGTCTTCCTGTACTCATTGGTTCATCATAAAGTAAATAAGTATATGGTGATCCGTTAATAAAACAATTCGTCCCGGCAACAATTCTGGCTGATATTTCTATAACATAAATCTCCTCAGAAGATGTAATAATTGTTTCTAAACAAAATGGCCCAAAAAGCCCCTTAGAAGATATTAACTTTTGCGATATTTTAACAACCCGCTCAGCCATGTTTAAAGCCTCAGCCATAAGTGATTCTCTAATTGCCATCGGAATATTTGCAACAACTTCAAAAGAAGGCTCAATATTTAATCCCTTTTGGTTTTTTGCAGGGATTCTTCCAAGAGAATCAACATTTGTCTCATATCTTTTATCAACACTCATTAACTCCACTTTCTTGGTTAATGGAGAATAAAAGAAATGAAAATAAACAGGAACTCCAATTACATATTCCTGAACCATAAACCGCGCTTCTTCAAAAGTTTTTAATTTACTGTCCAGCTCTTTTTGATTTTTTGCCACAAAATATCCTTTTCCTCCGGCGGCTCCGAATGATTTAACAATCACCGATCTGTCTATTTTTACACCTTTTTTAAATCTCTGTGGAACTTTTACCCCTGCTTCCTCCATCCAATTCCTTTGCATCTTTCTATCTTCTTCAAAGTCTAAAACCTGCTTGTTGCCAAAATATGGTGTTTTCATTAATTTATTCTGCTCGATACCTAAATAAGCCACAAAAGATCCATGAGGAATTATTATTGCGTTCATTTTTTGTAGATGTTTTTCAAGTTGTGGAAAACTTTGCCAGGAGTCTATTTCTATAACTTCATCAATAAAATTACTGTATGATTTATAAAGAGAGATTCTAGAGGGAGTACAAACAACAGCAGTTTTAAAACCTTCATCTTTAGCACCTTTAAGAATTTGCAGCGCGGAGTGGGAACCTAGAGTAACAATTGTGTAGTTTGAGTATCCCATAACCTATTATAACCAAAAAAAAATGAAAATTCAAATACCCTCTTGAAACTACACTCCATACCTTGTAACCTATAACCTATCTTATGGTTTCACTGGTAATCGGAACTCAATGGGGAGATGAGGGTAAAGGAAAAATTGTTGATCTTTTATCAAAAGAAACTGACTTTGTAGTCAGGTTCCATGGCGGAAATAATGCAGGACACAGTATTATTGTTGATGGAAAAAAATATGCATTTCATTTAATCCCATCCGGGATACTGCATCCTCAAGCTATTGGTGTGATTGCTAACGGAGTTATTTTAGATTTAGAAGTTCTCGTCTCAGAAATCCAGATGCTTGCTAATGAGCAAATAGATTTATCTAAAAAATTAATCATCTCACCCCGTTGCCATTTAATTTTACCTTATCATAAAGCTTTGGATTTAGCATATGAAAATGCCCGGGGAAAAGAAAAATTGGGTACCACAGGCCGAGGAATTGGACCTGCGCTAGCAGATAAGGTAAGTTACAACGGAATCAGAATCTATGAATTATTGGATTGGAAAAACTTTGAGGAAAAATTTAAATTTCAGGCTAAAATAAAAAATGAAATAATTAAAACTTTCAATGTTAAACCAATCGAGATAAGTAAAGAACTAAAAAAACTCAAAAGTTTACGGGAAATTATTTTGCCCTTTATCAAAGACACATACGAGATATTACAAAAAGCAGTTACGGAGAAAAAAAATATTTTACTTGAAGGCGCGCACGGCGTAATGCTGGACATAGACTTCTCACCATATCCATATTCTACCGGATCTAATGTTATAACCGGAGCTGTAAATACCGGCACAGGAATTGCTATCAAGAGTATAGAACAAGTTTGGGGAGTTGTAAAAGCATATACTTCCAGAGTCGGAGGAGGTCCGATTCCTACAGAGATTTTTGATAAAACCGCAGAACAAATCAGAGAAGTTGGCCATGAGTACGGCACAACAACCGGCAGACCAAGAAGAATTGGCTGGTTGGATTTGGAAGCAACTAAATTTGCCTGTCAAATATCTGATATAACAGATCTTGCTATTACAAAAATAGATATCTTATCCGGACTTAAAAAAATTAAAATTTGTATGGGGTATAAATTAAATGGAAAATCAATTTCTTACAGCAGTTGCGGATATAACGAACTCGCAAAGTTAACTCCTGTTTATATGGAATTACCAGGATGGAATGAGGATATAACTAAAGTCAGAGAGTTTAAGCATCTGCCAAAAACCTGCCAGGATTATATAAAATTTATCGAAAAATTCTTAGGGGTTAAAATCTCCATTGTCTCCGTCGGCCCTGCAAGAGAAGAATATATAAAACTATAAATTCCCCAAAAACCACATTGTTATAAAAACAATTAAGGCAGCCACTACTAAAAATATTAACAGAGTATTTTTCACTTGAATGTTATTATGAAAAAAACTTCTAAGAAATATGTAGGTACTCCACCACATAATGTTATAGCCGTATATTACTGAATTTGTATAATTAACTTTGAACCTAAGGCTTGTGCCAGTTTTTCTAAAAAACTTACAGATGGATTTGCATTTCCTGATTCCACTCTGGCTATAGCTGATTGCTTTGTACCGATTTTTTTAGCTAACTCTGCCTGGGTTAAACCCATCTTAGCTCTTGCTTTAATAAGTTGGGAGATAAGCAAATATTTAGGCCTTAATCTCTCGTATTCCTTTGCAACTTCCTTATCTTCAAGCAATTCTTTTTTAAGTACATTCCAATCTTTCATAATAAATAAACTATAACATATATGTTATACTATTTCAAGATACTAAATCTTCTGAAAGCTATATCAATTTCTTTTTGCGGAGTTTTTTGAGCTTTCTTTTTAAAACCATGCAAAAGATAAATCTTTCTACCCAGGAACGCATAAAATATTCTAATTTCTTCTCTACCTCTTATTCTAAGCTCATAAATATCTTTTGTTAATTTTTTAGAATGCGGCATACCCAGAAGGAAACCACTTTCTTGAAGAAGTTCTATATTATTTGAAACCTTGGATATAGTTGACTTATCAAGAGATTTAATAAATTCTTCTACAAACTTTTCACCTCTGTCTGATTCAAAAACAATTACCTTCCAGAAGATTATTCCATCCATAAACTTATATTACCAAAACCCTGCCAGGGAAGAATATATTAAAATATAATTACTCCCACTCCATGGTAGAGGGTGGCTTATTTGTAATATCATAAACTACTCTGTTAACCTCTTTTACTTCTGTCACAATTCTGACAGAAATTTTTCCTAAAATCTCATACGGCAACTTTGCAAAATTGGCAGACATGGCATCTTTTGCCTCAATCGCCCTAATGGCAATAGTTTCTCCGTAAAACCTGGCATCACCTTTTACCCCTGTTGTTTTAATTCCTGCAAATATTGCAAAAAATTGCCAAAGCTTTTTGTTCCAACCAGATTTTTCAATTTCTTCTCTGACGATTTTATCCGCCTTTTTCAAAATCTCAAGTTTTTCTTCAGTTACTTCTCCAATAACCCTTACAGCCAAACCAGGCCCTGGAAAAGGCTGTCTGTTGGTAATGCTTCCTGGAAGATTGATAATTCGCCCGATTTTCCTCACTTCATCTTTGTAAAATTGCCTTAATGGTTCAACCAAAATCAGTTTCATATTTTCCGGCAAACCTCCAACATTATGGTGGGATTTAATTTTCTGGGCATGTTTACTACCTTTGGACTCTATTACATCAGGATAAATTGTCCCTTGGACTAAAACATCAGCATTTAATTTCTTTGCTTCTTTCTCAAAAAATTCGATAAAGGTTTTTCCAATTGCCTTTCTTTTCTCTTCAGGATCTACTATACCTTTTAAGGCTTTAAGGAATTCTCTTTTTGCATCTATAATTAAAACATTCATCTTAAAATGTTTGGCAAAAACTTCCCTTAGTACATCAGTTTCCCCTTCTCTCATCAATCCAGAATCTATATATATTGATGTAAGATTTTTACCAATTGCACTATGAACTAAAAGTGCTGCAACAGACGAATCTACTCCACCTGATAATGCACAAATAGCCTTCATATCTTTTATGGAATCTTTAATATCTGAGATCATATTTTCTATAAACTCCTTATTTATTTCCGATTTTTTAACTTTTAATCCACAAATTTTTAAAAAGTTCTCTAAAATCTGCATGCCAAATTGGGTATGAACTACCTCTGGATGGAATTGAATGGCATATAATTTTTTGTTTTCATTTGAAATAGCCGCAAAAGGCTTGGTTGAAGTTTTAGCATTTTCAATAAATCCTATGGGCAATCTAGTCACTTCATTTCCATGATTCATCCAAGCTGCTGATGTTTCTGGTAAACCTTCGAGTAACTTTGAATATTTACTTATAAAAAGAGTTGCAGGTCCAAATTCTTTTTTAACTCCTGTTTTAACCTCTCCTTTTAATAAATAACCTACCAGCTGATGTCCGTAACAAATTCCTAAAACCGGGATTCCCAGTTCAAAAATTTCTGTATCAACTATAGGGGCATTTTCGTCAAAAACATCAGCTGGCCCTCCGGATAAAATTATTCCTTTAGGCTTTATTTTTTTTATCTTTTGCAGAGATTCTTCTGGGGTAATAATTTCACACCCAACTCCTAACTCTCTTATTCTTCTTCCTATTAAATGCGTTGTTTGTGATCCAAAATCAATTAGTATAATCATGTTTTTTTAATAAATTCTACTATATTTTCGAAAATAGGCAGTCCATCCACTTTAACTTTATCACGTCTCCAGTTTGGGTGTTGCTCCCGTCTGGTAAAACACTCCGGGTGCGGCATCATTCCTAAAATTCTTCCTGTAGGATCTGTTATCCCAACAATTGCATTTAACGTACCGCTTGGATTATCAGGGTACTTCTGAGTCGGATTACCCCCCTCGTCTACATATCTAAAAGCAACCAGATTCTTCTCCTCTATTTGACGTAAGGCTCTAGAATCTGCAAAAAACTTACCTTCTCCATGAGCAATTGGATACATTAGGATTTTACTGCTCAAGCCTTTTAAGAATGGGGAGGCATTTTTCTCATTAGCTTTTACTCTTATCCACCTGCATTCAAAATGACCTGAATCATTATTAGTTAAAGTTGCATCCATTTCTCCGATTTTTCTAAAAGGTAGAAGGCCTGTTCTGACCAAGACTTGAAACCCATTACATATTCCAATAATTGCAGTATTTTTTCTTTCTATAAATTTTTTCATCTGCTCCTGTAAAAATGAAGTTAACTCAATTGCTAGAATTTTTCCTGAAACAATATCATCTCCATACGCAAAACCACCGGGAAGAGCTAATATTTTATAATTGCTCAGTTTATCAACTCCAAGTCTTAAATCATTCACGTGTACTATTTTTGCCTCTGCCCCTGCTATCTTAAATGCATACGCCATCTCCTCATCCCTATTAGTACCATCTGCTTTTAATACAATTACCCTTGGTTTATCTTTCATGAAAATAACCTCCTCATTGGCTCTTTCCAGACTTCTTTCAATCCTTCCATATCCGCTTCAAATAATTTCCCTTCGTTTCCATTTATTTCTAACATATCTTTACTTTGTGTTTTTCCTAAAAGTTTATATGGAATATTTTTAAATAATTGTTTTGCAGTCTTTTCATTCTCTACTTCAACTATAAAAGATCCTGCTGTTTCATTGAATAATATTTTTTCAGGCTTTTGATCTATACCTAATGAAATTTTTACTCCACAATTTCCTCCAACACACATCTCAAAAATTGCAGAAAGAACTCCACCCTCAGATACATCATGACAACTTAAAATAGCACCCTTTGCTATTCCTCTATTTATTAAATCAAAAGTTTTTGGCAATGCCTTTAAATCAACTTTGGGTAAATCTCTACCTAATATTCCATTAACATCAAAATAGGTTGATCCTCCCAGAGTTTCATCCAGCTTACCAACCAATACGATAGTAGAGCCTATCTTTTTAAAATCTGATGAGATGGATTTAGTAGTATCATCAATTTTCCCCATTACCGATATACAAACTGTTGGCGGAATCTTAATTACTTTATCATCCTTACTTTTGTAGGTTGAGGAGAGTGAATCTTTCCCGGAAATTACCGGAATTTTAAATGCCTTCATAAAATCAACCACTGCATCAACTGACCTGTCTAGGTCCCGAAGCGTTTGATCATCCGGAAATGGAAAAATAAAATTTTCAATTAATGTAGCATTTCTAAAATCTCCGCCAACAGCCACAAAATTAGAAAGCGCTTCTACTCCTGCCCAAAGTGAAGCCCAATAAGGATCAATTTTACCTAAGATCGGATTTAATCCATGTGAAATAACCAAGCCAAATTTTTTATTTAAAAAAGGACGGATAATTGGTGAATCATTTGGACCATCCAGATTTTTACCTGAAAAAGACTGCATGTCATTTGTTCCCCCGACTGAATGATCATACAACCTGACAATAGGCTCTTTGGATGCAACATTACCATGCGCTAATATCCGCTTAAATATTGAAACCCATTCTTTTTCAGATTTTGGGGTTTTTAAGCTCTTCATTTCAATTCTATCCTTAGATTTTTTATGTTTTATATTAAATACTTTTTTGGGCAGACCATGATACAAAAAGTCCATATCAATATCACCTATTAATTCCTTACCAAAATAGACCTTAAGTTTTTTGCTGCCGTCAAATTTTCCAAGTACTGTTAGCTCTACACTGTATTTTTTACAAATGTCTTCCAGCGGTTTTAACTTTTTTGGATCTATTACTACAATCATTCTCTCCTGAGATTCAGAAACCCAAATTTCCCAGGGAGCCAAACCCTGATATTTTAAAGGCACATTCTTTATATCAACAAAGAGACCTAACTCTTCTCCTATCTCTCCAATCGCTGATGAAAAACCACCGCCTCCACAATCCTGAACTGCCCTTATCAATCCGGCATCCCTCGCCTCTAAAAGCGCATCAAACATCCTTTTTTCTTCAATTGCGTTCCCGATTTGTACCGCAGAAGCATTGATATTTATTGTTTGATCACTCATTACTGCAGAGGAGAAAGTTGCTCCATGTATGCCATCTCTCCCTGTTCTTCCCCCTACACAAATTATTAAATCTTCCAATTTAGGAACTCCTTTTTTTGCATATTTTTTAGGAATAATTCCATAAGCACCTACAATAACAGAAGGTTTAGCCCTGAAGTCTTCATGAAAATGGACAGATCCATTATTGGTAGGTATACCAATCCTATTTCCATAATCTCTAACACCTGCAACTACTTTTTTTAGTAAGTACTCTGGCGGTAAACACCCGATGGGTAGTTCGCTTTCCGGCAAATCAAGCGGTGCAAGACAAAAGATATCAACAGATGCAATATTTTTTGCTCCCATACCGGTTGCGGCAATATCCCGAAATACTCCGCCGCTACCAGTCATTGCTCCACCATATGGCTCAATTGCAGAAGGACTGTTATGTGTTTCAACTTTTCCGCAAACTCCATATCCCCCATAAAAATCCATCACTCCGGAATTATCCGAAAAAGCTGAAACAATATTTTTACCGTGTTTATATGCTTCTTTCTTTACCTGGTTAAAAAAAGACTCTTTTTTCTTTCCATCAACTATCAAGTCGGCTTTAAAAGTCTTATGGCCTGAATGTTCACTCCAAGTTTGGGCTAAAGTTTCTAGTTCTAAATCAGTCGGGTCTCTATTAATTTTGATAAAGTAATCCTTAATAGCCCTCATTTCATCTAGGTCTAAAAACAGCTTATCTTTGGAGATTTCCAGAAGCTTGTTATCATTCATTGACCTAACCGGAACCATCTTTGTTTCTCCAACCACTCCTGTTATTAATAGTGTCTGGGGATCTCTTTCAATTATTTGCTCAACTGTTTTGTTATAAAGGTTTAATTTGTTAACAATTTTTATTAACTCTTCTTTGTCTAACTTACCATAAAATGCATATTCATAGCTTGTATCCACAGCTAAAACTTTAATCCCTAAATCTTCAGTTGCTTTCTTAATTGAAGCAATCTCAGGATTCATTACTCCGCCCTTATAGGCAATTTCAACCACCTTGGCTTGACCAGAAGCAATCGGAGAATTAATTGTGTAGTTTTGATTAATACTTTCTGATAATAAACGTTGTGCCAGAATTTTAGCTTGATTGACGTTGATCCCTTCAAGCCGATAGACCTTAATTGCCTGCACTTTTGTAATATTTTTTAATCCAAGTGTATTTTGCACATCCTGCAAGATACCTTCACCTTTAAGATCAGGGCCTATTTTTGTAATAACTCTTACTTTTTGTATCATCTTTATTTACTCCTGCAAAGCTTTGCCAACACCTGTACATAAAGCTGGTTTTCTTTTACTTTAAGTCTTGAATATAAAGACTCTACTGTATCTCTAGTTTCAATTTTTTCAAAAACTCGACCTAAAACAGGACCAAAATCAAATTCTTTAGTTAAAAAGTGGTTACTGCAACCTGCATATGTTGCATTAGTCTCTAGAAAGTTTTTCATAGCCTTATCAGTAAATTTGCCTTTATTCCATAACCCATCTGTCCCGTCTGGATTTTTAACAACACCATCCATAGTATCCGGTATTAAACCAGGATGAGTATTTAAAATCCTGTTTTGGAAGGCATTCATCACCTCATCAGTAATTATTTGTTTCCATCCACCAAGACAAACATAATCTATATTATATTTTTGCAAAAGAGTCAACAAACTTTCTTTATCTGAGTTAATCTCTATCGGAATATTGTGTTTTTTCGCCCTTTGCAATCCATAAGCATCCTCTTTATCAGAAATTACTACTGCTATAGTTGCATTAATTTTGCCTGACTGCACCCCGTCAATAATTGCTTGTAAGTTAGTTCCAACCCCTGCATTCGAAATTAAAACTGCTAACCTCTTCATGCTAAAGAAAAATCTACCTCTTTTGCTCTTTCCCCAATATCAACTGGATACTTTCCGTTAAAACAGGACGTACAGAGTATATCTTCCGGAAGTCCTACGGCCTTAAGCATCCCCTGATAAGACAAATAATGTATTGAATCAACCCCCAACTCCTTACCTATCTCTTTGATATTTTTAACAGCTGCAATCAAATCTTTTTGATTAGGGGTATTTATACCATAAAAATCAGGAAATTTAACAGGTGGGGAAGAAATAAGCAAGTGAATCTCCTTTGCGCCAGCCCCTCTTATCATCTTGATAATCTCTTTTGAAGTGGTACCCCGGACTATCGAATCATCCACTACAATAACTCTTTTCCCAAAAATTATATGCTTCATCGGGTTAAGTTTTTGCTGAACTATTTTATGCCTGGTATGCTCTTCAGGAGAAATAAAAGTTCTGTGGATATATCGATTTTTTATTAAACCTAAATAAAACGGAATACCAGATTTTTTTGAATAACCACTTGCAGCAGGAATTGCAGAATCCGGAACAGGGATAACCACATCAGCTTTTATCTTAACTTCTTTTGCCAACTCCACTCCAAGGTTTTGCCTTACTTGGTCAACACTCTTTCCAAGTATTATACTGTCCGGTCTCGCAAAGTAAACATACTCAAAAATATCCAGCTTCTGATTTCCCTTTTCAATCTGGATACTTTTAAGACCTTTATCACTTATAACTACCATCTCTCCGGGCTTAACTTCCCTAATAAAAGTAGCTCCTACCACATCTAAGCCACATGTCTCTGAGGCAATGACAAAACCGCCATTTAACTTTCCTAAACAAAGCGGCCTAATACCAAAAGAATCGCGTATTGCTACTACTTTATTTTCATCCATAACCAGCAAACAAAAAACTCCGGTAAATAAAGGGTACGCTTCTTTAATTGCTTCCTCCAAAGATTTCCCTTCTCTTACATAAAAGGCTATTGCTTTTGTTATCATCTCAGAATCATTGGCTCCTTTTATAGAAATTTTTTTAGAGGTTAGGAACTCTTTTAATTTTTTAACCGAAGGAAGATTACCATTATGTGCCAGTGCAATATATTTATTATTTTTTATTTTTTCTAGAATCGGTTGGGCGTGTAGAACGGTTGAGTCACCGGAAGTCGCATAACGGTTATGGCCTATTGCCATATGTCCTTTCAGTTTTTTTAAATCTTTTTCCTCAAAAACATGAGATACTAAACCCATTCCTTTGTGAACATAAATAGTTTTACCATCAGAAGATGCAATACCAGAAGATTCCTGACCCCTGTGTTGAAGCGCCCAAAGACCTGGATGAACCAATCTTGCTGCCTCAAATCCCTTCCCGAAAACTCCAAAAATACCACACTTTTCTTTAAAGCTGTAATTAGAATTTAAAAAAGGAAGCTTTTGGTTTCCCATAGCCTAATATAACTATTTCCACTCCTAAAGTCAAGTTTCGTAAGAAAATGGTATACTAAGTCTATGGATTATAAAAAGTTTCACATCCTATCATTTAAGTATGCCTTTGAAGGCATCACTGCCGCGCTAAAGGAAGAACCTAACTTGAAATTTCATTTTTTGGCCGGGTTATTGGTAATTTTAACTTCCTTAATTTTAAATATCTCAAAGATCGATTGGATAATTATTATTTTTTTAATTGGATTTGTGATTGCAGTTGAACTTACCAATACTGCAATTGAGGCTGTTGTTGACAATTTCACAGATAAAATTCATCCCGGGGCAAAACTGGCAAAAGATATCTCGGCCGGAGCAGTGTTAGTAGCTGCTTTAACTTCTACAATTATCGGTTTAATAATTTTCCTACCATATATAAATCATGGATAATGTTTCACTTTTTTTCTCTATATATAATTTTAGTCATAAATCTAGAGTCTTAGATTTTGTGATGGTATTTATTACTAATTATGTAGTTTATCTAGCTCTATTTCTATCTATTATCTTGGCTGTTAAAGGCAAAACTTCAGAAAAAAAAGCATTTCTATTAATAATTTTGACTATCCCAATTTCTATACTACTGATCATGGTTATTCATTTATTTATAAGTGAACCCAGACCATTTGTAACATTTAATTTTATACCTTTGGCGGATAATCTAGCTGATGTCTCGTTCCCGTCCCGTCATGCTACAATCATGGCAGCAATCGGTTTGCCTTATCTTTACCTAAAATCCAAATGGGCAATTATTTTTTTAATCTCAGTTATCTTAGTTGGTTTTTCCAGAATTTATATTGGAGTACATTATCCACTAGATGTCCTAGGTGGATTTTTAGTAGGTGGGTTAGCCTTGTTTTTATCTTTGCAAATTAAAAAAATTTTAATAGCTGGCTTTCTTCGATAATCTTTTTAAGGCCAGAATATAAGCAGCAGTTCTGATATTAACCTTTTTCTCCAGATGAATTTCCCAAATTTTCCCAAAAGCCGACTCCATCTTCTCTTTTAACTTCTGATTTACTTTTTGAAGATCCCACTTTTCTTTATGCATATTTTGATACCATTCAAAGTAGGACACAGTTACCCCTCCTGAGTTAGCCAAAACATCCGGAATAACCATAATCCCTCTCTTATTTAAAATTTCATCTGCCTCCGCTGTTGTTGGACCATTTGCCATTTCAAAAACAATTTTTGCTTTAATTTTCTTGGCATTCTCTTTTGTGATAACGTTTTCCATAGCGGCCGGAATTAAAATATCTACTTCCAATCCGAGCAGCTGCTCATTTGAAATATCCCCCTCTTTATACTTTCTTGCTAAATCACAAACTGAACCGATGCAATAACAACCTGCCAAAACTCCTTTTTCTAATCTGCAAACTTTGACCAGATCAATATTAAATCCTTCCCCTGATGAGTCAAATATCCCACCTTTAACATCTGAAATCGCCACTACTTTATACCCATTTTTATGTAAAATACTGGCAAAATTTGAACCGACATTTCCAAAACCCTGTATAGCTACAGTTAAAGGCCTGCCGGCCGGCAAGGTTTTTTCTTCTCTTAATTTTTTTATTAGTTTTTCTAAAACAAAAAATCCTCCTAGTCCGGTTGCTTCTTCCCGTCCAATCGATCCACCATTTAGAATAGATTTTCCGGTCACTACAGCTTTAATCTCCTCTTCTTTAATACTTCCCCCTTTACCCTTACCCCTTACCGCTTTTCCGTATTCATCTTCTATCCAATCCATAATTTTGGAGTTAGTATTAACATCCGGAGCCGGAACATCAACCTCTGCACCAATATTGGGAGCCAGTTTTCTGGCGAATTGTCTGGTTAATCGTTCCAGCTCACTTTCGCTTAACTGATGCGGATCTATTTCTAATCCGCCTTTTCCACCACCAAAAGGTACATTGACAATCGCATTTTTAATCATCATCCAAAAACCTAAAGCACAAACTTCATCCATATCCACCTTTGGATGAAATCTTAAACCTCCCTTATACGGACCGAGCAGATTATTGTATTGAACCCGATAACCCTTAACTATTTCTGTTTCTCCTGAATCCTTCTTAAAAGGGATTGCTAAAGTTATAGTCCTTTCCGGCAAAGAAAGTTGATCCAATAAACTTATGTCTAGATCTACAACCTTAGCAGCTTTTCTTAATTGTGTTAGGGCTGAATCAAAAGTACTCATGCTCTTAATATTTTTACTATTTTTTTATCACTTTTTAAAGGGGCAATTATTTGTAGATTCATTTTTTCTTTTTTGAAAAGGGTGCTGGCAACTATTTGTATATCCTCTTTAGTAATTAAATCTATTTTATGCAAATATTCATCAAAGGTTTCTATCTTTCCGTCTAAAACAAAATTTATTCCAAAATACTCAGCTAAAAAATTAGTAGATTCGGATCTGATGGCCAGTCTTCCACGAATCATTTCCTTGGCTTTTTTAAGCTCTTCTTGCCCAACTGGCTCTGTAACCATTCTATTTAATTCTGATTTTATTACCTCAAGCGCTTCTTCTATTTTTTCTAACTTAACTCCTGCATCAACCGTAAAAGCGCCTGTATCTTTGTAAAATTCATGATCAGCCCCAATATGATAAGCAAGTCCTCTCCTTTCCCTAACTTGTAAAAAAAGCCTTGAGGACATTCCTTCACCCAGTATTGCCCCTAAAACTCTGGTCGCGTATTTTCGTTTATCATCCCTGCCAAAACCTTCAAATCCTAAGACTATATTTGCTTGGTCGGTCTGTTTGTAAAAAATAGCCACTTTCGGTTTTTCCTGTTTTAATTTTTTATATGGTTTTGGTTTGTATTGCGACCTTTTTGGTAATCTTAAAAAATACTGATTGATTAGTTGATCTAAATGATTAGGCAATTTCCCTGCCAAAACCAGCACCATATTTTTTGGAGCATATAAACTTTCCATGTAGGAAATTAGGTCTTCTCTCGTAATTGAATTAACTGTTTTCTCATCTCCTCCTAAATCCCAACCTAGAGGTTGATCTCCGTATTGCAGTTTTTCATACAGATCCCAAACATATCTTTGCGGCATGTCACGATACATCCTTAACTCCTCAACAATTACCCCTTTTTCCCTGGCAATTTCTTCATCTGAAAGAAGAGATTCTTTAATCATGGATGACAATATATCTAAAGCCAGTTCAACGTGTTTGCTGGAAGATTTAATCCAATAATAAGTAAACTCCTTTGTAGTCGCTGCATTATTTACAGCTCCAATACCATCAACGATCGTTGAGATCTGCTCTGCTGTCGGATATTTTTTGCTCCCTTTAAAAAACATGTGTTCCAAAAAGTGTGAAATACCGCTTGATTTTTTAGTTTCATACCTTGATCCGGCTCCAACTGTTACCAAAGTAGTCAATGAATCAAGGTGGGGTATATCAACAGTAATTAAAGTCAGGCCGTTTTTTAAAGTAGAGATTTTATGCATCGTTTTTATTTTTTGAATCGATCAATCTTAACATTTCACCTACGGTTTGCTCAACATTGAGATTTGAGTTATCAATTGTAAATGCATCTTTGGGCACTCTTAATGGTGAGGCTTCTCTTGTCCTATCTTGGTGATCGCGATCCAGCATATCTCTTAGGATATCTTCAAACCGGATACTAGGATCAACTTGAACTAATTGATTAAATCTTCTCTGAGCCCTGATTTCCGGAGCAGCAGTGAGGAAAAACTTATACTTTGCATCAGGATAAATCTCTGATCCAATATCCCGCCCCCCCATAACAATATGCCCTCTCTCACCTAATTTTTTCTGTATTCCTCTCATAATTTTACGAACCTCTGGAATCGCAGAGATAACCGGCACCAGTTTGGAAATCTCCGGAGTATGCAATAAATCCGTTACGTCAATGCTTTCTAAAAACATCTTCCAGTGATCGTTAGTTTCAAACCTTATATCCAGTGTCCGGTAAACTTCTAAAATCCTATCCATATCTTGTTCTAAGATATTCTCCTGTAACATCTTCAAACAACCAGCCCGATAAATCATTCCCGTATCAATGTACTGATAGCCTAATTTTTTAGCTAACAAAAATCCGACTGAATTTTTGCCGGATGAGGTAGGTCCATCTATAGTTACTAAATTTTCCACGTCTTCTAGTTTATCACAAACCTTTCTACTTTTTAGGAGTGTAGTATTTTTTACCTCTTAGCTTTTCCGGTAGTAAATCTTCTGTGGTATATTTCCCCGCCTGCCAGTCCGCCATCGGCTTTGCCGAAGGCATGCCGGCGGGCAACGCTTGATGCGTAGCATTTGCGGGCAGGTCATAGCCTTTTCCATAACTTAAATCCTTCATCAATTTTGTCGGAGCATTTCTAATACTCATCGGTATTGGCAGATTTCCAAATTTTTTTACATGTTCCAGCGCCTTAAAATAAGCCTCATACGAAGATCTATCTTTTTTAGCCATTGCCAAATACACCACTCCATGAGCTAAATTTATCTGACACTCAGGATACCCAATTGTCTCACAGGCTCGGAAAACTTCATTAGCTACAACTAAGGCTGTTGGTTGGGTCTGTCCAATATCTTCGGAAGCAAAAATCACCATTCTCCTTGCAATAAACAAAGGATCTTCACCGGCAGAAATCATCCTGGCTAAATAGTATAAGGCTGCATCTGGGTTTGATGCCCGCATGGATTTTATAAAAGCCGAAATAGTATTGTAGTGTTCCTCGCCGTTCTTATCGTACATTAAAGCCTTTTTTTGAAAAGCTTCTTCTATTTGAAGAACTCCGATTTCACTTTTTAACCCGGCTGCAATTTCTAAAGTGTTCAACATTACCCTACCATCACCACCGCTTAATTCCATCAATAATCGTTTACCTTTTTTGTCTATCTTAGCTTTCAGTTCTTTTAAACCTCTTTTAATAATTTCTGATAAATCATCTTCATTCAAAGGCCGCAGTACCAAAACTCTGGAGCGGGAAAGCAACGGCGCGATTATCTCAAACGAGGGATTTTCTGTGGTGGCACCAATCAAAATAATCTGACCAGTTTCCACCAGCGGCAAAAAAGCATCCTGTTGAGCTTTATTGAAACGATGAATTTCATCAATAAAAACAACCGGTGGTGGAAGCAAACTACTTTGCCTATTAACTCTTACTCCTTCTATAATTTTTTTAACTTCAGCAATCCCGGTATTTACCGCGGAAAATTCCAAAAATTCAGAAGCTGTTTCTAACGCTATAATTCTGGCTATCGTTGTTTTCCCCACTCCTGGCGGCCCCCATAAAATCATCGAGAAGATCTTTTTGCTTTTAATAGATTCAAAAAGTAACTTATCTTGCGACAATAAATGCTTTTGTCCAACATAGTCTTTTAAAAATTTTGGTCTTAATTTATCAGCCAGTGGAATCATATTAATTTAACTATGTCTGTAAAAGCCTACTGATTTCATCAATCTTTTTTTGTGTTTCTTCTGAAAGACTTGCCTGTCCTTTTAAGTTTGTATCTGGTTTTCTAAACACAAATAATCGATCAAGCGAAGCACTACCTCCAGCATCTTCTGTATAGGCTCCTGCATCGCACATAAAATACATCTTTAACAGTTCAAAGAATTGGCTAACTGGAATTCCCGATTCTTGCGCTGCATCCCTGATGCTTTCTGCTGCGTCCTCACCAGTAAGATGTCCTTGTAAATATTCTCCCAGATAGTCCTGATTTGCAATCGCCACCATAACTTCCATCTCTTGTGGTTTGAAACCAACACCTTGAATTATTCCTGGTAAAAATTTCATTGTATATTCATGTTGCTGCGATGTTGTTTTGGCAATTTGAACAGAAAGAGGTTTGCCTAAATCATGTAAGGATAGCATCATTCTAAAGCCTTCCTGTGAAATAAGCGGTGATTTCCATCTATCAGCAAAATATTTTTCATATTGTCCCATCGCCATTAAGGTATGTTGATCGAGGGTGTAACCTTCCCAAACTCCAACCGAGCTTTCGTATAAGTGTTGCATAAATGGAGATTTCTTTAAAGTTTGTATCAACTCTGATGGGGTAAAGTCTTTCTTATCTAAAATATTTCTGACCTCTTCATTCTTAACTTTATACTCTTCATACATTTCAGGAGTAAAAATTATCTTTCCTTCCACATTAACAACTGGAATATAAAATCCATTTTGGGCAATAGTAAAATATATTCTTTGCATTTCAGCTTCATTACTAGTTAAAGAATCCTTAGCAATCATTACATCGATTTCTGTCGAGGCAATACCGGTTCTAATACCATAATGGTTTGAACTAGCTACTCCGGAGAAAAATAATTCATATTTATTACTACTATAGTGTGGACTTTGCTCCTCTCTCGAATTTTGAAACTGTCCCCGATCTCGAAAAACAAGTAATAACTCTCCATATATAGAAGATTTTGAATTTGCGATAACGGTCTTTAAATCTTGTCCTTCCTGATCAACCATAATTCTGGTGACATCAGTATCAAAAGGAGTATGATCTGAGTCTGCTGAAGCTCCTAAATATTCTTTCGCTAAAGATCCATTAAGCAGAATATTTTCCAGAAACTCTGTATTTATTCCTTTCAATAAATCACCTTCATGAATTACTATACTTTTGGCTTCTTCCAAAGCTTCTTTCGCGTATTGAATGTTTCTGCTACCTCCCACCTTCTTCACTAATGCCATTTGTTCCAATGCCTCCTGAATTGTTCTAAACCCCAAGGGTCTTAGAAACATAGAAGATACTCTCTCAAGCAATCTTTGATTACCATCTATCCCTAAATTTCGTTTAAGCTCAATAACACGCTCTTGTACCTCTAAGCCAATTGTTGGTTGCGCGTTTTTTCTTCTTCCAAATTGAGAATTAGCATACAAAACATCCATTCTGTTTAAAAATCTGATAGCCTGTTCCCTCTTACTGGAGTTCTCTTTTCCTTCTAAGACTCCTGCTCCATGTTGTTCAACCTCATCTATAACTTGCTGGCTCGATTGTAAGGTTTGTAAGAAGTTTAAAAGTGAGGGATTGCCTGAATCTATTGCTACTTTTAATAAATCTCTATAAATAATTGCATATCTTCTGGAATTATCTGCATTTACTAAAATAGGACTTAATATGTTCTTTTTACCATCTATTTTTTCTTGAAACTTAGCAGGATGATGTAGTATTTCAAAAACACGATAGACTTTTCCTACATAAGGCAAGTTATTTTTTTCAAATACTTCTATAATCCTATCCAGATAATATTTCGGATTTTCTGTTTGCCAAAGTTGTTGGACGATTTCGGTTTCAAGTCTTTTTATTTCCGCTGAAGAAGAGTTTTTAATCCTAACTGTTGCTTCTCCCGCAACCCGATACTTTTCGGCTTGAGCTAAGGGGATATCCGGAAAATTTGGATACTCTTGTATCACCCTTCGTCTTAAATCATCCGGAAGGTCTTGCCAGGTTATAAAAACTGATCGTTCATTGCTATTATACTGAGAGAGAACCTCCTCGCTTAGAAGTTTTGTGAGCAATTGATAATCCTGTGTTCTTATAACAGCATCGATCAGTATTCTTGATGGTCTACGATCATAACCAAAACCTGTAAATAAACTCTTATAATCTCCATGTAAACAAATATCAACTAAACTATCACTTAGGCTTTCTGTATGAGCAAAGCGCTTGATATCATTAGCCATTCGATATCTATCCATAATTTCGGGTTTTATATCAGGAAAATCTATCTCTTCGGCACACTTTATTCGTAGTTGATCATCTAGATAGCCCCATTCCCTCAAGGCCTTGGGACTATCACCTTCAAAAGAATTCCATATGTCAGGACGTAAAACCAGGAATAATCCACGAGGTTTTTTTTGTTCAATAAGCAGTTTGGCAAATTGAGCATTGGGTTTATTATCAGTAAAAAGTAGGTCAACATCACCCTTATACTGTCCCAACGGCTCATAAACCTCCATCAGTTCCCAATATGAACGTCCGGAAAGCTCTTTTAAGAAAAAATCGCTCGACGATAAAATATTCGAAAGCTTTAGAACGCGATCGATATATTCAGAATTTATTATATTTTGATGATTCTTATCGTATGCAGAAGCTGCTATACTATCTTGTAAACCTTCTGGAAGATTAATAATCGCTTTAAGCCACTCTCCTTTTTTGTCTTCTGGAATTCTACTGAATACATAGAAATTCTTAAGGGACATATAATTAACCTTTTTAATCCAATCTGCATTCTTAAAGTTTTCCAAATCCAGGGGAACACCATATTTCTTAAGAAGAGTAATTGTATCTATATAGGGAACTAGCGTACTTAACCAATCTAGTTCAAGATATCTATCTTCTATACTTTCAATTATTCTTTTCGGAATATTTGGATCGATTAAGTCGAAAAGCTCACGGGCTTTAAATAACTGAATCAATAGAGGTTCTTTTCTACTGCCATCAAATATATCATTTTCATATTGGAAGAAATTTTGGGGCTGAATCAAAATACCTTTACCTTTTAATTCGTCTATAAAAACCTGAAATTCTGGACTTACTAATATCTCTCTTCTGTACTGAGTCCTTTGCAAGTTTTTTAATTCGTCAGGATATACCAAGGTTTTTAACACTTCAAGCTTACTATCATTCATGTATTTATCAGAGCCATATTTTCCATCCAGTGAAGAAAATATCAAATTATTAATAGTTACTAGCTCTTTTCTGGCTGGATATAACTCAGCTACAAGGCTTGCTGGAACATTTACTCCAGCCATTTTCCGTAATACTTTGGCAAAGGCTTGTTTTTCTTTATCAAACAGCACAGTCCTAACAGCAGGCTTTGCTAAAAATTGCAGTAGATTTTGATTAAGTTGTCTTTGTTTAGGAACTTCAGATGCTTCATAAGACCTACGGGTTTCAAAAATTGATCCCTCTATTGTCACTCCGGAATTGATTAAGATAGTAAGAGGTGAAAGCAGCTTATCCTGCTCTAGCGCATTTAAAGAATCAAATACAGAAAAACCTTGTTCCAAACTAGGAATCACACCTGCTTCCATCCCTACTGCCAGAAACTCAAGTTTGTCCGGATTATTAATCAACTCATAATAGGCAGGCAGCTCGGCTACCTTAACCCTCCTCCCTAGTGACCTTGCCAAAACTCCAGCTTTTTCAAAAAATTCTGGAGTATAGATAGAAATGTCTACTTCTTTTGCGACTGCACTTAATTCATCTATCTGCGTTTTTTCACCGTTCCACTGACGCAACTCCCAATTCTCATGCGGAAGCGAGTCCATTCCTCTAATTAAGGGCAACACCTGCTCTAGGTTTGGATCTTGTAATAGCTCTATAAATTTGGTCGCCTCAGAAGAAGAGCTTTTTAACTGATATGATTCTAGAAAATAAGAATTAAATCTCTTCTGTGGCTCAAGTGCTTTAAAAAGCGGTATCGCATCAACTCCTGTTTCCAATAGTTTTTTTATAACAGGAATGTTGTCTACCCCTACATTAAAGACTGAATCCTTTAACATATGAAACTTTATCTTTCCTTTTTCAAAAGAAGAGCCAAAATAACCTCTAAAACCTTTTGTTCGCCATTCTTGAATAATTCTATTTTTTTCCTCATAGGAGATACCTGCATTATATGATTTATCAAGTGAGGTAGTTTTTATAAAGGTAGTTTCAAAATATTCAACCAGACTGTTAAATCCTTCAATATCTTTAACTCCCTTAAATCTCGCTAAAACTTCTAAACCCTTATGGCGGATTTTATCCAGGCCAGTAAACGTCCGCGTTCTTTCAGCCTCGGGAGTAACAGAATAATTTTCCGGGTTTATATGTTTACTAAAAACCTCGAAGTGATCCTGAGGCATTTCCTGGTGGATTTCGATCAAAGCTTTTTGATATTCTACCTCTGGATCTAATAAGCTTACCTTAACAATCTTTTCTGATGGCTTTATTAACACATCATTAGATGTTGCAGCTTCTGGATGTAAAGCCTCAGGAGCTTTTTCCAAAGCCTTATCTTCTTCCGGGATTATTCCTGCTTGTTGGTCTGGTGATGACAGTCCTGGCATAGTTTTATTTTGACTGGTATGCTCTTATTTCAAGTTTAGCACAGAACTTTCAGGTTTTAATATGGGATCCTTGCGGAGTATCTTCAACTTCATATCCTAATTTTTTAATCTCTTTTCTTAATTTATCCGACTGCTCAAAGTTTCCTTTTTTTCTGGATTCCTCCCTTTTTTCAACTAATTTCATAACTTCTTCCGGTATTTCTATTTGTTTCCCTATATATTGATCCAATCCTAATCCCAGGATTTTATCCATCTTTAAAATTGTGGCTGATTTACTAGCTGTTGGATAACTTGCATGTATCATCTCCCAAAGTTGTCCAACAGCTTGTGGTATATTTAAGTCACTGTTGGCAGCCTCAACAAACTTCTGCCAAAATTGGTCTATAACCTCCTTAGGTTGTTCCCAAGCTCTAATCTCTTCTCTTAAATTATTTAAAGCATTCTGAGCGGCCTGCAAAGATTGCCAGGTAAAATTTATCTTATCCCGATAATGGGCGGTTAAAAACAGGTACCTTAAAGCCAGAGGCTCAAACCCTTTGTCAATAATTTCCTCAATACGGTAGAAATTCTTTTTCGATTTACTCATCTTCTCCCCGTCAACCTGCAGAAAATTATGATGCACCCAAAATCTAACAAATGTTTTTCCGCTTGCCCCCTCTGACTGAGCAATTTCATTTGTATGATGAACTGGAATATGGTCAATCCCTCCTGTATGAATATCCAGGCTATCCCCCAAATACTCCATACTCATGGCTGAACATTCTATGTGCCACCCGGGAAACCCTTCACCCCAGGGAGATGACCACTTCATTGAATGGTCAGCAAAATGACCTACAGTGAAAAACCAAAGAGCAAAGTCTTGCGGGTTTTTCTTCTGTTTATCTACCACTACCTCAGCTCTTGCTCCAATTTGTTTTTCTTCCAGTCTTTGCCCGGATAGCTTTGTATAGTCAGGAAATTTTGAGATATCAAAATAAATCGCCTCCGGAGTTTGATAGATAAAACCGTTTTTTTCCAATCTTTGTATCAACTTAATCTGTTCCTTTATATGATCTGTCGCCTTAGCAACTACACTTGGCCGCTCAATATTAACTGCCTCTGTAGATTTCCAGAAATAATCTTCATAAAATTTAGCTACCTCCCAAACCGTTCTTCCGGATTCTCTTGCCCCTTTTTCCATCTTATCTTCTCCCGAGTCTTCATCAGAAACTAAGTGACCGACATCAGTAATATTCATCACATGTTTAACTTCATATTCATCCATTTCCAAAACCCTTCTTAAAATATCATCTCCTATATATTTCCTAAGATGTCCAATATGTGTATAGTCATAAACCGTCGGGCCGCAAGCATACATTCCCACTTTAGGTGGATTTAGCGGTATAAAGTTTTCAATCTTACGCGATAAAGTATTATAAAGTCTTAACATTATCCTCCCATTCCTCCTTTTTTCTCATGTTTACCAACAAATGCCAAAGCCGGATTTTCTTTAACAGCTGTCTGCTGCATTTGCATCTGTTTTTTCTGCTGCTGCTCCTGCACTTGAGCATGAATTCTTTCCTTTTCTTTTTGCTCATTCTCCGCTCTTACCTTATTTTGTTCTGTCTCTAGATTTTTAAACCATTGCCTGGTATAGGCAAGTTTTTGTTGTGTCTCAACCTGCTCTTTTTGAGCATTCTGTTGCTGTTGTTGAATTTGCTGGGGAGTGAGTTGAGAAGATGCCGCAGTTTGAGCCCCTTGTTCTGCTGCCTGCATTCCAGATTCTATAACATCTCCTGCTACTTCTTTTACAACCTCTACCGCCTCCCCTGTTATTTGTCCTATTGCGCCCATTACAGAATTAGCCATGACTGTATTATAAATAACCAAGTATCTAAGTAACAAGTAACAAACAAGTTCAAATATCAAATTTTTAAATGTTTAAAATTTGGTTATCGTTTGGAATACTTGGAATCTTGTATCTTGGAAAGCTTAATATTCATTTCTTCCTTCCAGCGCCCTGGACAAAGTTGTTTGGTCTGCGTATTCTATATCTGAGCCAACCGGTAAACCTCTTGCTATCCGCGTTATCTTAATACCTAGTGGTGAAATAAGTCTTTGGATATACATCGCAGTTGCTTCCCCTTCCATTGTTGGATTAGTTGCAAGTATTATTTCTTTTACTCTTTCATCTTTAAGCCTTGGCAGTATCTCTCTTATATGCAACTCATCCGGTCCAATATTTTCCAGCGGGGAAATAACCCCATGTAAAACATGGTATAGCGCCTTAAAATTGGCCTTTTCTAAAGCTAAAACATCAAGGGGATTTTCTACCACCATAATTATGGATTGATCGCGTACGGGATCTGTACAGATATTACAGGAATCCGATTCCCCAATATTAAAACAGGTTGAGCAGATAATGATTTTTTCTTTCATTTCTACTGCTGCATCAGCTAGTTTTTTCGATTCCTCAATTGGGGCATGCAGTAGATAAAAGGTTAACCGCTCAGCTGTTTTGGGACCAATTCCGGGCAATCTTTCAAAAGCCTCTATTAAATTTTGGATTGGTTTTGGGACGGTTGCCATGATTAGTGGATTTTAGCATCTAAGCTTCCCTTTGTCATTCTGAACGATCAGTGAAGAATCTCTCACGGATGTGAGATACTTCTAATTATGCCCTACTATGTATATATCCTGACAAATAAATCTAATACACTTTATGTAGGTGTAACTAATAATATAGATCGCAGAATACATGAACACTCAACAAAAACAAATCACTTTACAAGCAAATACAATATAAATAAATTAATCTACTATCAAGAATTTAATCAGGTTTTGGATGCAATAAATGCTGAAAAGAAGATTAAAGGCTGGACAAGAAAAAAGAAAATACAACTAATAAAATCGATTAACCCTGAATTTAAGAATCTTTTAGATGGAATCTGACATAAAGTCAGAGATCCTTCGTCCGCCTCTGGTGGACTCAGGATGACTCCTTCGCTCGTCACATCCCCGGGATGCCCATACCACCCATCATTGGTTTCATCTCATCTGCTGCAACTTTTTGGGATTGTTTTAATGCTTCATTAACAGCTTCTGTAATTTTTCCAAAATCGCCGTCCCCAGAGATGGAAACTACTTTTTGATCTGCGGTCATTACAACTGTAACCCCTTTATGCTCCACAGTAATCTTGATTCCACCTAACTTTTTTTGAATTTCCATTGCCTGGTCTCGCATCTTCTTAAGATCACCCAGCTGTTTTAGATTGTCCATGAAACCCATAACAGTATTATACAAAAATTGGGTCAATAAACAATAGCTATAAAATTAAGATTAATTACTTGAATTTAACTGTTTTATTAAGTTTCTTTTTGTAGATGCGAGGCGCCTACTCACATTTCTAATATGCATCTGCCTATCATCCCAAACGTAAGCAATCCCTGAAATAAGTAAAGTTGAAAAAAGCAAAGTAAGCGCTTGTTTACTTGCCAAATAAACAGCTGCATTTTCATAAACATTAAATATCGCCACTAATATTCCACTTACGCCTATCCCTAAAGCCATACTTCTCCTATTACTTCTTAGGCGCAAGGCTCTTCTGGATTCTTCATACTCTAATTCCCTTATACTTTGAGGATTAAATTGGGTTACTAATGCAGTTAATAATATTTTTGATTGCTCATCATCAATAGATCTATCTCCTGCCAAATTAGCTATTATTCTTGTAGCAATAGAAATATCCTGAGTTGGTAATTCTAAAGACATTCTTAAGGTGGGTACCGGTAAAGGTGTGAGCAGATTACTCATGGCTTCTGCTGAAACGGGTAATCCTATTACAGCTTTTATTATTTCATCAGATGCAGGCGCGATTAAACCTTCTAACTGCGATTGTAATAGATCAGGTAGCTTTTTGCCTCTTACCACAAGATCTACTCCATCTAGAAGAGGTGGTGCAAATAATCTTCTCTCACGGAGCTTACTTGTATCTGGTAAGACAGTAGTTGTGGCAGATACATATTTTGCATCCGTTAATTTAGTTTGAATTCCGACTTGCAATTCTGCTGCAGTGTCCGGTTTGAGAAAACCTGCTGTTTTTCTCTCTTCTGCCAAAACAGCAACATCTCTTAGTACTTCCACCGGAGAAGAATTTGAAAAAGTTGCCAGCCGCATCAAAGGAATCAAAACGTGATCAAATGTAGCAAACGGCACTAAACCAGCTATATAAAACTCTCCTATAGTTCTAATCGTTGTACCCAGCAATTCTTTAGGATCTTCGACTCTACTCATAATCGAATATTATAGGGTATTTGATGCTAATTATCAAGCAATCGCAACTTTTACTTTTTACTTGCTTCAACTACATTTTTTAAAAGCGACACAATCGTTAACGGTCCAATCCCGCCAATAGTTGGGCAATAAAGCTTGGCTAAGCTTTCAACATCTGCTTCATCAATATCCCCATAAATTTGCATCTTTCCATCTATCAACTCTTTTCCGACCCCAACACCTATAACATACGCACCCTTTTTTAAATTAGTTTCATTGATTTTATTCTTAACCCCTGTTGCAGAAATAACTATATCGCCACTTTTGATAATCGGGTCAGGATTTTCTGTTTCACGAATAATTGAAGTTACATCAAACCCTTTACTAATTAAAAGTTTGGTAATTGGCCCTCCGGCTGTTTTACCCTTTCCCAAAACAATGATCTTTTTACTCTCTAGAAATTCTTCTGTTTTTTTAAACCCTTCAATTAAAGAAAATGCCGTTAACATTTCCCAAATTGCCAAAGCTGTTGCCCCAATGTATGGCGAATCCTCTAAAAATCCGTCGACATCTTTGTTTGCAGTTATACTGTTTTCAAAATCATCAAAATTCCAACTATCATATACCGGATATTGAACTATTATTCCGTTAACAGAAGAATCATTGTTCAACAACTTTATTGCTTCTTTGCACCCTTTACTTTCTGTTTCGCTAAATTTATAGAGGCTAGCCGAAATACCAATTTTTTCCGCAGCTTTTATTTTATTATCAACATAAATTTTGGAAGCCGGATTATTGTTTGCTAAAATTATCGCCAGTCCTGGTTTTAGATTATTTTTTTTAATTTGGGCTTCTAGTTTTTTAAGTATGGCCTCGGCCACATCTTTTCCTGATACTTTCATAGTATGAGTATTCTATAACATTCCTTGTCATTCCGCACTTGCCCGCCCTGAGCGAGGCCGAAGGGATGCGGAATCTATACAAATAATTATTTATGGATCCCGGGTCAAGCCCGGGATGACAAAAGAAGACTATTTAATCCCGGGAACAGGGAATTTTCCAGCAAAGACTTCTACTTCTTTCTTAATCCTTTTTAGATTCTTATTTTTATGTAATATTACCTTTGCTTTTTTCAGGAAATCTTTTCTTTCTTCCTGCACTGTTGGTAAATCCAAACCTCTAATTTCTTCCAGTACCCGCTTAATCCACCCGGCAATCTTTACCATATCTTTTTCCTTCATCCCACGAGTGGTTAAAGCCGGAGTTCCCAGCCTGATACCTGATGGGTAAAAAGGCGAAGCCGGCTCACCTGGAATAGTATTTTTGTTCACTGTAATCCCCGCCTCTTCCAAAGCATATTGTGCCTGATAACCCATTCCGTATCCGTATTGCATAAGCGGAAGCAAGATTAGATGAGTCTCGGAAACTGTTCCT
>CALRFD010000002.1:202441-252086 GCA_943356485.1 Patescibacteria group bacterium
TTTGGCATTTTTGGCAATTTGGGTACCGTATTTTTTAAACGAAGGCTTTAGAGCCTCTTCCAGACAAACAGCTATTCCTGCTGTTTGATGATTATGCGGCCCACCCTGCAATCCTGGGATTATCGCTCTTTCTACTTTACCTTTAAGCTCAGGGTCTTTTTTCAAACCCCTTTCAGTTATCATGATCATCGCACCACGGGGTCCTCTTAGCGTTTTATGGGTGGTGGTCATAATAATATCAACATAAGGAACTGGTGATTCGTGTTCTCCTGCAATAATTAATCCTGTTATATGCGAACAGTCTGCTGCTAGCGTTGCCCCGACTTTATCGGCAATTTTTCTAAACCTGGAATAATCCAACTTGTAAGGATAGGCCGTTGTACCTGCCCAGATCATTTTGGGCTTGTGCTTTATGGCCAAGCTTTCCAGCTCATCAAAATCTATCCTCCAGTCTTTACCAACATTGTAGTTAACTGCTTTATAAAAAATACTGGAGAAATTTAATTTTGCACCGTGTGTTAAATGACCACCTGATGCTAGAGATAATCCCATTATTACATCTCCTGGGCTACAAACAGCCATGGTCAAAGCCATGTTAGCCGGAGAACCTGAGTGGGATTGAACAAATGCAGCCGGAACTTTAAATAATTTTTTGGCTAAATCTACTGCATAATTTTCTATCTTATCTATTATTTCGTTCCCGCCATAATATCTTCTGCCTGGAAAGCCTTCTGAGTATTTATTGGTAAGGATTGAACCTAAAGCTTTTAAAACATCTTCTGAGACATAATTTTCAGAGGGTATCATCTCTAACCCGTATTTTTGTCTGTGAGCTTCTTTAGCAATAAGTGAAAAGACTTTTGATGCCATCGAAATGATAATGTATAGTGACAAGGCTCAGGAGTCAAGAGTCAAGATTAAATTAAAGGTTCCTGCTATTTTTTTTATAAAATATTCATGAAATATGGTAGTGGTTAATTCCGGATGGAAACACAGCGCTAGATAATAGTTTCCATTGATCCTTTGTTCACAGGCTATAACCTCATCCTGATTCTTAGCCAATACTTTTATGTTTTTCCCGACACTTTTTATTCTGGGAGCCCTGATAAAGACTGCCTTAATATTGCCTAATTCGGTTTTAATTTCGGTTTCAAATGAATCGTTTTGTCTGCCATAGGCATTTCTGTCTATCTCTATATCCATCAGCTCCAATGTTTTTTGATCCGGGGTTTTATTATCAACAGTTTTTGCTAACATTATGGCTCCGGCACAGGTTCCAAAGATATTTTTTACCTGTTTAATCTGCTCAAAAATTCCTTCTCTTTGACAAAGTTTATAAAGAGTCGTACTCTCACCTCCAGGGATTATTAAACCCGCAAGATTTATTATATCCTCTTTTATTCTAACCGGGATAACTTCTATATTTTGTTTAAGTTTTTTAGCGGCATTCTTAGCCGCTTCAAGATGTTCCTCTACATCGCCATGATATGCCAGTATACCTATTTTCAACTGTTTCATAGCTAAATACCTCTTTGCGACAACCTGGTAGTGAGTGTGGATATTTCCTGTCCAACCATTGCTTCTCCTAAGTTCTTACTGGCTTGCGCAATTTTTAAGGGTTCGCTAAAATGTGCCACTGAATCTACTATTGCTTTAGCCATTTTAGTGGGACTGCTGCTTTTAAATATTCCGGATCCGACAAACACTCCGTCAACCCCAAGCTGCATACAAAAAGCCGCATCTGCCGGAGTAGCAATTCCACCTGCTGCAAAATTTACCACCGGAAGCCTGCCAAGTTTCGCCACTTTTCTAATCAGATCAATTGAAACTTTATATTCAACTGCTTTTTCTCTAAGTTTTTTTTGATTGTTTCGCTTTAAAAAATTCTGTAACTCTAATATACCGGACTGCAGCGCCCTTATATGTCTGGTTGCTTCCACAATATTCCCGCTACCAGCCTCTCCTTTAGTTCTGATCATCGCCGCCCCTTCTTCTATCCGCCTCAGCGCCTCCCCTAAATCCCTCGCTCCGCAAACAAAGGGTGTCGTAAACTCGCTCTTATTGATATGAAACTGCTCATCTGCAACCGTTAAAACCTCACTCTCGTCAATAAAATCAACTTCCAAAGCTTGTAGTACCTGTGCTTCAACAAAATGTCCAATCCTACATTTGGCCATGACAGGAATAGTAACTGACTGCTGAATCTCAATTATCCTTGTTGGATCTGCCATTCTCGCAACACCGCCAGCAGCCCGGATATCAGAAGGTACCCTTTCCAAAGCCATCACTGCAACTGCGCCGGCTTCTTCTGCTATTTTAGCCTGAGCGGCAGTGGTCACATCCATAATAACCCCGCCCTTTAACATCTGTGCCAAACCCGATTTTAAGCGGAAAGTTCCCTTGGTTTGTTTAAATTTATTTTTATACATTTTGTTGGGGCAACTATACTATATCTTCTGATAAAAATGAATAGTAGACAAAAATTAAATTAGTTTATTGTATCAGAGGCAAAAATTTCCGCTGCCGCGCGGATAATTTCATCATCAGCAGCCACCTCAATATTTGCCAAATCCTGCAGGCTTTGAGGTCTAGCTTTCAATATTGTTGTTACCTTGACACCTCTTCCCAAAATATCTGAGAGTATCGATTCCAACAGCTCTCTATTTTTTGGAGCTTCTAAAATTCTCTGATGAAAAGAATATGGAACTTCTACTACAACTACACTCCCATTACACTCTACAACATTTATAGACCTAAGAAGAGCTTCTAAAGAAAAATTATACGGTCTGACAGTTTCTAAAACAAAAGTCCATTTTTCTTTCAATTTCAGGATATCGGAGGAATCAGAAAGACTCGGAACACCAGATAGATCGGACATAGTCGGAATATCGGTAGATCTGTTTGTCGGTGTATTAGAATCTTGTTTTTTTTGATTTACTGATTCACTGATTTCCTGAAATTCTGATTTTCTGATTTCATCTGATTTTATCTGACTTTCTGACCCACATATCTCCACCGCAGCTAATTCCAAGGGCAGCGAGGGGATTGATATTACTTTCATTTTCTCCAAAGCTTTTTGTAAAACATCTAAATCAAAAACTAACTGCTTGTTTTCAAACCTGTTTGAAAATTTTATTAAGTCTTCATATTCTTTTTCCGAAAAATTATCCCTAACCAATTGCTCGCCTAACCCGTTTTTAATAAAAATTAAATTCCTTAAAATATCCATCAAATAAAGTATTAATTCCTTTATCTCAATTTCCTCTTCCACTGCTTTTGTAATTATTAACAAAGCTTCTTTGATATCTCTGCTTAAAAAAGTTTCAAGAAGCTTGGATAAATTATCGAAACTGGAAGATTTAAAAAGATTTTCTAAGACCTTTACTGTAAGTCGTCCTTCCAGTGTGGAGATCTGGTCTAGCAGTTTAACGCCATCTCTAAAACTACCCGCTGAGCTTTTCACTAAAAATTTTAAGGCCTCCTCATCAATATTTATTTCCTCCTCTTTGACAATTTTTTGTAGAGCCTCTAGAAGCTGATCCGGTGTTGCCAGCTTAAAGTCTAACCTTTGTACCCGAGAGACTATTGTCTTTGGTATTTTTGAGGCTTCAGTTGTTGCTAAAATAAATATGGCATGGCTGGGAGGTTCTTCTAAAGTTTTCAAAAGAGCGTTAAAAGCCTCTGTTGTCAGCATATGCACTTCATCAATAATATAGACTTTTTTTTTGGCTGCGGTTGGGGATAATTTTATTTTTTCCCGGAGAGCGCGTATATCCTCAATCCCTCTGTTTGAAGCAGCGTCTATTTCAATAAGATCCAAATTACTCCCATCTGTTATGGAGATACAGGTTTGGCATTTGTTACAAGGATAGTCCCTAGTCGCTAGAGTCAAGGATCCAGACTGCTCATCAGTTTCTTTTCCTTGACTCTCACAATTAATCATCTTTGCCAGTATCCTGGCTGTTGAAGTTTTCCCAGTTCCCCTGGGGCCTACAAAAAGATAGCCGTGAGCGAGTTTTCCGTTTAAAAAAGCAGAGATGAGAGTTTTTTTGACCAAATCCTGACCAACCAAACTGTCGAGACTTTGGGGACGGTATTTTAAATAATAAGCAATATTCTCCTGTTTTACCGGCATAAAATTAATTAAAATTAAACGTGGTGAATTCCTAAAAGGTGATTTATACCGTGTTCAACTAATTTCCTGATTTCATCATCTATAGAAACTCCATCATATGAGGCATCTTCCATTACCTGCGGATAGGAAATAACAATATCTCCTAATCTTAATACCCTGTCCGGTGAGGCAACAAAACCAATCCTGGGGATATGCTGCAAACTAGCTGGAGCTGCTTCCTCCAGAGCAAACGACAGAATATCAGTAGTTGAATCTATGCCTCGATATTTCCGATTCAACTCATGCATTTTTCTATCACCAACAACATTTATTCCTACCTCAACTTTTCCAGAAATTCTATTTTTTTGTAAAGTTTCCAATACTATTGCTCTTATTGACACTTTATTTATATTATATCTTGGGTCTGAATTAACAATAATATTAATCATAATTTTGTCATTCCGCACTTGATGCGGAATCTATACAAATAAATTTTATGGATCCTGAATCAAGTTCAGGATGACACTAGGGTGTCAGCTTCTCCTTAACCAGACTGCTCACAACTCCACCTTCTGCTTGACCTTTTACCTTAGCCATTACCGAACCTATTACTTTACCCATATCAGAAATAGAAGTTGCGCCCATTTCATTTATAGTTGTTTCAATTATTTTAGTCAATTCCTCATTTGAAAGTTGAGCCGGTAAATAACCTGCTAAAACCTGACTCTCTGATTCCTCTGCTAAAGCCTGCTCTTCCCTAGATCCTAAACGGAAAGCGCTTGCAGCTTCTTTTCTTTTCTTTATCTCCTTTTGAACTATTAATACTATCTCAGAATCATTTAAGCCCTCACCTTTTTGAATTTGGGCATTCTTAATCTCTGCTAATAGAAGCCTCAGTGTGGAAACATTAACTTCCTGTCTGGCAAGCTGAGCAGATTTTAAATCAGATTGTATCTTATCTAGTAACATTTTTAATCTAAGAGTTTACGCGCCGTATCTCCTTGCTCTCATGATCTTTCTTCTTTTTTCCGCTAGATATTCCTGGCGTTTTTGTGAAGGTTTTTTATATACAGAACGGTCTCTGATTTCCTGAACTAAACCTTCTAAAACTACCTTTTTTTGAAATTTTCTAATTACTGAATCGGTTGAATCACCAGGTCCAGCTTTAACTACTATACTCATAATTTTTCAAGCATTGCTTGCAAAAAAACACCTCCTTTTAAACAAATTTTTTTAACTCTCCACCGAGTAGATGAAAATGTATATGGGAAACATGTTGAGCTTTTCCACCATTAACCACAACCCGATATAAATTATCTTTTAAATTATACCTCGTTACCAACTCGTTTACCACCTCAAAAATTTCTGAGAGCAGTTCTCCATCTTCTTTTTTTAAATCCTGCAAACCAATGATATGCTTTTTTGGAACAATTAGTATATGTACCCGGGCTGATGGATTTATGTCCGGGAAAGCAATAATAGAATCTGATTCAAAAACTAATTTTGCCGGTAATTTTTTTGCGATAATCTGACAGAAAAGACAATCCACTTTATGCTCCAACTATTTTCTTTAGCAGATCCAGAGTTCTAGTTTGTCTTAGCGCATGCCTTAAATGAAGCCTTGGCTCTTGTTGCTCAAATTGAGCTTTTACCTTTTGATCTTGAATTTTATCTATCTCTGCCTGCAATTCCTGGTCTGTAATATTTACGTTCTCGCTCCTTGCAATCTCAGCCAGTCCTAACTCCATTCTCACATTTTTTTCCGCCTGCAGCCTCCATTCATTTTTAATCTGATCCAGAGTCTTATTTTGGCTTTTTAAGTAATCCTCCAGCAAAAGACCCATATCTGCTACCCGCCGCTGCAGTGAAACTAGCATTCTGTTTAACTCGTCATGAATTAGAATCTCCGGCAACTCAACAGATGTTATCTTCTCAACTTCTTGCAAAATGCTTTCTTCGTAGTCCAACTCGTTATTATATTGTGAGTTTGCCTCTAAATCCTTTCTAACTTTAGCTTTTAAATCAATAAGAGAAACTGCCCCCATTGCTTTTGCAAATTCATCGTTAGGTTGATCTGCTACTGCTGATTGTTGAGGTTGGGAACTTCCATTAAAACTAATAGAACCTGATTGTCCGGGCTGATTATTAGCCATACCTTGTCCGATATTGCCTGTAACCTGAGCTCCAACTGGCTGCCCTGCCGGCAGGCGAGCCTTCCATCTCTTAAACAAATCATCAATTACTTTTTGCTCTTCTACGTCTGTTATGGCCTTTACAGCTGGCTTGATTGCTTTAATTGTTTTGTAAGCCCCAACAGAAACCTGCGGCCGGTTTGTGACAACTGCCTTAAATTCTATCTGGCTGCCTTTCACAAAAGAAACCAACTGGTACTGAGGATAATCTATAGGCACAATATCAGTCCCCTTAAGCGCTTCAATCAAAAGATTCGGCATGATGGTTTTTAATGCTTCATCCTGCAGTCTTGCTCCAAGCTGCTGTTCAACCATTGGAAGAGGCGCGGCGCCTTTTCTAAATCCTGATATCTCAGTTTCTAAGGCCATCCTTTGCAGAGTCTGATCCCAACTTTGCTGCAGATCTAACCAGGGAGCAGTTACGGTTATCTCCACAAGTGATTTAGGTTGTTTAACAATATTTTTCGTAATCATATTTGCTTGTTAATTTAACAGAAAAATTGATTAAAATCAATGATCTTTATCTAAAACCGGAAATCTTTACTTTACAGATAAATTAATCACTTCCAGAGCTGTAACTTGCTTTTAACCCTATAGTTTGATAAAATTACCCGCTATGAATAATGAAATTCGGCCTTCTCAAATAACAATTGATTATAATGGAAATTGCGCTAACAGGATAGATTGGCAAACAGAAAGACTAGCCCTGTTTGCTAAAGTAACTGACCTTAGAACTAAAATCATTATTAAAGATAGTGATGACAGACCTCAATTAGGTATAGAAAGTTTAGGGGAGAATTTGATATGGAAGAAATTTGCAAACCCGTTGGATTTTTTGCCAGTCAAACCCCTTTTAGGAGAAAAACTTAGAGTTGCCACAAATTTTGAGTCTGGGGAAGCAACTATATATCTAAACCATCATGTAATTACCCGGGACGTCGTACAAAGATGCAAAGGCCGGATTGATGAGAGGTTATTTGTTGAACAAGTAAACACTTTAGTTAAACAGGGACTGGGAAACGTGCTTGCAAAAGAAAAGCAAAAACAAGTCTTATCCAGTTTATATACTGATGCTAAAGTAGGATTTTTTGGTGGAATAAGTTATGCTTTTTTTGCTTACCGCCCTTTTAGCTACTTAATAGATTCTCTTCACTCTATGACATCAATACCTGAAAACCACAACTCTCTCAAAGATTTTGATGATATAATACACTATTTCCTGGGTCGAATTATCGACTTTGGTTTAGGCTCAGAAGCTTTTATGTATACATTAATATTCTTATTACGGACTAGCCTGAACTTTATACAAGCGGGTGGAAATGAAAAATATATCCGTTCTTTCCGGGATTTAAATCCCATTTCCCATACCCAAAATTATCTTGCCGGAAGAAGATATCTTGCTACAGAGGGCAAAGAATTAGTTACTTTGCTACCTCCTGATTATAAGTAAACTGTTATTTAAGCATGTCTATTAATTCTTTTAAGGAGATAAATTGGGTTTCTTTCTCAGACCTTTTCTTTATTTCCAGCTTATCACCCTCCGTCTTTTTAGAAACAACTACCCGGCATGGAATTCCGATTAAATCGCTATCGGCAAATTTTGCTCCGGCTGAGGTGTCTATCCGGTCATCAAAAAGCACTTCTATGTCTTCGGCTTGTAATAAATTACATATCCTTTCCGCTTTCCCCTTAACGCTTTCCCCTTCCAAGTCAAGTCCAATCAGGTGCACCTTAAAAGGGGCAACTGCCTTAGGCCAGATAATCCCTTTTTCATCTGAAAACTTCTCAACAATAGTTGCCAGAGTCCTGGCAAGACCAATTCCATAACAACCCATATAATATGGTTTTTCTAAACCATCGTTGTCCCGGAAATTTGCCCCTGTCATTTTTGAGGAATAATGAAAACCAAGCTGGAAAATATTCCCAACTTCAATGCCTTTTTTAGCAATTAAAGGCTTATGGTTTTTTGATATATAGCCTGCTTTGGCTAAAGCAATATCTGCTTCAATATCAACTTTGTAATCCTTGTCTATATTTACATTAAGTAAATCTTTATGTTTTTTATTTGCGCCTGTATAGGCATTTTTGATAGTGCGTAAAGACAAATCTCCAACTACTTTTACTCTATCACTTAACCCCACCGGAGAAATAAATCCTGGCTCGCTACCAAGTTCTCTAATCTCTTCAACTGTAGCATGTCTTAACCGGTAGGCCTTAGCAACATGAGCTAACTTGACCTCATTAACTTCTAAATCTCCTCTGATAACGGCCAGAATAAAATTCCCGTTTTCATCAACCATCATTAAATCCTTCATCTGCTGCCAAAGCGGTAAATTATGCAACTTAACTCCATCTTCCATAGTTGGCCCTCTAACTGCATCCACCTCCACCATCTGCTTTTCTTCCTCATCCAGATTTTTGTTCTCAAACTCAAATACTGCCACATCTTCATGCGCGGAGTATCCTTCATTATCAGTTAAATACCGACTCTCTCCAATCTCACTCTCCACCACGAATTCGTGACAATACTCACCCCCAATATAACCATTATCAGACTCAACGATATCTGTCTTTAGCCCCAGGTGTTGAAAAATCCTGGTATAAGTTGCTTTCATACTCTCATATTCTTTTTTAAAATCTTCTTCGCTGGTATGGAAAGAGTAAGCGTCTTTCATAACAAATTCACGAAGACGAAGCAGTCCGCCACGCGCCCTGGCCTCATCCCGAAACTTAGTTGAGAATTGATATAGGTTAAAGGGCAAATCTTTGTAGCTGATCTGGAACTTTCTAACTAAATCCACCAGCATTTCCTCCGCAGTCCCGCCCAAAACAAACTCCATCTCCTGCCTGTCTTTAATACTCATTAACTCAAATCCGACTGAATTTGTTCTGTTTGTTTCCTCCCATAAATGTTTAGGGTGCAGAACCGGGGTAGTCATTTCTTGCGCACCCGCTTTGTTCATCTCTTGTCTGATTATTTGTTGAATCTTTTCATGAACCCTAAGACCTAGAGGCAAAAAATAATACCTGCCGGCAACTGATTCCCGGATAAATCCGGCTCTATACAGTAACTGGTGTGAAACCAGGGTAGCATCTTTCGGGGTTTCTTTAATTGTTTTACCAAATAATTTTGAGTATTTCATAATTAATCTTAATATAGCATAAAGCCTGGTAAGAACCGAGTTCCGACTGTCTTTCCTTGAAGTATTCTTAAGAGCACATTTTCTTCCCGACCATTAGCAATAACCGCCACAGTACCTTCCCGTGCTACATATTTAGCTTCATTAACCTTACTCCACATCCCACCTGTTCCCACCCTACTTTTACCAGCAATTAAATCTTCAATATCTTCTAATTTCCCCACAAGAGGGAGTACGTCTCCTTTTTTATCCAGAACTCCATTAACATCTGTAAGTAAGACCAAAAAATCAGCTCGGATGGCTCTAGCAACAAATCCCGCAAGCCTATCATTATCTCTAGCCACCGATAGTTGTTTAATTTCTCGATCATCAACAGCGTCATTAGCATTAATAACCGGAACACCAACCTGAAGTGCTCTTAGAAGAGCAGGGGGAGCTTGATTTAAATCCTCATCATTATAAAGAGCTTGTGCTGTTCGAATATTGAATTTTCTAAAGGCATCTGACCACGCAAACATTAATTCTTGTTGTCCAAACATTGCAGCAACCTGAGTATCCACTATCCCTTGGTCTAAAATGGATACCGAAAGTCTACCGCTTGCTACTGCTCCTGAACTAACTATTGCTACCTCGTAATCAAAATCGCGACGGATCATCGCAACTTGCCTTGCGATATCAAATATAAATACACTATCTAATTTAGTATTCCCATTTGTTATGGTACTGCTGCCAATCTTCACCACCAGTTTTTTTGTTTCACTTCTTTCCATAAAAAAAGCACCTCCCTAAAAATCTTAAGGACGATGCTCTGACCGTGGTACCACCTCAATTGCTTCTCATATAGACTGTAACGTTATCAACGTGCATACTTTCGTACCCAGCTCCAGGGTAGGAATCCCTTTCATAGCTTTATGTTTATAGTTTATCAAATAATATACCTTTTAGTCAAGGTAACAAAATATGCGATCGCATATTTTGTTACCTATCTATTTTATTTAAACTTATTCCCAAGTCTTCAGTTTCAAAAATCAGGATATGTTTTGATAATCCCAACTCCCCAACCCAACTCCTGAATTCTTTTACAACGTTCCTTTTTGATATCCAGACACTTTTTTGTAATGGCCAAAACTCTAAAACTTTTAGAGTTTCTCTTAAAGCCTGCCGTATCCTTTTATTGGTTTCCGGTATATCAAAGATCACAACTCTCCATTTTCTATCCCATCTTTCTTCTCCCATCCTGATTTTAAGCAAAGCTTTTTCTTTTTTATTTCTTCTTTTTTCTTCTAATTTTTTTACCCCTAATTCTGTCAGCTTAATGCATATCTCATCTTCCATGAGCCCTTTTTGGATAAACCCTTTTTGCTCAAGCCTTCTTATTGTTATTAAAGCACTTTTTCTTGAAACTTCTTTGGGAATATAGCCATAAACTATCCTGTAGGGATGAAACACCAAATTGCTAAGTGATTCTAAAATTTCTTCAGTAATTGCATTCATGCTTAAACTTTACAACAGAATTAATTAGGATACAAATTATACGATCGCTTATTTTGTTGTATATTTTAGGATTATATATTTCAGGGGTGAATTATTTTACTAATATCTGAGTAGGTCACTAAAAGAGCCAGGCTTAAAAGTATCAAAAATCCGATTTGATGAACTGATCTTTCGATATCTTCTCTAACCTTCTTTTTGGTAATTGCCTCAATTACTAAAAAGAGTAATCTTCCCCCGTCTAGCGCCGGTATTGGCAGTACGTTAAAAATACTAAGGGTTAGGGATATAACACCAACAAACCAAAGATAAAAAGGAATCGCCTGATTACCTGAACTTAAAATATCATTACTCATAGTCGCCAATCCAACCGGACCGCTAACAGATTGTGAAGCTAATTTAAAATTACCTGAGGTTAAATCTGCAAATAACTTACCAAACCCGGCAAAAGTAACTTTGGTTAAATTCCAAGAATAAGTTATTCCGGAAAAAAATTTATCGAGCGGAGTTTTGTACTCTTTTGTAGCCAGAGGGCTAAATCCAACGCCAATTAAGGCATCTCCCTTTTCTACTTTTTTTGGAGTCAAGCTAATTTGCCTTTGACTGTGGCCATCAATATCAGTTAAGGTCAGTAATACCTCTGCACCCTTTTTCTCCTTTATAAAATTTCTGGCATCATCGAATTTTTTAACCTGTTTTCCATCAACTGAAAGAATTTTATCGCCGATTCTAATTCCTGCCTGCTCTGCCGGAAACCCTTTTTCTAAAAATCCAACGTACGCTCCTGGTTGGACAGTTGGATAAATAATCTTAAAATTTTGATAAATAATTACAGAATAAAAAATTACCCAGGCCAATAAAAGATTCATCGAAACCCCGGCAACTACCACAACTATTCTCTGCCAGACCGGCTTTGCCCTAAAATCCCTTTCTGATATTTTTTTACCTTCAGATTCAACTTCATCTTCACCTAAAAGCCTGACAAATCCTCCCAGGGGAAGTGCGTTGAGTGAATATATTGTCTCACCTATTTTTTTACCAAAAATCCTGGGAGGAATACCAAAACCAAATTCCTCTACTTTAATCCCAAACCTCTTAGCCATTAAAAAATGACCCAGTTCGTGGATTACAACTAATACAAGTAAAGTTATGATGAAAATAATTATTGATATAAGCATAGTGGCTAGTCGCTAGAGTCCAGAGTCAAGATTATTTTACCTAGACTCTTGATTCTAGCCCCTTGACTCTAAATTTGTGTCAATTCTTCTGTCTTAGCTTTACCTAACTGCTCAACTTCAACAATTTTTTTATCTATTAAATCCTGCAGCAGCTTTTCGCGTCTGTTAAATTCATCCTCCGAAATAACCCCATCTTCTGATTGCTTTTTCCACTCTTGCCTAAAATCCTGTCTAATTTGTCTAATAGCCACTTTACCTTCCTCCATTTTTTGATGCAGAATCTTGATAAATTCCTCACGCCTTTCTGCAGTTAAAGGAGGTATTGGCAATCTTATTAGAGAACCATCGTTTGAAGGGTTAAGCCCTAAATTAGCATCCTGTATACCTTTTAGAACACTTTGCAGAATTGAGGCATCCCAAAGTTGAACTGTTAAAAGCGAGGGCTGTGGAGCGGAAATATTTCCTACTTCCATCAACTTCATTTTTCCTCCATAAGCCTCAACCGGAATATTTTCAATCAAAGCCGGGTTTGCCCTGCCTGCCCTAATGCCGGCAATATCCACTTTAAAATGATGTAGGGTGCTTTCTATTTTTTCTGAAACTGGTTGTAATACTGGATCCATGATTTAAGCTTTCCAAGATACAAATGTCCAAGTTTCCAAATAAATTCTAATAACCTTGGTTATTGTTTGTTTCTTGTTTCTTGTTTCTTGTTTCTTGTCTATTTGGTAATTATTCTCCTAATGCTATTCTTTCAAATCTTCCTACCTGAATATTCTCTCCTAATTTCCCGCTAACTGATTTTATCAGTTGGTCTACTGTTAAAGAGTTATCTCTAATATACTCCTGAGTCAATAATTCTTCAACAGATGAAGGATTCATAGAGGCTATTTGTAAAGATAATTCGTGCGATAAATTTTTGAAATCATCAGTTCTGGCCACAAAGTCTGTTTCACAAAGCACTTCTATTAAAACCCCGACCTTTCCATTGTGAGAGTAAACATCAACCAAACCTGCCTTAACTTCCCTGTCGCCTTTTTTAGCTCCTTTTTCAAAACCTTTTTTCTTTAAAATTTCTTTGGCTTTTTCTAAATCGCCTTCAGACTCACTCAGAGCCTCTTTACAGCCGGCTATTCCAGCCCCAGAGTCTTGTCGCAGTTTTTTAATTTGATCAACACTTATGGACATTAATTACTCTTTCCTACTTGCTTCTTTTACTTCTGCTTTTTCCAACTTTTCTTCTACCTCCGCCACTACTTCTACTACTTCTTTAGGCAACACTGCTGCTTCTGCCAGGGCTTTTGCATCTGCTGTTACTTTGTCTTTAGCCACTTTTTCTGCTATTTTACCTGCTTCTTTTTGACCTTCAGTGTATGCAGCAGCTATAGCTGTGACTAATATGGTAATAGATTTTATCGCATCATCATTACCCGGAATTGGGTAATCTATCTCTGAAACATTACAATTTGTGTCTGCAATTGCCACCACCTTTACTCCCAATCTTTTGGCCTCTTTCACCGCAATATTATCTGAAACTGCGTCAATTACAAAAAGCGCCTCCGGGGCTCCGGTTAAATCCATAACACCTCTAAAGTCTTTTTCTAAACCAATCATTTTTCTATCAAGTAAAAGCTGTTCTTTTTTTGTGTATTTTGACAGCTGACCTTTGGCTTTTTGTTCTTTTAAATCCTTTAGGAGCTTAATTCTTTTTTTGATTTCTTCAAAGTTAGTTAAAAACCCACCCATCCATCTCTCAACCATGTAAGGAGCTCCTGATTCCTTTACAGCCGCCTCAACAATTGGTCTGGCTTGCTTTTTCGTTCCAACAAAAAGTAGAAGTTTCCCTTCTTTGCCAAGATTATAAACATATTCGCAGGACTCTTTAAGCAGGCTTTCAGATTGGGTCAAATCAATAATGTGCACACCTTCACGAGCCCCATAAATATATGGCTTCATTCTGGGATGACCACGTCTAACCTGATGTCCAAAATGAACACCGGCTTCTAACAATTCCTGTAATGTCGGTAGCTTGTACATAAGTTTTCCTTGATCCTCTCTGTTAGCCGTATAGTTTAAGGAAAACTACTAACAGATGCGTAATGGCAAGTATTTTATAGCTTCAGGGAATAAAAGTCAACGCTCCAGATCTAAAAATTTGTACTTAATCCCTTCTGATTCATGAAATTCTTCAAAGATTACTTTTTTAAACTCGCTATAATCAGGGAAAAATACATCTGCTTTTGGACTACCTTCTACTATAGTTAAATATAGTTTGTCTGCTTTCTCAATTGCTTCCTTATAAACAAGTCCTCCACCAATTATAAAAACCTCATCATCTGGTTTACCCTGAGCGAGCGAAGCGAGTTGAAGGGCCTCATCCAATGAATGAGTAACTACCACATTTTCTGCTGTGAAGTTTGGATTACTGGTGATAACAATATTAATTCTGTTTGGTAGCGCTTTACCAATTGATTCAAAAGTTTTCCTGCCCATGATAATCACATGCCCTTTAGTCAACTCTTTAAACCTTCTTAAATCTTCAGGAATTTTATAGATTAAATTATTATCCTTTCCTAAGGCTCTATTTTCTGAAGCAATTGCGGCAATCAGGGATATTTTCATCAAAACCCCCCGACAACTGTTACCTCACCCTTAATTGGCGGATAGGGATCATAACCTTCAATGGTAAAATCTTCCAATTTAAAATCATCTATATTTTTTACCTCTGGATTAATTTTCATTTTTGGGAAGGGTCTTGGTTTTCTTTTTAGTTGTTCTTTCACCTGAGCTATATGATTACTGTAAACATGCACATCTCCAAAAGTATGGACAAATTCACCTGGTTTAAGTCCCACGACTTGGGCAACCATCATAGTAAAAAGCGCGTAGGAGGCAATATTAAATGGTACGCCTAAAAAAGTATCTGCGGATCTTTGATAAAGCTGGAGAGATAACCTATCACCGGTGGTATTGAATTGAAACAGGGTGTGGCAAGGGGGCAAGGCCATGGATTTTCCCTTTGAGGCCATTTCATATATAAATTCCGGATTCCAGGCAGAGACCACGATTGATTTTCTAAACGGTGTTGTTTTCAACTCATTAATAGCCCAACCTAACTGATCTATTATCCTTCCGTCTGATGTTTTCCACTTTCTCCATTGTACTCCATACACATTACCCAAATCCCCCCATTTTCTAACAAAAGGATCATTAGCCGGGAGTGATTTTATCTTTGCTATGAATTCTTCTTGTGTTAAACTTTTCTCTTTCCCCTTTACGCTTTCCCCTTTGTACTTTTTATAAGCCCACTCATCCCAAATATGTACATCTGCATCAACCAAATATTTAATATTAGAATCCCCTTTTAAAAACCAAAGTAACTCATGAATAATTCCTCTTAAAAAAACTTTTTTAGTGGTTAAAAGCGGAAAACCCTTAGAAAGATCAAACCTAATTTGTCTGCCAAAAACAGATCTAATATGCACTCCGGGATTATTAAATACCGGTTTGTCAGAGCCATTTTTTAAAATGTCTTTTAAAAGATCTAAGTACTGATATTCTGGATGTCTGCTTTTTATCATACTTGCCTTTCTATTTTTTTAGGCGAAACTCTACCGCCTTGATGTTGACCCCGATACTTATAAGTTTTTCCTTCTATTTTATGAAAAACTATATTACAAATTCGAGCACCCATTTGTAACTTTACAGGAAAAGGAGACAAATTGGTAAGCCCCATTGTTAAAACCCCGCTATATCCTGGATCGGTTTTGGAATTTAAAAGCAGTAACCCTGATCTAAAAAGGGAGGTTCTTACATGAACTAACGGCATTAAATCTGAAGGTGTGTTTATCTCTTCATGTGTTTGTACTAAAAAATAATCACCTGGTTTTACTGTTACCCAAATTTGATTATCTTCATTTTCCTTAAACCTGGCTACCTCTTTCGTCTCCACTCCCTTTCTGTTACCTAACACCTGCTCGCCACGCTTCGCTGACGAAGCGGGTTCACTGTCCCCTTGAATAAAAGCTCCACCTTTAATAATTTTATGAACTGATCCAAGCCTTAAGTCTACTCCAACTCCTTCTGGATTTTTAAGCTCTCTTTGACCTAAATTTTTGATCAGGCCATGCTTTTTTATTCTTTTGTGAATTTCATTTATACCTAGAACTGACATAGTAAAATGTCAAAACTCAAATGTTAAATGTCAAATCTGAATCTTAAATCTCAAAGATTTTAGAGTTTTTAGATTTAAGTTTTAGTTTTGAGTTTTGATTTTTGAGATTTGAGTTTTTTCCCCATTATATTTGAAACTTCCGGCAAATTTGACCCACCATATCTATTGTTTGGAGAATTTTTGTATGAGCGTTCCACAGGAGCAGACAGTTTTTCAAAAGAAAAAGCGCAGATCGGAGAACCTTCATATATGACCAGCTTTTTACCCTTTAAAAAAGTCCCAAATTCCAAAACCGGACAACCGTCCCAACCAGGATCAAATCTGGCTGCAGTTGAGTGCACCACCACCCCTAAACGAGCCAGGGAGGATTTACCATGCAGGTGACCGACAATATCATCCGGCAAAGTTAACCTCTCTTTGGTGGTAGCTATCACAAAGTCATGTTCGGTTAAAATAAAGGGCTGGCCGGGTTTAAGCTCTACAATTCTCATCATTGATTCCATATCCTCTTTGCTGGCATACCTCGTATCTATAGTATTTAATCCCTCGCTTGTAAAAACCCGCAGCTTGTTTCCAAGATGAAAGTCTATAGTAACCTCATCTACATTCTCTTCCCAATCTTTAGGTAGTGGATCGATTTTTATTACGCCTTTTTTGACCGATTCCTTAATCGCCCAATCAGGCAGGGTTCCTAAAATATTAGTTGTGTTATTCTTCTGTGCCATATTGTAACTTACACAATTTAAACTCTAAGCTCTATTTTTTCAAGTAGTAATTTAAAGTTTGTAAAACATTTACCACTCAAGAAGTTTATCTTTCCTGTACAATTTTCTCGAGAGCAGCTTGGGCACTAGCAAATGATTTTCTATCTCCAAAATGACGTATAAAGGTATTCAATCCGCAATCAATTTTTCCCTCCTCTTTAAATTGAAGAACCTCATAGGATGTTGGTGCGCGACCTAATTGTACTCTTAATCTAATCCAATTCTGAATAATATCTTCATCCGAATGGACATAAACCTCAGGTTTTCGTTGATCTCTTAAACGACTGTACTGAACATACTTTCTTTGCGCTTCTATTACTTCACTATCATCAATCTTGATATCATTTTTATCCATTTCTTTGTCCAGATTTTTTTTAGCCCTCCCAAAGTTTTTTTTACTTCCTGAATCATCAAATTTAAGCGGGTAAACCCAATCCCCAAATTCTGTTAAACCAAGTTTGTATAATCTTTTTATTTCAAATCTTAACGGAGGATGATTTAATATTCTTGTTATTCTTATCCATTCTCTCAATACAGCCTCAATAGGTATAATTCTATCTTGAGACAACATAACCTTATTATGTTCTAAATCTAGATCTCTATAAAAAACAAGTTTCTTTTCAAGATTGGGATCCATAGAATGAATGTGTTCTGCAAAATGTTTTATATCTCTTAAAGAGGTTATTGCTATGCCACGTATTCCTTCTCTAGTGTAGCTCTTCGTTGCTATGCTTGGGTCTTCAACTCCTACTCGAACCATTAATTCAGATAAAAAATTAGCTGCAACGCGATAAGCTGTACTTATCCTAAGACTGTCATATTTTTGTCTCGGAGATTTAAAGAAATATCCTCTAACATTAAATGCGCCTTCCAAAAATGACCAGATGTATCGATCATTTTTTAAAACCCAATTATGCTGATTTGATATAGTATCTACCCAAGCATCGCGGGCAAAATTACCCATTGCTTCTCCATAAAATCCTGTTTTAAATGATAAAATTGGACTCTTTCTTGATTCATAATACGACATATGAGCATTTACACCAAATAATCGTTCCCCTCTAGATTTTAGAACGTCATAAAGACTACTATGTAGCATGTAGAAAGATATCTTACCTTTATGATCCGCATTATTAATGCTACCGCTTACTGCTAATACTCCCATCATCCAAGCCAACTCTGTTGAAGGCATAATGAGCTCTTCCCTACGTCTGGCTGTATTTCTTAAATATCCTCCAGTTTGATAATTTTCCGGTGTGGGCATAGTTTAAACCTCTTTGTAGTAAAATTAACGTCCAGTCCTGGTATCACTATCTGTAGCTTCCCTGTCTCTGGCAATCAGTTCTTCTCTCAACCTATTTATTTCTTCCAAATCCTGAAAATGAGAACGCATTACTCTAGGGGTGTCAGGATGATCAAAGTCCAACTGTCCCAACCTTCTTATAACCTCATCCAAAGCAGTTCTTTCTGTTTCCGTAATATCTTTAGGCTCTAAATCAACATCTCTTAAACCTGAAACTATATTTTGAAGTAACCTTCGTAATTTTTCTCTGTTAGTTATCTTCCTTTGCTCATTAAGCATAGTTGGGTCTATTATTGCTTCTTCTGGTCTAGCTTGCTCAACTAATCTAGGTGCTCCATAAGTTCTGCCACTAAAACGGGGGTTTTCAAATCCTGGTGCAACTTCCGCTCCCTTCTTTTCTACGGCAGACTCGGAAGGAGTTACAACCTGTTGTATAGCTGGTTGAACTACGATAATACCTCTTTTATTTTGTTGATCCAAAGCCACACTTAAACGTACCTCTCCAGCTTTTACTTTAAAAACTAAATCCGGATCAAGGCTTAATAACTGCCTTACTCTTACCCTAACTTGAGACTGATTATTATTATCAATATTCCTAAATTCTCCAACTACCAACCCTACAATATCTGCTTTAACCTGTGGACCATAGCCTGCTTTTAGTCTATCTCCTGATGTTTGATCAATCATTTCGCCAACCTTGTGCATAGATACCTGTGTATTCATTCTCCTGTTTATTTCATCCATAGCACTTATTAGTTTTTGGTTAACCTTAGCTAGAGATTCTGAAGTGTTAATTTCTGTCATCTCCTTTTGTACTAATTCTATAGTAGATAATGATTCATCAACAGTCTGCGCCCTAACTCCGCTAGCTATAAGTTGATGACGGTTTGTTGTCAATTGCGATTTAATAAGTTCTGCTCTTTGGTAAACTGTACCTGATGCCCTGATGGTTCTGATTAAATTTTGTATATCCGGGTCGGATAAAATAGTCTTTCTCCCCAATCCCTCAACTAAAACTGCTTCAAGTTTAGTAAGTTCCTGCACTTTCTGAGCCTCTTTATATCTTTTAGTTAGCCTATCAACATTTAAATCTTCCCTAACCTTATCATATTGTTTTATTGGATCTAAGTCACTAAATACTCCTATAACCTGAGCAAAATTAAGATTTTGATCCCTAAGTGCCATCCCCAAAACAGTCATTACTTCGTCCCTGTTATAATTAGTGGCTACTTTTCTAAATGAGTCAGAGATAAATTGACCCAACTGATCGCGCATCTGCTCTCTCTCGCTATCATTAGAAAATGCAACCTCTAATTTTCTATCCACCTCAGGAGTATGTAAAAGCCCATAAATTTGTCTCCTGGCTTCTTTCGCCCCACCAATAACATCTGAATCCGTTCCTACTAAGATAAAAGCCGAACGCGCTACTTCCTGCCTAACAAGTCCTGTCTGACGGATAACTGCAGCCATTTCAACCAGTGAAGCTCTTAACTTAACCCTCTCTTCCAGTGTTTCGCCTGCCATTAACCTTGGCTGTCTCTCCAAATCTTTCTTTAAACCATCCTCAGTTGCTATATTTATTCTTGGATTACCGAGCAAACTTAAGGCTGAAAGGGCTGAATACTTTCTTGCTATGCTTTCCCCTACCATGTTAACCCAACCGTTTACCAGATGCGCAGCAATCCTGTCCGGTGCAATTTGGGAGTGTACAATAGTTGGATTAATAACTGCTCTAAGATATTGAAGCATCGTGAGCGCTTCCTGTCTTCCTACTCTTTCTCCAACTGGTACAATTGCTGGATTTTGTAAAACTTCTCCTGTTACATCTTTTACTGTAAATTGAAAATTATGAGGTATAACTGCCGGATTATCTTTATTATCAGCCACTACTTTAGTACGAGTCATGCCATCAAGTATACAATCTATAGTAACCACACCCTGCTCTGGAGAAAAGGTAATAACTTTAACAACCTGAGGAGGTTCGAACTGAATTGGGGAAAAATGAGCAACCATCTGTCCATATGATATCTGATTTACTATTAAAGCTGCCGGATTTTTCCGCATTAAATCCATTGGGTCTGCAACTCTTATATTTCTGTCTTCAGGACTTGGTCTACCGTCTCCTTCTACTCTTCTATTCATGGGCGCAACTTTAACATATTATTAGTTCAGAATCAATCCTCAACAATCAACCAATCAGTGCCCTATGTGCAGCTCTGATTGCATCATCAACCATATTACTATCAACAAATACGACTATACTTATGCCTGAAGGGGTACTAGTAAACCCACTAAACTTAATAGAGGCGTCATCTAGTGCTGGGAATAACATCCTTGAAACCCTTTCCCTATTTTCTCTAATTCCCTGTCCAACGATGGATATAAACCCTACATTTTTTCGCAATTCAGCACTCAGAGGTTTTATTATTCTTCTTATTTTAGCTAAAATTTCATCTTCTTGTCCAGTCAGCTGTTCCTGGTTAAAAGTGACCAAAAGACGATCAGTTTCAGCAAGAGGATAGTCAATTGATATTCCGCTCCTTTGAATTATGTTAAGAATCCTGTCTGCTATTCCTTTATCCTCACTCATCCCAAACTTGTGGATATTAAATGAGGCAATACCGCCCCTTCCTCCAATACCGATCACATCTTCACCTTCCACTGTAGGTCTCTTACTAACGACCATCGTTCCTCTGCTTTCCGGCTTTAATGAATGTCTAACATTTATCGGGATTCCAACATTGGCAACAGGAATAATAGTATCTCTATGTAAAACCTTAATGCCTGCATTCCCTAATTCCCTATATTCTTCAAAGGTTAGTTTTTCTATCAATCTTGTTTTTTCTCTCACTATCCTGGGATCAGCTGAGAGAACACCATCTATGCTAGTTAGATTTTGATATAAAGAAGCGTTAATCCCCCTGGCAATAACAGCTCCGGTTATATCTGAGCCATCTCTTGGAAAAGTCATAATCTGCCCATCTGCGCCTAAACCATAGAATCCGGATATGACAAATCTATCTCTCCCCTTAAGTCTACTGTGAATTAAGCCATATGATCTTTCGTCCAATTGGCCATTTTTTCTAAACCTGATTATTTCTGTTGGATCTACAAAGCGGAAATCTAGTAACTCTCCTAACATCTTTCCTTCAATAGCTTCACCCCGGGATATTATCCAAGCATCAGATTGTCCATTGGCTATACCTACTTCCAAACTGCCCAGCAATCTAGCCATGTCATAATAACCTAAGAAATCAGCAATTCCCATAAATTGGGCATTCACTGCATCCAAATAGACTTGATATGAACGGCCTGAATTTTTTGCCTTTGTTATATCAATTAAGTGATCAGTAACTTTTCTATCGCCATCATTAACTGACCCTGGGCCAGAAGGTACGACATAATGAACATCTGGATTTGCACTAACATAATCCATAGCAGATTTAGTCCTTTCTCCATTTGCTAAGGACCAACCTCCAAACTTTGCAACTTCATATCTTTCTTGATTTCTCATATTTTTCCTTTTTTCCCATTAAAAAACCCCTCAATCGAGGGGCTAATGTTTTAAACTTTAGATGTTTAAATTTACATCAAAGCAAAACCCCCTCCGCGAGTGGTTGTTTTTTAGTTTGTTTGACTGTTAAGTACATATCTATATTCATAATCGTTTATATATTATATACAAATATTGCTAGATTGTAAATACCGCTTTGTTAGTTAAGATTTCTAATATCTTTTTTTGAATTTCTTCTTTGGATTTCATATTTAGGTTCTCCATGCACTCTATCAAAACCCAACCATCTTCTGATTTAGAAAGCTCCAGATAAATTTTTCCAGCTGCTTCCAGATGGGCTAGATTTTCTTCATGTATATCAATCTCACTCTCTTTCCTGGCATTTTTTTGGCCTGTTTTTGGATCAATATTTAAAAGAACAGTTAAATCCGGCTTTGGCATGCCATTAGTTTGATACTCCAGCTGATCAATCCAACTCATAAACTCTTCTCTTTTTTCTTCCGGAAGATTAGCACTAAGATGAGCTTTGGAAGAGGAAACATATCTGTTGGCTACTACCACTTTCCCACTTTGCAGCCAACTTTCAATTAAAGGCTTTGCCAAAAGCCTGTCTCCGGCAAAAGCCAGCGCCATTAAATACGGATTAACATTGCTAATTTCCCCAAACTCTCCCTCTAAATATCTTTTTATTAATTTTCCATACAAATTATCTTCATATCTGGGGAAAGAGATCACCTCAACCTGCAAGGCCTCGCCCCTTCGGGTCTGAGCGGTTCGACTGAGCTCACCGTCAAAGCCCTCAGGGTCGAAGACTTGCGAGGCTAAATATTGTTTTAAAAGCTCAATCTGGGTAGTTTTTCCAGAGCCATCAATTCCTTCTATAACTAATAAAAATCCTTGACTTGTTTTCATAATATGTTACAATAAGTTTATCACGATGACCAAGCTAAGCAGCCTAAGGTTTCGACCGACCGTTGATCTTGGTCTTTTTTAATTCTAAAGACCCTCTTATTAAATCAATTCTAACAATATATTTATTAAACTTTCTTAAAAGTCCTGAATAATGTCTGTTCGGAGTAAGTATATGCAATAGTTTAGATTGCTGATCCAGATACTCAACCAAACAATGAAAATCCCCATCGCCTGATACAATAATTGCTTTATCATAGTTTCTATATTGAATCATAGTATGCAACACTAACTCTGCGTCAACATTGCCCTTTACGGTTTTATCTGGCAATTCCATGGTTGGTTTTAGAATAATTATATAACCCATTTGCTGTAAAGATGTATACAGAGCTTCATTGCCTGCTTTATATCCAATGAAAAGGAACGCCTCAGTAACATTATATTTATTCCGAATATACTGTCTAAATTTACGCCAGTCGAGAATCCAACCCTGACTCTTAACACCTAAGTTCAAATTCTGACCATCAATAAAAGCGTAGATTTTTGTCTTTTTATCCATTTCAATTGAGCTTAAACTAATTAGAGAATTTTTCAAGAGGGAATATCATTTAGGCACACATATAGTTGTTTTATTCGCATAGATTCCATGTCGGGGCACGGAATGGCAGTCAAGAGGCCTTTATTTTTGATGCAGCCTCGATGAAACCTATGAAGAGCGGATGTGGGTCTAGTGGCCGGGATTTAAGTTCCGGATGAAACTGAGTTCCTACAAAAAATGGATGGTCTTTTAGCTCTATCACCTCAACTAACTTCCCATCTGGCGAGGTACCGACAATTTGCATGCCATTTTTTTCTATTTCCTGTCTGTAGTCATTGTTAAATTCATAGCGGTGACGGTGTCTTTCGGAAATATCTTTTTTACCATATAGTTTTCTGACTCCTGAACCCTCGCTTAGTACACAATCCCAAGCACCGAGTCTCATAGTAGCTCCATAATTTCTCTCTAATAATTTTTTCTCCTGGTCAGGCATAATATGAATCACAGGATGAGCAGTATCAGGATCTATTTCTGTGGTATTAGCATCTTTGTACCCCAGGACATTTCTGGCGAACTCAACTGTGGCAAGCTGCATACCGTAACAAAGCCCAAAATACGGTATATTATTTTCCCTGGCATATTTAATAGTTATAATCTTCCCTTCAATATCCCTTGATCCAAATCCTCCCGGAACTATTATTCCCTGATAACCCTTTAAAATTTCCGGATTTTTCTCTACCTTTCCAGCATCTACCCAATATATTTCCGGATTTAACGCTTGTGTCCAGGCAGCATGTTTGATCGCCTCAATAACAGAAATATAAGAATCACTCAATGTATAATCACCTGTTGCAAAATATTTACCTACTATGGCAATTTTAACAGTACGTTTACCCTCAGGTTCTCGAAGAGCCGAGTCTATTTTCGAGACAAAGCCTTGCCACTCCTTTAAACCTTGCCTGCCGGCAGGCAGGTCTGCATTTTTTTCTATTAGACCAAGTTTACTTAATAATTTTTTTGTTAATTGCTGATCTTCAAACCCGACCGGAACTTTATAAATACTATCAACGTCGGGAGCGGATATTATATATTCCGGCTCAAGACCAGTCGAAATTGCCAGTTTTTTAATCCTGTTTTGATCAAGCGACCTGGAGGCTCTGGCTAAAAGTATATCCGGCTGAATGCCTACAGCATTTAAGTCCCTGACAGACATTTGCGCCGGCTTGCTTTTCATCTCTCCAATTGAGGATGGAACTGGTAAATAAGTTATATGAATATGTGCAACATCACCAGGATTTTTTAATTTCATAATCCTGTTTGCTTCCAAAAATAAAACGTTTTGATATTCGCCTGTCGTGCCACCAATTTCTATAAGGACTATGTCTGCGTTTTTGCTTCTTCCCGCCTCTTTAATCCTTTTGATGATTTCCTCAGTTACATAAGTCACCACATCCACGCATTCCCCATCATATTCCAGATTTCTTTCTTTTTGGATAACTGATAAATAAATTGAGCCCTGAGTCGCAATCGAAGTTTTATTTAAGGATTCATTTAGAAATCTCTCATAATGACCCAGATCCTGATCTGTTTCGGCTCCATCATCCAGCACAAATACTTCACCATGTTCAATCGGGTTCATAGTTCCGGCATCAACATTTAGATATGGATCCATCTTCATTGGAACTACTTTGAAACCAGCTGATTTTAGAAGAAGAGCAATAGAGGATGTAGCAATACCTTTACCTATTCCTGAAATAACACCACCACTGACAAATATATATTTCACGAAAGCTATTATCTAAGTTAGACGGAAAAAATACAAGACTGTTTATAGATATGATATAATTCTAATGTGGGATTTCTCCCCGCTATTTGTTTTCTTCCAATTTCCCGCTCGAAGCAACATCAGGCATCTTAGGTTTTGTCCAGCTGGCAAATTTACAATCAGGCCAGTTTTTACAGCCGTAAAAAGTTTTTCCATGTCTGGTTTTTCTAACAACTATCTCTCCGCTATCCTGCGGACAGATCGCATCTACCTTCTCTTCTAACCCTTCCGTATGCTTGCATTCGGGAAACCCGGAACAGGCTAAAAACTTACCAAATTTACCAACCCTGACTATTAGTTGTTTTTTACAAAGAGGGCAATATTTATCTACCAGCTCAACTTCCATCTTAACTTTTTCAGCCATTTTCTCTGTCTCAATCAGTTTTTTTTCAAAAGGCTCATAAAATTGCGCAATAGTTGGCTTCCACTTTCTCTCGCCTCTGGCAATCTCATCCAACTCATCTTCCATCTGAGCAGTAAAGGAGTAGTCAAATATATCTGGGAAATATTGCATTAAAAAATCAGAAACCGAAAAACCTAAAGTAGTTGGAATAAACTTTCTTTCCACTCTTTCAACATAAAATCTTTCCTGAATAGTAGATAAAGTAGGGGCATATGTTGAAGGTCTGCCAATACCCAACTCTTCTAATTTTTTTATAAGCGAAGCTTCGTTATAGCGGGGCGGGCTTTCTGTAAAATGTTGTTCGGGAAGTAACTCTATTAAAGTAAGCGGTTGATTCTCGATTAGTGGGGGCAAAACCTGTTTTTTCTCTTTATCATCTTCATCTTCAACATCCTTTCCATAAAGCTTAAGCCATCCATCAAACTTTATAACAGACCCTGTTGTCCTAAGTAAATAGACCTCAGGGGTGGATTGATTTGCCATCACATCTACGGTTGTTTGATCCATAACTGCCTCATTCATCTGACAAGCAACAAACCTTTTCCAGATTAAATCATAAAGCCTATGATGATCGCGGTTTAACCCGTTTTGGTCGTTAATCAAGGCTGGCAACAAACTGACATTAGTCGGCCTGATAGCTTCATGCGCCTCCTGGGCATTCTTGGATTTAGATTTAAAAACTCTAGGAGTACTTGGCAGATAAGATTTAGCTATAGAGTTTGCAATATAATCCCTGACTTGACCAATTGCCTGAGCTGACAAGTTAACAGAATCTGTTCTCATATAAGTAATAAAGCCCTGTTCATAAAGAGCCTGCGCCACCATCATGGTTTTTTTTGCCGACATCCCCAGCCTGTTTGCCGCAGTTTGCTGCAAGGTTGAAGTAGTAAAAGGTGGGTAAGGATATCTTCTAACTTCTTTTTGGGTAATTTTAGTAATTTTATAATCTGCTTTTTCTAAAACCTTAAGATGGCCGTCAGCTTCTTCCTTATTTTTAATCTCCAGCTTCTTACCATCTTTTTCTATTAATGCGGCTGTAAACCTTGACTCTTGACTCTTGACTCTTGACTCTAGCTCCGCCTCAATACTCCAGTATTCAACCGGTTTAAAGGCTAATACTTCCCTCTCTCTTTCCACAATTAGCCTTAGCGCAACAGACTGCACTCTTCCGGCTGACAAACCTTTTTTAAGTTTGACCCAAAGCAAAGGGGATAACTTATAACCTACTAACCTATCTAAAATTCTTCTGGCCTGTTGAGCATCAACTAACTGCAGATCAATCTCGCGGGGATGGGCAAAAGCTTCTTTGATAGCACTTTCCGTAATTTCATGAAACTCTACCCTTTGCATATCCTCTGCCTTCTTTCCCAAAATATGAGCTATGTGCCAGGCAATCGCCTCTCCTTCACGATCAGGATCCGTAGCTAAATATAGTTTATCGGATGAATCTGCCAGCTTTTTTAGATCATTAACTCTTTTCTTTTTATCCCGGGGAATAATATATTTGGGTTCAAAGTCATGGTCAACATCCACCCCTAGTTCGGATTTTGGCAAATCCCGGATATGACCCATGGAAGCTTCAATCCGGTATTTATCTCCCAAAAATTTTTGCAAAGTTCGGGCTTTAGTTGGTGATTCAACAATTACTAAATTAATCATAAATTTTACTGTGGGATAATTGTAGTGTACTTGTCAAGCTGTATTTACTTAAGTTAAAGGGTTTTGCAGTGAAGAGGTTCTTTGCGCTTCTTTTTGAATACCAGCCATCTCACCTTCTAAATAACCAAGCCTATCTCTATAGTTGATATTTCGTAGCAGATTAACAACAAATATAAGTCCTCCTCCTAATACTACAGCGAGCATTGCCTGAGGAGCCTCCAGATAATCACCAACTAGGAAACCTCCGCCTGTGGCGATCATTATTCCTAAATTAGCCCAGATCATACTTCTATCTCTAGCTTTTTTAGCTATTTCTATTTGGGTATTTAATTCCCCCAAGCCTTGGAGATCTTTTTCTCTGCTCATACTTTAAATTATACATCTTGTGTCAATCTTTTTATTCAAAATCATGATCTAATATCTGAGGATTAATTTTTTCTAATTCCTGTTTCAAATCAGTAGTGGAGTCGAAATTAAAAGTTTTTGGGGCATTAGGAGTAGCCATTGAAGTAGTAGGTGTAGGCTGAATCAAACTTGATCCCACGAGTTCCATATTCTTTTTGCTTGTGACAAAATATAGTACGGCCGTCGTTATAATTGTCAATACAGCTATCAGAAGAATTTTATTTTTCACTGTAATACTCTCCCTACTTCTACTTTCGCTCTCAAAACTTTTTCTCTTAAAACCCCAAGCGATGATCTAAGTCCACCTATGGACGAATATTTTTGCGCCCGTTGATATGCAATTGCTTCTGCGGCAAAAGTGATCTGATAATCAGCAGATTTAATTGCATCATCAATCCCGCCAAAAGCCACTCTAGTTTCTGTAATTCCTTTCCTTCTTCTGACCTCTTCCATAATCCCGGCCAACCGGGACACATCTTCCTCAAACCTAGTGCATACTTTTTGATTAACTGCATTTAAACTTACTTGAGCAAAAACTGTTGCTGGAAAAATTAAGACAAATATTCCTACTAAAATCCATTTCTTCATAATTATTTTAATTTAAGAAACTCCGCTTCAGAAGATTCCACGCTTTTGATTATTGATTTCACTAAACCTTTTCCTAAATCTTTTGTATGCATTGGAACTGGAATAGTCAGATTTAACTTGGAACTATACATAATTACATGACTGCCACTTTGTCTTTTTTTGACAAACCCTAGATGAATAAGAATTGATATAACTTCTTTTGGTTTAAAAGCAGACATTTAGATATACGCAACAGCTGGTTCTGAAACAGAAACTCTTCTTACTACTACATCCCTTGTTTCAATAGGAATTTTTTGTCCTTCTTCTTTTAAAACTGCAAGGCAACCTTCCAGGGCATCCTTAATCATAAGTTCTGCTTCCTCAAAAGTACGACCCTCAGTAACACAACCTGGAACTGCAGGCACAGAAACTATATAACCTCCCTCTTGTGCAGGTTCAAAAATAGCAGTATATTTTAAAATTTTTTGAGAAATTTTCTTGGTCATAATAAACTAATTTTAACACCTTAGTATTTTTAAAACAATGAACTGAAAAACTTTAAACCTCCAATCCAGATTGGAAAGCTAAATTAGTAAATCTACCCCTGCCTTAAATGTTTGCCCTTTTATCAGCTTTCCTTCTAAAATCAATTTGGAAAATTTGGCCTCTAAACTATCCTGCATCAACCTGCGGAGAGGTCTTGCACCTAAAACCGGATCAAAACCACGCCTGGCCAGTTCTGATACTAACTCAGGGGTAAATTCCAACAAATACCCCTTAGCTTTTAAATTATTTTGCATACTTTGCAGTTTAACTGTCACAATTTTTTGCAGATCTTCCTTGGATAAAGGTTTAAACAAAACCACTTCATCAAACCTATTTACCAACTCCGGCCGAAAGATCTTCAGCAGTTCATCATTAACTTCCTGATCTATTGCCTCCATACTTTTCCCGGTTTGAATTCCCTGAGCAATAGTTAAAGAGCCGGCGTTTGAGGTAGCTATAATTATGGTATTTTCAAAATCAATTACCCTACCTGCACCGTCAGTTAACCTGCCATCATCTAACACCTGTAAAAATAACGTTAAAATCTTTTCGTTTGCTTTTTCAAATTCATCCAGTAAAAGTAGCGCATAAGGCCTACTTCTGATAGCTTCAGTCAACAATCCGCCTTCACCCGAGGAACCAATCAGCCGGCTTATTGATTCAGGATTCTGATACTCAGACATATCAAACCTTAAAAAAGCCCCCTGGGTTTTAAAGTACACCTCGGCTAAAGTTTTAGCCAACTCTGTTTTACCAACTCCGGTTGGTCCGACAAATAAAAATGATCCGATCGGTCTACCATCATCTGATAAGCCTGTAGCCGATCTTCTTAGCGCATCGGAAATAGCCCTCACCGCCGGGTCTTGACCAATTAATCTTCCATGCAGTTCCTGCTCTAAATTAAGCATCCTCTGTTTATCAACATTACCTATATCCATTAAAGGGATCTTTACCCTGCTGGAGACCACCCTTCTTATCACCTCTTTACTGACCCAACCATTAACCCCTTCAGTTAAAGCCTCTTTCAAAACAGAGATCGCGCTATCTGGTAAAACTTTATCCCGGATAAACTTTTGGGCTAACTCTACAGCTGTTTTCATTGCCACAAAGGTTACCTTAACTTTATTTTTTCTTTCTGCTTCAATACTCCTGTAAATTAAAATATTTAGTGTATCCGTATACGTCGCAGGTTCTATTTCTATTTTCCGAAAGATTCTGGCAAATGAAGAATTTTTTTCTAATATTTTAGAATAATTCTCAGGTTCAGTAGTACCAATAAACTGAAAAGATCCTTCTTCTAAATAATTTTCCATCAAAGAGTACAGGTTAAAACTTGACCCAACTTCGCCCATTCCGAGTTCATGAATCTCTTCAATAACAATAATAATATTTTGAGCAAAGGCCACTTCATCAAAAATATCTTTAATCCGCTCTGCTAACTCTCCCTGAGTTTTAATTGATGATAACAATCTGGTAAAGTCTAGCGAAACGATCCTTTTATTAGCCAAGGTGGCTGGCGCATCGCCTAAAACTATCTGTTTGGCCAGATGTTTAATCAATGCTGATTTACCGCTGCCCGGGGAGCCTACTAAAATAATATTCCGCCCGGTTTGCTGAGATAGAATATTTACAACATCCGGTATCACTGTATGTTCGCGTATTAAGGTTGGAAAGGATTCTACTGACATCTGTTTAGTCAAATCTAAACTATATAGATCGAGATTCGGGGTCGGTACTCCTATCCAACCTCTGTTAACACCTTTTAGATGATGTATCGTAAAATCATCATCCCAGATATATACCCGTCTCCAAGTATTTTTCTTCTTTTCTAAAAAGTCTAGCGCTTGTTCAAAATCAGACATTTTTAAATCAAACTTTAGCAACAAGTTTTCAATATTAGGAATTTCCTGCAAAGCAGCTACAAAAAAATGTCTGGCTCCGATATATTCACCGCCGCTTTTTTTTGCCAGGTCAAAAGCAATTTTTCCAACCCTTTCAATATCCTTAACTTCTAAATCAGGAATAAAATTAAGCTGCAGCTCCAGGTTTGATAAAAGGTCTACAACCTCATGACTTTTTAATAAAAAAACGAAACTAACTCTTTCTTTATCCAGGTTGGAACTTAGCCAAAACCTATCTTCTCCAACTTGCCAGACTTTTTTATGAGGATGAGAAGTAATATGGATTATGAATAAGCCCAAACCAGAGAAAAAAAGAGTAACACTTAAAATTGGCGGAATATTTAAATATGCCAAAATAGGCAGACCAAACCAATAAATAGCCAGGCAAAAAAGAGCAAATGAGGCAATGGCAAAAGCAAATAAACCCATTAGAATCCTGATTAACCTGAAGAAAAAACTTAAGATCCTGCCGACTATGGAAGAATCATGGAAAAGAGGTATAAATAAAAGCCGCCACATTAATAACACCGCTAAATCTTCTTCCAAAAAAAGCATCAAATTTTTCCAGGTTCTGACAAAAAAAACAATCCCTTCCGGATACCAAAATTCAATTAGATGGATCGGTAAATGTAAATATTTCATTTATAACTATTTAACTCTCACTAAATTACCTTTTATATCCAGCTCTACAAAATGTTTTGCCCTACCTTCACGATAAGAGAGACACTGATTCTCCGGTAAATCGTCTATCTGTTCTCTGGGACTGTGTACTATATCGACCACCCAATCAGGCATCAATACCTCAGACAGACAAGGCCCTTTGGAAAAATCTTCGCCTCTTCCCTTGTTTTGACTGTATAAAAATTTAGCCTGATTTACGATCACATCTATTTCTGTTTTAGAAAGAGCCTTAACGAAGGCATTATTTAAATATAGGGTAAAAAAAGCAGTTAAAATAAGAGTTACAGTTATTAAAATTACTAAATAAGTTTTGGGCATAGATTTAGTTTAACACTAGATTAAGCCAGAAACCAGTTAGATCCTACTATATTTTCCACTGCCTAAATTTTGCACTAAACCGGTAATCTCCATTTTTAAAAGTAAAGATGAAATTTTAGCTGATTCAATTCGTAAAATCCTGCCTATTTCATCAATATGTAAAGATTCATTTTCTAAAACTTCTAAAATCCGTTTCTCCTCCTCTGATAAATTTTCTAAATTTTGAACTTTGGATTTTGCATTTTGAACCTGAAATATACCTATTTCATCCAAAATTTCTCCCGGTTCGATAACCACGATTGCTCCATCTTTGATTAGTTGGATCGGTCCTTTTGATAAATAGAGGTAACCGGACCTGGTATCGCAAAGACGTCCCTGCCCTGTTCCAGGGCAAATCTGGCAGTGATTAAAGAACCGCTGTCTTCTGCAGCTTCAACCACCAAAACTCCTAAAGATAAACCGGAAATAATTCTATTTCTGGATGGAAAATTACCTGGCAAAGACGGATAATCAGGAGGGAACTCTGATATTAATGCCCCCAGACTTTCTATAATTGACTTTGCCAAAGAGATATTTTCAGGAGGATAGATTTTATTTAATCCACCTCCTAAAACTGCAACTGTCTGACCCTGATTAAAAACTGCAGTTTCGTGAGCCTTTGAATCTATCCCCCTGGCAAGTCCGGACACTATGGTTATATGAAAAGCAACTAGGCTTTTAACAAACTGCTCACAAACCGCTTTCCCATACCCAGTCATTTTTCTTGTCCCCACTACTGCAAGACACTTTTTATTTAAGCAATCTAGATTGCCTCTATAATATAAAATAACCGGCGGATCGTAAATTTCTTTTAATAATTTGGGGTAACTCTCATCATAAATCGTAATCCATTTTATTCCTGACTTTTGTATATCTTCCATATATTTTTCAGGATTAAAATTTCTACGGGTTTCTATTAATATTTCTATTGTATTTCTTGGGATTCCAATTTTGCGTAGCTCATCTCCATTTGCTTCCCATCCTAATTTTGGATCTTTAAAATTATCCAAAATAGCCTTAAGTCTGACTGATCCTAAGCCATCAATGGAATGAAGAGCCAAAAGATATTGAATATTTTTCATATTTTCATTATATTCTCGGTCGAGAAGTTAATGTCAATACATAAAGTCTTATAGTAGTTGCAGTAAAGCTTACTTTTATGCTAAAATCCTCTTTATGGATACCGAAAGGAAAAGGAGAGGAAAAGTCCCTACTATAAGCAGTGACCCTTTTGCTCAAACACTGGCATCAATTGCGGAAAGACATGGCCTCACTAGACAAACTGATTTAGCCATAGCATTAGGAATCAACCAAAGCTCGATAAGTACATGGTTCAGCAGAGGAGTTTAGTATAATTAAACAAAGATTAGCAGCTTCACCAATGAAACCTCTATTTCGTGGTCAACGTTAAATATTATTCTCCCAAAACTTTCATATCCAGCTCTACGAGGTAGCTATCTTTTATTAAATCATTTTTATCCGATCGAAAAAAATTGTTTTATATCCCTATATCACTGGCCTCCAAAACCATTACCCAATCTTCTATCCCAACTTTTTTAATAAAATCCCTTAACTCCTTTGTGCAATTTTTCTTGCAAGCCCAAACAGATTTTTGAAAACATTGAAAGCCTAGCTGCTTTAGCTTATACCTCAATAAATCTCTTGCCACCCTTCTTTTTTCCGGTACATCCCATATTACCACCCTCCATTTGCCATCCCATGTTTCATTTGTATTTTTCATTTTTAGCCAAAGAGCTCTATCTCTTCCAGAATCTGTCAATCTAAACGTTATTTCCTCATCATCAACCAATTCTACAAAACCGTTTTCCCTTAAACGTTTTAGAGCCAAGGCTAATTCAGATTTTTTAAGCTCTGGAATTCCATAATGGTAACGGTAATAATGAGTTGTAAAATCCTCAAACCTAATATAACCATCAATGGCTTTTTCCAATGCCAAAAGCAGAGCGTTTGTGACAATTCTTTTCTTTGCCATAAAATCATTTTTACTCGATCGAAGAATTTTGTCAATAAGGATTTTTGACATTTTACTTTAGGATATGTAAAATTCGTCAAATGAGTGAACTGATCGGTGTAAACGCTGAGCTTATTGCTCAAGATTGGATTACTAATTGTCCTCCTCATACAAGCGATGGTCTTTATGATGGGAAAAAAATTAGTCCTATGGGAGATGTGTTGAGACGAGCCGGAATACCCTTAGAAGAATTACACAATATAACTACTGACGACTCAATCATATTAGCAGCAAAAGCTCTGGGTATTCCTCAGCTACAAGTATTACTTTGGCGTGACCGTTATCCATATTATTTAGATTCAATGGAGAATTATGGATCAAGAAGAGCAAACTTTAAAGCCGCATTCGCACCATTAACAAATCCAGAAGAATTATTAGGACTAGAATGCTCTTATATAATCGAATTAGGCTACGTAATAGACAGGTACAACTACGAGGATTGGCGAAAATTTGGGAATCGCATCAAAGATCAATTCGATGAAGGTATAAAAAGGGTGTGGAGATTCAAAACTAAAGAAGGGTCGACTTTTGATGGCTTCATGTTAATGTATGGTTTTAATGCAGGTTTGTATGCCGCCAAATCTTCAATGAAAGCCCTTGGGTTATATAGAGATTCCAGCGAATGGTCTAAATACACTATGCCTATGATTGAAATAGGAGTTGGTTATGCTGTAAATGAATTACAGTTAAGACATAAGTACAAAGAAGCAGGAGTTACTCCATATTTTGTGAACCCTGCATCTCACGATTTATTCTCCTAAAGCCCTTCCTGAATCTGTAGCATTACCATATATATCTTTGATCAAGTCATTTTTAACCGGGGAAAAATACCAGCGATAAAATTCTTTTGCCACAGGCGAGGCCACAGTTGAACCTTCACCTCCACCTTCTATTAAAACAGTCAGGGCAATTTTAGGATTACTCAAAGGAGCATAAGAGGTATACCAGGCATGAGTTTTATTCTTAGGATCACCATACTCTGCAGTCCCGGTTTTACCGGCAGTAGGGATAGGGAAAGTGAAAAAAGGCCAAGCGGTTCCCCCGCTTTTTGGGACTAGTTCTAACCCTTGTCTGATTATGTTGATTTTATCCGAAGAGATTAATTTTGAAACCAGATTTTTTGTCTTAAACTCCGAAACTATTTGATCATTAAAGACTACTTTATTTACCAGTTGCGGTTTATAAAGAGTCCCTTCTGAGGCGATAAATGAGGTTATCCCCAGAATTTGCAAAGGGGTTGTTAAAACAAATCCTTGTCCAATCGACATATGCAGTGTATCCCCAGGATACCAACCCTGGTTAAAAGTCTTCACCTTCCAATCATTGTCCGGAATTAACCCTGTACTTTCTGCAGGTAGATCTATCCCGGATCTTTCACCAAGTTTAAGCTTTTTTGCCATATCAGCCAGTGATTTTTCCCCAATAATCTTTGCCGCCTCATAATAATAAATATCATTTGACCTTTGCAAAGCTTTTACTAAATTAACAGAGCCTTCAACCCGACCATATTCATTAAAATACCAGTTAGTAAACTTATACTGCCCTAAGAAAATTGCTCCATTATCTTCAAATGTAGTATCCGGAGTAATTTTCCCGGAATTTAGGGCAGCTAAAGAGGAGATTATTTTAAAAGTAGAACCCGGGGGATAAGTACCTGAAGTAACCCGGTTTAAAATTGGTGAATTGGCATTTGAAAAGACTTCCGAGATGGCATTATCATCCTGACTTTTTGTAAAAATATTTGGATCAAATGAAGGGATTGAAACCAGTGCTAAAATTTGACCATTACTCGGATCTTCAGCTACAGCAGAGCCGCAACAACTTCCTGATTTTTCAACTGCCTCTTTAGTTAGCTTAAAGAGTTCTTCCTGCAAACTTGCATCAATGTTTAGATAAACACTTTCTCCGGGAATAGGTGGGTTAATCCTTAATGTTCTGATCTTTGATCCCAGTGAATTAACTTCGATAATTTCCCCTCCGTCAACCCCTCTTAAAACTTTTTCATATTGAGCCTCAATACCGCTTTTCCCAATCCTATCACCCAAATGATACCCGCTATATTCAACTTCTTTTAGCTGATCCTGAGAGATCTCACCGACATAGCCTAAAATATGGGCAAATTCTTCTTTGTAGGGATACGTTCTCACATTATCTACTTCTAAATCTGCAGATGCCGGATTACTTTTTACTTCCAAATCCAAAGCTTGCTCCCGGGTTATCAATTTCGTTTTTTTATCTTTACCGATTAATCGAAACGCAGGTGAATTTGAAGCTAAAACCTGACCATTTCTGTCATAAATTACCCCTCTTGGAGCATGTATTAATCTGATTTGAATCCGGTTACCATCAGCCAATTCCCGATTATTTTTACCATTAATTATTTGCAGATGAAAGAGGCGCAAAAACAATATAAAGAAAAGAAATATACAAAAAATTACAAAAAAAGTAATTCTCCAGGGATCTTTACTACTTTCCTCAGTAATATTTATATCAAATTCAGGAATTAAAGTATCTTTCCATTCTTCGCTCTCAACTTTCTTGAAATGCCCTTTTTTAAAAGTGACTTTATTGACTTCATCTATAAAACCAAACCCTAAACTTCTTTTTTTGTTAGCCATAAATCAATTAACTCTTAATTTAATATCTTTTCTAACAATAAATCTCTCCTCCCAAACTCTAAGCATGTAAAAAACAGGTAATGAAACCAGGCTTTCAATTAACACCTTTGGAAAATTGTATATAGATAGATGCAAAAAGATTGAACTTAATAAGTGAGAACCCAATATTAAAAGTAAGCTTACAGGAATAATTAATAAAGAGTTACCGGCCAGTCTGGTTTTAGATAAAAGATGAGTCAGTTCAACGGCTAAAATATAGACCAGGCTATCGATCCCCAATGTTGTTAGACTTAGGTGGGAGACCATTAATCCAAATACCAAAGCCAGGTATAAATTTGATTTGTTAATCCTGATATATGAGCGGCAGATTAAGATAATCAAAATTAAATCTATCGGCAAAACGGTTGTTTGCAAAAAGGCAATAATGATTAAAATAATAATTAATGTTTTCATATTTAATAGTGACTAGTTGCTAGAGTCAAGAGTCAAGAGTCAAGCGACTAGCCACTACTCTAAAATTACAAATACCAAATCCAAATCTCCAATATCAAAAATACTTTGAACTTTTGCCTGTTTGAAAACTTCATTTTGATTATCTAATACCTTTGTAACCCTGCCCAAAACTAAACCTCTAGGTAAAAACTCCTCGCTACCTTCTGAATAAATTAAATCTCCAGTATTGATTTTCTCTTCATGCAAAATCTTATCCATAACTATGTCTGTTCCAAATTGACCCAAGAGTATCCCCTTAGCTTTTCCATCCAGACTTTGAGAAAAACCTGCTACTTTTGAATCAGGATCGCTGAGAAGTTGAATATTAGCAGCTTTTTCTGATAAACCTATAATCCTTCCCACTAAATTATCATTAAATACAACTGCTTCTCCTATCTTTATCCCATCAATTGAGCCTTTATCAATCTTTAAATATCTTCCAATTCCAACCGGACGAGCCGGCAAAAGGTTGTAAGTTTGAGTATCCATATGTTTTTGCTGGGACAATAAAGACTCTGTCTCAGCCAGGTTTTTACGAAGTTTTGCATTTTCAGACAATAGTTGGCCAATCTGCTCTTTTAGCGCCTTACTTTCTTGCGCTGCGAATCTAGACTCGAATATAAAATAAAATTGCCTGCTGAGTGATTTACCGGTTTGGAAAAGTCCAAAAGAAATTGGATTTGTAATATATGATGCCAAGGCTTTAGGAAAACTTAGAAGATGAGCTAAATCTAAACTTAATAGCACCAAACTAATAAAAATCAGGAGCAAAAATACTTTTAAATCAGGGATTATTTTATCCATATGAAACTTGAAACAATATAGCATTTTTGAAACAAATAAGGTATATTTGTCTGAGGTTACTCAATGAACTTTTTGGATAAATTAAAAAATAAATGGGATGAGAATAAATTTGTCTGCGTGGGGTTGGATAAAGGAAGCTTTGAATTTGATAAATCCATAATTGATCAGACCTTTGATCTAGTATGTGCTTATAAACCTAATTCTGCATTTTATGAAGCAGCAGGAAATGAAGGGTTAGAATCTCTAAAAAAAACAATTGCTTATATCCACCAAAAAGATCCTAATATTCCGGTGATTTTAGATGCCAAAAGAGGAGACATAGGGAATACAAATGAAGGTTATGTAAAGAGCGCTTTTGATGATTTGGGAGTTGATGGTGTAACAGTAAATCCTTATTTAGGCAAAGAATCTTTAGAGCCTTTTTTAAAAAGAGCTGACCGTGGAATAATTATATTAGTTAAAACTTCAAACCCGGGAGCCGGAGAATTTCAGGATTTGAAAGTAGAGGATCAACCTCTGTATGAAATAATTGCAGAACATGTGGCAAGAGATTGGAACTCAAATGGGAACTGTGCTGTGGTAGTGGGAGCAACATATCCTGAACAATTAAAAAAAGTCAGAGAAATTGTCGGTGATATGCCGATACTTATTCCAGGAATTGGCGCACAGGGTGGAGACCTTGTTGCAACATTAAAAGCTGGATTAAACAGCAAAAAACAGGGCATAATTATTAGCTCATCCAGAGGAATAATCTTTTCAGATAATCCAAAAGAAGCAACCCTCAAACTGCATCATCAAATACAGGAGGCTTTAAAATGAAAATTGTTGCAAAAATACTTCTAGAACTTAAGGCTGTATCTTTAAGCACTAAAATCCCTTTTAAGTACTCTTCAGGAATCCTGTCTCCAATTTATACAGATTGTCGGATTTTGATCAGCCACCCCAAAGAAAGAAGAGAGATCAGGGATCTTTATATTAAGGAAATAAATAAAACAGGAATAAAGTTTGATGTTATTGCAGGAACTGCTACAGCCGGCATCCCGCATGCTGCCTGGATTGCTGAGGAGCTAGATCTACCGATGATTTATGTCAGAGGTAAAGCTAAAAATCATGGCAAAGAAAATCAAATTGAAGGCAAGCTAAAAAAAGGTCAGAATGTAGCAATAATTGAGGATTTAATTTCAACTGGAGATTCTGCGCTTGAAACAGCAACAGCAATTAGAATGGCCGGAGGAAAAGCTGATTTTATTTTTTCTATTATGACTTATAAAATGAAAGTTGCGGATGAAAATTTTCAAAATAGTAACCTGAAATTAATCAGCTTAACTGATCTGGAAGAATTAATAAATTTAGCAATCGAGATGGACTATATAAAAGAGTCTGACAAATCAGTAATTCTGGATTGGATCTCAAACCCACTCTCCTGGGGTAAAAAAATGGGATTTGAATAATGCTAACACTACCTGGACTAATTGATATTCATGTTCACCTTCGCACTCCTGGGCAGGAATACAAGGAAGATTTTTATACCGGCACTCAAGCAGCTTTAGCAGGAGGATTTACGACAGTTTTGGATATGCCAAATAATAAAATCCCTATTACTACTCAGGTGCTCCTTGAGCAAAAAATAGAACTGGCCAGACAAAATATTGTTTGCGATGTTGGATTTTACTTTGGAAGCCTTGGAGATAATTTAGAGGAATTTGAGAAAGTGACGAACAGGGTGCGTCATCCCCGACCTGATCGGGGATCCATAAATAATATTGGTATAGATTCCCGCTTTCGCGGGAATGACACAGGTGTTTTTGGACTTAAATTATATCTAAACCCCACTACCGGAAACTTTTTGATAAATGAAGAAAAACTGATCAAAATCTATCAGGCCTGGTCTTCGAACCAACCAATATTATTACATTGTGAGGGTGAAACCATGCCTATGGCATTAAAAGTAATTAAGGCAACTGGCAAAAAAACCCATATCTGTCATGTATCTTCAAAAGAAGAATTATCTGCCATAATCGAGGCTAAAAATGCAGGTTTGCCAGTTACTTGTGGTGTAACTCCCCACCATTTATTTCTGACCGAAGTCGACGCAAAAAGGCTTGGCTCATATGGCCTAATGAAACCATATTTAAAAACTCAAGCAGATGTAGACTTTTTATGGAATAATCTAGACTCCATAGACTTAATAGAATCAGACCATGCACCCCATACTAAGGAAGAGAAGGATTCAGATAATCCGCCCTTTGGCGTACCTGGTCTGGAAACAACTCTACCACTTTTATTAACAGCCAGTTCTGAGGGGAAATTAAAAGTTGATGATATAAAAAGGCTCTGCCACAACAACCCGGCTAAGATTTTTAACATTCCAACAGATGAAAATACTTATATTGAAGTTGATGAAACTAAACCCTATACCCTAAACCCTAAACCCTTATTTACCAAATGTGGATGGTCACCTTTTCAAGGTAAAAAGGTAAAGGGTAAAGTAAAAACAGTTTACTTAAGAGGAGAGAAAGTTTTTGACCAGGGGCAAATTTTAACCAAACCAGGATCGGGAAAAATTATTTAGCCTGGTTATCAAACGCTGAATTTATTAGTCCCCGCCAACCATCAGCAGCTTTATATTTTCTTAATGGACTACTCCAATAGGCTCCAAAAAGCTTCCACTTGTCTAGCTCCTCAGGGGTAGCGGTGTTTAGACTTGCTCTTAAAATATCAACTCCATAACCATCCTCCTCTTCTAAGACATTGCTCGGAAACATTGAACCGGGTAAATATATAGTAGTAAATGGTTGTTTTCTGTCATAAGGTAATACAACCGTGCCATATCCATTTAAACCATCATCGCTTGTAATATTCACAAGCCTTGGAATTGGCAAAAACCCTGCTGATTTTACAGAAATACATGTAAGCCTTGGTCTGATCGGATTTGCTTCTTTATTGCTAGATAAATCCAAACCAGAAATCATAAGGTCAATTCTCATCATTTTTGGATGATTATCTGTTAATGAGATTTTTGCTAACACAAACCTTTTGTTTACATATACAAATCCTCTCTCAGAAAGAGATCGTGTCGGAACATGCAATCCTGCAGTTTTATCTAATTTAAACCCTGGCATTTGAAAGGGATATTCACAAATCTCCTCTAAATCATGTTTCATGAGGGTGGATTTTACACTATATCTAACCCTAAATCAATTTATTTTTCCTTTATCTCTCTTGCCAGTTCCGGATTCCACATAGCGCCTGTTGCGGACATAACTGCATCCGCTCCAGCATCCATTAGCTCGAAATAATCTTCTTTCTTTGTCACTCCACCCACTCCAATTATCTTTACCCTTTCCCCTTTCCCCTTAACCCTTTTGAGCCTTCTCACCATCTCCAATCCTGCCCATTTAATCGATGCTCCGCAAACCCCAGACCTGCTTCTATTTTTTCCAGGCAAAGCCTGGTTGCCATTTTCATCAATAATTTCTGCCTGGATTGTATTTATTGCTGAAATGGCCTGCGCATATTTTCCCGCAATTTCTACTAATTTCTTTATATCTTCATCATCTTTATAATACCCAACTTTCAATATCAACGGTATGTCTCCTATTTCAGCTCTTATTGCCTTGCATACTTTTTCTGTCATTTCCAGGTTATAGCAAACCAGGCCTTCATTGCCGATATTTGGACAGGATAGATTTACCTCCAGAATTTTTGCGCCTGTCTGCATGGATTGTCTTGCAGCCAATGCGTAGTCTGCTATAAATTCTTCCGGGGTCTGACCCTCTCTTACGGTTCCCATAAAAGATAAAACTAAAACCTGGCCTTTTCCTGCATAAGAAATAGCTTTTTTTACGTCCTCTTGCCATACTGAAGCTTCTTTAGAAGGGACTCCGAAAGAGTTAGTGATAGAAATCGGATCCGCGAAATTTCCATCTGCCACCAATTTTTCTTGAGCTTTTTCCATCGTCAAATCACCTTCGACTTTTACAGCCAGAACATTTGGGAAAGGGTGGCAGGGAAAGGATGCGCTTCTGACAGTTTTGTAGACTGCAATATCAAAACCCTGCTCAAAAGCTCCTTTACAGAATTTGGAATTTAAAAGCGGTCCGGCTGGAATTCCAAAAGGCAGATAAACTTTTTGTCCTAGAAAATCTACTGTCGGTTCACCTCGTAGACCCTGAGCCCCGCCTCTGGCGGGATAAACTCCGTCGAAGGGCTCCCCGTCCTTAAACGATCCAAACGGCCCCTGATCATAATTTTCTTCATAAGATTTACTCGGATCATAAAAAGGAGTTTTTAACATTAGAGCTATTTTACATCTATTCAATAATTCTTGCCACATAGCAATCATTTGTTAAGTCGTAACCATTAAAGGCAAACTTTTCCGAGAGTGTAACTGGTTGCTTACCATTACTATAATTTTGTCTCATATGATTAATTGTCATCTGATAATTTGATACTGCACCCGAGTTTCCAGGAACAAGAATTTGTTTTATACCTCTTTTCCTTCCAACATCAGCAAGTTTTTCTAAAAATTGCTCGATAAAACTATCTATATCTATTTGATTTTCATGAGGTACGTTTAGCGCCCGAACCAACATAGAAGGATTACCATTCGAATCAATGAGTTCAAACACCAAAACAGAGCCACTAAATTCAGCCTCCCCTGTATCTGGATTATTTGAGATAAATTTGTACGGTACTACATTTGGATATTTTTTTAATAGAGGATACTCGGCTGTATAACAAACATCTGCTAAATAGCCTGACATCTCACCTACAAAACCTCTATCCGGAACAACCAATACGTTATTTGATTTACCGGTTTGAATCTTCTCAAATTTTCCTACTTCCTCCCGTAACTTTCCGATATGAGGACTAAAGCTATTTGGTAAATCTCTACCACGCTTTAAACTCTTAATCTTAGCAAAAGCCTCATTACTCCAGTAGCCACTTTTATTACCATCCTCAAGATTTAAAACATGCGTTTTTGCCATCTCATCAACAATATTCAATATGCTCTGTATTGACCCGGCAGAAATTTCCCCATCAAGCTGATGCTGTATTTCTTCTATGAAACCAGGAGAGTAGTGCTTCCTAAATACTTTTCCAAAAATAATTCTACGGAAAACACTGTTAATCAACCGCTGTTCTGTCTTATCAAAATTCATCTCCAAAAGATTAACCATTAGTGAATCTAAATCAGTTATTGCACTTAACTTATTGTTATAGTCCTCAAACCTGGCAATCTCTCTTGTCATAAATTCCAATCTCTTGCCTTCGCCCACAGGGATTGCCCTTTGTATTTCCTCAACCTTTCTTTTCAAAGCATCCTCAATAATTAATTTTAATCCGGCAATATCTTCCGGATTTTGAATAGAGGATAAAATTTCATCCCTTAAAATCCCGTAATCTTCTTTTATTGCTTCTTTATCAAATTCTATTTGAATGCCTGATGCGTTGAGAGTTTCCGTCTGATATCCATAAACTAAACCCTGGATTTGTCCTGAAGTTAAATCTTCCTGGAAATCACTAATAATTTGTTCTATTGAAGGCTTACCATAGTCAAATCTGTGTGCACTTTTACCTGTTATAAATTTCAACATTTCTACTTCAAATGGAGAAAGATTATCTAAATCCATCATTGGACTTTCGCTGTATACTATCTTTCTTATACTTTTAAGCTGCTCCGTCATTTTCGCAACTGTTCTTAAGTCTGATTGCTCTATATCTTGAGGCAACTGATCTATTTTTTGCTGCTGCAAAAGAGTCAGGTTTTTAAAAAAATGGAATAACACCGGAGTCTTAGATAATCCAAATTCCCGAACATATTCTGTTAAAATACTTATGTCCTGAGCATTTAATGAAAATTCCCCAGTATAACTAAGCATATAATTTATAAAACTGGAAGTACGATCATAATCGTTATGGGTAAAAGCATTTCTTTTTTCGTCAGTTCTTTTAGGCAAACTATCAAGAAACCTATTAATGGGCTGCTCTCCTAATACAAGTTTCCATTGATCTCTAGTGGCAAGTTGCACGAACAAAAGGGAATCATCCTGCGCCAGAGTTTGATAAAATAAAGGGGTAGCATTCCCATCAACAACAAATTCGCTGAAACGATCTTTATTACTATAAATAAATTTCCTTAATTGAGAAGGTGATTTAATGTAGTATTCCCAAAAGGGTTTCTGTTCTGAATATACATCCCAATCAATATTCTGAAATATTTCAGACACAATATTAAGAAAGCCTTTAGAAGCAATTTCTTCAAGAAATCTGGGGGTTATCTTTCCATTAACAACCATAGAGGGAAAGCTCTCTCTAAATCTTAATAAAACTACTTGCATAATCGGATGTGATTTGTAAAAACTCCAATATTCCAAATCTGAGGGAGGGAAACTTTCTATATTTACTAAATCAAGCAGTTGATTTACCTCCTGGGTACTTTTATCAACTGTTAATAGATTAATAAATTCAGCTGTTGGTTGACCATTTACAAAAAATTGTCCAAATTTATCTCTATTTTTAAATAACAGTTCTCGTGCGCCTCTAAAAACTGAATAACTTTTAAATGTCTGCCAAAATTGTTTTTCATCAGCGGTAAAAAATTTCATTACTTCATCTGTAATCAATGAATTTATCGTTCTATCATATAGATTATTACGCACTAGCAGATCGAAAAATCCGTCTGTTGGTTTACCATCTACTAATTGATCCGCAACTTGTTTTCTATGCGAGAGTAGAAAAGCTTGTGTTGAAACTACGTCAAGAATTTCTGCATCCAAGTTTTTTGCCAGATAAAAAACTTGCTGATCTGCCACTGGCAATGTCTTAATAAAATCATCCGGAAGCTTATTTAAAGTCTTCTGGAATCGTTCTTCTGGATAAAAAGATAGGTACTTCCAAGCAAGATTAGGAGGAAAATTCCAAGGATCACTGCAAAGACTGACAAGAACCTCTTCCATTTCAGAATTAGAAATCACACCTGAAGCTAGTGCCCCTTCTACAATTTTTACATTTGGGCTATAATAATCTTGCTCTAGATCTCCTATCCAATCTTTGTGCGTAGCTATGAAAGCTAGAAGAGGCAGATGCTCTTCTTTAATTATGATATTTCTTCCGTAACCGTCTTTGTCAGATAGACCAAAGTGATACAAAATTTGACTAAAAAGATATCCATATTTTTTTTCTTTTTTGGGAATATCTGGATTTGAGATAAGATCTACTAGACTTTGACTTAATATATTATAATTTATCCTTATCTCCCCATTGTTAGAAACATCAATTAATCCTCCAAAAATTCTAGTTTCTTTAGCATTGGGTAGCACTTGTAAAATAGCACTTAGTTTATCTAACTTATCTCTTTGACCATACATTGCTTCATAAACATCAACTCTGGCAGGAATTAGTTTCGAGGTTCCATCCAAGCTTTCTTGAAACTTTCTTACCCATGCTACTTTTCCAGAATCCTGAACAAAATCTATTGTTCTATCAAGAACCCCTAAAACCTTTTTGTTGAAAACGCCATAGATTCCTTCTACCTCTTTGTATATATCAGCACTACTCCAACCACTTTGTATAAGCTTTTGTAAAATAGGAAGGTTACCGCTTTCTCTAAGAAAATCTAAACCATCAATAAAACTCCTATAAACTTCTCCTTGCCTATGATTTGTCCTGGAACTTTGTATACTGCTATACGCACGATCAATAACATACGGATAAAACTCATCTAAATAATCCTCCTTGGGATTTATAGCATCAGCCAGACCAGGTAGGACACTGAACTTACCAAGGTTAGAGTTACGATCTTCAACAATTGGAATAATCCCGGTAAGATCTGAGTAAATTTCTTCTTGTTCTAAACGATTACGCTGTTTTTCGCTAAGTCCTCCTTGTTCAAAAATTTCAATTAGGACTTGCGTATCAGGAGAACTTATTACATTATGAGGATAGATAAACCTGTATTGATCAAGCTCTCTGTAAACCTCTTGAAATGTTTCATCTGGAATATTAACCAGAGAAACAACTGCTCTGGAAAGATTCTGATCTTTAAAATCATATGAGTGCGGGAAACGGTTCAGCTTCCCTAAGCGCGAGAGACCTAGATTAAATTTATTTAGCGCAACCTCTTCATCAGGATCAAGAGTTTTCAATAAACCCGCTACATCTTTTGAAGGCATATCACCATAAGATCCAATAGCTACATTATTGTCTAAAAAAGTAACCAGCCTCTGAGGATCTTGAACGCCTGCTGCCCTTAATGAATTACGAAAACTAAGTCGTTTTAACCACCTAACAATCCCTCTTTCTTCTGTTTGTCGAGTTATTCTTTCCTGAAAAAATTTTGCTTCAGAATCTTGATCCCTAAATAAACCAAACCTCTTATCAGGAATACCTCTTTCATTAATAAATTGTTTTACAATTGCTTCTTTCCGGGCAAAGTCTTCAATAAATCCTGGATCAAATTCCGCAACAATACCTCTATCATTTAGTAATCTAGCGCTGCCTTCATCTTCAGAAGGAGTTATAGAAACCTGTGGCGGAAATTCTGACATATTTCCATCATACACTTAAAATTTACCCGGGAAAAGCGTTTTCCCACTAAGAAGCTTGCTTATACAAAGCCTCAAAATCTACCCCGTATCTTCTTCCTAACTCCTGGAAAGCTCCAATATTTCTAATCATTAATCTTAAAGTTAGAGGTATATCTAACTTACGGGCATTAAATGGAGCATAAACTCTTGCATCCTCCAAAGCTTGAGACATCGTTCTCATCAACTCCAATCTATTAATACTTCCTCTAGCTTGCTGTCTTCTATATTCTAAACCAACAGGGATCAAAACGTTGGCAGTTATCACCCGTCTTTGAACTCCCCTTATTTTATTGATATCTAAAATTCTATCTACAAAACTGTATACAAAATCACTTGGGTTTCCGGATACAATTAATTTCTCTAAAACTCTCATGTCTTCTTCCTTCATCCTTAAATACATACTCCTATCAATAACTCCAAACTTAATGGCAGCACCTGTCTGATCAACAATGTAATTGCCTACATGAGGATCGGAATGAATTAAACGATACTGACCTTCACTATCTTCAAAAGGAGTAGTTTTAAGCTGATGTATAAAAAATCTACTTAAAGCCTCTATAGCATCTTTTTTCTTGGCAGGATCTATATTTGGATCTTTTAAATACTGGTTAAAAGTTTTTCCAGGGGAGAGCTCTTCTGATTTTAGCTTTAAAGAGGTAAACTCTCTTTCCGGAGCATAAAAGGTTTCTTCTCCTATTTTTTGATTATACTGATCTATTACTTCTCTAAAAAGGTCATCCTGCTCAACATATGAGGTATCGTTTAAATCATCCAGGCACCACTTTTGAGCTAGATCCAATAAAACTCTTCCTGTCTGAGAATGCCGCCTAAGAGCCTTTCTTTCTCTTGCTACAAAGTCCAAAGTCTTGCCCGCAGAGGCATAGCTTTCTAAAATAAACTGATCTACATTAGGATTTCTCATTTTGACTACAACCCGCCTGGCATCAGGCGTATTCGCATCTAAAATTGCGCCATACGTTGTTTGCAGACTTCCTCCGCCCACGTAATCGCCTAAAGTTAACCTGCTAAGAAACAACTCTATCCCATCATCTCCCTTTTCATGAGCATCCAGGGCTAATTTATTTAGGTTTTCCCAAAACCTAAGTTTTTCCATACCCGGATTAGAATCAAACGTCTCGGATAATCTTTTTTCTATTGCAGGCGGCAAGGTTTCAAATTGAGCTGAAAGCTGAAGCGCTCTGATTCCCAAAGCTCCGCTGGTTTCCACTCCTCTAATAACTGCCTCAAGAGACGGATCAACTTCTGAGGATCTTTCTTTTTCCCTACGGCCTTGTGGACTTTGATTTAATAATTCATTTAAACGGTTTGTAGTTGATAAAAATACCTGATCGCTTTCCTCTGCCAGTAACGCAGCTTGAGAATTGGGTTGAGCTTGATATGCGCCAAAACTAGTGATGCTTCTGGTATCTGCTTTAATAATCTCAGATATAGCCTGTTCTGGAATAATATCTCCTAATTTAACAACTTCACGATTAGAATAAACATCAATATTTTTAAGTTCATTTATATCAATTGCATTAATATCAAGTGCTTTAAATACAAGCGGTGTTAGCATCGATGACGCTGGAAAGCCTATTAGCTTAGCATCTGCCTCAATGCAAGCAGCAGATAAAACAGCCGACACAAAACCTTCGTTCATTCCAAGAGATTTAACCAATAAATTAGAAAGTTTTTTTCTATTCTCCCCGCTTGTGAGCGCGCCATTTGCATCTATGAGCGATTTATGAATAATGGCAAACTTTTGCAAGTCAGGAAGGTTTTTAAGTATGGAGAAGAGATCAGACAAAGACCGAAAGACAGTCCTGCCTGCTTCATTTAAGATAAACCTCTGCAGGTTTGGATCATACTTAATAAACTCCTCAGCAAATCTAGTACCTAACATTTTATGAAACCACTCACCTGCCAACGCTGTAGAAACTTTTCTTGCCACCTCCGGATCATCCTGACAGGTACTCAATAATTTTTCAAAGTTCTGGACATATTCTGAACCAATCAGGTCTATACCGGCAGCGACATTTACTGCTACTAATTCCTGCGCATCTAAATAAGTCTGCAACCTTGCACCTAATCTTTCTCTAAAAAAACGGTAAGTTTCTACATCCTGGATTTGATCTGCAAGTATTATCATCGCTTCAGGTCCTACTCTGTTAAAATATTTGACCATATATTCAATTTTTTGATCAAATGGGACATTTGGAGATTTTAAATAAAATTTACTGATCTCTCTTAAAAACTGATCTTTCTGCACACCCTTAGGATAGTGAGCTTCTAGAAAATCATACAGTTGCATATAATCTCCTTCCTCAATCCCTGAGGTTAATATTCTTTCAAAATTATCACGCGCGCCTTTTCCAATTATTAAATTTATTAAGCTATCGTCATATAAATTTGTATGAAAATTCAGACTTAATGATAACGTTTTAATACCTGTATCCAGTGCTTTTAAATCCTGAAAATCAGATTTTTCATCCAACTCTATTATTTTTTTCACCAGCGCTAAATTACAAAATTTTTCAGAGTTCAACACCTCTACGATATTTTCATTATAGAACCAACCTAATGAGTCTTCTCCAAACCAATCTAGTGGAACATAGCTATTTGCATTAACAAAGAAGTTATGGCTTAAATTGATCAGTTGAGTTCTGGATAAATTGTTTAAATATGGATTAATTTTATTCATGCTTGCGTTCATAAATTCATAAAATTGCTCACTATCCTGAGTAAAAAAAGTTGCTGCTAAAATAGTGTCTAAATTAAATTTCATAACAGCATCACTAAAAGCTAAATCACTTTCTTCAGTTGACCTCTGAGTCCAAATCCTTCTTTCTTTCAGAACTTCTATCCAGGATATGTTGCTTTTAAAACTCGATGCGTCTATCTTCTGGCTTAAATAAGTTGCAAACTCCAATCTTTTTGTATCTGTTATATTTTCTCTTTTAAAAAAATCCTGCATGCTTTCTAAAAAATTTTTCAGCAACTCTTTTTTTTCTTTATCTTCCAAATCCTCATTTATATATTCAGCAAAAAATTCATCTATTTTCTCCACTGTTAGGATAAAAAGCTCTGTTTCAAAAACACCCCTGGCAGATTCGATTACTGTATCAATTTTTTCCTGGGAGATTGGCTCTTTTTCACCTCTTATCCAGTTATTCCTTTGCACTCTAGAAATCAAAACTCTAAAATTAACCTGGATTCCCCTATCTTTAATTTCCTGAAAAAAATCTGTAATTTGATCTTCATCTAATTCTGCTTCCGCTTCCTCTGATAAAGTTAAATAGGTATCCAGGATGTATCTTGACAAAATTTCCCCGACAGTTCGATCCATAAATGCCGGAGGATTTTTAAGTTTAGAGAACTTCTCTAAGCTGTCAAGTAAGGTATCTCTTGTAACCGGCAGTCCTTCTTTTTTATTTTCAAAATTAGCAT
>CALRFD010000003.1:0-81071 GCA_943356485.1 Patescibacteria group bacterium
GAATTATTAAAGCAAAATGAATATTGAGTTGGAAAGGGAAACAGATTTACGTCAGCAGCATAAGGAATTTAGTAGTGAGGGCTATGATGGTCATAATCGTCATTCAGGTATTACCTCAATGCACGATTTAAATACGAGAAGATCACGCAGAAGATGGCACGAGATTACTAAAAAAATGGTACAGGATATTAATAAAATAGCTTCATAAGGTTTACCTAATCCTTCTAATTACCCCGACGCATTTACCCTGGATTTTCACATCAGTTGCATAAATAGGCTGCATGTTGGAATTTGCCGGTTCAAGTCTTATTCTTGTGGCTTCTTTAAAAAATCTCTTAAGGGTGGCCAGTCCGTTTTCTAAAAGCGCTACTACGATATCTCCATTTTGGGCGATATTTTGCTCCTCTATAATTACATAGTCGCCGTCTAAAATTCCATCTTCAATCATAGAGCTTCCCTTGACTTGTAAGACGTATGACCTTTTCTTGCCAGAGAGCATAGAAGGAGAAACTTTAACTGTAGCATCAGGGTCGGTATAGGTCATGATTGGCTGTCCCGCTGCAATAAAACCTAAAATAGGCAGTTCAATTCCCTGCAGGTGTTTAGAGATAGTTTGATCTAATACTTCAATTCCTCTGACTGCTCCTTCAAATTTCTTTATCACCCCTTTGGCTACTAAAGCCTGCAGATGCTCGTGAACAGTGGCTAAAGATGAAACCCCGATTGCCTCAGCTATTTCACCCAATGTTGGTGAGTAGCCATATTTATCAATATATTGTTTAATAAAACCTAAAATCTGTTTCTGTCTTCTGTATAAAGTTATTGGCATTCTTCGGGTTTCCTTTGTTAATACTTTAGCAAACATAACCCGAAGGTGTCAACTAGGTAAAACTGGATCATATCCCATCAACACACTAATTAAGAAGTATCTTCTCCAGAGAGTTATAACAGCTTTTAAGGAAAGTTCGTTATGATATTAGTAAGGTCTTGCTCGCTCAGAGATTTATCATGAGCAAGAATGGTATATGTTTTATCATTACTATCCCAAATAATCTTTAAATCGTCACTATTCTGTTCGCTAACCACACCTTCTTTTAATCCCCAACAAGCTTCTTGATTAAGAATTATCCTTGTAGTTGCATTACATGTCCAAGCATATTTATCTATTTTAGTTAAGATAATAGATTTAGATTTATCTCCTTTTATTAAATATGTTTCACCTTTTTGAGGATTTGAATATTCAACTCTATATCCACTAGGAATATATTTAGGAGTAGTAAAGGGGTTGTGGCTAATAAAATCTTTTCCAAATATGTTATAACCAATTTTTATAGAGATAGCTAATGAGATTATCATCATTAGTACGTACAGGGTATAGTTTTTCTTCCCTAGCCCTTTCTTTACTCCCCAAATACTTATAGCGAAAGCAATTACTGCTGTGATACTAACACCAAGAAAAGAAAGCCCATTAAATATACCAATAGCCTTTTCTCCTTTGCTTTCTGACCAAAGTTGAAGTAAAACTTCACCTATTACTAAGAGAACAATAAAAGCTATAAATTTCTTGCTGAGTTTTATATTCATAATTTAATTAAAGATGTTTTAATAAAATAAGTCAATAGAATTTAGGGGTTCTAGAAAAAGCACTAACTATTCTTAAGGCAGATTTGGCTGAATCGCATACCTTTTAAACTTCTTTCTTGACTTTTTAACTAATTATAGGTTATATATGATCCTATGATTCTTCCAGTACCAATATATGGACAAAGGGATAACAGGTGGGCTTCGCAGCGCTTGGGAACAACCAGCGGTATTACTATTGGTTCACATGGCTGTGTGATTACCTCTATGTCGATGTTGGCCTCATATTACGGGCACCAAATTTTCCCCAACCAGCTTAATGATTTTTTAACCAACAACAATCTTTATTTTGATGGTGATTTATTTGTTAATGGTTCAATTACCAGGCTTTTTTCAGATATTAAGTTTGATAAAGTAGTTTTTTGTGAGACTACTCCAGCTCCGATTGCGGATATAAAAAGTTATCTGGATCAAGGTAAGCCGGTGGTAGTATCTTTACTGAATTTTGGAGTAAGACATTTTATTTTGGCAGTTGGTTATGATGGGGATAGGATTTATGCTAACGACCCTTGGCAGGGTGACCAGGTGGCTATTAATGACAGATGGGGAGATCCAGGCTTAAAGATTTTACAGGTGAATTTTTTCTCCGGCTCACCCGTTGCAGTTCAAACTCCTGTAGTACCTGTTGTCACTCCGACCCAACCATCAGCACCTGTGATTCCGGTAGTACAGCCTACTATAAATATTGATGCTGGTGGAGATCACCCGCAAACAGAGGTTCCGGTAGCAGCTCCGCCTGTTGTGGAACAACCAGCAGTCCCTCAACCTTCCACAATAAATATTACCCCACCTATTGTAGATGCGAACATAGCGGCTGTTTTGAAGGATCTCAAGGATAGGTTTGATAATTTACAAAAAAATACCAGAGAGTTGCCGGCAAAAACTGTTAACCAGTTATTTATAGATAGTCTAAAAAGCAGAAAATTTATTCTGGCTATTGGATCTGCTGCCGTAACTTTTTTAAATTCCAAATTTAATTTAGGAATAACAGAAACCCAATTATGGCTGATCGTGATTCCAATTTTAGCCTTTATTTTAGTAGAAGGTTTTGCGGATATAGTCGGTAGACAAAAATAGATATTGTATTTTGGATAAGTCTATGCTAAACATATTTCATGAGAAGACTAGAAGGAGATCGAAGCCTGCCAAATACTCTTGGACTTGAAGCCGAATTGAGAAGAGCAGGATATTGGCCTTCTGATGAAGAAATAGCTAAGCTTAATCAAATAACAGATGAAGCAATTAGAAGAGCAAATATTGGTGATCAGTTAAGAGCAGGTATAAATGAGGATCCAGGAGCTGCAGCTGTATTTTCTGCTGAAGTAAGATTAATTAAAGCAATTGCAGACGAGGTATCTTATTTGAATCCATCTTTTCTTGATAAAATAGTAGGATTCGCCAGGGAGTTAACTAAAGATATAGCCCAAGGAACTCCAGGTAATTTGAGTTAAAATAATATTATGGTTGAAGCAGGAAATAATAAGCCGGAATTAAAGGCAGTAAGAGGGACTTATGAAGCAGCTGATTCTATGCTTAAAGCAGTTCAAGCACATGTACGGGGTACTATGAGATTTAGGGGTGAAGTGGAAATGGCAGAAAAAAGAGGAAGAGGAGATCTTCGCGTAGAGTTAAGAAGAGAATCACGAGCTGATAAGCCAGCTGAGGGTGTTCACATTATACTTACAACTAAAAGAGGAGATAGATGGTTGTTAATGCAGGGAACGGTATTACCTGGCGATAGAGTAATTGATCCTGAAGTAGTTGGCAGCGAAGGCATCAAATTACCAATCTTTAATCCTAGGAAAGTTTCTAGTACAGCAAAAAGATTAGTTAAAGCAAATATAAATTGGTATCAACCTTTTTAGTCTTCGGTTTTTCTTCGTTTGATGGTATAATTTTATAATGCCGAAATTTCAAATTGTTTCAGATTTTAAGCCTACCGGAGATCAACCGCAAGCCATTGAGAAATTAGTTCAGGGTTTAAATAAAGGTGAGAAAAACCAGGTACTTTTGGGAGTAACAGGTTCTGGTAAGACTTTTACTATGGCAAATGTGATAGCAAAAGTGCAGAAGCCTACTTTGATTATTTCCCACAATAAAACCCTGGCCGGACAGCTGGCACAAGAGTTCAAATCTGTTTTTCCAAACAACGCGGTGGAGTATTTTGTCTCTTACTATGATTATTATCAACCTGAGGCCTATGTTCCCCAATCCGACACTTATATAGAAAAAGACGCCTCTATCAATGAAGAAATAGAAAAACTGCGGCTTTCCACCACGACCTCTCTTTTAACCCGCAAAGACGTTATCGTAGTGGCTTCTGTTTCCGCAATTTATAACTTAGGTTCACCTAGCGAATACGGCGGGGCAATTTTGGAGCTTAAGCAAGGAGTAAAATTGGGCTTTGAGCAGATAAAAAAGATGCTGACCAAGATGTTCTACGTCCGAAACGACTTTGATTTTAAAAGATCTACCTATCGGGTGAAGGGTGATACATTGGATATTTATCCGGGATATTCAGAGTCTGCTATCAGGGTGAATTTTTTAGGAGATAAAATAGAAAAGATTTCTCACTTGGATCCGCTGACCGGAGCAGTGACCCCGACTCCGCATACCCTAACTTTATTTCCAGCCAAACACTATATTACACCTGAGGCAAGGATATTGCCGGCTATCAAAGAGATTGAAAAGGATTTAGAGTCAAGAATCAAGAGTCTTAAGTCAAGTGGAAAGTTAGTCGAAGCCCAAAGACTGGAACAAAGAACAAACTATGATTTAGAGATGATTAAGCAATTTGGATTTTGCAACGGTATTGAAAATTATTCCAGGTATTTTGAAGGAAGAGAACCAGGCAGTCCACCGTACACTTTGATGGAGTATTTTCCTGATGACTTTTTGCTGATTGTGGATGAATCACATATTAGCCTGCCGCAAATTAGAGGGATGTATAACGGAGATAGAGCCCGCAAGGAAACTTTAATAGAGTTTGGATTTAGGCTTCCTTCAGCTTTGGATAACCGGCCGCTCAAGTATGAAGAATTCCAGCGAAGGATCAATCAGGCGATTTTTGTTAGTGCAACTCCCGATGAATACGAGCTGTCTTTAGCTGGTTCAAATAATATTGCAGAACAACTGATTAGACCAACCGGAATTGTTGATCCTACTGTGTCTGTTAGGCCGACGAAAGGTCAGATTGAGGATCTAATAAGAGAAGTAGAGTCAAGAGTTAAGAGTCAAGAAAGAGTATTAATTACCACACTGACCAAAAGAATGGCAGAGGATTTGAGTGATTATCTAAAAGATAAGGGAATAAAGGTAAATTACTTGCACTCAGATGTTAAAACTATGGAAAGGGCAGATATTTTAAATTCGTTGCGGCTAGGTGAATACGATGTGATTGTCGGGATAAATCTTTTAAGGGAGGGTCTAGATCTTCCGGAGGTGACTTTGGTGATTATACTGGACGCAGATAAAGAGGGTTTTTTAAGATCCAGAACGTCTCTTGTTCAAACCATGGGTCGGGCTGCCAGAAATATCGGAGGAGAAGTAATTATGTATGCAGATGTTGTTACAAAAAGTATGAAAGCAGCGATAGATGAAGTGGATAGAAGGAGAAAGTATCAACTTAAATATAATAAAGACCATAATATTACTGCCAAAAGTATTGAAAAAGCCCTGCGTGAGCGGTTAATTGAAAAAGTAGAAGAGCTGGAGGAGAAACTGGGTAAGAAAGACCTAAGCGTAGAAGATATTCCCGTAAAGGACAGACAAAAAATGATAGGTAATTTAGAAGAACAAATGAAGCAAGCAGCAGAGCTATTGGATTTTGAAACTGCGGCTCGCCTTAGAGACCAAATAAAAGAACTAAGTGATTAAAGGCGAGGCTCGCCCCCTTTGGGGCGGCCAGAATCAGGGATCAGATTAAGGAGTTATCTCCTGGCTAGAAGCTAAGGTTTTTCGAGAGGGGTTCACTAGCTCGTGAATACTTCTTATTTGGTTTTCCACAAAAGGTCTATCTGCCATAAAGGCATGAGCCCAATCCTGTCTATAATCACAACTAGTGTCAGTGCATTTCCAACCTTCTTCGGTTGCTATTAATGCTTTTTGAATACCGGGATGTACACCTTGAGTGCCGCAGGTAAATTCATGAAAAACTCCGCTTTGCTGATAAAAATTTAGGTCAGCTACTTGTTGAGATGAAAAAGGGGCTCTTATAATCTTCGGTTCTTGTTCCATAGAGAAATTATACAGTACTTTGAAGCTACAGCACAAGCTTTTCAAATTCTCTTTGTACATATCGAGGTTACATATAGAGGTTCGACCTTCGCTGAGGTCGCACCTGAACAGGTGCTAGAAATCTTCTTCCAGTACCAGAGACCCTAATATTTCAGCCGCGCTTTCCTTGTAATCTTCCACGAAGCTTTGGTATGACAATACGTCTTTAAAATCCTTCCTTTGGGCGCTACTGAAATAGTCCAAGATTTCTTGCGGTTTTACCCAACTTGTATGTTTTTGACCCAGATAATAAGGATAGCTTGAAAAGTCTCTAAAATTAATTGCTTTGTCAATAATTTTTACAGGATTCAGATGGATATAGCGGGAAAGATGCAGTAGATATTCATCGGTCTCTATTAGAGCTGCTTTGTATCTGTTTTGGAAAAGTGAACCTACTCTTTTGTATTTCCTATTAAAATACATGACATAGGCAGTGGTTAAACGTTTCATCAGTTTTACAATTCCATCACTTGTTTTTTGTTTAATTTGGAGATGGATGTGGTTTGGCATTAAAGCAAACGCTAACAAATTAATTTCCTGAGATAGATTCAGACTGATAAATTTTGATATTTTCATACCAGGCAAGTCTAATTGTTGCAATTCTTCTACAGGTGTAAGATAAAGTTTTAAATAATGTAAGAAAATTATGCAATCCTGCTCATCTTGAAAAATAGTACGTTTTTCTACCCCACGATTATAAATATGATAATATCCGTCTTCAATGTATTGCTTAACGATGTTTTTTGATGGCACATTCTTATCATGTACTAAGGTCGCACCTCAGTCAAGGTGCGACCTGATAAGTCCTGATAAGTCACAGCAGCCAGAATCAGGGATCAGATAAAGGAATTAGCTAGCTAAATTAGAATCCTGGTAAACGAGGTTGCATTCTAGATTGACGAGATTCTACTATACTTTGACTAAGTTCTTTCCCCATATCAAGCCATGTTAACCCAATTGAAGAAAACTCTATTCCTGTCGATATTAAACCTAAAACTGTTAATAAAGATACATCGGTAATGATTCCAGCTGAGGCTATAGCTGGAGGGGTAAGAAGTGCGATCACCCCGCGTAAGAGCCATTTTCTTCCCCGTTCTTGACCAAACTCATCTTCCATTATTTGGGGTAATTCTTGTAAATAAGGAATTGGATTTACGACAATTTCTCTTACTTGCTGTATATTCTTGCCTATTGTTCGACCTATTTCCTTAAAAGAGCTCATAAATGGATGGAACAATAATACTATAGTAAATTATTAACTGCAAGATGATTGCTGAGCTTGAGTTGAGAAAAATTAACATTGAACCCTTTAAAAATCCTGTCAAATAGTTTAAAATATACCCTTATTCTTCGGGAAAAATATGGTAGATAAAATTATAATTAAAGGCGCTCGCGAGCATAATCTCAAAAATATTGATTTAGAAATTCCTAAGAACAAACTAGTGGTTTTAACCGGTATTTCCGGTTCAGGTAAATCATCTCTGGCTTTTGATACCCTATATGCTGAGGGGCAAAGAAGATATGTTGAATCACTGTCTAGCTATGCCAGGCAATTCCTAGGTGTAATGGATAAGCCTGATGTAGATTATATTGAAGGGCTGTCTCCAGCCATTTCTATTGATCAAAAAGGGGTGTCCCACAATCCCAGGTCAACTGTTGGTACCACAACTGAAATATATGATTATTTAAGGCTTTTATTTGCCAGGGTCGGGCACCCACATTGCCCTTTTTGTAAAAGAGAAATTTCCAGGATGTCTATTCAGCAGATCGTTGAGCAGATTTCTAAAATGGCAGAGCATTCAGGTAAGAAGGGGATTAGGGTAATGATTATAGCTCCTGTTATTAAGGATAGAAAAGGCGAATATAGTTCAACTTTTGAAGACTTTAGGAAAAGGGGATTTTCTAAGGTGAGAATAGATGGACTAGTCAGGGATCTTTCAGAAGATTTGGTTTTGATAAAAACAAACAAACATACGGTTGATTTAGTGGTAGATCGCTTAGTATTGGAGAAAAAAACTGTTCATGAACAACAAATGAGTTCAAGATTATCTCAAAGTATTGAAACAGCACTCAAAATGGGCGAAGGGTCAGTTATTGTTTCAGAGGTTCTAGATTCCTCTCTGGAATTTCCACAAAATCCGAAAAAAATGGAGGACCATTTATACTCTGAAAGATTTGCTTGTCCGGTTGATAATGTTGCTCTATCAGAAATTGAGCCTAGACTTTTATCTTTTAACTCTCCTCATGGAGCTTGTCCTACCTGCTCTGGATTAGGTACGCTTTTGGAGATTGATGAAACAATGGTTTTAAATCCGATCCTTTCTATTGATGAAGGAGGAATTTTGCCCTGGAACAAACTTGCAACTTCTGAAACCTGGTTCACCAGACTTATTGAATCTGTAGGTAAGGAGTATGGATTTGATATGGGCACCAGGCTGGGTGAGCTTACGGCTGATGCTAAAAATATCCTACTTCATGGAGCCGGAGAAAAAGAGTTTAAAGTGGAAGGAAAAAACAGATTAGGAAAGTGGACACATTTTTATGCAAGTTTTCCAGGTCTAATTGCGAATTTAAAAGAAAGATATGAAACTTCTGAATCTGATTTTGTCAAATCCGAGATTGAAAAATATATGTTTAAAGAGATTTGTCCTAAATGTATGGGAGCAAGACTTAAGGATGAGGCTTTATCAATAACTATAGATGGGCTAAATATTGCAGAGGTTACCAGCCAATCGATTGTCCAGTGTCTAAATTGGATTAAGGGTATAGGTTTTTCGCAAAGAGAGGCGCAAATTGCTTCGTCGATTAATAAAGAAATTAAGTCCAGGCTGCAATTTTTAATTGATGTGGGTTTGGATTATCTTACCTTAGATAGAGCTGCTATGACTCTGGCAGGCGGAGAAAGCCAAAGGATTAGGTTAGCTTCTCAAATTGGTTCAGGTTTATCCGGTGTTCTATATGTTTTAGATGAGCCTTCAATAGGTTTGCATCAAAGAGATAATACCCGGCTGATTGAAACTTTGAAAAAGCTAAGAGACTTAGGAAATACTGTTGTGGTAAATGAGCATGACAGTGAAACTATGGAAGCATCAGATCTAATGATCGAAATAGGTCCTGGGGCTGGTGAACATGGAGGACATATTGTGGCAATGGGAACACCGGAGGAAATTAAAAAAAACCCTAAATCTTTAACCGGTCAGTATCTTTCCGGAAAAAAACAAGTCAAGGTGAGTTCGGAATTAAAAAAAGAACTGGAGGATATGGGGAGTCTAAAACTAATTGGAGCTTCAGAGCATAATTTAAAAAATATTAATGTGAGCTTTCCTTTGGGTAAGTTTGTAGCAATTACAGGAGTATCAGGTTCAGGAAAATCAACCCTTATCCATGATATTCTGTATCGGGCACTGGCTCAAAAAGTATATAAATCAAAAGAAAGGCCAGGAAATTTTAAAGCTTTAGAAGGATTGGAAAATATAGATAAGGTTGTTTTGGTTGACCAATCCCCAATTGGTAGAACTCCCCGCTCTAATCCTGCAACCTACACAGGAGCATTTAGCTTTATAAGAGAGTTGTTTGCCCAGTCTCCAGAGGCGAAAGTAAGGGGTTATGGGCCGGGCAGATTTTCTTTTAATGTAAAAGGGGGAAGGTGTGAGGTTTGTGAGGGTGAAGGGCAGCTTAAAATTGAGATGCAGTTTTTGCCTGATGTATATGTAACTTGCGAGGCATGTATGGGGGCTAGGTATAACAGGGAAGCTTTAGAGATTCATTTTAAAGATAAAAATATTTCCGAGGTTTTAGATATGACGGTAGAGGTTGGACTAAAGTTTTTTGAGAATGTGCCATATATAAAAAATAAACTGCAAGTTTTAAATGATGTAGGCTTGGGTTATATCCGTTTAGGTCAACCGGCGCCAACTCTATCCGGGGGCGAGGCTCAAAGGATTAAGTTATCTTCAGAGCTTTCAAAAAGACCTACCGGGCATACAATCTATATTTTGGACGAACCAACAACCGGCTTGCACTTTGCTGATATCGAGAGACTACTTAATATTTTAAGAAAGCTGGTAAATTACGGAAATAGTGTGGTGATTATTGAGCATAATTTAGATGTGATAAAAAATGTAGATTGGATTATAGACTTAGGGCCTGAAGGCGGGGATAAGGGTGGTTCTATTTTGGGTGAGGGAACTCCGGAAGATATCGCCAAAATAAAGTCCTCCTATACCGGTCAATATCTGGCCAAAATTATTTAGTTACCTCCCCAAGGTTACGGCTTGGATTTTTAGTTAGCTTAAGTAAACTGTTTTTGCTACAATATTTACAATGTTTAAGAAGCTGTTTCATATTACCTTATCGATTTTATTTCTGCTGTTTAGTATAAATTGTACCCTGTCTAATAGCTTTGCTGCTGAAAACCTGTCAGCCGCCAAACAGGACTTTGGTACTTCTTATAACGTAACTTATGATGTGGGAGAAGATGGCGTAACGACTGTTAGTGAAAAGATCACCTTAAAAAATTTAACCAGTCAGTATTACGCTTCTTCCTTTAAACTAATTATCGGCGCAACCCAAATTTCCGATATTAAAGCCTCAGATGATGGTGGTTTGATGGAGGTAAACTCAAAGCAGGAGAATAGTTCAACTGTCATTAACGTTAAGTTTAACCAGCAAGTTGTAGGTCTTGGAAAAAGCTTATCCTGGACTCTTCAATTTAAATCCAGGGATTTTGCTGAAAAGATCGGAAAGGTCTGGGAAGTAAGAGCACCAAAAGTTTCAACCTCTACAAATCTGGAAAGCTATAATTTAACAATTTCTGTTCCTTTGAGTTTTGGCGAACCTACTTTAATAAGCCCAATCCCCAGGAGTCAGGTAACTTCAAATGGAAAAGTGCTTTTAAGCTTTGAAAAACCGCAGCTGATCTCTTCAGGTGTCTCCGCGAATTTTGGAAATATACAACTTTTTAATTTTGATTTAGCCTACCATTTGGAAAATAATAATCTGGTATCAATTCTGACTAATATAGCTCTTCCTCCAGATACAGCTTTTCAGGATATTTTGTTCCAAAAAATCGACCCGAAGCCCCTTAATGTAACTTTGGATGATGATGGAAATTATTTAGCTTGGTATCGGCTTTCAAGAGGTCAAAGAGTTGATGTTAGGGTTCTTGGTTCCTCCAGGCTTTATACAGATTCCAAGGTTAAAAACCCTGTCTTATCAGATAGCTTGAGAAAAAAATATACCCAGTCAGATAAATACTGGGAAAAAGATAATCCGGAGATCTCTGCAAAACTGGCTGAAATATTAGGAAATAACCCCAAGCTGGAACCTTTGAAAAAAGTGGAATTAATATACAGATATGTTGTAAATAATTTAAAGTATGATTCCACCAGGCTTAATGATGATAATCTGGAAAGATTAGGGGCTGTAACGGTTTTAAACAATCCAACTCAGGCTGTATGTATGGAATTTAGCGACCTTTTTATAGCTCTTGCCAGGGCTGCTGGAATTCCTGCAAGGGAGCTTGACGGGTATGCTTATACTTCCAATTCCATACTTCGCCCGCTTTCTCTTTCAAAAGACATCCTGCATGCCTGGCCGCAGTATTGGGATGATAAAAAAGGGTGGATAATGGTTGATCCGACCTGGGAAAATACAACAGGTGGGGTGGACTATTTCTCAAAGTTTGACTTAAGCCATCTTGTTTTTGCAATTAAGGGATCTTCCTCTACTCAACCGATTGCCGCCGGTTCTTATAAGTATTTTGGAGTGGATTCAAAGGATGTAGCTGTGATGCTGTCAGATGTTGATTTTTTGGGTGGACCTAAGCTGGATGTTAACCTGGATATAGCCAACCCGCTTTTAGCCGGTTTTCCGGGTAAATTAAAGGTTACTGTTAGGAATACAGGTAATTCAGTACTTAGCTCAAGAGACCTTGTTCTAAAAAGCAGCAAGCTTTTAATTGTTGGGGGGGATAAACAAAGATTGGGTGATATTCCGGCTTTTGGTTCGGCCGCCTTCGATATAAATATAAGAACTAAATCACTTTTTGATTCATATAGCGATCAGATAATAGCTCAACTGGGAACAGAAAAATTTATCAAGGATATAGCGATCAAGCCGTTTTTCGCTTTTGCAGTAGTTCCAATAATGATTGCTGCAATGATTTTTGCAATCAGCGCAATATATCTGGCTGTATTAGGGTTTCATTTCTATCAGGCTAGGGGTAATAAAAAGAAGAATGGTTAATTATTGGCTTAATTTCAAAACAAAGATACCTCACAAATCTGGCGTTTATATTTATAAAGATAAGAATGGAGATATTCTTTATATCGGCAAAGCAATAGATCTATATCACCGGGTGGCCTCCTATTTTAACAGTAATGTTACTCAAAAAACAGCTGCACTGGTTGAAAAAATTTCTGATATTCAAACCATAACCGTTGAATCTGAGCTTGAAGCCTTAATTTTAGAGGCAAATCTAATAAAAAAACATCTGCCGCCTTTTAATGTGCGGTTACTGGACGATAAAGACTATCTTTATATAGGAATAACAGATGAAGACTTTCCAAAGGTTAGTACTTTAAGAAGAATGGATCTAAAGAAGATGAAAAAATACTGGGGACCATTTCCTTCCAGCAGAACTGTAAAAAGTACTCTGAAGCAACTAAGAAAAGTCTTTCCTTGGTGTTCAGCCACACAAGGCGACGCCTTGCGTGCGTGTTTTTACTATCATCTGGGTCTATGTCCTGGTGCTTGTGTGGGCTTAATTTCAAAGCAGGATTATAATAAAATTATCAGGAATTTTTCTAAATTTTTGGATGGTAGAAAAGAAGAGTTAGTGAAGGAGCTTACTGAACAGATGTTAAAGTCTTCTTCAAAACAGAATTTTGAGCAGGCAGGGCGGATTAAAAAAATACTTGGGGGGATAAATTACATGACTCAAACAAACAGGGTAACATTATATCTTGAGAATCCTAACTTCTTGGAAGATGAAAATAATGAGGCTTTAAAACAGCTGAAAGAAGATTTGAATTTACCTAGTCTTCCGGAAAGAATTGAAGGGTATGATATTTCCAATATTTCCGGTAAAGAGGCTGTTGGATCAATGGTTGTTTTAACAAATGGCGAGATAGACAAATCCCAATATAGGAGATTTAAAATACATATTAGCGGTAAACCAAATGACGTCGGTATGCATAAAGAAATGATAAGACGCCGTTTAAAGCACACTGAATGGAAATTCCCCGACTTGATAATAGTTGATGGGGGCTTAGGTCAAGTCCGCGGTGTTAACTATGAACTGCAAACTGCCAACTGTAAACTACCTGTATTTGGTCTGGCCAAAAGGATGGAGTGGTTATATCCCCCGGAAGGAGAAATCATAAAACTACCCAGGAAGAGTCTGTCTTTAAAACTTTTGCAGAAGTTAAGGGATGAATCCCACAGATTTGCAATTACCTATCACCGAAAGCTACGTGATAAGATTAAGTAATATGAAAACTTTATTGCGTTACTTTTTAATAAATCTGGTTTCGCTCTATACAGCAACTAAATTAATTCCGGGTTTAGTTTATATAGGAGGAATAAAAGCTCTGTTTATTGGGGCGCTTGTTTTTATGCTGATCAATTTTATATTAGTTCCTCTTCTTAAGATTTTATTTCTGCCGCTTAACCTGCTTACTCTGGGGTTATTTTCCTGGCTTATTAATGTCTTAGCTTTATATGCGCTAACTACTATTGTTTCTGACTTTCAATTAATTCCTTATACATTTGCAGGCTTTTACAGTAGTGGGGGTTTTAGTATTCCTCCAATGGAATTATCTCCTTTCTGGGTTGCTGTAGTGGCTTCTCTTATTATTGGTTTTATTACCCATTTTCTACAATGGTTAGCGCACTAACTTAGTGATATAATAATATCCTCATGAAGCCGGTAGTCTCGCTTGTACAAATTATATTAGGGATACTTCTTATTTTAGTAATTATTATTCAACAAAAGGGATCAGGTCTGGGATCAGCTTTTGGAGCGGATTTAGGTTTCTATAGAACAAAAAGAGGAGCCGAGAAACTCCTTTTTTATACTACCATTGGGTTGTCTGTGGCTTTTATTATTTCTTCTCTTGTTGGCCTAGCCATCTAAAAATGAAAAATTTCTTCAATATAAGATCTTTGAGGCTTTATCTCCTCATCTTAGTAGAATATATAAAACGTCATAATAAATACTTTCTGGCTGTATTTGTAGCAGTATTTATTGTTTTAATAGCTCAGTTTAAGTTTAATTTTCTGTTCGATAATAATAGTATTAGAATTGGCTTAATTGGTACTTATCAGGAACACGATCTTCCATTTGAAGTTACAAAGCTCATATCTACTTCTTTGGTCACTACCGACGCAAATAACAGGATCAAACCAAATTTGGTTACGGGCTGGGAAAGTAATGCAGATGCAACGGTGTATAAGTTCAAATTAAAGGATAATTTAAAATGGTCTGATGGAAGTTTGATTAATTCATCGGATATAGGCTTCTCCATTCCTGACGTCGTGGTTTCTTATCCAGATAATAAAACTATACAGTTTAACCTGAAGGATTCTTATCCGCCATTTCCCTCACTTCTGGCTAGCCCGATATTTAAAAAGGGTACACTCTTAGGTATAGGTCCATATAAAATTTCCAAAATAGAAAAGTCCCGGATATTTATTACAAAGATTACCCTAACTCCCTCTGATCCGGTTGCCCCAAAAATATATGTACGTTTTTATCCAAACGAGAGTGTTGGCGCAACTGGTTTCTCCTTGGGAGAAGTTGAAGCCTTATTTGGTATAAATAACCTTAAGGCCTTACCGGATAATCCGATTCTAGGACTGAAGCAAAAAACAGATTTTAGTAAAATAGTAACCGTATTTTTCTCGATGGCAGACTCTTTAGTAGGCGGTAAAAACAGATCTTTGCGTCAGGCGCTAAGCTATATTAGTCCACAAATAAAAAATGAGGAAGTGGCTGATAATCCTTACCCACCAACTTCCTGGGCGTATGATAAAAATGCTAAAAAATATTTAAATAACGAAACAGAAGCAAAATCGGCTTTGGAGAGGGCTAAGTCTCAAATTCCTGTTGATAAAATTCACTCCGAAATAGTCTTAACAACAACCCCTAATTTAGAAAGCGTTGCGAATGAAATTATTAATTCATGGAGGAGTTTAGGGCTTAACGTAAGAGTCAGGGTAGAATCAGGTGTTCCGCAAAACTTTCAAGCTCTTTTAATACTTCAGAGTATTCCTTCCGACCCTGACCAATATACACTCTGGCATGCTACCCAGACAAAGACGAATATCTCAAAAGTAGATGTTAAAAGGATAGATAAGGATTTAGAAGATGCCAGAGGGAAAGAAGCCGGGGCGGAGGATTTTAGACAGATGAAATATTTTGATTTCCAAAAGGCATTACTAGAAGAAGCTCCGGCTATTTTTCTTTACTTTCCAAAATATAATATATTCTATCTGAAAAAATCAGAACAGCTATTGCAAAAAGTATTAGATCTACAGCTTCCAAAACCATAAATTTCAACCCAATTCCAACCCCAGGGGTTGATTACCTTCAAACCCCGGGATTTTATCTTGTAAAATTCTGGATTAAACTATAATATGAAAATATGCCCTACAGAAAAACTGCCATTGTTTCTGGCGAGGTATATCATATTTTTAATAGAGGAATAGCCGGGGCACCAATATTTTCAACTACTAAAGATTTCTTGCGCTTCCTAGACTTAATAAATTATTACCGTTTTAGAGATACCCCGGTAAGTTTTTCCCAATTTAAAAAGATAAAGAAAGAGGATAGAGAAAAAATTTTAAGCAATTTAGTGAAAGAAAATAACCCGCAAATAGAAATATTAGCATTTTGTTTAATGGATAATCACTTTCATTTTCTTTTAAAACAAATTCTAGATAAGGGGATAGCCAAATTTGTCAGCAATTTACAAAATGGCTATGCTAAATATTTTAATGTAAAAACTGAAAGGTATGGACCATTATTTCAGCCCATGTTTAAATCTGTAAGAGTTGTAAAAAACGAGCAACTTCTTCATGTTTCAAGATACATACATTTAAATCCATCTACAGGTTATTTAGTAGAAATAAAAGATTTAGAAGAATACCCTTGGACATCGCTATCCAGTTATCTTAAAGAAAACTTAGAATATCCTTTTGTAAGTACGGAATTTATCCTGGAATTTATGAGTAGAAAGAAGTATAAAGAATTTATATATGATCAGGCAGAGTATCAAAGGGAGTTGGCAAATATTAGACATCTGACCTTTGAATAAAAAAGATTCATTTCCTTGGGTTGGAAGCTATTTAACCCCTGGGGTTAATGATTGAAAAATCCATGCTATAATTTTTAGATATATGGGTGAAAAGTTGGGGCCTGCAGGAAGAAAAATAGAATGGGTGAGACTCCACCCGGATTATAGTCAAGGTGTCCATGGTACTGTATTAAAACCTAAAGAAGTTGATAGTACTCAAACAATAACTTTACTTCCTAAGGATGATATACAAAGGTCTTTAAGGTGGTTGACTGCCAACAGCACAAAAAAAGGGGCTCTTATTGGATTTGTCTGTGGACTGGGATTAGATATACTATCTGTTACCCATTTTGGTGGTTCTGTGTCTACCGAAACCGCATTTTATTATGGCTTTTTTACTTTATTCCCAACACTTTTAGGAATATCAAGCGGCTTTGGCTTAGCTCAGGATAGAGACGGGTGGGCTAAAGGAAATTATCGGCTGGTTGATAAAAATCAGTCTCCAAATGTAAAAGCATAAGCCTTTGTGCCCGGAGTTTGAAAGTCTAGGTGTAATAGATGGGTACCTGACTCTGATAGGCTTACTAGCGGGTAAAGTTTAGCTTCAGAAGCTGTAATAGTTTGGGTAGGTTTTCCATCAATAGAGACTTTAATTAGATCCTGAGACGTTTTGGGAGTAATGACTAAGAAAACTTTAGCGGCATTAAATTTAAAATCCAGAGTTGAGTTTTGTTTTGAAGAGATGAATTCATTTTGGATATCCCAGTCTCCTCTTATTGTCCAGCTATCCTGCCCCAAATCCTTAGAGCTGGAATATCTTTCTCTTCTACTTAAACCCAAGTATGTTTCCGGGGTAATTTTAGTTTTGGGTGTTTGGTCGGCAATGTTAGTGAGCGTTGCATCAATGTTTTTGCCGGCTTCAGCGAGTAAGGACTGAATAGCTTTTTCGCTTTGGTCATATTCGCCCTCCCCAAAATGTACATGCCTGATTACCCCTTTGGCATCTATTAAATACTCGGCCGGCCAATACTGATTGTTGTATGCTTTCCAGATAGCGTATTCATTATCTTGTACAATTGGGTAATGAATATTATATTGTTTGATTGCACTTAAAACATTTTCTGTCTTTTTTTCAAACTCAAACTCCGGAGTATGGACTCCGATTACCACAAATCCCTTATCCTTATACTTCTCGTACCAGGAAGTAACAAAGGGGAGGGTTCTTATGCAATTAATGCAGGTATATGTCCAAAAATCAACCAAAACTACTTTTCCCTTAAGATCGGCTAATGTTTGTATCTGTCTATCGGCAGGCAGGTTTAGCCATTTAGTTCCCCCGCTAAAATCCGGTGTGTCTCCCGTATTCCTTCTTCCGCTTAAGCTATCCAGCTGTTTTGTCACTTCCGGCTGCAACTCTATTTGGGTTAGATAGTTAGAAAATGATGGAAAAGAGTTTAAAAGTTTAGCCTGCAGTAGTTTATCCCAGTTAAAAAATATGGAGACTGCTGTTGCAAGCAGGATCAGGCCAAATATTTGCTGAATTACTCCTGTATACCTTGAAATAACCTTAACTTTTTGAAATACCCTATTGCCTAATGTGGCAAAGATAAAAAGTGGAATGCCAATTCCTAAAACATAAAAAAGCGTTACTAAAATAATTTTGAAGTTAACTGCTTTTGTGGCAGCAAGGGTGGCAATAGTTGCGAGGATCGGTCCGGCACAGGGTGACCAAATAATCCCTAAGAAGAAACCGGTAATAATTCCGGAAGTAAAACCAGAGGAATTATTTACTTGCAAACCGGCTCTGGCACTTAAGCGGCTGACCCAACCCTCTAGGATTAAAGCCAATTGCGGAATTATTAAAGTTAAGCCCAAAACCATAGGCATGATTACGGCAAAAAGCCTTAATGAATTTGGATCAAAAGGAATAATCTTTATGATATAGGATAAAGAAAGTGTAAAAAAAGCAAAGCTTAACATAATGCCAATAGTTATTCCCAAAGGTTTTCGCTTACCTCCGGTAGCAGTTGAAGAGAGGATAATTGGTAAAAGCGGCCAAACACAAGGTGCGGCAATGGTGACTAGTCCGGAAATAAAAGCGAAAACAAGGAGTATTGACATACTTTAAGAATATCACATAATATGTAAGTGTTCTTTCAGGGTTTTGCGTAAGTCAAAATCGGTGGTAAACTCCACGACCAGCCTTTGGCTGGATGAGCCGGTGTAACTCCGGCAGCGACCGTATAGTCGGGATGAAAGGAAGAATATGAAAAAACTAATATCCTTTGGTCCGCTATTTGTTGCCTTAGCAGCTATAATTTGGAGTTTTGATGGTTTGCTAAGACGCAGTTTATACTCACTCCCACCTTCAGTAGTGGTTTTTTATGAGCATCTGATTGGTTTTGCCATTCTTTTATTATTTTTCCCAAAATGGTGGCCTGATTTAAAAAAACTGACTAAAAAAGAGTGGTTAGCCATCTCTTTAGTCGCGCTTTTTTCAGGAGCTTTGGGGACAATTTTTTATACTGCGGCTTTAGGAAGAGTAAATTATATTCAGTTTTCCGTTGTTGTTTTACTGCAACAGCTTCAGCCTATTTGGGCCATATCTGCCGCGGCCATCATACTTAAAGAACGAGTTAATAAGAGATTTATCCTTTGGGCAGGAATAGCTTTAGTTGCCGCATATTTTATAAACTTTAAAGACCTGAACGTAAATTTTCAAACAGGTACAGGGACAGCGGTAGCAGGAGGATTAGCTCTTCTGGCAGGAGTTTTATGGGGCTCCTCAACAGCGATTAGTAAGTATGTTTTAAACAAGGTTTCTTTTTTGACTGCCACAGCTTTGCGGTTTGCCCTGGCTCCTTTTTTTGCCCTGGGATTTATTTTCTCAATGGGGCAATCTGCCGCTATTTTTCAAATTACGCAAGCGCAAATATGGACACTTTTATTAATAGCTTTTTCAACCGGGATGGTAGCCTTAGCTATATATTATTATGGTTTAAAAAAGACTCCGGCCAGGATTACGACCCTTTGTGAGTTGGTTTGGCCAGCCTCCGCAGTCTTTATAGATTATGTCTATTTTCACCAAAGCTATTCAATAACCCAGATTTTAGGAATAGTAGTTTTGCTTTTTGTGCTTTATCAAGTAGCCTGGAAGAAAACAGAACTCATTGACAAAAGGGACTAATTTGTTATACTAGCGCCACTTATGATGCAAAGAGGAATTGAGCAGGGATCATATCAATACAGTGTTGAAAGAGCACTAACACTACACAAGCAATTAAGCGGATTACTTAATACCAGAGTTCAAAGGGGTGAAGCCATCCTGGCAGGTAAGAATACAGAAGGGGTTTTACTAGTTGCTCCTCCAACTTCTATTTATAACTCCCGGGATTTAGATAAGTTTCAGACAGAATTATTTCCTGGAATAGAACCTGATTTGAAGATAGCTTCTGTAGATAGTTTTTTGGATAAAAAGGGTGGTTTATCTTTTGGATTACTTATTTTTGATAATGTTCCGGGTTTTATTAATATGAGGGGAAGAATAGCTCCTGATTCTGCCTTCGGGTTAACAGATTATGATAAGTTGGAAGATTTAATAAGCAGGGCAGGAAAACCCGAATATGAACTGGTAAGAAGGACTGTTATTCAAACGCTACCTGATGCTAATCTGGCTAAAGCAATACTGGAGGCTGAGAGATTAGGCGTAAGGTTGAGGGATGGCTTGGAAGAAAAGGAGCTTAGGGCTTTAAAGACAGATCCGGAAGATTTTTTTAAGAGGTTTAAAACAAAAGTAACAAGGCTTTCAGAACCTCTTTATTTAGGTGATCTTTCTTTTAGGCAAGCACAAAGGGATCCCCTAAGACCAGTAGTCGGTGTGCGACTGTAAACGGTTTTTTATCCGTTTAAATCAATTTTTCTAATCCTAATATTTTTTGGGGTTACTTCAACTAATTCACTATCATCAATATATTCAATTGCCTGCTCCAGACCCATCATCTTTGGAGTATTAAAATGTTCAGATGTCCCTTCGCCGGAAGAGCGGTGGTTTGTTTGTTGTTTTTCTCTGCAAACGTTTACCCAAATATCATCACCGCGCGAGTTTTGTCCGATGACCTGACCCTTATAAACCTCAAGTCCGGGGCCAACAAAAATTGTTCCTCGATCCTGTGCTCCAGTTAATGCGTAGAGTTTTGTTGATCCGGATTCATGAACCACTAAAGATCCATTATTCCTCTCAAACTTTCCGCCAACATCCTCTCTGTATTCAAAAAATGAGGATGAGATAATTCCCATGCCTTTGGTATCGGTAACAAATTGAGATCTGTAACCAAAAAACTCTTTTGTGGCAATAATAAATTCCAGGACGACAATGCCATTATCAGCGTTCATGTCTAAAAGTTCTGCGTGTCGCAGACCCATTTTCTGCATAACAGAACCAGAGTATTCTTCAGGTACTTCAATCGCGACTTTCTCAAAAGGAGTCATGGTTTTACCATTTTCGTGTTTTTCAATAACCTGCGGTCTGCCTACCTGGAATTCATAACCCTCCCGTCTCATGGTTTCAATTAGAATGGCTAAGTGCAACTCTCCTCTACCTGATACAACCCACTCAGCTCCAGCAGATTCTACCTTTAAAGCCACATCAGCTTCTTGAGCCTTAAGTAAGCGGTCTTGGATCTGTCTGGCAGTTTTGTATTCACCCTCCCTGCCTGCAAGAGGTGAGGTATTTACTCCAAACCGCATTCTGACTGTAGATTCTTCAATGTCTAAAACAGGTAGCGCTATTGGATTTATCGGATCTGCCAAAGTTTCACCAATTGTGATATCTGGAATTCCGGAAACCGCAATGATATCTCCGGCATGAGCCTGCGTAATATCAACTCTTTCCAGTCCTTCAAATCCCAAAAGCGAAGTCAGTCTGAATTTTTTAATTAATCCATCTCTGTTGATATGCGCAACATCCTGTCCGGCTTTTACCACTCCGGCATAAACTCTCCCTGTAGCAATTCTGCCCTTAAAATTATCATATGAAGTATTGGTAATAAGAATCTGCAAAGGTTTATCATCTTCTGCAATTGGGGCTGGAATATATTTGATGATCGCATCAAAAACAGGGGAGATATCAGTCATTTTAGACAAGTCTGGTTCCAGGCCGGCTTTTCCTTGTTTGCCTGAAGCGTAAATGGTAGGGAAGTAGGCTGTTTCCTCGTCCGCACCAAGTTCTAAAAATAAATCAAAGGTCTTATTTATCACATATTCAATTCTGGCATCTGGCTTGTCTATCTTGTTTATAACCACGATAACTTTATGTCCTAACTCTAAGGCTTTTTTTAAAACAAATCGGGTTTGCGGCATTGGACCCTCTTTTGCATCAATTAAAAGCAGTACTCCGTCTGCCATTTTTAAGACCCTTTCTACCTCTCCTCCAAAATCAGCGTGTCCAGGGGTGTCTATAATATTAATTTTGGTGTCTTTATAGTGTACAGATGCATTTTTCGAAAAGATAGTAATTCCTCTTTCTCTTTCTAAATCATTGCTGTCCATAATTAAATCTCCTTTTTCAGTTGCCTCCTTGGAGATTTTAGTTAAAGATTGACGAAGCAGAGCATCCACTAAAGTGGTTTTACCATGATCAACGTGGGCTATAATTGCAACATTTCGAATACTATTCATAATTTTCCTGCTCCATTTAAAAAACCGCCCTTATGGCGGTTCCATTAGCAGGATAAGTATTATAACATTTTGAGCTCAAGGAGGCAACCAAGGGAGGTTTTGGTTTTTTTCAGGGTCTCTTTTGGTAGTTCTATAACTAAACTATATTTCGGATTCCAGAAAAAAAGAGAGTTAGGCTTTAGGGATTCCTTTAATTTGACTATCTTAAAATCTTTGTCCAGAATTGCTACATCGATATCTTCTTTTAGTCCAAAAGTATGTATGCCAAAACGGGTTTTAAGCAGTAAGGATCGGGGTTGGGATTTTTTTAAAAGTCCCAGAGTTTGATCTAAAACTGATGTTGGTATTTTTAGGTCAGTAGCCAACACTGTTTTTCTAGTCAGGTTTTTTAGTATCATGTATTTACAGTATCTTTAAGGGTATGAGAAAACAAGAGCATGTAAAATTTAACCAGTGGTTTGCAACAGCAATCTGCGGAAATGATATCTTAAGTTCCTGTCTTTATGTTTCCGGGATAGCCGTTGCTTTTGGAGGAATCTTTGCCCCGCTTATCTTAGGGGTTATTGCCTTAGTTCTTTTTATGTATAAATCAGTTTATACAGAAGTTGTAGAGGCATTGCCGATAAATGGAGGAGCATATAACTGTTTACTTAACAGCACAGACAAAACTATTGCGGCAATTGCAGGTGTAACTACAATACTGTCTTATATTGCCACCTGCGTTTTGTCAGCCACAGTAAGTATTGCCTATCTGCATACGCTAATACCTGTTCCGATTATTCCTGTCACTATTTTCCTGCTTTTTCTTTTTGCAGTTTTAGTTATACTTGGCCTAAAAGATTCTTCAAAAATAGCTTTTGGTATATTTTGTCTACATATTTTTACATTGATAATTTTTGTCCTCCTTGGATCTCTTTTTATCCTTAGCCATCATTCTTTTTTTATGGAAAATTTGATTAAGTCAAAGGAGATAATTCAATCAGGGGGTGGGGTCATTAAGGCTTTATTTTTTAGTTTTGCCGCTTCCCTTTTGGGAGTTTCCGGTTTTGAATCATCAGCAAACTTTGTTGAGGAGCAGGAAGAAGGAGTTTTTAGAAAAACTTTAAGGAATATGTTAATTGCTGTGGCGATCTTTAATCCTTTAATTGCCATAATTGTTTTAGGGCTCGCGCCTATTTCTACAATTATTGCGGCTAAAGATTTTCTATTGGCAGACCAGGCCTTACTAATGGGAGGCAAGTGGCTTCAGTACTTTATTGTTATTGATGCGGTTTTAGTTTTAGCAGGTGCAGTTTTAACTTCATTTATAGGCGTGAGCGGATTGGTTTATAGAATGGCGGCAGATGCCTGTTTGCCGGAATTTCTAACCAGGAAAAACAGCAGAGGTTCATATCCGATAATTATTATATTGTTTTTCCTGCTTTGTTCTTCTATTTTACTTTTAACACAAGGTAATCTTTTATCCCTGGCTGGAGTTTATACCATTGCTTTCCTTTCAGTTATGAGTTTATTTGCTTTAGGGAATCTAATTTTAAGACAGACCAGAAGCGAGTTGAAAAGAACATACTCGGCACCGATTTTATTTGTAATTTTAGCCTTCTCAGCGACTTTTCTCGGGATTATCGGAAATATATTAATCGATAAAAACAATATAATTTATTTTTCTCTTTATTTTTTTCCGTCAGTACTTTTGGTTTTATTAATGGTATATCGGGATCAGCTTCTTACATTGATTCTTAAGACAACGCCGGGTATAAAACCGTTGCATAAATTTATATTAAATCATTATGAGGATGTCACAAGCGGAAAAATTATAGCTTTTGTAAACCATGCAAACCGTTTATATGAAATCTTAAACTATATACATCTAAACGAAACAGCTAAGAATGTAATTTTGGTACACTGCAGGAATTGGGATAATAATGTAGACAAGGAGAGGTTTAAAGAGTTAAATGAGGCCTTGCCGTTTATAAATAAGGTAGGAATGTTTCCTAATCTGAGTGTAAGTTTGGTATATGAAAACGAACCATTTGGAACCGAGGCTATAAATAATATCTCAAAGAAATTTCGGGTTAGGAAAAATAGAATAATGATTGGTTCAATCCACCACTTTCACCCGTTTGAATATTCAGATCTGGGGGGAGTAAGGATAATATTTTAATCGCTTACGTGATAAGATTTAAAAGCCTATGTTTTCCCGTATTCCTAAAAATGTTTTTTTATTAGGGCTGGTCAGTTTTTTTAATGATCTATCCAGCGAGATGATCTATCCCATTGTGCCTATTTTTTTAACAACGATCCTGCACACTTCAGTGCCGATTGTAGGGTTTATAGAAGGATTTGTGGAGGCAACAGCTGCTATAACCAAGTATCTGTTTGGAACCTACTCTGATTACTTGAGAAGGAGAAAGTTGTTTGTAGTTGGCGGATATTCTTTAAGTGCAGTCTCAAAAGTTCTAATCGGTTTGGCCTACGCTTGGCCAATGGTTTTAGTAGCCCGTTTTATTGATAGATTTGGCAAAGGCATGAGGACTGCAGTCAGGGATAGCTTACTTTTAGAGAATGCTACTGTGGAAAACAAAGGATTTATTTTTGGCTTTCACCGGGCTTTTGATTCGCTGGGTGCTGTTTTTGGCCCGCTTTTAGCCCTGGGGATTTTATATCTAATGAAAGATAACTTAAGGCAAACTTTTTTTATAGCCTTTATTCCGGCTACCGTAGCAGTAGTTTTACTGGTTTTCTTTGTTAAGGAAAAAAGAAAAATAGTAATTGAGGAAAAAAAAGAATTCATTAAAATTAACTGGAAAACTCTGCAGCCGAAGTTAAAACTTTTTTTAGCAGTTAGTTTTTTATTTTCTCTGGGAAACTCATCTGATGTATTTTTGCTTCTGTATGCGAGGAGCTTAGGTTTAAGTACTACCTTGGTTGTTTTAGCATATGTTTTATATAACGTTTCCCAAACTATATTTGCTACTCCTGCCGGCTCACTTTCAGATAAAATCGGCGCTAAAAAAGTTTTTGCAGGAGGCTTGGTAGTCTTTGCCTTAGTCTATTTTTCACTTGGAATTATAAAGGATCCGTTTTGGATGTGGTTAATTTTTCCTGTCTATGGGATTTACATTGCAGCTACAGATGGGATTTCTAAAGCCTATATTTCTGAGTTTATAGAAAAGCGCGAATCCGGGACTTTTTTTGGAGCATATTATACTTTAACAGCGGTAGGCACGTTCATTGCCTCGTTACTCGGAGGATTGCTTTGGAATGCTATTAATCCTCAGGCTACTTTCTTCTTTGGAGGAATAATGTCTCTTCTAGCTTTGTTAATTTTTGTCCTTTTCAACCGCAAAGCAATAATCTGACTGGAGATTTCAAGTGTAAATTGTTAGAATATACAAGCTCGTCAGCTTATTTCGAACGTAAGTGAGAAGGGCCGGTAGCTCAGTGGGTCATGAACCATATGGTTCATGACGGGATAACTACAAATTAATCCGCGTTCAGCGGATATCTTGAAATAATAGTTATCACAGGAAGAGCAGTGCCGAAGGCTTTTTGTAGTGAGTACATTGAAAACTTTGTTTACATTGAGGAACGAAGTGACGAAATGGGCCGGTAGCTCAGTGGTAGAGCAATGGACTCTTAATCCATTTGTCGTGGGTTCGACCCCCACCCGGCTCACAAGACCTATAGTTTAGCCTCACTCCTGGGGTTCAAAGCTATTCAACCCCTGGGGTTGGGAGTTTTTACTTAAAAGACTTACTTTGCAGCAGCCATAACACGCTTCATAAAGTCATCTCTAAATTGAGGCATATCTTCTCTAGAAAACTTTCTTAAATCAGACCAGTCGATTTCTTCTAAAACCTCACGTTGGGGATCATTACTTAAATATGCATCACTAAATGCATCTGCTAATATAGGCCTTAAAGGCATTCTAATACCCTTAGGTCTCAAAGCTTTAAGTATTTTCTGAGCCGTTTTACTAATTTTTTGGTCGTTTGTTTCACCGGAATCTCTTAAGTATTTACTAACTAAGCTCAAGGCTGTTGAATCTGGGTCATATTTTTCCGCAATATGAGTATTTGCAACATAAGGTTCTACAAGCATCCTTCTAAATGTGTCATAATCATACTCCTGTAATTCTCGGTGGTGAAAATCACGGATTTCTGCTGCTGTTCTTATATCTTCCGGATGATCTTGCATATATGCCCGAATAAAAAATTCCATAAAATATTCGGAATCTCTTTGAGTAGCACAGTCTAAATCCACTATCGACAAGCCAGTCTTACCTCCATTATCACTTATCATCATATTTCCAGGATGTGAATTTGTGCCTAATCCTCTCATATCCTCAGACCATGAGTACCCTAAATCATGAAATATTCTTAAAACTCGTCCGCTCATCTTAGCAAGTTTGATAAATACATCCAACATCCTATCAGCCTGAGATCTATCAAGATACCTAAAGGGTAGTGTAGTTTCAGCAGCATTTAGCATTCCCCCAAGCCTATCATCGCCGTCTACTTCATAAATTGCCGCACCGCATGGACTTCCATCAATCGGACAATTATAGTCTATTAAAGCTGCTGGTTTAACTCCATAATACAATTCCTTCTCTCTTAATGCTTTACCTAAATCTCCAATAATTCCCAGTTCGTATTCTGCAGCGTCCAAAAACATTCCACCTTTTACGTCTTGGCTGCCGACTGCAGTAGTAATCAACTCACCATTTACTAAAGAAACGCCTTTAGCTCGGTACAACTTTCCATTAAACATGACTAGTGTTGAGCGAACTCCACTTGGGATTGTTCGTAAATCAGACAAAGGTTCTGTCTGTACCTGTGGTAGTTCTCCCGGGAAATCTCGACGAAATATAGGTATGCCTAATTCTCCTCCAAATACATATTCTGCATTTGGATCAGGCCTGACAACACAAGGTTCACCTCGAGGTATGAGTAGATGTGAATCTACCTCTTGATTATTCATTTCCTTTTTTCCGTTTGAATAAGGTTCAATAAAGGGTTCGCCTATTTCCATGTCTTGAATTGTAACACAATAGTAATTTTAATACGAAATATAAATATCACCTTCCATTTGACCTAGGCAGGCACATTTACTTTGAAGGTAAGCCCTATAGTTGATAGTTTCGTTCTTCTATGATAAACTGCTTTGATGAATCCAGAGAATAAAACCTTCAGTCAACTCGATAAAGCATCAGTTGTTAAACCTGCTGAATTGATTGAGACTCTGATACAATATTCTACTGGATCCTGGGGGATATCGGCAAGAGTAGTTGCTGGACTGATTTACAGTACGCCGTTACGTGAAGATGATTTAGTTATAATTGAATCCGCTGCAATAATTTGCGCAGAAAATCAATTAGTTAAGGTGTTACCGTACTTGGATAAGGTTGGTAGGGAGAGGTTTAATTCTGTAACGAACAATATAGTGCAATACTGCGCAGTGGGTCGGTTAGCGGAAAAGTTACTTCAAGAAGGGCAGTTTATAACAGAACCTGAAGATTTATCTAACGATATGCGAGGATTTCATATTGGAGATATACTTACTGTAGTAACCGGGCGATCATTATCACCCCGATCTACTGTTGGTGTCTATGATATTCTTAATTTTTTAACAGGGAACGATATGGCTACTCATGATTTAGATAGTGTGCTAAAAGAGTGTCAGCCTCATTTGATTTTGCAACACCCTCAACTAAAAGAAGTGGATACCCAAGAGCTGGGTTCTGGTAATTGGCGCCAATGGTTGTCGGATCAGGCCAGGAGATATGGTTTAATATTACCTGTTAAGCCTATTTAGTTTAAAAAAGTTATACTTTAGTCCAAATGAGTAAGCCAATATCAGTTATATTAATGCAAACCCGATCGTCTCGGGCGCTAAATGTCGGCTATCTTAAGAAGAATAAATTTATCCCCTGCCGGCTTAACTTAGGGGTAGAGAGACAAAACCATACTCTTTTAGCCACGATTGATTCCTTAAAACTACCGACAGCGCAGAAAATATTAAAAAAATTTAAGGCCAGGGAAATCTCTACAGTCAGTATTTTGCGGGAGGCCTTAGCTTGTCAATTGGGTTTTGCTTTATCTAAAGCCGGAGTTATTAATCACTTTGGAGATTGTTTTATCGGAGCAACTCATGTTAAGGAACAGGGAACTATAGTTACTAAGTATCAATATGAGAACGCAGAGGGTTTATGTAAAGGAGGGCTTTGGGTGATTGCCGACAGTATCTGTGTGGGTCGCAATTTAGGAAAAACTATGCAGTCGCTGCTCTCAAAATACCAACCGCAGGAAGTTTTGTTTATCTGTCCGATGGCCAGTCAATTGGGTATAAAAAACATCAGCCGGATTGTAGAAAAATATCATATTCCGCTAACCTTTATCGTTTGGGGGGCAGTCTTTGGGGTGGATAAGGATAATTTATATGATATGCCCTGGGGACATCAGGATACCAAGCCCTTGGATTTAAGGGATCAAAAAACTTTTATAAAGATGTACGGATCAAATCTTTGTGTGGGGGGTGATTTTGGCAATGACTATTACTGTCCATCTGCGGCTGAAAAGCTTTATAGAGAGCAACTAAGAGAGCACAACATAACCCCAAATATCCCCTCTGTTAAAGAAGTACTGGCTATCTATAAGGATGAGGAGTTATTAGCTTGAATAATAGGGCTTTGTAATTTAGCTGCTTCATCATCTTTTGTTTGCTCAGGTTTATGCTTCTCCGCTACTGTCGCAGAAAGCAGTAAGGCTACAGGAAAAATTTCTTCGAAACTGGCATCCTGATGGTTGGTATGTATCAGCAGAGATCTTATGGCTACTAGACTTTTTTCACCTGCCACGATATGAAAACAGGAATAGTATTCCAAAACATAACCCGGCCTTTCAGGAAGTAAAATACCGTTAAATCTTGAGCCTGGCAAAGTTGTCTTGATAAGTCTTATTACTTCAGGTCCTCCATCTAAATCTACTGCTGTTGCCTGGTCAGGCTTTTCTATCAGGGTTCTTGTTAAAAGAGCGGCTTTAAATATTGTATCCTCTTCAACTTCCAGCTTTTCCGCCAGATTGCTGACCCCCTCTTTTGCTAAATCTGAAAGCCTGTCTTTGAAACCTTCAATCTCAGGAGCTTTTTTAAACATCCACTCTTCAACAACCGGCCGGCCGCTTCTGATCAGGATGATCTGGTTTTTATAAACAGGACTTAAGTTTACCTCAGTTAGTACTAAACCTGCAGGAATATCTGACTCTGCTGAAAATTTGGCTTCGATTTTTTCCTTAAAGCCGGTTATTAAAGCCGATTCCTCCTCTGCCAGTCGTTCAATCATTTGTATCCTTGTTTATTTTATACAATAAATTGCAAAAAACAAGACTATCCTACTTGCTTCAACAACTCACCAGCTAGACTTGTGTCTATACTCTATTTATGTTAAAGTTGCCTGCATGATTGAGCATATAAACTGGGCAGCAAAAGTTAATTCTGTAGCCGTATCCGCAGGGCGTGCACCGAAACTTATAGACCTTGAGGGAGACTATGAATATTATGCGGCTATTGGCTCTGTTGTTGAATTTGCTACAAGAGCTCAAAGCAGCTATTTAGAAAAAATGCGTGGACGGCTTTTGATGAAACTGCCGGGAGCCCAAAAAGCTTTGGTAAATGTCTTCACTGAAGCAGCTTTCTTGGATAAAAATGGGACATTAGATGGAATAACAGCAAAATTCCAGAAAGTAGCAGAGGTAAGTTTACCTGCAGTAATCGATAAATTAGCAGAGCAACCAGGAGAATCTAATCAGGAAGATATGCAGGAGGTGTCTAAAGCATTAAGAGAGGGTGATCAAATGCTCAGATTAAAATTCCTGCTGGATAGCCACAGGTACTTTACTACTAAGTTAGGGCTGAATTCCTTTATAGGAGCTACATTTTTATCAAAGCTGGCTGCAAAATCCTTGCCTGGATATGCAAACCCTCAACCGGAGAATCTTACCAGGGAATTTATTGAAAAAATAGATAATTATGGTTTAGGGGAATATGTATATCTTGATTACTTCCTGACTGGAATAAGCGAAGTAGACAGGGTGGGGAAAGCATTTTCAACTGAAGCATTGTTTAGGCCAAGTATAAATGAAGTAACTTCAGTTTCTTACGAGCAACGCGAGGAAAATTGGAGAGAAGGTCAAGCAAATTATCGAACAAAAAGAGCTGAGATTGCTCAAAGACTTGGTGAATATATGGATGCAGGAGTCCTTGATTTGGATGCACTATTTAATAAAATTAATAGGGAATGGTTACGGCAAAATACCAATGAAGCAGTTACTTTTATAACAGAAACCCTTAGCCATCCGATGACCAGGGCAATCATAGATTTTTCGAAAGACTCAAGATTTAGGTCTTCATTGGGCAAACCCTTACCAAACTTTTCAGCTATAGCCACTGCCATGATTAATGTGGCTGGATATAGAGAGAATAACACATCAGAATTAAGGGATACTATGCTTGGGCAGGTAACTGATAGGTTTATTACTTTTGTAATTGGGTTGTATGGCTTGGAAGTTGGAAGAAATAGATACAATCCTTCTTCGTCTGATTCAAATAAGAGCTTGTTAAACTAATTTTACTTCAAGATACTCTGGTTCAAGAATAGAAATCATTTAGGAATTATCATATAATACAAACTTAAGGCTTAAGTATATGCCAAAAACAATAGCAATCATCGGCGGAGGGGGAAGGGAGTCAGCACTGGTTGATGCATATGCAAGGAGTAAATCCGTTGCGAGGATTTTGGTTTTCCCGGGAAATGATCTGATGCAGGCAAATACAAAGAAGCCGGTCAAAACCTACCCTTATATTAAAACCACAGATATCTCTAAAATTGTTGCCGAGTGCAAAAAAGAAAAAGTCTTTTTGGTTGATGTCGCGCAGGATAATGCGGTTGCCTCCGGGGCAGTGGATGAACTTAGCAAAGCTGGAATAATTGCAGTCGGACCAACAAAGCTAGCCGGTCAGATTGAATGGGATAAGGCTTGGGCTAGGGAGTTTGGTAAAAGAATTGGTTTGTCTCAGCCGGCATTAAAAATCTGCCGCTCAAAAAAAGAAGCCGAAGATTTTTTAAAGATCCAGAAGGATCAGGCCTGGTTTATTAAAGCTGCCGGTTTGGCTGAAGGTAAAGGAGTATTGCCTGCAAGAAATAATAAGGAAGCTTTGGAGAAGGTAGCGCAGATGCAAAACTTTGGGGTTGCCGGAGAAGTTTTTTTAATTGAGTCGTGGTTGGAAGGAGAGGAGTTTTCTACCTATGTTTTTTGTGACGGGAAAAATTATCAGATGGTTGGCAGTGCTCAGGATCATAAACGGATAAATGATTATGACGAAGGGGCAAACACCGGAGGTATGGGTTGCAGTAGCCCCCCGTTGGTATTAAGCAGGGAGCTTTTAAAGCTAGTCCAAACAGAGATTTTAGATAAGGTCATAAAAGGTTTGAGTGAGGAGAAAAGACCGTATAAAGGAGTTTTGTATCTAGGGGGGATGGTAGTGAAGCAAGGTGACCAGTTAAAGCCATATGTTATAGAATTTAACGCCCGCTGGGGTGATCCGGAAGCGCAAGTGATAGTACCGGGTATAAAAAATGACTTATTTGATATCAGCATGGCTATATACAAAGGTGATATTAGTAAATTGAAGATTAAAACAGATGGAAAAGCCCGGGTGGTGGTAGCCGGAGTTTCAAAAGGCTATCCGCTTGATTATTCAAAGGTTAAGGATAAGCAGGTTTTTGGTTTAGATGAAGCCGGGAAAATTTCCGGAGTAAAGATTTATGGAGCCGGAATAAAGGTTATAGATAATAAGCATTATGCCTCTGGCGGCAGATTATTTTATATTGTCGGGGAAGGGAAGACAGTTATTGAGGCCAGACAAAAGGCATATGAGGCGATGTCTTTGATTTTCGTTGAAGGCAATAACCTGCATTACCGGACAGATATCGGCTGGAGAGACGTGGAGAGATTAAGATAAGAGGTTTGGTACTTGTTTGATTATTTATACTTTTGGGAAGAGCTATCAGTTGTTGCGGGTGAAACCAGTAGATGTAAGTGAATTTTTTAAAAATCCGTCTCCATTTTTTGCTCTGTTAAATAAGATTGTAGTATTTCAAAAGGTCTAATCTCCCCAGGTGACCTATATTCTACACCCCCCAGGTGAGCTTATTTGCGGATTTAAGTTATATGCCATATACTTTTAAATGAGCATGAATCCAGAAGCAACCTCACATTCTAATCCTGAACACCCAAAAGAATTAGCGTTAAGTCCTCAGGAAAAAAACAGGTTAATCGCTCATTTGGGAAGAGTGTATTCCAGAAGATATGATATTCAGGTTCTACCATCCCATGAACGTGGGGTTTGGGCTACTGGACTTGATCCAGAAACAAATATTGAGTTAGAGAAATATATGACTGGTCAAAGAGATAGCCTGGATGATTTGCCACCCGATGCTTTATCCCAAAAAAAATTCTTTATGATGCAGAGTCAGCCCAGGGGATGAGTATGGATCAAATCTCTACTATTCTTCATCACGAAGCTGGTCATGCTAAATATACTGATTTCCGTTTAATGATGGAGGGGCAAAAACAAGCTAAAGATGAAGGCTACCTGCCAACAAGTTTTTGGTTGATGTTTGAAGGAATAGAAGATCCAAGAGTCAATAGTTTAGAAGGCGAAGAGTCTCCGGCAATAGACCGCCAGATTAGAACTAACCAGGGGAAGGATCTGGAAGAAAGAATAACTGAAACACCCCTATCAAGCAGGCCGTTATTATTACAATTTGCTTATAATTCTTCCCACTATTGGCTACACGGAAAAGGTATACCGGAGCTAGAGGATACTGATGTTGGCAGATTAGGTGAAGTTGCAAAGCCGTTACTGGAACAGTACTTTTTAAATACTGATGTAGACATAAGAAGGTTATTACAAAAACAAATTTGGGATATTGCAAAGGAGCTTGAAAAGAAAGATATAGAAGATGAAGAAAAGCGTCAGATGGCTGAACGAAAACAAAGATCAAAACAGCAACAGGAAGAAGGACAATCAGGTGAGGGTCAATCCGGAACTCCCAATATCCCAGGAGGAGGAGAGCCGCGTCAGAATGCAGCTTCTGCGCAAGGAAGTAAACGTTTTATAGATCGTTTAAAGCAAGCAATCCTTGGTCGGCCAAATCAAAGTACATCTAACAACTCGGACAGTGGCTTTGAAAGTGACTCCTCGGAGGTGGGCGGCGAAGCAGGTCATCAAATTAGTAAGCCCTCCTTTGAAAAAAAACCAGAGAGGTTTGATCTGTCAAAACTCTCAGATGAAGAGCTCCAAGATATTAAAGATGCAATAGACCAGCTACCCCCTGAAGAACGCGCAGAACTTACTAAAGTAGCCAGAATAACTGTAGACGAAATACAAAAAGCAGCCCTGGAGGAAGAGCTGGGAAAAACAATGAAACTGGAGAGAAATAAAAAAACAGGTGAATATGAGATCAGACCGCAAACTGTAGATGAAAAAGCGCAAAAGCAGGCGGAGCATGATTATAAGGAGGCTTTATCGGAGGTTGAAGCAGAGGAGCAGGCTGAGTATGAAAGAGAAGAAGCAGAAAGAAGACATCAGGAAGGGTTACTTAAGCAATTGGAACAAGCCAGAAAAGAAAAAATAGAAATGGAAAAAGCAGGTTTTAATGAGGACGAGCAGGATAAATACTTACTTTACCAGTCCTTAGAAGATGCAATGTATTCCTATGTCAGAAATTTTAAACAAGCCATCGGAAGAATCATTCCAAGAAGAAAAGAGCCAATATATGAAGGCGGTTATTTTAACGGGTCTAAGCTTGACAGAAGGGAGTTAATCCGCAAAGCTCCTTTGGGTGATGAGCAGTTTCATATGAGACAGGTAGAAAAACCAACCGGTGAACCCAGATTATTTATTGGGTTACTCATTGATAATAGCGGCTCAATGCAGGGAAGAAAAATGGAGGAGGCAAGAAAAGCTACAATCTTTTTTGCCAGGGTTTGTAAGGACATGGGTATTCCATTTATGGCAACTGCATTTGGAGATAAGGCAGAGGTTATAAAGGAATTCAGACAGGATTTTGATGACAGGTCTCAAAGAATAAAGCCTAAATTGATTGAAGCAACCGAAGCTCTTGGCGGAAGTACTAATCTTCATGCAGGAATTAAGATGACTATTGAAGCTATGAATGAGCAAAGAAGAAGGCTTAGGGATTCTCATGGTTTAATCCTGGTTATTACAGACGGTGAAGCAAATAAGGGGCTTAGCGGAGATGCTCTAGGCGATTATATAAAAGAAAATCAAGGCAGACTCACCTTTAAAGGATTTGGACTATCAGCTGGGGAGCAGGAGAGAGCTAAGATTCAAACTTATTTAAACCTTTATTTTGGTGAAAGTAACTGCGCATATCCTGAAAACTTTGAGGATTTACCAGACGAAGCATTTAGACTGCTTCGGATTAACCTGATTCAGCTCCAAAGGTTCTTGTCATAATTTTAACCTTAATGAAAGCCGCTAAAGCGTATTGAGAGATTGATTTATATTCAATAAATCTGGTACGTTAAATATATGGCTGATAATAGCGGGGTAGAAAGAAATACCTATGAAGCAAGAAATTTATTGGCTCCCGGCAATCCAATTTCTCAACTTGTAGAAATACGGGATTTAGGTACAGATAGATTTAGAGAGCAGTTTAAAGGTGAAGTTGTAGATGTTAAAAAAATAGGAGAAGTAGTTGCAATTTTAGAAAAGCAAAGTGATAAATATGAATTAGCTGTTTTCAATAAACAAGCTACACCGATAAGAGTTCCTCTTGATCCTACTGTAGTAGAAATTCTTGCTTCTTCCAGAGGAGATTATATAGATGTTAGTTCTAAGCCTGATGTTTCTACAGAAAAATTGCAGAATATTTTAGGAAGGATGGGGTTTCACCTAAGAGATTTTAACCCGGTTGTAGAAACTTGGAGTGAATTATTCTTCAATTGTCGTTCGATTGGCTTCCCCGACCTTTATGTCAGGAGTCGTGTTTTAAATAGGGGAGCTAATATTAGTATACCAATGGGTGATTGGAATCTGGAAGTAATGGAGGATCAAAATAAGCAGGCAACATTTGTTTTAGGAGTAGGTGGTAGCTATTTTGAAATGTACCCAAATGGACCGTTCAAAAAGCTTCCTCTTTCAGGGGAGGAGTTTGCGAAGCTAGAAGAGTTGGATAAAGATTTACCAGGAGATCTACAAATTGTGAAGGGTTATAATTTATTTCATATTACAAATAATACAGGACTCCAACAAGGATACTCTGGTTTGAGTCCTACTCAGGATCCCTCTAATCCTGGTATTTTATATTTTATAAATTCAGGTCAAGTTTACAGTTTGGATACTAAGGGTGTCCTGGATAGAACAACTTACCCTGTTTCTGAATCTCAGATTAAGATACAAGATCCTCAGGAGTTAGCGATTGATCCAAATGGGAATTTTTTAATTATTCGATCTTCTGATAATAAGCTGTCTATTGTCGATAAGGAAACAGGAGATATTGCCGAAGTTGTTGAAGATGTTAAAGGATTTTTAACCGTTGATAAATTGGGGGGTATTGTTTACCTTGATACTCAAGATAAACTACGCGAAGTTCAGGCTAATTTTCAAACTATTCCTCCTGGAGGCAGTAAATTGCTACTAGAGAAAAAAGAGGCGCAGTTAAGAGAACAACAGGAAAGGTTTGCTAATTTAGAACTGGGAAAAGTAACGGGAAAAAGTCGGGCCGCAATATCAGAAGTAGATGTGGCTAATACTCTAAGAGAAACTATTTCAAGACAGGTTCTTGAACCTATCAATTCTGCAACAAATCCAGTAGTTTTAGAAGATATTTTAGATAGGCTGCAGGGATTAAAAGTAGATCCTGCCAATCAGGCATATCAGGAAGTTATTGATGAGTTTATTACTCAAGCAAGAGGTAAACTGAGTGGAATTAGAACTGCAGAATTTAGTACCCAACTTGACTCTTATAAACTGGCTTTAGATGAAGTTAAAAGCGTAGGTGATACTATTGGTTTGGATGAACAATTTGCCAGGATTTTAGAATTAAGGCAAAAACTTGATGTAGTTGATCCTCAACAAAGAAGAGAGGTTGAACAAAGATTGCGTACTCTTCAAACCCGGAAAGACACTTTGAATAATCAGTATCAGGGTGAGTTAATAGCAGCTGTAAACGAAGCTATACCTCAGATTGAACAACTGATAGAAGAAACCGGTTCGCCTCAGGAGCTTGCTTATTTTTCAACTTCAGTGCAAGCGCAACAGTTTGAAATGATGCTTGCCAATATTAGAGATCCACAAGTAAGAAAGGAGTTGCGTGATAAATATAGCGCAATGAGAACAAAGCAAAGAGGAAAATTAGAAGAGGGAAACAGACAGCTGGAAGAGCAGGACAGACAAAGATGGGCGCAAGTGGTAGATGAAGCCCGTGAGGATTTAGCTTCCTTGAGAGAACAGATTGAGCAATTATCAGACTCTGGTGAAGTAGACCGCTTTGGTAGAAATCCACTAGTAACAGCTTGGAGAGCTAAGCTTTTTGCCCTCCCTCCGGAATTAAGGGAAATAGAAGAAAAGAGATTAGAGATTATCCTAGGCGCCCGTAAAAAGGACATGGAGCATCGAAAAGAGTTAGGAGCGGTTGGTGAAACAGGGGAACTTAAGTTTGGAAATGCTACTTTTCCAATATTTAAAGAACCTCCAAGAATTTGGCAACCCAAGCTTTTACCAAGGCCAGGCGGTTTTGCGCAGTGGGCAGATTTAATATTTGAGGATTCTCAGGGAAAAATTTGGAGGCCGGCTAAGGATCACGATCTTATTGTCAGCACTGATTTAAATGATGAAAGGACCAGGATATTAATTGAGCAATATCATAAACAGGCGGATGAATATTTTAGAGGTATTAAAAGAAGAGTTCCTGAATTTGATGAGCACTGGAGAATTACAGACTATAATATGGAAAAATTAGAAGAGGTGGTTGAAGCCTTAAATTTACAACTTGCCAACCATAGGGGAATTTTGATTATGCAGGGTGAGGCTGGTACAGGAAAAAATGTATTAGTGGATATGTTGGCTAATCTGTCTGATCGGGAAGTTATAACTGTTGCCTGTAATGAAAACAGTACGAAGGAAGATCTAACATACGATTTTGATTATGATCCAAAAACGGGCACTGTCAGATGGCCTTCACGGCTTTTAGAAGGTTTACAAACTCCTGGCACAATTATCCTTTTTGATGAAATTAATGCTCTTAAACCAGGCATTTCGAAAATGTTAAATTCACTTTTCGATTATAGGAGAAGATTACTCTTTACCTCAGGAGGAACAGCAAAAGAAATTATTACTGATCCTACGGTTCTTTTCCTGGGTACTATGAATCCACAGAATTATGGTGGAGTAAACAGGTTATCCCCTGAAGTAAAATCCAGAGCCAGAGTAGTTGATATTGACTATCCGCCATTTGAGGTGGCAAGAAATGGGAGAACATATTACAGGAGTGATGAAGCAGAAATGTTAGCGGCTTATATGGATGGCCTCTCTGATTTTAAGCAGCCAGAAGTTAGGCAAATCTGGCATTACTTAATAAATAGAGATACGACAAATGGAGCAGACAGGATGCTATCGGGTAATCCTCAGATAGAAACAGATGTAAGGCGAGTATATGATGTCATAAGAGTGGCTAATAGACTTAGGGAGATGTATACCGCTTACCAAGTTGGTGATTCAAATGAACCAATGGATTTTCCAACATCCTTGCGGGAAGTAACTGATATTGTTATGGAAATGAACCACCGCCAGGGTGTCAAACCAATGATTAAAAGGGTTATTGTTCCAAAGATAGATGATAGAAGGCAGAAAAAATTAGTTGAGCAAACCATAGATGCAGTTCTACCGGCTTAGTCAAGCAAATCTGTTTTTTGCTCTGTTAAATAAGGCCTTAGTTCCTCGAGGGGTAATCTGGAAAGGGTGGCACAAATCTGGTCGATAGAAACAATTTTGTCCAGAATGAAAACCTTATCATCTAATCTGGTAGGATCATCGTCTGTTAATACTCTGTTATGATCAACAACGCTCTGAAGGAATTCAACTGTGCCAACAGTTATTACATATGGCTTATCGCCGCGCACTAAGTGGATATCCTGGGCTATCACCGCTAGGTTTTGATCCTTGATTTCACCTATTAAATAACAAGACTGATCTGCTTCTTTCATAATCTGCTTTTTCCTTTGATAATAGACCTGGGTTGGGTTGTCAAAACTGCTAACACCTCATCCTGTTTCGCTTTATCACAAACTGCGATCCGTATTATAACAGGAGTGTCGTTAACTCTGCCAAATTCTATAAAATAGACTCGTTGTCCGGCAACATTACCCAGATAGCAGATCGGTCTGTTTGTAATTTGATTTTTTATTGTTTTAATAAAGCTTGATTTTCTTTTAATAAAATCAGGTAGATAGGTATAAAGTAAAGTATCTGCATGTTTGTTTTGCTCCCTGGTTAATTGGGCTGCGACTTGCGCTAGCTTGCCCCTTACAATGCTGCCATAATAAAATTTCTGTCCTTCTGTATCAGATAATGTAACCATTGCCAAAGGGATCTCCTCTGTTTTTTTTAACCATGGCAAATCCATATTACTTATCAAAAGCCTTTGATCAGACATTCTGGTTTCCTTAAAACCTGAAGGCAGGCCTTTTTTAAACTCAGCCCGGCTTCTCTTTTTGGATAAATCATCAGGTTCAGCAACTTTTTGAACGGATTCCTCAACTGTAGGTTGAATTGATGGTTTCGGGGCTACCGGCTTTTCAATTACTGTGACTGGCACGCTTTCGTTTTTTTGCTGACTACTCTCCCGGGTATCTTCAACCAGTCTACCGGCTAATGATCTCTCAAGTGCCCCTATTGCGAGTCTTCTTTCAGCTAACTCGCGTACCCTTTTTTGTTCGGAGGTTTCCTTTATAACCTGCTTTGGTTGCCTTGGCTCATCCGGCATCTTGTCTAAAATGGCTCTTATAGTAAAAGATCCTGCGCTAGGTTTTCCTGGATTCCCGCCTTCTCTCTGCTCACTCATAAAAATATTATAGCATCTTTTATACAGGGATCTAATCTCCCTAGGTGTCCTAAATTCTACACCCCCCAGGTGAGCTTACAGGTGAGATTAGTCTTGCAAATGCCTTGCGGCCTCACAGGGCGATTTAGAACTTTTATACTGCCACAAAAGTTTTAGTCCAATACTCTGTATAGGCAGGCCACATAGGTAACACTTATGCCTAAACGTATATATGGCCTGGCTACATATAAAACAGTAAATTTTTGGAACGTCTGGTATAATTAGCCAAATAATATATTATGGTTGAGCACAAAGATCCGCAATTTACAGAACCAAATTTAGAAAAACTTCTAGGTTCAAATTCAACCTTGAAGCTGGCATGTTTTATAGAAGATTATGTAAGTAATACAGGGCGAGACCTGTTAACGAGTGGTAAATATACATATCCTTCTAAGGATGTTCACCCAATATATCGGCTTCAAAAATGGGCGGAATCAGTTGATAGAAAAATAGTTGCCTATTCCGCTACTTTTAAACCTAAAGACGAGGTTTCAGTTATAGCAATGGTTAATGAGATGGTAAAAGCAGGAAAGCTTAGTCAAAATTTACCTTTTCTGAGTGATCGGTATCCTCCTGGTTTATTTCCCGCTGATCATTATCGTTGGGAGCTAATTAGTAGTCTATTTGGTATTGATACAACAATTCTTGCAAAAAGGCGGCCAACATATCCAGGGACGAATAATACATTAGTAGAGTTAAATCTCCCAAGCTATTATAAAATGGAGAATACGGAAACGACTGCGGATGTAATGCTTAAACTCATAAGAGATGCGTTATCTGGCAAAGGTTCTGTTGTAGAGCTAAGAGATGAATATCCTAGTATACAAAGGACTCATATAGCTGCACCTACAGCTTTAGAAAATGTTTTTGCAATTATCCGCACTACTCATTCTAATATAGATATAGATAGATCTGGGTTGCGAACAGGATATCCTTCAATAGAGAGTCTGGACCTACATTTAGGAGTAGCCTTTCTTGCAGCGGTAAGACCTTTAACCGCTGAGCAATATGAAAAATATGTTCCGAGCGGAATAAAAAGAGACGAATCAGCGACAACATTTGACTTTCGTGATCATCAGTTAATGCGAGATAAAGAAAGAAGACAATCAGCAAGAGCTAGGCAAGAAAAATTTGATTATTTAATTAAAAAGTGGTTGGATGAATTTCCCAATGGAAGCCTTCCTCCTGTGATTTGATGGAGCATCTTTAGTGAAACTAAAAGGATGGGCTATTTTTTAAGTAAGCATCAGAGGAAACTGAAATTTGCGCCCCTGGAGGGACTTGAACCCCCAAAACCTCTTCGTCCGAAGCGAAGCGCTCTATCCATTGAGCTACAGGGGCATAATTTTCTTATGCCAACCAAATTGTATCGATGTTTTACGGCGATGACAATTTGCGCATCTTACCTGGCATTTTTCTATTTCCTTTTTAACATCTAACAATTTTTTATCCCTTCCGACTGAAGAGATTGTAAAAGTCTTGTCCCTTATATGATCAAATTCTAATACAATTGGATCTTTTTCTCCACAATCAACACAAGAATGACTAGATAAATAACTCCAAATATATATTTTAATCTCCCTTCTAATCATTTGATTTCTTCTTTGAGCCTTTTGCAAATAATATTCTCTATTTTTTTCGTAGTGTGAGCGTATATATAGTCGGCTGCAATCCTTGCAGTGATATTGTCTTAATCCTTTTGATTGGTTTTTAAAATTGAACTCAGTTATAGATTTTTGTTTTCTACAGCGACTGCATCTTCTCATCCTCTAACTTTAACTAAGCTGTACCTTGAAATCAAGAAAGCCTCCGAAGCTTACTACGCCTTGTTTTGTTTAATTAATTCCAGACCCCCATACAACCCGCTCTCGCCTAAACTGGATGTTAGAATCTTTGGAGCGGTTGGGAATATCTTAAGCAGGTCGGAAACGTATCCGATAACTTTATCCATCGGAATACTTTTTGTAACACTCCCGCCTAAAATTATAACCTCAGGTGACCAATGCACAATTGTATTATGTAAACCTAAGCTTAAGTTATATGCAACATGATTCCAAATTTCAGGGTCAGCTATCTTACTTGCCGCTTTATGATACTTTCTTTCTAAATAATAACCACCAATTAAGGTTTCTAAATGCCCTTTTCCTCCGCAATTGCAATCCTCGCCATCAGGTAGGATTATTTGATGTCCGGCTTCAAAGCCTTGCGTATTTCTATCAATCCTCCCATCCACAATTCTAACACTGCCTACTCCTGTGCCTATTGCCAGGTATGCAACAATCCTAAAGCCTTTGCCTGCTCCTAAAACCGCCTCACCCAACCCCCCTAGCGCAACATCATTTTCTAAAAAAACCGGTGCCTTAAAAAGATTTTCTAACTCTTTTTTTAAAGGCTTATTAATCCAGCCGTCAATATGTGGACTTTTAACCAGCATGGTTTTTTCTTTATCAATTGGCCCGGCAACTCCTCCGGCAACTGCTATAATTTTTTCTCCGCCTGAGAGCTCATCTGCCAGTTGCTTAATATTTTGAATACCTGTCTCAAAGTCCTGGGGAGTGGGGACAATTTTTATTTGATCAATAGTTTCGCCGTCCTTGGAGACAGCCAGCCTCATATTTGTCCCGCCAATATCAAAACTTAAGTACATATGAATTTACAATGTACAATTTACAATGTAGAATTACAATAGAATGAAAATAGGATATATTGGCCTAGGCCGCATGGGGAAAAATATGGTTCTACGTCTTTTAGAACAAGGGATTGAGGTGGTAGCCTTTAACAGATCGCCTGATCCGGTTAAGGAAGTAGTTGCAAAAGGGGTAATCGGGGCAGAAAATATTGAGAATCTGGTTTCAAAACTAGACGAGCCAAGAATTATCTGGTTAATGCTTCCTGCGGGTGAGGTAACAGATGAGTATATTGAAAAATTACTGCCTTTGCTCAGTCCGGGCGATTTGATCATAGACGGGGCTAATTCTTTTTATAAAGACACTTTAAGAAGAAACAGTTTAATTACCTCCAAAGGTATCCACTTTATGGATATCGGTGTTTCAGGAGGCCCCAGAGGTGCTAGAGAAGGTGCTTGTTTGATGATTGGCGGCGGCGAAGAAGACTTTCAAAAGATAGAGGAGTTGGCAAGGGCTGCATCAGCGCCTCATTCGTACCAACATTTAGGAGCAATCGGGGCAGGACATTTTGCCAAAATGGTACATAACGGTATTGAGTATGGGATGATGGAGGCAATAGGAGAAGGGTTGGCTATCTTAAAAGGTTCAGATTATAGATATGATTTTGTAAAACTATTGGATTTGTATAACCATGGATCGGTTGTTGAGTCGAGATTAATTGGTTGGGCGATGGAAGCATTTAAAGAAGATGCGGATTTATCAGATACCTCACCCATAATTGGTTCAGGCGGAGCTGGAAAGGAAAAAGTCAAAGCAGAAGGGGATTGGACCCTGCAGCTAGCTTTGGAGATGGGAATAAGCGCGCCGGCTTTGCAGGGAGCAGTTGACGTGCGTCATAACTCATCCAAAGACAGTGAGGAATCAGCTAATGGTTTTAGAAATAAGGTGATCTCTGCTATGCGCGGTCAATTCGGCCAGCATGCAGTTAAAAAATAAATCCCTTCATTCCCGCTATTTATCCGGAGTTTCATTTTTGTGTTTTTTCCAATAATCCATCGATTTGAGTAAAAAAATATCCGGGTCTAGTTCTTCACCGTACATTCGATGGAAAAGGGTTGATTTCTTCCCTCGAATTGCTGCCGCTCTTCTTAGGCTAATCGGCGGGGCTGGCGTTTCTTCTATTTCCGCAGGTTCGATTCTTTCTTTTTTAACCGGGAATACCCACTGACGTACATCAAGTCCAAACTCTTTTCTGTCTGTTTCACTAAATGAGTTAAATCTTAATACTGCCAGATCAGTTAAAAAAGCATGGATCCTATTCCAGGGTTTACCTCTAAAATTCCAACTCCTTAGGTCTTCCTGAAAAAGTGTTATGGCTAAAACATCCTCGGAAGCCCTGGCTGTCCTGGTTCTGGGGATTTCCAAATTTAAAGCTCTTATTTCCCCAAGGACAGTACCCTTTCCGCCAATTCTGGCTTGTATCTCTTCAGCTGCAAACCTTCCGGCTTTTATGATATCTACAGATCCTTTAATAAAAACAAAAAGTTTATTGTCATCAGATCCTTGCGCACCCTGTTTAACTAAATCAACCCCTTCCCTAAACAATACTCTTCTGATGCCTCTTCCATACTCTTCATAAATTGCCTCATAGAACTCCTCAGGAAGCCTGGCAGAAGTATTTAACTCTACTCCATATTTATTATCGCTATTTTTTGATTCCGGGTTAGCCATATTACTATTTTATCATAAAATCAAATTCTGCAAAAATCCATTGACGGCTCAAGCCATTTTCTGCCGTCAGCTTCGATAAGTTCATCAGCTTCTTTTGGTCCCCAGGATCCCTGTTTGTAGCTATGTGCTTTTGGTTTATCTTTTATTAACGGATCAATAAAAGACCACTGTGCCTCAACCTCTTCAGCTGTGTTAAAAAAGGTTTTATCTCCGCGGATAGTATCTGTCAGCAATCTTTCATAAGGATCAGGAATATAGTGGGAGTGTGGGTCAAGTTTATAGCAAAACTGCATATACTCATCTTCCAACTCAAGCTTATGACCGGGTTTTTTGGTGACAATTTTTAAAACTATTCCTTCATTAGGCTGGATTCTATAAATTAGTACATTTGGCTCATCACCTGAAGTAAGTCCGTGAAAAAGCCTGCTGGGGGGGTTTTTGAAAACTATAGAGATCTCTGTTACAGTTTGTTTTAGTTTTTTCCCGGCTCTAATATATATTGGGACGTTTTTAAACCGCTCACTTTTAATGTAGGTTTTTATAGCGTAGAAAGTTTCTATTTCAGATTTAGGATCAACGTTTTTCTCGAGTCTGTAATCCTCATACTGTCCAAAAACTGTTTTTTGAGCTAAAGGCTGAAGTGATTGTAGAATCTTTAACCTTTGGGTTGTAACTGCTTTACTTGAGAATTCAACAGGACAATCCATGGTGGCAAAGGCCAGCATTTGCAGCTGGTGGTTTTGGCCGACATCTTTTAGGGCCCCTACAGCATCATAATATCCACCCCTGGAGCCTATCCCAAAATCCTCGGATGCGGTAATCTGTATATGGTCAATATAATCTTTATTAATCATCGGTTCAAAAATATCATTTGAAAATCTAAATGTTAGAATGTTTTGAATAGTTTCTTTGCCTAAATAATGGTCTAATCGATAGATTTGATCTTCGCTAAAGTATTTAAGCAATAAATTATTTAAAGCCCGGGCAGATTGTAGATTTGTTCCTATTGGTTTTTCTATCATTAATCTGACAAAGCCATTAGTTTGTTTATTCATTTTTTGAGAATTAAGATTTTCAAAAACATGGGAGTATAGGTCAGGGTAAGTTGCCAGGTAATAAATTCTATTGTCACAATTATTTCCTGATTTTGTAAGTTTGTTTAAAAAGTCATTAAGCCTTTTGTAAAATTCAGGGTTATCAAGATGTCCGTCAATATAATGCAGTCTCTTGGCAAGATCCTCAAAGACCTCTTCCTTGATCGGGTGCGTATGATGCAGGTTGCGTCTGTGTAAAACCTCATGGACGTATTTTTTGAAATCATCATTATTCATTACCTTTCGGGCAACTCCGATGATAGACATTTTCTCAGGCAGAAGTCCTTTTTCCGCCATATCATAGAGTACTTGAAGCAGATATTTTTGGGCAAGATTACCCGTAGCTCCGAATATAACCAGTGCAAATGAATCCATGGGTAAAACATTACCATTTTTTAAGCCTTGTGTCATTATGTTAATATTAACTGACAACTATGGATAAGATAATAAGCTTGGATGAAGACGTATTAACAACACTGGATTTCTTTACAAAAAATCCACCTCCGGATTTTGATATTAACGAATTTAACCTGCCCTTTGTCATTGGCTCCGGGAATGCTTACAACACCGGTTTGATAATTTTCTCCGGATGCTCGGCCATATTTGCCGATGAGAGCAACTTCAAACAACTAATTTCAGCTTTTAAAAAAGCAATAGAAGGCAAATTAATAACTCAGGCAGTGATTATCTCTGCCTCAGGTGAAAAAGACTCTGTTTGGGAAGTTGAACTGGCCAAAAAATTTGGCCTTGTTACCACCCTTCTAACTACAAAAGGGCAATCCTCCAGCGCTAAGTTAGCTGATAAGGTTTATGTTTTTGAGTCAATTGATGAGCCCTACACTTATAACACCTCAACTTATATGGGAATGATCTTATCCTCTACTAAGGAAAAACCGGAAGAAATAAAAAAATATCTTGAGGCGCTTCAGTTTCCGGATAAATTTAGCAGCTACAGAGCTTATTCGTTTGTGATACCGGATAAATATATGCACATCTGTCCGATGCTGGATATAAAAAAAAGCGAGCTGTTTGGTTCTAACCTTTCGATGAGAGCTTTTAGTCAGGGTCAGGCCAGACATGCAAAATTTGTTATCAGATCCAGTGATGAGTTAGTAATTACTTTGGGTGAAAAAAATGAATACTTTGGAGAACCGGACAGCAGGTGGGATATAGCGCTTTCGAAAGATACGGGTTTTGCCGCTATTATGGCTATTACTTACTATATTGTAGGTAAGATACAAATTGCCAAGCCCCAATATTTTAAAGAAAATATAGCAAGCTATGTTAATGACTACGGTCCAAAAGCATATGGATCAAATAAACCTTTTGATTTAATCGTTCCCGGCTCCAAGGAATAGACTTACTCATATCTTAATGCGGTAATCGGGTCTAACTTGGCAGCTCTAATTGCCGGTGCAACTCCAAAGACAATTCCAACGATCATTGAAAACCCAAAAGATAATAAAACTGACCAAAGGGGGACAGTGGTGGTAAAAAAGATGCCGATTATAAAAGATATTCCAACCCCAATAATAATTCCTAAAACCCCGCCTAATCCGGATAAGGTTAGCGCCTCAATTAAAAATTGGTTTCGGATATTATCCGGAGTTGCGCCGATCGCCTTGCGCAGTCCAATCTCCCTTGTCCTCTCGGTTACAGAAACAAGCATAATATTCATGACCCCAATCCCTCCAACCAGGAGTGAAATTGCGGCAATTCCTCCTAAGGCTGCAGTTAATACACCTGTAATTTGAGAGATGGTAGATAAAGCCTGCTCCTGGGATTGGATTGTAAAATCATCTTCAGTAAGCCTTTTTTTTAAAATATTTATGGCTTTTTGTTGAATTGACTTGACGTTTTTGGAATCATTTGCAGAGATGTAAATTGTGTTTAGATTATTTAAACCAAACTGCCTCTGGGCTGCGAGGAATGGTATATATATTGAATTGTCCTGGTCAATGCCGAAAAGCGAACCTCTTTTGTCTACAACCCCGATGATGGTGTATTTTATTCCACCTACATCCATAACCTTTCCGAGCACTTCAGAGTTATTAAAAAGGTTCTTTTTTACTGTTTGACCGATTACTGCTACTTTTCTGGCAGAATCAGCATCTGATTGTTTAAAAAACCTGCCTTCAGTCAGCTTTAGCGCGCTTATGACTTTAGGGTATGTTGCTTCTACCCCGAAAACTGCTGCGCCTTTATCATTTTTATTGGTGTACTTAAGGGTAGTGCTTCGCTGAACTGCAGCAGAAATAACTGCCTGTCCGCTTAATTTAGCCGCTAAATTTGTAGCATCCGTATAAACTAACTTATTTGCCTGTACTCCTCCCGGTGACCGCGCTCCACCGACTCTTCCGGGGATGACAAACATTAAGTTAGATCCTAAGCCTTGAATCTGGCTGGTAATAAAGGTCTGAAGGCCGGTTACAAGAGATATCAGCAAAATTACAGACATTACGCCAATTACAATTCCCAGTACAGTTAAAAATGAACGCAGTTTATTTGCTAATATTGCAGTTAAAGACAATTTTAAAGTTTCCATTATTTTATAATCTCTCCATCTTTTAGCCTAATAATTCTCCTGGCATTCCTGGCAATATCGTCTTCATGGGTAATCATTATTATGGTCTTTCCCTCCGCGTTTAGCTTATGGAATATCTTCATAATTTCCACTCCTGATTTTGAATCCAGGTTTCCGGTTGGTTCATCTGCCAAAATTATTTCCGGATTAGTTACAAGAGCCCTGGCTATTGCTACTCTTTGCTGTTGGCCTCCTGATAACTGATTAGGATGAGAATTTAGCTTTTCACTTAAGCCTACTTGCAAAAGAGCCTGCTTTGCCCTTTCCATTCGCTCCGACGAGGCTACTTTAGCATAAATTAATGGTAGAGCTACATTATCAATAGCTGATGTTCGAGAAAGCAGGTTGAAGGATTGAAAAACAAAACCAATTTTTTTATTTCTTATTCCTGCCAACTTTCCTTCCTTAAGGTGAGAGGAATCTTCTCCGTCAAGAGTATAAGATCCGCTGGTAGGATGGTCAAGTAAACCGATTAAGTTCATTAGAGTTGACTTGCCGGAACCTGAAGCGCCGATAATAGCTACAAACTCACCTTTTTTAACTTCCAGGTTTATGTCCTTTAAAGCCTGGAATGATACCTCTCCGGTTTGATAAATTTTATTTATCTTTGAAAGTTTAACCACAACTTTACTCATTTGTTTAACTTAGTTCCTGGTGCCGGGGGACTCAGAAGAACCTTATCTCCCTCACTTAAGCCTGATTTTACCTCTACATCAGTATCTGAGGAGATTCCAACTTCTATTTTTTTCTCGACCAGTTTGTTATCCTGCGAAACTACAACGCTTTGATCTTCCCTCAATGCCTCCTGTGGGATCGTTAAAGCATTGTTGGATCTGGCATAAATAATTGCCGACTCACCGGATAAGCCGTTTACAAAAGTGAGCTTAGGGTTATCTAGAATAATTCTGACTGTTACAACTGTAGCGCCGGATGAGGTAGTTTTTGTTTGAGGCAGGATTTGATCAACCATACCTTTAAATATTTCTTTTGGATATGCATCTAAGCTAACTTCAGCTGGGGCACCTACTGTTATGTGATTAATATCAGCCTCATCCACATCAGTATCAAAGTAAATTGAAGAAGTGTCGACTACTTGTGCTATTAGGTCTGTCGTGGTGATATTTTGCCCTGTAACCTGAATGGCTTGAGTAACTATGCCGGATAAAGGAGAAGTAATAACAGCTTCCTCAAGCGCTCTTTGAGCATTTTTTACGCTGTCAAAAGCAGAGTCCCTTGTTGCCTGGGCTGTTGTCCTGGTTACTTTTTGGGCAAAGGATTCATCTGATGAGTGATCCTTTACATCATCGACTGCTTTCTCCGCAATTGCCTGTTTATCCCGGTAAGTATTTTGTGCCTGCTGCAATGCTATTGTTAGCTCTTTAGTATCTAATCCGGCGATTGTCCGGTACTGCTTAATCGGATCTCCAATTTTTACATTTATAAAGGATAGCTTTCCAGAAGATTTAAACTTCAAGTTAGCTATATTTTTGCCTGTTAGATTGCCTGAGGATGAGACTGAAGAACGGATATCCTGTTTTTTTACATTAGTAAATTGCAAAGGCGTCTGTTTCTTTCTCCCAAAAAACCAAAACCCTAAACCAGCCAGAAGAACTAAAGCAACCAGAATAATTAACTTTTTTCTGCTTGGTTTTAAAAGGTTTGGGATTTTCATTAAGTAGTTATTTTAACTCTTTTCAGCCTTAAATAAAATCCACCAAACTCTTACTCACCTGGGGGGTGTATTAGCTTGACACCTAGGGAATTTTGTTATATTTTTAATATATGCCAGGGAGATTACTACCCTTAGTTACGAATGAAATATACCATATCTACAATAGGGGGATTAACCGGCAACCGACTTTTACAAATAAAAGAGAATGTGATAGGGCTATTGAGACTATAAAATTTTATAGATTTGCTGATTTACCCTTAAGATTATCCAAATTTCTTTTACTTGAACAGAAGAAACAAAAGGAAACCGCTGAAAGTTTAGCTAAATCACTAGTAGAGATTCTTGCTTTTTGTTTGATGCCAAATCATTTTCATTTTTTGCTTCGGCAACAAGAAGACGGCGGTATTGCCACATTTATAGGTAAGTTTCTAAATAGCTACACTCGATATTTTAATACTGTAAATAAGAGGGATGGTTCTCTATTCCTTGACCAGTTTAAAGCTGTTAGGGTGGAAACTGATGAACAACTGGTTCATGTTTCAAGGTATATCCATTTAAATCCATACACAGGTTATGTTATTAAGACTCTTGATGAGCTTCAATTATATCGATATTCTTCATTTAAGGATTACATTGATAATGATGAAACATTTGTTACAACAGACTTGATTCTAGGACTTTTTAAGGATAAAAATTTGTATAAGCAATTTGTTCTCGATCAGGCAGATTATCAAAGAAGATTAAAGGACATTGAGCATCTTGCACTAGAGGCATGATTTTCCCCTAGGTGACCTATATTCTACACCCCCCAGGTGTATTTTGCTCAGCGCTTTATGAACAGAACTGCATTTGGGATATTTCTGCCAGGTCCGGCTTTATAGCCACCAGACCAAAGAGCTGTTGATCCGCCTTCATCTAAATTTAGCGCTTGATCGATGCCTAAAGTATGCAGAACCTTCGCGCTCTCACCCATGGTGGCGTTATAAATTACTCCGATATAAACATTCTTACCTTTTGTGGCAATAAATGACCTGGCACCCTTTGCCCCAAATTTCGGCTCATTAGCTGCCTCAGTAAAGTTTATGTTGCCTCCGGCTATCAAAAGTGGGTAGTTGGCGATGACTGAGTCTACTCCGGTGTCACGTCCCCATTCCAGGGACTGGCTAACAAACCTGCCGGAACCAGGAGAAAAGATAGCTGCAGGTATAGTTGAGTAAACATTATTGTCAGAATTAAAATAGTGTTTATTTTTATTCATTAATAGCGTATCAAAAGAATTAGTTTTACCGGCGCAGCTGGGATATTCAGGTGGGCAGAAAAAGGATCCATTTATGCCGGCAAAAGCTCCATTTCGGGAAACATAATCAGCTAAGGGCATTACCGGACAATTATTAGCACAATCTGATTCAGATGCCGTATCAACAATAACTTTGGTTGAATTTAAGTCTGCAGCAATTATAGCCACAGGATAATTTTGTCCATCAGTACTGACTGTTTGATATGAAAAACCACCTCCCGGAGGGTTGTTGCTAGCCTGCGCATTACTAGTTGTTGTAGTAGAGGATGTATTAATCGCTAGTTTAGCCTGGATTTGTTGGATTTGAGTGTTTAAATCCGCTAAAGTGGCTGAACCTGAAGCATAATTTTTATCTGCCAGATATTTAACAATTTGGGCATACAAGGGGTCTAGCTTTGAAGTATCCTGTTTTTGAGCCTTTAAATCAGTCAACTTCTCGTATGTAGAAGCCGTATCGCTATATGTTTTATTTACTTTTTTAATTTCATCTTCCAGAGCGTCATTTCTTTTCACCTGGTCTACGTTTTTAAGCTGATCCAGCTCCTTGTTTGACTCTGCCAGATTATGCTCCAGATTTTTCTTGTCCTGCTGGAATTGATGAAGGTTTTGATAATAAAAGGCACCAGCAGACAGAGCAGCAACTATACTTACACAGGCTAAAACAAGAGATATTTTTTTGGTTATTAATAAAGGATAGAGCTTATTAAGTATTTTCATTTTGATTTAGCCTCACAAGTCTTCGACCCTGAGGGCTTTGACGGTGAACTCAGTCTAATCGCTCAGACCCGAAGGGGCGAGGCCTTGCGTGTCTAATATTGTGATTATTTTATCCATTGTTTTATCTAGCTTTCCCGGCGTATTCTCTAATACGTAATCATAATTATTTCTATATTGCTCCCATATACTCTTATCATCCTGCATACGTTTTTCTATTTCGACACTACTTAAACCACGCATCCTTAGTCTTTGGAGAATAGTTTCATCATCTGTGTTGATATATATAACCAATAATTTAGCATCTCCCAATAATTCTCTTACTGATCCGGCGCGGGAGGGATCTATTTTCCAGATTAGGTTCTGAGTATTACTTAGAAATTGTGATTTCTCTGTACCATACAAATTGCCGCCATATTCGACATATTCTAAAAATTCTTTGTTTTGAACCTTTTTTCTAAATTCATCTTCCGAAAGGAAGAGATAATCTACTCCGTTTTTTTCTCCCTGCCTTGGTGTTCTGGAGGTTGTAGTAAGCACTTTTTTAAAAGCAGGATATTTTTGTAGAATATTTGAGATAATTGTATCTTTTCCGGAAGCTGTTTTACCTGTGAGGATTAGTATTAAGCTCATTTTCTATCTGATAAGGATGTTAGACTCTCAAGAGAAAAGTCTTTATAGATAATCTTTTTATGACCTTTTGGCATGTTCGTTAATCCCTGGATAATTCCGCCTACGAGTATTCCTCTGGTAAACATAAAATCCAATATTCCGGTGGTGGCGTAAAATGAAGCAAATAAAAGTATGGACAGACTCACCCAATGGTGTAGGTGGAAAACCCTTCCGAACATATAAACTCTTATTGCAGGAAAGATATGCACTCTTTTTTTAATTATAATATTAGGCATCTTTTTTCTAAATTTAGACCCCGGGTGAGACGTGACCTTGAATGTAAGGTAACCTAATGCTGTTGCAGGTATGATTGATAAATATTCCATAAATAAGTTCTGTATTTATTCTATGACAACCAACTACTAAAAATCAAATTGAGCTTAAATAGTTATTGTTTTAAAATACAATAACTTATTATAGCAGAAAATAATAACAATAGCAACCTATAGTAGATAAGTAATGATTCAGACTTTTTGATAAGTACCTGAAAAAAATTAGCCTCTTCTGATATAATCAACATATGAAGCTAAAAATTAAGAGTGCCCTGAGGATTTGGTTTCCAGTTGCATTTGTTGCAACAATACTTTCAGTTCTAATCTATCTGTCAATTCAACAAAGCTTTAGGCTCTCCGCAAATGATCCGCAGATTCAAATAGCTGAGGATAATGCCCAGCTTTTATTAAATGGTAAAAGTGTTCAGGAAGTTATCGGTCAACTTCAGGTAGATATCTCAAAGAGCCTTAGTCCCTTTATTATTATCTTTGATGACTCTACAAAGCCGGTCGCCTCACAGGCAGTATTAGAGGGGAGAATACCGACTCCTCCAACCGGAGTTTTTACTTACACAAAGCAGCACAAACAGGATCGAATTACCTGGGAGCCAAAACCTGGTGTAAGGATAGCTGCAATTTTAGTGCATTTTGAAGGGGCAAATCCGGGTTTTATTTTAGTAGGCAGATCCCTTCGGGAAACTGAAAATAGGGAATCTCGCCTGGGTTTACAGGTACTTTTGATCTCTTCTTTAGCATTAGTAGGCTCACTGGCAGTAGGGGTAATTAGTACAATTAAGTAAGTGGTATAATGTTTTAATGAGTACACAGGATTTTTTAAACATCTTTCTGGCTATAGGTTTTATTGTAATAACTATTTGTGTTGTGTATGCATCCTACTATTTTGTACAGGCGCTAAAATCAATAACTGATTTAACAGAGAATATCGATGAAACAACCCAAAGTATAAAAGATAGACTTCAAATGAAGGCTTTGGCAGCAATACCTGCACTTTTAGTAAGTTTAGTCGCAAGGATTATAAAGAAGAAAAGGGGGTGAAATTAATATATGGCAAAAGATAACAAAGGAGTAAATCCTCTGGCAACAGGAATTGCCGGGGCAATTATTGGCGCAGCTGCCGGAGTAGCAGCTATGGCATTGTCTGATGAAAAAAATAGGAAGAAAGCAGAAAAAGTTTTAGGAGATTTGGAAAAAGAAGGCGCAAAGGTTTTTCAGGAGATTAAAAGGGTAGCATTGGAGCTAAAGGAAAAAGGAGTTAAGCAGTCACCGGAGGCTAAAAAAAAGTTAAAGAAACCGCTTAAGAAAAAGGTGGGGTAGTTTCTTTGGATTGGGTTTTTAGACTGCGTACTTTATCATTATCGTCATCATCCCGAAACGATTTATCTACGATTTGATTGATTAAGCTAATGGTTAATTTATCAGAAAATCCTCCGATAAATGCAAATACGTCCAGCAGTTCAGTGTTTTTAATACTGGAAGTGCCATTTAAAAATATTGATCCACTTACAGCCAGGAAATAAATTAAACCTCCCATGACAACACCAATTACAGGCTTTGCTACAATCCAGGAGGTAAAATTTGTTTTATCCAGTGTGTGCGGATGATATGCCAGCTGATAAAGTACACCCATCATGCCTCCGATAAATGCCCATTCCAAAACATCAATTGGGACATAAGCTATAGAAAAACTATGCTGATTCCATAAAAGATAAGTTCCAACAGAGATTATAGTTAAAAAAGACACGGTGTAAATAAAAGTAATCCAAAAAAGTTTAAGGCTTTGCACTCTTATTTTTTTTCTGGATTTTTTTAAAGGTTTTTTTTGTGGCATAGTCTCCGGCAACTTCCGCAATATATTATTATCGGCTAGTTCCTGTCAACAGCTGCCCTTCCTTTAGCTTACAACCTTAAAAATTGCAGTGTAGCGCTTGGTTATTTCGATTAATTCATTCAATGTTTTTGTTTGCATCATCTTCTCCCTGATCTCAAGTGCGTTTGGAAAATTATTTATGTAGCACTTAACAAACTTTTTCATTAAAGCAAAATGTCTTTTATCACCAAAAGTTTTTTTAAATAGAGTCAGGTGCTTTAGAAGCAGTTTAATTTTATCTTTCGGTGTAATAGTTTCCGGATTAACGCTTTCATTAAATAACCAGACATTTTGAAAAATTCCTCTACCTATCATAACTCCATCAATTCCATACTTCTGAGCCTTGACTCTTGACTCTTCGATTGACTTTACATCCCCGTTTCCTATTATTAAACAATCAGGGTTTAGTCTGTTTCTTACCTCAACGACTTTTGCTATTTCTTCCCAGTGGGCCGGAGGCTTTGACATCTCGGCAACAGTCCGAAGGTGCAAAGTTAGCGCGGCAATAGGGGTTTGTAAAAGTGTAGTTACCCAGCCTTCGGTATCTATTGATCCAAAACCAATCCTGGTTTTGACACTGACTGGTAGACCACAAGCTCCTTTAATTGTAGCTAGAATAATCTTTTGAGCTAATTTAGGGTTTTTAATTAAAGCAGAACAGCCGCCTTGCCTGAGCGTTGTTTTGACCGGACAGCCCATATTGATATCGATCCCATCAAAGCCTAAATCAGCCACCACTTTGGCGGCTTTTTTAAAGTGCTCAGGGTTACTGCCCCAAATTTGGGCTACAATTGGTCTTTCTCTTTGGCTAAATCTTAAGCCTTTATCGATAATTTTTTGACTTGATTTTGAGAGTATGGCATCGATTGGTACAAATTCAGTAAAAAATACATCCGGCTTACCTACAGATGTGACGATCTGTCGAAACACCATATCTGTCACCCCATCCATCGGGGCTAAAATCATTATTGGTTTACCAGTCTTTGGTTGAAATTTTTTCCAGAAATTCATAAAGCTTAAGTATACTTCTTCAGCAGGTTTACTAAAAGTTATCGATTACTTTGTTTCTTGGATTATATCTGGCTAGTCTTGCTGATTTAATATTTTGAATCATCTGATCCACATATTTTTCCTTGTAGTCATGTAAAAGTAAAGCCGGCTCTAGCGAATAAGCAACCTGAGCATTTTTTTGTCCAGTAAGAAGCATCATCATGTCTGAGCGGAATTTAGCAATTCCTCTTTCAGGAACCCTACAAAATTCAGCAACATTAGTTGGGATTTTCTCTAAAAAATTGCTCGGAAGTACATTTGATAACTTGTCTGCCAGAAGGTTTGTTAAGTATGAATAACTCATTATTTCCTGATCTATCCCATCTGCAAATTCCCACCTTGAACGTAAATCTTCTAAACTACGTTCGTTAAGACCATCCCGAGTAAGTAATTCGTTCACCAATTTTGTTTTTTCCGGGCGTTCCTTTTTACTAAACTCTGGATCTTGTGCCAATGCAGCATGTGTTACCAGATTCAGCCAGGATAGGTAACCTAGGTACTGTAGATATTGATGCTTACTTTCTATCTGAGATGCAATACCAACAAACTGGGCTAATCTTTCCTGTGGGATACCTTTAGAATGGGCAAACTCGTGGGCGATTGCTTCCGGATATTTATCTGTTGTAAACACTACTTCCTGAAAAAATGGATTAAAAAAACCGATTGCATGAGTTCTCCATAACATTAGCCTGGGAATAAAGGAACGTTGAACCCGGTTCGTAGAATCAATTTTTACTCCTTCATGTTTAAGAGTAAAATCGTCTACGGCCTGCTTTGCTAAAGGTGTCGTATCCTGAAAACTTAAGGCTTTTATCATCCTTCTTTTATTTAACTGATCCACCAGAAAATCTATTTCCGCTCCAGCGTTAAATCTAGCTGGTTGAACCCCCATCTTTTTATCAATACCTGTCCTAAAAAAGTTTCCCAGGACGCTTGTAAATAAAAAAGCTGCGCTTAAACCCATCTTGGCTGAGACAGACAGAATATCTTCTGGACTTGCTAATTGAGTACCGCCATTCATAAATTGTTCCCCAATTGTATATAAGGAATTGATAGTATTTATGGCAATAATTTCTTCAAAATAAACCATTATTGGAGATAATAAATTAGAGGCTCCTGGTACAGTGTCTGTTATTGCTGATACAGTCCTGGCAAAGTGCGGGTAAACGTATTCGTAATTAAGATCTGCGAGCTTTGTGACTCCTTTTCTAATCTCTTCTTTCATAGCAGTAGATTATAACAGAGAAAGGAAAATTATCAACCCATAGTATCAAACTAGATACCTAGCCTAACTTAACCCGGTGCTAGTATAATATTACATATGGCTGCTAAATATCTGCAACTCTTTCACCAAATGCTTAAAGAAAACGAGAAAGAATTATCAGAGTTTAAACTTCTTCACGATAAATATGAGTCTGACCCAAAGGCCTTTCAGGATGAATATAATAGAGAGGGAGAGAAATTCCTGGAAATAATACAGAAATACGAGAACATGCTTACCTCACATACAGAAAACGCCGGTTTTGGTAAATATGCCGCTAATCTATCTGATAAATTCCGCTTGGCTGTAAAACAGCTTTTTCCAAAGCTGGATTTTATTGGAATACAAAGAATGTAGAACTAAAGGGATCTTAAATATTTGTTGACCTGTGTTAGGGTATCCGGATCAGTTGCAGGGTGGGTTAGCACAACCACGCTTTGCAAGGAGCGTAGCCATCTTATTTTCCCTGCTCTTTTTGAAAAAGGCTTTTTGTAAACCATAAGTATTCCTGCTTCATCCTCTGAGGCTGGAATTGCGGATATTAACTTATGCGACTGCGGTAATTCTCCTGTATTCCTAACTTCGGGTGAATAGACGCCAAACTTTACAATATTCTCCATGGCTTCTACAAAGGTTACAACAGGTGTAGATGACCAGTGATGGGTAAGAGCTAAGAAAAAAGGTCTCCTGGTACCAATCAATAAGATTTCTGAATCAGGCTCAGATGCCTGTTTTATTAGACCTGAGACGGCCTCATTTGCCGGAATCTTAAACCTCAAACTTGCAGACATATAATCCCTAAGCCGGGTTTCAACCTCTGATTGAGTATTGTCATCCTCCAAAAAATTTATTATCTGAGGGTGGATCCCAACAGATGTTAATTCGAATTCTGTTTTTAAGCCATTCATATAGTAAGCTATTATAGGCCTAATTCCTTAAAAAAACAAGCATACTTATCAGACTCTTGTTTTAGGACTTTGTTTATGAAATAGTGATATAAAGCCTATGGAAATTCTGGGGAAAATATTTAAAAAAGATGCAAAGACCTTTATTTCCGATTTTACCCAGCATCTTATATATTCCCTTTTTATAGTGGCTCTGGCATCTTTTTTTACATTCTTTCTATTAAAAAAAGTGTTTAATCAAACTATCAATGATATTAGGCTAGATAATACGATCAGTGTGGTGAATAGTAAGAAAATAACCGGGATGCCTGTTTCTGATGGGGATTTATATACAGAAAGAGGCAGCCCATATGATAATCGAACAGTAGATGGGGCGACTGAAAGCGCCAAAGTTATTTTTCATGGCTCCAGGGATAAAAAGAAAATCGCGATCACTTTTGATGCCGAAATGACAGATGGTATGAAAGCCGCACTTTTATCGGGTAAAACCAAAAGCTCATATGATAAAAGGGTGACTGATATTTTAATTAAAACAAAAACTAAGGCAACCTTGTTTTTAACCGGAATGTGGATTGAGCTGTATCCAAAAGACACGAAAGAGTTAGGAGCCAATCCGCTTTTTGAGCTAGGAAGCCATTCTTTTACAGACAGCTCTTATCATGGTTTTTGCTACGGCTTAAAGCAGATTCCGCACACCCTGGCAATTGAAGAAATCGGCGCAACAGAAAAGCTTCTTCGGGAGCATGGTGGGATTGATAACCGCTTATTCAGGTTTCCGGGGGGTTGCTACACTCCGGAGGATGTAAGGCTAGTTAATGAGGCGAACGATACGGTAGTACATTGGGATGTGGTTGGGGCTGATGGCTTTAATGAAAATGTATCGCAAATTGTCAGAAATGTTGTTGACAATACACAAAACGGCTCAATCATTGTTTTGCACATGAACGGAGCACCAACCGCTCCAAAAACAGCTGATGCTTTGCCCGAGATAATTTCTAAACTTAAGGCTAAGGGGTTTGAATTTGTTAAAGTATCAGAATTGCTAAATTTACCTCCAGAGCCGGCAGGGGGAAATTAATAGTTCATTTTTTCTTCTCAAATGCTTCCATTTTCTTAAGAATTTGTAATATAAGCTGCTGTTGATTTTCCAGATGAAGCAAAATTGTCTCGATTTCTTTTTCTGCTTTGGTGTCAGTTTCAAAGTCATGCTGGGCTCTTAGTTCTGCATGTTTTGCCTGGATATTTTGACCTACCATAATTAAAGGCATGAGATGAATTTGGATCAGGTTTCAAATAAATAGCCAGAGTACAAACGCAGGGAAAGGGTCAAAACGTAAATTAACAGGAGCAAACATATTCCAAAGCAACCAGGAAAAAGTCCATCCGGCAATAATAAAGAAAAATCCCATAGTACCTATCTTATTGGTTACCTGCAGAGCTAATTTATCCATCCCGGAAAGCTTTGACCGATGAATTTTATTAGTATCCTGCGGAGGGGTAAAGTTTTTCTTAAGGCTTTCCAGAGACTGCATGTTTAAATCCGGCATTTTTTAAGTATATCAAAAATGTTTGAGGTTTAATACGCCATATTATAACCAGATATGGTATAATTACCCACAAAATTACGGAAATGACCTTCCGTTTTTTAGAAAGTGTAAAAAAATATAATGAAAGAAAAAGATCTAGTTTGTATTGAGTTTTCCTTAGGTATAAATATTCGTGGAAAAATTCCTTATCCATTTTTTAATTTCGAAATGAGAGGTGATACAAAATGTGAGGCAGTGGAGCGGTTTTCTCTTATTGATAACCGACTAAGAATGACTGAGGTTTTGGGATTAACCCCTGCCAGAACAGACCTGCTTAATCTTTATTTTATGTCAGGAGTCGCAAGGAGGGGTCCTTCAAAATTCGTTGCTTACTTGCAAAATCCTTTATTAATGTCAATGGCAGACAAGCCTATTATTGGCCGGCTAATTTCTGGGATGCAAAATGTTCTGGATGATTATCATGATCTGTCGGTTGATTTAGAAGAAACAGCAGACCGCTGGGGATTACTAATGCAGGAGAGTAGCGATATGAATTATAGAACCTTCATAGAAAAAGCCATGGAGGAAGAGGAGGATGAGGACTTTAAGGATTTGCTGGACGAAAAATTACTAGACGGTGAGCAACCAGAAATATTATCTACACCAGTCGGAGACCCAAGAGGCATTAAGAATATTGCACACTTGCTCTCGTCTATTTATTTAGATCCATATGCTACAGAGCAGGATATAGCCAATGTTTTAAGAAGTACAGCAATTAGATTTTTAAAGTAAGCCTCATTATTAGTGGTCGCAAATCCAAAGGGTATAAAAGACATCATTGATTAGTGTGAGAATTTTTTATCCGGAAATAGAAGAAACATATTCCATTGGATCAAATAATTGTCTTAGATGGGTTGGTGGATTCTTTATCAACAATGGTAATGCTAGAGAGACATAGAGTCCTGAACCGATCAGGTAATCCATAACTATATCTACAAAATTAGGACCCCAATTAATAGGTGTACGGGAGTAAGATAATACTCCAGAGTTTTTATGTCCTTCCTCCAATAGTCTTTGCTTTTTACTCATATTATTTTCATTTAAGACTTGCTGATAAAGTCTAAGTGAATTAATAGCAAATTGCTCAAGTCCTATTAGATAGCTTTTGTAGCTATTTAACAGATAGGGGGCATTAGGTATTCCCTGAGCAAATTTTACCCTTCTTTGTATATCAGGGTCTTGGCCTCTTGACCTGTAAGATCTATCTATCACTTCAGATTTTCCCCACTCTGCAATTCCTTCATCAAATATACGCACAGTCATGTACTCTTCAATTAACGTTAAGGCGCAGTGGCTATCAGCTGCTTGCTCAGCATAAAAAAGCTCACTAAAAGCCTGAGCTGCTTTTACTAGCCCGGGATTAGTTTGATACGTAAAAGCATGAATGTTTTCGTGTATTTCAGCCGCTTCTGAATGGAAATCATGAAGGTTGACAAGGTAGATATTATCCTCGGGAAAATACCGTCCACCTACTTCTAATTGTCCCCTAAGTAAATCACTGTTCGACCTAGCAAGTTGCGTGTCAGGGAAGAAAAGAGTCATAAGCAATCGGTTAGGCAAGTTTAGCTCAATTTTAACAGGAGGTTGTGAAAATTTAATTCCTAATGTGTCTTCCACCATTTTTGCAACAGTATTGGGAGAAGTCGTGATTAATTTTAATGCAGCTTTTTGCCCAAATGTTTTTCCATCAAAAAACTTTTCCATAGTGATATTATACTAAAAAGATATCCTATAGTCAAATCAACTTCGCCTTAAGCCTTCTATTTACTTTAAGTGAGTAAAGTGATTTAATGTAGAAAGTTATGTCAGTAGACAATCCTCAATTTGAAGGCCATACCGAAGAATATGCTCATACTCCGGAAGGTCAAGTACAGGCTAGCATTAGTCCTCCAACTTATTTCCAGGAATTAAAAAATTCTCTTACTGAAATCACGGCGGCTTTTGTAACCCCTCCTCCTTCCAGTTTAAGAGGATTTGCTGCTTATATGGTACGTGATATCCCTTCAATAGCCTTAACTGCCGGTATGATAATCGGAGAAATTCCGGTTTTTGATTTAATTAACAGAACTCTTGATTTAACTAATCCTGCAATAGTTAATTTTGAATATCTATCAATTCCTCTTTCTGTTTTTCCAATAGGTGTGCTAGCTGATAGATTAACCAGGAGATTAAGACAGAGAATTGATTACTTGATCAATCCAAATCAACAAAAATAGTATTTTCTTGAATACATATGCTATTATTAAGTAGGTATATGGCTAATAGTGAGTTAGGACAGCTATCTGGTATAAGAGAACTTACTTTAAACGACGTCACCGATTTACAAGTGGTTGCAGAAATATTAAATGACCCTGTAAATGCCATTCATTTTACTGAAAGCGCTAAAGGGATTGAGGATTTACAACAATTAGTACAAAACCCTAATTACCATTTATTGGGAGCATATAATCTAGACCGAGAGATAGTTGGAACACTCTCTGTGGTTGATGAATCTAGAGACGTCAATACTTATCTAATAGAAAAGACAGCTATACGCTCTGATATCCAAAATAGAGGTTTAGGTCGGGAGATGATTGAAAAGGGAATTAAGTGGGCATTTGAGACTCCAACTAACCAAGAAAGAATGCGAAAAATATTAGTTCTATGGGTGCAAGAGGATTTGCCGGGATGGGAGAGAATGCAGGCTATAGTCTATCAAACTGGATTTTTGCAAGTGGTTAGAGAGCCTGATTTAGTAGTCAAGACAATTGATGGAATAGAAGTGGAAAAGCCCTCCGCGCGTTACCACCTTAGGCGTGAGCGATACGAAGAATTATCTATAAAAGGAAAATATAGAACTATTTAGCCAGAGCTGGTTAAAATTACTAATTCTCTTTCCATTAAAAGCAATTCTGGCGATCAACTTTTAGATATAGGTAAAGCGATAATCTGTCTTGCTCCAACTGTATCTGTCCTGTTTTGTAAGAAAACTGCTCCGCCGTAGCCTTCTTCGATATATCTTTGATGGGCACTCATACCTCTCCCTGTTCCAGAAACTATCTGATTGCTACTATCTTTAAAACCAGAATGTCCCCTTTGGTACCCATTTTTTAGATGATCATCATCAAATCCAATTGCATTATCTTCAACAATAATTAATAAATATTTTCGACCTGGATTGAGCACTTGCTTTTGATCCTCAGGAATAATTTGATCATCATCTTCTAATTTAGTAAACCTGACTGTAACCTGATTAGATTCACCGGTTTGGAGACTATACCCCTTTTTTAAAGCGAAAGCCTTTAGCGCGTTTGAGGCTAGGTTTTTAATAAGGGGCTTTAAGATAAATCTGGCATAATCTATGTCTAGATTGTTTAAATAATCATCCAATTCTTCTACCTCAAGCACTATACCTTGTTTTTCCAAATCACGCCTTAAATTTGCTTTAAATGCAGCGGCCAGGTACTCTGTCGAAACCTCTTCTTTAAAGAACTTCTCCCTTAAAATAAGGGGTGTTGTTTCATTAAGGTAAATATTTAGGGAATCCATAGATTCCCTAAGAAGATGAATGTTTTCTGCATCTGTTTCAGGAGTTGTAGTGCCGTTTTGACTGTCAGATTTCATAAAATCTATATTTGCCAATCCAACTAATGGATTTCCCAAATCATGGTGCACCATATTAGTTAACTTATCTATGGCTAGATATAAATCATCAGGATCTTTTATTGTTAACTCAAGAGGAATAAGTCCTAAGGCTTTAAACTTCTTATTAATCGATCTCGCCTGAGCAGTTTGATGGATAGAGGCAATAGCTTCTCTCCTTTTTAAGTCTGCAACTGACCCTGTGGGTGGAATCTTTGTTTCAAATAACCCCATCTGATCGTAAATTAGTCTGAATTCATCCATCTCTGGTTCAAGTTGAAGATAGTCGTTCGTAGAACCGGAAATTGCCAGTGTACTAAAGCCTTTTTCAGCTATTGTTGTTCGATAGATATTAAGAGCTTCCAGCATCGAATTAATATTCTCTGCAATGGGTTTTTGTTCCTTTGACAAGGCAATCTCTATGTTAAGATAAAGATATGGCCTGTCAATTATTATTTCTGATTCAGGAACCAAGTCTGAACTAACCATTTTGTTTAAGTATAGCCTTTATTTTAGCTTCGAGCCCTTTCATATCAGGTTTCATTACATAACTATTTGCACCCTGATCAATATAGTGTATGCTACCTGAAGAATTACGGTTAGCCGTAAAAACTATGACAGGAGTTTTCTTAAAAGGAGAATCCTCACGCCTCATCCGTTCTAATAAGGACTCTACAAACCCATCCGGAAATTCAGTATCCAGAATAACTACTTTTGGTGGCAGTATTGGTTGCGAAAAAAGCATTTCCTTTGCTTCATTTAGCTTTTTGGCAACTCCTATTTGACCGGGTGTTATTCCTCCAAGTCCTAGGATAACGGCTCTTATCGCCATTGAGCTAAGCCTATTATTATCAACTATCAACACTTTTAAGTCTTCCCTACGTTCCGGCATTGTCATAGAAATTTGTTTATTTAATCTTACAGGGAAAACCTAGTCAATTGCTAGTCTCTGATCAATATCTCTATATGGTTCCAGATTATTCATCCAGATATATAATATGCTGAATTAAAAAGATGTCAAACTATATGGTCTAATGGGTGGGCAGATGAGTTTTCCAGGTGTTGTGCTAGAATATAAAAGTGATAATTACAAAATCTGAGCCTTTTACCCCAGATGAAATTGAAAAACTCAAAGAGGTGTTTGATGTTTATATTAAAACTGTAATTGATGTTCAAAAAAGGATCTGTACTGCGGGAATGGATAGACATTTTGAGGGGGAGAAAATCTTGCTAGAACAGGGTTCGAAGCAGTCAAGCATTTGGGGTGGGGGAGTAGATTTAGAAACAAAATCTGTAGATTTTAACTCTTTTATCAATATCCGGCCAAATGACAATAATACCAGCAACGAAATTCAGGATGCTGAGATAAGAAAAGTCTACGAGGAGATAACCAGATTTTTCTTTAAGGAGGTCCTGTGAGCCAAAAAATCATCATTGAGTCATTGGCAATGGATCTAAAAAGGGTGGCGTTGGGTTTACACAGAGGATCATTGGCAGTGGCAGAGAGGTTTAAGGAGGAGGCGGTCAAAAGGTCACAGGAGCTTGAAAAAAATGATAGTCAGTATCTAACTAACCTGGTGGATAAAATGAGGGAGTGTTTAGCTCTGAATAGTGATAGATCTGCAGAAGATGCGTTAATGTATAGTATTTTATTCCAAAACTACAGTTTGAAAAAGTATAAATAAGGGGTGGGTGGGCAGATTATAATCCTGAGCAGGGCCTAAGGACTTAGTTTGTACTCAGTTGCAGGAATTTAAACCCTTATTTATTATTCCTAACTATGCTACATTCTAGACTATGAAAACATATGCCTTTATTGACGCTTCTAATCTCTTTTATGGTGGTGAGAAGAGTTTAGGGTGGAAAATAGACTATTCCAAACTAATTAAATATCTTAAAGAAAAATATGAAGTATCAGAGGTATATTATTTTGGTGGTGTTGAAACTCATGGATATAAATATGATTATTTAAAAAATGAAACAGTTCCACTTAAGGAACTAAAAACTAGGTTAGATAAGTATATTGAAGAGCAGGGTAAAAGCTTAGATGAGGCAAAATTAATTCTATTTTCTAGGCACCTACAAAGAATAAAATTCTATCTTAAGCTACAGGAATTTGGATATAAACTCTACCTCAAACCTGTAAAGCTATATTATCAGCCAGATGGGAGTACTGAAAGAAAAGCAAATTGTGATGTTGAAATGGCTTTTTATTTGATGAAAGAAAAGGATAGTTTTGAGAGGGTTGTTGTTATGTCTGGGGATGGAGATTTTTTGCCCTTGCTAAAGTACCTCAGGGAAACTGGTAAAGATGTAATCGTCTTAGCGAGGAGTCCTCGCACTGCTAGAGAAATAAGGCAGTTTGCTGGAAGCGACTTTAAAGACTTTGAATATTTAAGGGAAATACTAAAAATGAAAGAGGAAAAGACATAAAAAACGGGAAGACTCATATAGAATCTCCCCGATGTTTAGTAAAAGTATTATACCACACTTGTATCAAAAACTCATCTCTAAATCAGAATACGTAATTTTGCGTGGGTGGGTGGCAGACCTCCTTTGTACCCAAATGAGAGAAATAATAGTAAAGTTTCTTTAATATTAGTAGAGTCTTTTTAATAAAGCTAATGGGTCAATAGAATTGTTTATATCAGTACCTAATCTGTGAAAATCGGGTTGATAATGTATTTCAAAATGAACATGGTTATAACTTCTTTCATAAGTTTCTTCAACTTTTGGTGGAATTTCTACACTTGGATGTAGTCCTCCAGCTTCACCCTTAAAGAATAATCCAACTTGTCCAATTCTTTCCCCTCTTTGGAACCTCTCTTCTGAGTATCTGTCGAACCAATGCCTTTGGGCTATTGTAGGATGTAAACTATCTAAGTCTAGATGTACTAGCCAATATGCTAACCCAGATTCTTGAGAATAAAGTAAAACATCAGCTAAGCCTCGGTGTCTGTTGATATAGGTTTGTGCATCTTTATAAACAAAGGTAGCAGTTTCTGGTGTTGCAACGCAGGTCCCTTCAGGAACTTGAATATCTAGGGCAAAATGTGGGTCTTTATCCTTTGAAGCAGAATAATTTGGTTGTCCAAAAAAGCAAGAAATATGAGCCCGAAGACTTGTCATATCAACTGGCCAATCGAGAGTATGTCTTAGTGGAGTTAAAGCTTCTGGTAAGGTTCGCTTACTTACGTGCTCTAAATAGAAGGCTTCGTCGGTAGGAAAACCCTCACCGCTTTTACGAATTGGTTGTAATTCAGACATTTAAATATCTTAACACTTTTATGCCTGAATATCAAACTATAGGACTGGGGGTGGGTGGGCTGATTATAATCCTGAGCAGGGCCGAAGGACTTAGTTTGTACTCAGATAAGCTCAAATTCTATAAATATTTCTTCTATGCTATAGTCTAGTTATGATAATCTTCATTGATGAATCCGGTACGCATAAACAAATGGATCATGCAACTATAGCCCTAGTTTATATAGAAATAGCTAATTTAGAGGAATTTGAGGAGGCAGTAGAGCAAATTGAAGAGAAACTTAATATTAAATACTTTCATTGGACAGATGAAAAATGGGATAAAAGGGAAAAATTTATTGAACAAATTTTGAAGCTGGATTTTTTTGTTAAAGTGGCCATACTAAATAATCCAGTTAAACTTGCTGAAAGCCTAGAAGACGCATTAAGACATCTTGTAGTTGAAGAGAATATAAAGAAAATTATGCTTGATGGTAGAAAACCAAGATGGTATAACCAAAGGCTGAAAAAAGTATTAAGAGATAAGGGTGTATCCGTTAAAAAGATTGTAACTGTCAGAAAAGATGAATCTAGTCCTGGGATAAGAGTATCTGATTGTTTAGCGGGGTTAATTAGAAATAATTATGATAACCCTGATTCACTAGCCTCTAAGTGGTATGACAAGATGAAAAAAGCAGAGAAGATTAGACTTGAGATTACTACTTACCCACAAAAAAGCCCCGCTTAAAGCGAGGCCAGTTATTCAAGTAGTTTATTGCTAAACTCGGCGGCTCACCGTCCTTTGTCCCCGATAACTTGTTGTAAATGTATTATACCACAACTTGTATCAAAAACTCATCTCTAAATCAGAATACGTAATTTTGCGTGGGTGGGTGGGCAGATTATAATCCTGAGCAGGGCCGAAGGACTTAGTTTGTACCCAGATAAAATTATCAAAACACTTTGTATACTAACAAATCTTCATGAGATCTTCTCACAACTAATAATTCATTACTCTGAGGCCTAAAACTAACATGGAAATGCATATTTCCAACTTTTGGCCTTATAGTATCCACTGTAATAGTGTCAACTTGCTTCATACCTAATTTTCTTTGAAAATCTCTAACAATCCATATTTTAGAAGTGCTAGATGAACCTTCTACAACAATGAATTGTCCACCTGCTAATTCTTTCAAGTGTTCAAAATCATATTCGTATAAATCTTGGGTTGGAAGAGCATGAAGAAAACCAAAATTAGCCTGAGACTCATCTCTTAATATAAATCCTGAACAAGCAGCAAAATTGGGACTTACAAATCTGTTAGCTCGAAGGCCCATTTTATAGGTACCTTGTCTAATATGGATTACATCTAAAGCACCAGGTAAGTACTCAGATATGTCAGGGTACGCAGAACGATTGTCATCGTCGTATGGCATAAATCTAATTAATTCGCTCATTAAAAGATTATATCTATTTTGAAGCAAAATTACAAACTACAGGTATAAGAAATGAGATATTTTAGAGTAAATATGTATACTATGGGGTGGCTGACGGGGATCGAACCCGCGACGTCCAGTTCCACAAACTGGCGCTCTACCGCTGAGCTACAGCCACCATGTAATCCCAAACCTGATTTTATCACAGACAAATTTTAAAAACCATCTGAAGCCAGCACAAAAAAATACTCTACACTTTTTTGTTATGAAATTGGCTTGACTATTGGTCCGCTCAAATACGAATAAGCTCTTAGTACTAAGCTTCTGTCAATTTGCGGTCCGGGAAGCAGAGAAAATCTTTCTCGATGTTGATGCGGATTACTTGCTAAATTGAGGATTTCAGATAGCAGAGTAGGAAGTTTTAACCCAACATAGAAACCACCTAGCATGTTTGTAAGGTATCCCTCCACATTCATCAGAAAAGCAGAAGAACAGATAAATGATACTGCTAAACCATAGACTGTCAGGTTTGCCATCCAATCTCCCCGATCCAAGCCCTTAACCAAAAAATTAGATCCTAAGTTATTTATTCCATCTTTAATAGTTTGGTTAAGATAATATGACCAGGCCTTGCTGGATCTAATATCTCCCTGAAAACGGTTATCATCTCTGATTCTTTGAGTAATCTCTGCGTTATTGATGGTTATAAGGCCAGCTGACCATCTTCTGTCATGGGTAAGGAAGTCATCGCCTTCAGATAATCTGTAATTGTGCGTTGGGACAAGCGTCTTTGCCGCCTTAAAGGATGCAGAAGCACTGCCCTGACTATCTACCCCGGTAATTTCTGGAACTAAACTGGTGGTTTCTAAACTATTGCTTCCTGTCACAATCAGGGGATATATGCCGGCCAAATGTGTCAGACGGTGAATTAGAGCCATATTAACTCCAATCTGATCGGTGTTTACCCATCCTGGTAGATTGGGATATATTTTTATCTCCTCAGTTTTAGCCTCAGATATCGGTACAAAATTTTCTTTAGATCCAAACATGCAAGCAATTATACTCTTAAAGAAAAAAGGAGTCAACTATAGGACAGGATTTGATCCTGCAATTACTTAGACCAGGGAAGAAGCTTCCAAAACTCTCTCGGATTAAGGATTGCTTGTAGCAATGTTGGTTGGAGCGTTCCGAAATCCAAAACATTTAGACCTTGTGTTAAAGATTTGTGAATCGTCACAGGATGGTAATATGGTTTTTCTAAAGTAAAATCAAAGGAATAATCAGGCAACAGATATTTTGCCTCAATCTCTTTTGATTTACCAGATTGATCTAACTCTATACTCTGAGAAGATTCACCGACTACTCCATTCACCCTTAAAATATAATCGCCCATCGAGCTGTTTTTCCATCTAAGCTTACTTAATATTTGTAAAATTACCGGTTCTTTTACCTCTGTTGTAAATTCCACTGGCTCTGAGGAAAACTGTACATTATCCGAAAACAAATTCAGCCTAACTTTATATACCCCTCTTTGTGGAGCTTTTAAGCTGATACTGAATGTGTACTCACTACCCGGTTCTACTTTTATATTGTCAGGTAATTTAGCTTCATCTATTCCTAACTCTGGCCCGCTTTGCAAAGGGACTAGCTTAACTTTGTTACCATCGTTCCAAATAGATTGTCCGGTATTTTTAAAGGTAAGCGAAATTGAATAACTTTGGCCTGCCACGATAGATGAGTAAACTTCTCCTTTGATGAGTTTAGATTGGATATCCTGGGCAGGTTTACCAAAAGTCTTAGTTAATTTTTGCAGGCTTTCATAAAAAGGGTAATAATCAGTTCCCTGAGTCTGAACTAAGGCGGAAATTATTTTTTCCTGTGCACCATTGGCTATTTTTTTAAAGGAAAAATGGTCAAATGGAACTTCCTGATAATTCAATAAGAATGGGGTGATCGCAATAACTTCCGGATTATTCCATGCCTCCTCAAACGCCTTTTTATAGTAAGTAGACAATGTATTTGAGTCTGGAAACCCGGGATTATAGTTTAATCCTTCTGCATGTTTCCAACCTGTTTCTGTGATAAATACCGGTAGCATTTTAGAAACACCAAGATTTCTTAACTGCTGGAGTTCCCAGCTCCATGTTCTTATGCTCCCGCGGCCAACACCCTCAGGAGACCCGCTAAACTCAGGATTAGGATAAGAGTGGGAAGCCCAACCATCAAGCTCATTTAATATACCGGGAACCTCAGCTTCCATCTTTCTTAGAAAGCTAACTTCATCCTCGTAGTTTGGTAGGCTCTGCGGAGCTGAAGCATCAAGTCCGGCATTTAATACAAAAAAATCTTCACTTCTGCTTTTTAAAGCAGCTCTCATCTTGTCCAAAATCCTGGCATAGGATCCTGCATCAACCATACCGCCCCATTCATGAGACTGGTTTGGTTCGTTGTAGACCACAACGTATCTGTTTTTGGTAGGCCAAATTAAGGAATTTAAAAAATCTGCCCATGAATTCGCATCATCAGGATCCGGTCTTTTCCAATTTTTTCCCTCTGGTTCTGTGGCAATTCTAATAATTGGGATCAGGTGTCTTCTCCTTAAATCATTAAAAAACTCCTGCCACTTGTTTTGTACTTTATCCTTTTGAGTCATTAAAACCGTAATATAGCCCCAATCTCCGTTAGTATTTACCAAACTAGCTGCGGGTGAGGATTCATCCGGGGAGGGGGTTATTAGATGAATACCGAATTTGTTGTTAGGAGCGGAAAGGGGATCTGTAATGGCATAGGTTGTGGACAGGGTACAGGGGAGAGCGAACAGGAAGAAAAGCAAAAGAGAAATTGAAACTGTAACCTGTAGCCTGAACCCTGTAAACTTTTCTTTCATAGAACTAACTATTTTACCACTAATAGCGAACATATAGACCGAGGATTGCATACAATCAATTTTTATTGTATATTTCCAATCATGAGTTTAGAGTCAAAAAATGAGCCTGCAATACTTAGTTATTTTAAGAGGAGCAAGGAAGGACGCTCTTTCGGATCGGATTTAGATGTAGTGCAGGAATTTGTTGACCGTTACCAAATTACCAGAAGAGACGGTAGGACTGAAGGATTAAAAAAATTGCTGGCAGAACTTGGAGAATGTGCTAGCAATTTTGAAGCTGATCGAGTATTAGGTGGATGGTCGCAAGCTGTCTACATAGGTGATGAATTGATTGTAAATGCGACAATAGCAGCGGCGGCAGGTGTTTTTAGAAAGAGACGTTTATCTCCGGAAGATGATGAAGTTAAGGGCTATATTGCAGCTAAAGCAACTGCAATGCTGCTTAGTGCGGATGGTCCCAGACCAGGTGGAGCTGTTACGTATGGAAGAGAAGCTTATAACAAATTAATCCGCCCGGTAGTTAGAGAAGGCAGAACCCTAGGAGTACATGGAATGACTGTTTTTGCTATTGCCGAAAGTACAGATTACGTAAGTACACATCCGCTTAACGCATGTAGAGGAATAGTGGGATTTAGAAACCTTCTTTAACTCTTGCTTTTTGGGTTTCCTTCGGATAATAATATACATACCTTTGTCATCTAGAGATTGCCACGCTTCGCTCGCAATGACAACTCACTATGTTAGAAATTTCCGAACCGATTGATGTCTGGGTGTTTTTTAAAAAAAGCTCAGTGCAACCCTATATTTTTTTCTGGCGGGAGAGGAAAATTAAAATAGAAAAAATTAACCTGGTTCATACTTCAAAAGAAGGATCAAGCGTTTTTTATCATTTTTCTATATCCAGTGGAGGGAATTTTTACAGATTAGGATTTGATACTTTTAAAATGAAATGGTTTTTGGAAGCGGTGGAAGAAGAGTGAGAGCAATATTACATATAGACTTTAATTCATACTTTGCCAGTGTTGAACAGCAGGCTAATCCTCGTTTACGGGGTAAACCGATTGGAGTAACAGGCGGTGACAGAATAAAAAGAACTGTTATCGGTGCAGCTTCAATTGAGGCTAAAAGGTTTGGAGTTAAAACAGGGATGGCGATTTGGCAGGCAAAAAAACTTTGTCCGCAAATAATACTTGTGAAAGGTGATAGCGATAAATATTTAGAGACCACCAAAAAGTTTTTATCAATTGTAAAAAGCTTTAGCCCGATTGTTGAGGTATTTTCGATTGATGAAGTTTTTTTACAACTTCCTTTTGTCATTCCGAGGGAGCGAAGCGACCGTAGGAATCCTGATTCTAATCTAGATTGCCACGCTCCTTCGGAGCTCGCAATGACGTTAAAAATTGCTCAGGAGATCAAATCCCGTGTCCGTTCTGAACTTGGTGAATATATTAAATGTTCTATTGGTATTTCCTACAATAAATTAATGGCAAAGCTGGCCGGATCTTTGCAAAAGCCGGACGGGTTAGTGGTTATTGCAGATCAGGAGGAAGCTATAAAAGTACTGGATAAAATAGAGCTGGATGAGATCTGTGGGATAGGTCGTGCGATCAAGAAAAGGTTAAATAATATGGGGGTGTTTAATTTTAAAGATTTGCGGAAAACTCCTCTGGAGGCACTGCTGGCTTCTTTTAAATCTTACGGCAAAACTCTTTATGATATGGCAAGAGGAATAGACGAACGACCGATTTTACCTTTTTTTGAAAAACCAGAGGTAAAATCAATTGGCCACAGACATACGATTGACTACGATACTTCTGATCCAACTGAAATAAAACAAATTTTACTTAAATTAACAGAGTTAATTGCCAGAAAGTTAAGAGCTAAAAAATTAGTTGGCAAAACAATTTCTTGCTGGTTTCGTCGAGTTCGAGGTGCGACCTCAACGAAGGTCGCACCTGAACAGATGGGAATGCAGGTTACGATTTTCCCGACCCAAGATGGGTTGGAAATTTTTAAATCTGCATGGAAAGTTTTCAATTATTTATGGGATGGAGAAAGAATAAGGATGGTTGGCGTTTCTATTTCTAATTTAAAGCCCCAAAACCCTGAGACTTTAAGCTTACTACCTGAGGTAAATAAAAATAAAACTATTACTAAGGCAATAGATCAAATAAATGATAAATATGGTGAGTTTAGCCTGCAAAGAGGAGTTTTACTCGGATCTGCAAAGATACAACGCAAACCAAATTCCTTTTTAGCTGATAGAAGGTTTAAAATATGATATAGTTTAAGCTATGCATTGGCAGGATATTGTTTTAACCTCAGGACAGATTGTTTTTACACTAGCTCTGCTTCCTACAGTTTTTGGGAAGGATAAACCTAATGTTTATACCAGCCTGGCCACCTCTGCTTTTCTATTTATCTTTGTCTTTACTTATATAACAATGTCTTTATATTCAACAGCTTTTTTTACTTCAATTACTGCCATCCTTTGGTTAATATTGGTTTATCAAAAATATAAAATATGAAAATTATTGTGACCGGAGGAGCTGGATTTTTAGGTTCACACCTTTGTGATAGATTAATAGAACGCGGGGACAATGTTTATTGTATAGATAATTTAATTACAGGAAATAGGGATAATATTAAACACCTTGAGGAAAACCCCAATTTTAAGTTTATTAACCATGATGTTTCTGAAGATTTCCCTGAAAATCTCAGATCTCAAATCTCAGATGTCAAATTTATTTATCACCTTGCATCTCCTGCATCTCCAAATAAAAATAATCCAAAAAGTTATATCTCCTTTCCCTTTCAGACAATGAAAGTAAATACAGTGGGTACAACTGTCTTGTGTGAGTTTGCGCTCAGGGAGGGTGCAAAACTTTTGTTTGCCTCAACCTCTGAAACTTACGGCGACCCGCTGGAGCACCCGCAAAAAGAAACTTACCGGGGTAATGTTTCTACCACCGGACCAAGAGCAGTCTATGATGAGGCCAAGAGGTTTGGAGAAACGATCGTCTCTGCATATGTCCGCTCAAAGAATCTGGATGGGAGAATTATCAGGATATTTAATACATACGGGGAGCGGATGGCAGATGATGGCAGGGTAGTAATAGAGTTCATAAAAGCCGCTTTGGCGAACAAACCCTTTCCGATTTTTGGCAGTGGTATTCAGACAAGGTCTTTCTGTTATGTTTCAGATTTAATTGAAGGAATAATATTGGCAATGGAAAGGGGCGCAAAAGGGCAGGTCTATAACCTCGGTAATCCTAATGAATTTTCTATTCTGGAGCTGGCGGAGAAGGTAAAGAAACTAACAGGCGTAGCCTCGGAAATAAAAACAACGGAAAGCTTACCTGAAGATGACCCTAAGATGCGATGTCCGGATATTACCAAGGCAAGAAATGAATTAGGCTGGGAACCGAAAGTTTCCCTGGAAGAGGGACTTAAAAAATTAATTGGATATCTAAAGTCCAGATAATCCAACAAACATCTCCTTTGAATATTCTGACTGAACTATTTATCAACGAGTGGATAAAAATTTATGTAACTGGTAAAATCAATTTGTTTGCGCCCGTAGCCCGAAGGGAATAACCTTAAAGGAAACTACTGGTCAAGACTTTAGAGAAAATGTAATGCGCCCGTAGCTCAGCGGATAGAGCAAGTGAATTCTAATCACTTGGTCGGGGGTTCGATTCCCTCCGGGCGTACAGACAAAATTTCATTAGACAAATTAGTATCATTTTAGTATAATGACTGCTTAAAGAATTGGTATCACTTTCTTGTGATACCTTATTTAAATGTTAAATACATATCAATTGCATCAAAACGATCGTGAAGTGATCGCTAGAAACCTAGGGCTATCGTTAGATGCATTCGACAAGTTAGTAGAAAGCGCAAACAATGCCTACGAGGTTATAAAAGCCTTAGGCCCTTTCTACGGAAGAGAAGATATTAAGGATCCTACCTTCAGGATTACTGCAGAACCGGTATCGCTGCCTTCAGGCGCCAGGCAGCAGTTAACCCAATTTGGAAATGATTTTTACGCTTTGGCTAAGATCCTACATAAATTGCCGGAGAGCCATAGTGTAAGCTTAGGCGATGGTTTAGATTTTAAGATACCGGCAACCTGGAGGATAGATGCGATCCTGGATGAAAACGGTCTAATAAAGGTTAATGAAATTGAAGGAGTTGACAGCGCAAGTGCTTTAATTATAGCTGAGCAGCAGGCTTATAATCTGCAGCCTATTGAAGAATCAACCGCTGCGCATATTATCCCGACTTTAAAAAGTATGTGCTCTAAGCATGAAGGAAAAGAGTGTAGGCTTGCTCTTATTAGAGTTAATGTTGCAATTAATCCCCACACCCCTAATGCGCTAAGGTTTATTAACTTTTTACAGGATCTGTCAAAAGGAGAATTAAAGGTAGATTTATTAGATGAAAATGAAATAAACACAGGTCAGATAAAGCCGGATTGGAATATCTATTGCGGAGTTATAAATGAGACTCCGATTTCTCCAAAAGGGCTTAAAAGATTAGGTATCAGAGAAACGCAGATTTTTTCTGCCGGAAATTATAATGTTTTGGGTAATAAAGGAATCTTTGCTCTCTTATTTGATGAAAGTTTGGACGGCTTTTGGGAGGAGGGAATTGGAGTAGATAGGTTGCTAAGGCTGCGAAAACTCCTGATTAAAAGCAGCTTTATTAAATCATTAGCTGAGCTTAAAAAAGCAAAAATTGAGGGAAAAGTTGTAAAAGTTTCCTGGGCTGGAAACAATATGACTCTAATTAACCGCTCAAAAGGAGTTGCTATACCTGAAGGACTCTTGGAGCAAAGCAGTGAGGAGCGATGGAAGGATTTGGAAGATCTTCTTAAGCAGGAGGTTAAAATTATTGCCCAAGATTATGTCAGACCAGCAAGAATCAAAGCATATTTGCGCAAAAAAGGGACAAATTTAGAACCGGTGGAGTGGTATAACCGGGTCTGTGTTAAATATGTCTGCAAGGGACATCCTAATTTAAAGGCAAGCTCTCCTGAGATTGCCTTAACCGGAGTAGAGGTTACCCTAGGCCCTGACATAATACCCGCGGGCAGAAAATGTGCTTTTACAGCCGGAAAATTTGTTGACTAATCAGTTATTGACACCGCCAATTTCCTTTGTTACAGTATTTAAGTGAATAAAAAAGCTGCCGCTATCTTACCTGTAATTGCTACACTCTTTATAATAAATCCCGTTTTTGCTCAGGATTCGCTGACCAGCAGTAACTCCAGTGCCCCTTCAACAATACGTCAAAAAGCAGAGGTAAGAACCACAAACATTGAAAACAGGGTAAATAATAAGATCGCAAACATTAGTACCAGAGTCGCTTCGAAAGAAGCGAATATTCAAGGCAGAATAGAACAAAGGCGTGAGAAAGAAGCATCATATGAAGCAATGGCAAAAAACAAAATCGAGATGGCCAGAGAGAAAATTGCTTCTATGGAGGCTAACTTTAGACAAAAGATCCAAAGTTTTAAAGATAAAAATAAAGCAGAGATAGCAAACAGAGTAAATACTAATCTAAACCAGATTAATAAAAACCAGACTAATCAGATGTCTATGGTTATAACTAAATTATCAGCGGTTTTAGATAAATTAGATATCTTAATAAACCAGAATTCATCTCGAGTTAAAGATTTATCAGGAACGAATCAGGCTATTACTGCCGCCAGGACAGCTATTGCAGCTACGAAAACAGCAGTGGATGCAGAGGCGCAAACCGATTACACTATACCAGTCACAACCGAGGCTAATATTAAGACCAGCGCAAAAACACAAAGAGAGAAATTATATAAAGATATTACCGCAGTAAGGAAACTGCTTATGGATGCAAGAAAATCAGTCGAAGCTGCAGTCAAAATAGCCAGGACAGGATCTAATAGCGCAACTGAAAGTTCTGCAATAAAGGAGGGAACCGCCAGTGGACAACAATAATACTAACCCTAATCCATCTCAACCAGTACCTAATCCAACTTCGCAGCCGGTTCAACAACCTCCAGTAGCAGCAATAAAAGACGAAGGTGGAAAGAAAATGGTCATTATTTTAATCGCAGGAGTTGTTCTTGTGCTAGCCGTTGTAGCCGGTATCTATTGGTATTTTAGCAAGCAACAACCTCAACAAACAACTTTAGAGCCAAAACAACAAGCAGTGACAGCTTCACCTAAGGCAGAAGTTCAAGCAAGCGTTGAGAGTGACTTAAGCGCAATAGAAGTGCCTGATCCAACCAAGGATTTTTCTGCAGTTGATAAAGATCTCCAGGGTCTTTAATCTTTAAAACTATCTAAGTATTTTTTTAATCCTTCAATGCTTTCAAAATCATAAATTGAAACCGGAATAATATCCTTCTGGAATTTTCCAAGCAACCTGATTTCCTGTTTTAGCTTTTTTTCATCTACTAAATCAGACTTTGTTAAAATGATCGTCTGTTTTTTATCCTTAAACTCCTGTTTGTACTCTTCCAATTCCCGGGTTGTAGTTTTATAGTCCGCTACAACATCTTCTGATTCTGCAGATATACAATGCAGTAATAAACGAACCTTCTCAATATGTTTTAGAAACTTGATCCCCAAACCCTTTCCTTGCGATGCTCCTTCAATTAGTCCCGGTATATCTGCAATCACTCGCCTATTTAGAACTCCCAGATTAGGCTGAAGGGTTGTAAAAGGATAAGCGGCAACAGCAACGCCTGCATTAGTTAACTCATTTAATAAACTGCTTTTACCGGCGTTTGGTAAACCAATAAGTCCAAACCCTGCAATCATCCGGACTAATATTTTAAAGCGTTTTTTTTCTCCCTCTTCTCCGGGTTGGGCAAAGTGCGGAGCTGGTCTGGCAGCAGACTTAAAGGCATCATTTCCCTGACCTCCGCGGCCACCCTTACAAAGTAAAACCTCCTGATCCTCCTTTGTTAACTCTATCTGCTCCTCTGTTTGGGTATCGATCAATAAAGTACCAACTGGTAAACGCAGTTTTAGATCCTCTCCCTTAGCCCCAAATTTAGTATTAGAATCTCCGTGTTCGCCTGCCTGCGCGCTTATTTCGTGTTTACCTAAAAAATTATTCAAATTAGTAATATTGTTGCTGGCTACTGCGTACAGATCTCCGCCTGCTCCGCCGTTTCCACCATCCGGCCCTGAGTGTTTGCCGGCAAAAAAAGAGACTTTACCAGCCCCTCCGTGTCCGGCTTTAAGCGTGATTTCTATTTCATCAATAAACATTTGTTAATTATACCCTGTTGGATGAATTATATTATTAGTAAAAAATCTCTATTTACTATCTGTAGGAAGTATTAGACCAACTGCACCGTCTAGGATCATCTTCAACTGTTGCTTTCTTACTAAATCCTGATCTGGATCCTCTAAAAACATTTGAAGTCTACTTAAACTCGATAATGCCGGTCTAATAACCTTATAGGCATCTAAACCATTCATCCCAACTCTTCGTATTTCATTTAAGTTAACACCTATACCCTCTAAAACTCCTACAGCAATTCCTTCACCTTCTCTTACAAGACCCAGTAGCAAATGATCGTCTACAAGCGCCGAACTCGAAGTTCTTCTTGCTTCATCAATACTAAGTTCAATAACTCTCTTTGCTCTAGGAGTATATCCAATAGAATCTGCTCTAACTGGTATATCTCCTCTACCGATAATAAATTCAACCGATCTTCTAACTTTTTCAATCTCAATTCCTAACGATTTAAGAACTGGTGATTCATTTTTACATAATCCTAATAGCAGATGTTCCGTACCTATATAATTGTGTCTAAGGCCTTTTGCTTCTTCTTCAGCAAAGTTAAGAGTATCAGTTATTTGATCTGAGAACGGGAATTTCCATTGCTCTCTAAGCCCTTCTTTTGTAACCATACTCGCTATTAGACCATAAAGACTACAAATAAGTCAACTATTTTTGCCAAGGCTATACTACTGTATTAATTTTTGTTATCCTTTTTAAGATGAGACCATATGTAAAGGAATATGATGTAGTAGTTATTGGTGGGGGAGCGGCCGGAATGATGGCCGGCGGGGTCGCGGCAAGCAAAGGCAGTAGGGTAGTTATTTTAGAAAAAAATCAATCCCTGGGTGAGAAATTAAAAATAACCGGGGGAGGCAGATGTAATATCACCAACGCTGAATTTGAACTACCGGCTCTTTTGGCAAAATACGGAAAATCAGAAAAATTCTTATATTCTCCATTCTCACAGTTTGGAGTAAAAGATACTTTTTCTTTTTTTGAATCTTTAGGTTTACCTTTGGTAGTGCAAGCCCGCAACCGCGCTTTTCCATACACAGAGAAGGCCATTGACGTGTTTAACACACTGAAGAAATTTATAGACCAATCAGGAGTAATTATAGAAAATTACTGCACCGTCAAAAAAATAACTCATGAAAGGGGAAAGGTGACTGCAGTACAAACCAACAAAGGCGAGTTTAGCGCTAAATCTTTTATCCTGGCAACAGGTGGAGTCTCTCATCCTGAAACCGGCTCAACCGGAGATGGATTCATTTGGCTTAAAGAGTTAGGTCACAGTGTTAAAACACCCACCCCCTCTATTGTACCTTTAGCAGTAGAGCAAACTTGGGTAAAGGAGTTAGCCGGAGTATCATTGTCTTTTATGAAAATTACTTTTTACCTGGATGGCAAAAAACAGTTTTCTAAAATAGGTAAGGTACTTTTTACCCATTTTGGATTATCCGGACCTTTAATATTAAACATGGCAACTGCGGTCGGCGATTTATTGAGCGAGGGGGAAGTGACTGCTAAAATCGATGCTTATCCGGATACGGATTTAGGCGCGCTGGATCAGTCTATTACCCACACCTTTGATATAAATAAAAATAAAACGTTAAGAACTATTTTTAAATATATTGTGCCTGCAGGAATGGCTCCTTCTTTGCAAAAACTTTTAGCAGACATTGATTTTGATACTAAGGTACATTCAGTAAGCAAAGAGAACCGCAAAAAAATTGTTAATCTGTTAAAAAATTTACCTGTTACCATCACTAACTTGATGGGTTACGACCGGGCAGTTATTGCTGATGGAGGAGTTGCGCTGGAAGAAATAGACACAAAATCCATGCGCTCAAAATTATTTCAAAACCTATATATAGTTGGCGACCTATTAAATATCAACCGGCTCTCAGGCGGATACTCCTTGCAGATTTGTTGGACAAGCGGCTATATTGCAGGTTCTAATTTACCCTAGAGTATTTGAATCAAAACTGACAATCAGGTATAATCTCTCCCCAAAGAAGGTTTAAGATGAAAGGGATAGAAAACAGGTTTGATTACAAACCATATAGGCTACAACAAATTCATAGGATTCCGGATGATAATACCAGAATAATAAATCTGGTAAGCAATGACTTTTCAAATCTAGAAATACACTCACAGGTGGGTTTAAGTATAACTGCACTCGGAAGCAGAATTTCCACTCTTTGTCACAGGCTTAATTTAAATGACAGATTGCAGCTCGCTTTATTTTGGGTAAGAGTTGGTAAGTTTGAAATTGCAGGCTTACAGTATAAAGTCCATCTCTCAGGATATGGCCTCCTGGATGCACAAGAAAAACAAGTTTTAGATGCTTTGGTTGGTAACATGGGCAGAACAAATGATCAAATGTATAGCACCTTGGGTATGAAGCAGGGAACAATGTTAGAAAGGCTTTTAAAAATAAACCGGCAGATAGGAATTGGCTCTGGTGCCAGCAGAGTAGGTCTAGCAGTAGGTTATGAACTATATCTAGCCTCACATAACTAGGAACTAAGGCTAATATTACTCATGCTTTAGAGCCAACGATATGCTATACTGAAGTCATTAATAAATCATTTTACGCCAGCGGTTTCCTATATAATTCAAAGAATCATCAAATTCTCCTGCTCCAATCAGAACAAAAAAGCCAATTAGCAGCTTCCTGGTCTATGATAGGAGGGGAGAGTATAGAAGGGGAAGATGCTCAAATAGCCTTTCAGCGGATCGTTAATGAATTATTAGACCTAAAGCTTAAAAGCGACGATATCTACCCGGTGTATGATTACTTTCATAACTCGCTTGATAAGATTAATTATGTCTTTTATGCAGAAGTAAAAACACACCCAATCTTTGACTCCTTTAAAAAAGGAACTTTATCCTGGGTAAGTTTTAATGATACACTTAAATTTCCATTCTCAGACCACACAAAACAGGATATAGTCGTAAGTGAGCGCGTTATAAACCTTAAAAGAAGGCTGGATCAAAATCTGCAGTAAGGAATTTATTCGTCTAATAATCTACATCTAACCTATAGTTGACAGCATTCATCTATGAAGATATAATTCTCATTATGAGTCAACAAGAGAAAAAGCAAGGCTCAGGAGGCAGAGTAAATTTACCTCCTTATCCAAATATTGCTTATCATCCTGCTTTTGCAGAAAACGGTTTTCCTTATGGGATAGAGATAAATATCTTTGCTTGTGGGGATTTGATGCAAAGGAAATTAGGCATTTCTCGTAAGAATATTACTAGTTTTCAAGTACTAGTAAGTACGGATAAAATTACCAGCTTAGATCCTATCAATCAGAGTAGTCTTGATGGGGAGAGAAAAACCCTTACAATTTTCCCAACAAATATATGGAATAAACAAAATCGGCTTTCAAGTAATATTACTTTGTTAACCACTGGAAGCTCTTATGAGCTTCAAATCGAAGATACTTCTCATAATTCAGAAGGCTATCATATATTTATCTCAAGAAGACATCAGGAGCTGGATAAAGATGGTCGTGACAGGAAGAGGGTAGAAAATGAAATAGCAACTGATCTTAAAAGAGTGATGGGAGTAAAAAAATCACAGAGCTTTTTTGAAGAATTATCTAATAAAAAACAGGATTCTAAACAGATAAGTGAGAGGCTGATGGAAATTTCCAGAAGAGCATTGACTGAATCCCTGACATATGGCCTTTACAAGTCCTTATATCCTAATTTTGCTGAGAGGTTTGCGCTACGATATGGCTCAAAGGTGCTCATGGGACTAGCGCTCGTTAGAATACTTTCCCTTACTGACTCTTTCAAGGACACATCAATTATTTACCCTGCATTAACTGCATATTGGTTTATTTTACTGCAGGATTTTTTAAATAAAAATATTCCGAGGGGCTTATATAAATTTGAAGATTTTAGAGCAAGAAAATTCGCCAGGAATATAAGTAATGACCCTGAATGGAATAATCTGGTAACACTGGGAAAAGGGTGGGAGTAATATAAACATCTACAGCTTTAGCCATAGGCAATTTAAAGGCTATGTCTTTCAAAATACTGACCTTTGGTTTTCCGCTAAACGTTTTCTGACCTCAGTTAAAAAAGTATCCAGGGTTTGCTCCGGTTTATACCATGATCCAAAATGAACAATTGGTAAGTGTTTTTGCGGATCCATAAAA
>CALRFD010000003.1:81081-101804 GCA_943356485.1 Patescibacteria group bacterium
CAATTATAGCGCCATATTTCCTGCTGACTGGCTGGCCATGATTCCAGCTCACGAATTAATATTTCCAGATCTGCCCGTTCCTGTGGCGATACTGGCTTTGAGATATAGTTATAAAGACCAGTTAAATATTTACCCATCACAAACCATTCAACATTTCTTTGTTTAAATAAATCATCTATCTGGTAAATTATTTTACCATCATAACTGCTCACAGTGGATCTTAATTGACGGACAGAATCTGTTCGTAACATATCCATCGTGCCTTTTCTCACTCTTTCTATCGGGGCGCTTACTGGTTTACTAACTACTGAAGGTTTTGGACTTGCTTTTGCAACATAAACCACCGGATAATCCGGATTCGTAATTATAGCCTGGTCAACTAATCTATTAGCCTGAGCCTTCAAATCTATTATCATATCTGCTTTAGGTGAACCCCAAAGTATCCTTTGCCTTTCGGTTTGCGTTATTAGATGGGAATTTAACCATTGAATATGTTCATTTTTTCTGCCTGAAGTTGAATTTACATCAGAGAGGTAAGCATTTGCAGCAACCATAGCGCGAAATATTTCCAATCTGGTGTTATCATCAAATTGTAGATAATGTTTTTGGATATTCCTATCAAATATAGTTAACCAATTTTTAGCATTTGAAGATAAGATGTTATTTTCAAATCCTTCAGATAACATATGATAAAAGATGCTCAAAGCATCTAAAGACCCTTTTTCTTTTACCGCCCATTCCATTCCCGCTGGCCTGGAGAAAAGTATGTGTCCAGACCAATCATCACCAATTAAACTCTCTAATACTACACAATGATCTTCGCTCAGTCCCTGTTCACTAAATACTCCAACTCTTCCACTACTGTTCATTAGCTTAAGTATATCTAATATCGTACAAGTCAATCTGGAACTGCCTTTTTTTGGTTCCACAAGATTATCGAACCCAATCTCTATTTCTGTTAAATTACCGTCCCTAATAGACGGAGTAGTAATAAAATCAACTCCACCAAATTTTAGCTGACCAACTGTAAGCCTTGAAACCTCAGGTATAAGTAGGGTTCTTGTTCTCCAGCCGCTGAAAGCATTAGGTTTAAAATCCTTCGGGAGCTCAGTTGCTACACCAGTTAGCGTATAATCTGCCTTGTTAACTCCAATGAAAATACCTTTTTGATTCCCGGAATAAACTATCAAACCAACAGGATCAAGCCCACTGCTTCCTGCTTGACTTTCACTGGCTAAACCTTGAGAGGTATAATTTAATATATCCTGATGTTCGACTACACTCATAATAGCCTGTAGTATACCAGATTTTGATTCCTTAGTAAATTTTAAGAACCAGAACTACTTGGGAATTCGGGTAAAAGTTTTAGAACTATTTAATTACTCATGTCCCCGTATCTTTCTCTTGTGGTTCTTCCTGGAACTCAGACATTGTTCGTAGTTTTTTCTCAAACCTAAGTAAATTCCGGCTTCCTTCTGCCGGGATTTCAGCAAGATACGAATGCCAATAGGGTAATATCTTGTCCATTAATGGAAATAAATCCTTATGTCCAACATATGGGGGATAAGTTTCGCCTTCATTAAGCCTTACTCGTAATTCATTGTCCACAATAAACTGTATCAGGGCATGACTCAAGTCTGTGTAATCCAGGTATGAATGAAGAACTTCATGCCAAAGATAGACCGTTGAATAATTATTCCAATCCTCATGATGCCCCCAAGCAATAGTGTTATTTCCCCGATACGCGCCAATACTTAAACTTGGGTGCATAATCATAACTGTCAGCTGTTTATTTAAATCCAGCCCTGTAAGTTCTTGTGCTACTTGAGCAGTTTGGGGATAGTTTCTCTCCCATTGTGTTTTGACAACTTCCAAATATGCTTCTGTTTGTTGCCTTATTTTACCAAATTCCTTGCTTTGCTCCATTTGAGACATATAGGCATTAAGCTGATCTTCAGCTCCTCCTGATGCAAAAAATTGTTCCGGACTCGCTTTACCTGAGAAATAACCATAACATTGCTCCGAGACTGCCATGGCAAAATTTTGAAAAGCAAAAAAGTCTTCTTGATTCTCTATTGAAGAAAAGTAATTTTGAGTCGATCTCCATAAAGTATCATAAATAAGAAGTTTATTATCAATTCTAAAATCCATTCTCAAGCCTTCATTTTCCCTTAGCTCTGGATTGTTAGATTCTTGAAGAGTCGGGGTCATCTCGTCATGATCCTGTGAAGGATTTATTACTCTCGGCTGTCGAACACCTGATGCGTCTACACCTTCTGACATGCTTTCATATTACTGAAATAGAATTTTATTTACAAGATAACTCACTCAATTAAAAACCCCAAAGGAGCGGGAGATGTATTTTATTTCGGGCGTTCCCACCCTTCGGGTGGATGAAGGGTCATTGGGCAAGTTATTAGTTCCCACCCGAGGGGTGGGATTATTATTACTGGCTTATCTGATATACTTAAAATATGAGCACGACTAGATTAGAGGCATTTAGCGATGGAGTTTTAGCTATCATTATCACAATCATGGTGCTGGAGCTAAAAATCCCGCACGGATCAGCTCTAATAGATTTGCAGCCGCTGATCCCAATTTTTTTAACCTATGCTCTGTCTTTTCAGATAATTGGCATATATTGGAACAATCACCATCATTTGTTGCATGCAGCCAAAGAGATCAACAGCAAAATCATGTGGGCAAATTTGAATCTACTTTTTTGGCTATCTTTAATTCCTTTTGCTACCGGTTGGCTGGGGGAGAACTATACACAGAGCTGGCCAACAGCAATGTATGGAATCTTACTTTTACTGGCTGCTGGTGCATACCAAATACTTCAAAAAACTATCACTAAAGAAAAGTCAGACAACGAAACAAAAGGAAAATTATCTTTAATTTGTTATATGCTGGCTGTCTTCTTGGCTTTTGTAAATCCAATATTCTCTGATCTATTGTATGCTTCCGTTGCCCTGATGTGGTTTATCCCGAAACACATCAAAATATCTTAAGAGCAGGAAAAGGTATTAGAGTTGGACTTTTAAATCTGTTTAATGATAATTCATAGGAGGCTAAATTATTGATTTTCCAGTTGGGATTGTTTAAGGACTATATATCTACTCAAAATTATTATTAATTTAGTCTTCCGGTTGAGCGTCAAATTCAGTTTGGAATTTTTCCATCCACTGCTTAACCGCTTCTGGGTCATTCATTCCTTGTTTCATAGAATCCATAACCTGAATATGATCCTGATCTCCCTTAGCCGCCATTTCCATTCCGTGATTTTGACTATTCTTTATCATCTCCTCAGCAGTTTCACCATGGATAAGTTCATCGCATGATCCATATAGCTGCTTACATGTCATTGTTTTCATATAAATTGCCTGTTCGGTATTTTTAGATGATATATCACTTGCAGAACTATTATCAATAGGCAGCATTGAGATAAATCTCTATCATATTAGAGTAGAATTAATTTATTAAACTAGTTTAGCTTGTCCTGACTATCCAAATACCTCCCTGAGCTATGTTACGAAGAAACTCGGACTCAATTTCAAAACGCGAATCGATAGAAGCCTGCTCGCTGCGCTCGCAGGCTTCGTTAGTTTACCCTGAGCTTGTCGAAGGGCTCGGCCTTCGGCCTCGCTCTGGTATTTTTTGCAAATAACAGGAAGACAAATGCGCGCGATTTTTATATCTATAGTCCCGACAGGGTCGGGACGTAAATCACAATATTTTCAAAGCAAACATATTTTATTCGTCACCACAATTAGCTTGCTGTAGCAATCTAATTACCACAACTCAAAGTTGTGGACTACAATTGTGGTGACTAGCTTCAAAAACCCACAATTTGTGGAGTTGTGGGTTGATAGTCCAATGGACTATCAACGGGATAACTACAAACTAATCCGCGTTCAGCGGATAGCTTAAAACAAGGAGTTATCCCAGGATAAGTTGTGGATGAATCCTTAGCAACCCACCCACCCAAAAAACAATATTGTTGGCCTGCCCGCCTTTGGAGGGGAAGCCCGCCAAGAAAGAAATTATTACTTGCTCTTTGGAGATATAGTAACTATTGATTGCCATTGGGGGTTTTTATTTAATCTTCCAGCAAATCTTTGTGCACTCCACTCTATTGGGCTTAAATGATAAAAAGCTATTAGAGCAGAAAGGTAAATAGCACCAAAAGTTGCCAATTGTTTAGTCATCTGCTCCATTTTTTGATCATTCTTTGCCCCAAATATATCAGGCAAAGCTAATCCTAGAGCTATAAGGATAGAAGCACTACCTGTCCAAAGAGCCACATATTGCATTCTTTTAAAGAGTCTGCCTGTTCTTCTTTCATAATCGGGTCTCATGAGATCGTTTATTAAATGCTTGGTTTCATGAAGAAAGACATGGTTGGGTCGATTACCTGGTTTTCCTCCACTGTTTTCAAATGTAACATCAGGATGTAGGACAAGAGCTAGATTTCCTGGTGTAAAATAACCTTCCACAGGTGCTAACGCTTGCTCAGGAGGTGATTCTCGAATTAGTAGCCTAACTTGATTTACTTTTTCCTGAGGAACACCATAATTTAATAAAAGAAGAGTTGCCCGTTTTTGATCTACCGATATTTGATAAGGAGCATTTTTCCTTAAGACAGTATCATCATAAATTACTTGGATTCCTCCTGCATTTCCCCCAACTTCTGTAGATAAAGCCATATTGATTGCAAAATAGTATCACAAGTCGAGGATAGAAGCTTGCAGCTTTTAAGAATAGCGAAAATTTCAAGCTTCGCTTATACTAATATTATGGATAACTCGCCTGGTAATCCACCTGATTCTGTTCCACCTCCCTTTGGCTCAAGCTTCAACCCTCAACCTAACCCAGTAGCTCCGAATAATCCATACCCGCCACAACCAACTCCTCTTCAATATAATCCTACTCCTCAAGCTCCTAACATTCCTGAAAATCCTGACCCGCTTAAACATGAGCATTATTCAGAAGTAGCACAACATAAACAAAGAGATGAACACGGGCATTTTATCCATTCAGACCATCCAGAAGCCCTTACCTCCCCAACAACCACAATTTCTCAAACTTCCCCTAATCCATCTATTCCTTCTAATCCTACAAATCCCCCTAAAATCCTGAGCGCAGTCGAAGGACTTCCTCCAATAGTAGAGATCAATCAAACAGGTGATCCAACTTACAAAAAAGACCCTCCTGCTTTTGGATTCTTCATTACTAATCCGGTGACTTATTTTAAGGCTTTCTTAAATAAATTAATTAAAAGACAGGCTATAACTATAAAAATACCAGTTTTAGCTATATTAATAATAATGGTAGGTATAGGAGGGGTGGGAGTTGGTTTTCAGGCAGGTATTAACTGGGCATTATTCCAAGTATTTCCAAATTATTCACCAATTTTACATCGGGGGATTACAGAACAAGGTATTATTCAAAAGTCTAATACTGGAGATATATTTCTAAAAGCTGATGATAAAAGATCAACCGTTTGGACGCTAAAGAGTGTATCCGCCAATGTAAAATTGGAGGATTATCTAAACCAACATGCTCAAATTAGAGGAAACTTGGATGCAATTCCAAATGAAATTCAAGTATCAGAGGTAATATCAGTTGAAAAACCCTAATCTTCTTTCTTCTGATCTTGTACATATATAATCATTTTGTTCTGCCTCTCACTTGCAACAGTTGTTATATCTCCTCTGTAAGTCTTCATCTCTACATCTTCTTGTTCTTTATCATTAAAAACTTCCCAATTTGGTTTTATCTCAGCTAAAGGGTTTAAAACCCCAAATAATTTTCCTGTAACTGCTGCTAATCCACCAATATGACCAATTGATTCACCAGCAGAATGTAGTCCACTACCTCCATATGCCAGTAATACTGCTGCATTGCTAAAGTCTTCATAGGAAATTGTTCCAAAATCTTTCCCTGCCAGGCTACTAGACAATCTATCTGCATACAGTAAAACATAACCTGCATGCGTTTGGTTAAATTCACGTAATCTAGGAATACCTTGAGGATTAAAACAATCAATCATAAATTCCGAATTAACTATACCTGATCCGGTAACGGCATATGCAGAAAATAGAGGTTCACCATGTCCAGAAAAATCAAAGATGTCTGTTTTTCTGTCAATATCTGCAATTTGTAAAAGCCAGTACGATGGTTTTCCATCAAAAGAAGTTAAAGCCCATTCTAAGTATTGAGGTTTGCCAAAAACGGTTTCCATTTCTTGCATCATTTCAAAAAAGGTGGAGAAATTTAAGTTCGGTAAGTCTACTTGGGGATCATGAACCATCTCACCTAAAAAATGTTTTCTACTTGCTGAATAAGGAGCATAGGAAAAACCATCCATATCAAATGTTAATAACGATGGAATATCATAAGCGTCAAGCCCACGTTGAATACTAATCTCCCTTTTCTCCAAAATATAATCAAATAACCTTCCGTCATATTGCTTTATAACCGCACCCGTTACTTCAAGTCCCTCTCTATTATCTACACCTCCTCCATACCCAGGTACTATGTTCGTATAACCTTCACCTTTTGCTGTTGATGTATAACCAAAACCAGAAAGTATGGGAGAAAAAGTAGGATTATCTGAAGCTGCGTATTCACTTGCAGCTATGGGTTGACCAATAAGCGGTTCAATCATAATTGCAAAGCCTTCACCTGTTTTAGCATCTTTTCTAAAAGCTATTGCACTTGGAGAAAAATAGCTTTCTAAAACCTGTTTTACTCCTTCCACTGTTTGGGTAGTATCATTTGCTACAACTACTGAGGTGTATATTCCAGTTCCTCTGGCATCACCAGCCGCTGACGACCGAATAACAAGAGCTGGAGTATCAAAAGATGTACCTATTGCCTGCAATGTAGCTACATCTTCAGGCGAAAACTCTCCATCTCTAATCCTAGATGCTAGGGTTGGAGCAAGTTGAGTTGTCCTTAAATTATCACCTAGCTCATTTCTTTGAAAATATCCATCAAAACAATCCTCAGCTAGAATCACTCGTCTTGGAGTCCGGAAACCAATTTCTCTCAAAACTGCGGTTTTCTCAACTAATTGACCAGCTTTATCACCAATAAAACCATTACCATAAATTTCAATGTCTGCACCAGGTATTGATCTTGATAATTCCATTTTGGGTATTATAGATTTCTACTTAACTTATAGCAAATATACTACAATTGGTGTAATCTTTTATTAAGAGGTGATTTTGAGAAATACTGTCCAGGTATCAAAATCAGGGTTCACTCTTGTTGAACTTTTAGTAGTTATTTCAATTATTGGAGTATTAGCAGCAATTATTACCTTTGTAATTAATCCTTTGGAGTTATTAAAAAGAAGCAGAGACTCTAACCGGCTTAGGGATTTAAATAATTTGTCCCAGGCAATCAATGTAGCTTTACAGGAAGGATCTTTATCTTCCAGTTCCGTAGCTACTATATTATGATGTAAAGAATCCGGAGAATATCCTTGTGTAGGCAAATCTAATACCGGAACTAGAATAACTGATAGTACTGGCTGGGTTAAAGTAAACTTCGCTTCTCAAAAAGCCATAAATATTCCAACATTACCCATAGATCCTACTAATGATAGTGATTACCATTACACATACTGTGCAGATAATGATTCTTTTGAACTTAATACAGCTCTGGAATCAGATAAGTTTAGGTCTCAAGCAGCTATGGATGGTGGAGACTCCGCAGATTTAGATCGCCAGATCGCAAGCTCCGCTTATTATGAAACTGGATCAAATTTAAATTTAATAGCTAATTCAGGTGGAAGTTGTGAGTATTGATATTTTTTAGCTTATAGTTTGTAATTTATTCATTATAGAGGTATAATTTCCGCTTATGGAACCTAGACCGACAGGTGTTACTACAACATCAACTCCTATATGGGTAAAACAAGTTAGTGAAGGATATAGACCTGAAAGAGGCCACATTGGTATTACAGAAACCTCTTTTGCTAGAGGGAATCGAAGTATTGCTTTAATAGATCAAATTTCACCAAATCTTGGACATAGACCAAATGTTTTACTTGTTGGTTTGGGATTAGATGCAGAACCAATATTGCATTGTTATGAACCATTTAGAGTAGCTGCACATTTAGAAGGAAGAGGCATTGATTATACAATGACTTTAGTAGATGCAACACAAGAAGTTATTGATGATATTAGAAGTAGAAGCGCCATCTTTCTTTTAGGCAGAAAGTTTGGTGATGGTGAGGCTAGAAAAATCTTAGGTAACATGTGGGTAAAATATCTAACAGATACAAGGCAACGGGGGAGAACAACATTTGAGGTATTAGAGGGTTTAAACTTTCCTGATTTCATGTTTGACCCGCGGGCTATGGTAGGAGCTCATTCTTATTTAATGGATGGGGTGTATGTTGCAGATGTTTCTATGCAATTTAGGCAGAAGCTAGAGACAGGTGAGATAAATTTAATCCATCAGGATATTGCAGTAGCTGATATAGAAACCCGACAACCTTATGATTATGTAGAATTTACCAATGTTGCATATCTGATGTCACCTGAGGGACAAAAGATGGCTTTGGCTAATATATCCCGCCATATGAGAGCTGGTGGACTTATGTTAGTAGATGATATTGGGGGTTATTCAGGAACTCCTTTACTTTCTCGGTTTAAGGGTTGGTTAGATGAGGAAAAACTTCACGACTTGAGCCTTATTGTAGATGAAGTTATATCTGCTGAGAAATTCAGTGAAACCTTCATACTTAAAAAGGTTTCTTAATTATATATTATAAAAGTGTTTTGCCCTACTGGTTCAAGTTATGAATATTAATAGTTACAAATCAATTATGTAACGGGTTTCGTTCAGTTCAAAATCTTCTCTTTTATCACGAAGTGACAAGCTCCGCTTATCGACTTTAGTTTTTCCTTCAACTTTCCATCCCTTACTTTCATACCGTTTCCTTGTCTTATCGTTGGTATTTAATACCCACAAAGTAGCTTTTTTATATCCGTCTTTTCTTAATATATTTAATCCATATTCCATGAGCTTTGACCCAACTCCTTGCCCAATAAATTCTGGATGTACATAAATACCATAGATTCCGCCTGTAGTCTTATTAGCATCCTCATCACGACTTTTTCCAGCTGTACACCAACCTACTACTCTACTATTAATTTCTGCTACCAAGGTAAGACCCCTTCTTCTGGCAATTTAATTTGCTCTCTCCAACCTTCAGTACGTTTTTCAATAGATAAGCCGTCTAAATAACTATCAGGAATTTGACCTCTATATGCACATTGCCAAGTTAAAACATGAACTTCTGCAATCCCTGTGGCATCTTCAATTTTTGCTTTTCTTACTATTATATTATCCATAATTATTTAATAACATTAATAATTCCTTTTCCGCCGCCTCAGAAGTATTAAATGTTCTGTATTCATACTTTTCAGCTTCTTCTTTATATTTTTCCCCATCACATTCAAAAAATAATTTAGCTTCTAATTCCTGGAACTTCTCAGTATTACCCCATCTTGGATTTTTCTTATTCCTTTCCAAAATTTGCTCAAAGGAGTCTCCTAGTAAATAAATTCCTGGAAAATTCAAATCTTTTTTTGCTAAATGGGGTAATATGTTTACTCCCTCAAAAATTGCAGATTTATTAGATGCCATTACTTCTTTTATTCTTTTGAGAATTGTTGGCCAGAAGCTTTCGGACTGTTTAACTAAATTTTGCCAATGATCCTCACAAGAAGTTTTTGTTAAGTATTTTTCCTCGTCCTGATTCCAAAAGAAATCAACCCAGTATTTTAATACTGGATCCTCAGACATTTCTTTTCGTAAAGTATCAGTGTCTAAATGAAGAGCCCCAGTTTTTTCTGCTATTTTTCTTGCTAAATAACTTTTACCAGATGCCGGAATTCCACCAATAAATATATACATAAATTTAATTTATAATTAAATCCCTTACAAAATTAACAAACCTTTCTGTCTCGGCATGGGTTGCCTCACTCTCTATTTGTTTATTTTTAGCTTCTTCACGCCAGAGGATAGCATTGTTGATTAAATTTGACCATTCAGGTAATTGTTTTATTGTCCAAAGAGCTGCTTGTTTTTTAGATACCTGTTCTCCGTTTCTCACGGCATAAAGTGCTCTACATAAAGTAAGGATTGAATATGATTGAGCCCCTTTACTTTTCATATCTTTTACCCATTCACCCCAAGATTTTGCATGGTCTTTTACTGATTCTATAAATTCTTCTTTTGAAATTGGTTCAATAATGGTTTTAGGGTCTGGACCAAAAAGAGTAATTCCTTTTTCTCTTACCATATACCAATTCATTAACCAGTGTTTTCCTATTATTTTTTTATGAAATGGTTCTCCCGGACTAATAACTGCAATTTCGTTTTCTTGGGTTTTAAAGGTTTTTAATGCTAACTTTGGCATGTATTGGACTTCAATTCTGTTATCCCATTCTTTATGTTCACTTGCAAAGTCTTGGTGCATTTTTTGTAACTGTTCAAATTCTTGATCATTAAGACTAGATTCTAAAATAGCTAATAAATCTATATCTGAAACATTCTGATCAAAATCGCCTGTAACTAAAGATCCATACAAGTATAATCCTAAAAGTTTTTCTCCCAGAGTTTCCCGCATCTTAGCCTGTAAGATATTTAATGTTTTATTTACATTTTCGTACTGAGTTGGATTCATAAGTTAAGTATAGGTCTTCCACGCCTATCTTACAATCTAACTTTTTGCTAGAATTGAGAAGAAAATTTATGAATTTACCATTTTCGCCAACATTTTTCCGGAAAATAGATATTTTTCAACAACTGAAGGAGTTTGAAAGTCAGAAGGATAAAAAACACCTTTGGGAAGGAGTAAAGGCACTTCTAATTTGGGGAGGAAGTGAACATCATCAACATCTAGGTTCTTTTTTAGGCCCAAACCATGTAAAAGATGCGTTGGCATATTGCGCTAAAGAAAATATTATTACTGAGGAGGAAAGAAAAAGATTGGTAGTTAGCTGTCCTCACATTTTAGAAAGTTTACCCGTATATGGATTTGGCGACCAAGGTCCTAGTCCTGATCCCAAACAACCAAGTGTAAAAATAAACAGAAATGGCGTCTTGGCTGGCCGCATATTAGTAGAAACGAATTTTCTAGAAAACACATGGTGGAGATATGAGATCTGGATTGTGGTTTGGTGGCTTATTCTTGCAATGGCAGCGATTATTTTGATTTCCCAAACTATTGTAGCAGCTAAGAGTATTTTTGTCCCAACCACTCCAACTCAAGAAAAGGTTAACATTTTTCCTAGAACATTCAGAAATCACAGAGGCTTTGATTTCTGATAAAATAACCCCAATATGTTACCTGACGGATACACCTTACCACCACAAAGCCCATATACTTATTCCGATTCTGTGGTTATTAGAAAATGGGCGGGCGGTAGCTTAGGAGTTAAAGTCGGATATGTAAGGGAACACCCAGAAAAAAACCAAGTTGTTCTGGAGCAAATTAGAATCATTAAAGGCACAGTAGAACAAAAACTATTTTATATTCGAGATGCTAAGGACTGGAACGATATTTGCACCGCTATAGATGGCCTTTGGCCAGAACTTACAAGCACTAAAAGTGGGGATCAAATCAAAGAAGCAGTTAGACACGCGATAGAGGATCAAAAATTACTTGGACTTATATCGAAGTTTCCTAATTTATTAACTACGCTCCCAGAAGACGTGGACATCCTATCAATGCCTGAAGAACATAAAGAGGCACTTCGCCAACTCCTTAATGTTAGCGGTGAGATGGCTGGTGCAGCGATAGACCGACTTGCTCAAGAAACACCAACAGATATTGCTCAATTCGTTGAAATTCTCAAAAGCTTCAGATTAGCGACAGTTAATTCCCTGGTAACCTCGATTGCTACTAAGATTGCCTTCATTGATAAATTTGAAGGAGTTGTAAATGATGAGTCATCATATGAACGTACAGGTCAAGATTCTGTCCATAACCTTCTTAAAGCAAACATTTGGATTCTTGATCAAAATTTTGTAATTCTTCATGAGGACACAACTATTAATCAGATATTGTCATCAAGTGGTCGACAAACAGTTAATGGAACTGCAGGAAATACAAGACCAGACTTCCTTTGTTTAACAGAACAGAACGGAGACATAGGAAATCGTAGAATAATAATCATAGAAATTAAAAGACCAGGGATAAAAATAGGACTAGCGCATGTCCAACAAGCTTTAGGTTATAAAGTTATTCTTCAAGCAAGGTCGGGGGTTCCAATTGAGAGATACGAAGTTTATTTAATTGGAAGCGAGATTGACGCGACTCTCCAGCAACACCCTTTAACACGAGCAGATATAACTGCTTGGACTTATACAGATTTTATCAGTCGAGCTAGAAAATTCTACAAAGAATATCTGGATATAGTAAAGGAAAATCCTTTTTCGGTTTAAGTATTATGGGATATTGACATGGGTTTTACACCGAACTCTCTTGAGATTAGATTACTTAAAAACTGGTTTTAATATTTTTTTGAGTTGTCTCCTACCCCAAGCTGTTTTAAAGTGTTTTTCTCGTTTAAAAGCATCATATTTATCGTTAAATTCCTCTTTATAAACAACAATCAATGGTCTTCTAGTCTTAGTAGATTGAACTTCACCATAATTATGCTCTTTAACTCTATTATCTAAATCGTGAGTACATCCAACATAGGTTCGTTTATCCTTCAGACTTTGGAGAACATAAACAGTATGCACATTTGTAGTTTAACTCGCCCGTCTCTTTTTGTGCAACAAAAAGGACGAGGCGGTGAGCGGGTGAGGGGAGTCGAACCCCTTACGTCCACTTTGGAAAAGTGGCATTCTACCGGTGAATTACACCCGCACTTCAAACGCTACGCGTTTTCAGTGTAAACTTTTCATAACTACACTAGTTTTGTAAACTATTTAAGCTACGAAGAACCTATATTCTAACCAAAAACTATCTACTTGACAATAAGGCTCAAGAAAATCACATAATGTAGTTAGAAAAGGAGGTGATTAAATTGATACAAGTAAATTATATTGCTGTATTATCAGCAGGTTTATCTGCGATGGTGGTCGGATCTGTTTGGTATGGACCGCTTTTTGGCAAAGAATGGATGAAACTTATTGGGATTAAAAAAGAAGATATTAATAAAAGTGAGATGCCAAAGCTTTACGGCATAATGTTTATCGGAGCTTTAGTTGAAGCTTATGTATTATCACATTTCATACATTATGCTGGTGCTGTTGGTTTTTTCCTAGGGGCAAAAACCGGCCTTTGGGCTTGGTTGGGTTTTGTGGCCACTACGATGATTGGAAATTACATGTTTGCCAAAAGACCAATAAGACTTTATTACATAGATGCAGGATATGCCTTAGCTAATCTTTTAGTTATGGGAGCAATTTTGGGTTTAATGTGGTAATTTTGAAAAATCTAAAGCTGTTCTATTTTCGCAGCCATAATAAAATCATTTTCAGATAACCCCCGGATGTTGTGTGTGATAAGGGTAATCAAAACCTTATTATAACTAATATAAATATCCGGGTGGTGTCCTTCTTTTTCTGCTAATTTGGCAATTTTGTTAACAAACTCCATCGCTTCTAAAAAATCCTTAAATTTAAACCCTGTCTTAATTTTCTTATTTTCAATAACCTCCCAGCTTAATTTTAGCTGTTTTAATAGCGGCTTAATTTCTTCTTTTGTTAAAGGAGGTGTCCCTATTTCGCAGGGAACGCATTTTTTTGATTTCAGATCCATTAAATTAATCCTTTTTTCTTTAGGGTATCCAAGTCCTTTTGAATAATTTTAAGTTCTCTGCCAATATGCAGGATAACTTTATGGGCTGCTTCTTCTTCTCCGGAATCTTCCTGAATATCCTCTATATCCTCTTCTACCTCCTCCAGACTCTCAGTATTTCTGTTAACAGTCATCTGTATAAAAATAGAAAGATATATCGCTTCCAGTGAAACCGCTGTGGTTAAGATCAAAAGGATTTTATCCGTAGATAATCCAAATAAGTAGAGTACAAATATTCCGACAAAAAAAATGCTGTGTCCAATTAAGGAGTAGGGGGTACCAACCCAGTCTGTGAGTTTAATCGAGGCTTTCTCTAAAGAAGAAAGCTTATGATTTCCATTACCGTTTCCATTAGTACGTTTAACCATAACATACTCCTTTTGAACCGTCACTTTGACAATTCAATCCAACAAAAAAATCTCCTAACAGCCAAGTTTGGTTTTTAGAGATTCCAAAGACATTGTTTCACTATATCCAAGGTACGTCAACCCCCCAAAATACGTTCCCAAAATTATACTTTTCTGTTACAATATCCAAATCTTGCCCAGGTGGTGGAATGGCATACACGCAGGACTTAAAATCCTGTGACCTTTGGTCGTGAGGGTTCGACCCCCTCCCTGGGCACTTACTTACTTTTTTTAGATATTACAAATAAGGGCTGTTCATCCTCATCCCGCTTAATCCCCTCGTTGTCAACCTGGCCTATATCCTCAACCGGACCTAAATAAAGAACTGAGCCTTTTATGTTTTTGGTTAAGCCTTTAACCGCCCCTGTTGGAATTGATCCTAAATAGACATTATCCAGTTTAATAAAATTATACTCACCAATTTGCTTTTTATGTTGGCTCTCATTTATAAATTTGCCTGGATCAATCTTTGCATAAACAGGATAAGCATATTCCATATCAGGAATGCTGGTTGATAAAATTATTGTGTCAAAATTCTTCTTTTCTTTGATAGCCGTTTCTGCTGCCAGTTTTGCGCTATATGACCAAAATTTAGCATTCATATTTGGAGATAGAAAATAAAATCTATTTAGGAATAAAGGTAATTGAATCAGAAAAAGCAGACAAAGGATAATCTTTGATCTTTTTGAACTTGGAAAACCATTTGCGCAAAGAATCAGAAGTGGCGGTAACATAAAAGAATTTCTAAGAGCATGCGGTTTGCCTACCAGACTGGCAGCAAGAGGAGCAATCAGCAGCCAAAAAAAGATAAATAAAAATATCCGCTTATCCCTTCTTTGTAACCTTACTGCTCCGAATATTAGCAGCGGAAGGTAGAACCAAAAAAGTTCCCCTGATACAGCCGGATTATGCCTTGGATTCTCATCACCTTGCAGGAATAAAAACCTTAGTCCGAAATTATTAACATAGTTTTCACTAAACACACTAAAAGTTTCCAGTATCCGGTTATGAAACCTTATAGCTAACTCCGGGCTTAACAAAGAATATGACCGCTCACTCCTTACCTTACTGGCAAGAGTATTTTGTAGTTCAGGCTGGTTAAATATTTGCAGGTTACTAAAACGATCCTTTGACCCTCTGCTATATGAAATATAAAAACTAAGCAAAGAGGAGGTTAAGATAAGGCTTAAAAAGAAAATTGTTCCCTTTTGAAAAAATATTTTCCTGCTTGCGAGCATCCCCTCCTTATAAAGCAGCACTAATGTAAACAGCGGTATTATTAATACATAAGTAGAATAGGTCTGAATAGCCAGCGCAAAGCTGATTGAAGAAATAAGGTAAAAATAAAATCCCCTGCTTCTTTGCAGGAAAAAATATAATCCTAAAAGACCGAGAAAAAGAGCAAAGTGGGATTCAAAAGCTCCCCTGCTTAAACTTAATTCCCAGGGAGTAATACTGGCAAGCAAAGCAACCAATAACCCTATTTTTTTAGAAAAAATTTGTTTGCATATTAGATAAAGTAAAATAATTACCCCGATACCGGATAAGATTGACACAAACCTTGCTGCCAGTGCTGTTGGTCCAAGAAGAGCTACAAAGGGGATTGTGGCATAAATATAAGCAGCTGGTCTTCCACCACCCATTGAGAAATATAGCGGCAGGTGTTGACCGGTTTGATCCATACCGGTTTTCAGGATGGAGTAAGCATCATAAACTAAGGTCAGACTATCCCCATACATTGATTTAGGATTACCATCGATATTAATAAACCTTAGCAAAAAGCCTAGAAGTACAATTAAAAAAATGGCTTTAGATTTAAATATGGTAAGAAGCATACCCATACTGTTATAATATCACTCTTCGGGGTGTAGTTCATCGGTAGAACGCCCGCTTTGGGAGCGGGAAGCAGCAGGTCCAATTCCTGTCACCCCGACCAGTACGTAGTTGGTGTCTTTTTATCATCTCCTCGAAGTGGGGTTTAAGTTGACAGGACAATACTTTCGTCTCATTAACAGTAAGGTTCAAGAAAATTTCTCTGCAAATTTTATCTTTTATAACCACATCAGCCGATTGGACTATTGCACCAGTATTTTTGGAGAGGTTCAAGAATTCTTCTATACTTAGCCTATCTTCCTCTGGTTTAGTTATTTTTCCTTGCAACTCTTCTATTTGGCTGTTTAAATCAAGTTTCTCAGACTCAAGTTCTATTACCTTATCCTCATTGATTTTTTTAACAGTAGGTATTTGATTAGCTTTACCAAGCTCTAAAGAGCGTTCCTTTATTTCTTGATTTAGTCTTTTTAACCTTCCTCTGTAACAATATAACCATGTTTGGGTGTAGGTGATTTCCCCTCTGCACGCTTTCTTTTATTTCCTCTTGTTACCTTTTGAGATAAATCATCAGAGTACTGTTTACTTAAAACAAAACTCATACCCAAAAGCATTTTTCCATTAGCATCTTTAGAAAAGTGATGAGTTACGAACTTGAGATCTTTAATCTCTTCCTCATCAATCATGTCTATGATCTCTCCGCCTTCTTTCATATTCCGAGCCAATCTATCTGGATTCCAGGCTAATACGCCATCGTAGATACCCTTTTTGAGGTCGCTAAGCATCTGTCTAAATATTGGTCGCTTATTAGGCCTCTTTGCAGATTTAGTTTCTTCTAAAACTTTAACTACATTTAACCCAAGTCTCGCAGCTAATTGTTTACACTCGAAGATCTGATCGCCAATGGATCTGACTTGTCTTTGGGGATCATCTGTAGACTTTCTGGCATAAAGGACATACTTAAATTTTGTAAAGTCCAGCTCCTCATCCATTAAGGAATTATACCAAAGAGCTATTATTTAAAACTTAAAACTTAGAACTTAGATAAGATTACTTTGTATTAGGAGCAGGAGGTACAGAAGGAGCAGTAGGCGAAGATTGACCTTCAGCTGTAGGAGTTGGGGTAATAACAGCCAGAGGGGGTTGTACTTTACCAGTTGTATCAAACAACCAATCTCTCAATGCACCTTTAACCGCCTCAGGATCATTAACTATTTCAACATCTTCAAGTGTGAGTCCCTCGAAGCCCTTTATAGCTTCCTCTGGGGAAACATTACCACTTATAAGTAATTTTTGTTTGGGTTCTGGCTCACCACGTTCCATTTCAGATTGAGAATCCATGTTTCAACATTACCATCCATATTAAGATTAGTCAACTAGGAATTAGGCAGGAGGAGGACCTGCTCTATAAACTTGTTCGCCTCTTTTAAAACTTCCGTTAATTACATCTTGCCTACTAACTAGAAAATCTCCATTTGGAAGCATTTGGGTACGGATTTTTAAATAAAGCTCGACTTAAGTTATTGACAAACAAGGCTAGTTAGATTATCTTTAGTGGCATAAATGAAAAAACTACAAAAACAATTACTGTTTTTAGCTCTTTTCACCACAGTAGGCTTTATCAGCTTACAGATTCCTTTTAATAAATTAGCCGGATCTAACGTTTCTTTTACTCTTTTTGATTTTTTTGGACCAATAGCAGGAGCTTTCTTAGGACCAGTTTTTGGAATAACTTCAGTATTGGCAGTAGAAGTGATTAATATGCTAATGAAACATACTGCCTGGACTACACCTGCCATTATTAGATTATTCCCAACCTTATTTGCTGTTTACTACTTTGCTATGATCTCCAAGCAGGGGAGAGGAAAATGGATTCTGGCAGTACCTGTTTTGGCTATTATTGCTTTTTTAGCTCATCCAATCGGCAGGCAAGTTCCATTTTACACCTTATTTTGGTTTATCCCTTTGATTGCCTACAGATTCAGAAAAAATTTATATATGAGAAGCCTGGGAGCAACCTTTACAGCTCACTCAGTCGGTGGAGCTGCCTGGATTTGGGCGCTGAATTTACCGGCTAAAGTTTGGGTTGGACTTATCCCGGTGGTTATAGAAGAAAGGCTTTTATTTGCCTCTGGAATTGCGATCTCTTTTGTTCTTACCAAAAAAGCATTATCATTCCTTGCCTCAAAGCATGTTTTACCAGAACTTAAAATTTCCCAGGGTTAAAGATAGACCTTTTTTTTATACCAATTTTGTTGCTACAGTAGATGGTAAAACCCAGGTTTTAAAAAATACTGCTGACTACTGGCCAATTGGAAGCAAAAAAGATCATGATGTCTTAATGCAGTTAAGAGCTAATGCAGATTGCTTAATTCATGGGAGCAAACTGGCTCTAGAGTTTGGAAATATTACTTTAGATAGCTTAATGGGGAGGGAGCTAAAAACTTTAAGAAAAAAGTTAAAAAAGGCCGAACAATTACCATACTACGTTATAACTAATCATCCAACTAAATTAACTACTTTGCTTTCCGAGGCAGTAATTGTAAATACTGATTTAAGATCCTTAGTAAAGGATTTACATACAAAAGGTTATAAAAATGTTTTGGTTGAGGGCGGCCCAACACTTTTAGGCTCATTCCTGGAACTGAACTTAATAGATCAAATATTTTTAACTATAGCCCCGAAAATATTTGGTTCAGAAAAAGACTCAACCTTAACTTTAGTTGAGGGACATCTATTTTCAAAGGAAAATATTAAAAATTTAAAGCTTCTATCTGTAAAGCAAGTTGAGGATGAAATATATTTACGTTATGAAGTTAAAAAGTAAAACCCTACCGATATAATCCGTAGGGTTTATACTTATCGGTCTTCTCTTGGTCTAGCAATATTAACAACGATCTTTCGACCTTCAATATCCAAACCATTGAGATTTTTGACTGCATTCTGAGCTTCTTCATCTGTTGACATTTCAACAAAACCGAATCCTCTGGATCTGCCAGTCTCTCGATCTTTAACAACTTGTGCGCTGACAACATTACCAGCTTGAGAAAAAATCTCACCAAGCTTTTGGTCATCAACTGCCCAAGGCAAAGAACCTACGAACAATTTTCTGTTATTCAAATAAATTCACCTCCATTTCTTAATAAATTTTGTTAGAGGTGAATTAGAAACTAAATACACTCATCACAATAGCTAAATTTTCCCATATCTGGTAGAAAATAGCAAGTGAAAGGCTTACTGCGCAAATTGCGCGTAATCTAGCGCGTAACGCTTAGACCTTTATTTCATAATAAAAGGAATTTCCAGCCCCTTTTTGTTGTAAAAGCCCTTTTTCTATTAGTTTTTTAAGCTTAAGTTGTGCAGTCCTCTTGGCAACCTTAAGTATATCTACAACATCTGAGGATGTTATCCTACCAACAGTAGTAAGAAATTCAGTAATAGCTACTTCATCTTTATCTAAAAAGATCTGTTCTTCCTGAGTTGTAATTTTGTCTAACCCGGTTGCCTGAATATCGGCCTTTACCCTCATGGCTTCCACTAAAAATCCTTCAGTAAAATATTCAAGCCATGAAGTTAAATCTTTTCCAATTCTATCCCTGTAGGTTTTCTCAATTTGCAAAGCATTATAATACTCCAATCTATCCTGATTATAGTATTCATCCAGAACTAATATTTTCCTAAAATCCCAGCCATTCTGCATTAAATGCAGTTGAGTTAAAAGCCTTGTGGTTCTCCCGTTGCCATCAGTAAACGGATGGATAGAGGCAAATTCCAGGTGCAAAATACCAGCCCTAATAATTGGATGAAGATTCTCTTTTGTGGCTTTTTGAAGCCAGTCTAATAGGTCAGATATAGCAGTAGAGACTTTTTTAGCAGAAGGAGGACGATACATTACCCTGTCTATATTCTGTATGGTATTTACAATATAAACAGTAGACGGCCTGAAATGACCTGATTTAGCAGGAGATAATATCCCCTTTGTTACTTCATGTTGAATTGCCAATATATCAGAAACACTAAACTTTTTTTCAGCATCTGCAATTTTTTCTATTAATAGAAGCGCATCCTGATAATTTTTAACTTCCTTAATCGACTTAGGCTCAGCCTTTACTGGCTCATTGGATAAGACCTTGTTTACCTGAAATTCTGCCAGATCATTACCCTCAATAGAAGTAGATGTATGAACCATGCGGACAACTGCTTGTCTTCTCAACTCTATCTCCCTTTTTGGTAATACACGTGATCTTTCAACAATACTCTTGATCTCTGCTATTTGAGTCATTTTATCTAAAATTGAGTTGGTAATAGTAAATTTTGGGTTATACATAGCCTTATTATAGCATATTTGCGCGCAATTTAAGCGAAATATCCTGCGCAATCCTTTTATTAATCCGGGATTAAACTTAGTATATAATATTTTTAACATAATGAAATACTCAATTTTGTTTTTGCTTTTTTTCGTTTTTTCTTTTCTCTTTAGGACTGATTATTCTTTCGACCAGGATCTAGGCCGGCATCTAAAAATAGGGGAGATTATTACTAAAACCCACCAGATTCCTAAAGCTAACCTATTTTCCTATACCAACCCTGATTTTCCTTTTATTAATACACATTGGTTATTTGAGGCCTTTGTGTATGTTTGGAGTATC
>CALRFD010000003.1:101814-163457 GCA_943356485.1 Patescibacteria group bacterium
TCTGTTTTCAACCTGGTTAATTTTTATGATTATTCCCAAAGAAAACTGGTCGCTGCTTCTACCGATAGGGTTTATATTCTTACATGTTTTAAGAGAGAGGTTAGAGTTAAGACCGGAGATTTTTAGTTTTCTTTTTACCGCTATATCTGTTTATATTCTAAATAAGTACATACAGCAAAAAACAAAATTAATTTATCTGTTACCCCTGATCCAACTTATCTGGATCAATACCCATATTTACTTTTTTGTAGGCTTAATCTTAGAATTCATTTTTCTTATTGATTTGTTTATTAGGAGACGAGGTGTGAATGTAATCCACCCTTCGGGTGGTCTAGCTTGGCACCTTGTCTTAATTCTTCTACTATCCCTTGGAGTGAGTTTAATTAATCCTAATGGTATAAGAGGACTACTTTATCCTTTGAATGTAAATGCAAACTATGGCTACAGCATCGTAGAGAACCAAACCATGTTCCTACTCCAAAACATAGGATTTAGGGATCCTAACTTTTTGTTCGTAAAACTCGCGGTAACAATTTGTGCGATCGCATTATTTGTTGCCGCGGCGAGAAGGGTGTTTGATTTAAGGAATATTTTGTTGGTTGTTTTTGGAGCTGGTTTAGCTTTACTTAATGTCAGAAGCTTTCCTTATCTGATTTTTTTATCTCTGCCTTCTGTAATGATCAGTTTAGGCAGCATTAAAAGAAGCTGGTTTACGAATTTTTTATCCGTTGTTACTTTTGTTTTACTGATTACAGAATCATTTCTTTACCTTAACGGCGACTATTACAAATATATCGAAAACCCAAATACTCCAACTTTAAGCTACGTTGAATCAGGAGAGAAAGCTTTGGATTTTGTTTTAGCGAATAATCTCCCTCAGCCGATCTTTAATAACTTTGATATCGGCAGCTATATTATTTACAGGGGATTCCCAAAATACCGGGTATTTGTTGACGGCAGGCCGGAGGCATACCCGGCCGAATTTTTCCTTAATACCTATATTCCTGACCAGTATGATTACAATAAATTTAAAATCTTGGAAAGCCAGGTAAATTTTAAAACTATTATTTTTTCCCATACTGACCAGACTCCTTGGGGAGTTTCATTTTTAAAATCTGTAGTAGCAGACAGCACCTGGAAAATAGTCTATATTGATGACTTTATGATTATATTAACTAAGCCCGAAGTGACTAACCAAAAACAAATACCTATATTAGATCTTGCTCAATTGAATCCTGATTCTTATCAATTTAGCAGCTACTTGTCTTATCTAAAATTAGGTCTATTTCTGCTTAGAACGCAAAATACAGAAAGCGCCGGAAGGTTTATTGAAAAAACTCTTAAGCTTTTTCCAAAAGATCCAATTGCTAATTCATTAATAGGAAACCAGCTTCCTACAAATTGGTTTTTTTGGTAGACATCAGGAAAAAGTAAAGCACAATTACAAATGTGGCTAAGGGTGATAACCAAATAGGTATATTAAATCCAAAACCATCAAGAATCATTATAGCTCCCAAAAACAATACAGAATACATTGCCCCATTTTTCAAAAAAATATATTTTTTGATCCTGTCAATGTTACTTAAAGTCAGTTGCCTGACAATAATTGCCCCGATCCCGTTTCCAATTAAGATCAGTGGGACTGAAAGAGTATATGCAAAAGAGCCAATCACTCCGTCAATTGAAAACGTCGCATCAATTACCTCAAGAAAAAGGATCTTTGCCAGATCAGATTTCACTGAAGAGAGCAGATTCTTTTCACTTCTTTCAGCAGTCTGCCTAAAACCATGAATTATGAAAAACGAAGTAGAACCAACCACTGCCCCAAAAGCCATCAGCGGGTTGGTGTTAACAGAAAACCAGACTACGACAGCTAAAATGATTGAGACAAGTGCGTAAAACCAAACACCCTGCTTTTGAAAAAAACTCTCACCTTTTAATCCAAATTCCTTAGGTTCTAAAAATAGCCAATGGAAAAAAAGAAAAATTAAGAAGATGCCTCCTCCTGTTAATAAAACATGAGATGAACGCTCAATAGCCATTGCCACTTCCGGATTACTCGATAACGCGGCTGTTAGCGCCCCAAAAGGGCCTAGGCTAGGGTTCGTTAACCAAACTATTGCCCAAGGCAATGCGCCTCTTAATAAAAACACTGCTATCAAAAGACCCCAAAATAAAAACCATCTCCTGGCTTTCTGTGACATAGTAGAAAGTACCTCAGCGTTAATTATTGCGTTATCAACTGAAGAGATAGTTTCAAAAAGGATTAATCCAAATACAGTTAAAAAGATTGCTAAGATAGACATGCTTTGATTATACTAAACTAACAAATTAAATGCTTAAAAGAATTAATCCTGATCTATTAACAAAATTTCTAATATTTCTTGTCATCTTCTCCCTTGGACTGGGGCTCGGTTCAACTTATATAAATAAAAACTCTCAGACTACAACCAAATTTGTAGAAAAAAATACTGCAAAGGCATTTATCTCGGAAATCTACGATAAAATAAAGGAGAACTATTGGGATAATACTTCAGATAACCAACTTCTGGATTTATTTAAACTCTCCTTTGACAAAAATGGTGGGTCAATATCTGTCGCTAAATTTGAGAGTAAAGAAAAACTCCTGGGAAGTATCGCCGAAAGCACCCATAACATGAATGAAGATCAGAGAAATAAATTCCTTTCCAATGTAGCAGGTACTGTTCTTGCTTCCCTAAATCCATCCGGCAGATCCGGTCTTTATACACAAAAAAATGAGGAGCAGTTAAAAAATACCGTCAATAACGTAGATCCGGGTAAAGATTTATATTCAGACTTAGGTTTGTCTAAAGGCGCATCCTCTGAAGCAGTAACCAAGGCATATCAGAAAAAAGCCGAAGATTTAAAAAAGGATAACTCACCTCAAGCGCAGGAAAAATTAAAACAAATAGCCTATTCTAAGGATGTTTTAACAAAGCAGGATACCAAATTAAGATATGACAGCGCTCAAATTGAACCGACGATTTTTACGAGGATTGCCAGACCGGGAATTCTATACATGCAGTTTAAAAAATTCTCTCCCACCTCCTATGATGAATTTATAAAAGCTTTTGATGCTTACAAAGATGATCCAAATTTGACTGGATTAATCTTTGATTTGAGGGGAAACATCGGAGGGGCAATAGATGCTACCCCATATTTTCTGGGTAATTTTATTGGAAAAAATCAATACGCCTTTGATTTTTACCACAAGGGTGAATATCTGCCGTTTAAAACACCAACGGAAAAATTAGCATCAGTTTCGAAATATAAACAGGTGGTAATCCTGGTTGATAATCAAACCCAATCATCGGCTGAAATTATGACCGCCTCTTTTAAAAAATACCATGTTGGCGTGGTAGTTGGGGTTCCTACCAAAGGATGGGGGACTGTGGAACGGGTTTTTCCGCTGGATAATCAAATTAGCAAAACCGAAATATATTCTATTTTTTTAGTGCATTCAATAACGATCAGAGAAGATAACCAGCCGATTGAAGGCAGGGGAGTAGAACCTGACATAAATATTAAGGGAGAAAATTGGCAAAATCAGCTACTGCAGTACTATAATAACCAATCGTTAATTGAGGCAATCAGGGAGATCTTAAACCGTTCCTAAATCCTTCTATAAATCTCCTGGTGCTGCTGCCCAAAATTGCCCCTACATTTTCAGGAATTTTTTTCCAATTAATTTTACCTAATATTTTTTTAAATTCCATGCTGGCAGTTATCTGATGGCAGGAAAAGGACTTTTCTTTATATACAATTTTCTCCAGATCAAGGAAAGGAACAGGGGAGGTAACTGAGCTTGGAATAACCACTCTGGCTTGCAGGTAGTCTAGCTGCTCGTTTGGTTTCCAGAATCCGAATTTTTCCTCGCCCAACTTGCCTTTTTCTCTTAATGCATCAAAGATACAATCTGCCTGATCTAAAACGGCTTCTGCTTCATCACTTCTATCAGTGCCGGAATCAAGAGTAGCAAGGTAAGCTGTCCCTGTAATCCAGGGAAAACGGAACACTCTTTTAATAAGTCCTCCTCTTTGCAGAGTTATAACTTCATCTTTCTTTGCTTGTTCTACTAGAGATTTATTTAACGTATCTTTTGAAGGAGTAGGTGTCAGCACGCCAGGAGCGCTGGGAGATAAAACAAGAGCAGGCCTATTGGGCAAAGAATTTTCCACTGAGGGATCTGTACACCCAACACCAAGGGCTACCACTAAGGGTAAGGTACTTAAAACACCATATTTAATGCCTCTTTCTAAAGGATTCATTTTTACTGTTAGCCCTTCCAACCCCGGTTTGGATCTTTTCTCATTAACTCTGTCTCAGTAGGCCGGCTATAATCATCCTCTAATCTGTAAGTATTACCTATTTCAGGTGTGGAGACCTCCAATACATCAGCAACTTCTACTCCCACCAGGCGGTGCTTTTGACCCTGGCTGGTGGTATAGCCAACCCCTTTTTCCATATTTATTTCATCCAGATCTCCTTTGGTATTTTCAATTACCATAGTCACTTTTCCGGAAAGTAAGAACCAGCTTTCGGTTTTTTTATCATGGACTTGTAGACTTAGTTTCTTTCCGCTGTTTATGTGTAATATTTTACCCATGTATGGAGCTACTTCCGCTACAAAGTGAAGTTCATACCCCCAGGGCTTTTCTACTTTTTTAATATAAGATTTATTTCTAAATTTTGATCTGTCTATAGTTTTTAGAAATCCGGCTAAATCTTCATCCATTCTTCTAGTATAACATTGTGGGTAAACTATAACCCTGCGCTCTCAATTTATCCAGATGTTCTTGCCTGCGCTCTTTAGTAAACCCTATTCTTTCCATCACTTCATCAGAATGGCTTTCAGTAGAAATTCCAGGTAATAGTTTATGGGTTGAGGTACTGCCTGAAAATTCCACCTGCCAGAATCGGCCTAATTTTCTTTTCCTAAAATCCTCTGCAAGCTGATGGTTATGGGTAACTAATATAGTACTATTACCAATCCTGGCAAAATCCTTCAATATCTCTGCTGAATGCATTAATCTTTCTTCGTAAGTTGTCGCTTCAATTAATTCATCAAGCATCACCAGACTTTGAGGAGTGGTTTGAAAAAATATATCCCTTACCCCGCTGCCTTCTGTACCGAGTCTTCCCTCACTGTCTCGTAAACTGTTTATCATCGGAGCCTGATAAAAGACCCTGTCAGCCACAGAAACTCTAGCTTCCTTTCCGGGTATCGCTGAGCCAATTTGTGCCAGAATTTGAGCTTGGGCAATAGACTTACAGGTAGAGGTTTTCCCTCCGCTGTTAGGACCTGTTAGAAACGTCAGCCTTTCTTCGTCAAGGTCTATATCGTTTGGAACATAGTTTGGATCATCCAAAACCATGCGAGGATTAGACAAACCCTTAACCATAAACTGATGATAGGGGGAATCTATTATTTCCGGAATAGTGGATAATCCCTTTAAGCTTTCACCGTATTTTACCAGGGTCAGGATCTCATCAATCCTGCCTAAATCATCAACTGCCTGCGAAATAGCCTGGCTCCTAAAATAGCGTTTGGCCATTGGCTTTATAAATAAATCATCATCAGCTATCCTGTGAAATCCGCGGAGGGCACTTACCAGTAGAAGCATCGGTACTGTTGTTTGCATAAGTTCCCCTGCAGTCTCACCTGCCCTTGAAATTATGGGTAGGTTTGATGCACCACTCAGCAGTGCCAGCGAACTACCTGCTAATGCAGTCATAAATAATATCGAGCCAAGCGCTCCTGTGGCGCCAATATAAAAATGTGGTTTTAAATCACGAGGATAAAAAGTAAATTTCGGTAAATACCATGGGGTATTATCTTCTAGCCTTAAACCTAAAGGGGTTCCAAATATCTCTTGCTTAACCCAATCATAATCATTAGAATCCCCAAGACGCTTTAGAGAGCTAACTCTGCTTCTTAAATACTTTGAATGAGGATTTAAACCATCCACATCAACTGAATGTTTAAGAAAATCTCTTGTACCCTTAAAGGCCTCGTATAGATTAGGTTGATCCGAGTAACCTAGTTTATAATCTCCGTAAAAATACGAATAAAATTCATCCTCATGTTCAGCAGCCTCTTTAAGGTAGCTCTCAACCTTAGCCCTTAGCTTATCATCGAAGCTAAGCTCTTTAACTGCTTCCTGCTTTGACCTTATTTCAGAAGCAGAGGTTAAGGGTTGCCTGAATGAACGCTTTAAGCTTAGTGACCCTGAGCTGGTAACAGATGTATCCATCGCCTTAAGTAAATCAGGCATCTCCACTAGTTGGTAAGTTAACTCATCCATTACAGTGGGTTCAGGATTGAAAATAATATTTCTCTTTTTTGGCAGTTGTTCTAACAAAGTACTCATGACTTTAATTATGGGATACTATATTAGCGGGTAATGAAAGTCAAATAATTAAGCCGTATTTTCTTTAGCAATTCTTATATCTTTAGAAATAATCTTTCCGTTTTTATCAAGTTCATAAACATAAACCTGACCTGTGGCAATTTCAAGCAGGGAAATCTCTTTGTCAGGAATTTGCTCTAAATATTTAACCAAAGCCCGCATGCTGTTTCCGCTTAGTGAAAGCAGGACATTTTTCCCGGATTTTACCTCAGGCAGGATATTGGAAGCATAGTAGGGGACAATCCGCTCATAAACCTGTTTTAAACTTTCTCCTGCCTCAATTTGAAAGTCATAGCTTCTTCTGATTTTTTGAAAAGTCTCTTCTCCTACCTCTTTTTTAACTTCCCATTTATTTTTGTTAGTGTAGACACCGTAGTTTCTCTCATTAAGCTCCCAGGCAACTGTAGTTGGCACTTTTAGATTTAAAGCCTTTAGCATCTCACTTAGGGTTTGCCTTGCCCTAACTAAAACAGCCGTATATGCCAAATCTATCTTTAAATCCAGGATCGCTTCTCCGGCTTGCTTTGCCTCTTTAAACCCTTTTTTGGATAACCCAGGATCAGACCAGCCAGTCCAAATTCCTTTGGCATTATAGGTTGACTCTCCATGACGGACTAAAATTAAATTAGCCATTTTTCTTTAAAATTCCTCCTCCAATATATAAAGCCTTGTTCCCCAGCTCTTTTTCTATTCTAAGCAGTTGATTATATTTTGCCACCCTCTCAGTCCGAGACATCGAACCTGTTTTTATCTGTCCGCTGGAGAGTCCTACTGCCAGATCAGCAATAGTTGTATCTTCAGTTTCACCAGAGCGGTGGGAAATTACCGTGCCCCAACTTGCACTTTGTGCCATTGCAACAGTCTTTATTGTTTCAGTTAAAGTCCCAATCTGGTTTGGCTTAATTAAAATAGCATTGGCAGCTCCTATATCGATCCCTTTTTGTAAAAATTTAGTGTTTGTAACAAATAAATCATCTCCAACAATTTGTATTTTTTCACCTAATTTTTCAGTTAATTTACGCCAGCCTTCCCAATCATCCTGATCCAAACAGTCCTCCATTGAAACAATCGGGAATTTCCGGCTCAATTGCGCAAGCCAGTCAATCATCTCATCCGTAGATAAAACTTTACCCTCGTTTTTAAGATGATACTTACCATCCTTGTAGAACTCCGATGCAGCTGCGTCCAGTCCGAAAACAACATCTTCACCCAACTTATAACCTGCCTTAAAAACTGCCTCGGCAATTAACTCAAACGCCTCAGAGTTTCCATTCTTAACTAAAGGAGCATATCCTCCTTCATCACCAACAGATGTGCAGTAACCTTTTTTATCTAAAACCTTAGCCAAGGTATGAAATATTTCTGAGCTTATCTGGACAGCCTGGCTAAAAGTCTCTGCCCCTGATGGAAATATCATGTATTCCTGTAGATCCATCGCCCAATTAGCATGTTTACCGCCATTAATAATATTTATCATGGGCAAAGGTAGAAGGAAATCTTCTTTCTTTCCTGAAAGTTTCGAAATATATTGAAATAACGGTATTTTCAGGCAAGCGCAAGCTGCATGCGAGCAGGCTAGCGATACAGCCAGTATCGCATTCGCCCCCAGATTGGATTTATTTTCAGTCCCGTCTAAATCAATCATGGTTTGATCAATTAGAAACTGATCTTCTATATTTAATCCCCTCAGAGCATTTGATATTTTACTATTGATATTTTCTACAGCTTTTAAAACGCCTTTACCGTTGTATTTTTGGTAATCCTCATCGCGTAACTCCAATGCCTCACGCGCTCCGGTAGATGCGCCGGATGGTGCAGCAGCCCTGCCGGATGTATTATCCTCAAGATAAACCTGCGCCTCAACTGTAGGATTACCTCTTGAGTCAAGGATTTGCATAGCAGAGATGCTTTGAATTTTTGACATATTAAGTATAATAGCAAAATGAATCAAAAAAGATTAGCGGTCATTTCTTATCATACCTGTCCGCTCTCGGATGAAAAAGATGCAGAGATCGGTGGAATCAACACCTACGTTTTGGAGCTTTCAAAATCACTAGTAAAAGTCGGCTACCTCGTTGATATTTTTACCAGATGCGTTCACAAGGACAGCCCGAAGATAGTTAGTCCTTCAAGCAATCTCCGCATCATACACCTGGACGCAGGGCAAAAAGTCAAAAGAGATAAAAAAGAACTCATCCAATATATCCCTGAATTTATCTACAACCTTTTAGGATTTATGCAGAGGGAGAACTTCAAATACGATTTAATCTCTGCCCATTACTATATGTCGGGAATAATTGGGCTGGAGATTAAAAAAGTTAAAAAAATGCCAATGATAATGACTTTTCATACCCTAGGATTAATGAAAAATTTGGTAGCCCGAAATGAAAGTGAAAAAGCAGATTTTTTTAGGATCGAATCAGAGATAGCGCTTTGCCGCCAGTCAGACCGGATAATAGCTACCAGCGAAGCAGATATGGAGTATATCAATTCTTTATATGATTGCCCAAAGGAAAAAATCTGCATCCTTACTCCGGGGGTAGATTTAAATCTTTTTAAACCTATCGATAAAAAATTGGCTAAAGATAAAATAGGCGCAGAGCCGGATCACAAACTTATTTTGTTTGTTGGGAGAATTGAGGCTTTAAAGGGAATTGATGTGCTCCTTTATGCTATAAAAATCCTGGCGCAGAAAAATTTGCTTCCTAAAATATGTTTGTGGATTGTCGGAGGCAGTAGAAAAGGAGACCGGGAAGAGTGGCCAGAGGAGCTGTTAAGGTTAGAGGCTATCAGGAAATTGTTAAAAATCTCATCCTTTGTAAAATTTGTGGGCAAGAAAAGCCGATTGGAGCTGCCTTTTTATTACAACTCCTGCGAGGTCGCTATTATGCCATCATTATATGAGTCGTTTGGTCAAACTACTCTGGAAGCAATGGCCTGCGGGGTACCGGTAATCACCACCGATGTTTCAGGAGTTTCCAGTTTTTTGGATTCAGATCATAACTCTCTTATCACCTCAGCAAGTAATCCTATAATGCTGGCGCAAAAGATATTTAATCTGCTAAAAGATGATAAGAAACGGGAAAAAATGAGTCAGGAAGTTTATGAAAAGGTAGCCGATCTAAGCTGGGATAAACTGGCTGAAAAATTTGATTATTTCTTAACCAAGTAAAATTCCCCTGTTTTTATATAATCACCTTTATCAGGACGTAGCGCTGAGTTAGAAATCGTCAAACCTTCGTTTAAAATCTTAACTGCCATGATTGGATCGCCGTGAGAGACTGCCACAATATTTTTCCCTTTATATTTTCTTACAACTTTTTCAATGAATTTCTTCATCCTCTCTTCTAACTCTTGCGCTGTTTCTCCCCTAACATTATTTTTATTCGAAGCCAATACATCGTAGTGAATTGTCTGAAGAAATTCATCAGAGCTTCCCTGCAAGGATGAATCAATCTCCAGGATATCTTTTGAAAAATGGATTTTTTTTAATCCTAATATCTGCTTTATAATTTCCGCGCTTTGCCTGGCCCGGAGCAGGGGACTGGAAAAAATGACCGCTATATTTTTCTTTAATAACTTTTTTGCGGTTTCTTCAATCTCTCTTCTTCCTTTTTTTGTTAAACCAAATCCGGGAAGCCGGCCGTAGAAAACCTTATTTGGATTATCTACCTCACCATGCCTGACAAAATAAATTGAGGTTGTCATAATTTAAACAGATTATACTATCAATTTCTCTTTTTCTACCCTGTCAAACCTTTTTATTTCAGCTTCTCTTTTTCTGGCATCAGCTAGAGTCTCATATTCTTCAAAGTATTTTAAGCTCACCGGCCTTCTTATTTTTGTGTAATGCGCGCCGGTTTTAGATCCATTATGCTCTTTTAACCTTTTCTTCAAATTATTAGTACACCCGGTATAGTAAGTTAAATCTGCACATTGAAGAATATATACATAATACATTAAGAAGTAATTTTAAGGCCTGTACTGCGATTTTTTAACCAACTTTGCAGTATATATTATCTCCCTTAGCTGCCCGTCTTCACCTTCTATCTCGTTAGAACCGGAAAGGCGCTGGTACTCCCTTAAATAATCTGATAATCCATCCGCAAGCTCGGCTTTTTCTGACTTTAAGCCCTTAAGCTTACTGGAAAAACCTGCCACATCTGATCTTTTCATAATCTCAGATTTTGTTTTAGATTTTATTTTTGCCGCTTCCTTGGCAATTTTGTCATGCTCCTGAAAGGTTTGATCGTTAGCAAAGATATCATCAACCAGCTCTTTATACTTGGTAATCTCCTCAGTTAAGCTTTCCATCTGGGAGATATGAGTTTTTATCATCTCCTCAATCCTAACTAGCAAAACGCCGTCATTTTCAGAAATTGGGGTTATCTTTTCGCCGGGTTTGGTAGTCTTATCATCCATAGGTAAACTATCATATCTAATTACCACTTAAAAAAACAAGCGGTAATTTTGTATTTATTCAGTGTTTCCCAGCAGGTGTCATTCTGGAGCGAAGCGAGAGAATCTAAAAAGATCCTATCAGTCGGCTTTCAGCCTCCTTCCAGGATGACTACTGGGAAAGACTGAATACTTACGTAATTTTACAAATAAGCAAATCCAAAGATAGTAGCCTAAATCATTTTTGTTAGCTTTAACTTATAGTAATTTACTTTCAATTTAGGCATCTGCTCTACCTCAATAACGTCTATTTCTACATCAGGAAAGCTTTGTAAAAATTCCAGTCTGTCTTGTGATACATAGTTTAAATAACCAACTCCATTCTTTTTTAAAATACTATGAAGGCTAGTAAGGTATTGCTTAGATTTTTCCTCATCCTCCAAATAGGCATTAGCGCCAAATGTATCAAAGAAAACATCTACTGAATTATCACGTATTGGTAGATGTGGGGCAAATGCTACAATTGCTCCAGGAACTTCCGTTGCTTTAGAAATTCTTCTTTTTTGAAACTCCGCATGATTAAGGGGGATTTTGTATTTACTATCTTGAGTTTTTGGCTTATCACTACTTTTATAAAGCAACTCATCACTATAATCCTCTATGTACCATCCATCCGGATCACGCTCAAAATTTATCGAAAGGGTAGGATCTATAGATACAAAACGAATATCCTCCCGAGCTTGCTTGATTTGTTTCTCAAAAGTACGATAAATGCCGCTTCCGACATTCAAAACAATGGCACCTTTTGGTAAATTGCCAATCCAGGAATCGTCTAAGTGAAAAATCTTGGAATAAGATTCAACGCCTGCCCTCGGATCTTCTACAAAGGGTCTATCCGTTACTCTAAATTCATCTACTTCTTTAAGAGAAGATAGTTTACCTTCCATATTTATAATAATATACCTTTCTTGAATGAGTTTGCAAACCAACCAGCATTGATTTAAACTGACTTACGATGATTATTTTAGGTATTGACCCTGGAATTGGCAGGGTTGGGTGGGGGATAATTAAAGACGAATCCGGCAAGCAGGAAGCTGTTGATTATGGTTGTTTCGAGACTCTACCAAATTCAAACTTAGATGAGCGGCTGGCCAGGATTTATGATTTTATCGTTTTGCTTATCAAAAAATTTAACCCTGACGTCTTAGCTATTGAACAGCTGTATTTTGCTGCTAATTCCAAAACTGCTTTAATCGTTGGACAAGCCAGGGGGGTAATACTTCTGGCAGCTTCAAAGTCTAATCTTCCAACAGAATCCTATACCCCGCTACAAGTAAAACAAGCCTTAACCGGCTACGGTAGAGCCGATAAAAATCAGATACAAAATATGGTCAAATCAATACTGCGTTTATCTAAGAAGCTCACTCAGGACGACAGTGCCGATGCGCTGGCTATTGCCATAACACACGCCTTTTCGTATAAAATACGTAAGGTATCTGAGTATAAGTTAAAATAATAAAATGATTGGTTTTCTATCCGGCACAATACATTCAAAACAACTTGGACAGATTATTCTACTTACTGGCGGTGTTGGCTATTTAGTGACTCCTCCGCCAAACTATTTAAATTTACTTAAATCATCAGATAAGATTGAGTTATTTATCTATACTCATGTCCGGGAAGATGCTCTTGACCTATATGGATTTTCTACTCATGATGAATTAGCGCTTTTTAAACTGGTGTTAAGCGTTTCTGGTATTGGTCCAAAAACTGCGCTTTTGGTGCTTGATAAAGGGGTAGAAAAAGTTGAGCAAGCTATTAAGAACGCTGACACTGATTTTTTTACTACTGTCCCCAGACTAGGACATAAGAACGCCCAAAAGATTATCATTGAGCTTAAAAATCGGCTTGGTGGGTTAAAGGAACTGGATCTGTCTTCAGAAAGCGAAGAAAATACTCAAGCGATTGAGGCTTTAGTTAACCTGGGGTACAGCAAAAATGAAGCCTTAGAATCAATATCCGCTGTACCAGCCTCCTTAAAAACCCTTGAAGAGAAAATAAGTTATGCCCTGCGTCAACTTGGTAAGGCAAAATTGAAATAATGACTAAAACTAAACCTGATCTAAAAATACCCGAAGTTTTGGAGGTTGAGGAAGAAAAGCTTTTTAACTCGCTTCGGGCTAGCGATTGGGAAGAATTTGTCGGCCAGGAGAAGATTAAGCAGTCCCTTAATATCGCAATCACTGCGTCCAGAAAAAGAGCCGAGGCAATGGAGCATACCTTACTTTATGGCCCTCCCGGGCTTGGTAAAACCACACTAACTCATCTAATAGCAAAAGGAATGGGCAATAATATTAGAGTCACCTCCGGCCCGGCTATTGAAAGAGCCGGTGATTTAGCTGCTATTTTAACCAGCCTGGAACCTCATGATATTTTATTTATTGATGAAATTCATCGCTTAAGCAAGGTGGTTGAGGAAACCCTTTACCCGGCAATGGAGGATTTTGCCCTGGATATGGTGATCGGCAAAGGCCCATCAGCCAGAACCCTCAGGTTAGAACTGCCACAAATTACAATTATTGGTGCTACAACCAGAATTGGCATGATCTCCTCACCGCTGAGGGATCGTTTTGGAGTAATACATAGACTATCTTTCTATGTCCCCGGTGAACTGGCTAAAATTATCAAACGGGCAGCGCAAAAACTCAAGATCTCTATCGATCAGGAAGAGATTTCGGAGCTAGCAAAAAGAGCCCGGGGCACACCCAGGATTGCCCTGAAGCTTTTAAAACGAGTGCGTGATGTAACTGAGGTTCATGGGCAGGGAAGGGTTACAAAGGAACTTCTCGCTCAAACTCTGGACTTACTTGAAGTTGATCCGCTAGGTTTGGACGATTCAGACAGGAGGCTGCTTTTAACTATAATTGATAAATTTAATGGCGGACCGGTTGGAATAGAAACTCTGGCAGCTACTATCTCTGAGGATATTGGCACTATCGAAGAAGTGATTGAACCATATCTTATGCAGGTAGGTTTTCTAAAGCGCACGCCTCGGGGTAGAGTAGTTACCAGATCAGCTTATATACATCTAGGTAAGCCTATACCTGCAGAAAGAGAGGAGGATCAATAAATCTATGCAAGATGAAATAGGTAATAAATTAGGACGAATTATAGAAAATCAGCCAAAAATACCAGAAGAAGTCAGAGCCAGACTCTTTCCAGGATATTTGATGTTTGAATCGAGCGGAGGATTTATTGGTTCAAATGAGGATCCTGATGAAGTCATAAAGAACGATCTTGAGCTATTAGCAGCTGTTAATATAACTCCTGAGGAGATTGCCGCAGCTCTTGAAGATGCCCAAAAATCTTATGGAGTCCACAGAACTGTTTATAATGGTGTGCAGGACTGTCCTTTTGCAGATGGGCCAGCATCTGATACCAGCTATCTAAAATTAGACGGGAAAAAGGGAATTGGCTGGTCAGGACTTCACCCCCATTTGATCAGAGCTCATCATTTTTTTGAAGGGAAGGGAGTCTCTCATCGGCTAGAACCAATAGAAGCTATTCTAATGCTGGGAATAAAATCACCAACTCATTCTGTCTCTGAACTTGAAAATATTCATAAGCAAATCATGGATGAGGATATTAAAAGCCCATACGAACAGACAAGAAACCGGGCTTTATCAACATTAGGATTATGGTATCCCAGTGACCCGGACGTAATAAAAAGATTAATGGAACTTGCTAAGTCAGAGGAATTAGAAGATGTTATTGCCCCTCTTATTGATATCTGTCTTACTGATAACCCTAGTCTTGAACCGGTTAAATCTGTCCTGGCCGGTAGAATAAATGAATTTAAGCCGGGATCAGTTGAATGGAAATTTCTAAGAGATTTTAATCCTCCCTCAGACGGTAACAAAATAATCGGATATTACTGGTCTGATTATATCAATTTTCCGGAGACACAAAGGCGGTGCGAAAACGGAAAATTAAGCATATGTTTAGATTTTATATCCAAGTTTTCCATAAATCCTCAAAAAATTGCCGAATTAGGAGCTCCTTTTTATATCGAACAATATCCTGCTAAAAACCCTACTGAGGTAATTGAGTTTATAGCTAGAAGACTAACCGAAAGCGATAGACCATATAGGCCATATAAGGATGACCTACCGTATTTGAAACACCCAAAAAACAATGAGGAGGAGCAAAAAAGAATCAACTATTGGACTTTTATAGCTTATATGGATGCCCAAACACTTTACCCCGCATCCTTAAAGTCTTCTTTATTTGAACTAATTAAATCATTAGATAGTGTGGGCAGAAAAGTCGAGGCATTAGAGTATGTGCCATATTTAATCAGGTTATATGAAGCAGACGAGTATAAAGAAAAATATCAGGACAACTTAGACTATCTTCGCTCATTATAGTTTTACTTATCTTTAAATTAATTAAGTATGTATTAGTTTGATACTTGTTTAATTATTGAAAATAATAAACTAATCGGTATATACTTTAAGCGATGAATGATACCCAAAAAATGCTCCAGGATATTATTAATGGACAAAGTACCATTAAACAGGAACTATTAAGTAAAATCGACGAAGTCGATAAAAAAGTAGACAGACTTGATGCGAAGGTAGCAGGACTGGATGGAAAAATAGATAAAGTCGAGAAAAGGTTGACACAAAGACTGGATAAAATTGGCAGTCAGCTTGCGTACTTAGAGGATGATACACCAACAAGAGAAGAATACGACGACTTAGAAAAAAGAGTGGATAAAATAGAAAAGTATACTGTAGCTACTTAATCTTATCTATCATTTGACCTAAGGATAATAACTCCCCCTGAACTTCCAGAATTTTTTCCATGGCAGTTTCACCTTCAAACTGAACTTGTTATTACATAATTTTTTTGCTAGAATCCACCACATGGCTAAGCCTGAACAAAAGGTATCAACTCTTAGGAAAAGAAGATCTTTGATCGCTGGTTTGGGTATGCTGGCTGGAGTGCTTGCTGCTGATGCCGGAGGGATAGATGCCTACAGACTATTTAGAGAGCAAGATGCCTACGCTGAGTATCTAAATACATTCTTCCCTCAAGTATCAGAAGAAGAAGTAAAGACAGCACAGGATAAGCTCCTTGAGGCTAGAAACCAGTTGAAGTCTTTAGCTATGAAAGATCAATTTGAAGAGATGATCCAGCTCATGGATTCCCCGGATGTAAGAAAAGCCTCTGATATAAACAGAAAAAATAAAGATATACTTGCGGTAAGAATTGATTCTCTCCAGTCAAAAACCCATGGGGAAGTGAGGCATTTTCTGGATATATTTTCTATGGCATTTGGAGGAGCCGGAGCTTTTTTTAGTACAATATATTTGGATAATTTATTGAAAAAACCGGTTTTAGATAGAGCAAACGATACTGAGAATCAGAGCTTAGGGATAAAAGATCAGAAATTTAGAAAAATAGCTCCACTTTTTCATCCTGAATGGGAAACAAAGCCTCCTTCTTTGGAAGATTTTAAGAGATTTTCTAATGCAGTATCCTATCTGCCGCCGGTTGGCGGAAAAATCCCGGTAGTCCTTGGAGGAAAACCTATATTTCAGTTACGACCGACACTGACGGCAGAGGAGCAGGTTCAAGAAGTAACGAGACTAAAAGAAGAAGGAAGCCTGGGTACAGCTTATATTCATCAGTTAACTGTTCAAGGACGATTACCAGATATTTTTAAATATGTTGCTATAGCTCTAATATTAGATAGCCCTTATCGAAATGATTGGAATAAACCTTTTTTTGAAGTTCCCTGGGGCAAAGTAGCACCCCTTATTCATGACGGTGGATTTTCAGAGATAGGTTTAAATCCGAATTGGAATTATATTCCCGGAAGAACTGACTTTTTACAAAGAATAGCAAGCGTGCATAGAAGAGGGGAGTTACCCGGGAGTCCGGAGCAGAAAGCAGAAGATGAAAGATTATTGCTTGAGGAGAGATCCTATCAAAGACTTGCGCTAACATTACACTGTAAACTTGGTAGTGCACCTTCTCATATTCCTGAAGATATGAAAGAAGGATTAGCAGCGCGTTGGGATTTCTTTCAAGGAAGGATGGATAGACTCCTACAAGAATATGGTCTTAAGGATATTTCCCAAACCAGATGGATTAATGAAGTTCCCCGTAACCTTAGTGGTTTTCCTGGTCACCGATATGAGGCCGATTGGTCGCCAATTCAGCAAGATCTTACCAGATTAGAAGATACCCGTTGGCACCATACAGAGATGAGAGAACAAGCTAATTTTATATTAAAAGAAGAAACAGATCTAATTGATAGGATTATTGGGCTTAAGACAGCTTAAGTGAGACCGAAAAAAGTCCATTCATTCAGATTAGAACTCAAGCGCTTTCTCCGCTTCTAGCATTTTATATATCTCCACTAATGGTAACGGAGAATCCCAAAACTCTTTGTCTGTTGGAAACTTCTTACGGAACTCCTGATCCAATCCAGCTTTCTTCCAGATATCAGCAGCATTCTTATTATCTCTTTGAAACTGCTCATATAGTGTTAACTCGCTTCCCGCCCTAATATCACCAGGATTACGGATAGTATTTAATGGTTTTGTTATAGTCTCTAAATCACGCTGAAGGAGATCCCTATTCCATTTCATTTCAAAAGCAAGCGAGCTAGCCTTACGAAAACTTGTTAATGCTTCCTGCCTGTCATAGCGAGGCTTAAAACCTCGTTTCATCATTGTTAGTATACGATAAGCCTCCTGTTGTTTTACATTAAGCTCCATGTCCTGTTGTTCAAAAATTAACTTGACTTCCGGGTGAGCTCTGATAACATCCTCTATTGACTGTGGACCATCTTCAGTAAATTTATAACCGAATCTTTGAGTCAAGTAGTCCATAATTGAAGGTTGTCTAAGAATTTCTAAAGCAGTAGCTAATCTATTGTTATCTGTAGTTAAGTATTCTTGTAGGCTTCTAAAAATTTCTGATTCTCGGTCTTTCTTTACATCAGGGGTAATGTTTCGAACAGATTCAGCTAACATTTGGTCTAGGCCCTCTTCATGGGCTCTTTCACTTTTAATTATAAGCCAGCGGCCTATGGCATAACTAGCATAAAATCTTGGGAGTTCAATAAGTTGAAAGGGCTCAGGATTTTGAGCCATAAACTCCTTTATTTCTTCAGGTGACATACCCTGAAGCATTTCTGCTAATACAGAAGCAGAAATAGGTTCGTCTTCAGGAACAGGTTTTAAACTGGGTGCTTGTATCTCAACTGCTAATTTCAAGTCTTCAGGACTATACCTATGCCTTCTTACTTGTTTTTGCGCCCATTCAGAAGCACCACTTAATGTAACACCCAATCTTTCTCTTAAATCTAAATCTGCATCAACTATATTAAGCCATCCTTCCAATTTTCTCTTTTTGTCCTCAAAGGCTTGTGTTGCTTCAGGTTGTAAAGTCTGAGCCTGTAGTGAATATTCAAGCCTTGCTAAATTATGAGTTACGATACCTCTATAAAGCCTTATCGCTGAATTGCCATATCCATACCAGTGATCAGAATAGGTTTTCATAAGTATGTTCAAAGTGTGTTCAATTAAACCAAAACGGAAAGCATCTCCTCTTTCTGGATTCAAGTGAGTACCATAGGAAACTTGAGGAAGCTTTTCATAAAGTGAACTAAAAAACTCCGCGGAATTTATTTCTTCACCGTCAATGTATGCAACTGAACCAATAGCTACGCCTTCAGGTTGCATACGGAATTGCCAGCCATTCTTATCTTTAATAACTTGGTCTACCGCGCCTCTTAAACCTACATCATCGTTATATTCCAAAACGTTCACCTCTGGTGGCAGCTTTGACACATCTGTACCTTTGGGGACAAGTAAAATATCCTCAGGAGTTAGACGATAGTCACCAAGAACAAATGTATCATTAGGGAAAATATTGATAAGTTGTCCCTCCAAGCTTTTAATTGGAGTAACTATGGCGTATGGATTTTCATCCCAACTAAAACCATGATGCTCTTTAACAATCTCGCCTAATGAAAAATGTATTGTCGGTCTAAAAGAGGGGGGTTCATCGTCCCATTTCCCACCATAAGAGGTATCTCTTGCTCCTGCTTTAAGGACACCATTCTTCGGCAGTATTGGGGTTGAATGAACTGCGAATACTTTCGACTCAATCTCGCTAATTGGAGGGGGATTTTCTACAGAATAAGGAAATCTACCTTGGCTCTCCTGGGTGAAAGGTGTCTCTGCATTCTCTGACATAGTAAATTTATTATATCACTGTAGCCGGTGGTCTATCTGCTAACAATAAACATGCCTACAAATTCAGGCTTTCTGGATTCTCTTAATACATCTGCAGCTTTTTTTGTAGCTAATGCAACCCCAAAAATTACTGCTTCTGTACCTAATATAGATATTGTATCCCTATTTGGATCTACTACTGAGGCTCTTCTTAATAACTCTATAGCTAAAGGTGCGAAAACAAATGCTTCTGCGGCAGCCACTGAAATAACGCGATAACCTCGTTCAGCTACACAAGCAATAGTTTTATATACAGAACCTGGTTCATCAGATCCTTCAAAAAACCTTTCTCCTCTGGAAAGCATAAACACGAATTTAGCATTTCTATAAATCAAAGTCAATTTCTTGTCCTAGTTCACTACTTTTGAGACAATCTCCTTTCTTGTAAGTACTGGTAAGGTGATAAATATTCGAGTGACTGATGAGGTCTTTTTAGATTGTACCAGATGAGCCATTCTGTCAGTTTAACTTTAAATTCTTCTGGGTAAAGAAGGTAATCTTCAGCATCAAAGATGAACTCATCTTGTATAGGTCCAGTTAAACCTTTCTACATAGGCTGTTGATTTAGGGGATTTGGGATAGTTCCAAAGGTGAATTAAGTTTGATTCCTTTACAGCTTCTTCAAAGAACAACTCAAATTCAGAACCATTATCTGTTTGGATAGTATGTAATTTGTACCAAGATGTTTGGATAATTTCAGTCAAGATTTTAGCTGTATGTTTGCTTTTTAAGGATGGTACTAATTTTACCCAAGCTTGCTTTGTGACAATATCTACTGCTGTTAAAAAGTAATAATATCTACCTAGGTAGTAAAATTTAACTCCATCTAGCTGGATATATCCAGGTTTTGTATCAGAGGCTTTAGGAGTACCTTTAACTCTGGTTTTACCTGAGTTAGGTCTAGCTTTTCTTCCTCTTCCTTTACCTGCAAAGAACAGATTGTTTCTTTTAATTACTTTCCCAATAGTTGACTGAGCCAATGTTTCAATACCTACCTCTTTGCAAAACTCATCCACAAACCTTTTAATTTTAGCTTTACCCATTCTGGGATACTTCAGTCTCAAAGATTTAATCAAGGAATATACAGAAGGTGGAGTTTGCATAAATCTAACTTTCTTAGGTTTAGTTGATTTAGGTACCAATGAATTTAGTCTCTTGCCTGAGCTTTCATATGCTTTCTTCCACCTGTACAAAGTTGCTCTTTTGAGATTTGGGAAAGCCAGTTTAACAGCACTCCATCCTGATGCATAAAATACCTCCAGTACATGGAATCTAAATTTAGCCTCATCTGATGAGTCAAACCCCATGATAGTCTCAAGTGTTTGCATGAGGCTAATGTAATCTCTCCTTGAGAATTTGGGAAGAGCATAAATTATCTTGTTAAAATCACTTGGCAATTATTTAATTTGTCTCAAATGTATCGTAACTTTTTAATTTCTTGTCCTGTTGTTGTGCCATGTAACACCCTTCGGGTGGTTTAGGTTCACACCTATTCTATTGGTTTGAAATATGGAGATAAAACTTGAATTTGCTAAAGCTTTTTTAATAATTCTATACTTCCAGTTATTAATGCTTCCTTTTTAGCTCTAGTCCATCCTTTAAGCTGCTTCTCTCTTCTCATAGCTTTTAACTAAGTTGCATAATTCTCCGTATAAACTATTTTAAAATCCCCATTATCTTTAGAAAACTTTGATGCTCTAGTTGTTTTGGATAAGTGATCCTTTAATCGTTGTTCTAAATTATTTGTTTGACCAATGTATAACCTATTATTAGAGAACCTTAGAATATAAACTGCATAAGACACATAAATATTATAATCCTTCGACTCCTTTCAGTCGCTCAGGACATTCGACCTAATTATCAACTATCTCTGTTATATAAATCGGCTATAGCCATGAGCGAAGTTCAATTTATTGAACTGAGTCGAATGGCTGGCGAGCTTGCCTCCAGGTGGAACCTACATTATCCTTCACTCCTCGGTTCTTATGAAAAACTAAGAAAACTTGGTTTAACCCACCGGATAGAAAACTCTGTCGTTATTGTATCAAAAATAGAGGAGGAAAATGTTTAGCTTTCTTCGTTCAAAACCTCCTACCGAGCTTTTAGCTTCTGAACTTCATGATGAAAAGACATTTTATAATGTTTTCATTCAGGACTTAGAAAATTGCAAAGAAGAAGTCATTATTGAATCTCCATATATTACAAATGTTAGAGCGCAACAATTAAGACCAATATTTCAAGAATTGCTTGATCGTGGGGTAAAAATTTACATAATCACTCGTGACCCAAGAGAACATGATGAGAATTTGGAAGTTCAAGCCGAAGGAGAAATAGCGGAATTCGAGATCATGGGAGTACAAGTTTTACTTTGTTCTGGCAATCATCATCGAAAATTAGCAATTCTAGATAGAAAGATGCTCTGGGAAGGATCACTAAATATTTTGAGCCAAACTAGGAGCAGAGAGATTATGAGAAGAATCGAATCAAAGGAATTGGCTATGCAGATGTTCAACTTTTTGAAGCTGGGCAGAGTTTTATAAAATTTGCTACAATACCGCTATGAGTAACGGATATCAGATCAACGAAAAAGACATTGATTCAGTGTTGAATTATCTAAAAATTCACGACCCAGAAAATGCTACACCAGAGATGGCTATAGCTCTTCTTGAGTTTTATAAAACCAAATTCCATGAAATGGCTCACACAGATTTAAGTAAATTAGAAAAAATTTATGAAGAATTTAGGAAAAGCATTAGCACAGAGAAAAATTAGCGATAACGCAGCCTTCCAAAAAGTTCCATCTTAAGAATTCTTATCTACTGAGCACATTTAACTTTTCTATTTGTTCTTGAACTTGTTCTTCATTCTCACTCCCGAATGATATGAGTGCTTTATCTCCATCCTTTATTTCTCGATCTAATAAGTTGTCATATTGCACTCCATTGATATAAAATTTTAAAGTTTTACTCTGGTTGGTACAGAAGGTTTCTTTGGTACCGGTTGTCAGGCAGCTTTTTGTTAATGAAAAAGGGAGGGTCTTAAAGAAGTCATTCCAGGTAACACCTGACTTTTTGACAAGAACTATATTTGGGTTATCTGCCTGAATATAAACATCCTCTGAAAGATTGTGATACATAGATGCGGTAAAGATCCGAAATATCCCGTTGGTAAATATCGCAAATGAAGCCTTTTTATCTACTGTTTGTGGGACGGGTGAAGAAGTATCATCCTGCTTCATGACATCTTTTGACTTAGAAGTATTACTTATATTTCTACTGGAACTTGTAAAAATAAAATAACCAGCAATAAGAAGAATGATAATAACTGCTATTGCAATGCTTTTACTCATAAAAATGCAACTAACATACCCTGTTTACTGCAAAGCAGAAAGTTTACTTTATTGTAGCAGGATATGTTAGAAGCCTTATACAAACTTTTACATTCCTGGTACAGGTAAAGATTCAAATACCTCAATTTGACAACCATCTGCCCAATGAAGATGTGGATGTTGCTTTAACAACTCTACCGCTTCTTCCATTGACTCTGCTTGAATAATGGAATAACCATTTACATCAGAGCTACTTGCTGAACTGCCAGAGTTAGTAACAGCTTGAGCATTTCCAAGTGGCGTTCCAAACTCTACCAACTTATCACCAGCTTTTTGAGACCACTCCATCCATTCTGCCATGCCTGCTTTCATATCTTCAGGGGAAGATGCGTTCATCTTTTCAGCAGCGGACTGCGGAGCATGATATAAAACTATAAATTTTTTCATTAATAATTCACCTCCTCTCAAACTCTTATTTCAAGTAATATTGTAACAGTATCACCTTCTTCAATCTCTTCCTTTTTTCTCACCCCAGCTTTGAGTGGCAGAAGATACTCTTCTGTCTTTTTGTCAGGGAAAATTGATGTTTTCCAGCTGGTTTTTCCAATGGTTACCAAAACCGGAATAGAACCCCAGCCTCTTTTCATATCGCCAAATTGTTTCTTTATATCTTCAGATACGTCATGGGGTATAGAAACAAAATGCCACCCTGCCATTCCAGGATAAAGCCAAACATTTGATTTGAATTTATATTGGTTGTATTTCATTTACTTATGGTTTGATTACGACAGAAGCCGAAACTACCAGAAATATACCAATGGCATTTAAGATAAAAGAAATAAGCAAGAATTGATGCGTCTTTAACTTTGAAATTCCCATTAAGCTTACACCAATCTCGTCAGGTAACGGTGAAGCGATGATTGCCGCCCCAAGGACTGGAAATGTCCAGCTAAAATACTTAGTCTGAAAAACCTTTTTTAAGTGATGATTTGTGTCTAACCTGTCATATATAGATTTAATCTCTCGTGCCAAATCATCCTTAACGAAACGGAAAATAACAAAATCTCCTACAACAGCACCAAGCCCTGCAATTATTCCTATTTCAATTGGGGATAATGTTTCTGCGAGTACCAGCAGAATAACAGCTCCAGTAGCGACTGTGAAGGTTGATACAAATAAAATACCGGCAAGAAATGCTCCAATGTAACCCAAATTACCTAGATGAAGTAAGTAACTATGAAGTATTTCATTTCGAAAAACAAAATAGGCTAAAAGTAGAGATAATAGAAGAAATACAATGTTTTTATATCCATGACTTGTACTTTTTCTCATACAACCAGTGTATCAAAAGTCAGCGCTAGAAGGTACTTTGTCGTTATTTTTGAGTTGTGGTATTTTGGAAGGTTTATTCATCTGGTACAAATTTTAACGCTACTGAGTTCATGCAGTATCTTTTACCCGAAGGCTCAGGACCGTCATCAAATACGTGTCCTAAATGTCCTCCACAGGTATCAAGTACTTCAACTCGGTCATCTCCTAACCCTGTTTCTTTCCGAAGCACGAGAGCGTTTTCATCAATCGGAGCCCAAAAGCTCGGCCAGCCAGTTCCGGAATCATACTTTTGCTCTGACCGAAAAAGTGGTTTGTCACAACCAACACTAAAGTATGTACCTTTCCGTTTTTCGTTATTTAGCTCACCTGTAAAGGGAATCTCCGTCCCTGCCTCACGCAAGATGTGATATTGTTCTGGAGTTAAGATTTTCTTCCACTCTGCTTCAGACTTAAACTTATCTTGGTTAAATGCGCCAGAAATTACTGAACCAACTGTTTCTGGTACTCTGTTCTTAGAAATCGATGAGTTTTCTAACTTTAAAAAGATGAATCCAGCGGTTACCACGATTGCTATTCCATAAATTATTCTTTTCATACGGCATCTTTCAAATAGCTATCAAAATATATTCTGTGACATGTATATCCGTGAGGATTCTTTATTAAATAGTCCTGATGATAATCTTCTGCTTCTGTGAATTTTACAAGTGGCTCTAAAGAAGTGACTACCGGATTTTCCCAACGTTTAGATTCATTTACGATATCTATCATATCCTGAGCATCATTTTTTTCTTGCTCATTGTTGTAAAATATTACCGATCGGTATGATGTTCCTCGGTCGTTTCCTTGCTGATTCATTGTCGTAGGGTTATGTATTTGAAAAAAGAAATCAAGTAATTTCTTGAAGGATGTCTTCCGTGGGTCGTATTCAATCTTAACCACTTCAGCATGGCCTTCATGATTTTCGTAAGTAGGATTTTCAACTTTCCCACCAGAGTATCCGACACTTGTAGTAACAACTCCTTCTTGCTTTCGGATTAAATCTTGTAGTCCCCAAAAACAACCACCGCCTAATACAATTATTTTAGTCATATCAATTTATCCAAAAGTAAAAGCAAATAATTCTGCGTTGCTATCTTCAAATTCTAAATGCAATATATGCTGGCCAGGTGTTTGTAATTTTATAAGTTTATATAGTCTATCTACGTCAACAGTTACTGTACCGCTTTTATTGTCATCACCAAAATCTTGTAATTTGCCATCAACATACACTTTTATTTTCGCAGGTTCTCCTTTTGTTCTCATGACCAAAAATACCTCTTTCGATTCAAAATTAAGCTGTAGTTTGGCACCTTTTTGGGGACTAGCATATTCCTCCATCACATTCCAGTTACCCTCATATGCCATTTCGTTGTTCCCAAGAGTCTTTGGAGAAGTATATGTTTCTGGAGTATTTTGCTTTATGGTTTCAGGAGAAGCAAAATGATCGATACGTCCATATCCTAAATATATTTCAGGAGTTTTCGCCTGAATTTGATAGGTTGGGTTATTTATTTCATTTGAAACATCCTTAGCACCCGTCTCTTTGAGTAAGTCCTGGATTACCTTCTCAGTTTCATCATATGCTCCTTCACCAAAATGGGTGTAACGGATATATCCTTCCTTATCAATAATGTATTTGGCTGGCCAATAACGGTTGCTGTACGCTCTCCAGGTTGCAAAATCATTATCTTGAACAATAGGATAAGGGAGCTTGAAGTCTTTGATAGCTTGGGCCAGATTTTTTTCGCTTTTCTCAAATTCAAACTCTGGAGAATGGACGCCAATAATCACGAGCCCCTTGTCTTTGTATGTTTCCCACCACTTTCGAAGATACGGCATTGTCCTTTGACAGTTGATGCAGGAATATGTCCAGAAATCGATAATTACTACTTTGCCTCTCAGTTGTTCGAGGGTAAGTGGTTCAGAATTAAACCAGATGCCTCCAGAAATAAGTTCAGGTGCAATAGGATCTTTTGGCAGCATATCTGAAGTTGGTTTTCCCATTTTTGTCTGATCCACTGGTTTTTGATTCATATCTTGCAATTGTTTTTTGACTGCGTCATTATCTTCAAACTTAGTTAACCCTACTCCATATTGAGGAAAAGCAGTTAGTATAAATGTTTGGAACTTCCGATCAATATTAAAAAATATCCCAATCGCTGTTAGGATCATAAGAACCCCGAAGAGTTTTTGAATGTTACCTAAGTTTGAAAGTAACCATGGAACGCGACGCAGAGCATTTTGACCACCAAGCATTATTAAAAACATTGGTATTGCTGTACCCAAAGCGTACGCTAAGGTAATCAGGAAGGCGTCAAAAGTAATAGTTCCGGTAATAGCAAGGGATATGACAGACGCAAGAATTGGCCCAACACACGGTGTCCAAAGAAGTCCTACAGAAAGACCTATGATTAGTCCACCCCCAAAGCCTGTTCTATTTTGACTACTTGGCATAAAGGCTGCTAATTTTGAAAATAACCGTTCAACCAACACTTGAAACTGAGGAATAAGAAGGGAGGTACCAAAACCTCCAATAACAAGTACTGAAACAAGTCTTAGTGTATCTGCAGAAATACCGCTAAGTCTGACAATTGTTGAAAGAAAGAGCGTGAAGAAAGTAAAGCTAAGAATAAATCCAATAACTACTCCCATTGGCCTGGATTTTCCCGTGTTCACTCCGCCTATACTGGAAGTAAGTATTATTGGAAGAATCGGCAAGATACACGGTGAAAGTACCGTTATAACTCCAGCTAAAAATGCAAATGCTATAAGTAAAATCATATTTTTAATTAACCTCTGATATGGCTTTTCTATCAAGAAAAACCACACCACAGACTACTTAATATTAGCAAGTAACTCATCTGTTTTACCACCGTTCCACTTGGTTACTTCTTTTCCCTGTGAATCAATTTGCACAAATGTGTGTTGGTAGGTAATACCATACTTTTTAGCAAGGTCTTTTTCTTCCTGATCTGTTTCAGGGTCGTTATAATTGACTCTTATAACCGTTACATCAGATGGAATTTTACTTGAGTTCGCTTTTAGATCTGCATCTGCTGGTTTACAAATTGGGCACCAGGATGCATAAAAGAACAGCACTCGACGATTGTTTGCGGCACTATCTAAAGTTGCTTTTGAGTATTCGACATAACGTGCCGAATCTGCTTTCATCATTTTGTCATCATTTTTTTCCATCATGGCTTCACCCTCTTTTTTCTCCATCGCTTCCTTTTGCGGAGTTTCAGATGAATCCTTTTGCATCATGGCAGCCTTTTCCTGTGCCATTTTTGCCTCTTGTGTACTCTTAGATTGTTGATTGGCAAAAAAGAGTCCTCCACCAACCAAAACTAAAAGTACTACGCCTGCAATTACTATCTTGTTATTCATTATCTCTCACCCCCTTTCATACTAATGTTTGATATGTCCGTATATTAATCCGAGTATCTTTGCAAGAAGTGCAACACAAATTCCAATAATAAGAAAAGGATCAACCTCTCCGTTGAAGCTTTGAAAAATAACACCAGTAATAAGGATCGTTATAACCGCGAAGTAGGCAAGACGTGAGGCAATAAATTTATGCAGTTGATCTCGTTCGTCTCCTGGTGTTTCCTTCCAAAGAAAACCTGTAAAAATTATAAAAAGCACTACCAGAAATGGAACCATAAATGGATGTAGAGCATGAGGCATAAGAAGGTCAAGAGGATTAATAAAAAAGATTAGTAGTCCAATTAAGGCTAGAGAAATTAATGTTTCGCCTACAAAATTATTTTTCATACTTATATTTGAAGACCTCTTCCATGGGCTTTCTGAAAAAGCGTGCAATTTTTAGACCAAGCATTAGTGACGGGATATAATTCCCTTTTTCTATTGCAATAATTGTTTGACGGCTTACTCCCACAGCTTTTGCAAGGTCTTCCTGGGTTATATTCTTTTCTTTGCGTAACTCAATAACCCTGTTCATAATATAGTCTCTCATGGATAATAAAATGTCAAGTAGATTTGACATTATTTTAGGTAGCAAAATTCCTTTTGTCAAGGAAAATTATAAAAATAATGAAGACTCAAACTGGTAAGATATCTGAGGATTTAACCCCAAGAGCTTTGATTATTTTTACCAGCGTTAATCCCTTTGGTCTGGATTCTCCACGCTCGATTTTAGCAAGAGAGTTTCCATCAACTCCGGCTTTCTTTGCAAGCTCTTCCTGAGTCCAGCCTTTAACTTCTCTGGCTTTCTTAATGTTCTCTGCAATTTCTTTAATAGTTTTCTTATCTTCCGCTATACCCATAAGGATAGTATATCACTTCTTGTTTGCTCATATCTGCTAGGCAGGGTTTCTGCTAAAATTGATCTGGCAAAAAGTTATGAACGAAAACATACAAACACTTATCAGTTGGTGGAAATTAAAAGGTCAGCGAGAAAGCGATCCATTCATCCGATTTTTCTTATTCTATATGTGTTTTGATGCTTGGATCACAGCAGAATCAGGAGAAGATCGTGATGATAAAAAACTTGAGTGGCTTTTTACCCAAGATAATTGTTTAAAAGACAAATGGGCAGAAATTCAATCAGAAACAACAAAATCGTGGATTGCTAACCTACGAAATCTATCCCCTATAGAAGATATGCGCCCAAAGTACCGTGGAGAATTTACTCATTTGAATAATGTTGAGAATTTTGAAGAGATTATTAGATTTATATATCAGATTAGGTGTAACTTATTTCATGGATCAAAAAATCCTATGGATACTAAAGATGCAAGCTTAGTTGAATTATCAGGAATGATATTTCAAAAATGGATTGTTTGGGCTCATCACAAATGTTGATATGAAATATATAAATAACATACTTAAACAAAACGTTCCTCTTTTCGTAGAGTTATTCAACGCTCATGAATATAAAGACGATTTTGGTCATAGTCCAGAATGGAACGAGGAAATGGAGCAGTGGTTATCTTTTGTGAAATCAATAAATCCAACATGGTATGAATCTAACAAGTCACGCGTCAACACTGAAAAACAAAGAGACGAGTTACTTGGAGAATACAAATCTCTGTATTACTTCGGGAAAATATTAGGATGTAAAATAACCCAATTTGAACCAGCAGGTAACAATAACAAAAAGAACGATTACGCCTTTTACGATAAAGGCAACGAGGAGTGGTATACCGAAGTTAAATCACCGTCTTGGAGAGGTGAAGTCTCTAAAGAAATAAACAGCTCGTATTTAGATAAGCTAAAGCAAAATATAGTAATAACTGAGAGTTGGCCAGAATGTAAAGCCGAGATTACTTGTCCGAATTGCTCAAATGTTATAGAAATAAAACTGTCGAGTTTCGAATTTAAACAAGAAGAAGTATATGAAATTATCAAAAAAACTCTTTGTAACAAATGTAAGAAAAATATTTGGCATTTTTCTGAAAACGAACGAGCCAAATTAAAAAAAGAAAGATTATCTAAGCCACAATTTATCAATGGAGAAGGTAGATCCTACTCAGATAGAGACGCTGTTGAAGATGCTGTTAAAAAATCAGTAGCTCAATTTGCCAAAGGAAGAAATAACTTACTATTTATTCCTCATAATATGTTTGCCGGGATTGGTACAGGCTTGTTCACGGCAATGAATGGAGGTACTACTGTAATGGAGGTTGTAAAAAAATATGATCCCGAAGGGATAATTACTTGTGTTTGTCTGCTAGACGTTCAATTAGATGAAAAGGGTATTAAATTTATTCCCGTATTCGTTCCTATCCTCAAACAACCCTTAGTGAATAATGAAAAACTATGAAAAATTGTTACTTATGCACCTCGACTAAAAACCTTACAAAAGATCATATCCCGCCAAAGAATCTGTTTCCCTCTCCGAAACCAACCAATCTCATTACAGTGTGGTGTTGTAAAAAGTGTAATGAAAAATTCAGTTTAATTGACGAATCATTTAGAGTATTCACTTCTTCCGTAATTAATCGGTCGAAGTCTGGTACGAGAATTTGGGACGAAAAAGTAATGGAATCTAGTTTTAAAAGAAGTCCAAAGCTAAAAACTGCAACCATAAAAAGTCTTGTTCCTGTAGAAACAGAAATCAATGGTATTAAAGTCCAAACCACAGGCATGACCTACCCTATCAAAAAAACAAATGATTACTTAGTTAGATTAACTAAAGGTTTCACAAGACATTTTAATCCAGAAATTGATCTTTCTCGGGCAAATTTTAAAGTTAATAATATCATCCCCAACCAGCAGATAATAGACATGCTTTATCAAAAATTCTTCTATGTAGAAAGAGGAGACGGAGTATTCAAGATGTGGAGAATGTTTGCTAAAGATATGGGAGTTATGAGTATTTGGGTATATGTTTTTTATGATGGCTTGATGTTCACGATTGAAGTAAATTAGATACAATGACTAAACTTTTTAATGAAAACTTAGGAAAAGCTTCTAATAGTAAAGAGCTGGCTATATTGAAAAAGAAGTTTAACCATTACGACTCCTTGTATGTAGCCGTTTCAACCATGACTACTCGCCCCGACTTTCGCGATTGGTTAGAGGTTCTTTGGAAGCAATATGAGCCACATGCGGACACTAACTTTTCGGATGAGTTTAAAAAACAATTTAATCAAAGAGCTTGGGAAATGTATCTAGGATCAACATTGTTAAATAAAGGTCATGTACTAGGAGATCATAGTGATGTAGGTCCTGACTTCAAAATTGCCTATGAGAATAAACAAATTTGGGTTGAGGCAATTGCGGTTGAAAAAGGGACTGGAAAAGACAAAGTACCCGATATTGTATACGGAAAAATGATAGATGTTCCCGAAAAGGAAATGCTCCTACGCCTCACTTCTGGCATAAAAGAAAAGTACCAAAAATATTTGTCATACTTAAGTAATAACCTCATTAATCCAAATGACCCTTTCATAATTGCAATTGATCGATCTCCGTTAGAACATTCAGATCCACAGATACCGCTCATTTTTAAATGTCTTTTTGCAATTGGCCATCAAGTTCTTCATATTAAAAAACTAGGATCTCAAACAAAAGCCAAGACAAGGACAGAAGCGAGTAATTGGTCTAGTAGAGATAAGGTTTATAAAATAAGTGGCAGTGAAGTGGGGATGTTTGTATTTGGAGATAATAGTTTTGAAGGTGTAAGTGCAATTATTTATTGCATACAGAATATTTTGAATAGTCCCCAAGAAATTGATCGAATGGGAGACGGTTTTATTATTGTTCATAATCCATTTGCTAAGAATCCTCTTCCAGATAATTTCTTCAAATTTGGTGAAGAATGGAAACAAGAGGGCGATCAGTTGAAGAGAATTAATACTTAGAGTTAGTCTTCCTCATCCTCCGACGACACGGTAATCCAGCCAGTCTTCTCAGATTTAGTTTTTAATTTCTTGTAGATTTGGTTTCTGGTAGCAAAATGAAAAAGAAGAGTTTTTCCGTAATACCTTTCAAAGTAAGGTTTTAAGGCTCTTCTTAGGTAGATAATGACCATATTATTAGGACAGATTACATATATTTGAAGATTTTGAATATCATCATTCTCCCAATATTCCTCTTCTAATGAGGTAAAGATATTTTTAAGGAAGTACCTTAGCATTAATCTGGGAATATAAGCATCTAAGACATAGACTATAGAGTAGACTGTTTTTCCTTTTATCACCTGATGCATGTATCCATCTGGCTTAAGTCTGGGAAGCAGTATCCAACCTATATCTTCATAAAACAGAGAGGTAAAGAACTGAAGCTTATCATTTTCAAACTCTGTTCCATTAAGTAAATAATCTTTTATGTCTTCCAGGTTTTTCTTAATATCTTCAGAGAAAAATGCAAGGTAGAAATCTGCTAATATCTGGCACTTAATTTTGAAACCTTTAGATCTTGTATTGTCTTCTCTTAATTTAGTTAAATATTTTCTTGAAACATCCTCATAAGTTTCTCTGATATATTTTCTTCCAGTATGTGACAAATTAAATACTGCTGGTTTAGTTAAGTTTCCATATATTGGTTTAAAGTCTCGTTCTACATATTCTTTATCTGTTAAGTCTTTAAGCCATGAGTTTATTCTTCTATGATCTTTATGATTTAAGAATTGTTGTATTTGTTTACTGTTTAAGAATCTGAATATTAGGAGTAGGGTTAGTATAGTATGTTGTTTGTTAGTTATTAGTTTCTTTGACATATTTGTATTAAGTTTTATTGATTAGTTATTTTTCTATTTAGAGGCAGTTAGTTATTTAGAGGGCAGGATAATCGGACAGAAGATTTAATACAGAATTATTAATTATTTATATGAAAGGATAATAGCCAAGCTTTTTATCCAATTCTAAGGCTGAAGTATATCATAAATTGTCCCAGAAGGGTGGGACAAAAAAGGCCTTACGTAGGGACTATTTTTACCCTCATTTACCTCTTGACATTATCCTAGTAGGGATAGTAAACTATCCTTGTAAGGATAATTAAGATATGGGAAGAGTAAAAGGAAGCCACAATAAAAATTCCACAATTAGACCCTCAACTTCTACTCTGACATCTGCTGAAAGAATCCAACTTCTCGCCAATTTAATTATAGACAGAATCTTAGAAGACCAAAGAAACGGAAAACCGTTACTTAAAAAGTTAAAGATGAATTGATATGGACAATCAACTTAAAGTTGAAAATGCAGTTGCAGCAATAAGAGTTTCCTCAACACAACAAGGAACTGATGGTGATTCCCCTGAAGCCCAAAAAGAACAGATCGAACAGTTTGCCAAAAGACATAATATTAATGTTAAAAAGTTCTTTGTCTTTATGGAATCTGCCTCCAAAGAACAACAACCTATGCAGGAGGCAATTGACTACTGCAAGAATCCTAAAAACGGCATCCAACTATTTGTTATCAAATCCATAGACCGATTTACCAGAGGTGGTTCATATTCATATGACCATTTAAAAATGCAGTTGGAAAAGTGTGGTGTACAACTTGTTGATATTTACGGCATTATCAGTTCTCAAAAAGTTAATACTTTAGAACACTTGGGGGTTTCATTTAATTGGAGTGTTTACTCACCCACTAAAAAAGCTGAGATTTTAGAAGCAGAGAGAGCCAAAGATGAGATGCGGGATATTATGTCCAGAATGATTGGAGCAGAAATACGATATGCCAGAATGGGATATTGGGTACGGGAAGCTCCAATGGGATATCAATTAGAAAAGATAGAAACTCCTAATGGCAAACGTTGTATCTTAAAACCTCATCCGATTGAAGCACAGTGGTTTATTAAAATGTTTGAACTGCGTTGTAGAGGAACACTAAATGATCACCAAATAGTTGATGAGATTAATAAACTTGGATTTAAAGCACGGATAAAATATGTCAGAGACCCACAAGACAGAACCAAAATAATTAAAGAGCATGGTGGAGGTAAACTGAATGTTAAAGCTTTATGGCGATATATTCAAAATCCAACATATGCAGGAGTAAGTGGAGAAAAATGGACAGAAAATCATAGGATAAAAGCTAAGTTCGAAGGATTAGTCTCCATAGAGACTTTTAATAAAGCCAATAAAGGAAAAGTGGTAATTTCAGAAGAAGATGGACAGGTAAAAATCTACCAAAGACCAGCACCGGAGTATTTAGTTAAAAAAGGCGTTAGAAATCCAGATTTTCCCTATAAACGAGTTGTCATGTGTCCTCATTGTGAGAAGCCACTCTTTGGTAGTGCTTCAAGAGGAAGACTTGGTAAATACTATCCTGCGTATCATTGTAACAAGCGCGGACACTATTTTAGAGTATCTAAAGAGGCTTTAGAAGGAGTTGTGGAAAGGTTTGTACAGAATATTGATCTAGCACCGGAATTTGCTCCTGAATTAACTTCAGCAGTCATAAATGAGTGGGACAAGAGACAACTAGAAATGACTAAGGACACAGTGAATATTGACAACAAACTCGAAGAGCTAAAAACCCAAGTAAAACTAACGGTCGATAAAATTAAGATATTAACTTCTGAAGTTGCCATTAAATATCTTGAGCAAGACTTAATTAAACTGGAACAAGAGATTGGAGATTTAGTATTAGAGAAAGAAAAAGCAGACCAGGAAAAACCAACAGATGCACGGATTGTGATGGCCTACATCAAATACTTTCTGGAACACATGGATGAATTACTACTTTCGAACCCAGATCCAGAAAATAAAGCGGGGCATTTTGGTGTTTTATTTGATAAAGCCCCTACCTATGAAGAAATAAATTCTGGAACACCACAAATAGCTTCTTGTATCAGCCTAAATGAGATATTTAGGCAGGGTCAAGGTATGTTGGCTGGCGGTCTATCGAAAAATTCGAACGCAATTCCAATCGCATTGAGTCGAAAGATGCCCCGCCTGCGGCGGGGCTTTTATCTGTATCCGCTCGGCCTTCGGCCTCGCTCTGGTATTTTTTGCATATAACATAAAGACAAATGCGCGCGATTTTTATATCTATCTATAGTCCCGCTACCGCGGGACGTTAAGACATTAAAATAATTTAAACAATTTTTTAATTCACCGTTTCGGGCTTTTGTAAAGCCCTAATCACCGTAAAACGGTGAACGGTAACGGTAGCCTTACCGTAATTTAGGCTCTAAATTAAGCTAATCACGGTTGAACCGGTGCGTAGTACCGTTGCCTTTATCCGTTAACCGTACCGTAACGGTGAAAAGCAAAAAACACATAGAGAAAAACAAAATAATCCCTAGGCTTTACTAAATCCCTACATCCCACCCACCCAAATAATTGTTGGCGGCACCCCCGCTTTGTCGCTTGCTCGTTTTTACTGCGAAGCAGGAGCTTCGCTCATTTTAAGAAACATCTTATAGAGGTAACTCGCTGCGCTGGGCGAGAGGGCTCCCTAGGGGGAGCCTCACCCATATCTTCGGCTTCGATTTAGTCTTTACAGTCTCTACCTCGCTACGGGATTAGAGTTTAGTTTTTATAATCATGGCATACACCCTCGCTCCCTTTTTTCTGTATATTAACCTCCTGCCGTTGCGGGGGTAATTCCTTTTTGCCCCCGCCTTTTTTATCTATACCCCTGTCTGTTTCCGGCCGTTCGCTTGCTCTCAAGAGCTGCGCTTCACGAAGCGGTTCCGATGGCTCGGGCCGATGGTACAAATCATCAAGTAAATCTATCGGCCCTCGCGGAGGTCGGGCAGCACCCAATTTAGTTTTATCTAAGTTCCGAAAAATCTCCTTCTAATGGTGCTGCCCTCCTTTTTTGGGACTATATACCTTGGCTGGCGGGGGCAGGAAGCCGCCAAAATAATAATGTCGCTTTTGTTATAATGCAAAAATGCCTACAGTTAACGATAAACATTATTATCAGAGTTTCGCAAAAGAATTAGATAGTAAGTTAGGTAGGATAAACTCATTAATAAATAACCACCCTGGAGAAAAAGGAAATTACCATGAGTATATCCTTAAAAATTTAATATCTAATTACCTTCCTTCAAGATATTCTGTTAAAACAGGATTTATTTATGTAGATGATACTCATGTTAGCCCTCAAATAGATCTTATGATTATTGATGAATCTCAATCTCCATGTTTTTTGGCTCAATATAATGATTTTGTTGTTACTTACCCTGAGGCAGTTTGTTGCGTTATAGAGGTTAAAACAACTCTTGAAATTGAGGAATTCAAAGAATCCACAAATCTAATACAGTTAGTCAAAAATTTAAGTCAATATAATAATCCTAAGGGTGAGGTAATAGGTGGGTTAATTTTTGGCTTTGGGGGAACTAGATTTAGACCAAAAACTTTAGATAATTGGTATAAAAATAAAATTGAATGTGATTTTACGGAATATCCAGAAGCCATTTTATCTCTCAAAACAGGATTAATATTAAAGCATCATCTAAATACTGCTTATGAAGGACACTATTTTATTACAGGGGAAAGTGATTCTTTAAAATGGAAATCATTATCAATATTTATGGCTATAATTATAAAATTTTGTGAATTAAGATCAGGTGTAGAAAGACCAGAGGGAAAGAATGCATTTGAAAGATTTTCTCTGATACGAGATTTAATGCTATCTGCTGAGTTTTTAAGGTACAAAATCGGATTACAAACAAGAAGTAAAAAATAATATGGCCTTTTCCGAAGATCAAAAGTTACAAGTCAAAAAGAAAGCAATGTTCCGATGTTGCCGCTGTCAGAATATTGGGATAGATATTCACCATATATTACCTCAAAAAGATAGCGGACCGGATACTTTAGATAATGCTGCTCCATTATGTCAAAATTGTCATGATCAATTTGGGGATAATCCAATAAAAAGGAAAGAAATTAAACAAATGAGAGATCACTGGTATGAAGTAGTTGAGCAAATGTATACTCCGAAAACAAGTCTCGAGTTCCCTCTGAAGGAAATAAATGATAAATTGGAAAGCTTGCAAAAAAATCAACAAACAGATTTGTCTGATCTGAAGAAAATGCTAAAAGAAATTTCATTTAAGACTATTGATAATATTACTCCGGGTACCGCAGTAGTTACTGCATCAGGTATTATGAACGTTTCAACTGCCTCAATATATACAAAACCTTTAAATGGAGGTATTGCAATTAATCCGATGAATCAATGCCAAAAATGCGGTAAATGGTATACAAGAAATATGTCTCCTTTTGGTTATGTAACTGTAGACAATTTGTGTGACCAATGTAAATTAGAGACGTGGTAATTTTAAAGGTGTAAAATATTTGCACTGATAGATTATTAGATTTATACTAATCTTATGTCTGATGATTCGCCCAATCAGAATGAGAGTCCGGTTTCTACCCCTCCTGCGTTTGGGACTAATTTCAATGGTTCAGCAGATCCATTAAGTGAAATCCATAGGCAAGTAGCAGAACACGAGCAAAGAGACTCTCATGGCAGGTTTGTATCTAGCCATCATGATACAAATCCTGTAAATCTACCTGTTCCACCACAACCTACACCTATTCAACCAAATCCCCCAAGTATCCCTAATTACCCCAATCTTCCTAATACTCCTAATCCTTCTGCTCCTACTATTCCACCTGAACCACAAGTAATCCATAATAATAACTCAACTACTTCTTCAGATGATGATCCTCTCTTTGAAGCCAAAATCAATAATCCTTTTACTAAATTTTTTAACTGGCTCAAGAAGTTAATTAAAAATGAAGGAATAAATATTAAGATTAAACCGTTAACTGCAATTGCAATGGTTGTAGCATTAACCGGAGGTGGAGGATTAATTGGTGGAGTTGTTGGTTATGCTTTCCCTCATTCCTCACCGATACTACACAGAGAAGTAGCTTATCAAGGCTCTATTCAAAAAACTTCCAGTGGGATCTTCTTAATCCTGCCAAACTTAGACAAATATACTTTAAAACCTAAAATAAATTCTCCTGTGGATTTTCAGAACTTAAATTCTGGACAAGCGTTTGTCAAAGGTAATTTAACCCCAGAGAATTTTGTAATTGAGGTAAGTGAAGTTATTCCATTAAATAATGGAAATGTTCAACCTAACCTTTAATCAAATTAGATTAAACAGGAATCAAGGTTTTACCCTTGTTGAGCTGCTTGTGGTCATTTCTATTATTGGAGTTTTAGCCGCAGTAATTACCTTCGTGATTAATCCCTTAGAATTGCTCAGAAGAAGCAGGGATTCAAACAGGCTTAGGGATTTAGATAGTTTATCCCAAGCGATCAATGTGGCTTTGCAAGAAGGATCTTTATCTTCCAGTTATATAGCTACTATATTATGTAAAGAATCAGGAGAATACCCATGTGTGGGAAAATCTGATGCTGAAACTAGAATGACTGATGGTACTGGCTGGGTTAAAGTAAATTTTGCTTCCCAGAAAGCATTAAGTATTCCTACTCTTCCAATAGATCCCACCAATAATAATGAATACCATTACACATATTGTGCAGATAATGACTCGTTTGAATTAGATACTACTTTAGAATCAGATAAATTTAGAGCTCAATCTGCTATGGACGGAGGAGATACAGCAGATTATTATGAAACAGGATCAAATCTAAACCTGATAGCTAATTCAGGTGGAAGTTGTGAATATTAAGATAGTTTTCTTCTTTTATTTAGTTCTTTAACAATATCTCTTGGTGTTATTTTGAAAAAACTCATCATAACTAGCAAGTGAAAAAATAAATCTGCAATCTCTGAAATAAGCCTTTCTTTACTTTCATTTTTTGCAGCAATAATTACCTCTGTTGATTCCTCACCAACTTTTTGAATTATTCTATCTCCTCCTCTTTTAAACAAAGAGGCAACATAAGAATTTTCTGGCATTTTCTTTTTACGATCTTCGATTATTTTATAAAGTTCTTCTAAATTCATATTACCTCCTGATAAAAACAAGCTTTATTTCCAGTGTGACAAACATTTTTTCCAACAAGTTCTACCTTTATTAAAATTGCATCTTTGTCGCAATCAACAAAAATATTTTTTACTTTTAATTTATTTCCTGATGTTTCACCTTTCATCCAAAGTTTTCTTCTACTTCTGCTCCAAAAATATACCAATCCTGTTTTTAAGGTTTCTTGCAAAGCTTCCTTATTTATATAGCCAAGCATTAGAACCTCATTACTCTTATAATCTTGTATAACAGCAGGGATAAGTCCATTACTTTTTTCAAAGTTGATTTTCATAATTTAACTCCTCATTGGAATATTTTTTCTTCTTAAATAATTTTTTAAATCTCCAATAGTTAAATCACCAAAGTGGAACAAAGAAGCAGCTAGTGCTGCATCAGCAGATCCTTTATTAAAAACATCAAGAAAATCCTCAAGTTTTCCAGCTCCACCGGATGCAATTACTGGCACACTCACAACTTTAGAAATATTTTTAGTTAGTTCCAGATCATACCCATTCTTGGTACCATCTCTGTCCATACTAGTTAATAAAATTTCACCAGCACCTTTTCTTACCCCTTCTTTAGCCCACTCAATTGCATCTAATCCAGTTGCAGTTCTTCCTCCATTAATAAATACTTCCCAACCTTTCTCATTTTTCTTTGCATCAATTGCTAAAACAATACACTGGTTACCAAATATCTTTGCTGCTCCTTTAATAAGTTCAGGATTTTTAACAGCACTTGTATTTAAAGACACCTTATCTGCACCTGCCAGCAGAATATTTTGTATATCTTCAATAGATCTAATTCCACCGCCGACAGTAAATGGAATAAATACCTGTTTTGCTACTTCTTTGACCACATCAACCATAGTCTCTCTATTATCAGATGAAGCAGTAATATCTAGGAATACTAACTCATCAGCTCCTTGACTGTTATAAAACTTAGCCAACTCTACTGGATCTCCAGCATCTTTTATATTTATAAAATTAACACCTTTCACGACCTTTCCTTTATCAACATCAAGACAAGGTATTATTCTTTTAGTTAACATTTGTTACCTCCTCTAAATTTATTCTTCCTTCATATAAAGCTTTACCTACTATAACTCCCTCAACACCAATATCTTTTAGCTTTTGAATATCGGAAACATTAGATATTCCACCAGCAATAATTACAGGAATATTTATATTTTCTAATAAGCTTTCAACTGATTCGTAATTTGGAGAAGTGAGAGTTCCATCTTTTGTTACGTCTGTATAAATAAATCTTTTGACTCCCAGCTTTTCCAAGCGTTTAGCGGTTTCGATAAGATTTTTATCTGTACTATCTAACCAGCCATTTTTCATCAATACTCCATTTTTAGCATCCAGACTTACTATTATTTGTGTAGGATATTGACTGATTAATTCTTTAAATAATTCTTCATCCTCAAATATAATTGTTCCAAGAACAACCTTAGATACCCCTAATCCTAGAAGTTTATCAATAGATTCTTTATTTCTAATACCTCCACCTATTTGTATAGGGATAGTGACCGTTTGCAAGATATCTTTTATAACTTCGATATTATCTAATGCTCCATTTTTAGCACCATCTAAATCTACTATGTGGACAATCTTAGCACCCTTTGACTGCCAAACTTTAGCAACTTTGACAGGATTATCGTTATATATTTTTTCCTTATTAAAATCACCTTGAATTAGACGGACACATTTACCGTTTTTAATATCAATAGCTGGGATAATTAACATATTGCCTCCCAAAAGTTTTTTAATAACTCAAATCCAATCTTTCCACTTTTTTCTGGGTGGAATTGGACACCAAAAATATTATCTTTTTCTAAAACACTACAAAACTTTTCTCCGTATTCTGTTATTCCTTTAGTTGTCTCTTTATCCTTAGGATCACAATAGTAAGAATTAACAAAATAGAAATAGCTATTATTAATTCCTTTAAGTAGCTTTGAGTTATTACTTATCTTTACCTGATTCCATCCTATTTCTGGAACCTTCAGTTCAGTATTAAACTTTTTAACCTTCCCCTTTATTATATTTAGACAATCTACATCTCCTTCCTCACTAAAAGAAAATAGAAGTTGCATTCCTAAGCAAATACCAAGGATTGGTTTATTAGCTTTAACCTGATTAACAATTAATTTATCTAAACTTAGCTTTTTAAGATTAATCATTCCCTGACCAGCAGCACCAACTCCTGGTAAAATCAATGCCTTAGCTCTTTTGATTTCTTCAGGATCATTCGAAATTGTCACAGGAATACCTAGCTTAGTTAAAGCATTTTTAACACTAGTTAGATTTCCTAATCCATAATCAATTACCACTATCATAATTTCCCTTTCGTTGAAGGTATCTGATTTATTGCTCTTTGATCCAACTCACAAGCCATACGAATTGCCCGAGAAACTGCCTTAAAAATTGCTTCAATTTTGTGGTGCTCATTCTCTCCATATTCAACTTTTATAAATAAATTAACTTTGGCATTTTGAGCAAAAGCATCCCAAAAGTGTTTTACAAGTTCAGTAGATAAATCTCCAACTTCTTCCCGAACAAAAGGGCACTCAAATCTAAATGAGTATCTACCTGCAAAATCTATAACAACTGTAGCTAATGCTTCATCCATCGGCAGGATAAAAAAACCATAACGATTAATCCCTTTTTTATCTCCCAAGGCTTTTGCAAAAGTTTCACCTAAAACTATTCCTATATCTTCCACTGTGTGATGTTCATCAATATAAGTGTCCCCAGTTGCTTTAACAGTTAAGTCAAACAATCCACCTTTGGCAAAAAGATCCAACATGTGGTTTAAAAATCCAACCGACGTCTCAATTTTTCTTTCTCCCACGCCATCAACATTTAATGAAATCTCTACATTAGTTTCATTAGTTTTTCTTTTTATTATTGCTTTACGATTCATACAATTATTCCTCCTTTCATAAGTGCGTTGTAAAAATTACCATTAGTTTGCATATAGACAAATTTAACTCCAATATTCTTTGCAAATAATTTATCCGTTGGTCTATCTCCACATACAAAAGATTTATCTTTATTTATTTGATTTTTAATTAGAAACTTTTCAACAAGACCTGTTTTAGGTTTTCTGCAATTACAATTTTCTGATGGTAAGTGTGGACAAATAAATATTTCTTTAAACGTAATTCCATTTTTCTTAAAGATACTAAGCATTTTATTTTGAGGGATTTCAAAATTAGCTTTTGGAAATGAAGCAGTTCCTATTCCATTTTGATTTGAAATCATTATAAGTTCATATCCTCTATTATTAAGTTCCTTAAGACCTTTAATCACTCCATCTAAAATTCTTAATTTTTCAATACTGTCAATTTGAAATGTATCTTGCGGCTCAAAAATTAAAGTGCCATCTCTATCTAAAAATGCATACTTTGGTTTGCTTAATATTACGTTTTCGTATACCTCAATAAATTGTTTCATTTGCTTCACAGTTCCAATACTTACACGAAGAGTATTTTCTATATTCGTCTTATCTTGAGGTCGCAATAAAATACCATTTTCTTTTAATAGCCTCCCTACCTGATTATTATTTGGTTTAAAAAGTATAAAGTTAGCTGATGAAGAATAATAAGTTACATCATTTTTATTAAAAAATTCTTCAACCATAGGTTTTGCCTTAGTCATAACTTCATCTACATAGTTTTGTATTTTTTTAAAATCCTCAAGTGAAGCAAAAGCGGCTGATAAAGCCACCATATTTACATCATAGGGACCACGGATTTTTAAAAACTCATTGATATAAATATTTGAAGCAACAATATAACCAACTCTAAGTGAAGCGAGACCAAAAGCTTTTGATAGAGTTCTGGTGACAATAATATTTGGATATTTATTTATAAGTGGAACTGCGCTAACTCCTGAAAATTCAAAATATGCCTCATCAACCAATACGATAGAGTTTGAAGCTTTTTGTGCAATTTTTTTAATATCATTAATTGATACCAAAGTTCCTGTGGGGTTATTAGGGTTACAAACTACAATGAGTTTTACCGATTTATTAATCATTCCTAATACCTCATTAATAGGAAATGATAAATCTGCTTTTTTGTATAAAGGAGTTAGTATTTTATTTCCCATTATTTGAGCAGATTGATAAAACATTGCAAAGCTGGGAGTAGGGATAATTACAGTATCATCCGTCTTTGTGAATGTACGGAAAATAATATCAATTGCTTGATCAGATCCGTTGGTGATCATAATCTGATCTGCGTTTACACCTACATATTTAGCCAACTTTTTCTCAAGGCCACCATATTCTGGATAAACCTGTAATTTATTTGTTGTCAAAAAGTCCTGAATAGCTTTTTGTACCTTTAATGGAGGTGGGAGAGTTCGCTCATTAAAATCCAATAGTATTCCACTAAATCCACGCCGTCCCGAAAGTGGCGGATTATATGATTTCATTTCTTTAATTCTTTGTAATGCTATATTTTTCATATTTTTAAAACCTTATTGATACAGAATTTTTGTGAGCTGGTAATTGCTCAACTGTTGCAACTGTTTCAATCGTTTCTTTAATTTTTAACAATCCATCTTTGGTACACTTTTGCACTTGCATCCATTTTCCAAATGCATCAACCCCTAGAGGTGGATACATTTTTGCCATACCACCTGTTGGTAAAACGTGATTCGCTCCAGTTGCATAATCTCCACTGGATTTAGATGTATAGTCTCCTAAGAAAACTGATCCAGCATTAGTTATTTTTGAAACTTTCTTTTCTGGATTTTTAGTCATAATTTCCAAATGCTCAGGCGCATATTCATTACTAAACTTTATTGCCTCGTCTAAGCTTTCAACCAAAGCAATAAGGCCATATTTAGTTAAGGATTCTTTAGCTCTATCTTGAGTAGAGAGTGCAGGTAATTGTTTTTCAATTTCTTTGATAGTTTGTTCTGCTATCTCTTTTGAGGTTGTTAAAAGAACACAAGCAGAATCTCCTCCGTGTTCACCATCTGCCAGTAAATCGGCTGCAATAAATTTAGGATTTGCTGTCTCATCTGCAATAATAAAAACTTCAGAAGGCCCAGCTGGCATATCAATTGCAATTTTTTCTAAAGCAAGGATTTTTGCTGCTGTTACGTAGATATTTCCTGCTCCGAATATTTTATAGACACTAGGAATTGTTTCCGTTCCATAAAGCATTGCAGCAATGGCTTCAGCTCCACCTACTTTATAAATCCTTTTAATATCCAACATTTCTGCTGCAAGTAAAACAACTGGATTAATTTGTCCATTTGATTGTGGGGGAGTACAGACAATAATTTCTTTACAACCAGCAATTTTGGCAGGTATTGCTGTCATTAAAAGTGATGAAGGATAAACAGCTTTTCCTCCTGGAATATATAATCCTACTTTTTCAATCGCTCTCCATTCTCTCCATACTTCTATTCCCCTTTCAGTTTCTACTATATTATCTTTCTTCGCTTTCAGTTGGTTTTTACATACTTGAGTGATATTTTTGATCATTTGTCGAAGTCCAAATATGACTTGAATATCAACTTCATTGTAAGCTTTATCTAATTCTTCCTTAGTGATTTGAATAGAATAATCCCCTTTATTACCCGAGAATTTTCTATAGTATCTAATTAGAGCCTTATCGCCATTTTGTTTAACATCTTGCATAATTTGCTTTACCACAGGAATAACACTCTGGTAATCACCAGCAGATCTGTTAATAATTCTTTGATAATCTTTATTTGATAAATCTTTTAGTTTAATTACTTTCATATTTCTCCTTAAATAATTTTCTCTATTGGCAAAACAATTATTCCTTGTGCACCAATATTTTTTAGTTTTTCTATTGTTTCCCAAAAGACCTGTTCTTTGATAACTGTTTGAATTGATATCCAACCTGTTTTTGCAAGTGGAGCAATGGTTGGAGATTTAAGACCAGGGACTATTTTCTTTATTTTAGGTAGTAAGTCTTTGGGAGCATTCATCATTACATATTTGTAATCCTTAGCTGATAACACACCTTTAAATCTGGTGAGCAACTTTTCCACTAAAATTTTTCTTCCGTTTAATAAACTCTTTTCATTTGCTACTAAAACCGCTTCAGATTCGTATATTTTGGTAAGCATTCTTAAATCATTCAAAGCAAGAGTACTTCCTGTTGAAGTAAGGTCAACTATAGCTTCTGCTACTCCTAGAGCTGGAGCAATTTCTACCGAACCACTAATTTTAACTACTTCTATTGATATGTTATTCTCTTTGAAAAACTTTTTTGTAGACTCTGGATACGAGGTCGCAATAGTCTTACCTTTTAGATCAGATATATCTTTAACCTCTGAATCCTTAGGCACTGCTACCATTAGGGAGCAGAAACCATATCTTAGATTAAGAAGTTTCTTAACCTTAGGTCTTTCTTCGTTTAGTATATTTTGACCTAAAATACCCAGGTCCACGGTTCCAGATGCTACATAGTCAGGAATATCATCGTCTCTGACATATAAAATTTCTAAGGGAAAATTTCTGCATACAGAAAATAGCCTTTGTTTGTAACTTTCAAACTCAAGACCTGATTTCCTTAGGAATTCAAGCGTCTCTTCAGTTAAACGCCCTCCTTTTTGTATTGCTAGTTTTAATTTTTTACTATCTAAATTTGCCATATTTTTCCTTTCAATCTTTGTGGGTGGCTAAGGAGAATCGAACTCCCGCAACTGATTCCACAAACCAGTGTTCTGCCACTGAACTATAGCCACCATTTTTCCAATAAAAAACCTCCCGTTCATTACCAACCACGAAAAATACGTGATTAATAAGGAACGAGAGGCCATAAAAAAAGGACCCCCCGCGGTCCCATCCTTTGTTCTTAAAAAGAGTTACTTCTTAAGCTCTTGGTCCGGCTCTAGTCTTGTGACTGACAGCGGTCGATATTCTTTGTACAGCTATATCTTTCTGTAGGGTATTTGGCCCTCAGCTCTTGGATCGTGACTCCAATACAAACGCCTTTACATATTCAGTTGTAAAAGTAGTATAACAATAAATACTTATCTTGTCAAATATGTTATAGGATATCTTAATATTACTTAACTATTTCTTCTTTCTTATCGCTGCTATCGGTCTTAATTGTTTTAGCTTGTAGTAATTTCCGTTTTTCTAAACTACCCTCCAACATCTCTATTTTTTTATACTTATCAGCTAATTGCATTTGTAAAGAATCTGTACTCCCATCTTCTTCAGAGATATCTACTCTTCCTCCATTATCAATAAATCTATAGATTAGATCTATAGCCTTTACTAGTGCAGTGTTAACCTCTTTTGTATCGTTAGTCCCTTCTAGTTTATTTGAGAACTTCTCCATTAACACTCCAACTATTCTTTCGACATTCCCATCTAGCAGTTTTTCCTCATCCTGTTTCATACCTAAAGAGGCATTTTCTAGTTGTAGTTTTTCTATCTCCAAGTTTAATTTTCTAAGACTTAAAATCTTTTCATAAATACTAAGTAGTTCTTTAACAACTATACCTATAGCCTTTGCAACCAAAACAGCTAGTGCCAGATCTACTACTAACGGAGATCCCTTCTGAATAGAAAATATCTTAGATTCCTCTGCGGGGTCCTTTGTTAATCTGGAGAAAGCTAATAAAATAATTCTCCATTCTTTAGAATACTTTTCTAAATCATTAAGAGTTTCTACTGAAGAATCTTTATCGAATACTAATTGTAATAGTTGTTTACCTTTTTCTAATTCTTCACCACCTTGAGTTGCTAGGTTAGTCATATTACTTAGAAGATTTTTTGTAGTTTGGTTGAAGTTTGTTAAGTTATTTAAAATCTCTTGAACTTGTTGTGCAGCACCAGCAGGATCTGCTTGATATTTTTCAAAGATACTTTCCAAGGCTTTTTTCGCTTTGATACCTATAAATTTATCTGCTCCATAATCCTCAAATAATTTTAATTTTAAGAAGTCCCATCCTTTTGGTTGAATTTCGGTTTGAAGCTGCTCAATTTGTTCTTTTTTTTGGAGTAATTGAGCTGAATTTTCTGGAGAAGGAGAGGATTGAGCTTGATTGAGTAGATTTATTAATTCTTGATATAAATTGGGGAGATTATTCTCGTTTATAACTTTGTCTATATAACTTAAAACTGAAACAAATTCTTTTAATTGCATAAAAAAGCCCCTCTTGGGGGCATTAATAAAAAGTATATAACTTTACTTAATAAACCACAAGATTATATTTTGATATAAATTGCCTCTCTTGAAACAATATCTTTAAGCAGTATAGTAAGGGGGCGAAAAGTTCTTTAAAATTTTTGCGTTTTTTGTAGTCCCGATTATATCGGGACGTGTTCGAGCCGACAGTTTAGAGCGGTAGGCCTCCGGCCGAGCGGATACAGATAAAAGCCCCGCCGCAGGCGGGGCATCTTTCGACTCAATGCGATTGGAATTGCGTTCGAATTTTTCGATAGACCGCCAGCAAATCTGGATCGGAGGGGCGCGGAACGTCAGAAATCGCGGGGAGGGGGTACGTTGCGAGGGTTTTCCAGCCTCGGTTTTGGAAGTTGTCGGGAATAAAAAGAAACAAAAAACGGACTGGTACGCAAAAATTTAGCTCACGTTGTTCGCAGAAAAGAACTTTTCCTTTTAAGAGGAAAACCAAAAAATATAATTAAATAAACTGCCATGAAATATATAGCATATTGCAGAAAATCTACAGATGAACCAGACAGACAGATCCTCTCCATTGAGGCTCAAATTGCAGAAGTTAAGGAGTTTGCAGAGAGAGAAGGTTTAGAAGTAGTTAAATTTATTACCGAGAGTAAAACTGCTAAAGAACCTGGAAGAGAAAAATTTACAGAACTTATAAGGATGTTGGAAGCAGGAGAGGCTAATGGAATCTTGAGTTGGCATCCGGATAGATTAGCTAGAAACTCGATAGACGGAGGAAGAATTATTTACCTTTTAGATACAGGTAAGTTACTTGACTTAAAGTTTCCTCAATTTTGGTTTGATAATACTCCTCAGGGAAAGTTCATGCTAAATATTGCTTTTGGGCAAAGTAAATATTATGTAGACAATTTATCTGAAAATGTTAAAAGGGGTAACAGACAAAAACTTCGTAGAGGTGAGTGGCCTAATCACGCACCATTTGGGTACATTAATGACTCGAGGACAAAACTTATTCAGATAGATAGGAAACGAGCTCCGTTTTTAGTTAAGGCTTTTGAAATGTTTTCAACTGGTGGATACACCTATGTAGACATCATAAATTATTTTACTAAGAATAAAGTATTTAATACTTCTAATGGAGATAGAATTTTCCATAAAGATAAGATGAAAAGAATATTAGGAGATCCTTTCTATACAGGATTGATGAGATTTAATGGTGAACTATATGAGGGGAAGCATAAATCTTTAATAACTAAAAAGCTATTTGACCAAGTTCAGGAAATAATTAAATCCAGGAATAGAAAACAAAAAGTTATTAAACAGGAGTTTGAATTTTTAGGACTAATGATGTGTAAAGAATGTGGTGGAGCAATAACTGCTGAAAAACATACAAGATTTTATCCCAGAACTAATAATACTGTAGATTTCATTTACTACAGATGCTCTAAGAAAAAAGGCTACTGTTCACAAAGGTACGCTAAAAAAGATGATATAGAGCAACAGATTAAGGATGCTGTGTCAAAAGTTTCTTTAACCGAGTTTGCCGCCAATAAATTCCTAGAATGGGCCAATAAAGATGCTGAGAAAGAAAAGACAAAAGTATCTGGGTTAATAGAACAGTTAAAAAGAGAACTCAAAGAAACCGAAGAAAAATTAGATAGATTACTTGAAGGCTACCTAGACAAAGTAATTGATTCCCAAGAATATCAACATAAAAAGAACGTCCTAATACAAGAAAAACTATCATTACAGGGAAGAATTAAGGAAATTTCAGAGCGAGGCACTGAATGGCTCGAACCACTCAAAAACTTCATTGGTAGCGCACTTTCGTGCGCAAAAATCGCGCGCGCAAAAAATACCAACCATGATTTGGCAATCATGGTAAAAACTGTCGGCTCGAACTTCTTTTTATTCAATCAACAACTTCAAGTGGAATATCAAAACCGAGGCTGGAAAACCCTCGCAACGTACCCCCTCCCCGCGATTTCTGACGTTCCGCGCCCCTCCGATCCAGATTTGCTGCGGGACATGGATTCGAACCATGATAGATAGCTCCAAAGGCTATCGTCCTGCCATTAGACGATCCCGCATTATAAACCTCTACGTATTATACCCTAAATTAACTGATATGAAATATTTGCATCCTGAATAAAAATATGACTACTATAAAGATATTATAGAAAGGAGGTGAAAAACATGGATAGCAAAAAATTAATAGGTTGGACAGTTGCAATAGCAGCTCTAAATTGGGGATTGGTAGGACTTTTAAATATAAATCTGGTCGAGTCAATTTTAGGCCAGGGAACAATGCTGACTAAGGTAGTCTATATTCTTATTGGACTTGCTGGCGCGTATAAGCTTTATATGCTTTCGACAGGAGGATATAAAAGTAAAAAATAAGTTTTAGATTATTAAGTACTTATTTAAATCCGGTTCAATTTTTGAGCCGGATTTTTTTTGAACTGGACTTTTTTCGAGTGTAAGTGATAAAATTCCTTTTGTGCTGCCGCAGTAGCCAAGGTGGTCAAGGCGGGCGCCTGAAGAGCGTCTTATATTGGTTCGACTCCAGTCTGCGGCACCCTTCGAAGCTTTGCTTCTCAGGGCAAGCCCTTTATGGCTCATTTTATTTACATTTTAGAATGTAAGGATGGCAGTTATTATACAGGTATCACCTGGAATATAACTAAAAGAGTCAATGAGCACAGTAATAGATTGTCTTTGGCAACAAAAGCAAAGCTTCCGATTAAGTTGGTGTATTGGGAAAGATTGGAAAATAGGTTTTTAGCAGCTAAGAGAGAAAAAGAAATTAAGGGCTGGTCAAGAGTTAAGAAGCAGAGATTGATAAGTAGTTTAGATAAAAGTGTAACAAGAGTAGTTTACACTGAGTCCCGATTTAGTCGGGACGAAGTGCGGGAGTAACTCAGTGGGTCGTGCACCACTTGGTGCATGACGGGAATCTAAATGATTCCCCGGAAGAGTGCCTCGTTTTCTGCAAAGCAGAAATGAAGAACAGAGATTTAGTTTAAGGCTAAGTGTTAGTTTGATTGCGGGAGTAACTCAGTGGTAGAGTGCCTCGTTGCCAACGAGGATGTCGCGGATTCGAGTTCCGTCTCCCGCTCACCTTAAATAGTAAAAGGATATGTGCCGATCTAGGTCAAATGGAAGGTGGTATGTATTTCTTAAATTTTTTAAGAAGAGGTGTCAAGCCTGCCTCGCCCGCTTTCCAGCGAGGTCAACCGGCAAGGCGGGCTAGTCCGCCCGAAGGGTGGGAATGCGAAGGGTGGTAATAATTTTATCTAAGTCTTCCGGAACTATAATTTGATTAGAATCCCACAATAGCAAGTTTGCACACATCCATCTTAATCCTTGCCACAAATACCTGTATCTTCCCGCAGTTGGTTTTTCTACAAAGTCATCGGTTGATACCGAAAATCCACTCCCAATATTACTGACCCTGGGTCGTGCTACCTTTCTATCGTCAAAGAATCCACCAAATTTGTACTCACCTCCTGCATGTTTACCTTCCAAAAGAGAAAAATGAGAGCTGAGACGAACAACGTTTTTAGTGGGGTGCGTAAATTCCATATAGCTATATATACTAAATGGATTATATGGCTCAATTCCACTATTATATCTTTCAGAAGCAGGGTAGGCTTCCGTAAAAGGTTTTAAGAACAATTCAAGTATAAGATCGTCACGCTCCGCAACCTCACCCCTTTTATCCACCATTTTCCATCCGCCGTTCGAATCGTCTTCATACTGGTGAAAGCGCTTTAATCTTAGAGCCATCGCATGATTTTTGCGCGTGGTCTCCCAAAGATCATCACTAAAATATGGGGCAATGTCTCGATGAGTAAAATGTTGGGTTGGAGAATCGAGAAAAATTTGTTTAGCAACTACCCGCAGGGAAGATTTAATTTCTTTTATAAAAGCAGTTTGATCCACTCCTGGACGCAATCCTAAACTCCCTGGGGAGGATTCAGGAGTTTTAACGACCCATCTTAAAGTATGCACTGCCTCTTCGAAATTTAATTCACTCATTTGCTAATTATAGCAGTTTATAAACTATAAGTCTACTTATAGTGAAGGTGCTCTGTGGATTGAAAAGGGAAGGACAGGTGCCGGGCTAGTCCACCCGAAGGGTGGGAAGTGGGAATGATAGTAGGGAATATATCTACCAGATTATTTTGCAGGGTTAAAGCTAACAGGCAGTATCTGCATAATTTTTCCGGGATCCAAGTTTACATCTTTTATTCTCTCAATTACCTCTAATATTGATCCGATCAAGGGGAAAGAGGCATCCCATCTCCTTACACCCCTATCAGAAAAACAAAGGGTTCCAATTTCATCACTATTTTTTGTAAAAACAAACCTATTATCTTTAATATCTACTCTTTGACCATACTCAGAAATATTATGACTGCTTACAGTTTCTAAATCATAGCTGGCCACATTAGAGTTTACTTCCACCGCTAACTCAGCCCACTCAAATTCACTTTCTCTAAACGATTCTACAGATATCACTGATAAAAACTCCTGGTCTAAACGACCAGATGTAGTAAGAACGTTTAAATAAGAATCAATCATTTGACTTAATATCTCCTCACAATCCATCTCTTTAAGTCCACTTATATCAATTTCTGAACTTGATATCATTCTAACTAATTCATTAATTGTAAATATTCTAAATTCACTCTTGGCTAGGAAATCCTCTAAGTAAGAAACATCTGCTATATCTGTACTTATTTTACTTATAGCTTCATCAACTTTCTGCTCAACTGTATTAATTAGCTCTTCTCCTTCACTATTCTTGTAGTCTTTATAAGCATCTTTGCTCGTCTCTACCAACTCTTCAATAGACTGCTCAGCCTTAGGATCAGGGTGTAATATTAAATTTTTTAAAAGTCCCAAATTTATCTTCCAGTTGGAGTGAGGATCCTTATTTTCTCCAACTTTAACAGGCGATTCTGCTTGAGCAAGACAATAAACTAATTCATCATCCTCATAATTAAGTGTTAAAAGGGAATCCCAAGAGTTATGCTGTTCTTCTATAGAGGATTTAAAGGGCAAAATATAAATACCCAAATCTCCATCTGATTCCATCCTATATTCAGTTAAAATACTCTGGCCTGAATTTAAGAATCGAACTAATTGCCTTTGTCTCGAGAATTCAAGAAGACTACCGGCAACTGCTTCGCTCAACCGGACTACCTTGGGATTTAGCCGATTTGGAAAATATTCAGCTCTTTGGAAAACTCCGATTGTTTGATCATTATATCTAAGCTCTACAACATCCTGACCAAGCAAACCCTTACCCTCCCTCTCAAGAGTATTGTTAGAGTTTCTTTGCCAGGAAGAGAAAGCTATATTATTTTCAGGATTCATATACCTCATTATAACCTATAATTATTTAAGACGCAAGCTAGTTTTTGGTACTTATTCAGTGTTTCCCAGCAGGTGTCATTCTGGAGCGAAGCGAGAGAATCTAAAAAGATCCTATCAGTCGGCTTTCAGCCTCCTTCCAGGATGACTACTGGGAAAGACTGAATACTTACAGTTTATAATTTTAACACACTATAAGTTTGACAAAAACAATTTTGTTGCTATAATCTAGGAATGGTAGAATTAGACCCAATAAATAATCCAGCTTTTTATCAGGATCACCCGGGTTTGGAGGAGTGGTTTAAGAGTGGAAATCGTTATGCTCTATATGACTCAGACAAAAGGCTTCCCAGCCCGGAAGAAAAAATAGAGCTGTCCGGGGGTCTGGCAAGAGTACAGGAAAATTTAGTTGTTGCGCAAAGAGCCGGATTAGCTGATGTGTATCTGACTTTATTATTTTGTGACAGGACACATATGGATAATCTTAATATTCTTCGCGGTCGGGAACTCATTTCAAAAAAATCTGTCTCAATTGGTCAGGGATATGTAGAAATAAGAAAACTCCTGGACAACGGGTTATTGGAGAAAAAAGAGGGTCTAACCCGGATCGCAAATTGGGAAGGAGTTTTAAATATTGTACAAACTCGAGGTTATGTTGCTACCAATGAAGGGTTAGCGCGCAGGGTAGGTATTTTAGAAACAGGTAATAATTCGGGATTTTTAGGAAGATTATTTCCCGGGCTTTCTCCTTTATCTGACCACCACGCTTTTAGCTAGATTTCTCGGTTTATCAGGATTCAAGCCCTTCTGCACAGCCAGATAATAACCCAATAGCTGGGCAAAGACTACGTGAGGTAAAATAGAACTAGCTCCACAATCTGCTACTTTAAAGAAAAAATCAAACACCGGATTTTCTTCAACACCATCAGCGAAGCCAACTCCTATCACAAAAGCCCCTCTGGCTTTAACCTCCATAGCATTAGCCATTACCGCCCCTTTTGTTTCATCATCAGGTACATAAACTATCACCGGCGTCCCTTTTTCAATTAAGGCTAGGGCTCCATGTTTTAACTCACCTGAAGCAAACCCTTCTGCATGAATATACGAGGTCTCTTTTATTTTAAGTGCAGACTCCAAAGCCAGAGGATAAGACAGACCTCTTCCTAAAATATACATATGTTCCGAATCTTTAATTATTAAGGCTAATTTAGAAATCTCTTCGCTTTTTGCTAAAACCTTTTCTATCTCCTTCGCGCTTTTTTCTATAATACTAACTCCCTGCGCTAATTTATCTGCCAGGGCAAAACCAAGCAAAATAATATTTGCCACCATCGCCATAAAAGCCTTAGTTGAAGCAACTGCTTTTTCAGGCCCTGCCTGAAGGAGCATTTTTGTATCAGCTAACCGATACAGACTGGATCCAAGAGTATTGGAAATAGTTACGATTTGCACCCCTTTTCTTTTTGCCGCATTTACCGGCTCGACCACATCAATTGTTTCTCCGCTTTGAGAAATTGCAATCAGCAAACTCTTATCTGTTAGAAAATCTTCAGTGTAGTTAAACTCAGAACCAATAGAAAAATTAACATGCTTCCTTGCCACCTTCGAAAAAAGATAAACTCCCAAAAGACAAGCAAACCCGGCAGTCCCGCAGCCAATAAAATATGTTCCATATGCCTTATTGATTTGTCCGGCAATTTTTTTAATTGATTCCAAATCCTGAATTTGATTATATAGAACCTGCGGCTGTTCAAAAATTTCTTTCAACATAAAGTGCGGATACTGCGCTAGTGTTGCACTGCTATGTTCCCAGGCAACTTCAATAAATTTTGGCTCTAGCTTTTTTAAATCAGCTATTTCGTAATATTCAAGGCTACTGCTTAAAGACACCATCTGACCATCTTCAATGAATAGTAAATTATTGGTCTGAGGCAAAATTGCATTCGGATCTGAGGCTATTATAAACCCATCACTATTTTTCCCCACCACAAGAGGTGAGCCAGTTTTGCAGGCTACAATTTCTAAACCATCAGAAACAACCACTGCATTCAGACCTTCCAGTCGTTTAAAAACATTTGCAACAGCTTCCTTTAAACTCAGCTTTCCTTTGTACTCATCCTCTATCAAATGGACAATAACTTCACTGTCAGTTTCTGATTTAAATTTATGTTTTTTTAATTTCCTTTTAAGTTCCAGATAATTTTCCACAATCCCGTTATGGATTAAGACGAGTTTCTCGGAGCAATCACTATGAGGATGAGCGTTAGCTTCATTAACTCCGCCATGAGTAGCCCAACGGGTGTGTCCCAAAGCCAGGTTTGCAGAGGGAAAATCAAAGCTTTTGGGCAAAAATCCGACTTTTTTTACAATCTTAAAACTATCTTTTTCTGGATAGGCTATTCCCCAGGAATCATAACCTCGGTATTCTATATCTATCAAACCATTGAAAACTTTTTTCGGGGCGTCCTTACTCTTACCAATGTAGCCAAAAATTCCACACATTTTAGGATTATACCATTTTTTTAAATTGAACCCTTGCAAAGAAAAATCTTCTTTGATAAAGTAAAATTATTATGGCTGGATTCGAAAGAGGGTGGTGGGTAAAACCATCAGCAACAGTAGCAGAAGAGCCGGTTAACGATTCAAAATCATCAGTAAAAAGATTTTGGACAAAAAGTCAAACAGATAATCCTGCTTGGGATCTAAGAACAAGAGTGCTTGTAATGCGGGAGATACCTTCTAAATTGGTCTCACTAGGAATTAGAGATGAGGTAAACTCTTCCAGAGAATCTGATCCTTTTTCACCTGAAGCATTAAATTTTATCGGACTTGCAGGCAGGAAAGCAATCCTTGAAGGCAAATTGCCTGAAGAAGCAGTAATACCTTGGGAAGATTTAGTAAATGAAAAACTATCAGCAAGAAAGATAGAGGAAGAATTATTCAGGAAACTTGAACCGCTCCAACATCACCAGGATCATTTCCGTTCAGCAGGAGATTTACAGAGTTTCTGGTCTGAGGAGTATGCCTGGTGGGCACTGATACTTAGAGAGCTAAGACCTCTTCGTATTCGGGGTACTAATGATAGGATAAACCCAAACTTTGCACCTATTGTTAATATCCAGGTGGGCAATGAGGGGCTCGAACCCCCGACATCTTCAGTGTAAATGAAGCGCTCTACCAGCTGAGCTAATTGCCCATTTCGTCGTTTTACTCCTCAATATAAACTACTTGACCTCAGTATTTTAAACCAAGTCTTATCTAAACACCATAACTACTAACAGTTTACCCTGAACTTCGTGAAGGGTGGGCGAGAGAGGAGTTGAACCTCCACACCATTTCTGGCATTACCACCTCAAGGTAACGTGTATACCATTTCACCACTCGCCCAGTTACTAGGATTATACTTGAAAATGATTCTAATTTAAATTGTAGAAATTATTCGACTCCTAAGAACCTCAAAGGTATTTTTTCAGCTAAACTGATCCAGTCTCTTCCTGGTTGTCCTGCATCTGTAAACCATTTCTGTATGTCAATTTCTCTTGGACTAACCTCAAGTCTCCTGCTTACATCTGCTTTTATATCCTCAATGCCTATTACCAACCGCTCAGAACGATCCTCTATAATTTTATACCTATGCGACCAAACAGAAACTGTGTTATCCCTAACTACAGGTTTGGGTTCTGGTTTCTTTGAGTCTTCATCAATTGCATCATACAACCATACCCCATCATGCTTATACAACTCCACACGTCTTTCGTAAAGACCACCTTCTAGCTCCACCAATGGCTCTAGAGCAAATGCAAAGCTATTAATTAAACCCCCATTTACGTACGTATTATAATTAAGATGATCTTTACCACTTATTGCCCATATACCTAACTGCATTCTTAATACATCTGCCCTAGCTAGATCTGTAGTTTGTGAAACTTTAACCCAAGAACAACTGTTATCAGTAGGATGATAAAAAACAAGCTCTTCACTGATACCATTAACTGTGCTTTCAGGTCTGAAATCATGTCTTAGAATTCTTCTGGTAGCTGACGGCCTTCCATCGGGTTGAAGAGAAACATTATCAACTCCTTTAAAAACTTCATTATGCCATGAAAAGCTATAATATCTGCTGTCCAAATCTGCTTCCAAAACTATAACATCTGATGCAGAAAACAATTCAGGATCATGATAATTGCTTTTTAGGTAAGTACTAAGTAAAGCTGGTATTTCGGGCGCAGGGTTTGGTTTTAACTCGCTTTCTAATCGGCTACTCATTAATTTTAGTATAGTTAAACTCAGCAAATTATTCAATATTACAGGTGTCGAAGAGAGGAGTTGAACCTCCACCCCTCTTGCGAGGGACAGGCTTCTGAGGCCTGCGCGTCTGCCATTCCGCCACTTCGACTTATCTACCCATAGTCTGGATAAGTTCATGAATTATCTCACGTCCAAAACCTGATTTAAAGAGCTTCTCCCTGTTTCTGGCCTCTATCCTATTCTGGCATATCTCAACATGTATAAGCTCAAGTGGCAATCTAGTTTTAGTTGAAGGTGACTTACCTGAAAAATGCTGTTGCAAACGCCTGTCTAAATTATTAGTGAGCCCTTTATAAAACTCTCCGGTCTTTAAGCTCTTAAGTACATATACATAATACATCTTGTTCTGAGGCCTGAGCGCCTACCTGCCGGCAGGCAGGTCTGCCATTCCGCCACTTCGACAAAAACTATACTTCCCGCACACATTTTAACAAATTAATGATTTACTGTATAATACTAAAGTTCAATGAATATAAGTTACAAAAAATACGCCTATCAACAAAAAATAGTCACCTTTGGCGGAGGAACAGGACATTTTTCGCTCCTTAGGGGACTGGTGGATCTTAATCAGCCGGATCTAATTTCCGCTATTGTTGGCACCTGGGATTCCGGAGGTTCCTCTGGAAGACTTCGTACAGAACTCGGAGTATTGCCGCCAGGGGATATTAGACAGTGCCTCTTAGCTTTAATGGAGGATACAAAACAAAGACAGGTGGCTCAAAAACTTTTTGATGACAGGCTGACAGATATAGATGGCCCCTTAAAGGGACACAGTTTCGGAAACTTGATTGCCGCGAGGCTGGAGCATATTTATAAAGGCCCGGATCGGGGAACTGAAGCCGAAAGGCTGCTTTTTCGAATCAACGGAAGAGTATTACCTGTTTCGCTCTCCGAACTTAATCTGATGGCTAAATTGGAAGGAGGGGAGGAGTTAAGCGGTGAAACTAACATCGACCTGCGTGGCCAGAAACCGGATTATAACCCTAAGAAGAAAATTACCAGGATCTATTTTGAAACTAATGCTGACCCTAATCCGGAGGTGATTCAGACTATACTCGATGCAGAGAAAATAATATTTTCTGCCGGAGATCTTTATACCAGCATCCTGCCTCATTTACTGGTAGCAGGAATAAAAGAGGCTATAGAACAATCAAAGGCTAAGGTGATTATAGTTTTGAACTTAATGACCAAAGTAGGAGAAACAGATAATTTTAGAGCTTCAGATTATTTGAAAAATTTTATCTATTACCTGGGATCTAAAAATAGAATAGATTTTGTGATTGCAAACTCCAATGGACTAGACGCTGAGGTACTGAAGGTTTATAAAAAAGACAAGCAACTGCCGGTAAACATTGATGAGACAGAGTGTAAAAAGATCGCTCCTGAGAGCAAAATTATAAAAGAGCATCTGGCAGTTTACCATGTAAGAGAGCACCTTTTCAGACATGATCCCACCAATCTGGCAACTACTGTCTTAGAGCTTTAGTAGAGCTTCTTTTTTGACTTTTCGTCTTTTATTTGGTATTATATACAACTCATCCTGTTATTTGTTCTTCAAGTATCAGGATTTTTTTATGCTTTAAATAAGCATATGTATGAATAAAAATATTACATTTTTTGTAATCTTATTTCTCACCTTTATTGGACTGGCTAATATAGCGACGATCAAGGTAAAGGCTTCTAATGTACCAAATAGCCTACAAACTAATTCCGCTCAGGAAGTAGTTTCTAAAAAACTCGATAAAGAAGCTCTTATATTGCAAAAATATTTAGCTCAATTTGATTCACCTATGCAGGATCAGGCACAGGATTTTATTGATGCAGCTAAAACATACGACTTAGACTGGAAGATGCTTCCGGCAATAGCAGGAGTTGAATCTACTTTTGGTAAACAGATTCCCGGAGGATTCAACGCTTACGGTTGGGGGGTGTACGGCGATCAGGCTTTATACTTTAAATCCTGGACTGATGGAATTTTTACTGTTGCAAAAGGTTTAAGGGAAGGTTATTTAAATAAAGGATATACTGATCCTTACACTATAAACAGAATCTATGCCGCTTCACCTAGCTGGGGCAGCAGAGTCACCTATTTTATGCAGGATTTAGAGAAATTTGCTAAAAACTTTAACTCATCTTTAATAAGTAATAATAAAATAGAAAATACCCCAAGTATTGCTGCAGTTTCAGGACAACTGGTTTCCGAGAAAAGTAGTGACTAATAACAACCGATATAGTTATAATGCAGGAATGAGAACTACCCTTGCCATAATTTTAGGTAAATTAATCGCTTACTCCTCAAAGCTCTTAAATATAGGTGGCGGCTCGACAGCTCCGGGACTATATTCTCTAAAAATTGATCCTAAATTAATAGAAAAATTATCAGCAAAAATTCCTACTAATATTGTAATCACAGGCACAAATGGAAAAACAACTACCTCCAGGCTCATCTCTCATTTTGCAGCTTCACAAGGCTTAAAAGTAATACGTAACCACACCGGCTCCAATTTAGAACGCGGCATAGCCTCCACGCTTATTCAGGTCGCACCTCAACAAAGGTTCGACCTTGGTATCTGGGAGTTGGATGAAGCTGCATTTAATCTGGTTGTACCTAAGCTAAACCCTAACTTAATTGTTTTCTTAAACGTGTTTAGGGATCAACTAGATAGATATGGCGAGATTGACAGTATTGTTAATAACTGGGGGCAAACCATACAAACAATTAGTAAAAATACAAAAATCCTGATTAATGGTGACGATCAAAATCTAGCAGTTCTTAAAAAAGGTTTCAAAGGCAAAGTGCAACAATTCGGGGTAAAAGACTACAAGATAGTAGGCGAAGGATTATCCCACAAAAGAGAAAAAGAAAACCTTGATTTCGAAGTAAAAAATGTTCAACCAAAAGGACTGAACGGCTCTATCTTCCAATTAACTATTAACAATGAACTATTAACTATTAACCTTCCTCTTCCTGGCATTTATCATATTTATGATTTTTTGGCTGCTTTTTCTGCAGGTATACTGTTAAAGATAGATCCTAAGCAGATGATCTTAAGTCTTAAAAATTTCAGCCCAGCCTTCGGCAGGGTAGAGAAATTGGATTTTGGATATATCTTTCTGATAAAAAATCCGGCTGGGGCAACTCAGGTCTTTGAAACTATTGCACCACTATTAAAACCCGAGGATCGATTACTTTTCGCTTTAAATGATAATTTAGCAGACGGAACAGATGTTTCCTGGATCTGGGATGCGGATTTTGAGCAACTGAAAATTGAAAATTTAAAATTGAAAATTGTAGCGAGTGGAACACGAGCGAATGATTTGGCTCTTAGGCTAAAATATTCTGGCTTTGATCCTAAGAATATAATAATTGAAGAGGATATGAAAAATGCCCTCAAACAGGCTAGAAAGGGTCTTAAAGGCACCCTTTTCATCCTTCCTACATATACGGCTATGCTAAAGCTGCAAGGTATACTTACAAAGTCCGGTATTAAGAAACACTATTGGGAGGAATCATGAAGCTAACTATTGGTTATTTATATGGTGATTTAATGAATATCTATGGTGATATTGGTAATATAATTGCTTTAAAAAAACGTCTTGAATGGAGAGGAATTGAGGTAGAAGTAAGAGTCAAGAGTCAAGAGTCAAGAGTCAATAAAGGTGAAATAGACTTATATTTTTTCGGAGGGGGACAGGATCAACAACAAACTCTAGTTGCAAGTGACTTAGAGTCAAGCGGGAAGGGGAGGATAATAAAAGAAGAGGTTGAAAGGGGAGTGCCGTTGCTTTCGATTTGTGGGGGATACCAGCTATTGGGTGAATATTATAAACCGCATAATAGCCAAAAACTCCCCGGCGTAGGAATATTTCCAGTCTATACAGAAGCCAGTCATGACAGGATGATTGGTAATATAGTAATCGATTCTATGTTTAATACTTTAGTGGGGTTTGAAAATCATTCAGGCAAGACTTACTTAAAAAAGGGAGCAATTCCTTTGGGAATGGTTAAAACCGGCTTTGGAAACAATGGAAGCGATAAATCAGAGGGTTGCATTTATAAAAATGCCATCGGATGTTATATGCACGGCTCGCTTTTACCTAAAAATCCAAAGTTAGCCGACTGGCTGCTTGAAAAAGCATTAAAGGTTAAATACGGCAAAGAGGTGAAGCTAGCAGTATTAGATGATGAACTGGAAAATAAAGCACAGCAAATAGCTGTTTCAAGATTTGGTTAAAAGCTGTAAAATACCAAAAAGATGCGGATGTGGTGAAATGGTATACACGTAGCGTTTAGGGCGCTATGTCGCAAGACGTGGAGGTTCGAGTCCTCTCATCCGCACTAGAGAGTCTATTTGGTATTTTTGTAACTTTTTGATTCATTTTAGCCTCAATTTTGATGTTCAATAGCTTCAGTTGTATTCTGATAGGATCGTGCGTAATTTTTGACCATGAGGACAGGAGTTGAACCGTTTGCTTTTTCCAGATGAATTGTGCTACAAAATAACCATGGACCAAGATTTAACAAATAACGAGATGACGATTGAAGAAGCAAGAAAAATTCTCGGTAAAACTGCTGACGGAATGTCTGATGAGCAGCTTCAGAATCAACTAACCATGATGGAGTTTTTGACCGAATCCTGGCTTGATGATTATGAAAAATCAATTTTTGAAGGTAAGACATTACAAGAATTTGTTCAGTCCTAATCATATATTTTCCTATTTCATGGAGTGAGACCCATACCCTGAATCTTTGTTTCGAGTACCTTTATCTTGGCAAGAAAGTTCTGATTTGAAACCATTTCTTGAACATGTTTAAAGTATTTATCGATTTCTAAATACCAATCACCTTCATGTTTATGGTGTACTGAAAAGGGAACATGACTTCTAGATAAAAGCCGATTACTTATTTCTACAAATAATCCAAATACTAAGTAAATAATATAAATATCTTCAAAACCAATTTTAGCAGGCTGTACATTTAGTCCTAAATTTCTCGTTTTTCGAGTTCGTTCTATAACTAACCCACTACGTAGTCTTCTATTATCTCCATATCCTTTTAATAATTTTTGTCTATGATTCAGCATCTTCCAATCCTGATCATTAATAACTGTAACCTCATAAATGTGATTATGAACGATAACATCTCTTACTAAAAAAACTTCATTTAACAAATCAGAAAATAGGATTTTGGGGAAACTTGCATCTTTTACTAGAAAGATTGTGGTTAAATCATTGGTTACACTACTGCTAACTTGTTTCCTTTCTAGGTAATATATTCTATTTCTGTAGGCTTCAATTCCTAGTACGGTTAACACAATCCCTGCTGTGGCATTTGTATTCTCTGTTACACTAACCTGGAAGTTTCTCTGTGAAAAGTCTTTTTTATTATAAACATCTAAACTCTGTTCTATTAATTCTGGTACTAAAGTATCTGCATAATTAGTTCCTACAACAGTTACAAGCCTTTGACGATTAGTGTTACTCATTTTCTAAACTGTTACATTTTTTCTATAAAAATCTTCATCCACTTCATATCCATCAGTTCCCTTTTTAAGATATTTATATTTATCCTCGACTGCCC
>CALRFD010000004.1:0-48588 GCA_943356485.1 Patescibacteria group bacterium
AATAAGTCCAGTTGCAGAAGGTATAGAGAGAGATAATCCTAGAGCAATTGCAAAATGACTAACTATTATGGATTCTTTATTGTTTAATCTCCAAAAACGATCATTAACTTTTTCTTGAAGAGTAGCTAAAGATGTAGATAACCTGCTGCTAACTTCTGGTTGTAATCCGCTTGTTGTTAATTGTAAAACAGCTTCTCTAACATCAAACATCTTTTCTGGTTGCAAGGCAGCATCTTCTGTTCCAGTATTTATTACAGTAAGAGCGTCGATAATATCCTGATTATTTGTACCTTCTCTTCCAACTAAGCTTGCCAGCACTTCTCTGCTAGCTGCTAACTTGGCTACTGGTGTTCTTTCTATTGACATAAGACAGAGTATAGTATAACTAAATGTCTCCTGTCAAGCTATAGGGTAGTGAATTTAATAAAAATTCTAAGCGCAATAGTGATATTGTCTATTATTTTTGTTACGATAGAAATGTAGGGATCAGTTTATGATTTTAATGCTAGTTTGAACCTTAAATATGGAAACTGTATTTTTTAATATTTCCTGGATGTGGACAAATATTTTTTTGGGACTGTTGCCGATTATTTTCGCGGCATTTTTTATTAAATTAAAAAATAATCTGTTAAGAACTGGTTTCTTTGTACTATGGATCTTATTTTTGCCGAATACAATTTATGTTTTAACAGATGTACAATATCTTCCGGAACAGTTAATTAAGGCGGATTTTATAATTAAGATTATCCTATTGTTTCAGTATGCTTTTTTGATGATGATTGGAGTAGCTGTATTTATTCTTGGTTTAAAGCCCATTGAGAAAATTTTGCGGTTCAAATTTAAAAAAAATAAATTGATTATAAATTTTTCTATGGTAGTCATAAATTTCCTTATAGCTTTTGCGGTTGCTTTAGGGAAGATACAAAGAACAGAATCCTGGTATATATTTACTGATATCAAAAGAGTTATTGCCGATAGCATTAATACGATTACTTCGTTTCAATTAATGGTATATGTTTTGATATTTGCTGTATTAATAAATATTATATATTTCTATTTCAGAAAGCGCATTTTAAATAATATTTTTTAGATTTTTCCACAAAAAAACTCGCGCATGGCGAGTTTTCTTGAGAACTTACTTTTCAGCAAGCGTATAAGTTTATATCAAATATACGTTTACACCGTCAATATATCAAACTAGAGCATTTTTTCTATAAGATTAGCCAATTTACAATTACCACTCAACAATTTACAATGAAAGCATGATTTATCTGGCAACTGATCACGCAGGATTTGAATTGAAGGAAAAAGTTAAAGTTTTTTTACAAAAAAAAGGCTATGAAGTGAACGACTGTGGGGCTTTTGAATTTGACAAAAATGACGATTATCCGGATTTTATCTCTAAAGCTGCCAGAGCAGTATCTTTAGATCCTGATAATAGTAAAGCTATAATATTTGGTAGCTCAGGGCAAGGCGAGGCTATTGTTGCTAATAAATTTAAAGATGTGAGAGCCGTGGTATTTTATACGCCCTGCATACCGGCTCATAATGTTGATATATCAGGTAGAGTATCTGAAGATCCTTTTGAGATGATTCGCCTTACCAGAGAGCATAATAACGCCAATGTTTTATCTTTAGGCGCCAAGATATTAAAAGAAGAAGATGCGCTGGCAGCTGTCCGGATATGGATAGAGACGCCTTTTGTGAATGACGAAAGACATCTTAGAAGAATAAATAAGATTAAAGAATTAGAAAAGGTCAACTTATGATACAAATTATACCGGCAGTTTTGGCAACAAATGAAAGTCAATATAGGGCTGATATTACAAAATTGAGCCTGTCCGAGTCTTTAGTTGAAGGTTGGGTACATATTGACTTCGCGGATAATAAATTTGTTCAAAATCAAACAATAGAACCTGAAGTAGTGGCAAATTTTCCGATTAATTTCCGCAAAGAAGCGCACTTGATGGTATCGAATCCAAAGGAGTGGATAGACAAGCTGGCAGAAGCAGGTTTTGAAAGGGTAATAATGCATCTTGAGACAGAGAATATCAATGAAGCAATCGATTATGCCAAAGATAAAGGTTTGGTAGTTGGTCTGGCAATAAAAGATGAAACGGAAATAGAAAAATTAGATCCTTTTATATCTAAGATAGATACTATATTAATAATGTCTATTGTTCCCGGATTTCAGGGTCAGCCATTTTTACCAAGTGCTTTAAAAAAACTTCAAGAGATCAAAGAAAAAGGTTGGGGAGTTAGAGTGGGAGTAGACGGGGCTGTAAGAGATGACAATATCAAGGAGATAGTTGTTGCCGGAGCTGATTTTGTTACTGTAGGCTCGTATCTTTTAAAAGGAAATGTTGATGAGAAATTAGAAAATTTATGGGAAGTACTATCGAGTGAGTCAGACTAAAGTATGGATAATATAAAAAAAGCGAAAAACATCGATCAAATAGCAATTTTTGGTTCTGCGCACACCGCGGCTAATGGGTCTTTAGCCAAAGAAGTTTTTGAAGTCTGCAAGGAGTTAGCCCAGGTTGGATATACCATAGTGGATGGTGGAGGGCCAGGAGTAATGAGGGCTGCAACTGATGGAGCGCATGCCGGAGGAGGAAAAGTTATCGGCATAACTTTTAAAGCAAGCGAAGGTATGAACTATGAAGGAAGGGATATAGCTAATAAATTTGATATAGAAATTAAAGCTAATAACTATCTGGAAAGAACGCTTTCTCTTTTGCAATCAGGACAAGTTTATATCTGTTTTAACGGGGGAAGCGGTACTATTTCCGAATTTGGAATGGCCTGGGGGTTGGCTAAGCTTTATTTTGGCCACCATAAGCCTTTAATTTTGTATGGAAAATTCTGGAAAAATATTATTAAGGCATTTGTAGATAATATGATCATTACTACTCAGGAAAAAGAGGTGTATAAAATAGTAGATTCACCAAAAGAGATGTTAGAGGCTTTAAAAGAGTTTGAAGAAGAGCTGGAGAAAGGTCAACACAAGCATATAAAGATGACCAAAGACGGTTTTAGTCTTTAATGCTACTATATAAATATGTCTAATACTGCGAGCGAGTTGCAAGAGTTGGAAGTAAAAGCTTATGAAATCCGTCAGGATGTGATAAAGATGCTTCTTGAGGCGGGTTCTGGCCATACGGGAGGTCCTTTGGGCATGGCAGACATTTTTACAGCTCTTTATTTTAAACTTTTAAATTATGACTCTAAAAACCCTCATTGGGAGCAAAGAGATAGATTAGTTTTATCTAATGGACACATTTGTCCTGTTTTGTATGCAACTATGGCACATGCCGGATTTTTCCCAACAGAAGAGTTAAAGACTTTAAGGAAACTTGGTTCGAGGCTGCAAGGCCATCCGCATAGAACTGCGCTGCCAGGACTCGAAACCACCTCCGGCCCGCTAGGCTCAGGACTTTCTGAATCTGTTGGAATGGCTCTCTCTGGCAAGATGGATAAAGCCAAATGGAGGGTAGTTTGTTTAATGTCAGATGGTGAGCAGGATGAGGGTAATACCTGGGAAGGTGTAATGCTGGCCGGAAAATATAAATTAGATAATTTAGTAGCGATCATGGATCGAAATAATATCCAGATAGATGGTTTTACAGAAGATATTATGCCGCTTAATGATTTATCTGCAAAGTATGAATCTTTCAACTGGCATGTAATAGAAATTGATGGGCATAATATGCAGGAAATTATCGATAGTTTTGAAAAAGCAAAAACTCTTTTAGGTAAGCCTACCTTAATTATTGCCAATACAATTCCTGGTAAAGGAGTAGACTTTATGGAAGGGAAGTTTGAATGGCATGGTAAACCGCCAAATAAAGAAGAAGCGCAAAAAGCGCTGGATCAGTTGGAAACTCATAAAAATAAAATTAAATTAATGAATTAGAATGATAAACCCAAAAGCTTTTTTAAATCCAAAGATATTTGAACCGGATATAGAAACGGTGCCAACCAGGAATGGGTTTGGTGAAGGATTAGTTTTAGCTGCAGAAAACGATGAAAATGTAGTTGGTCTTTGTGCTGATTTAACAGAATCAACGAGGATGTTAGCGTTTGCCGAGAAATTCCCGCATAGATTTATAGAGGTAGGAGTGGCTGAACAAAATTTAGTAACAGTTGCCTCAGGTATGGCTGCAGCAGGTAAAATCCCTTTTACCGCATCCTACGCGACCTTTTCTCCCGGAAGAAATTGGGAACAGATTAGAACCACGATTTGTTATAACAATCTGCCGGTAAAAATTATCGGGTCGCATACCGGACTCTCTGTGGGGCCAGATGGAGCAACACACCAGGCACTAGAGGATTTAGCTTTGATGAGGGTGCTGCCAAATATGATAGTTATTTCACCTGCGGATTCAATTGAGGCAAGAAAAGCTACCTTGGCCATAGCTAAGCTTAATAAACCCTGTTACCTAAGATTATCAAGGGATAAGGCTCCGGTAGTAACTACAAATGAAACACCTTTTGAAATAGGTAAGGCAGAAGTTCTTTATGAGGGGAAGGATGTGACAATAATAGCAACAGGTCAGATGGTGTATAGAGCGTTGCTGGCTGCTGAAGAGTTAAAATCACACAAAATAAGTGTTCGAGTAATAAATTGTCACACTATTAAACCAATTGACAAAAAAACTATCCTGCAAGCAGCCTCCGAAACAGGAGCAATAGTGACAGCAGAGGAGCATCAGGTGACAGGAGGTTTAGGCGGAGCAGTGGCTGAAGTTTTATCACAAAATTATCCAGTGCCGCTCAAAATTATAGGTGTTGAGGATAGTTTCGGAGAATCTGGTGAGCCAAATCAATTGCTTGAGAAGTTTGGACTGACTAAAGAGGCTATTATTAAAGCAGTCACGCAAGTTCTTAGAATGAAAGGGGAAAGAGTTTAGTGGACTCTTTAGTATAGTAATGTGTATAGGGTGTGAAGAATCTTTTGCTGGTTTAGTGGGAGGTCTTTTCTCTGTTGCGGCCTACCTGTTTTTTTTAAGCGGACAGTTATTTAGTGCAATTCTTAGTTGGGTTGTGAATTTATTTTTGGGATTGACAAAAAAACATAATGTATGAGTCCAGATAAAATATTTGTTGCATTATTTAGTTTGGCAGGCGTAGCTTTTACCTACTGGTTTTTTTTAATGAGAAAAGAGCAGGAAGTATCTGCTATCTCTGACTCTATAGATATAACTGTAGAAGGCGGATATAACCCTGAAGTTATCTCAATCCCCTTTGGTAAAATCACTAAAATTAATTTTATTCGCAAAGACCCATCAAATTGTTTAGAGGAAGTAGTTCTAAGTGATTTTAAAATCAGAAAATATCTGCCTTTAAATCAAAAAGTTACATTGGAATTGACGCCTCAGAAAAAAGGTGAGTTTAAGTTTAGCTGTGGGATGAATATGTTTCATGGAAAAATAATAGTTAAATAATATGGCAGAAATCAAGCAAACGTTTCCCATTAAAGGTATGCACTGTGCATCATGTGTTAGGGTGATTGAAAAGTCACTTAGTAGAACACCTGGTATTAAAGAGGCTAATGTTAATCTAGCCACGGAGAAAGCTACTGTTATATATGAAGATACGGAGTGTAGTCCTAATCAAATAGCTTCGGCTGTTTCTAATGTAGGTTACGCTGCTTTAGTCGAACAAACTAAAGTAGATGAGGGTGCAGAAAGAGGAGAGAAGGAGAAGTCTCTAAAGGTTTTAAGAAGTAAGGTAGCTGTAAGTTTAGTTCTGGGGGGGTTGATTCTTTGGGGAAGTTTTCCTGGATTGATGAACACAGCCCCGTCTTTTCTAAAAATTCCTTGGGTTCAGTTACTTTTGGCAATTCCTGTGCAGTTTTGGGCAGGATTGGAGTTTTATCAGGCAACCATTCCGGCATTGAAACATAGACTGGCGAATATGGATACTTTGGTTGCCTTAGGAACCACAGTTGCCTTTGGGTTTTCTGCCTTTATAACATTCTTTCCTCAAATTGTTCAGAGTATTGGACTTGAACCTATGCCTTATTTTGATGTCTCAACTATTGTAATCGGGTTAATTTTACTTGGAAGATACTTTGAAGCAAAAGCCAAGATGGGAACATCAGAGGCTATTAAAAAACTAATTGGGCTGCAAGCCAAAACAGCCAGAGTTTTAAGGGGAAAGGGGAAAGGGGAAAGCGTTAAGGAAATGGATATACCAATTAATGAGGTAGTAATTGGAGATATTATCAGAGTGAGGCCAGGAGAAAAGATTCCGGTTGACGGAATAATCATTGAAGGTAAGTCATCTGTTGATGAGTCAATGATTACTGGTGAGAGTATTCCGGTTGATAAAACTAAAGGTGACAGTGTTGTCGGGGCGACTATGAATAAATCAGGAACCTTTATTTATAAAGCTAAAAAAGTGGGATCTGATACTATGCTGGCTCAAATTATAAAGTTGGTTCAAGAAGCCCAAGGAAGTAAGGCGCCGATCCAAAGGATTGCAGATACAATTTCCTCATATTTTGTGCCAATTGTTATTATGTTGGCTTTCGCGACTTTTGGTATTTGGTATGTACTTGGAGGTACTAATGCATTTTTATTTGCTCTTCTAAATACAGTTGCTGTCTTAATTATTGCTTGTCCCTGCGCAATGGGGTTGGCAACACCCACAGCTATTATGGTTGGAACTGGCAAAGGAGCAGAAAATGGGATCTTAATTAAAGATGCAGAGAGTTTGGAAATTGCACATAGGTTAAACACAATTATCTTTGATAAAACTGGAACTTTAACTAATGGAAAACCAGAGGTGACAGACATAGTAAGGGTAAGGGGTAAAGGGGAAAGCGTAAAGGAAATTTTAGGACTGGTAGCTTCGTTGGAAAAAGGATCTGAGCATTCTTTGGCGGAAGCTATTGTAAAAAAGGGTGAAGAGGAAAGGGTAAATATTGAAAAAGTCGAAGGATTCAAAGCCATTGCCGGACAAGGTGTAGAAGGAGGAGTTAACGGAAGAAAAGTTTATTTTGGCAATACCAGATTAATGGAAAATAAAAAAATAGATCTTACACACGTGAGGTCAGGTCTTGCAAGGCTGGAGGGTGAAGGAAAAACAGTAATGATACTTGCCACCTCCTCTCGTCATTCTGAGCACAGCGAAGAATCTCATATTATTGGTCTTATCGCTGTTGCGGATACTGTTAAAGAAACTGCTAAGGCAGGAGTTGAAGCTCTGCAAAAATTAGGCATTGAAGTAGTGATGATTACCGGTGATAATCAGGCTACTGCAAATGCAATTGCCTCAAAATTAGGCATAAAAAGAGTTTTAGCTGAAGTATTACCTGATCAAAAAGAAGTTGAGGTGAGAAAAATTCAAGCAGAAGGTCGAAAGGTGGCTATGGTTGGAGATGGGATTAATGATGCTCCTGCGCTTGCAGCGGCAGATATTGGTATAGCTATGGGAACTGGAACAGACGTGGCGATAGAAGCTGCTGATATTACTCTAATAAACAGAGATCTTAAATCAGTAGCATCAGCAATAGAATTATCTAAAAAAACCATGAGAACCATTAAGTTAAACTTGTTTTGGGCTTTTGGATATAATATTATTTTAATTCCGGTAGCTATGGGAATTTTGTATCCTGTTTGGGGAATATTGCTTAATCCTATTTTTGCATCAGTTGCTATGGCATCTAGTTCTATATCTGTTGTTTCAAATTCGCTATTATTAAAGAGGACTAAACTATAATTATGAATCTTTGGGTAATATTTATAACCGGCTTGACTGTAGGGGGTTTAACTTGTCTTGCGGTGCAGGGTGGGCTTTTGGCTTCTGTGATTGCTGCAAAAGAAGAAGAGGAAATTGAAAAAGGGATAAACACCAAAAATACTATTTTCCCGACTCTGGCCTTTATTCTGGCGAAACTTGCTTCATATACAATATTGGGTTTTATTTTGGGAGCATTTGGTGGGATTTTGAATATTAGTTCAAGGGTGCAAATTATAATGCAGTTTATAGCTGGGTTGTATATGATTGTAATAGCCCTAGATTTGTTAAAAATCCATCCAATATTTAGATACGCACTTATTCAACCGCCCAGATTTTTAACCAGAATAGTAAAAAACCAATCCAGAAGTAAAGACCTATTTGCTCCAGCTTTCCTGGGGATTATGACCATATTTATCCCCTGTGGAACTACTCTGGCTATGGAAGCTCTAGCAATCAGTAGTGTGAATGCCTTACTTGGAGCAGCGATAATGTTTGTCTTTATTTTGGGAACTGCACCTCTCTTTTTTGGAATTGGTTTGCTAACAGGTGTTTTAGGGGATAATTTTAGAGGTAAATTTTTAAAATTGGCAGGATTTATCGTGCTCTATTTAGGGATTACCTCAGCTAATGGAGCATTGGTTGCAGGAGGTTCACCGATAACCCTGCCGCAGATATCAATTGACTTAAGCGGGGCTAGTAAAAATCAAGCGCAGGTTACGCAAAACGATGTAGCTGTAAATCAAAATCCAGAAATAGATATTAAGGCAAATGGATATTTTCCTAATTATATTAAGGTCAAAAAAGGTGAAACAGTTAACTTAACCTTAAAAAGCACAGACGCATTTAGCTGTGCATCAGCATTCAGAATTCCCAGCTTAGGTATTAGCAAAAACTTGCAACCTAATGATACCCAGCTGATTAGTTTTATCCCGACTCAAATTGGTAAAATGCAATTTAATTGCTCAATGGGAATGTATAAGGGCATAATAGAAGTCATATGATAGTTAAGAAAAAATTAAAAATTAAAGGAATGGATTGTAGCTCTTGCGCAATGAATATAGACTTTGATTTGGAAGATTTAAAGGGTGTTAAGTCTGTTAAAACAAGCTATGCGAAACAGGAATGCGAAGTAGAATTTGATGAGGATGAAATAACAGAGGAATTAATTCTGCAGGTTGTTAAAAAGAGCGGCTATATTGCTTCAACCAGTTGATTTTTTAAACTATACCCTATACCCTATCCTTATACCCTAATTTATGCTCGACTTAATATCCATAGGAGATAGCACAATTGATAATTATGTTCTAATCCATGATGCAGAAATCCAGTGCAATTTAGATAAAAAGCAATATGTGCTTTGTATTAAATATGGAGACAAGATTCCGGTTGATAAACTAGTGCACCAGGTTGCCGGAAACGCGGCAAATTCTGCCGTTGGGGCTAGCAGATTGAAACTTAAGAGTGCAATTTATACCAACATTGGTTCGGATATTTCTGGAAAACAAATAATTGAAAAATTTAAAAGTGAAGGGGTTAATACTAGATATGTAGTTATACATAAAGATATGGAATCTAATTTATCAACTGTACTAACATTTCAGGGTGAGAGAACAATTTTTGTATACCATCAATCCTGGAAATATCGACTGCCGGATCTGGATACCCCAAAATGGATATATTTCACCTCTCTGGCGCCAGATTTTACTCAAACTAATATACTCAATGAACTGATCTCCTTTTTGGAAAGAACAGGAAGTAAGTTACTCTATAGTCCGGGAACCTATCAGATTAAAAATGGAGTAAAGAAAAACCCCAGACTACTGGCTCTGACAGAAATTTTTATCGTTAATCTGGAAGAAGCAAAAAAGATTTTAGGCCATAGCGATGAAGAAAAGGTTTCAATTAAAAAGCTTTTGAAAAGTATGGCTGATTTAGGGCCGAAGATGGTTGTAATAACTGATGCGCATAAAGGATCTTTTGGCTATGATGGGGGAAGGTTTTATCAAATTGAAGCCTTTCCCGCAAAATTAGTAGAAATGACCGGAGCAGGGGATGCGTATTCAAGCGGGGTTTTGGCAGGACTTTTTTACGGCAAAAATTTACAGGAAGCTATGAGGTGGGGAGCAGCAAATGGGGCTTCAGTGGTGGAGAAAATTGGTTCACAGGAAGGACTTTTAAGCTATACCGGGATGCAAAGTAAGCTTAAGGATTGTAAGATAACTGCCAAAGAGATCCAGTAGTTTCAACTATGAATAACAACTCGAGTTCCGGGATTTTCCGGAGTAGCCCTGACTGCATTTTGTCCGGGGGGAACGATCGGACCAGCCCATTCAAAGATTTGATGAGCATTAGCCAGTGGTTCATTTACGCAACCATGGCTCATCGGGTGACCAAAATTGTTATGCCAATAAGCACCATGGAGAGCGAAACCGGAAAAGAAAAACATATTATCAGGTACGTTTGGCAAGTTATAGTATGTGCCTAATTCCTGCGATCCTCCAATCATGCTTTGAGAACGGGTTTTGCTCCAAATGTTAAAAGTGCCCTCAGGTGTTGGTCCCCATTTGCCTGATGATATAGGAAACTGCATCACTACTTTATTCCCTTCATATGCGGTTAGCTGCTCGGTTGTCAGATTAACATCGATCCACTTTTCTGCCCCGTCTGCAGTGGTGGTTCCTAAAACTTGAGTATTAGTATTTTGACTTTCAGCTATAGCTTGCTGGAAAGCAACAGAAAGAGATGTTTTTGGGTAATTTACTACCTGGTTATCAAAGATCGCGGTTGTCGCGTTTTCGTTAAAATTACCATTAGATTTTAGAGCTTCTTCAGCTGAGCAGCAAGAAGTTGTTGGGTCTCCGGAGATATGTAATTTATAAACTATTTCCCTTCTTATTGATTGAAAATTTAATACAACAGTAGTAATTACAGCAATTATTAAAAGAGTGGGCAATAGACGGTGCAACATAAATTTAGCGCTCCGTCTTAGCACTGATTTAATTGTTAAATAAGTTAACTATAGACGTCAAGAGGGAAGTTTTTTATGATGAAAAATCTAAACAGTTTATGTCCAATTTCTTTATATTTTTTCTGATTGCCGTAATCATATTTTCAATAGCCGGGATAAAACCGCTAAAACAAAAAGATCCGGTTTCTCCTTTACTTAGCCAACAAAGAGTTTTAGGAATTAACCAGTGGCTTCCAAAGCAGGATTTTAAGGCTCAAGTTAACACGCCGGAGATCTCTGCTAAAGGGGCAATATTTATAGATACAAAAGATGGCAAAATCTTATATTCTAAAAACCCAAATGAGAAGTTACCGATTGCCTCGCTGGTAAAAGTGATGACAGTTTTAATTGCGCTGGAGCATAAGAGTCTAAATTACCAATATACTATTTCTAAGTCCGCTGCAGAGATGGAGCCGGATAAAATGCTTTTGATAGCAGGGGAAAAGCTTACTTTAAAAGAGTTGCTTTATGGGATATTTTTAGTTTCTGCAAATGATGGCGCAGAAGCAATTGCGGAAGTAACAACAGGGGATAGAAGTGAGTTTATAAAATTAATGAATGATCAGGCAAAACAGCTAGGGATGAATAACACTTATTATGCAAACCCGACCGGATTGGATGAAGACTCAGGTAATTCATATTCAAGCGCCTATGACCTAGCCCTTTTAACAAGATATTTAATAAAAAGCTATCCTGAAGTGGTTGAAATTTCCAGTACAGAACATATAGTTTTACCTCTCACAAATACCCATCAGGACTATGATTTATATTCAGGGATAAATTTATTAACTACTTATCCGGGGGTTTTAGGTTTTAAAACCGGATTTACTCCTGAGGCAGGTTTAACTTTAATTACTTTAGCCAGAAAAAACGGCCATGAGGTAGTTGGAGTGCTTTTAGGCTCAGGTGACAGGCGTGATGAAGCCAGGGAACTTTTAGATTATGCTTTCAAAAAATTAAAGACTTAAAGATCAGGATATAGATAATCTTGTTGGCTAAGTTAGTTTGTAAAGTGGAAAAAAGTTTGTCGAAGAGGTATTCTAGGAATATGTTCTCTTTCTCAATAAAAAGATTTTTTATAACGTTGGGGTTAAGTGTTGCGGTTTGGGTAATAAGTTTATTTATTCAAGGAATTACACTATACAAAGTAGATTTTAATCTATTTTCTGGTTCAACGTGTGAAATTACAGGTTTTCCTGTTGTTGTTTGTATATACAGTGGTACAGAAGCAACGATAATACAACTCGTTAATATTATTATTTGGTTTTGGGTCTTACATTTTACCTGGAAATGGTTTGATAAACGTAGAAGCCAGTAATAATAAACTGCCGCTGGCTAGAATTATTGTAACTGTTAATAATCCATCCAAAATTTGAGCAAAGCCATTGTTTTTAGTTGCTCTTTTGTCTTCTAAATTATCTGCAGGTTTGATCATTTCACCGTTTCCGGAAATCATTGATTTTTCTAATTCTTTAGCTACTTGAGAAGGATTTTTAAAACTAATTCCTAAAATAGCAGATGATTTGTCCACCTCGAAGGTGGGTTTACTCGAGAGTCCATCGGACTCTCTCCCCTTCGAGGTGTTTGTTGTTGAAGTGGTGATGTTACTAGGATTGTTGTTATCAGGTGAACTAGTTCCACTGGAAGAACTATTGGAAGTTGATGGGATAGGCGTTGGTGTTGGCGGTATGGCTATTTCTATAGTAATTGTTTGTGGAATTTCCTCATTGCCTAATTTATCAATAGATTTAACCTGGATAGTAGTTTTACCGGGGGTAGAAATAGTAAAAGGATTGATGTAAGTTTGGACAGTTTGCCCGCTGTCCAGAGAATATTCTATCCTTAAAATTCCTGATCCGAAGTCAGAACCTGTCAGGGTGATGGTAACAGAATTGCTGTATACCCCGGCAGAATCCTTTGTTCCTGCCACATCTATTTTAGTAGAAGGAGAGGTTTGATCTAAGGCAGCAGAACCTGTTGCTTCTGCAGAGGCTAAAATAGTTTGAGTCCCGGAAGTTAAAATCGGGGTATTTTGCGTATTTGGGTCGATAACAAATTGGATAGAAGAAGAATCAGAAACCGGAACATCATTATATAAAATTGTTTTAACAATACTATCTTGAGTGTAATTATGGATCTTAATCTTTGTTTTAGTAGTTTTTGCAGAAGTAACTTTGGCAGTTACTTTATCTGTAGATTTTTTAACAAAAATATGCTTTGTGTTGTCTATTGAATCATAAAAAGTGTTTGGGATATTACTTTCCACCTCTCCATTAGAATTTAAGCCTGTGTGATTTCCGCTGTTATCATAAATATCTAAATTTGCATTATCCAGCGAAATATCCTGGCCTTCTAAAGTGATTTTTGTATCTTTTACATCAACCGGCAAGGAATTATCTTCATTTAAAATAGATTTGACTGTTTGCATTGCAGTTCCGTTTCCGGAAACTAAATTTGAGTGTCTTTGTTCTACATAATATATTTTCGTTGCGCCGGAAATATCTAAAGAATCATTTTTAAGAGAGGCGCTGTATAAAGGAACAGTATCATCGCCGTTTATAAAAATCTCATCTGTTTTCGGGATTAAATTAATTGGCCAGGTGATCCACCAGGTTTCTTGAATTTGACCTAAGGTTGGCTCTGCAGTGCCGACTATCTCATAAACCTTCACACTGTTTGTTTGGTTAAAAATTGGATCAAGAAAGTTGTGAAATTGTTCACTAATTCCGAAAACAGTCATATTATGGCCTAAATTAGATAGAAGTGTTTTAGTTTGGTCAAAATTTAATGCACCTATTTTATTATTGTTATCAATATCTCTATCGTCACGAAATGCGTAAGGATGATTATTATCTGAATTATTGTAAAAACTAAAATACTGACTTGATGGTAGAAGTTGGAAGCCTGTAGGAAGATTTAGAAATATATCCTTAATTTCAGATGCAGGGATAATGGGAAACTCGAAGAATTTGAAGCGATATGAAATAGAGGTTCCATACATTAATGTTTTTAACGCATATGTAGCCCCCAAATGTGGAACTCCAAGTTCTATTAATTTATTAACCTTGGAAGCTTTTTGAGGGTCTGAAATATAGTATCTAGCTATTAGTCCGCCCATTGAGTGAACTACTAAATTTACTTTACTTTGGCCTGATTTTTGTTTGGCTGTTTCTATTAGGGTATCTAAATCACCCTGAGCATTTCTGACATCCTTTCTCCAGTCGTATGGAAAGATAAAAAAGTCAGAATTTTTTACATACCCCATCCCGGTAAAAAATGAATCTATATCGCCATAACCAAAAGCACTTAAATTACCTGTCAGGTTTAAGTTTGCCTCAGATGTTTGACCATCGCTTTTTAGTCTTAAAACATCAAAATAATCATCATCCCCTAACTTTGCTGCTTCATCCTGGTTAACCCAAATTTTTTCACCTGTTTGGTACCCGTGAGAGTAAACTCCTCCGTGTCCGTTACCTGCAGACCAGATAATATCCTGGTTAGCTTTTAGCTCAGAGCCTCCGATTCCAGGTATAAAGATCACAGGTAATTTTGGCGGAGGTGAGGGAGCCAGAGCTGTCACTGTGATATTATCAAATTTCATATATGCGACTCCGATATCCCCTGTCCAATAACTGAGCATAAGGGTTCCTTTTTTAACCTTAGTTCCGCTGTCGCTGATATCAAAAATCAGATTGTTATCAATCCAAATCTTAATGTTTTCATTACTCACTTCTATTTTCAGGTGGTACCATTTTTGATCAATTAAGGTAAGGGTATGAGTATCTTTAATAATTGTAGTTATGTTGTTTTCGGTTTTTTTTAAAATGGCTTCAGGAGTATTATATGCACCGGTTCCAAACCTTAAATTTAATTCATACAAATCTCCGTTTGGGGTATACCTGAACCCTACTCCCCCGTCTATTCCTTGAAAGCCGTTCATGTCTAAATCAATCCGGTAATTATCCCACTGCGAATTTCCGGTGTTTATCCTGCCCCCAAGCATCTTACCGGAGTTGGATCCTGCCAGGTTTCCTTGCGGATTGACATACCAGTTTCCATACTGGATTTTCCAACCGTCTAAATTGCCGTCACTGAAATTATCAGAGATGAGAATATCTCCGGCAGCAGCCGAAACGATAGATGTGGGTATAAAAGTTAATAGGAAACTAACCAAAACGATGGCAGACAAAAGAGCTATTATGACTCTTTTTAGGAGTTTCACTCTAATTAAATTCTTGATCGTGAAAAGTATAAAAGCAACAAGTAATCTTCAGCTATTTCTCATAAACGATTACTAATATAATATTTTAATGGCATATCATAAAGTTAATTTTTTCTTTTTCCTTTCCTATATGGTTTTTATGACTGCATTTATGATTTGGGAAGGGATTGGAATTACGCCTGATAGATATGTTTTAGTTCTAATTTTGGGTAGTCTGTTTATACATAAAACCCGTAAATTTTTAATGGATTGGTTGCCTTTTTTGTTTATTTTAATCTCCTATGATTTTCTAAGAAGTCTGGCTGGAATTTTAAACTCGAGAGTCCATTTTCAAGAAATGATCAATTTTGATAGTTGGGTTTTCGGACAAAATCCAACCCTATTTTTGCAAAAAATATTTTATCAAACAGGAGAGATAAATTGGTATGATTATATGGCTACTTTTTTTTATTTTTTACATTTTGCTCTCCCCTTAAGTTTTGCCTTTATCCTCTGGCTTAAAAATAGGCACTATTTTAAACGGTTTGCAAATGCGCTTTTGATTTTATCTTATGCAGCTTTTATCACCTATGTGATCTTTCCCGCCGCTCCTCCCTGGTTGGCAAGCAAGGATGGATATTTGCAGGGTGTAACTAAAATATTGGATGTAACCTTAAAATCTTTTCCTGAAAGGCTGGACTTACCAACCATCTATACAACTTTTAACCCCAATGAGGTTGCCGCGCTACCTTCTTTACATGCAGGTTATCCGCTACTGGTGTTACTTTTTGCGCTCAGATTTTTTGGGAAAAAAGGAGCATTCTTTCTCCCCTATGTTTTGGGTGTTTGGTGGTCGATCTTGTATTTGGGAGAGCACTATTTTGCAGATATTTTTTTCGGGGCAATTTATGCGTTTGCAGCATTTTATCTAACAAATTTGTTGTTTAAACTATGGCAGCATTCAAAAATCCGCAATTTTCTTGAAAAGTTCTCTACATTTTCACCTTTTTAATTTTCCTCTTGTCTTAAGACTGATGAGGTGCTAAATTTAGGGCTGATGTTTACGAACCAAAAAATCTTAGGTGCACTTTTAATCTTGTTTATAATAGGTACAGTTATATATTTTACTGTGTCAAAATTTAAACAGGAAGTTACCAATATTTCAACAACACCTTCTCCTACCCCAGAGAGTTTAAACTTTCTCTTTAATCAAGTTCCAAGCTCGGCTTCTGCTCAGCAAAATCAACAGCCAGCGCAACAACAAAACCAACCTCAACCTTCTCCAACAGAGCTGCCGCTTGAGAGGAATAAAAAACTTTCGCAGTTTCCAGGGGTTTTAAAGCCGGAGATTTTACAAAATAAAAAAGCAATTATTCAAACCTCAAAAGGCAATATTGAGATACAAATTTATACAGATTCGCCTCTCACCTCTTCTAATTTTATACTTTTGGCGGCAAATGGTTTTTATAATGGTTTAAAATTCCATCGAGTTGAACCAGGGTTTGTGATTCAAGGTGGAGACCCGCTAGGTAATGGGACAGGTGGACCAGGTTATCAATTTCAAGATGAAGCAGTAACCAGGGATTATAAAAAAGGTACAGTTGCAATGGCAAACTCAGGTCCAAATACTAACGGCAGCCAGTTTTTTATAATGCTGTCTGATCACCCTGAATTACCAAAACAATATACAATTTTTGGGACTGTTATTTCAGGACAAAACATCGTAGATAAAATTGCAGTGGGAGATATCATGCAAAAAGTGACAATCCAAAATCTTCAATAGCGATCATAGTAAAACTACACAATATATTGTATATTGACACTGAAGAATATCAATATGTTATGTTATTCTATGGAATTAGTTTAGTACTTCGTGTATAATTACTTTTAAGATGAAGTGCCCATATTGTACGAGTAATTTAAGCAAGGTTGTAGATAAAAGGTCTGTGGATAGCCGGGGAGAGATAAGGCGGAGAAGAGAGTGTTTGAAATGCGGTAAAAGGTATACAACATATGAGGCTTTGGCAGAAGTTGAGATTTTGGTTATTAAAAAAGACGGCAGAAGACAGCCTTTTATTAGAGCCAAGATGGAAGTTGGGTTGATTAAGGCTTTGGAGAAGCGGCCGGGAATTGACAAAGTTTCTTTGATACTTGATAGAATAGAGAGCCGGATCAGGAGTAAGGGTTTGCAGGAAGTTTCATCAGCGCAACTTGGAAGATGGATGTTAGCCGAGTTAAAAAGGTTGGATCCGATTGCATATTTGCGGTTTGTCAGCGTCTATAGAACCTTTTCTGATCCAAAAGATTTTAGTAAAGAGTTAGAAACACTTTAAAAAAATGAAAAAACAAACAAAAAATACAACCACTTTGCAGGTCGTTACTATGCCGAAAATTAATGGTGTACGTCCGGCTAATGGTCATAATCTAAATTTAGATACTAACAGCAGAAGTTTTGAGACCAGGTTTATAGCCAGGTATAAAAAAATTCCTGCTTTAGCGAAAGGTCTTCCTGAACCAACCTTTTCAGAGTCTTCAAACAAAATATTAAAGGAGAGATATCTTTTAAAAGGTGGCAATTTAGAAGTTGTTGAAACTATTTCGGAGAGATTTTGGCATATTGCATATGATATTGCCTCAGGAGATTTAGATTTTGGCGCAAAAGAGACGGCTGTAGTTTCAAAAGCAATGGAGTTTTATGCAATGATGGTGAGACAGGAGTTTCTTCCTAATTCTCCAACGATCATGAATGCCGGGAAACAAAACGGTCTGCAGTATTCTGCCTGTTTTGTCCTGCCTGTTGGTGACTCACTGCCGGAGATTTTTGACAGCGTAAAATATGCCGCTTTAATTCATCAAACAGGCGGTGGGACTGGTTTTGCATTCTCCAGACTTAGACCAGCCGGATCTATCGTTAATACAACTGGTGGTGTAGCATCCGGGCCGGTATCCTTTCTACGGGTGTTTAATGCGGCTACCGAGTCTATCAAACAGGGTGGAACAAGACGCGGGGCAAACATGGGGATTTTAAGGGTAGATCATCCGGATGTTTTGGAATTTATCCGCTGCAAAGCAGAATTGGATGATTTAAATAAACCTATTTATGATAGCGTTGCTTCACTGCTGCCTGATGATCAGGCCAGAAAGTACTTTAAGACCGTACTGTTGGACAAACAGATTTCTAATTTTAATATCTCTGTGGCTGTAACCAAAAAATTCATGGAGGCTTTAAGTAAAGAGGAAGATTATGAATTAATTGATCCACACTCTAAAGAGCCTGTTGGTAAGTTAAATGCAAAAGAGGTTTTTGATGAAATAATACAAAGAGCCTGGTCAACCGGAGATCCGGGGTTAATATTTATTGATCGAATTAATGACTCCCCTGCAAATCCGGTACCGTCTTTGGAAACTATTGAATCTACAAATCCATGTGGTGAGCAGCCCCTGGCACCTTGGGATGCTTGTAATCTAGGGTCGATAAATTTAGGTAAATTTGTACTGGCTGATGGTTCAGGTATTGATTGGGAAAGTCTTGGCAGAATAACCCGTTTGGCGGTTCATTTTTTAGATAATGTGGTGCAAACTAATCCTTATACTCTAAAGCAAATTTATGATGAGGTGCACGGCAACAGAAGAATCGGACTCGGTGTAATGGGTTTTGCAGATATGTTGTTTAAGTTAAAGATTAGATATAACTCTGATCAGGCGCTAGATTTGGCTGAAAAAATAATGAAATTTATAAACGAAGAAGGACACGCTATGTCCGAAGAATTAGCAACACTCAGAGAACCTTTTCCAAATTGGGCAAATTCGATTTATGCAGATAAAAATTCATCAGCTTTTAAGGAGAGACCGGAAAGCTCAGCATATGGATCTGGTAGGCCAATCAGAAATTCAACTGTTACCACGATTGCTCCAACAGGAACAATATCTATTATTGGTGATTGTTCATCCGGCGTTGAGCCTGTTTTTGCCTTGGCCTATATTCATAAAGCCAAAGCCGCAGGCGATCAGTACAGGGTTTTAACAATCGCCAATAAAACATTTGTTGAGATTGCCAAAAGAGAAGGATTTTATTCAGACGATTTAGCAGAAAAGGTAATGGCTAATGGCTCTGTTAAAGGATTATCAGATGTGCCGCAAGAGTGGCAGGATGTTTTTGTTACTGCCCAGGCAATTGATCCTATCTGGCATGTTAAGATGCAGGCAGCTTTTCAAAAATATACGGATAATGGAGTTTCTAAAACGGTCAATCTACCTAATTCAGCAACAGAGGATGACGTGCGGACAGCATATATGATGTCCTATGAAACCGGGTGTAACGGAATTACGATTTATCGGGATGGCTCCAAGTCAGTTCAGGTTTTGAATCGCTCAGAAGATTTAAATAAACAGACTAAAGAAGAGGCTTTGGCTCCAGTAGCTGAGCGACCGATGATACTTAGAGGCAGGACTTATAAGATGTCTACCCCTGTTGGTGAGGCTTTTATTACCATCAATAGGGATGAGCAAGATCAGCCTTTTGAGGTTTTTGTCACTGTGGGAAGAGCAGGAATGCATACTATGGCAGATGCAGAGGCAATGGGAAGATTAGTCTCGCTTTCTCTAAGGTTGGCAAGAGGCACAAAGGAAACAGATCCAAAAGCTGTTGCCCAAAAGATCGTCAATCAACTAAGAGGAATTGGTGGAGCCTCTTCGGTCGGGTTTGGTAAAAATAGAATTATGAGTCTGGCTGATTCGATAGCTAAAGTTTTGGCAGAAGATTTAGCGCAAGCTCCAATCACCAATGCAGCCGAAACTTTGCCGCTTAATCTAACCCAGGGTTATGAAGAAGTAGCAACTAAGTTAATAAATACCGGAACAGATGATGTAGTTAAAGTTAGCTCTTCTTCAGTACAGGCAGATCTTTGCCCGGAGTGCGGTTCAGCCTCGTTTGTGATGGAAGAAGGCTGCAAAAAATGTCATTCCTGCGGGTATTCTATGTGTTAAATAGACTTTATGCAAGACGATTTAGAAAGCAATGGAGAATCTACTTTACCCAATGAAGATGTTGGCTCTTTAGAATATGCAAAAGCAATAGATGGCTTAAGACGGTTTACTCAGGTTGATGTTAGCTCAATAAATAATATAAATGATTTATCTGCTCATGCTTCTATGATAAGTCATGATCTACGATCAGTGGTATTGGCCAGTGGTGGTATAGAACAAATTGATCAACAGTATCATTCAATAGATGAATCAGGTTTAATTGAAGAAAAGAAAGTTAAAGGTTCAACATATATTTTTAGCAGAGATATAAAAGATGGAAAAATTATTCTTAGTTTAGGGAATGATAGTGTTTATTTCGTAGTTATGCGACAGGAAGATTCCCAAACGGCGTTAATGGATTTAAGTCTAACTTTACCTTTGTATGGAGATATTAATACACAAGATTCGAGAATGGGATTTCGACAGCTGATAGCAGCTGACTGGAGAGGAGGGATTAAGAATTATTTTCCTCTTATGCGTCCCTTGAGTTCAGAGGATAACCAGGGTTTTGCTAAAGTTTTGAAAGACGGGGTATCAATTTTATTATCAGCATTGCCTCAACCAGCAAAATTACCGGAAACTTTTAATTATTAAAGTTTATAGCTTTCCACCTCCGAGGTGGAGGCTCAATTTAAAAATCATCCTCTATTAATTGGTGTTTTATTCTTTCCAGATCTTGGGCATATGAAATCTGATCTAAGCAGAATTTCTGGTAAGAGGTATGATCTTTAAAAAAGTGCAAAATCTCTTCTTTATTACATATCCCTTTTGTGTTATTTACATATTCTTTATAAGAAGACCATTCATATTGATTTAAATCACTAACTAAAAAGGAAGCTATTGGGTTTAAATGGATATATCGGGAAACATGAATTAATTGTTCTTCTGATTCTATTAATACTGCTTTAAATTGTCCCTGAAATAAATGTCCAACTCGTCTGTATTTTAAATTATAAAACTTTGTGTAACTGTTGGTTAGCTTACTTATAAATTCACTAATTCCTCCCTCAGTAAGTTGTTTTACAAGAAAATGGAAATGATTTGGCATTAGACAATAGGTGATGATGTCAACAATCTTTTTAGATGGATCTATTTTAAATAATTTATTATCAAAAGAATGGGAAAATTTTGGTTTTGGTCCTTTATGTTGGTAATAGATGATTGTTTGTAAAAATCTTTTGTAACATCTTTTGTCTTCAAAAATACGTCTTTTTTCTACTCCACGATTATAGACATGGTAAAACTGCCCATCTACCAAAGGAGTAATTCTTATTGGCATTTCTTATAAAATAACTTAAAAATCCCGAGGTGTCAATATACTTCCACCTCGGAGGTGGAAGTATAAGTTGGTTTAAAGTTTGTTAAAATCCAACTATGAATAAAGAGAAAGGCTTAGTTATTTTATATACAGGCAAAGGGAAAGGGAAGACTACTGCTGCACTGGGGTTGGTGCTTCGGGCTGTGGGGTATAAGAAAAAATGCTTGATCGTGCAGTTTGGCAAGACTTGGTTTACTGGAGAGTTAGTTGGAATTAAAATGTTGTCTCCATACGTTAAGATTATCCAGGGCGGAAAAGGATTTTTAGATATTTTGGGTAGTAAAGTTTCCAGGAAAGAGCATATCAAGGCTGCTGAAGAGGCTTACAATATATTATATAAAGAAGTTATGTCAGGTAAGTGGGATATAGTGGTGGCTGATGAGATAGTTGGAGCTCTAGCATCCGGTGTGTTAGAATCAAATCAGGTAACTGAGTTGATAAAAGAAAAACCCTTAGAGCTGGATTTTGTTTTAACCGGCCACCATGCGAAAAAAGATTTAATTGATTTAGCAGATTTAGTAACGGAGATGCAGGAAATTAAGCATCCATATCAGAAAGGGATTCTTGCAAAAAAGGGGATTGACTTTTAGCACTCAGCTTGATAAACTGCTAATTATAAACATTTTAATAAGCCTATGGCAGATTTTATTAAACCCATTATCACTGAACCACTAAAACTTAAACCTACCATGCCGGTAGGTCCGCTTCGAGATACAGTAATCTTCCCTGGTAATTCTGTACCAATTATCTCTGGTAGGGCGAAATCAAAAGCCGCCTTGGATCTTGCTTGGAACTCGGATAAATTAATTGTTTTTGTTACCCAAAAAAACTCCAGAATAGAAGATCCAAGCGATAAAGATTTATATAGGGTTGGAACTGTTTGTTTGATTAGAAGAGTGGTTAAAAATCCGGATGGTGAATATACTTTGCAGGCAGAAGGATTGAGCAGAGTTTATCTTAAGAGCTTTGTTAAAACGGAGACTTATTTAGAAGCAGAAATAGAAGAGATTCCTGAGCTTTATGAAAAAAGCGAACAGACTGAAGCTTTGGTTAGAACAGTTAGGGAGCAGGTAAAAAGATTTTTAGAATTAGGAGGTAATCCTTTTTTTGATCAAAGCAACTTTGCTAACTGGTCTCTTTTTACCTACACCGATGATCCAAACCAAATGGTAAATTCAATAACCCAATCAATTGATTTTAAAACAATAGATAAGCAGCAGATACTAGAGATGGTTTCAGCCCAGGAAAGGCTGCAGAGGCTCTCAGAGTTATTGGCAAAAGAGATCAGAATTTTGGAGATTTCTCAAAAAATCTCTTCCCAAACCCAGGAGAGAGTTTCCAGAATGACTAAGGAAGCAATTTTAAGAGAGCAGATGAAAAGCATTGAGGAAGAGTTGGGTGGAGCGGATACAGAGCATCAGGAAATAAAAGACTTTGAATTAAAAATTAAAAAAGCCAGTATGCCAAAAGAGGTTTTGGAGAAAGCTAAAAAAGAGCTAACCCGTTTAGCCAAGATGTCCTCATACAATCCTGAGGCAGGCTATATTAGAAATTATTTGGAATGGTTAACAGATATTCCCTGGAGGCTGACAAAAAAGACTAAAATAGAGCTTAAAAAAGCAGAGAAAATTTTAGATGAAGATCACTATGGTTTAAAAAAAGTTAAAGAAAGAATTATTGAGTATCTGGCTGTACACAAACTAGCAGGAAAAATCCGCGGGCCGATTCTTTGTTTTGCCGGACCGCCTGGAGTTGGTAAAACCTCAATTGGAAAATCTATTGCCAGAGCGCTTAACCGTAAATTTATTAAAGTTTCTTTAGGGGGGATAAGGGATGAAGCAGAGATTAGAGGACACAGAAGAACTTATGTCGGTAGTATGCCTGGAAGAATCATACAGGGTATTAAACAAGCAAAGGCAGTCAATCCGGTGTTTATGTTGGATGAAATAGATAAGATCGGAGCAGATTATAGAGGTGATCCTTCTGCTGCTCTTTTGGAGGCTTTGGATCCGGAACAAAACAGCGGATTCTCAGATCATTATTTGGAAGTCCCATATGATCTATCAAACGTAATGTTTATAACTACGGCAAATATTTTAGATACAATTCCTGCCGCACTACGGGACAGACTGGAAATCATTAGATATGCGGGTTATACAGAAGATGAAAAGTTTCATATTGCAAAAAATTTCTTAATTCCAAAACTGGTTGAAAGCCATGGGCTTAAGAAAACCCAGATAGAATTTGAGGATGATGCACTAAGATCTGTAATTAGAGGCTATACCAGAGAGGCTGGGGTAAGAAGTCTGGAAAGAGAGCTGTCAGCAGTTATCAGAAAAGTGGCTAGAAAATTTGCCGAGGGAAGTAAAAGTAAGTTGTTTACGATTAAAGCAGAAGATATTAAAGGTTACTTAGGGCCGATCAAATTTTTACCTGTTCTAGCTGAAAAAGAGGATGAAGTAGGAATGGTAACCGGGTTGTCTGTTACTGAGGCAGGGGGAGAGGTTTTGTTTGTGGAGGTAACTTTAATGCCTGGTAAAGGGTCACTGCTTTTAACCGGACAGTTAGGTGATGTAATGAAAGAATCAGGTCAGGCTGCGTTGTCTTATGTTAGGTCTCATTGGTTGGAATTAGGTCTTTCGGAGAAATTTTTCCAAAAAGTTGATGTGCATGTTCATGTGCCGGAAGGGGCTATTCCAAAAGACGGTCCTTCGGCAGGAATTACTTTAACCACAGCGATAGTTTCTGCATTTACCAAAATTCCGGTCAGGAAAGATGTGGCAATGACAGGAGAGGTGACTCTAAGAGGTAGAGTTTTGGAGATTGGCGGATTTAAAGAAAAGATTTTAGCCGCACATAGAGCAGGCGTAAAATTGATTATTGCTCCCTCTGATAATGAAAAAGATCTGGAAGAAATTCCTGATTTTGTCCAAAAAGATTTGAAGTTTATTTTTGCCAAAAATGTTGACGAGGTCTTAAGAGTAGCCTTAATAAGGCCGCCATATCCAAAAACACATAAGCATTTACCAATACCTTCTCCATATGTAGCATAGCTGTTTTTTTTAAAATCTTCGGCCTTGACTGTAAAAAGCTAATAGTGTAAATTTTAACTTGTCTGCCTCAATAAATTTTCATGGATCTAATATTTAATAACATAAATTATCTGATTTGGGCTGCTGTTGCAGCTTCTTTAATATACGGCGGATGGCTTATTATTGATGTTTTAAAACAGGGTGCTGGTGATGAAAAAATGCAGGAAATTGCCGCGGCTATTCAACTGGGTGCCGGCGCGTACTTAAAAAGACAGTACAAAGCAGTTGCAATAGTAGCAGTCATTTTAGGCGGACTTATTTATTTTGTGTTAGGTAAAAACACCGCAATTGGTTTTCTAATTGGCAGCGCATTATCTGCACTGGCCGGATTTATTGGTATGAGTGTGGCTGTTCGGGCAAATGTAAGGGTAGCTGAGATTGCTAAAAAAGGTTTGTCTGAGGCTTTTGGTCTGGCATATAAAGGTGGGGCAGTTACCGGATTTTTGGTGGTCGGACTGGCTTTAACCGCTGTCTATGGGTTTTATCAATATACAGGCGGGGATTTAAAATCTTTGGTTGGACTTGGATTTGGCAGTTCCTTAATATCTGTTTTTGCCAGGTTAGGCGGAGGAATATTTACCAAAGGAGCAGATGTTGGGGCTGATCTGGTTGGAAAGTTAGAGCTAGGAATTCCTGAGGATGATCCTAGAAATCCGGCGGTCATTGCAGATAATGTAGGAGATAATGTTGGCGATGATGCTGGTATGGCGGCAGACATCTTTGAAACATATGTGGTAACAGCAATTGCCTCTATGATTTTAGGTAATCTGTTATTTCCAGGATTTGATAAGGCCATAATCTTCCCGCTTGCCATACTTTCGATGGGTATTTTTGCCTCGGTTGTCGGATCCCTTTTCGTTAAACTAACAAATAAAAATATCATGGGAGCTCTTTATAAAGGCATGATCGCAACTGCTTTAGTTTGTGCAGTTTTGTTTTATCCGACTACCATTGCCTTAATGGGTGAAAATTCTGCTTTTCCTGTTTTAAACATCTATTTAGCTTCTTTAGTTGGAGTTTTGGTTACAGCAGGTATGGTTCTAATTACTGAGTACTATACTGGGACAAAGTATGCACCTGTTCAAAATCTGGCAGCAGCTTCCAAAACAGGCCATGCGACAAATATTATCTCAGGCTTGGCTCTTTCGATGAGATCTACTTTTTGGCCGGTTATTTTAATCTCAGTTGGGGTTATTGTCAGCTTTGCCCTGGCAGGGTTATATGGGATCGCTCTGGCTGGAGTAACTATGCTTTCATTAGCTGGGATTGTAGTTGCGATAGATGCATTTGGTCCAATTACTGATAATGCCGGTGGTATTGCAGAGATGTCAGGATTGCCGCAAAAGGTCAGGGATATTACAGATCCTCTCGATGCAGTTGGAAATACCACCAAAGCTGTGACTAAAGGTTACGCGATCGGTTCTGCCGCCCTGGCAGCAATGGTACTCTTTTCTGCGTATTCACAGGAGTTCACTGCTCAAGGACAGGAATTAACTTTTTCTTTAACTGATCCTAAAGTTTTAGTAGGACTTTTTATTGGCGGATCCCTGCCTTATCTTTTTGCTTCCTTTGCGATGGAAGCAGTAGGAAAAGCCGGAGGAGCAGTTGTGGAGGAAGTCAGGCGTCAGTTTAAGACAATCAAAGGGATTATGGAAGGAACAGCCAAGCCTGATTATGCCAAGTGTGTAGATATAGTCACAACTTCTGCGCAAAAAGAGATGTTGGTACCAGCACTAATTCCAGTTTTATCTCCAGTTATTGTGGGATTTATTTTAGGTCCGGTTGCTCTAGGTGGAATGTTGGTCGGGTCTATTGTTACAGGAATTTTTGTGGCTGTTTCTATGACTACAGGTGGAGCTGCCTGGGATAATGCCAAAAAGTATATTGAAACCGGCAAGTTTGGCGGAAAAGGATCAGATACTCATAAAGCCGCAGTTACCGGAGATACTGTTGGTGATCCATACAAAGATACTGCTGGTCCGGCGATTAACCCAATGATTAAGGTAGTTAACATTGTAGCCCTTCTTTTAGTCCCCTTTTTAAGATAGTCTAGATGTCCGATCAGTATATTACATGGATTATATTACTTCGCTACGTCGGAAGATACCCATAGGGTACCCGCAATGACAAAAGAAGGCTTATTGTACAGTGTTAGTTGGAGTCGGATTAGTTGATGGTGGGGTATTAGATTGTCCGCCTGAAAGCGCGTTTTTAACCTCATTAACTACCTGGTCAGGTGTATATGAAGCTTTTATTAAATAAGCCTGTGCGCCTAGTTCAAATCCCTCTTTAATCACCGCTTCCTGACCCAGATTAGTTAAGAGGATGGTTATCATTGGAGAGTTGGGGTTTTGGGTTTTAAATTCCCTTAAAACCTGCAGGCCGTTTATTCCCGGAAGCATGATGTCTAAAAGAAGCAGATCAAAAGTCTCTGTTTTTAAGATATTTAATCCGGATTGGCCGTCAACGGCGCTTTTAACCAGGAATCCTTCTTTTGAAAGTTGTCTTACATAAAGTTCCCTGATAAAATCTTCATCTTCAACCAGTAAAATCTTTTTATTTTGCGGATTCATCTAAAATTTATTGTACTTTTATTTTTTTGTTTTTTCAACAAGTATAAATTTAGTAATTTAGCGCGCCAGATTGTATTGTTTGGGCTATAAAAGCAGTACTGTTTAAGCCTTCGGTGCTCTTTTTGTTAGCAACGGGTATGGTAAATGAAAACTTACTTCCTTTTCCACCCTCTGATTCTACCCATATTTTTCCGCCAAGTTTTTCAACGATTGATTTTGAAATAAAGAGTCCAAGTCCTGTACCTTTTGAGGCTTGCTGAGTAGTATTCGATACCCGGAAAAATTTACTAAAAAGATGTGGAATAGCTTCTTTTGGAATACCTATTCCGGTATCTGAAATTGATGTAGTGATATCGTTTGGAGAAATCTGAGTAGAGACTTCAACTCTACCTCCGGCATTAGTATAATTTATTGCGTTTGCAACCAGGTTTGTAATAACTTCTGAAATTCTGATTGGATCGGCCATTACTTTTGGCAGCTCTTTAGGGGGATCAAAGTTTAAAATAATATTTTTTTGTACTGCCTGATTTTTTAAATCCTCTACAGCTTTTGTAACAATTGGTAAGTAGTCTATTGGTTGGGCTGAAACAGACATCTGTTCACGCTCAATTTTATTAACGCTTAATAAATTTTGTACCAAACCTAAAAGTTGCTGGGCAGAGATCAAGCTTTTTTCCAAAAGATCAAACTCTTCTTTAGCGATCTTCCCTTTATTCTCATTAATAAATACAGATAGGTAACCAATAATAGAAGTAAGGGGCGTTCTTAGCTCATGTGAGGCCATAGAAACAAAGTCCAGTTTCATTTTTTCCAGCTCTTCTTCTTTGGAAAGATCTTGCAAAATCAAGATGCAGTGGATGTTTGTTTGAACCCTTCCTTGCAACTGTGCAGTTTGTATTTTTACCTTAGTCTCCCTTCCCTCTTTCCCGACTAATTTTGCGCTTTGGTCAAATGGAGCCTGACAATAAGTTTTAGGGAGTATTTCTTCCTGGTCTGAAAATAGATGGACTAAATCTTTAATCGGAAAACCTGCCATCTCTCCCTGGGTAAATCCGGTTATTTCTTCGGCTGCTTTATTGGAAAGCATGACGTTTTTATTAAAATCCAAAGCAATAATTCCATCTACTATTGTTGACAGAACTTCATCCAGTTTACTTTTTTCAGCAATGGCAGTATCTTTTTGGCGCTCAATATCTTCAAATTTTTCTTTAATATGATCAGCCATTGAATTAAAAGATTTTCCAACTGCCTCAAATTCATCTTTAGATCTAATATCAACCCTAAAATTAAAGTTGCCATCTTCCAGCATCTGGGCACTGCTTATTAAATCCTGCAGGGGTTTAAGAAGCAAGTATATTAATAATGATGAGATGACTGCTGCTAAAATTCCTGTTGTCAGCGAGGCAAATAAATTATGAATAAAAAATAAAGAAGCAAGTAAAGGTAAACATATCCCAACGATCGTGACAAGAAGGATCTTTAGAAGAAGAATAAATCGCATACATCTAGCGTAACAAAGGCTTGTATTGGAATCAACCCTGGCGAATTGGTATAATCTCAATCAATTGCCGCCATCGTCTAGTGGCCTAGGACATCACGTTCTCAATGTGAAGATCGCGGGTTCAAATCCCGCTGGCGGTACTTATAAATAAGGGTGTGAGGCTCTAACACCCGGAGGGTGAGGGATCAAGAGCTGCAGATTGACTTTGACTGGTATTTAGCATAAAATTTCTCCGATTTGCCAAAAAAATGACAAAGATAAATAAGATAGTCCAAAAAGATCCAAATAATACATACCTAACTTCAAAAGGTCTCCTAGAATCTAAAACTGAGCTTGAATTTCTTAAGACTGAAAAAAGACAGGATATAGCTCAGAGGATTCAACAAGCAAGGGAGTATGGAGATTTAACAGAAAATTCAGAATACGACCAGGCAATGGAAGATCAGTCAATGGTAGAAAACAGGATAGCAGAGTTAGAGAGCATTTTAAAGAAAGTTAAAGTTATTGAAGCGCCGCATGAAAGCGAATTTGTAATAATTGGCTCAACTGTTAAAATTGAAATGGATAATGAGGTTGATGAGTTTACAATTGTGGGTAGAGTTGAAGCCGATCCTTCGAAAAAGAAAATTTCTAACGAATCTCCTTTAGGGATGGCGCTACTTGGAGCAAAAAAAGGAGAGGTGGTGGAAGTTGCAACACCAATTGTTAGGTATAAATGTAAAGTATTGGAGCTAAGATAATGAATACAGATTTACCTTTGATCAAATTTAATCCAAAACTGCCTGAGTTGTCCAAAAACGAAGAAGCGGTTCTAAAACTTTTAATTGAAGCAGGAGAATTAATGGCTCCGCTTTATCGGGAGCAGGAGAAACAGGCAAAGCTTATAAGTAAGGAAGAAATTGAAGAAGCCGCAAAGTCTGATTCTTCAATACTATCCCCATATACTGCAGTCAGGAAAATAGATGGTAAATTAGTAGCTACCCCTTATCATGTTATTTATGCGGAATTGCTGAAACCAATTGCGGAAAAATTAAATAAAGCAGGAGATCTGACGGAGAATAAAGAGTTTGGAAGGTTCTTACGTCTGCAGGTAAAAGCTTTATTGGATGGTAGTTATGATGATGCAGTAATTGCAGGTTTGCAGATGAAGCCTTATATTCTCGATATTTCGATCGGCCCTGTTGAGCATTTTGATGACCAGCTTTTTTATTCAAAAGCTGCATATCAATGTTGGGTCGGAGTTGTAGATGAAGAAGGGACAAAAAAGCTTAATAACTATAAAAAAATAATTTTAAGCGCGAGAAAGGGAGGTTTAATACTCGGAGAGAGAATAGAGAATTACGAAAATGTTCAAGCAAAAGTAGATAATGTGATTTTATTCTCAGGGCTTATGGCTAAAACTAAGTTTGTTGGGGTAAATTTGCCTATGAATCTTAAGTTAGTTGAAGAGTATGGTTCAGAAGTTACTATATTCAACCAGGCAAATGATTCTAGGGTGCAGGAGCAAATACTTCCAACCTTTGATAAAATCTTTTCTCCTATATTTAAGGAAGAATTTACGACAGAGGATTTAAGAAGAGGTAGTTTGCGCTACGTCGCTCTTCATGAACTAGCGCATAATTATTTATATTATAAAAATGCTCCCAAAAATCTTAAGGATTTACTTCATTGCATCTATGAATTAACTGCAACTTTACTCGGAATGAGAATAGCAGGATCACTGCTTTTGCAAGATGTAATTACGAGTAAACAGCTTGAATCCATGATTATAGCCTTTATTTGTAGAAGCTTCGATCTTATAGAAAAAAACAAAAATAATAAATTTATGGTTAACTACGCAACAGGAGGGGCTATATTTATTAATTTTATGATTGAAAGTGGTGCCTTAAAGCAAAAAGACGGAATGGCGCTTCCTAATTTTATGAAGATCTTTGTCTCCTTAAATGAGCTTTCCTATATACTAGAGCGCTTGTTATCATTAGGCACGAGAGAAGATGCAGAAGCCTTCATAAAAAAATACGGACAAGTCAATAAATTCGCCTAAGTTTTAGGATAAATTGCAATATCTTTGTATAAAAGGTATAATCCTCCCGACTGATATGACAATGACATTAGAATCAAGAGGGGTAAGAACTATTCCCGTAAACAACGAGTATGTTGATATATATTCTGGGGAAGCTTATCTAAGAAATTTAAATTATTTAATCCAAACTGCTGGAGAATTTGCCCATAGGAATATAGGTTGGAGTCCAAGGTTAGCTAGATTCATGATGATGAAGGGCTTGGATGTAGATAACATAGTAGCAGAGAGCAGGCAATCGAATGATGAAATTATCACTAACATAGTGAAAGAACCCAAAAAAGAGAGGGAAATACCAAATGTTATTTTATTTAAGGGAAAAGATGCGCCGGTTAGTCACGATAATCCATATTATGGAATTTCAATAGGACGTATGTTCTTTATCCAGTCTGAAGTATCAAATCTGGAGGAGCCGGTTTTTTATCATATCTTAAGAGCTTTTGAAGGTGATCAAAGAGATAGTAAAAGGGGGAGATTTTCAGTTGGGATGGGTCTGGCCTTATACAGAGGTCTTCCTAAGTGGTATATTCACAGGACAGGTAATCCAATAGCTGCTTATACAAATACAAGATCAGATGCTTTGGATCAAGAACAAAGTTACCCATGGAGTCATTTTTATAATGAAAATCCTCTAGCATATGAAATTGCAAGAAAGGTATTTAAACTAATTAGAGTAAACGGGGAACCTCTTGAACCAACAGGTGTATCCAGAGGAGATTATCTTGAATCTAATAAAGGTTTTGATTCTGGTCAACTTAGAGGTGGAGCCCTTGACGTTTACAATAGGATGGTAGGGACGGAGCCAAAGGATTTTAAAATGGATTTAGAAGCTGGTGATGCTTTGATTGCTACATACAGAGTTAATTAATTTCTTCTTTTAAAAAATTCCAGCTTCAGTTATACTTACTTCGCAATGTATTGGGCAGATAAAGTAGCAAAAGAAATCATAGATTCCAAAAAATTTAAGCCTTACTGGGTGGATGATATGTTTACCCCATCTGGTTTTGCGCATATTGGTTCGCTAAGAGGGCCGTTAGTTCATGATTTGATTTATAAAGCACTAAAGTATGCAAAGGAGGAAGTTACTTTTAGTTTTGTGATAAATGATTTTGACCCAATAGATGGGTTACCAGAAGATTTAAAAGATGAATTCTCCAAATATTTGGGTATTCCAGTAAGAGTAGCTCCTTCGCCTAAAGAGGGATATGAAAGTTTTGCTGATTACTTTGCCTCTGACTTTAAAAAAGTTTTAGAGGGTTTGGGAGTTATACCTAAATTCTATTCTTCCTGGGATTTATATCATGAAGGTAAGTTTGATAAAGCAATCAAGATTGCCCTAGATAATGCTGAAAAGATACAAGACATTTATCAAAAAGTTTCCGGCAGTCAAAAAAGAGAAAAAGGCTGGTTGCCTCTGCAAGTAATTTGTCAAAGTTGTGGAAAGTTGGGAACAACCAGAGTACATGATTGGGACGGAGAAACTGTTGAATATACCTGCGAGAAAGAGATGGTTAAGTGGGCAAAGGGTTGTGGAATAACTGCCAGGATTAGCCCTTTTGGTGGAAATGGGAAACTCCCCTGGAAAGTAGATTGGCCAGCCCATTGGCAGGTTTTAGGAGTTACTATTGAAGGAGCAGGTAAAGATCATTCTTCAGCAGGCGGATCAAGAGATATTGCCAGAGAGCTTGTAAAGGAAGTGTTTTATTTAGAAGAGCCATATAATTTACCCTATGAATTTTTCTTAATAGGTGGTAAAAAAATGGCTTCTTCAAAAGGGTTAGGACTTAAGGCTAAGGATGCCAGTGAGCTTTTGCCTCTTTCAGTAGTCAGGTTTTTATTTTGTCGGACAGATTATAAGCAGTCAGTTGAATTTGATCCGGTTGAAACTATGGCGATCCCTGATCTATTTGATGAGTATGATAGATGTTATAAATCTTTTATAGAATCTTCAGACGAAACTTTATCTAGAACTTTTGAAATGTCTCAGATAGGAGAGTTGCCAAAGAGAGAACCGACATTTTTGCCTAGATTTAGGGATGTGGTGAACTACGTTCAGCAGCCAAATATAAATGTATCAGATAAATTTAAAGAGATAAAAGGTGTTTCATTATCAGAAAACGAAGAAAATATTTTAAGGGAAAGGGAAAAGTATGCAAAAATCTGGGTAGAAAAATATGCGCCCAAGGAATTAAATTTTCAAATGAGTCCACTCGTTCCAGATAATTTAAAGTTAGACCTAGAACAAAAAGATTTTTTACTGGCCGCGGTTTCTTTGGTAGAGAAAGAACTTGGAGCAGATGAGTTGCAACTGGAGTTATATAATCTGACTAAGGAAAAAAAGATACCGGCAAAAAAAGCCTTCGCCGCAATTTACCGAGTTTTCTTAGGTAAGGAATATGGGCCTAAGGCAGGAGCTTTTCTAACTTCATATCCGACAAAGAAAGTGATAGAAAGATTTAAGGATGCAGCAAAATAGGATGAATATAAAAGATTTAAAAAATATTTTAAAAGTATTTTTAACGCTTCAGTGGGCAAAGGAGCTGCCCCGTCAGGGTTTTATCGCCATGGGGTTTAAAAGAAATGAAGCGGATTCGGTAGCAGCACACTCTTTTTCCACCTCCCTACTCGCCTATTTTTTGGCCAAGCAGCTGCAAAAAGAAGGGGGAAAAATTGATCCGGAAAAGGTGCTAAAAATGGGATTAGTACACGATATTGGAGAAACTATAGTTGGAGACGTCGGGACTTTTGTTAAAGGTATGGCCAAAGGAGTATTTGCGGATATTGAGGAAGAAGGGGTTAAAGCTTTGGTAGAAGGATTAGATTTTAAAGAGGAGATTATAGAATTGGTTGGTGAATACAACGGAAGAAAAACTCTAGAGGCAAGAGTGGTTAAAGTGGCAGACAATCTTGATGCGCTGGCACAAGCTAAAGGTGTACCTGGGGCTCGCGATGCGTTAAAATATTTTAAAGAGGTATATCATCTAACCAAATTTAACTGGCATAAAAAGGCGGTTGATTTAATACTATCAGGTGAAGTAGAAACAGTTAGAGATTGGCAGATAAAACACTAAGCTATGTTAGACATAAATTTTATTAGAGAAAATATCGATCTTGTTAGAAAAGGAGTCAGTAATAAAGGATATTCTGTTGATGGATTAGATCGGCTTTTGGAGGTTGATCAAAAAAGACGGGAGTTGATTACTAAGGTTGATCTGCTTAGACAACAAAGAAATCTGGCAGCTGATAAAAAAGATATTGAAGCTGGAAAAAAGATTAAAGAAGAGCTTTCACAAATAGAACCAGAATTAGAAAAGCTGGAAAAAGAGTTTAAAAATTTGCTTTTACAGATACCAAATATTCCATCAAGTAATGCTCCGATTGGCAAAGATGAAAGTGAAAATAAGGTAATTAAGGAGGGAGAGAAAAAGAAGTTTAATTTTACCCCGAAGGATCATCTTGAGTTAGGTGAAAGCCTGGATATAATAGATTTTGAATCAGCTGCCAAGGTAGCTGGTTCTAATTTTTACTATCTAAAAAATGAGGGAGCAATGTTAGAAGTTGCTTTAGTTCATTATGGCTTAGATTTTTTAAGAAATAAAGGATATACGCCGGTAATAACTCCAGATTTAGCCCGGGAAAAATATTATCTGGGGACAGGTTATTTACCAAAAGGTCCGGAAGCTCAAATTTATCAGATTGCAGATTCTGATTTAGGATTAGTTGCTACATCTGAGATAACCTTAGCCGGGATGCATGCAGATTCTATTCTTGACGACCTCCCCAAAAAATATGCCGGTTACTCCCATTGTTTTAGATTAGAAGCAGGGGCTTACGGTAAATATTCTAAGGGTCTATACCGGGTTCATCAATTTACAAAAGTGGAAATGTTTGCTTTTGTGAGTCCTGAAGATTCAGAAAAGACGCACCAGGAGTTTTTAAGCAACGAAGAGGAGTTCTTCGTAAGTTTAGGTATACCTTTTAGGGTTTTGGAAATGTGTACAGGTGATTTAGGATCCCAGGCGGTTAGGAAGTTTGATTTGGAAGCTTGGATGCCAGGAAGAGGAGAATGGGGAGAAGTTACTTCAACTTCTAATACCAGTGATTTTCAAGCCAGAAACTTAAACATTAAATTTAAGCAGGGAGACAAAAGTGGGTTTGTGCATACCTTAAACGGAACTTTGGTGGCAACGTCCAGGGCAATTATCGCCATTTTAGAAAATTTTCAAGCTGAGGATGGATCGGTTAAAATTCCGGAAGCGCTGCAAAAATACACCGGATTTTCTGAGATTAAACCAAAGTAAAATGGCTACCATTACTGATTTAGAAAAAGAAATAGAAAATATAAAGCAAAGAAATATAAAAGTAGAAGAGGATAAAGCCTGGGAAACTTCTTTGACAAGAAAGATAATCATTTCAATCTTAACGTATGTGGTTATTTCTCTTTTCTTTCTGGTAGCTGGATTTTCTAATCCCTGGTTTAACTCTATTGTTCCTACAACTGGTTTTATTTTATCTACATTATCGCTTTCTTATTTTAAGAATTTTTGGTTAAAGCATACTTACAAAAAATAGTTAAGGTTTTGGCGAGGATTGTTGCTGTCTTTGTCTAATTAGATCAGCAGCTGAAGTTGCCTGTAGAGTTTGGCTGCTGCCTCCGAGTGCTCCAAAATTTGCGGATCCGGTTGCAGAAGGTTGGGATGTTGCTTGAGGGAGAGGTGTGACGATGGGAGGAGTATTTTTAACAGTAGGAGCAGATTGAGAATTTTGTGTTACTGCCGGTATAGAGGTTGTAGTTTTAGCCGGTTGGCCTATTCCTAGTATGAAATAGGCTGAAGCTGCGGCAGTGATAACCAATAATCCTATTCCGACTCCAATTAACCATTTAGGTAGACCTTTATGTTCTTCTGTTGGAAGGGTAGGAATTTCAGGTGAAATAGTGTTTGCTTGGGATACGACTAAAGTTTCCGGAGTTGGGGCTGGTTGCTGGCTTGAATCCTGTAGGTTATTACTGCTAATAAGGTGTGAGAGATCTGTTGGAATGTTTTCAGATGGATTTGAAATCGTAGACGTGCTTGAACCTGCAGTATTATTCATCCAGTTTGATTGTCCCGGTGCTGTTGGTGCGGAGTTTGTATTAACTGGTTGCGGAATTGTCCCCATTGTTGGGGAGGTTGTTGCAGGGATTTCCCAAGGATTAGCTAAGGGAGGGTGATTGCTCATATTAAGTTGTGGGTTAGGTTCATTTAGATTAGAACTTACCTGATTTGGAGTAGCTAAGGAGTTTGATTGGTTAACTGGTGTTTGAGGGAATGGATTCCAGGTATTTTCTGCTGGAGAGTTAGGTTGGGTGTTTGTTAAATCAGGTTGCGTAGGAGGCTGAGGAGGAGTCCAGGTTGGAGTGGAATTTATTGTCGGTTTTGGCTCTGATAAAGGAGCAGCTTGCCAGGGATTTGAAGATGTCTCAGGTTGTTGTAACGGGGTTGGATTTGAATCCCAGGGAGAGAGACTAGCATTTAGAGGATCAGGTTGCGAGGCTGTAGTAGGTGTTAAAGAAGAGGAGGCGGAAAATGTATCAGATTGATAAGAAGGAGCAGAAGGTTGGTTTAGGGGATCGGTTTGAGAAGGAGTCTGGATTGGAGTTGCAACGGGATTATCATAAGGAGAGCTAAAATTTGGTGAGACAGGTAAAGGTGTTGAGCCTGAAGAAGACTGGTTTGGATTAGTACCTGAGTTTGAGTTGTTTGAGTTATCCATTGGCAGACCTTAAAGTTAGTTTATTAAATGTAAGGATCTTTTGTCAATGCTTAAGGCAGTTTTTAGTCTGGTTTAAATAGTTAAGCTTAGGTATAATATACCAATTATGTTAGGCATTTTAGGAAAACTTTTTGATTCTAATGACAGGGAAATAAGCAAGCTTAAGACTATCCTTAATGATATTAACGGTCTTGAAGGCAAAATATCTAAACTCTCTGATTCAAAGCTGAAAGCTAAATTTGCGCAGCTACATCTGCAACATAAAAAAGGTAAAAGTCTAGATGAACTGCTTCCGGAAAGTTTTGCCCTAGTTCGGGAGTCGGCAAAAAGAAATATTAAACAGCGTCATTTTGATGTTCAAATGATATCGGCAATTGTTTTGCATCAGGGAAGAATTGCTGAGCAGAAAACCGGTGAAGGAAAGACTCTGTCTGCAACTCCGGCCATATTTTTAAACGCTTTGACAGGCAAAGGCGTACATGTTGTGACAGTTAATGATTATTTGGCCAGGAGGGATGCTGGTTGGATGGGTCCTGTCTTTCATGCCTTAGGCGCAACTGTTGCCACAATTATTCATGATCAGGCTTTTATCTTTGATCCAAAATATTCAGATCCCTTAAAAGATGATAAGAGGCTGCAGCATTTACGCCCAGTTTCAAGAAAGGAAGCTTACCAGGCAGATGTAACATATGGCACCAATAATGAATTTGGGTTTGATTACTTAAGGGATAATATGGCCTTTAGGTTGGAGGATCAGTCACAAAGAGGTCATCATTTTGCAATTGTTGATGAAGTAGATTCAATTTTAATTGATGAAGCCAGGACTCCGCTTATTATTTCTCAGCCTGCGGAAGAGGCAACAGATAAATATTATAAATTTTCAAAAATAATTGATTCAATTTCTCCTTCTGACTATGTTGTTGATGAAAAGCTTAAAACATCTCATTTAACCGAAAATGGAATATTGAAGATAGAAAAAATCCTCGGGGTAGATAATCTGTATGAAAAAGATTTTTCAAGCCTGCATCATTTAGAACAAGCACTTAAAGCCAGGACATTATTTCAAAAGGATAAAGATTATGTTGTAAAAAATGGCGAGGTTATAATTGTTGATGAATTTACCGGAAGACTAATGATGGGGCGCAGGTATTCAGAAGGGCTGCATCAGGCAATAGAGGCCAAGGAGGGAGTCTCAATACAGCAGGAATCGCAAACGCTGGCTACTATATCTTTCCAGAATTATTTTAGGATGTATGAAAAACTATCTGGAATGACAGGGACTGCAACAACTGAAGCAGAAGAATTCCATAAGATTTATAACCTGGATGTAGTAGAAATACCTACCAATAATCCGATGGTTAGGGCTGACCATCCGGACGTTATCTATAAAACTCAGGCGGCTAAATATACCGCCGTTGCCAATTTAGTAGAAGAGCTTCACAAAAAAGGCCAACCGGTTTTGATTGGTACTACCTCAATTGATAAAAATGAGTTCTTATCAGAACTTCTTAAAAGAAAAGGGATATCGCATGCTTTACTAAACGCTAAAAATCACGAAAAAGAAGCAGAGATAATATCTCATGCTGGGGAAAAGGGAGTTGTAACACTTGCTACTAATATGGCAGGAAGAGGAGTAGATATTCTTTTAGGTAAAGGGGCAATCGAGTCAGGTGGGCTTTTTGTAATTGGGACTGAAAGGCATGAGTCCAGAAGAATTGATAATCAACTTCGAGGTCGATCCGGACGTCAAGGAGATACCGGGGAAACTAGATTTTTTGTGTCATTGGAAGATGATTTAATGAGAATTTTCGGAGGGGAACAGGTATCAAAGGTCATGGACTTTTTGAAAATGGCTGAAGATGTGCCTATAGAACATGGATTGGTCTCAAAAGCAATAGAGGGAGCTCAGAAAAAGGTTGAAGGACACAACTTTGATATAAGAAAACATACAGTTGACTACGACGATGTCATGAATCAGCAAAGAAAAATAATCTATGAAGTTAGGAAAAAGATTTTAGAAACTGCCTTCAATAAAGATACCTCACTCAAGGAAGAAATTTTGCAAAAAATTGAAAACGAGATTAGAAATGTTGTAGTGATAAATTCCGAGGAGGGTCTTGACTATAATAAAATAATTGAAGAGTTTTCAGATATTGTGCCATTAGATCCGCTTTCTAATAAAAATGTTGCTGAACAAATATCTACAATTTCTAATCCCGAAGAAATAATAAAATTTTTATTTAACCTCTGTAAGAACTTTTATGAGACCCGGGAAAAACAGGTTGGAGAAGAAACTGCAAGACAGATGGAGGTGTTTACTTTTTTAAATACAATAGATACCTTGTGGATTGAACATCTGGATACAATGGATGATTTAAGGTCAGGAATAGGTTTGCGTGGTTATGCTCAAAGGGATCCCCTGATTGAATATAAAAGAGAGGGATTTGAGCTTTTTGAAAAATTAATGGTAGAGGTTGATTATGAAGTAGTTCATCGTATTTTTAAAGTAGCGGTGGCGGGAGAGGTTCCTCATCAGCATCAGCAAATTGTAGTGGAAGAAAAACATCCGGAGATAGAAGTAGGCGTTTCAACAGAAGCAAAGGAATTAAAAGAAGTTCTGGAGGGAAAGTCTTTAAATGAGGTTTTAGAATCTGAAGGCGGGGTAACTAAAGTCACAATTGAAAGAGGGGGTGAAATTATTTCGGAGGAAACATATGGCGAAAAAGGGCAGTTAAATAAACAACATGGAAAAATAGGCAGGAATGATCCTTGTTATTGTGGAAGTGGTAAGAAGTATAAGAAGTGTCATTATCCTAATTAGTTGATCTTTTTAAGTTACCTCTTTTTATTAATGACTCTTAATGCTACAGTAAAATTACTTAATTTTTAAAAAGAAGGTGATTATTTTGAATAAAGACGTCCCTAAACATCTATCAGTTATATTTCTAGCTATCAGCTATATTTTTTTAAAGAGTGGTTACGGTAAAATTTCAGAAGGTAAATTTGTTGATACTCTAGGCGGGTTGTTATCAAAATCTGTAGGCAATAATCCATACCCTATGGTTAAAAATTTTCTTCTAAATGTTGCAATACCAAATTCCCGGATCTTTGCGACCCTAACTATGTGGGGAGAGTTATTAACCGGATTAAGTATAGGGATAGTTACAATTTATCTGCTTTTTAACAAAAAATCTAATAAGCTTATTTCTCTAATTTTATTATTAGGATTTACAGTTGCCGCATTTTTGAATGTGGTTTTTTGGTTAGCCTTGGGCTATACTAGCTCGTCAACAGAAACTCTTAATATGCTAATGTTTGTAATAGAGGTTGTAGGCATAGCGATTTCTTTTAATAAATATAAAGAGACAAATAGTTAAAGGGCTGGAGATAAATGGATACCAGTGATTTAGTACAAAAAATTAAGATTTTTTTTCAAGGTGAAGTTGTTTACGACGAAAATAGCTTAAATCTTTATAGCCATGATACATCTCTTTTTGAGATTAAACCCCAACTGGTAGTATTTCCAAGAAATGTTAATGATATTAGAGAATTAGTTAACTTTGTATCTGAAAATAAAAAAACAAACCCCAACCTTTCAATCACAGCCAGAAGCGCCGGTACTGATATGAGCGGTGGCGCTATTAATGACTCTATAATTATGGATTTTACTCATTACTTTAATCATTTGGGCAACATAAACGCAGAAGGCACTAAGGTTGAGCCAGGAGTTTATTATCGTGATTTTGAAGGTAAAACAAAAGAGAAGGGTCTTTTTTTGCCCTCATATCCGGCTTCCAGGGGAATATGTGCTTTAGGGGGAATGGTTAGTAATAATTCAGGTGGAGAGAAGACTCTTGCACATGGTAAAACGATAGACTATGTAACTAAGTTGAACATGGTGCTTGCAGATGGTAATGAGTATGAATTTGAAAGAATATCTAAAGATGATTTGCAAAGGAAGATGAAACAGAAAGATTTTGAAGGAGAAATTTATAGAAAAGTTTTTAATATTGTTGATAAGGAATATGATTTTATAAAAAACTCTAAACCAAAAGTTTCTAAAAATTCAACAGGTTATAACATTTGGGATGTATGGGACAAACAGTATTTTGACCTGACAAAGCTTTTTGTGGGCGCCCAGGGAACATTAGGACTTAACACTAAAATAGAGCTTAAACTGATTCCTTTAAAAAAACACAATGGTTTGTTAATTATCTATTTAAACGATATGAATATTTTGCCAAATCTTATCAATGATGTATTAAGGTCAAAGCCTGAAAGTTTTGAGGCTTTTGATGATAATACTTTAAAGCTGGCAATTAAATTTATGCCCCAGTTTATTCAAATTTTAGGTTTAAAAGGGGTTATTGAAATGGGGTATCAATTTTTACCTGATTTAGTCAGATTTGCTTTTCAAGGGTTGCCAAAGTTTACCTTAATGGTTGAATTTGATGCTGATGAGCATGAAGAGATAAATCAAAAAATTGAGAATTTAAAAAATGATCTTAAAAATTATCCTGTTAGGATGGAGTTGGCAGAATCTGATGAACAGGCAGAAAAATTTTGGGTTATCAGAAGGGAAAGTTTTAATTTATTGAGGAAAAATGTTAAAAATAGACACACAGCACCTTTTATAGATGATTTTATTATTAAACCTGAGTATTTAATAGAATTTTTCCCAAAACTTATTGCTATTTTAGAAAAACACAAAATTGATTATACTATTGCCGGACACATGGGGAATGGTAATTTTCATATAATTCCTTTGATGGATTTTAGTATAAAATCTGAAGTAGATAAAATTCCGGTGGTTGAAGAAGAGGTAAATCAGTTAGTATTGGATTTCCATGGATCAATCTCCGCTGAACATAATGAAGGTCTGATTAGAGGTTATTATCAGAAGAAGATGTATGGAGATAAGATGTTTGAAGTTTTTAAACAAATAAAAGAGCTGTTTGATCCCAAGGATATTTTTAATCCGCATAAGAAAACAGATGCTAATTTTAAGTATTCAATGGATCATGTAAGATCACATTATTAAAAATGGAAAAGTATCTTTATGAAGATTTATATAAACTTGAAGATAGTCACTGGTGGCATATTGCAAAAAGGCGACCTGTTCTAGAAATACTGCAAGGAATCAAATCACAAACAAAACTAAAAATATTAGATGTAGGTTGTGGCACAGGTAAGAATATGGAGATGTTTAGTAAAATAGGGGAAGTTTGGGGAATAGATAACTCAAAAGATGCCATAAATTTTTGTAAAAAAAGAGGATTAAAAAATTTAAAGCTTGCTACATTAGAAAGTAACGGTTTTGAAGATAATCAGTTTGATATAGTTACTATGCTTGATGTGTTAGAACATATTGAAGATGATTTTGCGGCCATAATTGAAGTTAAAAGAATATTAAAAAAAGGCGGAAATATAATATTAACGGTTCCTGCGTATGGCTGGCTTTGGAGTAAATGGGATGAAGTTTTACATCATAAAAGAAGATATACCAGGCAAAGTCTTGTTAGTGTGTTTGATAGGGCGGGTTTTAAGGTAAAAAAAGTTTCATATATGTATTCATTTTTAGTTTTGCCGGTATTAATTAGCAGATCTTTAAAATCCTTATTTTTTCCTAATGATTACGGTTCTGATTTTAAATTAAATTCAGGAATGATTAATAAATTGTTTGATTTTTTATCTCAACTTGAATTTAAACTATCGAATATTTTTACGATTCCTTTTGGAACCTCTATAGTTTGTATGGCTAACACTTAAGTGGAGTGAAGGTAATTTCTATATTTACTTTTTACATTCTTCCTTAGGATTTGTTTGATAAGCCCAAAGAATTGTTCTATCTGTTAAGTCTTTATATTCTTTAATTAGAGTCATATGATGGTAATCAGATTGTGGGTTTGAAAACGTACCGGCATCACGAACTATGATTTGGTCAATACAAGGATCAATACCCCAATCAAGCGGTTTTACATTGACATTATCAATAGTTCTATATTTATTAAAAGTTATATCTGTGTAATAGTTTTTTATTAATATATTACTGCTTTGTTGCTGCATCTTTATTGGATTTAGGCTTTTGTAAAAAGCCATTAATATATAAGGAGCATCATATATTTCAGTGGACAAAATAAATTTTTTATCCTTTGTCTTTTCACTGTCTTGGGCTAATTTATAATAAGGATAACCAAAAGCATAAGATCTGTCATTTTTAAATATGATGAAGTATGAGGAATAAAACATCAAACAAGATGTAGTAAACAAAAAGATAGCAACCAGATATTGAATAAACTTAAGCTGTAGAGTTGCTATTAGATAAAAAATTCCAAAAGAAATTAAAATACTGATTCCCCAAAGCATAGGCAGCATTCGTAGAGTATAAAAAGGATCATTGGTGATCGCAGCTGGGATCGACCCAAAAATTATGACAAGGATAATAAGTAAGAAGGTACTACTGGAGCGTTTTTCCCAAAGCTGTTTTATTCCCAAAGTAAAAGGGATAACCATCCAGAAGTAAAAAGTGCTCATGTTAGGCATAGATCTAAAAAGCTGATCCTCGGGATTAAAAAATAAGTTACGCGGAGAATAAGATGAGACATATTGAGCAATGAACTTTCTGCCAATATATAAATATTTGCCTGCTACAGGAATTTCCCGGAAGTCTCCTCCAAATTTATTAAAAACTTGATCTTGTACAAACCCCTGTGTATCGAACCGTCTCAGGAAACCGGGTGAAGTTAGTAGCAGGAGTTGAGGAAGACATATAAGCAAAAAGATTAAAATACCCGCCAGTACAAATTTCTTATTATTGAGAAAATATTTTTTAAAACAAAAAATAATTAATGGCAAGAAGATAAATGATAAAACCCGCTCACCTGGATAAGCATATGAAGAAAGAGCAAGAATTGCGCTAGCAGGTATAAAGTAGACGATTTTTTTAAAAGATAATAAAAAAAGATATAAACTTAAGATAAATATAGTTAAAGCCAGATTGGATTCAACCGCTACCCTGCTTTGAAATATTGCCCAGGGAGATAATCCTAAAACTAATGCAGACAGCAGCGCCAGGTTAGTATTATTTTTTATTTGTGATTTTTTAACAAACAAATAAGTAATTAATACCAGACAAACTCCAGATAAGGCAGAAATGAAACGGACTGAAAACATATTTAAGCCAAAAAGATATATAGGGATGGTTGCTAAATATACATATAATGGAGATTGAAAGGTAGCAAATGAACGAAAGAAAATTGGGAAGGGTTTCCCATACTCATCCTTTCCTGTTTTTAAGATCGAATAAGCGTTAAATCCTATTGAAGCCTCATCAACATAAAGACCTGCAGGGATTTTATCCAGGTTTATAAATCTTAAAGCGGTTGAAAAAAACAAAATTATAATAAGTATAAAAAATTCGTATTTAATTTTCATTTCTATTACTGTCCAATCTGAATAGTCCTGCAACACCCAAAATAATTACTTGGTTTATATAGGGAAATAAAAGTAAGGGTCCTAATTTATAATAGGGAGAGATAAGACCTGTTATTAAGATAGATCCTATTAAATAAAAAGTTAAGTATTTATAATTACCTAAGGCTAGAATATGAATTAGCAAACCGATTATGAAAAATGGAAGCATTAAGGGTGAGTATTTTTCAAATTCATCTATACCTGATTTTTCCCTTGGATGGCTAGAGAAAAAATATAAATTTGTATCAATTGAATAAGAGATATTACGTAAATAATTTGAAAGAGGAGAAAATAAATGAGCATAAAAGTTTTGACTGAGTTTGTTAGTAAAGAGAAATCCCAAACCATCTGCGAAGTAACCATGCCACCTGTTTAGCATCTTTACCTCGGTTGGATTTTGACTTTTAAAGGAAGGATCAAAGTTATTTTTTACTGTAATTATTGATGTTAAGCAAAAAAAGATTATACATAAAGTTAAGATAACTTTGTTAATAGATTTAAGTTGTATAAAGGTAAGTATGAAAAGAGAAATAGAGATAAGGGATAGAAAAACTCCAATTAAAAAATAAGCTTTAAAAATTTCCCATATCCAAAAATTTAAAATATTTATTATAATGAAAAGCATGCATAATTTGAATTTTTTCTTTTTGAAAAAAGTTGTAAAATAATACTCGTTTATCATTACTTTCTTATTGGAATTTACTTAACGAAACCAAACATAGAATCTGTCAGGTTTGTATTTTCCTCTGAGCAAATTTTTTGTAAACTTTCTGGTTTAAAATCATCTTTAGGAAGGATTAAGCCGATGTGGCCAGATTTTATCTCCACCTCTTTTTTTGACAACTCATCAGGTATAACAATATTATATACAGGCACGTTCAGTGAAGGATGAGTAAGGCGCATTTTGTTTATATAAAACAAGTATCTAAACCCGACATTCTCTCCAGGTGCAGTAATATAGGTTATGCCAACGCAAGGGTATTTTTTAACTAAGGCGTCTTTTTTAATCAGGCTAACTATGATCTTTTTTTCCAGATAGCCTTTATGGTAAATATCAAAAGTTACAAAAAAATAAATATTTTTTAAGGCTATAAAAATTAACATACATGAAACAATATAAAAAAGTTTGTTATTTTTTCTAGCTAGAGAAGCCAGCAGTAGACTAACAAATGCAATGAATATCACATTTAAGTTAGAAAAGTAATATTCAGATATAGGAGAAGATGAAAGAGAAAAAAATAATATAATTCCGATAAGCCAGGCGTATAAAGGCAAAACTTCCTTAAAGGAAAAGTTTGATTTATTTACAATCAATAAAACAGAGAGAAGAATTAGTACTATAAAGATCGGATTTTGAGTAAAGGTGAATGATTGGGGCGAAAAGAATAAGGTATTAACATTTTGCGTAACCATATTTAAAACAAGTAATAATTTTTTATACCCCAGAGGTCCAGAGTGAGGGTCGATAAAGTTTGCTATTAGTGCGATTGACTGTTGGAAATTGTGTCTTATCTCAAAAAATATTAAAGGTAAAGAGGTAATTATTAGAGTAGATAGGAATGATAGTGACCACTTTTTTGAAGGGGCTTTCTTTGCAACGAGTAAAGATATTGGTAGAGCTATTAAACAGGGTAATAATGCAATATGTATATGCCAAATAAGTCCGATCAGAATCCCCAGTAAAGGCAAAACAGAAAATTTCCTGCGGGCAATCATCACTACACAATAAAAATACCAGATTGACCAGATAGAGGTGGTAATTGTTGGGACGACCCACCGGTCTAAATTAATGGTTGTAATTAAAGTTGCATATAAACAGGCTGCGATTAATCCGGTTTCCTTATTAAAAAGCTTAGATAAAACAATATAATAACTTAAGATAGTGAAAAGTCCGAGTAGCGTCGTGGGAATAAGCGACCCGACAGGATCCATATTGGTTAAAACAAAAAAAGGAATTAGTGAGTAATAAAAGAATGGTCCAATAAAAATCCCTGGAGCAGATGTTAGTTGGCCAATTAAACGAAGATGATGATCTATCGCGATATCCTTTACGATCCAGGAATAAAGATCGGCATCGTGAGCAAACTCAAAACGCTCAACCAGCTGATAAGTTCTAAAAAAAAGACCCACCAATAAAATAAGGAAGAGCATAATTAGATGGGGCTTCTTTTTTAAAAAAAATAAAATCAATTTCATTATATTTGATAGTAGCAGTTAAGGTTTGAATGTGCAATTAGAGCGTGGTAAACTGATGTTTTGCATCATCTTATGATAACTAAAGCCATTAAAACCCGCAGGTTTATTCCCCCAAAGGATAATCTCTGGGATTTATTATCTGTGATTAAATCCTTAAGAGAGGATTCAGTAATAGCCATTACCTCCAAAGTAGTATCCATAGGGGAAGGAAGGTGCATCCCCATTAATAGTGCAACCAAAGACGAAATAGCTATTAACGAGGCAGATAAATATATTCCAAGAGAACTAGCTCCGGAGGGACTTATTTTACATACCATTAAAAATAATATGTTAATTGCCTCATCAGGTGTTGATGAAAGCAACGGTGCAAATTATTTTATTCTCTGGCCAAAAAACCCCCAGCACTCTGCGAAAAAGATTTGGACTTTCTTAAAAGAAAAATTTAAAGTTAAAAACCTTGGGGTAATTATTACAGATTCCCGTTTAATTCCTTTAAGAAGGGGTGTTGTTGGAATTGCGATTTCTTATTTTGGATTTAAGCCGCTAAAAGATTATCGGGGTAAAAAAGATATATTTGGCAGGGAGTTTAAGATGGAAACTTCTAATTTTCCGGATAGCTTGGCTACTACTGCAGTTTTAGAAATGGGAGAAGGCTCTGAGAGAAAACCGATTGCAATAATTTCTGGTGTACCTGATTTGGAATTTATCCAAACTGAGTATAAAGCAGAGAACCCTGAGGATAGTCTGGATATTCCGGAAAAAGAAGATATGTTTTATCCATTTTTATCATCAGTAAAGTGGGAAAAAGGGGGGAAGCGGTAAATATGATATGTATAAGGAAGTTTGTTAAGAAAGAAAAAATCACCTATTAAAGAAATCAATCGTTTCTTTTAAGCCTTCTTCCAATCCTACTTTTGCTTCCCACCCCAAATCATTTTTGATTTTTCGAGAAGATGCCACCAGAGTTTGGACATCGCCTTTCCTCTCGCCTTTATCATCAATTTCTACCTTATATCCAACAATTTCAAAGATCTTATTTATTACATCAATAACCTTTGTGCCGTTTTCAGTACCTACATTATATATATGTAGTCCGCTTTGAGTTAAAGGAAGGATATGGGCATTTGCTAAATCTTTAATATAAATAAAATCTCTAACTTGCTCGCCTTTCCAAAAAAGAGGAATGGGTTTTTTTGCAAGTACTGATTTAATAAAATTTGGAATAGCATGTGTTTCAGGGATATGTTGTTCCCCTGGTCCATAGGGGTTAAAATAGCGCAAAATTGTGACATCAAAATTATAAAGCTTATGATAGAGAATACATAACTGCTCCATAGAGACTTTTGTTAATCCATAAGGATTTTCCTGCTGCTGCAAAGAGTCAGCCTCAGTAATAGGAGTTTTTAATGGTGTGCCGTAAACACAGGCGCTGGATGAAAAAATTATTTTTTTAACATTACTTTTTCTCATAGCCTCCAGCAGTTTTATAGTTCCTAAAATATTATTTTCAACAAATCCAACAGGATTTTTAACCGATTCACCAACTTCTATTAAAGAGGCCATATGGATAACTGCGTCATGTCCCGGTAAAATTTCTTCCAGTTTAGGTTGGTCATTTAAGTCCTCCTGTATAAAATTTACTCTTGAATCCAGATTATCTTTGCTGCCATGGGAGAGGTTATCAACCACAGTGACTTGATGGTTTTGATCCAGCAGTAATTTATTAACATGAGATCCGATAAATCCGGCTCCGCCGGTAACTAAAATTTTCATATCCTGGAATTTATTTTAGCATACTTTCTATTCCTAATCTGAACTTTAAATTTACCTATATTTACTTCTTTTTCAATATCTGTAAAATAACTCTCTTCCCTTAGATAATCATCTATTAGAAAAGTAGGTATACCACGGAGAGGTTCAGTAATTAAGTATCTCCTATCAGGAAGCTTATCTTGCGCATTCTCGACTATTAAATTGTTAGGATAGCCTAGTGCATTTTTACCTCCCCAGACAGGAGTATAACCATAGCGGCTTAAGCCATACCAGCTGAATAAATAACTCCAGGTGGTATTTATAAAAAAAGGCATTGTAATACCTTTAAGCGCAAAAGGTTTTCCCTTTGTATCCTGGTATATAAAATCCACTACTTTTTTTTCATCAGAGAGCAGCATATATGATTGGGCATTAATTTCAGCAATACTTCCTGAAGGGTTGTATTCTTTGATAAGCGAGATATTTCCAGCTGAAATGAATAGGATAAAAAGAAAGGCAACGATTTTATTTTTTTGAGCCAGGGTATAAATTAGAAAAGAAACAAAAATAATTAAGCTTAGAGAAATTCCCAAATTTGGATGGTATTGAATAATACCTGAGGTAGTATCTGCTCCTCCTGTTACAATATAAATAATAATCACGGAAAAAAACCACAACCCCAAAAATATTATTTGTTTTTTAAACTTACTTTTTAATAACTTGGCAAAACATAGCAAAAGAATTAACCCGGTTAAAATTTTTAAAGGAAGAGAACCTATTAAATTAAACCTAATCATCTGGCCGATTTCAAATAAATAAAAGTTAGCTATTTTAAGAATCGACTTATCAGAATTTTGTGAAAATAAT
>CALRFD010000004.1:48598-61909 GCA_943356485.1 Patescibacteria group bacterium
CAAAAGATCTAAAGCCATACTTTATTTCTGCAATTAAGTAAGTAGATATCCCGAAAATAAATGAAAATGCAGATATAAAAATCGCTGTTTTAGAAGCCTTTTTAAAAAAACTTCTAAAACAAATTAATATAAGTAAAAAAACTGGAATTAAATAAGTAAGCAAAAACTCAAACTGTATAGATAAACTTAAGCCCAGGCTGGCAATTATTAACCCCAGGCTTTTTTTATGGAATATAAAGTAGGAAAGTCCTAAATACATAAACAGAACACTAGCAACAGCGAAAGAAGGATGGTTTAAATACATAGCAAATTGTGTTTGCTCAAAAGAGATAGCAAAAATACCGGCTGAAATCAAGCCGACATATTTATTAAATAAAACTGTTGAGAGCAAAAATATTATAAAAACGCATGCAGAGTTTAAAACTCTTAAAAAAGCGGCTATGAAAGCAGGGTCTCCTTTACCAAAAAAATAAAAAGGTGCATAAAGATAATAATAAAGTACGCCGTGATTCAATCCTTCAAAAGAAGTTGTAGGCCCGATTATTTTTAAATGCCCATGCAATATTTCTTCTGTTGCAAAAGCGTCCCTGGCTTGATCATATCCAAAGTAGATATTACCGGGAAAATATAGAAAACGTATAAAAAGGGCAATTAAAAAAAAGAAACAGAGTAATATCCATACATTTTTTCCGGAAAACATAGTTGTTAAAATTATATATCTTTTCTGACATAATGATAGGGATATGAAAAGAAATTATATTTGGCTGGGATTATTTTTTATTATTGCTTTGCTAATCAGGTTTATGTTTTTTCCAGCTAACATTTATTTTGGGTATGATCAGGCAAGAGATTCGTATTCGGCACTGGAGTTATTAAAAGGACATTTAAAACTTATTGGTCCCCCGTCTTCATTAAATGAAAAAATATTTCATGGGCCTCTGATTTATTATATTTATGCGCCGGTCTATTTTTTATTTCACCTCAATCCGGAAGCGGTTGCAGTATTATTTAGAATAATTAATGCACTAGGATTAGTACTTGTTTATAAGATAGGAGAAATTATTTTTAATAAAAAAGTAGGTTTGATCGCAGCATTTTTATATTCAATATCCTACGAGCAATCCCAATATTCCCTGTTTTTATCTCATCCGGCTTTATCCGTATTAACGGTTCTTGTTTTTTATCTTGGATTAAGTCTTTTAATCTTTAAAAAAGAGCCAAAAGGTTTGGTGGTTCTTGCAATAGGTATAGGCTTATCTATTCAATTTCATTATGTTAACTTAATGCTTTTGTTAGGTTTATTAGTAAATCTGATCTATTTTCGAAGAGAGATATCTCCTATAAAAATGAAGTGGATCTTATATGCAATAACGGGCTTTTTATTGACTGTTTCTTCATTTATTATAGCAGAATTCAAGTTTAATTTTAGAGAAATACAGGGTTTAACATCAAGCGGATCAGGTTTGCTAACCCCGGATAGATTATATATATCTCAGCAGAGTATAAAACTTACCATACTAAGATTTTTTCATGATAATTTCATATCCAGCAATCAATTGTTGATCTTTTGCATAGCTGTTTTCTCCTTAATAGTTATCAGGTTATTATTCATAAATTTATTAAAACCAAAGATTATTTTTTTGATGATTTGGTTAACAGCAGGATTTAGTTCATATGCAATATCCGGTACGACTAGTTATTATCATGCTCCGGCTTCCTCCGTTAGCTTAATAATAATAGTATCTTTTTTAATTAGTTTAACTCTCAAAAAGAATTTGATAATTGGGCTGTTATTAATTTTTTTAATCGGCTGCAGCAATATAAATTTAATTCTTGCGCAAAATTATAAAGGCCCTAATTCAGATATTGTTATACAGCCTGGTATGTTAACAATTTATGAAAAAGAGGCAATAGATTATTGTTATAGTGGTGATAAAAATTTCTCTGTCAATGCTTTAACTATTCCTTTATATATAAATACTACCTGGAGTTATTTATTTAACTGGTATGGTTTGCAACGTTATGGATATTTACCTGTTTGGGGAGGAATAGCCGCAGCAGGTTATTCGGGTAGCTTAAAAGTAGTTAATAAAAGATCAAATTTACCTGCAAGACAGTGTTTGATTATCGAGCCAACAGTGGGTATGAACGAGATTGATAAACAAAATTTTTTCAGAGAGGAAAGTTATTTTTCAACTATTATAGAGCAAAAAAACTTTGGAACTTTAACAGTCCAATTGCGTAAGAAAATTTAACTTGGTATTATCCTTGTAATGAAAATGACAAAAATTATTTGCATTATCCTGATTTTAGGGATTGTTTATAGAATCTTTTTAACTTCTAATGGCAGCTTTCTTTTTAATATGGATAATGCCAGAGATATGGTAGATGTTAGGGAAATGGTAGTCTTGGGGAAGATCCGCTTATCTGGTCCCAGTTCTGCGATTGAGGGAGTATTTAATGGGCCGGGTTGGTATTACCTGTTAAGTATCCCCTTTATCTTAAGCAAAGGTAACCCATATGCCGCAATATTAATGCAGATAATTCTTTGGGCAATTGGTGGATTTTTTCTTTTAAAGACAATTTCAAAGTGGGGAAAACTATTAGTATTTCCGATAGGATTTTTGTGGATAGCCTCAAACTATGTGGTGTTGACAAATCTGTATGCTTTTAATCCAAATCCGGTTATTTTACTTACCCCCCTTTTTATCTATTTATTTTATAAATATTTGGAGAGGGGTAATTTGGTATATATTTTATCTACCTGGTTTTTGGGAGGACTGTTTTTTAATTACGAAATGAATTTCGGCATATTTATTCCACTGATTATTTTAATATCAACTTTTCTTACAGATAAAAATTTATTGAAAAAGAGAAACTTTTGGATAGGAAGTTTATTTTTTATTTTAACCTTAGTACCGCAACTGCTTTTTGATGTAAGACATAATTTTATTATGACGACTTCCATAATAAACTTTATCAAAAGCGGATCAAGTTCAGGTTTTAATATTTTAGCTAGAATAATAGTCATATCAGATAGTTTTTATAATACTTTTATGGCAGTCTTGATGAATCAACGAATTTTAACTTTAACAATTTTAATCTTATCGATATTGATATTTTATAAATTCTTTAAGGAAGATCAAAAAGATAAAATTGTACAGATCTGCCTGGTTTATATTTTTGTTCCCTTTCTCGGCTACTTAGTATTACCTGTGACTGTTAATGCCTGGCACCTGGGAGGGGAGATGGCTGCAGGAATAATATTATTAGCCTTTGTTATGAAAAAACTTTGGGATTTTAATATAAAGGCTAAATTAATTTCCCTTACTTTAGCGATCTTCATTGCAGGATTTAGTTTGATGAATATCTTTAATTTCTTTTTAAGGGACATTAATCGTCCTAATTTGGATCCATCGCTTTTTAAAAATGAGATCGCGGCTATAGATTATGTTTACCATAAAGCTAATGGAGTTAATTTTAAAGTATATACCTATCTTCCTTCGGTTTATGATTACCCTTACCAGTATTTGTTTTGGTGGTATGGTAAAAAGAAATATGGTTATATTCCGGGAGAGTATAGATACTTACCTAATAAGCCCCAATATATACCAAGTCAGGATCAATTTGAAGGAAGAAAGGATAACTTTTCGGGGTTAGTATTTTTAATTAAGGAGCCGAATAGAAATTATACCCGCTTTGGGTGGGAAGGAAATCTTCTTTATTTAGAACCAATTGAAAAACAAATGGTAGGTTCAATAGAGATTGAGACCAGAAGAGAGATTAAAAAATAGTAATTAAACGGTAGTCGAGTTTTTTTTCAATATTTATTTTAACTAAATTTTTTGGCAGGTATTTTTCAATTTTCTCTGCCCACTCAATTAGAATTATATTATTTGTATTTAAAATTAACTCCTCAATTCCAAGTTCTTTAATATCAATATTACCCTCTAATCTATAAAGATCGATATGATAAAGTACCTGCCTGCCGGCTCGCTTCGTTGAAGCTTTAGCGAGGCGAGCAGGCAGGTTTTTTTCATTAAATTTATGCTGTCTAATTAAGACAAAAGTAGGGGAAATGATTTTATCCTTTATTCCTAATCCTTTGGCAAATCCTTGAACAAAGGTAGTTTTACCTGCTCCCAATTCTCCGCTTAAAGCAATGGTTCCGCTGGTAATTTTTTTAGCCAAATCCGAAGCTACTTTTTTTGTTTCTTCCGGTGAATAAGTCTTATATTGTTTCATCTTTGTTTATATATTATAAATCCAACTAAACTGCCTCCGATTATAACAAACAATGTGCCAATTATTAAAAAAGGATTAAACAGTTTCTGGCTGTTGATTTTAATATTGGCTGAGGAAGAAGAGGTATAGCTGGAGGTAGATGAGGGGGTTGCCATCTTTGATACCCCGGCTACAGAGGCTATCTTAGAAGAGGTAATTTTAATGATGGAGGAGGGAATAGTTAAACTAGGGGAGGCTGTTGGAATAGAAATGGTGGTTGTTTTAGTAGTGGTTGATTGATTGGTGTTTGAAGTAGTCTCCTGAGAGATTGCTACATTATTGATATGAATAGTTATTTCATTACTCCATGTCAGATTACCATTTGTATCGTATCTTGCAACTTTGAAAATATAATCTCCAGATCCGCTATATCCTGAATCATCAGAATCAACCAAGGCTTCCAAATTACCTGACCAATTTCCAGATTGATCTGTGGTTAGAGAATATTGATTGGAGTAGTTGCTACCATTTTTAATCCAATTGCCATTTACTTTGGTTAGTCCAAAATAATTTGAGCCATCTGTTTTTTTAAAGGCGCCTTTTATATAAAAAAGTGTATTTGGTTTATCAGATAAAGATAAATTAATTGAGGTTGTGAAGGACTGATCAGAATTAACTTGAGCTGGGGTATTGGAGATGATAAAAGTATTTGAACTTGTTGTGGTAGCAGGAGTTGGAGTGGGTGTAGGGGTTGGGGATGGTGTTGGAGAAGGGGTGGTGGCTGAATCGCTTAAGACAAAAGACCAGATCTCGCTCCAATTACTCCATGTGCCTCCGCCATCTTTAGCCTTAACTTTCCAAAACCAAGTACCTGTTGTTAGTGAAGGAGAATAGTGAGTATTGGAGGTATAGTAATCTTTATTGATACTACCAAAAGCTGAATCATCGTCAACCTGGATCCTATATGGGTTTGAGGAGTAAAGAGTGTAACTTGGAGCTTGCCAGTTTAAGGTAGTGGAGGTAATAGTCGAACTATTGGCAGGAGAGCTTAGCGCGGGAGGGTCTGAAGCAAAAACAAATCTCACCCCAAAAAAGAGGTAGAAGAGAGTAAGAATTATAAGTTTTATTCTCACCGGTTAAATAATAAATTAACACTAGAGAACATGCCAGTAAAGAGTGACTATTCCATTTTGATGGTCAACAATGACACCTTTTCCAACTGATGATCCGCCAGAGATGTTGTAGTTGCAGGGAGCTGAAGTTGTGTAAGCTATTCCATTATCTGCTGCCAAAATTGGCCTGCCAACTCCTTCATATGATCTTGGAGCAATATCTAACCCTGTGTGGGCAGAGGGAAAGCCAAAGATCCGATAAACCTCACCGTATTCAGTTGTAATAGTGGTATTCCCCGGATATCCCTGAAGTGGAGAGCTTATCTTGCCGCTATCCAAATAGTTATGAGGATTGATTCTATTACCAACTATTTTTCCGTCTTCAACCTTCGCATTTTCAAAAACTTCAAAATGCAGATGGGGACCGGTTGAACAACCAGTTGAACCCATGGCTGCGATTGTTTCACCTTTACTTACCGGGCCAATTTTTGCTCCAATATTTGAAATAGCTGAAGAAATAGAATTAATTTCGGCTTGAAGCTGAGAAATTAAAGATTGATATTTGGCCTCATCATTTTTAGTAATTCTTAATAATTCATCTTTAGCCTTCTTTTGATCGTTAAGCTGCTGTTTGTAAGTTTCAAGATCCTTATTAAGCTTCTCTGCTTGCGTTTGTCTGGTTTGTTTATCCCGTTTCTGGTCGTTGTAGGCTAGTTTAGTGGCCTGGAGTTCATAGAGTTTTTTCTTGTCGTATGATTGAACGACCTGGATGTATTTTAATTTTTCAAATAAATCTGCAAAATTTTGTGAAGAAATGATTAAATTCATAGTAGAAACCGAACTACTAAATTTATAAGTCTGAACGATTCTTCTAAGCAAAAGTTCTGAGAGCGAGTCCAGGGTATTCCCAATGCGGTCAATTCTGGTTGAAAGGTCAGAGATTTCCCGTTTTAATTTTTCTATCTTAAGATTTGTCTCATCAATTTTGAGAGTAGTAACTTGGGCTTGTCCGTCAATAAGGTCTAGTTGGGATTTTAAAGTTTTTTCCTGATTCCTTGTATCCTGCAGATGTGCTTCTAATTTTTGGATTTCTGCTTGTTTATCTTGGAGTTGTCTGGATAGGTCATCTGTTGTTTGGGCAAAGGCTTTTTGAAAAGGGAAGCTATATGAAAAATAAGTGCAGATCAGTAATAAACCTATGAAAATCCAAATTCTTTTCTTCATATACACATCTCATATTTTCAGATATCTTCTGACTGCAAATATAGAACCAAGTCCGCCTACAATTAACGCTAAAGTTAAGTTAACTCCAAGCAGCCCCAGCATGACCAGAGGATTTATTGGCAAAAGTTTAATTTCCCCTAAGTAGCCTTGTAAAAAAGGAGTAAAGTACCAAAGTATAGTGTAGGAAATTATCCAGGAAGTCAAAGCCCCTGCTACACCATAAAACATACCTTCCAGGATAAAGGGATTTCTAATAAAAGAAGGAGAGGCTCCCAGAAGCCGCATGATTTCTATCTCCGATCTTCTAAGTCTGATTTTAAAACCGATTATCATAATGATTACCAGGGTGGCGAATAACATTAAAAAGGTTACTGTTGCGCCGCCGACAACTCTAATAACCCTGGTTATTGAGCTTAAGGTTTGTACAACATCTTCCGGGACGATTACCTCAGATACCACAGGCTCTTTCTTTAGAATATCCGCAATTGGTTGCAGATCTTGCGGGCTTTTTGTAGAGATTTCCAAAGAGGCGGGTAGGATATTGGCGGTGACAAGTTCCAGCAGAGCGGGATCGGATTTATTTTTATCACGGTAAATTTGCAGGGCTTCTTCTTTAGAAACGTACTTAGTTTCTGCTACCCGGGTTTCCTGATTTAGTGCCTGTTGGATAGTTTCTACATCTTGTGAGGTTGTACCTTCTTTAAAAAATGCGATTACTTGTGGTTTGCTCTCAAAATATTTTAAAGCAGTTTGTGAACCAAGAGCCAAAAGCAGAAAAGTTAACAAGGCAAAAAAGGTTAAAAACATTACCATTGAAGCAGCAATCGCTTGAAAGGGAGTACGTCTGATATTTCGTTTTGTATATAAAAAATTTCTACTCATATTTTCCTTCCTTGCTATCTTTTACGATTTTACCTTTCTTTATAACCAAAACTCTTTTTTTTAAAGTATTTACGATCTCCTGGTTATGCGTAGCCATCAAAATTGTAGTTCCCCAGGAGTTAATTTCATTTAAAAGCTGTAGTACAGACCAGGCAGTCTTTGGATCAAGATCTCCTGTTGGTTCATCTGCCAAAAGGACATCAGGTTTGCCGACTACCGCTCTGGCAATAGCTGTTCTTTGTGCTTCCCCTCCGGAGAGTTGTTTTGGAAATAGATTTTTTTTGTCCCAAATTTCAACCAGCTTTAGTATATGTTCAACCATTTTGTTTATTTCCTCATCGTTTTTATCTAGGACTTCCAGTGCTAAGGCTACATTTTCAAAAACCGTTTTATCATCCAAAAGTTTAAAATCCTGAAATACTACGCCAACTTTTCTTCTTAGACTAGGGATATCCTTATCATTTAATTTAGTCAGGTCAATATCTGCCACTGTAATTTTGCCGGAGGTTGGAGTCAGCTCCCGGGTTAAAATTTTAAGAAGAGTTGATTTGCCGGCGCCGGAGGGACCGACTATAAAAACAAATTCACCCTGCTTGATGTCTAAGGAGACATCTTCCAGGGCTAAGGTGTTCGTACCGTATTTTTTTGTGGTCTGTTCAAAACGAATCATATAAAGAGATGATTTTACGATACCATTTTTTACTAAATTAGTCACGCAACAATCAATTTATGTGAGAACTGTCTTCAATGAAGCTTTTTAAATGCAGTTAAATATTTTAGAGGCTATTTAACTTCTTCAACTTTTCCAACATCCATCAGCCAGCCTTCTTGCAAAGCTTTTTGGGTTTCTCCATAAACTTTGACCTTTTTGCCTTCATATTTAGATAGATCTACTACAGATGAAGTTAGCGCAACCGGTACTGCGCCATCTCTTTGCAAAGTATGTGTGCCTTCTGCATAATCTCCGTTCTTAGGTTGGGGTTTAGTTTTAATAACACCTTCGGCAAAATCTTTGAATGTTCTGGAGTCTTGTGTCGGGTCTTTTGCGTTAGCTGTAGTATTGCCGCTTGTTCCCGGTGATTGCAAGCCAACATTTTTATTTGCAACTATGTATCCTGTTATTGTTCCTAAAATAACTGCAACAGCTACAACACCAAGGAGTAATTTTACAGGACTGTCAGGATTTAAGAGTTGTTTGGTTATTTTGTTATATTCCAAAGGTTTTGATTCTTCCATATTATTAATATAACAACAAATTGAGTACTTTGTCTACCCTTAATTTTTAACTCAGTATTCTGAGTTCAGATTCTATGAATTCATTTAGATCTCCGTCTAAAACAGCCTCGGTATTAGAAGTTTCAACATTGGTTCTTAGGTCTTTAACCATATGATAAGGATGCAAAACATATGATCTGATCTGAGTTCCCCAAGAAGCTTGGGTCGCCCCGCCTTTTAACTGCTTAGTCAGCTGTTTTTTCTCCTCTTCCTGTTTTTCCCAAAGCTTGGCAGCCAACATCTTTAAAGCGTTTTCCCGGTTTTGCAGTTGGGATCTTTCAGTTTGACAGGTAACGATAATTCCTGTCGGAATATGTTTTAGTCTAACAGCAGTTGAGACTTTGTTAACATTTTGTCCGCCAGCGCCACCAGAGCGGAAAGCGGCAAATTCTATATCATCATCTTTAATCTCTGCCTCACTAAATGAGACAATTGGTAAGGTTTCCACCAGGGCAAAGGAAGTTTGACGCAGGCTATCTGCATTGAAGGGTGATTGTCTAACCAGCCGATGGGTTCCCCTCTCCCCTTTTAAATAACCAAAAGCGAAAGGTTCGTGCACGATCATGGAGACGGTTTTGATACCAGCTTCTTCACCGGCATCCTCATTGGTTACTTCATATTTCCAACCCATTCGGTCAAAATACCGCTGATACATCCTAACTAACATTGATGCCCAATCCATAGCTTCCACTCCGCCGGCTCCGGAGTGCACAGATAAAATTGCTTCAGCGCCGTCATGCGGGTGTGATAAAAACAATTTCAGCTCAAGTTTGTCTAATATTTTTTCAATCTCTCTGATTTCAGTTTGTAAATCTACTACCATCTCAGCTTCACTGGAAATTTCCAAAGCATTCGTTATTCTTTGCTCTAAATCCTCTAAAGTTTGCAAAGTTTTTTGTGTCTCTGCTAATTTTTTAGTAACAATTTGGGCATTTTGAGAGTCTAGCCAAAAATCCTCTTTCATAGTCAAAGCTTCCAGTTCTCTTATTTCGCCGCGCAGGTTGTCTTGATTGATTTGATCAGCAATTTTACTAAATCTATCTTTTAGATCTTTTAATTTATTTTGAATTTCTTCCATGAAGAGATTATATCAGTTGTGGTAAGAAAAACTAAATTTATAACAACTCATTCAACGATCGTATGCGAATTGTGACAAAAGATTCTCAATTAAGAAGATAAGGAAATCCGCAGGTGTAGCTACATTTCCACCCCCGGGGTGGAAATTAAAAGTAGTATGATAAAATCCTTGTATGATACTTTATATAAATACTGCTGATCAAAAAAAGGTAATAGTGGCTCTTTATAAAACCAGGGGCAGAAAAGCAGTTGCACAGTTAAGTGAAGAAAATGAATATGGCTCACAGGTATTAGTGCCCTTGATTGAAAAACTACTTAATCAAACATCCACCCCCGGGGTGGCCGATCGATCCCACCCCCGGGGTGGGATACGGGGTGGGATATGGGAACAGCTGGAGGGGATTGAAGTAGAAACAGGGCCAGGGTCTTTTACGGGAATCAGAGTAGGGGTTTCTGTTGCGAATGCTTTAGGGTTTGCTTTAGGGATTTTGGTTAATGGTAAAAAAATAGAAGATAAGTTGGTATACTAATAGTTGTGAAACTTTCTCACTGGTTTATTCCGAATAAAGATACTCATGAAAAAGCCCGGTTTATTTCCTGGCAGGGTCTTTTAACTTATGTCTTAATTTTTATCTTTCTTCAGGTTAGTTTTTCGATAGTTAGCTACAGCAAGCCCGGGGTGTTAGGAATTAATAGCGACATTGACCAAAAAGCTGTCATAGAGTTGACTAATAAAGAAAGAGAAAAAATGGGGCTGTCTGATTTAAAAGAGAATGAGGCTTTGGATAAGGCTGCCGCTGCTAAAGCAGCAAATATGTTTTCTGAAAACTATTGGGCTCATTATGCCCCTTCTGGAAAAACTCCCTGGGATTTTATTATGGGTTCAGGTTATAAATTTACTTTTGCCGGAGAAAATCTAGCTAAAAATTTCTATAAATCAAATGAAGTCGTTGCGGCCTGGATGGCATCTCCAACACACAGGGATAATTTGCTGAATGGCAATTACAAAGATATTGGTATTGCCGTAGTGGAGGGAGTATTGAATGGGCAAAAAACTACTTTAGTTGTTCAGGAATTTGGTACGACTGAAAATGTGGTTTCCAGACCAACTGCGGAGATTTCGGGTAAACAGATTCAAATACCTCAAACAGAGTTAGATAAACCACAATTGGCAGTTAGCTCTTTGAATCCGCAGGCAAATATAAACTCATTATTCGATCCTTATCAAGCTACAAAGTATGCCTCACTGTCTGTAATTATATTTATGGCAGTCTTATTAGTGATTGATCTATACGTTTTATATAGAAGAAGAGTATTTCGGATTTCCTCTCATCATTTAGCTCATATGTCTATATTATCTATTTCAACAGCGAGCATTTTATTCAGCAGTCCGGGAGCAATATTATGACAATAAAGAAATTGAAAGTTTTTAACATAGTTTTGACTGGTATTTTATCTGCAGGAGTAATTAATATGATCATTAAAAATAGATATTCACAAAGTTTTCAGTTAGATATATTAATGTTTGTTGCATTAATCTATCTGATTTGGGCATTAGTCTACCACCGTATTAATAAAAGTTTGACTTTCGCAATTATTTTGGAGTATCTTTTAACAGCAGCACTTGTCTTAATTCTCTTGCTGGGGATATTTAATATATGAAAGCGATTATACCAACCGGTGGTCGTGGAACGAGAATGCGGCCGCTAACATTCTCTGCCAATAAACATTTTATTCCTGTGGCAAATAAGCCTTTAATCTTTTATCCAATAGAAACAGTGGCGAACGTCGGAATTAAAGAAATAGGTATTACATATAATACCGGCGGGCTGGAAGAAGTACGATCCCTTTTAGGGGATGGCAGCAGATGGGGATTAAAATTTAGCTATGTTTTACAAGAAAAACCGGCCGGATTGGCAAATATTGTTCAAGTTTGTGAAGACTTTATTGCCGGAGAGAGTTTTGTATTTCATTTAGGAGATAATATTTTTGTTGATGGAATAAAGTCGGAGATGGATTATTTTAATTCAAAAAAGCCTAACGGGTTGGTTACTATGCTGCACCACCTTGAAAATAGAAGAATGGGAGTGCCGTATTTTGATGAAAAAGGAAGGTTGTTAAAATATGTAGAAAAGCCGGAAAACCCGCCTCATGATTTTGCCATTCCTGGGTTATATTTTGCCGATGCTAATTTTTTTAACTGTTTCAAAGGAGCAAACAGAATAAAGCCTTCTGCCAGAGGAGAATATGAAATTCCGGATGCTTTTCAATGGATGATTGATCAAAAACTAAGGGTTGATGTTATAGAGTATAAAGGTGTCTGGTTAGATCCTGGAAAGTTTGATGATTGGCTGGAAGCTAATAGATTTCTCCTTGATAAAGAGCTAAAAGAAAAAATGGAAAGTGTATTAGGAGAGGGTTCGACTCTAGAAGGCAAAGTATCAATTGGAAAGAATTGTAAAATTATTAACTCAAAAATAAAGGGTCCGGTTATTATCGGGGATAATGTAGCGCTTGAAGGATCCGTTATCAATCCGCATGCATCAGTTTCAGATAATTGTATAATCAGAAACAGCAGCGTAAGCGACTGCGTTATTTTAAGCGGGGTGAAGATTGAAAATATAAAACGTCCGATAGAGTCAAGTTTAATAGGTAAAGATACAGAGATTGTCAGCTACAGTGATCAGGATCCAATTAAGCTATTTATTGGTGAGTTATGTAAAGTGGAAATATAAAAATGAAAATTTTAGTTACAGGTGGGGCAGGATTTATTGGTTCTAACTTTGTACATTATTGGTTAAAAAATCATCCTGAAGATCAGGTTATAAATTTTGATAAATTAACTTATGCCGGGCATCTGGAAAGCCTGAAGGATATTGAGAGCAACCCAAACTATAAATTTGTCCAGGGTGATATAACTGATTTAGATTTAGTTGAAAAAGTTATGGAAGGGATAGATTTTGTGGTTCACTTTGCAGCTGAATCTCATGTAGACCGCTCAGTCATCGACCCTTTGCTATTTGTTAAAACCAATGTTTTGGGAACAGCCACCCTTTTAAATGCGGCTTTAAATGCTAAGGTTAAAAGGTTTCATCATATCTCAACAGATGAGGTATTCGGTCAACTTACTTTAAGTGACTCTCCCTTTAATGAAAAAACTAAATATGATCCAAGAACTCCCTATGCTGCTTCTAAAGCCGCCTCAGATCATTTAGTCAGGGCTTTTCATCAAACTTATGGTCTGCCGGTTACAATTTCTAATTGTGCTAATAATTACGGCTTCTTTCATGATCCGGAAAAATTAATCCCTCGTTTTATTACGAATCTTTTGGAAGGGGAAAAAGTGCCCTTAATGGGAAAAGGAGAGAATGTACGGGATTGGATCTTTGTAGAAGACCATAACATCGCAGTGGATTTAATTTTACAAAAAGGGGTTATTGGAGAAACTTATTGTATTGGCGGTGAAGAAAAAAGTAATTTGCAGGTTACCGAGAAAATTTTGGAGCTTTTAGGCTTT
>CALRFD010000004.1:61919-109920 GCA_943356485.1 Patescibacteria group bacterium
GTAAAGAAATGATTCAGTATGTTAGTCATCGGTTGGGACACGATCTTAGGTATGCCATAGATGATAGTAAACTGCGGGCTTTGGGTTGGAAACCAAAGAAATCTTTTGATGAAAGATTGGAAGAGACTATAAATTGGTATAAGGAGAATGAATGGTGGTGGAAGCCTCTTAAAGAGGGCAGGCCAGTGGTTGATCGGGTTTCTCAAAAGTCTTATCATAATTAAATGGAGCAACAAAATATTCAAAAAACATCAATAGAGGGTCTTTTAATTTTAAATAGACCAATTGCCGCAGATGAGAGAGGTTTTTTTAGAGAACTGTTCCACAAAAACGAGCTGGAAGAAGCAGCAGGTTTTGCATTTAATGGAGTCCAGATGAATCATTCCCACTCTTTACCAGGGGTAATTAGAGGTATTCATGCGGAGGCTTGGAATAAGATAATCTATCCGGTTTGCGGTGAGGTATTTATTGCAATCGTTGATATCAGACCAAACTCGCCGACTTTTTCAAAGGTAGAACAATTTATTATTAATGACGAAAATAGAATAGGGCTTTTTATATCAAATGGACTGGCAAATTCTTTATGTGTTATTGGAGAAAGAGCGGTTGATTATATATATTTAGTAGATGCTTATTGGGATGGATCAGATACAAGAGCAATTGCCTGGGATGATCCTGATTTAGCTATTGATTGGCCAACAAAGAGCCCGATTTTATCGAAAAGAGATTTGCAGAACCCTAAACTACGCGATTTATTTCCGGAAAAATTCAAATGAGTAAAAAAATATTAGTTTTTGGCGGTAGCGGTCTGGTGGGTTCAAAGTTTATTGAGATTTATAATAAAACTTTTGAAATGCTGTCGCCTTTAGCCTCTGAGGTTGATATCCTGGATAAAGAGCGTCTTTTAAAAATCGTTAGCGAATTCAATCCTGACAGTATCATTAATTTTGCCGCCTATACAAACGTTGAAGAAGCGCAGAAACAAGTAGGTGATAAAAACGGGATTTGTTTTCAGATAAATGCAGTTGGCGCAAAAAACATTGCCGAGGTCTGTAAAAATTTAAATAAGTATCTGGTGCATATTTCAACTGAATATGTTTTTGACGGGACAAAAGAAAACGCCCCTTACGTAGAAGAAGATAGCCCAAATCCGATTAACTGGTATGGTGATACTAAATACTCCGGTGAAAAATTTGTTTTAGAAAGTGGTGTAGGTGGGGCTATTGTCAGGATATCAATGCCTTATTCACCTTATTATGAATTAAAAAAAGATGTAGCCAGGTTTTTTTTAGAACAGCTTAAATCAGGTAATCCGATAGCGGCAATTGAAGATCAAAGAATAACCCCAACTTTGGTTGATGATATTGCAAATGCGCTAAATGTGATCGTAGAAAGAAAAGTTTTAGGGCTATATCATGTGAGCGCCAGAGACAGTGTTACTCCGTTAGAATTTGTCAAAACTATTGCAGAAACTTTTAATTTGGATTATAGAGCGCTAAGTTCCATAACTTTTGATGAATATAACAAAACAAAAACTGCAAAACTTTTAAAATATTCCTGGCTTAATCCCAGTAAATTTGAAAAAGAATTTGGAGAAGGGATTCTGCATTCCGTAGAAGAGAATTTAATAACTTTTAAAAAAGCAGTTGACTCAAGGGCTAGTAATTAGATATAGTAATCAGAGCTTTTGATTTTAAGTTCTTAAACACAACTATGGCAAACAAAAAAAGGGCATTTATAACTGGAATATCAGGACAAGATGGATCTTATCTTACAGAATTTTTGTTAGATAAAGGATATGAAGTTGCCGGACTAATGCGGAGAAATGCAGTATCGGAGTTGGGTAATATTTCAAAAATCAGAGAGGAGATAAAACTTTATTATGGTGATCTGCAATCTCCTGAATCAATAGCCTTAGCGCTGTATGATTTTAAGCCGGATGAAATTTATAACTTGGCATCAATGTCTTCTCCCCTAGGCTCTTTTATGGACAGGGTTGGATCTATCATGATTACAGGAGTTGGAGCTTTGCATGTTTTTGACAGGGCAAAACAAATAGTTCCTGAGGCAAAAGTATATCAGGCTTCTACTTCTGAAATGTTTGGCGCCCCAACTCAAATTCCACAAAATGAGCAAACACCTTTGGCTCCGGCAAATCCTTACGCTGCTGCTAAGGAATACGCGCACAGGATGGCGATAATCTCTAGAAAAGACAGTAAACAACCCCAATTTATTGCCTGTGGAATTCTTTTTAATCATGAAAGCCCAAGGCGAGGATTAAATTTTGTTACCAGAAAAATTAGCGCAGCAGTTGCCTGTATTAAAAACGGTAAAACGCATGAGGTTCCTTTAAATGAGATAGGAGATCCTATTGTAAAAAATGGGAAATTAACTCTGGGAGATTTAGACGCAAAAAGGGATTGGGGATATGCTCCTGATTACATAAAGGCGATGTGGCTTATGCTGCAGCAAGAGAGGGCAGATGACTTTGTCATTGCAACAGGCGAGATTCATACAGTGAGGGAATTTGTAGAAGAAGCATTTGCTGTAGTAGGATTAAACTGGAAAGATTATGTCCAAACAAATGCCAGTTTTATCCCCCCTGTGCAAACAGGTCCATTACTTGGAGATCCGGCTAAAGCAAAAAAAGTTTTAAATTGGGAAGCAGAGACAAAATTTAAAGAGTTAGTTAAGATAATGGTTCACTCAGACCTGGCAAAATTCTCCTAATTCTTGTCAAACCTAATCCATTTAGAATATACTCGAACAATATGAAAAAAGTTAGCGTAGTTTTGCCAACCTTTAATGAGAAGGCGAATATTGAAGCAACAATAAGAAAAGTATTTGATCAGGAAGAGAACCTTCCGGGTTGGGAGATACATATTATAATTGCAGATGATATCAGGTCTTCCGACGATCTGGAAAAAGTTGTTAAAAATATAATTCAAAAAAATAAAAGAGTTCATTTTCTCAAAGTAGAGCCAGGATTAGGAGTTGGTTTAATAGAAGGACATAGATATGCTTTGGAAAAATTGCACCCGGATGTTTTGGCTCAACTGGATGCGGATGGGCAAGTGGTGCCGGATGTTTTGGTTAGGCTGGTTAATACTATTAGTGAAGGCTATACTTTAGCAATTGGTTCCAGGTTTGTCTCCGGAGGGAAAAATCAACTATCCCTTGCCAGAAGAATTTTTTCTTATGGGGCATCTATTATATGTAGAGTTTTAATCGGACCCTGGGATATAAAAGAAGTTACAAATTCAGCTAGAGCTTTTACACCCGAACTTTTCAAAAAGATTAATTTAAACAGGCTGCCCTGGAGAGAAAGAACCTTCATAGTCCAGCCAGCATTTTTACATGAAGCAATCTTAGCCGGAGCAAAGTATAAAGAAGTACCACTTATATTTAAAAACCGCCTAGAAGGATATTCAAAAAATAAAGTTTTTAACTACACTTATGATGTAATAAGTTATTGTCTGGATGTTAGATTACATCAGCTGGGACTTAATCTTCCCATATATAAGTTTTCCAGAAAAGCAAAGACTTTTGTTAAGTTTAGCCTGGTTGGAGTAGTCGGAACAGTAGTTGATTTTGTATTCTATAAACTTTTTATTAATTATTTTAATATCCCCCCGGCTAGCGCAAAAGGGTTTTCAGCAGAAGTGGCTATAATCAACAATTTTTTCCTGAACAATTACTGGACTTTTAAATATAGAAAAACTAAGGCGAATTTATGGCAGAAATTAGGACTGTTTAATTTAGTAGGACTTGGAGGGTTAATAATTGGTGTGCTAATTGTTAAGTTCTTACATACCATATATGGAGATGGGTTTATAAATATTTTTGGCAGGCCAATTGCTTACAATAATTTTTATTTCTTTCTAACAATTCCCCCGGTTATGGTTTGGAATTTTACGGTTAACCACTTTGTTACCTTCAGACACCAGGAAGATTAGTTAAACAGTCCAATGTTTGGAATTGGGGCGGTGTTTTCTAATAGAAAATTTTGGGTATATAAATAGATTGCCAGAGATAAGATTATCAAGATAATTTTGAATTCCCGGCTCACCAATACTTTTTCAAAAGCTATTAAAAGAAATGGGAAAATTGGTAGGGTATATCTACTGATGTCACGGTGTGCAACTAAAGTTGAGGCGAAAAGATATGTCAGGACAAAAAAAGCCAAAGGATATAGTTTTTGTTTTAGAAGATATAAACCTCCTAAGAATCCCAGAATAAATATATAGATTATATCTTCCAGCCAAATCTCACCCACCCAAAATTGGTGTTTGTTAAAAACCTGAAAGGGCGGAAACATCAGGTGAATATTATCGCCGGAGTGAAAATATGCAAAGAAATCCCCAAACGCAAGTGAATAAAGATAAAATACTGCCAAAAGTCCAAGGGGAATAAGGGCTAAGGGGAAATATTTTAGATGATTAAAAAGAGCTTTTTTAAATCCGATTATTTTAGATTGTAAATAGAACTGGTAGTGGATATATAAAGCCAGGCTAATAAAAAGCAGGATTCCTGGTGGCCGGGTAATTTGTGCCAATAATCCAAAAAATGCAGATAAGCAGATAAAAATAAATCGGGATTTTTTTTCATACTTTAGAAAAAAGTAAAGAGCAGCGATCACAAAGAAGATAAAAACAGGTTCGGCCGAACCAATTGAGTGAACAATTACCCACCTGGCAGGTAAGATTAGAAAAATTATCGACAGAAATAGAGGGTTACTGCTTAATTTAAAATCTCTAACTAAAAAATAAAATGCCCAACAAGAAAATATAGTAAAAGCCAAAGACACAACCAGCATCGATTTTAAAAATCCAAATAGTGGAGCAAGAAAGAGAATTAGTGAAGCATATCCTGGAAAATGAGCAGCATAGTAGCTCGCAGATAGAGATTGAGGAATTTTAGCAATCAAGGAAGGGTTATAAAAAGTTTTAGCGATAGTAATATACTCAATCCCATCAAAATTCCGATAAATTGATGTAAATCCCTGGCTAAAGTCCAATCCCCAGAAGTTGGGAATTCTGAGTATATGCGGCAGCCAAATTAAAGAAGTTAAAATAAATGTAAATAGTGCCAGCAAGCTTAGATCTTTTAAAGTTTTACTCATACTAAAATCATAGCAGAAAGTAAGCTAGGTATGCTACACTTTGTAAAAGGAATTCTTAGATGAAAATTAACCAGTTATCTGTTTTTTTCCCACTTGTGAATGAAGAAGGAAATGTTGAAACGATTGTAAAAAAAGCAGTTGAGGTTTTAGAGAGCCTTAATTTTGAATATGAGATCATTTTGATAAACGATGGATCTAAAGACAGTACAGGTCAAGTAATAGAAAAAATTGCCCAGGGAAACCCTTTAATAAAGGTGATAAATCATCCGAGTAATTTAGGCTACGGAGAGGCCTTGAAATCCGGTTTTTACAGTGCAAGATACGATACAATTGTTTATACTGATGGAGACGGGCAATTTGATTTCTCCGAAGTTACAAAGTTTTTAGACAAAATTAATGATTATGATGTAATAATCGGCTACAGGATTAAAAGACAGGATCCTTTTTTTAGAATTCTATTTAAAGAAGGTTGGAAATTGTCACTCTTTGCTTTTTTTAGGTTGACTTTAAAAGATGTAGATTGCGGATTTAAGATGGTAAAAAGATCGGTTTTAGAAAAAATTCCGCATTTGCAGTCACAAAGAGGGGCAATGATAAATGCAGAATTAGTAATTAAAGCTAAAAAGGCCGGGTTTAAGATAGGACAGGTTGGAGTAAATCATTATCCCAGGCTATCAGGAAAGCCTACTGGTGCAAATATCAAGGTGATAATTAAATCATTTTTGGATTTGATCCGTCTTTGGTGGGAATTAAAAGTTGAAAAAAAGTATTTTCTGGGATTTTTATTTGTACTTGTCTTAGCTGCATTTTTCCGGTTTTATAAAATAGATCAGTATATGATTTTTTTGGGAGATGAAGGCAGAGATGCAGAGGTAGTTAAAGCTATGGTTGATGTACGCCATTTTCCCTTAATCGGTCCGCCTACCTCTGTCGGGAATATTTATTTAGGCCCGCTTTATTACTATATGATGTTTTTGTCAATGGTATTTTTTGGGCTTAGTCCGGTAGCCCCCTCGATCATGGTAGCAATGATTGGAGTTTTAACCGTGGCCTTAATTTATTACCTGGGTAAAAATTTCTTCAGCAGAAAGTCCGGTCTAATTGCCGCTTTTTTATACGCCATCTCTCCGGTGACTATATCTTACTCAAATTTTTCCTGGAATCCTAATCCCTTACCTTTTTTTGCACTGCTGAGTGTGTTTGGTTTATATAAAATTCATAAAAGCGGTAATTTTTTCTGGCTGATTTTAACTGCAATCTCACTGGCAGCCAGTTTGCAGATGCATTATCTGGCTCTGATTTTGATTCCAATTATTGTTATTTTGTTTAATGATGTCTTGTATAAATGGCATCAAAAAAAGTTGCATAAAAATTTAATCTTGGGAGTTGTCTTATCGCTTGCTGCATTTTTAATCCTGATGTCGCCTTTGTTTTGGTTTGATTTAAGACATGATTTTTTAAACTTAAAAGGAGCACTGTATCTTTTCTTTGCAACTAATACTCTGAAGGGGAATATTTTTTATAATCTGGCAAAGATCCCTCAACTATTTAACTATAATTTAATCGGTAGATATATAGCAGGCCAAAATACCTATCTTGAGCTAGTTATTTCTATCTTAATTTTATTCTCTATTATCAGGATGATCTATAAAAGAGTTACTGAGCGGATTTTGGATTGGCCGGTTATGGCTTTAGGAGTGTGGCTTTTTGTAGGACTAATTGGAGTTTCTTTTTATCAGGCCGAAGTTTATGATCATTATTTGGGCTTTTTAAACCCTGTGCCATTTTTACTACTGGGATCAATAGCCTCGATTAAACTGCAAAAAAAATATCAGAATATATTTAATATCTTCCTTTTGGTTTTAGTTTTGACTCTGGCGCTAGTTAATTTACAAAAAAACCCTCTATTGGTACCTGCGCAAAATCAGTTAAAGAAAACGCAATTGATTGCTAAATTTATTATTGAAAAATCAGGCCGGCAAGACTTTAATTTTGCCCTGATTGCTAAAAGTAATTATGACTCAGCTTATCAGTTCTACCTAGATCTATACGGGCATAAACCAAAACAAGTGCCAAAGGATAAAACCGGACAACTCTTTGTAGTTTGTGAGGATCAAGTTTGTGATCCAACTCACAGCGCAAAATATGAAGTGGCAGCTTTTGGCTACTCCAAAATTAATTGGATGGTAGAGTATAAAGGCGTTAAAATATATAGATTAGTTCCAAATCCTGGAGGTCATCCGTAGACTAAAAGGCTCGATTGGGTTAAAATATTTAGACTAAAATGATCAAATTATCAGTTGTTATCCCATCGTTTAATGAGGAAAAAAATTTAAAAAAGGGAGTTCTGGAAGAGATAAATAACTATCTTCAGGTAAGTAAGATCAGCTACGAGGTAATTATTGTAGATGATGGCTCCTTTGATTTATCTGTGGAAATTGTTAAAGAATTTATTTTAAAAAATAGAAATTTTAAACTGATACAAAACAAACACGGAGGTAAAGCCATTGCTGTCATGACTGGAATGCTAAAGTCACAAGGAGAGATTGTGTTATTTACCGATATGGATCAGGCCACCCCGATTAATCAACTGGATAAATTCTTACCCAAGTTTTCCGCCAAGGGAGGATCAGCCTCTGGTTGGGATATTGTAATTGGTTCAAGGCAGGGTAGAAGGGGTGCGCCGATAATCCGTAAAATATCCGCCTGGGGTTTTTCTTTTTTACGGCGGATAATTTTAGGATTACCCTTCAAAGATACTCAATGCGGCTTTAAAGCATTTAACAAAAAATCAATTGAGAAAATAATCCCCAGAATAAAAAGTGAGTGGGGAGTATTGCACTCCAAGGGTGGAGCAGTGAACGCCGGGTTTGATGTAGAGCTTTTATATCTGGCTAAAAAATACGGCTTTAAAATTGCCGAAGTAGGGGTTGAGTGGAACTATGTAGATACAGAAAGAGTGCAGGTAATTAAAGACGCACTGGCTGCAATTTATGATATGCTAAGAATAAGGATTAATGATTTTAAGGGAAAATATTAAGTGAAATATTTAATAATAATTATTTTAATGATCTTACTTGCGGGTGGAGGTTATTTTTTCCTGGCTAAAAATTATAAATCGCAAAATACAGATACTGCTTCAGTCGACACCAGTTGTACAACCGGAATAAACGGCAACAGTGGAGATAATTTCTGTTCCAACTATCACGGTATTTCTTCCAAATGTACTCCGCACTTTGCCAACACCTACCCTGACGGTTGTTCTAAATAGTCGTATGGAAAGCCAGTTTAGCCTGTCCCAGAGCTCCTTTATAATTAAGAGTCAGTAGGGCATAAATGTTATAGAAAACGCCGGAATCTACCCCTTAAATATCTCTCCAGTTGGTGATATTGAAGAATATAAATCATAAGATTCTGGTTATGCTACAAATCTAGCTGTATTTATGTTTTAATGTACAGATTATGATTCTTTCTTTTATTAGTGATAAAGATTTGATTGAAATAACTAAGAGAGTTATTGATGTGATAATTACCGCCAGAGATCGACCAGAATCAGAAATCTTTAAAAACGCCGTGGATCCGTTTTCAGGCTTATTTGATGCTGCAGTACAGAATATTGATATAAAGGATTGGTTAAATCAAGAAAAAAGTCGGCAAGCACAGAAAACTTTTCAAAACGCAATAGGAGCTTTTCATCAAGATATACTTGGATCAATGGTAGGTTGGGAAAATCTTGATAAGGGACATGTTATAGACATTATAAATAAAGATAAGAAGATTATTGCTGAGTTAAAAAACAAATATAATACGACAAAAGGGGATCATAAAGTTCGTGTTTACGATGATCTTAAATCTGTTCTATCTAAGCCAGAGTTTGCAGGTTATACAAGTTATCTGGTCGAGATATTGCCTTTAAAAAAAGGAAAGTACGATAAACTTTTTGTTCCATCGGATAATACAAAACATAAGAGACGTTCGAAGAACAATAAGATTAGAGTAATTAGCGGTCAATTATTTTACGATCTAGCATCAGGAGAAAAAGATACCTTAAGAAAGTTATACATGGCTCTACCTCAAGTAATTGCTCAGATTACAGGTGTTACTCCTAAAAGTGTCACAGGAGATATTTCTTTGGAATATCTGTTTGATAAAGCGTACTAGATAAATATCATTAGATATAGTTAATAACCATTGCATTATGCATTGGTTATTAATATTATGAATGCATGCCCATAGATAATCTCCTTACTATTTCTGACGTCTCCAAACAACTGGGTGTTTCACTAGATACTATTAGGCGGTGGGAAAAGAAAGGTTTAATAAAAGCACTTAGATCTGACCGTAATTATCGACTGTTCAATCTCAGTGAAATAGATAGAGTGAATAATAAAATTAATGGTTCAAGCGCAAGGAATAGTTACAAAATTTTAAAATCAAAGAGTAAATCTACATATACAGTAATTGAGCTTTTTGCTGGGGCGGGGGGGACGGCACTCGGAATGGAAAATGCAGGCTTGCAACATCTATTCCTAAATGATTTTGACAGAGACTCAACTTTAACTTTAAGAAAAAATAAACCTGAATGGAATGTGGTTTTAGGAGATGTTAGAGGTATAGATTTTAAAGATATGAAAGCAGATATTGTACAAGGTGGATTTCCTTGTCAATCTTTTAGTTATGCAGGAAAAGGATTGGGTTTTGGAGATATTAGAGGAACTTTGTTTTTTGAATTTGCCCGTTGTGTCAGTGAAGTTAAACCAAAAATTGCTATTGGTGAAAATGTTAAAGGACTACTAAATCACGATAACGGAAAAACTTTAGCAACAATGGTTAAAACACTAGAAGATTTAGGATATAAAGTTAAGTATAAGGTTTTAAGATCTCAATATATGGATGTTCCTCAAAAAAGAGAACGTTTGGTTATTATTGCAATTCGCAAGGATTTAAATCTGCCATTTATTTTTCCAAAAGAAAGAGACTACATAATCTCTATAGGTGAAGCATTAAAAAATTGTCCAAAATCCGCAGGTCAAAAATATCCTGAAAAAAAGAAAAAGATAATGGATTTAATTCCACCTGGTGGCTACTGGAGAGATTTGCCGATAGATTTGCAGAAAGAATATATGGGTGCAAGCTTTTATTTAGGTGGGGGGAAAACAGGTATGGCGAGAAGATTATCTTGGGATGAGCCGAGTCTAACTTTAACTTGTGCTCCTGCTCAAAAACAAACAGAACGATGTCATCCGGAAGAAACACGGCCGCTAACAGTACGTGAATACGCAAGAATACAAACATTTCCAGACGATTGGAAATTTGAGGGTTCAGTAACTTCGCAATATAAGCAGATAGGAAATGCGGTACCTGTAAATTTGGGTTATCACATCGGAAAATCTGTTATAGAGATGTTGGAATATAAAGCTGATGAAAAAACAGTAGAAGAAATTAATGAAATTTATCAACCTAACATCTCAATTCAAATACCACTGGGACTGTAATTATTTATCTTTATACTTCTCCAACATGTTTGCTCCGTTATTTTTTTGCATAAATTGCATGTTTCATTTATAATCTTGTACGTATGTATGAACGAGGAGAACTAGTTGGTATTGTAAGTGAGCTTAATCGTTATCCAGTAAAATCCATGCAAGGTGAATCTTTACAGGTTGCTCCCTTAACATTAAAGGGTATTGAAGGAGATCGACAGCATGCATTTGTAAAAACAGCAGTATCTACAGATGGTTTTCCTTGGTTAACGGCAAGAGATTATCCTGAAATGGTTTTATTTAGACCGACATATAATTTAGATATAAAAGCAACTCAAGTAGTTTTACCTGATGGTAGAACATTAAGATTAGAAAGCAAGGAGTTGTGTCAGATACTCCAAGAAGGTGCGACTCGTAGCCCGAAAATTCACCTTATGAAATTAAAAAGAGGGGCATATGATGGTTTTCCTGTTTCTCTTATGGGCGTACAAACTATTCGTGCTGTTTCAAGCAGAAGTAGTGTTGAAGAAGATTCTCGGCGATATCGTCCGAATGTTGTTGTAGAAACAATAATACAAAAAGAGGGCGCAGAGGATACATGGTTGGGCGGAGTTGTAACATTTGGTGAAAGAGAAGATAGCCCACAAATTCTTATTGTACAACTTGATCCGCGTTGCATGATGATAAATATAGATCCAAAAACTGGAAAACAAACTCCGAGTGTATTAGGAGATGTTGTGAGAAACAGAAGAAAAGAAATGGGAGTTTATGCAAACGTTGTTAAAGCAGGGGAAATGCGTGTTGGAGAACCCATTTACCTTTTAAGACCTCGCTAATGAATATTACTTCTTATGCTCTTTTGAATCAAAAATAAGCTTCATACAATAACACCTAGTTTTTATGGTAGGCAAACAAATACCATTCTCTGGATCATTTAGCTTCAATTAAGCGATCTGTTGACACTCTAAATGTATTCGGTTACTCTAATTTAAATGATAAAATCCCCAACCCCTAAAGAGATAAAAAGTTATGAGTTTGCACCAGCAATTATTGACTCTATAATTGCTGGATTAAATAATAAACAGTTACATTATCAACCGGGTGATAATGAATGGAGCATTAATCAAGTGATCGTGCATCTTGCAGATACAGAAATGTTTTTTTGCGAACGAATGAGAAAAGTCATAGTTGAAGAAAAACCGACACTGCAATCGTTTGATCAAGCGGAGTGGGCAAAAAAATTAATATATGAAAAGCAAGACTATCGCTTGGCTCTAGATCTGTTAAAAACTCAAAGGAAATGTCTGGCCTCATTATTACACTTACTTCCATCTTCATTTTGGAAGAGAAAAGGAATTCGTGATGGAAAAGAGGTAACTCTATATGATATTTTTACGACTGCCCTAAATCATATACCAACTCACCTGGCACAAATAGAAAGCATAAAAAGTAATTTAAATTTCCCTTCTAACTAACATCCGTCGTAATCTCGGACATCCCGGAATTAAATATTTGACTTATAGTATATTTTTATCTGAATTATTAGTATAATTAAACTATATGTCACAAAATATTGAGCAAGGAGAGCCTTTGCCTAATAGGAGGCAGAGGCGATATCAGGATAAAATAAATCCTAATTTCGTAGCCAAATCAGCTATTCACTTGGATGCAGTGCATCGTGTATTTCACCAAGCAGAGCAAAGTTGGGATTCATCTCCTAAATTTCCTGCCAGATTGGCTCTTGAAGATAGCGGGGCAAGTTTACTTTTGAGAATGATGGCTAAAGTTTCCAAAATGTTAGGCCGAGATCAAATAAATTTGTTTGCACCCATGATTTATCGATCAAATTCCAAAGTTTTTGATCTTGCGCTAGCCAGTAAAAATTTTGATACCGCGATGAAAAGATATAGTGAAGAGGAGATACCAGCTTGGTTTACCCCAGATAATACAGCAAGAATGTTAGATTTATACGATGCGCGTTTGCAGGAGAATTTGTACGCTGATAGATTTGGAAGCAGAGTTTCCTTAGCAGATATTGAACAGATGGACTTACCCCTACGCCCGGATGACATTCGCAGTATTAATACTTTGGTGGCGAGTAATCCATTCAGAACAATTACCTACAATCATGGTTTAGCTAGAAATATTGCACTGTTTCTGCCGCTACAAGTTTTAGCAAGAAAAGAAATTATACCGTATCAAATACAGCCATTAGCTGAAAGATTAATCAGCTATATGGACTATTACCTGCCTTTGATTATGCAAGCAGGTATAGATGATTCAAATCTCAACAATCTTCTTAGAACCCTTGCTTATTTGGGGCAACCATTTGTTCAAGCTTTGGGTGTATACATACCAGCCAGAACCGGTTTGACGCCGGCATCATTGGTAAAATTCTATAAAGAACGTAGAGATAATGATAGTATAGCGGGCGAATGGGGTACTTTAAATACGGTTTTAATCCCGGAAACTTCAGAATCTTATACTGCTTCTGGGTTACCCCCTCACCTTTTTCAATACCAGTTGTACAATAGAGACTATGATAAGAATGCTTCTTTTCAACTTGGGGAGCATTATAAAGCCAGTTTGGATAAAGGCAGAGAGTTTGATTCCGAAGTTGATACTTTGTTGAGTAGACTACATCTTTATAGAAGAAAACTCTTTCCGGAAGCATTAAAAGGATTGCCAATAGATTTGGAAGGACATCCCGTTATTTCCCGTATAATTTTGGCTTGTCAAAATAAACAAAATATGATGTTAGTTTTACTACTAAAGGATGGTCAAACTCACCTTACTCTAGAAGTTACTGAAAAAGGAGATGTTTATGGTATACCCAATCAGTTTAAGAAAAGTTATTTGGGTACAGAGGATGCATTATTAAAGGATGTTTTAGCACCTGTAGTTAATTTGGCTCAAAGAATGTTTCCGCAAATAGAGTCATCTGATCATCTTGCTTTTAGACCTTTGAAAAAAATGGATTACATATCAGATCCTATAGTAGACTCTATACCCACAAAAACTAAAAGGCGTCATTTTTTACCAAGGCTAACTTCAATAGTTCCCGAACTGCCGATCCCCAAAAGATTAGAAGAAGTAGTCAGAGCTTATCAGTTGGTATATGAAAAAAATGGTGAATTTAAAACCATTAGTACAGATGAAGATCGGCTTGCTTATGCCAGCACTGTAGCTTATAAAATTTACAAAAAGGAGACTAGATTAAAAGAAGATATAGAAGTATTATTAAAAGCATTAGTTGCGGATCCCAAAGGCAAAGGTACATATAAGATAGTTGATGCCAGTGTAAGCATCGCTAGCAGAAGAGAAGATTTATGGAGTTTCCGAGGTGATGAAAGAGGTATAAGGTTTCAACATCCTGAATCAAGAAAATTAAGATTAGTCTATTGTTTTGACCCGATGGATTCTAGTGTAGTCATCATTGAAGATATATTACATCATGAAAATTTTGATAAAAAATTTTCCAGCTAAATTTTTATGGCTAATATTCCTTTTCCCAAAATCATCCGTGCCAATAGAAAAACTTTGTCTTTACAGATTTCCTCTGGAGGAGAACTTATTATAAAGGCTCCGTTTTTTATGCCGGATATGATAATTAAACATTTTGTGAAACAAAAAGAAGACTGGATCTTGAAAGCTCTAAAAAAGTTTGAAGGTAGGGGAAAGGTCGAAAAAACTTATCAGGAAGGCGAAGAATTTTTATTTTTAGGAGATGTGTATAAATTACATATTGGGGACTTTAAAGAAATTGATGCAAAAGATGGAGTTTTGGAATTTCCAGAATTTATGAAGTTCCGTATTAAAAAAGAGCTAACAAATTGGTATATCAAACATGCTAAAGATATGATCTCCGAAAGGGTAGAGTATATGAGTAAGAAAATGGGTACTCAATATAAAAAAATCAGATTTTCAGATACTTTATCAAAATGGGGTTCATGTTTTCCTGACAATTCGCTACAATTTAACTGGCGCCTTATAATGACTCCAATTACCGTCATAAATTATGTGGTGGTACACGAACTGGTTCACACCAAAGAAAAACATCACCAGGATGGGTTTTGGAGAAAAGTAAGACTTTATACTCCGGCTTACAAACAGTACAAAAAATGGCTTGATCAAAACAAACACCTTTTAAACATCTAGTTTTTATTTGTCCTTTGCTTAAAATCCTTGCCTTTTGTTTACCTAAAACGTAAAATTATATAGTGAAATTTCTTTTAAAATACCGCATAGAGATTATTTTCTTATTCTTCCTGGCCATCACTTATTTTATTCTTCGTCTTCCAAACCTGACTGCTCAGCCTATTTTTGCAGATGAAGCGATCTATATTCGCTGGGCACAAGTGATGAGAGCTGAACCGACTCTACGTTTTGTATCTGTCACAGACGGTAAAACACCTCTTTTTATGTGGGTAATGATTCCCTTATTTAAATTTATTCACGACCCTCTTCAGGCAGGCAGATTTTTATCAGTTATTGCAGGCTTTTTTACACTTTTGGGTGTTTTTTTCCTAACTAAGAGAGTCTTTAACTCTAAAGCAGCCATTTGGGCAGGACTTTTTTATGCAATAACTCCATATACTGTTTTTTTTGACAGAATGGCTTTGGTTGACTCGATGTTGTCTGCTTTTACTATCTGGGTTATTTACTTTGCCCTTTGGCTGATGGAAAGTTTAAGGTTGGATGTTGCAATGATTCTGGGCTACCTGATGGGTGGAGCGGTGCTGACAAAAACCCCCGGACTCATAAATATCTTAATCTTGCCATTTTCTCTTATTGGTTTTTATGGGAAAAAAGACAGAAAACCTAATTCTTTATTAAAGATCATTATTTTGTGGACTGTTGCAATAATAATAGCTTTAATAGGTTACAATTTATTAAGGCTCGGGCCGGAATTTAATAAACTATCGGCCAGAAATAGCGACTATGTTTTTTCTCCGTTTGAACTTATCGGCAGACCCTTAGATCCTTTTATCCCTCATCTTCATGATATAGCTGATTGGTTTCCAAGGCTTTTCACTATCCCGACTCTTTTAATTATTGCGATTGGGATTTTTATTGCTCTAAAAAACTTAAACAAAAAAGCAATAATAGTTTTAGTATGGCTTCTTGCCCCGATGCTTTTATCAATGGCTTTTTTAAAAACTTTTACGGCTAGATACCTACTTACCTCCATTGCTCCCCTGCTAGTCTTTGCGGGTTTTGGTTTATCAAAAATATTAGAGAGATTGAAGGTGAGTAATTTAGTTAAGGCTATATTTGGCTTAACTATTATTTTACCGTTAGCTCTCATCTTTGATTATCAGCTCCTTGTCTCCCCCCCGCCACAAGCTTTACCAAAAGAAGAGAGAATTGGTTATTTTGAAGATTGGACAGCAGGATATGGATTTAAGGATATTGCCAACTATATTTTAGACAGGTCAAGTGCTAAAAGAGTGGTGGTGGGAACAGATGGATTTTTTGGCACGTTGCCGGATGGGATTGAAATTTATCTTGATAAAGCAAATGTAGCAATTGTTGGCAGCAGCGCCACAATCTCCGCTCAGGTTAGAAATGCGGCTTTGGACAATGAGACATACTTTATTGGGAGCAAAAATAATTTGGCAGGAAAAGTTAAGAATGTGGTTTTAATTAAAGAATATCCTAAAGCGAAGAGGGCTGATGGAAGCTTTGACTCAACAGTTTTGTATCAAGTCTTACCCTAATTAAATATGAAAAATAAATTATTTATACTCCTAACCTTAGTTGCTCTTACTTTGCCGACAGTGCTACCCTTTTTTAATAAGAAATTTTTTTATACTCAGGATTATATTTTTATAGCCAGGTTAAATCAAATTACTACAGCGATCTTTGATGGTAATATTCCACCAAGATGGGCGCCGGATTTAAGGTTTGGTGAGCCGACTTTTAATTTTTATGCTGCGCTTCCCTATTATTTTGGTGTGATAATTCATACTCTGGGTTTTAATTTTATCTGGGTGGCTAAGATTCTTTTTATCCTATCAAGTATTTTATCAGCTGTAACTATGTATATTTTGGCAGAGAAACTCTTTGGTAAAAAAGGAGCATTTCTTTCTACACTTCTATACGTATATGCGCCATATAGGGCGGTAGATATGTATGTTAGAGGCGCTTTATCTGAAGCTTGGGCCTTTGTGTTTTTTCCTTTAATTTTTTATTCAGCCCTGTGTTTATCTGAAAAAGTGAGCGCAAAAAGAGTAGTTTTTCTTGCTTTTTCCCTATCGGGGTTATTTTTGACACATAATGTTACGACGCTAATGTTTTTACCCTTTTTTGCACTGTTTGTTACTTATTTAATGATAAAAGAGAAAAAATGGGTTTTACTATTTCCATTTTTAGCATCCGCAGTGCTTAGTCTGGGATTGGCTTCATTTTTTCTTCTACCTGCCTCTTTTGAAAAAGATTTTATACAAACAAAGTATTTAATAGTCGGTTATTTTAACTTCAGGGCACATTTTGTAGCTTTTTCACAATTTTTCTCAACATTTTGGGGGTATGGCTCATCAGTTTGGGGGAGAGAAGACGGTCTCTCTTTTCAAGTAGGATTAGGGAACTGGCTAATTTTAGGACTGGCAATAGTTTTTGGAATCATAAAAAGAAAAGATAAAAAATATTTAATATTACTTTTATTTTTAGTCGGTAGTTTTATCTTATCGATAATTCTACAACATAATAAATCTGCCTTTATTTGGGAGGCTTTTCCTTTAATGGCGTTTATTCAATTCCCCTGGAGATTTTTATCGATCTCAATTTTTATAATTGCAATTATCGGGGGATCTCTGGCCTCTTTTTTGAAAGGCAGGCATAGCTTTATTTATTTTATTTTATTTATTTTTGTTATTTTAACTACAATATCGTACTTTAAACCCAAAGAATATGCTGATGATAGTTTTTTCGACAAATTTTTACATAAAGAAGTAATGCAGCAAGGGGTAGATTTAACTAAGGATTATTTACCCATTTGGGTACAAACAACTGACGGTAAGTTTTTGAGCTTACCGGAGACAAAGTCAGGGAAAATTGAGGTAATAAATTTCAATAAAAGAGCAGGATATGCCCAGTCACAAATAAAAGTTTTTACAAATTCAGAGATAGTTGTGCCGATTACTTACTTTCCAGGTTGGACAGTATTGGCAAACAAGAAGATAGTTGACCAGATGATTCCTTCGGAAAGAGGTCTTATCAGATTTAGTCTTCCGGCTGGAAGTTATAACCTTCAGTTTGAATTTAGGGATACACCTGTTAGAATTATTGGAAACATTACTTCACTAATTTGTATTCTAGGTTCGTTATTGGTGCTTTTCTCAAAAAAAGGTTTTAAAAATGTCTAAATTACTGTTAATAAAAAATTGGGTTTTTAAATATAAGCATTTTTTTATTGGATTACTTTTGTCTTTATCTCTTCTTTGGCCACTTTTTGTCTCACCCTATTTTACCCATCATGATGATGTGCAGGTCATCAGGGTTTTTGAGATGAACAAGTGTTTTTTGGATCATCAACTTCCCTGCCGTTGGGTTCCGGATTTGGGAGGAGTGTATGGTTACCCTATTTTTAACTACTATGCTCCCCTTCCTTACTATTTTGGCGAATTAATCTATTTTCTAACGCATAGCTTATTAATTTCTGCAAAAGTTATGTTTGCGTTTCCTTTTATTTTTTCTTATATCTTTATGTATCTTCTGGCCTCAAAGTATTGGGGAAAAACCGGAGGGCTAATATCAGCTGTCTTTTATGCATACGCTCCCTACCACGCCTTAGACTTTTATGTCAGGGGAGCAATGGGTGAGATGTGGAGCTTAATGTTTTTCCCGGCCATTTTTTGGGCAATAGATAAACTAAGAGGTAAAATTACCATAACAAATTTATTGCTGCTGGCCGTATTATTTGCAGGATTGATAACTTCACATAACCTTTCTGCAATGATCTTTTTGCCGCTATGTTTAGTTTGGATTGGGCTAAACTATGCTAAAGAGCGAAAGATAAAATTTTTGTATTTTAGTCTTGTTAGTTTGGTTTTGAGTATTTTACTCTCTGCCTTCTACTTTTTCCCGGTTATTTTTGAAAAGAATCTAGTACATCTAGAAACAACAGTTGAAGGTTATTTTTCTTATACAGAACATTTTAAAGGGTTTAGGAAATTATTCTTGGAAAGAACATGGGGATATGGAGCATCTATAAGAGAGGTTCCGGGGGGTGAGAGGGATGGGTTATCTTATCAAATTGGTTGGGTACACTTGCTTGGTTGGTTTCTTGCTTTATTTACAGCCCGAACCCTCTGGAGAAGTAACAGATGGGTTAGTATAGTGATTACTTTTTCCTCCCTGGCAATACTTATCAGTGTTTTTATGATTAATCCCAGGTCGGAGTTTATCTGGAATTTAGTTGATCCGCTAAAATATTTACAATTCCCTTGGCGTTTTTTAATTATTGTGATCTTTTTTATCTCTTTTATTGCGGGAAGTTTTACCCTGACATTTCTCAAAGGAAAGAAATATATCTGGTTGCTACTGTTATTGATGATGGTAGTTCTAAATTTTTTCTACTTCCGGCCTGAAAAATTTATACAGACTTCGGATAGTGAATTACTGAGTGGTAAGAATTGGGATAAACAAATAAAGCGCTCAATTTTTGATTATTTACCAATTTATGCAAAAGAGCCTCCGGCAGAACTGGCGACAAAGAGGTATGAAATCCTTACGGGTGACACAAAAATAGTGGATTTTAAAGAAGGAACGAATTGGATAAGTTTTAATACAAATACAAAGACTCATTCTATAATTCGTCTTTCACAGTACTATTTCCCTGACTGGAAAATATTTATAGATGGGAAAGAAGCAAAAATAGAATACAAAAATAATAGTTTAGGGTTAATGACAATTATTTTGGGGATGGGAAATCATAAAATTGAGGCTAGACTATATGATACTCCAGTCAGATCTATTTCAAATCTGGTAAGTGCTTTAACTGCTTTCCTGATGATGTTCTTGTTTTTATTCCAGTTGAAGCAAGTCAAAAAATGGGTGGAATATTACCGGAAGAGGATAAACTAATCTAAGATATGAATGAGAGTGTTGAACAGCTTGATCCGACTGAAGAATTAAATGCAGAAGGGGTAAATTCTAAGGTTAAAAAAGGAATTTTAATTTTAACAATAAGAACATTTATTCTCCAGGCGGTTTCATTTCTCGCAAATGTAATTATTTTACCTGTTCTATTATCACCCGCACAGTATGGGGTCTTTTTTCTGGTTTCGGCTATAATTAATTTTCTAACATATTTTAGTGATATAGGATTTGCAGCCGGCTTAATTCAAAAAAAAGATAAACCAAGTGAGAAGGATTTAAAAACGATTTTTACCGCTCAACAAGTAATGGTAGTAGGGATAATTGTTTCGGTCTTACTGGCAACTCCTTTTTTGAAATCTTTTTATAAATTTGACCAATTAGCAATAAATCTACTTTGGGCACTAGCTTTCTCTCTTTTTCTATCTTCTCTTAAAACAATTCCTTCTGTATTACTGGAGAGAAAACTAGAGTTTAATAAACTTGTTATACCTCAAATTTTCGAAACAATTATTTTTAACTTAACGGTAGTTTATTTTGCCTGGCGGGGATTTGGTGTTACCAGCTTTACCCTGGGTGTTTTACTTAGAGGGATTACAGGTGTAATTGCAACATACATTGTGCAGCCCTGGTTTCCTGGTTTATTATTTTCTACTGAGTCTTTTAAATCAATACTTAAATTCGGGATTCCCTATCAGGCTAATACTTTTTTGGCAATGATTAAAGATGATGGAATGACTATCCTTTTGGGTGGTATTTTAGGCTCTTCTGGGGTTGGGCTTTTAGGATGGGCTCAAAAATGGGCATATGCACCGTTACGTTTTTTTATGGATCAGGTTATAAAAGTAACTTTTCCGGCGTATTCCAGACTACAGGATAATAAGGAAGAGCTATCAAAAGCCGTATCAAAGTCAATCTTTTTTATCTGTCTGTTTGTTTTTCCGTCCTTAGTTTTACTGGTTTTACTTGCGCCTCCTTTAACACAAATTATTCCGAAGTATCATAAATGGGCGCCTGCTTTAATACCCCTGACGCTTATCTGCCTCACCTCAGCTTTTGCAGCAGTTACAACCCCTTTGACTAATATGTTGAATGCGATTGGAAAAATATCTTTAACTTTTAAATTTATGATTATGTGGACTGCTCTTACTTGGGCGTTAGTTCCTTTTCTAGCTTATGTTTATGGAATAAATGGAGCAGGACTAGGGTTTGCGATAGTTGGAGTAAGCTCAATCGTTGCAATGTTAAAATCCCTGGAGTTTATTAATTTAAACTATATTGAAATTCTAGGCAAGAGCCTTATCGGCTCAATAATTATGGGTGGTCTAATACTGTTGTTAAGGAGTATTTTGCCTGTATCCTTTGTAGTTGTAGCCAGCTTAGGTGGAGGAGGATTGATTTTTTATGCCCTTTTACTTTTTATTTTAGAGCCTACCCTTTTGGGTATGATAAAGAGGGGACTGCGTTCAAAAAATGATTAAATTTTTAAAGCTTTTTTTTATATTTTCTCTAACTTTTTTTATTTTTTCAGGAAAAGCTGTTTTTGCTCAAAACAATGCTTTTGTCTCGATTGTAAATCCAATACGAGGATATGATTTTTGGGATCAAAAGGGACAAACTATAGAAACCTCTTTTTTAGGTGAGTCAGAAATTCTAAGTAGATTTAACCTTTCTGCGACTTGGTTAATTAGATATGATGCCTTAGGTGAAAAAAATATTGTCGATAAATTAAAAAGTTTAAATTCGGATGAGAAAGGTTTATTTTTAGAAATAACTCCAACTTGGACTAAAGATGCGAGTGTTGATTACAACAAAAGCGAGAGTTGGCATTCTGCAAAAAGCGCATTTTTAAGTGGATATGATCTTAAGCAAAGAGAAAATTTAATAGATACAGCCTTTGATCACTTTAATAAGATATTCGGTTATTATCCAAAATCTGTGGGTGCCTGGTGGGTAGACAGTTATTCTCTTTCCTATATGCAAAAAAAATATAAGATAGAAACGTCGCTAATAGTCGCAGATCAATATACTACAGATAATTATCAAATTTGGGGTCAATACTTTTCAACACCTTACTATCCTGCAAAAAATAATGCTTTACATCCCGCACAAACAATAGAAAATAAATTACCGGTTGTTATTGTTCAATGGGCACCGAGGGATCCTGTAAACTCATATGGAAATGGAGTTGGTGAAAGCACATATTCATTGCAGGCAAATGATTATATTGATTATCATAATTTGGACACTAATTATTTTTCAAGGGTCCTAGATCTATATGTGAATCAGTCTCTAAACAAATTTTCTCAAATGGTTGTAGGGTTGGAAAACTCATACAACTGGCAAAAGTATTCAAAAGAATATGAAAACCAGATAAAAACGGTAGCTTCTAAAAGAAATAATAGCAAATTATCAGTAATTAACCTAAATGATTTTGCTAACTGGTATAAAAATACTTTTCCGCTACTGTCACCGGAACAAATTATTGTTGCAGATGACCCATTAGGCAGTTACAAAAAGGCTGTTTGGTTTATGAATCCTTACTATAGAGCAGGTTGGTTTTTAAACCAGGACGGTAGCGTGTTTAGAGATATCAGGCAATATATTGACGGAGAAGAGGAGCTTTGTTTTAAGGTTCGCTGTGACAGTGTAAATTTTGCCACCTCTGCGGTTAGAGTTTTAGATGAGGTGAGTTTTGGCCATAAGTGGGTTGTTGATTCAGGTAAAATAAAAGATTTCAAGGTCAGCCATATTAATGATAGATATGTGATTAGCTACTTAAACGAAGCGGAAAGCAGCAGAAAAATAGAATTTTTACCCAGAGATATCAGCATTGACGGGAAGATTTCCTCGATTGACGGGGCCATTTTGGATACTACAAAAAAAGATTTAGAAAAAAAACAGACCCAAAAAAAATTAAGTTATGGTCTTTCTAATTTTTCTGTCCTCTTAATTCTTAAAGATATAGTAATTTTTATCATTTTTATTGCTACAGCAAGTTTAATACCCGGATTTAATTTACTGGGTAAAAGAACTAGTTTAGCTCCATTTTTCCAAAAAATGTTTTTATCTAATACAGTTGGACTTGTCGCGTTGACTTTAGTTTTTTATATAGTAAGTTTAATCCATTTACGCCTTTTAATTTTTGGATATCTTTTAATAAATCTGTATATCTTTTTCAAGAAAAATTTTTCTTTGCGGATTTTTAATAATTTACCTGGGATAAAAAGTAAGTTTTCCCTACTTCTGATTCTATTAATAATATCCGGAACTGTTTTTCAAATAATTCCGGTTTTTCAAAGCGGCATCGACTTTAATTATGGCATGGGTTTCTGGGGACCAAATACTCATGATGGAGTTTGGCATATAGCCTTAATAAACCAATTAATAAAAAATGTTCCAGCGCAAAATCCGATTTTTTCAGCTGCTATATTAAAAAACTATCATTACTTTTATGATTTATTAATTGCTGCCACAAATTATTTAACAGGTCTTTCCTCGCTGGATTTAGTTTTTAGATTTTTCCCTGTTATCTTTTCTGCTAGCTTAGGAATTGGGTCTTATTTTTTGATATGGAGCATATTTAAAGAAAGTCTTGGCATTCTAAAAACTAAAGCCGCAACTTTAATTTCTTTATACTTTATTTATTTTGCCGGAAGCTTTGGTTGGATTGTTGAGTTTATAACACAAAGGCATTTAGGTGGAGAGTCTGCCTTTTGGGCAAATCAGGCTGTTTCTTTTAATTTAAATCCGCCTTTTGCAATCTCTTTAATAATTATTATTGCTCTGATGCAAATTTTACCTAGTATTTTGCCTGCTGTTTTGCTGACTGGTTGCTTAATAGCCTTTAAATCCTACGGTGGTGTTTTAATCTTAATTACAATTGGAATTTTAGGAATAATTGATATTTTAAGACACAAAAGCTACTCGTTGTTTATAATTTTTGTTTTTGGAGGATTAATATCTGTCTTTTTATTCAAATCAAACTTTGCATCCTCTACTAATTTTTTAGTTATTGCCCCATTTTGGTTTGTAAACTCGATGATTGATTCACCGGATAGGGTGGGTTGGACGAGACTTGCTTTAACAAGGATGGTGGGACTTAGTGATAAGAATTGGGTTAAGTTTTTCGGCGCAGAAGGATTAAGCCTGACAATCTTTATAATTGGTAACCTGGGACTAAGATTTTTTGCTCTTTTTTCCCTGATTAAATTTAACTATATATTAAGGAATAAAAACTTTTTATTTTTAACAGTCTTAGCCTTTGCTTCGACTTTCATTCCTCTGATTTTTATCCAAATTGGAAACCCCTGGAATACGATTCAGTTTTTTTATTATGGAATGTATGTTTGTGCTCTGGTTGCAGGAGTGGTCGTTTCCTTTCTGTTGTTTAAATTACCAAAGGTTATGGGTTTACTAATATTAATTCTAATTATATTAATTGGTCCAATTAATTCATTAGTAACTGCAAATGGTTATTTATTAGCCAGACCACATGGTTATATATCGAATCAGGAACTTGTAGCATTAAAGTTTTTGTCAAATCAGCCGGATGGTATAGTTTTAACTCATCCTTTTGATGAAAAACTTAAAAGACAGGTAAGTGAGCCCTGGCCTCTTTTTGTCTACGACAGCACAGCCTATGTATCCGCTCTATCAAAGAAAACTGTATTTCTGGAAGATACTCCCCAAAACCAGATATTACTTACTGATTATAAAAAAAGACTGATACAGTCAAGTGATTTCTTCATGGGTTCGGATATTCAAAAAATAGAATTTTTAAGAAAGAACAGTATCAAATATATATATCTCCCTAAACTATTCAGTCAGAAGCTGGATGAGGTAAACGGTATTAAGAATATCTTTGAAAGCGAAGAAGCGGTAGTATATAAGTATAACTAAAAATGTTGATTCAAATTTTATTGGCAATATTATTTTTAATAGCCTGTTTTATATCTCTGGGAACACCTTTTATATGGTTAATTAAAAAATATGATAACGGACTGGATGATTTAGAGAAAATTACAATTTCAGCAACTTTAGGAATTGTACTTTTTACACTTTTTGCATATATATCAGCCTGGCTGCATGTAAGGTTTTTAATGTATAGCCTTCCCTTACTAGGTATCTGGAACATATATAAATCCAAAAGTTTTTTTCTAAATTTTAAACTGGGAATTATCGCTAAAAAGTTTTTTCTGCTTGTTATTATTGTTGGAATTATTGGGCAAGTTGCAGTAAATGCTCCATCAGGGTTGCCTTATAAGGATGGTATAGATTTCTGGAGTTCACACGGGCACGATGGAATTTGGCATTTAGCACTAATGAGTGAGATGCATAAAAATATTTTCCCATTCCAAAATCCTGAGCTGGCAGGAAATAGGTTGCAGAACTATCATTTTTTTGTAGATCTTTTAATGTCTGAGTTTAGCCGTTTGTTTATGTTTTCTAATCTAGATATTTATTTTAGGTTTATGCCGATTGTCTTTTCTCTGTTGCTTGGTCTCAGTAGTTTTATCCTAGTGCGGGGATGGAGTAAAAAAGAGATAGCAGGTATTTGGGCAATGATCTTTACTTATTTTGCCGGAAGCTTTGGTTGGATTGTGTATGTTCCGACACACAGGAGTCTGGGGGGCGAGTCGATCTTTTGGGTTTCACAAACTCAATCAGTGTTAGGTAATCCTCCGCATGCAGCTGCTTTTATAATAGTAAGCGTATTTTTATTTTCTTTATTTAAATATCTTAACTTAAGAAAACCATTTTATTTTTTTCTTTGTGTAATATTAGGAGGGTCAGTAATTGAATTTAAAGTTTATGCAGGAGTACTTATTTTGGGCGGATTATTAGTTATAGGTATAAGTGAATTGATATTTAAAAAACTCTTTCAAGCATTATTTCTTTTTTTTGCGACTTTACTTTTATCCCTGATTATTTACCTGCCTAATAGCGCTAATTCTCAGGATTTTTTAATGTGGCAGCCTTGGTGGTTTATTAGAACTACTGTGGTTGCAACTGATAGATTGAATTGGTTGGATTTAGAGCTTAGACGCCAAACTTACATTGCAGAGCATAACTACAAGAGAGTAATTCAGCTTGAGGCTACTGCATTTTTAATCTTCCTTTTTGGCAACTTAGGAATGAGATTTATCGGGTTCTGGACTATTTTTAAACAACTAAAGATGAATATATTTAAAGATTCCTTTAATTTATTTTTCTTAAGTATCACAACTGCCTCATTTCTTATTCCCGTTTTTTTTCTGCAGAGGGGAGTAGCCTGGAATGCGATACAGTTTAATCAATACTTCCTATTGCTGTTTGGTTTTATAGCAGGAATAACAATGGCTGAGGCGCTATCAAATCTAAGAAGTATTAACCTAAAAGTTATTATTGGCTTATTAGTATTTTTGTTAATGATTCCAACCCAATTGGGTTTGTTATGGCAGTTTTATTCCAATCACTCTCTATCAAAGGTTTCTTACCAGGAGCTTCAGGCTTTAAGCTTTTTAAAAAGTCAACCAGAAGGGGTTGTTTTGACGATGCCTTTTAATAGATATGAAAGAGATATTTATAAGGATCCTCCAGTTCCAATATATTCCTGGTCTGATACAGGTTATATTCCGGCTTTTTCTTCACAAAGGACTCTAATATCTGATGAAGAACAAGTTAACATCATGGGTTATAAGGTTGATAGGCTGTTGCAGGAAAGAAAAGAAGCTTTTGAGAGTAAAGATTATCAAAAGATAAATGATTTTATAAAAAAATATAATGTGGGTTATATATATTTATCCTGGAATCAAAAAATTGCCACAGACAGTAGTTTAATTAATGCAGATTTAGTATTTAAAAACGATAATGCAAAAGTATATAAAACCAAGTAATGAATAATCAGACGCTTTCTGTAAATAGAAAAATTATATTGATAACTATAATTCTTCTGGGATTTATTTTAAGAACTGCTTATATAAATAATAGTCCGCCGTCACTGTATGGTGATGAACTGACAATAACTCTGGACGCTTATTCGCTGTTAAAAACAGGACATGATCAACTGGGTAATTTATTGCCTCTAACCTTTCAAATGGGGGCTGGAAGGCCTGCAGGTTATGTATATTTATCAGTTCCTTTTATTGCTATTTTTGGGCCAACTGCTTTAGGTGTTAGAGCCTTATCTATTCTTTCAGGGATAGGGTTAATCTTGCTTTTGTATTTAATATCTAAAGAATTATTTTCTGAAAAAGCAGGATTAATTGCAGCAACTTTCACTTCCTTTTCACTTTGGGATATATCACTTAGTCGGGGTGGATTTGAAGCGCATTTAGCACTTTTTATGGCTGTTTTAGGGACTTTTCTATTCATTAAAGTAAAAAATAGACCAATATTCTATCTTCTTTCAGCCCTTTGTTTTGGTATTGCCCTGCACACATACCCGACCTATAAAGTTAGTCTTATCTTTTTTCTACCACTTTTATTTATGTTTGTGAAAGGCAAGATGTCTTTTGTAACAAGCAAAAAATATTTTATTGCCGGTGTGGTTCTGCTAGCTTTTTTAGGTATTTTATCTATCAGTCAAACTTTTTTCGCTGGATCTGAAAATAGATTTTCGCAAATAAATATTTTTTCACAGCAAAAATCAAAAGACTTAATTGAGCAAAAAATTAACTTTGAAAGACAAATAACATCCTTGCCTCAATTTGTTTCCAATTATTTTCATAATAAAGGAGTAGAGTATGGAAAAGTGTTTATAGAAAATTATTTACAGAACTTCTCTTTGGATTTTCTAGTTCTGCATGGAGATCGGAACCCGCGTCATAACATGGCAACTATAGGTGAGCTTTATCTTATTGATATTTTTTTTATTTTTGTTGGCGTTATCTCTTACTGGTCGATTAAGAGACGAGCGATATTATTTCTTTTGTTTTGGATAATGCTAGCCCCTTTACCAACAGCAATAGTAGATTTGCCTCATGCTTTAAGAAGTGCATTTATGTTGCCGCCTTTAATTATCCTGTCTGCACTTGGTTTAAGTGCAATTTTAAGTAAAAATAATAAGAGAGTTTTGTTTATCGTCGGAATTTTATTTATAGTTGAATTTGTTTTTTTTGTTCAAAAATTATATTTTCTTGCCCCCTTTGAATATAATAAATTTTGGTCTTATCCGGCAAAGGTTACATCAGAATTAGTAATGCAGGATAGGAAAAAATACAAGTATATTTTCCTATCAGATGAGATAGATAATATTGAGTTTGCTTATCCTGTGTATGCAAGGATTAAACCTATGTCAGTTATTACTCAAAATAAGAACAGTTTTGATATTAATGGGGTAAAATTTAAAAAATTTGATAATGTTTATATCGGACATATTCCCACAGGGGATCTGCAAGGCTTTTTGGGTAATTTGAATGGAACTTACCTTTATATTGGTTCGATGGATACAGTTAAATATCTTAAAAACTATCAATTAATTGAAGGCAATGACCATACCTCTATATTAGTTAAAAGCGAAAGTAGTATATAAAATTAAAAGATGTGTCTTCTAATCGCATAAAACGAGATGAGAATAGTCAACAGAATCGCTGTGGAGCTTAGAGCTATTCCTAACGCAAAGGATTTTGGCCAGTAATAAAATATTATTTCATGCTGACCACTGGGGATTTTAACAGCTCGAAATATTAAGTTAGCAGGACTAATTTTAGTATCTATTCCGTCAATTTTAGCCCTCCAGCCTTCCTCATATTGATCAGCTAATATTAATAGCTCATCTCTTTGAGTTTCAGTTTTTATCTTGACTGTATTAGGAGCATAAGCAATAATTGTAGCTTTCCCCTGACCGGTAATTGAAGATAATTGTAAGGGTTTTGACAGCAGTACTTCTTTTCTGGGATCAAACATGGTGTCTGTCATGAGCTTATTTTCTATTTCGGCATCGTTTGTTTCTTTAAAAGAAGAAGCAAAATAAACTCTATCTAATGCTCTGGGATTTTCAAATATTACTGCAGATTTATCTTCAAATACCTTTACGTAGCCGGCTTTATTAAATTGAGGATTACTATAAATTCCCGGCAAAGAATGGTTCTCATCTCTTAATACCCCAATAAAAAATTTAACGTTATCCGCATCAATAAGAGGGTTTGAGTAATTTTGTGAGATTTCTGCATAGCGGCTAAAACTGCTGGTTCTTAAATCTGCGCCATTTAAAAAATTCATAAATTTTGCATATCTGCTTGGATATAGTGGATCATATCCCTCAATGGATTGTAGATTATAAGCAATCCAGGTATTAGGAGGCAAGACTTCTGCATGTTCTCTCCCTATTCTGAATTGGCCGCTTTGTTTTTGTAAAAACTCTATAGCTGGTACACTAGGAAAGATTACATTTTGACTGACAAAGGGATTAAATTTAAGAAAATATCGGCTTAAATCAGCAGTAATGAGGATAAGTAATATAATAAATATCAGTTTCTTTTTAGCATTATTCTGTTTTAATTTAATTCTTTTAATAAGCATAAAAAAGACTAGAAATATTGAAGAAATTACTACTGGTATAATTGAATTTCTTAAAGATACTAGTAATGGTGCTGTTTTAGCGATTTGATAGCTTAAGATAGTTCCAATTAAGACACCAACTAAAGCAGACCATCCCCAAATTGTTGATCTAAAAAAAGATTCCTCCTGTTCCTGGTTTTGATCGTTTAGTATTTGATTAATTGAAAAAGCACTTAAAGCAGCAGCAGACAATAAAGTTATAAATAGCATTCTGGAAGCGTAAGATGAAGTTAAGAGAGGAGCTTCTAGATGGTAAAGTATTTGAGATAAAGGATTACTAAAAGATAATAAAAGTGAAGAAATAAAAATTAAGAAAAAGAAAATAGTTATCTTGACTTTCTTTAGAAATAAGAAAGAAAAGATTAAAAGTGGTAAGGTTAAGGTTCCCATAAAGCTGCTTGTTTCAAAATAGTTTAAGAACCCTACATAATTTTGGGTAACTGGATTTCCAAAAAGATCTGCAATAAAAAATCTAAACAGATCTGTAATTGGGAGTAAGCCATGATTATACTCGTTCGTATATGGTTCGTTTAAACGGATTGATTTTCCTAGTAAATCCAGACTGGGTAAGAGCTGAATGCTGCAGATAATAAGAGCGAGAAACACAGATGAAATAATTAGAAGAAGTCGGATATAGGTTAACTTGGTATTTTTACCCCAACTTTTTGAAATAGAAAAAATGAGTAAGGTTATGAGGGAAAAAGTTACCATTTGAGCATGTCCAGCCAGCGTGGAAAATACAATAGATATAGTAAGGAATAGAAGGTATCTAATCTTAAGAGTATGAAGGTAGCGATCAGTGAAAAATAATGAGAAGGGTAACCAGATAATGGCATGAACTGCAATTCCCGTTTCTAACCAAGTGGTCATTAGACCTCCTAAGGCAAAAATAATAGCTCCGCTCAAGCGGGCTAGCCTGGAAGATAACCAGGCAGATAATAATAAATACATGCCAATGGCAGCTATAAGTGTTTGAGAAAAAATAAATAAACCCCAGCCGAAATATTTAGGAAGTAATAGAAAAATATTTAAAGGATATAGTGTGGCAGACTGAAAGGTTGAGAGTAATGGAGTGCCGCTAAATGAATAAGGGTTCCAGAGAGGCCAATGACCTGATTTTAAGATATCTATGCTTAAGTATTTCCATAGTATTAAGGTAGAAAAAACGTCACTAATGAGAGGGTTTTGAACCGGTAATTTATAATAATCAAACCAGGGGGAATAGCTGCTAACTAACAAATCTCCGGGAAAAGGAATTTGGCCAAAAAGGAACATTTTATAGTAAACTGTACTGACAATTATGCCCAGTATGATATATGGGAAGAAGTTTTTGTTAAGAAAAGAGTTAATTTGTTGAATAACTGTGGTCAATAATACTCCATTTTACTTAGTGCAGCCAAATTGATACTATTAAGATTATAAATATGGTAAGTCAAATATCCGTTGTAATCAATACTCGAAATGAGGAGGACAATATCAGCAGGGCTATAAAGAGCGTAGATTGGGCGGATGAAATTATAGTTTGCGATATGCACTCTGATGATAAAACAGTAGAAATAGCTAAATCTCTGGGAGCTAAGGTTGTATATCATAAAAAATTACCGTTTGTCGAACCCGCCAGAAATTTTGCTGTTTCTAAAGCCTCAAATCAATGGATTTTAGTATTGGATCCCGATGAAGAAGTAGGAGAGGGTTTAAGGCAGGAATTAGTTAAGATTATTTCCAGCGAAGTTTTAGTAGACTACATTAGAATACCGAGGAAGAATATTATTTTTAATAAGTGGATGAGAGCATCGATGTGGTGGCCGGATTTGAATATTAGATTTTTTAGAAAAGGATCTGTTGTGTGGAGCGATAGAATTCATATACCCCCCAAAACATCAGGTAAGGGAATGGATCTTTCAGCAAATGAGAATCTGGCGATCTTGCATTACCATTATAATTCTTTATCGCAGTATCATGAGAGGATGACTAGATATACAGATATTCAATCAGCAGAGTTAAAGTCAGATGGATACATATTTGATTTTAAAGATTTAATAAAAAAACCTCTATCAGAATTCCTGAGTAGATTTTTTGCTAATCGCGGTTTTGAAGATGGAATACATGGATTAGCCTTAAGTTTGCTTCAGGCTTTTTCTTTTCTGATTGTTTATTTAAAAGTATGGGAAATGGAAAAATTTAAAGAAGTCCCAATTGATCTAAAAGGGCTGAAAGAGTTAACTAAAAATAGTGGAAAAGAAATAAATTATTGGTTTAAATATGCTAACTTACCAAAAAACTTCTTTAAAAGGCTGGCTCAAAAAATAAGGAATAAACTATGATAAGCGTTATAATCCTGACAAAAAATGAAGAAGATAGATTAGAAACTTGTTTTGAGTCAGTAAAATGGGCGGATGAAATTATAGTAGTTGATGGTGGTTCGGATGATAATACTTTAGGGATTGCCAAAAAATATACCAGTAAAATCATCTCAACAAATGATGAGGATTTTAGCTCACGCAGAAATAAAGGAATGGAAAAGGCTAAAGGGGAGTGGGTTTTGTATGTTGATAGTGATGAACGGATACTGTGTTCTTTAAAAAATGAAATTTTATCTTTAATTAAAGATACCGACAAGTCAGCATTTGCAATATCCAGACAGAATATAATTTTTGGTCAGGAAGTAAGCTACGGATCATATAAGAAAGATTGGATGATAAGGCTTTTTAAAAAAACTGAATTTGAAACTTGGATAGGAAAAATACACGAATATGCAAAATTTAAAGGGAAGCTTGGTTATACTAAAAATTCTCTACTACACTTAACCCATCGGGATTTAGATCAAATCGTATTAAAAAGTCTGGTTTGGTCGAGGATAGATGCCAAATTAAGATTAGAATTAAATCATCCTAAAATGTCAGGTTGGAGGTTTTTAAGAATTCTTTTTTCTGAGCTTTTTAATCAGGGAATTTTACGAAAAGGTTTTTTTGGGGGGACTGTAGGTGTAATGGATTCGCTTTTGCAAACCTTTAGCATGGTAATGACTTATATTAGATTATGGGAAATGCAGCAGGTGAAACCTCTTCAAAAAACATATGATGAAATAGATGAGCAGCTGATAAAAAATGATTTTAACTACAAATGAAAATTGCAATTTACTCACCTTATTTAGATACTTTTGGCGGTGGGGAAAGATATATATTAACAATGGCTGAGATTTTGTCAAAGGATTCGTCAGTAGATTTACTATTTGATAATAATTTATATACAAAAGGCGCAGATAATCTTAAGAGTAGGTTGAGCGCCAGATTTAATATAGACTTATCTAGTGTGAATACCCTTCATGCTCCGATCGGAAAAGGGTCAAATATAGTAGAAAGACTATATTTTTTTAGAAAATATGATGTATTAATATACTTAACAGATGGGAGTATCTTTTACCCGACAGCCAAGAAGAATATTTTACATATACAATCTCCTATAATTGGTCAGCCTTCAAATACTTTTCTGGGTAAATATAAACTAAAGGGGTGGGATTTCATAATTTATAATTCAAATTTTACTAAACAAAATTGTAGTAAATATTGGCCTATTAAATCCGTAATAATTTATCCACCTGTTAACACAGATAAAATTAAACCCTTGAAAAAGAAAAAATACATTCTTTCGGTAGGACGTTTTTTTGGATACCTAAGAGATAAAAAACATGAGATTTTGATTAAAGCCTTTAGGGATCTTTATTTATCTAAAAAAATAGAAAATTGGAGTCTACACTTGGTAGGTTCAGCATCAGAGGGGGATAAAGAGTACGTGAATCTTCTGAAAGAAATGTCAGAGGGATTACCTGTTAAAATTTATCCTAATTTAAGTTATGGGGAATTAATATCTATGTATGGTGAGTCCAGCCTCTATTGGCATGCTGCTGGTTTTGGAGAGGAAGAACCGGCAAAAATGGAACACTTTGGGATTACGACAGTTGAAGCAATGTCTGGCGGCTGTGTTCCTGTTGTTATAGGAAAAGGCGGTCAGGTAGAAATTGTAGAAGATGGTAAGTCAGGCTATCTGTGGAATACACTTGATCAATTAAAGCAATATTCGCTAAAATTAATAAGTAACAATGAGCTTTGGAAGGAGATGTCTTACCAGGCAGAGATGTGTGCGAATAAATTCAGTAAAAATATATTTGAAGAAAAAATAATAGAAAATATTACCAATAAAAAATGAAAAAATACTGGCAAATTATACTTTTTGCAATAATTATTAGATTGTTACTTTCGTCTTTCACATTTCATCAGGATATTCAAACCTTTAATCTGGCCGGAAAGTTAGTAGCAGAAGGAAATATTTTAAATTTGTATGATTATTTACCTGCTTTAGCGGATAATGATCCCCTAAAGAATTTAGCAGTTTTCAACTATCCTCCCGCAATATATTTATTTCATGGAGTATTTAATTTTTTGTTTAACTTACTCAGATTTCCAGTAAATTTATTCTTATTGGATTCTGCTGCAAACTATGGAAATATATTGTTCAATATTCATCTACTTTTATTAAAATTACCCTACTTAATATTTGATTTGTTAACAGCAGTTGTTTTGTATAAGTTATTTACAAATGAAAATCAAAAGCGACTTGCTTTATTGTTATGGTTATTTAATCCAATAAATTTGTATGCAACATTTATGATGGGTCAATTTGATATTATTCCAACATTTTTCACTATTCTTTCTATTTATTTTATTTTAAAAAATAAACTTAACTTAGCTGCTTTTTCTTTAGGAGCAGGAATAGCTTTTAAAATATATCCGATTTTTTTAATAATACCATTGATTATTACAGGGAAAAATTTATTTGAAAAAATGAAATTATTTATACTCGCCATACTCCCTTATTTATTTACAATTTTGCCTTATTTGTCCTCTCATAATTTTAGGTCAACAGCGCTATTTGCGAATCAAAGTTCAAAAAGCCTTTATGCTCAAATTGCTGTGTCAGGAGGGGAATCGATTATTATTTTCCCTGCCTTACTAATTTTATTTTATTTAATCATTTTGATAAGAAAAGAGCGATCCGCTAGTTGGAGAACTTATCTCATACCCTTGTTATTGTTTTTTATTTTTACTCACTTCCATCCTCAATGGTTAATTTGGGTAACTCCTTTTTTAATTTTGGAAATAGTTAATACAGGATTAAAGAATGTTATGCCGATAATAGCGATAATAATAAGTTTTATCGGATCCCTTTTTTTCTTTGACCCTTCTTTAACAATAGGCTTATTCGCTCCTCTTATACCAATGTTGCATAACTCAGCAGGTTTATGGGAACTATTAAAAATTGCCCCAGATATAAACTATTCAAGAAGCATACTACAGACTTTATTTGCAGGATCATCCCTATATTTAATCTATATTAATTTTTCAAATAAAAATACCAGTGAGTAAATCTTTGAAAAATATCATAAAATTGATGGCGGTTATCCTAGCGCTGGTTATTATTGGTTGGTTTTTATTTACTTTTAGGATTACTCAAGTACCGCCGGGGATTAATGGAGATGAAGCAGACATAGGTTATTCTGCTGCTTTAGTATCTCAAACTGGTCATGATGCACTTGGTAGACTAATGCCCTTATTTACAACAGCTTTAAAGCCAGATGACTGGAAACAACCGGTGAGTTTTTATTCTGAGGTTTTAGCATTCTATCTTTTTGGACCTTCTTTTTTTATTTTACGGGCTGTAAGCGTGGGTTTTGCGTTAGCCGGAGGTGTTTTAATCTTCCTTTTAGTAAAAGAATTACTGGATTTTAAAATGGCGGTCATAGGTTTTCTTATTTACATAAGTATTCCAATTATTATGATTCAGTCACACTTAGCTCTTGAGAATATTGCCTCTGTTCCTTTTGTCGCCTTGTGGTTATGGATGTTGGCAAAGTATAAAAAAGACAAAAAGATTAGATTCTTATTCGTAGCGGGTATTAGTATGGGAATCAGTTTGTATTCTTATTTTGGTTTTAGATTAATAGTGCCTGTTTTATCAGTAATGACTATTTATTTACTATGGTATTTAAGCAGCTTTAAAAATATTAAAAGCCTAAAGCCTATTTCTATATTTTGTTTGACAGTAGCGCCTTTTGTAATCATTATGGTCTTAGTTAAAAACCAGTATCCGGGAGCAATGTTCGGATACGGAAGGCCAAGTAAGATAGTGTCTTACCAGGAATTAGCAGAACCATTTTTATCATCTTTTGACCCCACGTTCCTTTTTATAAGAGGGGATATTACCCCTTATCATTCAACGGGGAGACATGGAATGTTTTTACTGGCAACACTTCCGCTTTTTTCATTAGGAATTTTTAAAATAATCCAAAAAAAAGATCCTTTCTTACTTTTTGTATTAATGGTTTTTTTCTTTTCTCCCCTGCTCTATAGTTTTGTCCCGGCGCTTCATAGAGCCAGTCGACTTTTAGTCCTTATTCCTCCCTTTGTGGTTATTGCTACTGTAGGATTTAAAACTTTACTTACCATAAAAAATAAATTCTGGAAATTGACTTTATCAACAGTAATTATCTTATTATTACTCATCAACTATAATGAATTTTTAAACGACTACTGGTATGAATATCCTAAAAGGGTAAGAAATAATTTTATGAAACCCATACATTTAGCTTTTGAAAAATTGCAGCAAATTTCTATAAAAAATAACCTAAAGCCTCTTTATCAATCTGATTTTGTGCCCTCTGATATTGCAGCCTATAAATTTTTTGAAAAGGTGTATTTCCCAAAGGGTTTAGAGTACTGGTCTCCAAATTCTCCTATACCGGATAAAAGCGTCCTTATAGTACACGAGAGTGTTGCCAAGGAAGAGTCAAATAAAAAATTACAGAAAATTAAGTTTGATAATTATGATTTTGCAGTCTTGGTTAATAATAGTCAAAATCTTAATAAATGAAAATAAATGAAGAACTGATTATTATTTTTGTAATAGTTTTAGCCTTCTTTGTAAGATTATTACCTATCAATTTTCCGATATTTAGTGCGGATGATGCAAGAATTGCTGCCAGGGGAGGGATGTTGGCGAGAAATGGTGAGGATGAGTTGGGAAGGAGATTCCCTTTAATCTTTAACTCAGCGGAGGATTATCAGCTGCCAGCGACCTCTTACTTAACTGCTTTAGGGATTCTAATATTTGGGAAAAATGACTTGGGAGCCAGGATCCCTTTTATAATATTAGGCACTTTACTGGTTTTTCTTTCATATAAAATAGCCAAGTTATTTGTTAAAGATAAGGTAATTTGTTTTTATACATTAATTATTACTGCATTTTCCCCTGGCCTAATATATTTTTCAAAGTTTCCAAACGAATTTATAATTTCTGCATGTTTATTATTACTTTTAATTAATTTTCTTATGGTCAAAAAGCTAAATATAATAGTTACTTCTTTAATTATTTTTTTTATGTTTCTCAGTACAAAAATACTTTGGTTTACAACTTTTCCTTTGATCCTTCTATTTCTATTTATTAATACTGTTTTATCGAAGAGAGATAAAATTTATTTAATTCTTTTTACTTTAACACTTAATATTTTGTTCGTCTTAAGCTTTATTAACATACCGCAGGGATCGAGGAGTCTGTTAGAAAATAATCTGTCCAGTTTTAACGATCTGACTATAAAAAATGGTATAGAAAGACTTCGCAGCCAAGTTTTATCAGCCTGGCCTACGATTTTAGATAAAATTTTATTTAACAAGATATATGTTCTGATAGCAGGTTTTTCTAATTGGCTGCAGCACTTTCAATTTAGCACTTTATTTGCTCAATTAGATAAAAACGGAGAATTTGGTTTTCTTGGTGTTGGCGCCTTTCCTAAAATTACTGTAGTGCCTTTTATTCTTGGAATATTTTATTTGATTAGACAAAAAGAGGACAAAATAAGATACCTGCTTATTTTAACAATAATTTTAACCTCTCCTTTATTTTTCCTGTTTCCCAAACTTAGAGTTGAGCATTTAGTTGTTGTTATGCCTATATTGGCTATTATTATTTCTTTGGGATTTATAAATTTAAACCTAAAAATAACAGGATTAATTTTATTCTTTGCTATCTTTGAAGCAACAGTTAATCTTTTTTTTATTAAATCAAATATCAAAAGTAGCGAAGCTTTTCGTCCTTTCTGGATTAATCAGCTAATTACGGATGGATATGAATTATCTTTAACTAATAATGTTGCTTTTTCTGATAACTTAACAGAAGATTTAATCCCCCATATTCAGTGGTTGACTCCGGTCAATATAAAGCCTATGTCCTTGGACTTAACATATCCGTATAAGTTTCATCAAACAGAGCTAACACATATAAAAATGGTGGGAGAAAGTAATAATTTTTATTTTTGTGATGACCAAATATATTCCTTTATTTTTTCCACAAAAAGAGAATTAGAGAAATTGGGGGAAAAAGCTGTAACTATAAGATTATACAAAAATGATTTGGGAAAAGAGGTTGCTACTCTGAGTAAAATAAATGTATGCATAAATTAAACTGGAAGTATATTTTAGTTTTTATGATAATACTATGTGGAGGTTTCTTAAGATTTTTTAAGTTATCCCAGTATCCTATACAGCTTAATCACGATGAGGTAAGCCAGTTGTATGATGTTGAGTCAATTGTGCAAACAGGTAAGGATATTTATGGAAATTTTTTACCTTTAGCTTTTCCCTCAACAGGAGACTATAAAATCGGTCACTATATCTATATAAGCACTATTCCGTATTTATTGTTTGGAAATAAAGAATTTATCATAAGAATTCCTGCTGCCTTTTTTGGTACACTAACAATCTTAGCTGTGTTCCTTTTTGTAAAAGTGCTGACTAAAAATTGGATTATAGCGATACTCTCGGCGTTTCTAGTATCGATTAATCCTTCTGAAATATTTTATTCAAGAAAAAGCTTTGAAAATGTTATTGGTGTTTGTTTGGACTTCTTCGGTCTTTTTTGTCTGATGAATAATTTTCTAAACAATAAAGGTAAAATTTGGGGATTTTTTGGCATTTTTCTCTTGAGCTTAGCAATGTATATTTATACAACGCATACTATAATAGTACCTTTAATATTAATCTTATTTGCATATAGTTTTAGAAAACAAATATATCCTCAAAAGAAACATGCTTTATTTTTATTTTTTACATGGATTATCTTCACAGTCCCCCTAGTAGTTATAACCTTAATAAATTCTGGTTTAAGATTTAGGGCAACATCTGTTTTTATTTCTCAGGATACTAACTTAGGACGGTTAATAAGTTTGAACGGGAATACAATTAAATCATATTTAGACTTTGTCTTTTTGAAATTTTTAAATCAAACAAATCCAGTTTATCTATTTGCTAATGGTCTTGATCTAACAAATCAATCTATAATAGGAATTGGGCCTTTGCTTTTTGCACAATTTCCGCTAGTAATTCTAGGCATAATATTTATTATCAAAAATAAGCCATTTTTCTATCAAGGAATTTTTATATTAGGTTTAATAATTATTTCATTTATCCCAAGTGCAATTACATTTGAGGATTATAGTCCACATAGGGCAATGTTTGCTTTTACAAACCTAAGTATTCTCTCAGGTTTCGGATTGTATTATTTATTTTTATATCTTAAAAAAAATACAAATGTGAAAATAAGATGGGTTGGTCTCTTTATGATATTTTTTGTTTTATTCTTAAACTTTGTATATTTTCTTAGAATATACATTGGAAGCTATCCGTTTGAGAAATCTGAAAAAATAGAGTATCCAATGAAGGAGATTTCTTTATATACCTGGTCGCAGTATAATAATTTCAATTCAATTATACTAGATCCTAAATTTGGGAAAATAGAACCTATAATTGGCGTAGGCATTCATTACTATTTAGCATATTATGGAAATATATCTCCAGCTATTTTTCAAAAGCAATACAAAGTGGGTAATAAACAAAGAGAGCTCTTATTTGATAAATTTTCAATAAGGAAGGTTTACTGGCCTGAAGATAAAAACTTAAAAAATACTTTAATTATAGTTAGTCCCTGGAGTGTTCCTTTAGCGGATGTAGATGAAAATTTGATTATTAAAAGATTTTATTTTTATGATGGGACACTAGCCTTCTATGCAATTAAGTTATAATTTAATCTATGAAGAAATATAGTTTTTGGGCAATTTTGTTAATAGTTGTTTTATCCTTTGTATTGAGGTTCTATAAAGTTACTGAGGATCCGCCTTCACTCAATTGGGATGAAACATCAATTGGATTTAATGCATACTCTATTTTAAAAACAGGAAAAGATGAGTGGAATAAGCCTTTTCCGATACATTTCAAGGCATATGGTGAGTATAAATTACCCTTACAGATATATTTAAGCATTCCGGGTATCTACGTCTTTGGGCTAAATGAGCTTGGGGTTAGGATAACGCCTGTTGTATATGGAACTTTAACCGTTCTTTTACTCTTCTTTTTAGCAAAGGAATTATTTGACAGTGAAGTAGCCGCTATGGTTTCGGCTTTTTTGTTGGGAGTTTCACCCTGGCATATTCATTTGACTAGAGCTTCGTTTGAATCATCATTGGCTACTTTTTGGATAGTTTTAGGAATGTGGTTTTTGGTAAAAGGTTTTAAAAAAGAGAAATGGTTTGTTTTCTCCATGATACCTTTTGCTCTTTCAATGTTTACTTACAATTCTGCAAGAATTTTTGCACCTATGTTTCTATTTACTACGCTCATTATTTATAGAAAAAAACTTATTGAATCGAAAAAAATAATTCTGATTTCATTAATAGTTTTTACAATTTTGCTTATTCCTCTTGCCCCCTTCTTACTAAGCGGAGAAAGAAGTGCAAGATATAAATTAGTTAGTATCACAGATGATCCAGGACTCATACCCAGGATTAATGAAAATAGGGGGAACTCACATTTACCACAACCCCTTCCCCATCTGGTTCATAATAAAGTTACCTATGTTGCATTTTACTTTGTAAGAAATTACCTGGCCCATTTCACACCAGAGTTTCTATTCATCTCCGGCGCACCCCATAAGCAGCATCACCTACAGAATATGGGAGAACTATATTTATTACAGGCTCCTTTTTTGCTGGCTGGGCTTTTTGCATTATTCTATTTAAGAAACAGATTCAAAGGCTTACTATTTGCATGGCTTTTATTAGCTTTTGTCCCGGTTGCAGTAACCCAGGACAGTATCCCCCACGCCCTAAGAACTTTAATAGCAGCTCCTTTTTATCAACTGGTTTGTGGTTTGGGATTCGTTTTTATTTCAAGGTGGTTTAGAGGTAAAGCTTTTATAAAGGTTTTATCTAGTTTTACTCTCTTTAGCATGATTATAATCAGCATTACTTACTATCTTTATAACTATTATGTAATATACCCGATTGCTTACTCTAGAGATTGGCAATACGGATATAAGCAGGTAGTTAACTACATTGCTCTACACAAAGCAGAATATGATGAAATAGTATTTACCAGGCATTATGGAGAGCCACATATGTTTACCCTCTTTTACCTTAATTATGATCCTGCAAGATACCAGAATGATCCAAGTTTAGTAAGATTTGAAACGAATAATTGGGTGTGGGTACTAAGGTTTGATAAATTTTACTTCCCTGATTTAGGAGATAAAGGAACACAGTTTGTTGATATAGTTAAAGCCAGTCCGAGTAAAAAGCTATTGTTTATTGGAAGAAAAGGAGATCTGCCTCAGGATTTACCAAGACTTTTAAGTATAAATTTTCTTAACGGAGAAAATGCTTTTGATATCGTTGCTGTCAATAATTCTTTATCAAAACAAAAGCCTTAATTTAGCCTCTGAACGTGCTATTATTAAGTTTATGTATGCATCTAAACTGAGAGCATGGTACCTCCTTGTTTTAGTATGTTTGTTTTTTCTAATTACAAGAATTTACAAAATATCCGAAATTCCTGGCTCTGTTTATTGGGATGAAGCGTCTATCGGCTATAATGCTTATTCAGTTGCTTTGACAGGTAAGGATGAATGGGGGGAGGCGATACCTAAGTTCTTTAAAGCTTTTGGTGAAACCAAGTTGCCGATCTACATTTATACCGTAGCTTTAACCACAAAGTTTTTTGGTCTTAACGAATTTTCCCTTAGATTACCTGCTGTTTTATTTTCTCTTGGAACTATCATTTTGGTATTCTTTCTTTCAAAATCATTATTTGAAAATACTTTAGTTGGATTATTCAGCAGTTTTCTACTGACTATTTCGCCATGGTTTTTTATTTTTAGCCGTACAGGATATGAAGCAACAGCAGGGTTGTTTTTCTTTATAATGGGAATTTTTCTTTGGTTAGAATATCGAAGAAATAAAATTTTCTTAATTATTTCCAGTCTGTCTTTTATCCTTAGTATTTATAGCTATAACGCATTTATTATCTTGTCTCTATTAGTCCTGCCAATTCTTTTCATTTGGTTAATTAGATCCAATGTATTAAAAAAGACATCTTTACTACTTATTGTCCCGATTATTTTAATAACAGTTGGTTACTTGCCAATGATTGTTTCATTAAGTCATGGGAGTTCCAGGCTGGAGGTAGTAGGAATATTTAATAACTCAAAGCCCCAGATTTTAAAAGAGTTATTAATAAATTATACCAAGCATTTCAATCCAGGGTTTCTTTTTTTAAGTGGCGATGTAAATTTAAGAAGCCAGCAAAAAGGTTTTGGACAAATATACATAATAGAAGTTCCGTTTTTGATAATTGGAATAATTGCTTCCTTAAGAAAAAAAAGATTTAATTACCTCTTTCCAGTTTATGTTCTGTTTATCTCAACTATCCCTGCGGCAATTACAAAAGAATCTCCGCATGCGTTAAGATCGATATTGGCAGCTCCTTTTATTAGTCTGATTTCAGCTTTTGGAATATCTTTAGTCTGCCTTAAAATTAAGAAAGGTTTCAGAAACTTTTTTTACCCAGCTCTTGCAACAGTATTTTTGATTTTCTTTGCGAACTACGATTATGCTTTTTTGAGAAACTATAATAAGGATTCTTATAATGATTGGCAGTATGGTTATAAAAAAATTTTTCTTGATTATTCAAAAGAATTTAAAAAATATAATCATATAATTGTGTCTGATAGGTATAATCAACCTTATATTTTTGCTCTTTTCTATCTTAAATATGATCCAAATAATTTTAGAGATGAGGTTTTTTACAATAAATCTATCCGCAAGGCCACTTCGCTGGTAAGTAATTTTAGCAACTTTATTTTTACAGACGTAAATTTTTATGATTTACCAAAAGGAAAGAATTTAATCTTTACAACGCCTTCCGATAGAATGGATGAAATTAAACCGAAAGATGTAATTTTAAATCCGGATAAGACTATTTCGATATATATATATGAGTATGAAAAGTAAACTAGCTTTTATATTACAAAAAAGAATAATTATTTTATTTCTTCTGATTATTTCTTTGGCAGGTTTTTTACGAATATATAAATTGGGTCAAGTTCCACCGTCTTTAACCTGGGATGAAGCTGCGGTAGGTTATAATGCCTGGACAATTGCCAATTATGGGAGAGATGAATATGGAAGATCTTTTCCTATATACTTTAAATCTTTTGGCGAAGATAAACAGCCTGTTCATATATACCTTACAGCTATTATTGTAAAGTTATTCGGGCCGTCAGAATTTACTATAAGGCTCCCAGCGGCATTATTTGGAATATTTAATATCGCTCTGATTTTCTTTTTAGCGCAGCTAATATTTAGAAATAATTTAATTGCCTTGACGTCCTCGTTTTTTTTGGCGATTTCTCCTCAAAATATTCATTTCTCCAGATTCAATCATGAAGCTAATTTTGCCTTATTTTTTTTTATGCTTGGTCTGATCTTTTTTTTAAAATTTATTAAAGAAGATAGGCTTTTCTTGTCCCTTGCCCTTCTTAGTTTGTTGTTTAGTATGATTTGCTACCATGCAGCTGAGATAATTGTACCCCCAATTATTATTTTGTTAATTATCATTTACAAAAAGAGCTTTAAAATAAAAAGTCTTAGTTTTTTTATCTCATTATTTCTTCTCTTTTGTTTTATTGTTATTGTCTTATTTCAGCCTAGACTTTTCGGTATAGCTAGATTAGATCAAACAGCTTTTAGTAGGGGAGATATTGAAAAGACGCAAATTTTTAAACTAACCGGGAGTTATACATTAGGCAGAGTTAATAGAGTAGTCTCTAACTACTGGTCTAACTTTAATCCGCAGTATTTATTTGTTAAAGGAGATAATAATCCCCGTCTTTCGTCTCAAGGAGCAGGAGAATTCTATAAAATTGATGCTTTATTTTTGCTCATAGGAGTTTTTAGCTTAATTAAGAAAAGGTCAAAGGAAGGAATTTTTCTACTTGGATGGGCATTTATAGCTCCTTTTGGTGATAGTATAGCTGGGGAAGCTCCTCATGCAGCCAGAGCATATTTTATGATGGGAAGTTGGAACTTAATTGCAGCCTTAGGATTTTATAAAGTGGTTTCTTATCCTAAGAGGTATATTTTTAAATGGTTTAATGGAGTTTTTGTAATAGCAATTCTACTTTGCTCACTGATAATTTACTTAAATTATTATTTTAATGAATTTCCAAAAAGATACGCTATTGATTGGCAATACGGAATGAAGCAAGTAGTTGAATTTGTTACTTCGCATAATGAATACGATCAAGTTTATATGACTTCGATCCGGTCACAGCCCTATATTTTCTATCTATATTATTTAAAAACCCCATTGTATGAATATTTAAACACAGTTGTTTATAATAATAATCGGGAGAAGAGTTCTAATAATGTTTCATATTTTGGTAAATACTCCTTTGAAGGGTGGAACGCATTTGAAAGTAAAGGGGATAAAGGGGTACTATATGTTTTAAGTCCAAGTGAATATGATGGATTAAAGTATAGATCTAGTTTTGATATAAAAAAGGTTGTATATTTCCCGAATAATACAGTTGCTTTTTTTATAGTTGCTTTGAATTAAATATGACTAAAATATCTGTTGCGCTTGCTGTTTTTAATGAAGAAGATAACCTGGAGAGTTGCTTGCAATCAGTCAAAGATTTTGCTGATGAAATAATTGTAGTTGATGGTGGTTCAGAAGATAGAACGATTGAGGTTGCAAAAAGGTTTAATGCAAAAATTATTAAAACAAATAATCATCAGATTTTTCATATAAATAAAAATAAGGCAATAGATGCTTCATCGGGAGATTGGATTTTGCAGCTTGATGCAGATGAGATAGTAAGTAAAGAGTTAGGTGAAGAAATTCAAAAGGTAATAGGAATGGAAACAGATATAGCAGGGTATTGGATTCCCAGGAGTAATTTCTTTTTAGGCAGATTTCTTAAAAAAGGCGGTCAGTATCCGGATTATACATTAAGGCTTTATAAAAAAGGTGAGGGCAGATTACCTGCTAAGGACGTGCACGAGCAGGCAGTAGTTAATGGTAAAACCGGTTACTTAAAAAGTGATCTACTGCATTTAAGAGATAGGAACTTTTCAAACTACATTCAGCGATTTAATAGATATACAGATTTATTTTCTTCCCAGTTGAGGGAGGCAAATATAAGGATGGACTTCTTCTCCTTTATTAACTATATCTTTGTTAAGCCTTGTTTTTGGTTTCTTAAAGCCTATATTAGGCATAGAGGATATGTAGATGGATTTTCTGGTTTTATATTTGCTTTTTTTTCTTCATTAAGATTCCCGATTGCATACTTAAAGGCTTTAATAAATTTATGAAAGTAGCAATTAATATTCTCCCATTAAAATCAGGACACAAAAATAGGGGCATTGGTTTCTATACCAGCAGTCTTATTGAAAACTTGAAACTCGACCCGCAGATAAAAGTTCAGGAATTCATAAATTTAAACGAGGTAAACGACGTAGATATTGTACATTATCCTTTCTACGATCTCTTTTTTCATACGCTTCCGGTTAGAAAGAAATTTAAAACAATTGTAACAATTCATGATGTCATACCTCTGTTATTTCCTGAGCATTATCCTGTAGGTATCCGCGGAAGATACGCAATAATGCTTCAAAAATTATCACTTAAGAGCTGTAAAGGTGTAATTACGGACTCTGAAATTTCCAGGTCTGATATATCTAGATATCTAAGTTTTAATAAAGGAAAAATCTCAACTGTTTATCTAGCACCGAATAAAGAGTTTAAGATACAAAGCGATAATAGGCTAATTCATGTAGGAAGAAAATATAATCTTCCCAGCAGGTATTTATTATATGTAGGAGATGCTAATTGGGTTAAGAATTTACCATTTCTATTGAAGGGATTTGCCGGGTTACTTAATAAAAACGTAGATTTTAGGGATATAAAATTGATAATGGTTGGGCAGGTATTTTTAAAAAAAGTTGAAAGTATAAATCATCCTGAATTGGAATCTTTAAAAGAAGCCAATAGACTAATTAAGGATTTAAGTCTAGAGAGAAATATTATAAGACCGGGCGATTTAAATTTAGACGATTTAGTTTCCTTCTATAACTTAGCAACGGTATATATACAGCCCTCAATGTATGAAGGTTTTGGATTTCCTCTAGTCGAAGCCTTCGCTTGTGGCACGCCTGTTTTATCTTCTGATAGGGGGAGTCTTCCTGAAATAGGTGGAGATGCAGCTGTGTATTTTAATCCAACAAATCTAAATAAGTTTGTATCAGAGCTTGAGCTTATATTAAGAGATAACTCTTTAAGGAGTAGCCTTTCTAAATTAGGATTGAAAAGATCGAAAGAGTTTAGCTGGAGAAAAGTAGCAAACGAAACAAAATCTATTTATCAAAAAATTATTTCAACATGAATAAATGGATAGGATTAAATAGAGATAATTTAAGAATCCTTTTTTTATTTCTGCTTTGGAAAATCGGATTAATATTAATTTTGGTACTTTCAATAATTTTTATCCCCTTAGCATATAAAGATAGGTTTTTGGGTGGTGGGTCAATTCTATTTAAATTATCGCCTGTTCTTTTTTCCTGGGCTAATTTTGATGGAGAACATTATTTATCTATAGCTATATATGGCTACAAAAATCTTGAGCAAGCTTTTTTTCCGGTTTTCCCTTTTCTTATTTCTTTTTTTGCCAAACCATTTTCAGATACGATACTAAGTTCATTAGTTAATTACACAATTATTGGTTTAATAATTTCCAACAGCTCTTTTTTATTAGCAACATACTATTTATTTGAATTAATAAAAATTGATTACTCCAAAAAAATAGCTTTTCTAACCATAATACTTTTAATATCTTTTCCAACCTCTTTTTATTTTGGTTCTTTATATAATGAACCCTTGTTTCTTCTTTTGTCAGTTTTGACTTTTTTAAATGCCAGAAAGGGTAAATGGTTTTTAGCTTCTATTTTTGGACTAATTGCTTCGGGAACACGGGTTTTTGGAATACTGCTTTTCCCGGCTATTTTAATAGAGGCGTATCAAAAAAAAGAAAAATTTAATAGAGCATTTTGGATATTTTTAATTCCTTTCGGATTAATCTTATATATGTGGTATCAATATATTAGCGTTGGGGATCCGTTAGCTTTTTATCACTTGCAAAAAAATGTGGGTGAGCAACATCAGGCAGGTATAATTTTGCCGCCTCAAATTTTTTATAGATATACAAAAATGTTACTTTCCTTTAATGGCTTTAAACCGATTTATCAAACTATTGTGCTTGAATTTTTTGCAGGGATTGTTTTTCTTATACTGCCTATTTATGGCTATTTTAAAAAAGTTAGATTGTCATATCTGACGTATTCACTATTAGGGTTTTTATTGCCTACGATACAGGGAAGTTTTTCGTCACTTCCGAGATATGTCCTGATTCTTTTCCCCAGTTTCCTAATCTTAGCTCTATGGTTTGAAAAAATACCAAAAAAACTTAAGATTATTTTAATACTATGTTCAATATTTTTGCTAGCTATAGAAGCATCCCTGTTTTTTAGGGTATACTGGGTAGCATGAAGAGAATTTTACAGAGAATCATTTCCAATCCTTTATTTTCAGGGAGTGCTGTAATGGTTTTGGGGAGTAACACGATAAATTTTTTGAATTATATTTACCATTTTATAATTGGTAGAATGCTTGGTCCGGCAGGTTATGGTGAGCTTGTATCTCTGATTTCGATTATCGGGATTTTTGGTACAATTCCTGCGTCTTTAGGTTTAGTTATTATTAAGTATGTTTCAGCAGCCAGGACTAAAGAGGAGATTGATAATTTAGTTGGGTGGATAAAAGAGAAAACTTTTCAAATATCGGTATTAATTTTCCTTTGCATATTGTTTTTGAGTCCTGCAGTCACATCCTTCTTGCATATTACTAGATTAGATTACTTAATCTTAATTGCTATTTCATATTTGTTTTCTCTTTCTTCAGGATTTAACAGATCAATACTGCAAGGGTTGTTGAAATTTAAAGAGATGGTTTTTTCCGTACTTGTGGAAAGTAGTTTTAAATTAATTCTAAGCATAGTTTTAGTCTATTTAGGTTTTTTTGTTGGAGGGGCTATTTTTGCTGCAACAATAGCGTGTGTCTTGGGATGGTTTCTAACAGGCATTTATCTTAAAAAATATCATAAAAAAAATATAACCCAACCTGAAAATATCAAGGCTTTAATCTCATTTATATTCCCTGCTCTTATTCAGACTGTCTCTGTAACTTTACTTTATTCATCAGATGTGGTTTTAGTAAAGCATTTTTTTCTTCTCATGATGCAGGTATATATGGCTAGT
>CALRFD010000005.1:0-14508 GCA_943356485.1 Patescibacteria group bacterium
TTTAGAAAAATATCAAAAGCAAGGTTAATGTGTCATTAAGAAATAGAGATTTGGGGTGATGGAGATCAGACAAGGTCTTTTTGCTACATAGATGATTGTGTTGAAGGGATATATAAATTAATGATGTCGAATTACTTCGAACCTTTAAACATAGGACAGGATAGAATGGTAACAATCAATCAATTATCAGATATTATTTCTGATATTGCAGGAATAAAAATTAGTAGAAAACATATACCCGGACCGCAAGGTGTTAGAGGTAGAAATTCAGATAATACCAAACTAAAACAAATATTAAACTGGGAACCTCAAGTCTCGCTGGAAGAAGGATTAGAAAAAACTTATAGGTGGATAGAAAAACAGATAGAATCCACTATAAAGTAATTAGATGCATGTTTTTACAAACTATATTTTCTTGGTTTTTACTTTTTTTATACTTAGCGCCTTTATTATTAGTAGGAATACTTATTTTTAGGAGAATAAGTTTAATTAACAGATTTGAACTCTTAATTCCAGCAGGCTGTACTCTGGGGATTACAGTTTTTAGCTTTTTTATTAATATTTACTCACAGTTTGCCCGGGGAGGATTAGCAATATATCTAGCTTATCTGACCATTATTATAATAGGAGTTTTTTTGTCTAGATTGCAAAATAATTTGCCCAGGATAAGTTTTCCCTCCAGAAAATATTTTTTACCTACACTAGCTTCAATTATAGGTTGGACAGCTTTTATTTTTTGGAAGGGTAAGACCGCTTTAATTGGAAGCGATACTAACCTGTATTATTCCATAGCGCACACCTTTATTAAAGGTAACTTTCCGCCTTTGACTCCATGGCAGCCAGATCTTCCTTTAGCCTATCATTTGGGAACATCACAGCTACTTGGTGCATTTTATTTATTTACAGGAATAAATTTTCAGTTTTTGCATTTATTTTTTTCCGCTTTGTTCATTTTATGTTCCTCTCAAATATTAATTTGGATTTGGGATAGAAGCGAAGACTTATTATCGATTTTATTTGCTAATTTAGCAGGAGCAGTTAGTTTTATAAGTTTTGGTTTTTTTTACCTTGTAATACCCAGATATCCTTTTAATTTACCTGTTTTAAATAATTTAAATCAGCTAGTTATTTTTTTGAGGAACCTACCGACTGTTAATCAAGCTCTTGAAGTATATGGTGCGCCAATAAACTTGGATGCCTTATTTTATTTTATTTTTCATGCTTACGGAATAGCTATTTTTTTATTAATTGTTACATTGCTTACTTCAGTTAAAAAAGCTTCATTTTTTCCAGTCTGGTATATTTTGGTTTTATGTTTAGCAACTCTGGCTTTAGTAAATGAGTCTATCTTTCTTGCTGTTGCACCAGCAGTATTTATTGGCTTAGCAATAATAGAAAAAAAGCAGAGAACTTTAATGACAAATTTTCTCAAATTGCTTATATTGGGATTGTTTACAGTATTTTTAGTATTGCTACCAGGTGGGATTATTACATCTTTAATTTCAAATACTCAGATAAAAGAGGCATCTGTGGTAATTTTTCCAAAAAAGAATGCTATAAAGGAGAATTTTTTGGATTATCATCATAATCAGGAAATATCTAAATTATTACCCTTAAATAAGGAATATGGATCTTTTTACTGGTTTCATATTGGAGTTGATATACTGCTTATAGCTAATGTATTAATATTAACTACAGCAATATTCGAATTCAGACAATTTTTTATATTGCTATCCATATTTATTTCTGGTCTCTCCTCCTTACTTGCTTATAATATTTTAGTACCCAGGTTTTTGATCGCAAATGGAAATAGATTTCTGTCTTTTTCTTTTTTAGCCTTTTCAATAATAATTTGTTCGTCTTTAATTTATTTTTTTAAAAAAAGCAAATTACATAAAAAGATACTGATAGGCAGTTTTATTTTATGGTTATTTATTCCGACTATTATTCCGCCACTGGCTCTCTTATCGAAAACTAGATTTGGGGAGAACAAGTTCGTTCCAAAGCAAGAGGAGAGTAGTTATGGCTTGGAATGGATGAAAATAAACCTACCCTACGATAGTAGGACAGTAGTTTTGGACAGCCGAGCGCCTCATCCTAGTGGTATGGCTCGGGCAATGATTGTCTCAGGGGTATTTGCTCCGATCTTCCCAGGAGAATTTAGAGCCTATACTATTGAAGCCAGTCCTGAGTATTTTGATATTGCTTATTATTTAAGTCCTTCTGCCATGAGGAAACTAAAAATAAACATAGTATTTATTGACAATGTCTTTTACTTAACCCTACCTGAAATAAGGAAACAGAATCTAAGAGAAGAAAAATATTTTGATAAAATTTTTGATAATTCAGAAAAAACCAAAAATTGGGAAAAAATATACAGGATTAAAAACAATTATTTGGTAGATGGTGCTGAAATTGAGGGAACATTTGACATGCTACGGAATTTTTCTTCATATGAAGGCAAGGTATATATTGATAAGGAAGAAAACTTAGCTCCCCCCTATCTTAGAAGAGCTTTAATTTTTACGTTGAGAGATAAGGATCTGTATTATTTGCCGGAGTCAGGTGTTTATTTAAATGTTGAATCCAATATACGGGAAAATCTACCTTTGGATAATGGAGAATATGATTATTTAATATTGGGTAAAAATACCCGTCCTGAGGATATCTGTAAGTGTAAAGTTAAATTAATATGGAAAGGAATTAAAGATGAAGTTTTGGTTTGGAAGAAGTTTAACTAGACTAGAAAATAGGCATTTTCCATTTGATAATATTATGATATAGTTTCGAATTAGAGCAAGCCTCTACATTTTAAGACTTAAAGAACATTATGATATTCTAAATAAAAAAGCTTGAATTTTTACTGAATTTAAATTATGGTAACAAAAAGAAAAAAAATAGTATTAATAACGGGATCAGCCGGTCTGATTGGTTCGCAAGCAGTCAGATTTTTTGCAGATAAGGGGTTTAAGGTTATTGGAATAGATAATAATTTAAGGAAATATTTCTTTGGGTTAGAGGCTTCTACTTTATGGAATAAAAGATTACTGGAAAAAGAGGTTGGGAGCTACTCACATTATGACATTGATATTAGGAATGAAAGGAAAATAAATGAGATTTTTGAAAACAATAAAGTTGATTTAATTATTCATACAGCAGCTCAACCTTCACACGATTGGGCAGCCAAGGAGCCCCTGACTGATTTTACAGTTAATGCACTGGGAACACTTATATTATTGGAGGCTTACAGAAAGTTTGCTCCTGAGGCAGTTTTTATTTTTACTTCAACTAATAAAGTTTATGGTGATAATCCAAATAAGTTGCCATTAAAGGAATTAAAAACCCGATATGAATTACCGATTCAGCATGAATTTTACCAGGGTATAAATGAAACAATGAGTCTGGATAATACAACACACAGTATTTTTGGGGTTTCAAAGGCCTCGGCGGATTTAATGGTTCAGGAGTATGGAAGATATTTTAATTTAAAAACAGGTGTCTTCAGAGGCGGATGTTTAACCGGTCCTGCTCATTCTTCAGCGCAACTACATGGTTTTCTAGCTTATCTAGTATCTTCAATCGCCAGGGGGGTAGAGTATTCAATATTTGGCTATAAAGGGAAACAGGTGCGAGATAATATTCATTCATATGATGTAGTTAATGCTTTTTATCACTTCTATCAAAAACCTAGGGCGGGTGAGGCATATAATCTAGGTGGGTCAAGATATTCAAATGTTTCTATTTTGGAAGCTATAATTAAAATTGAGGCAATATTAGGTAAGAAGGCTAAGGTAAAGTATTATTCCAAAAACAGAATAGGCGATCATATATGGTATATTTCAGATATGTCAAAATTTAAAAAGCATTTTCCTAAGTGGGATTATATTTACAATATAGATAAAATCTTAAAAGAGCTTTGTGAAAGCGCGTCGTCATATCAGAAACCGTGAAATTAAAACGATATAAAAAAATTTTGGTTACAGGTGGAGCAGGATTTATAGGTTCTTTTCTAGTGGATCGTCTAATAGATGAGGGATATAAAGTTAGGATATTAGACAATCTGGAGCCTCAGGTTCACAACGGTAAAAAACCTAAATATCTAAACAAAAAGGCAGAATTTTTAAAAGGCGACGTCAGGCATTATAAGGATTTAAAGAAGGCAGTTGATGGGATCGATGCAATTTTTCATTTGGCCTCTGCTGTAGGTGTTGGACAATCGAATTATGAAATAAAAAAATATGTTGACGTAAATGTTTTAGGAACTGCTAACATACTGGATCTACTGGTCAATAGTAAGCATCAGGTTAAAAAAATTATTACCATCTCCAGTATGACCGGGTATGGGGAAGGGAACTATATTTGCAACAAGGATGGTATAGTCAGGCCAGCTATAAGAGGAGAGAATCAACTTAAAAATAAGGATTGGAATATTTATTGTCCAAACTGTAATTTGATAGTAACTCCCAGTTCAACCAACGAGGCTGCCTTAGATTTTCCAAACAGCATATATGGCTTTTCTAAAAAAGCTCAGCAGGATATGGCACTTATGATAGGTCGACTTTACAATATTCCGACTGTCGTATTGAGAGGATTTAATATTTATGGTCCAAGACAGAGTTTGTCTAATCCCTATACTGGGGTTACAGCAATATTCATCAGCAGGTTAAAAAATAACCAGGAGGCTATAATATTTGAGGATGGATTACAAACTAGGGATTTTGTTTCTGTGCATGATGTCGTGAGTGCATTTGTCTTTGCACTGGAAAAGGATGGAGCAAATTTTCAGATGTTTAATATTGGATCAGGTGAAGGAACATCTATTTTTGAGGTAGCAGAAATCTTGTCTAAGCTTTTAGGTAAATCAGGATTAATTAGGGTTAATAATGAATTTAGGAAAAATGATATTCGACATTGTTTTGCAGATATCTCTAAAGCGAAAGCAGTATTAGGCTGGAGACCAAAAAAGACGCTTGAAGAAGGTTTTGAAGAACTAATTAGCTGGAGTATATCAGAGAAAGCAGAAGACAAATTCCAAAAAGCGCAAAAAGAGCTGAAAAAAAAAGGATTAGCCTAAGTTTTTACAGTTAAGGATTGTAAAAGCCTAAAGCCGCTTTAAGTTGGGATAACAAAAAATTAGCATTTCCTTTAAAAAAACTAATCTTCGTATGAACCTTTCCTTTTGTATATGTTCTTGAAACTGGTATCTCTTTAGTTTTTAGCCTTAGTTGATTTGCCCGGACTGTTAAATACATATTTAATTCATAATTAATGAAAATTTCTCTAAAAGGTTGGACTTTTGGATGAAGCATATATTTTTTACTATAGCCTCTAAAACCGTTTGTGACGTCCGTATACCAATATCCAGCACCTAACGATAAAAGAGGTGCTGCCAACAGTCTCACTGCAAAAAAACGCATAGGTGGTGTATTTACAGCTTTTCCTCCTCTAATAAATCTGGATCCCTGAGCATAATCAATACCTTTATTCAAGGCTTCAATAAAATCCGGTATCTTCTCAACGCCATCTTTATTATTACCGTCAATTTGTATTATTCCCGCGTAATTTTGTTTTAAAGCGTAAGAGAAAGCCATTCTTAGTTGTGTTCCCTGTTTTCCGGGACTTTTTAAAGTGAGCAGACTTCTAACTCCCATTTTTTTCAAGAAACTTTTTTTTGTTGAACCGTCAGTACTACCCCAATCTGCGATAACGATATCTGCTAGTTTTGCAAAAGGTAACATTTTTTTAAGTTGTTTTTTAATTTTTTCGCCCTCATTTAAAACAGGAATACAAATACAATACTTAGTTAGTTTTTTTCTGAACTCAAATGTACTATAGTCAGGTAATTCCCAGGTTTTACTTATAGATTTAACTTTAGTCATATTGTTTATCTAATTCATTTATCCGAATTTTGCATAAATCCCATAAGGTTTGAATGATATCCTGCGGGAATTTAACCTTTGATCCTGAATCGTTAAGCCATTTTACAGGGATCTCTTTGACTTTCATATTAAATTTTTTTGCTAAAAATAAAATTTCGGAATCAAAACCCCATCGATCTACCCTCTGTTGATTGAAGATTTTATTAACAGCTACTTTGGAAAAGCACTTAAATCCGCACGTAAAATCAGTTACATTAAGCTGCAATACAATTTGTGAGAGTCTGGTAAAACCCTTCCCTAATTTTTCGCGCAGGTTTGGTTGGTGGATAATGACTTTTGATCCTGCTCTTTTTCTTGAGCCAATAATTACATCGTATTTATAAAGATATGGTAAAAATTTATTGAATTCCTCAATGGGCGTAGAAAGGTCGATATCAGTGAAAAGGCTGTATTTGCTACTGGAATTTAGCATACCAGTTTTAATCGCGAATCCTTTGCCCCTATTTTTAGGATAGGATATTAAACGAATATTTTTAGTTGCTAAGGAACGGATTATTTTTTTTATTTCTTTTTTAGTATTATCTATACTACCATCATTTACCAGGATAATATCCCAGTCAAATTTTTTTGAGTTTAGATACTTATAAATAGTAATTAAATTAAGTATTCTACTTTCTTCATTATATAAAGGGACAATAATAGATAAAAATTTATTAGTGGTCATTTCTTTTTTCAGTTTCAATAATAATTGATATTAGAGAAGGTACTGAAGTATGTCTAAAAAAGGATTCTAATAAAAACATATACAATTTTTTTATAGTATATAGACGTTAATGAGATAAAACAACCTCCCAATTAATCTTGAGTAAGTACCATTGTATTTTGTAATATGTACAATGTATAATCTTTTTTATGAGAGACATTGAATCTAAAATAATATTTACCTTTCTTGTATTATTTTTTGCTTTTCTACCGCCTACTTTTATAAATGCAGCAGAAGACAATTTAATTATTAAAAACGAGGCTATAAATCCAGGTTCGCTATATTACTCTTTTAAAAGATTGTGGGAAAAAGCAAGCCTAAAAATGCAATTTGGTGATCAGGCAAAAGTTTCTTACCTTGAGTCTCTTTTGAAAACTAGGCTAGCTGAGCTAAACTATGTTGTAGAGAATAAACTATTATCTGAAGTTCAAACCTCAAGTGAAAGGTTTGCGTATCAGGCAGGAATTTTAATTGATAAGATAGATAAGCAGGATACTAAAGAAAAGACATCTTTAATTCAGAGGTTTGAAAACTATAGTAAGTATTTAGAAAAACTTAGGGATAAATTTGAAGCTAATACCTCTTTTTGGATGCTTATACAACATGATATCAATACTTTAAAAATACTAGCAGATCAAATAAAATAACCTCAGTATCATTTTAATAATTCAAAGATATTATAGGAATAATCCATGAAGATGAAGAAAATATTTAAAGATTATCTTAAAACAAATATTCTTTTTCTTATCCTTATTCCAATTATAGTTATCGGCCAAATTATTATATTAAAGCCTCATTTAAAATATGGATTTAGTGATGTTGATTGGGGATTTTTATCAATATATAAAACGCAGAACCCTTACTCTCTGTCGCAATTTATCAAAAATATAGAAGTTGGAGGTACGCTAGGAGGAGTTTACACACATCAGATCTACTATATTGGAATCCAAAATGATTTTTTTGGATTAAATTTTCAATCCTTCCAAATAACAACACACGTTTTTAGGATTTTAGCTATACTTTCTGTTTTTCCACTTGTTTTATTTATTACAGGAAGTAGTTTGGCAGCTTTTGTTGCAGTTATACTTTTTAGTTTTTCTTACTCAGCAATAGGAACATTATATACGGTAGTTACTAGTAGTGATTATTCAGCAATTTTTTCTCTGGGAATTTTTGTTTTTGTATATAGGTATATAGTAAAGAACAACATAGGAAGATGGTTTCAGCTGTTGTTATTACTGTTTCTTTTAATATTAACTTTATTTCTTTCAACAGAAAGAATGTATCAATTACCTATTTTTATAGCCTTAATAGAAGCCTTTTTAATATGGCAAGGGAGGAGATTAGAAAAAAATACAATTAAAAGATTAATATTAATGTTTGTACCCCTTTTTATAATTTTTCTTGCCCGCCCAATGGTGTTTTTAAGTTATTTTATGTCACATGTTACTGAGTTAATAAAAGGTGTGCAAGGAGGTGAATGGAATTTATTACTTACGCCGCTGGCTGCTTTAGGAAGTATGGTTTTACCGCATGATTATATAAAATTTCTAGGAGTACCTAGAATAGAGAGCCTTGAATCGTTTGCAGAGTTTATTATTACAGGTCCTCTATTTATTATCATTTTTACCTCAATAGTAATTGGAACAGTTATATTTAGACGTTTTTATACTGTTATTCAGATTTTAATATTAATGGTTTTTTCTTCTGGTTTGTTATATGTTTTAGCCAGTCATTTTTCTACCCATCAAATTAGTGTTGAGACGATAACTCAAGCTTTTATAGGATTTTATATATTAGCTATTGCCGTTGTTAGTTTTTTTTACTGGCAAAAAAATAAGAGTAGATTATTAATCGGAATGTTTGTTGGCCCTCTTTTTGCTTTTTTGTATATATTTTTAACCTGGCTTGGGGCAGCCGCAGCAGAAGTATTTACAGGCATTCATCGTTATTTAACAATTCCGGCGATCTTTATAGATTTATTTTTAGGAACCTTATTTACAATATCTTTTAATAATTTGTCTAATACTTTGAGAAAATTCAGATTAAATAAACACGTAGCATTATTAGTTTTTATTCCTCTGTTCTTTTTTGTAACCATTAGTTTAAAGGAGATTAGAATTTTTTTTGAATATCAACTCGCAAATGGTTTTGGAGCTTCAGATAAAAATTTAATGCGGAGCCAACTTAATAAATATTTAGATAATTTGAGTATTACTAAACCCTCTTTTTTCTATTTTGATTTTACACAGGATAATGATAAAGGTTATTATTATGATAATGCTTTATTGGCCGGATTTTCCAGCTGGATGCTTTGGCATAAAAGTATAGGCTTTAATATGGACTTAGCACCTACAGTAGGGTGGAATAATATTGACATGTTAAAAAAATCTGTAATAGAGCAGGAAGATAGATTAAATCATACAAAAAAGAAGGTTATATACTACAGAAATAAATATTATGATATTAGTAATTTTTATGCATTTAAATTGAATAACAAAAAAATTACTGATATAAAGAAAGAAATATTAACTGAAATTGGGATTTATACCGATATGTAGTATCAGTCAGTAATCTTCTTCATGGTTTCACCCGTAATATTAATTAGTGAAGAACCGACTATTTTAAATGCATAGAAATTATCAATAGGGAAGAAAACTCCAAAATTATTATATTCCTTTCCATTGATGTAGCATAATCCATGAGATAAAAAACCTTTTAGTTGATTTCTTAAAATTAATGATTTTTGTAATTCTTCTAAATTATTAATATTTCCTAGACATCCGGATAATCGATTTTCAGTCAGGTAGCTTTTTCTGATATGTAACCATAATAATAAATGTGGAAGGTCTAGAGCATTATTCCACATTCGATCATCTGTATTCTCTGAAGTGGTAATAAATATCAGTATATTTTGTGCTAGCTTAGATGCAGGCAGTTTATTTAGAAGTTGTACTTGCATTGTATTTTCTTTATTAATGTCGTTTCCCTCTGATGTGAAGCCTTCAAATACCCTATTATTTTCGTTAGTACTAATGATGAAAAAAATAGTTACAACTATTGAGATAAATACACTGCCTGCCTTAGTCGAATATTTTCTATAGATTATCATCAATATACTAGAGATCAATAGAGCCCATCCTATTGAAGGCATAAGTAGATATCTGTGCACACCGCTACTGTAGCGAAAATGTTGGGTGGTTACAAAAAAAGTACCAAGCAAGAAGATGATGATAGTAAAGGCCATACCTGCAGGGATAAATAATAAGTATCTGTTTGTTTTTTTTAGTAAGTAATATGTTATCAAACAAAAAGTTGAAAATATGATAGCGTATATACCAATCAAAGAAGCCTGTAAATTTTCAATTAATATTACCAGATCAGGTTTTAAGCTTAGGCTTTGTTTTATAAACAAATGATTTATCTGTATTTTCCATATTAATAAATCAGCCAGAAAATTCGTAATGCTTAATATAAGCGCAAATTTCCAGAATTTTTTGAAGATTAAGAAGGTCAAAGCTAGGGAGATTAAACTAAATAGTAAGGTAGGTATGATTAGAAAATGTAGAAAAGAGGTGAATTCAATTAACTTTTGCTGGGATGTTATTAAACCAAGTAATTTAAGCTCGTGTAGGCCTGCAAACATATAGCCTAAACCGGCAACAGGTATTAGTATTAAGTATAAATTACCATTAAGAAATGGTTTAATAAAATCCATATAAAAATTATGCTGTTCAAAAGGAACAGAAAAAAACAGCAACAAAGAGGGAATAAAAAGAAAAGACATTGTAGCAATTGAGTGCATGATTGATGTTTCTTTTTTTAATAGTCTGTATAATTCAAAAAGAATTATTATGATAAAAACTGGATATACTCTTATTATTGAAGAAATAAACATCAGGAAGAAAAATGTGGCAGCCAGGATGAGTTTTTTAAATCCAAAATTATTAATTAAGCGATAGTAAAAAATAGAAAATAAGCAAAAGAAAAATGCCGCCAAATAATCTTCTGCATCAATCCATTCGGTTAGTGATCCATTAGAGGAGTGGCTGATTACAAATAGGATTGGAACAAGAAGGGCTAAAGTGCTGTTTTTAAATATCGTAAGTACAGCCGGGAATATTGCTAGCGAGGCAATTATTTTTAAGAAAATACCGGTATTAATATAAGCATGATAGTTATTGCCAAAGAAAAAATCTAAGGCTATAAAAAAAATGCATCTCTGTGCATTATGGGATTTATGAACAGTCCAGCACTCATATATCCTTTCTTGGAATGGTTGTTGAACAGTAGCTTTGGCATCGATCATAATATACAGTCCATCTCTTGGAAAACCCATATTGGATACGGGTTTCATCTGTATATATTGCGTAAAAAGAACTATTAGCAAAAGAAAAAAGAATTTTAGGAAAATTGAATTAATTAAAATTTTACTATTCTTGGGAAAAGAAGAACGAAGAAGAAACTTAGTTTTGAGTATAAAAGTTTCAATTGGATTCATTCTCAATCTTACTTTGCCTTAATTTTTCTCTAACCTGGCTTGTAATATTAATAAGGTTATCCTTCCCATAAAGGTGAAAAGCATAGATTCTATCTATTGCTAGAGGTTTAACTTTATATCCATAAGCAGGCATATTTTTACCATCAGTTATCGAAGATACTAATTCTTTAAATTCACTTATTGGTACAGGCAGACCATCACCTTCCATTAAATTATATATAAGTCCCATATGAGGAGGAAATCCAAATGTAACAGTATCATGTAGTATACCTCCATTGGTATTGTCTCCTTCAAAATAAAAAATTACTGGTTCCTTGCTTTTTCCTATTTCGTTAACATGAGGAATTGAATCCCAGATTTTGTTTGTTATGTTTTGGCTATGTGTATTGAGAAGGGAGCTGATATAAATACGGGTAGAAATAATATGGAGTATAAGAAATAAACATAAAAAACTAAAGATTGAAAGCTGGTTTTTCTTCTCTCTGCCAAGGCTAATTATTGCTCCGAAAAGGATTGATATACCAGCGGCTGAAACTATTAAGTATCTATAAGTAGTAGGGAATATTGAAGTAGGTGCCCACCACCAGGCAAAGAAGAAAGATAGTATTGACCAAGAAAGTCCTAAAAATAAGGCTGAGGATAGATTTTTTTGTTTGAAAAATTTGATTATTAAAGATCCAATCAGGATAATTCCAAAACCGCCAATTAGCAGTAAAGAAATATAGCGACTATCATTAAAGGTGGCCAGATTTTTTGAAAATATCAGTATAATTATTAAAACCCAACAAGCCGCAGCAAAACAGGTCTTTGTGAAGAATTTTAGTTTGAAGGATGATGGTATGTCTTTTAAAAGTAAGGCGCTTAGGATTAAAAATCCTGTAAAAGCAGGGATAAGAGATGTGAAAAGAAGTTTTGATTTAGAGATAATCTGTACAGATGGCATTATCAGATCCGGGATTATCATGCTGCCAAACATAACTATTGGATAGAAAAGAAAATCAAATCTGCCTGCAGCGAGCATTTGAGACATAGCCTTAATTCCTATATTAAATCTTTCTATAGCCTCCTGTGATGGACCTTGGGAGTGACCTGTGTATCTCACGATTAAAAATACCGCAATAATAGTCACAAATCTTATGAAAGCTTTTTTTAATATTTTTAAATCTCTCTCCTGTAAAACCCAAAACGCTTCTAGCAAGAATATAAACACTAACGAACCGTGCATTCTGATAGGGGCTGTTATGTAAGCAAAATAGTAGAGCAGTAAAGATAGAGAAAGCACCTTAACTCCTCCCTGGCTGCGAGATTTAATGAAGAAGTATAAAAATATATTAAAGAAAGTAATAGTAATGTAAGTTGTCATATTAGAGGACCAGTTAGTAGTATCAAAACCCACAACAGTTATTGAGAAAAAAATTACTGCAAACATAGCTCCAAGCTTACTTTTTGTTAGATAATTAACCAGAGGATAGAGGGATAAAGCAGCTCCTATCCGGAGCAGATAGGAAGTAATAAAGTAAAGAGTAGAGTTATACCCATAAATCTTTTGTAGGAAACCCATCCAAATATCCTGGGCGCCATATGGTGTTAAAAAATACGTTAAATGATTCCATTCACCAGAAGATTTTGGACCAAGCATCTGTAAATATCTAAAAAAGGCTAGCCAATCATCGCCGAGTAAGCTAAGGCTAAATGAAGGGAAAAGAGCAAACAGACTGATTATGATTATAATAACGATATAAAAAAGCTTCATTCTTTAAACTATTCTAAATGTGATACTACCATAAATTTTTTAAAAGGTCATTGGTCTTAAACTTTTTGGATTACAAAGGCTATATGTGAGAAGGGATACCAAAATGGTTTATCCAGCGTTGCGGTGCGATATTTTAATGATAACTTTTTAAACAAAATTTTCCAATTGTTAATATCTCTAAAAGAGAGAGGGGTTTTCAGGTTGCCATAATGATATTTATTTAAGATAATATCTGCTAATTTACCGGCGATAGTTGGTTTTGCTTCGAATATCAAAACTTTGTTGGCAACCCTTAAAGATTCCTGAATAAGGTTTTCCTGTTTTTCAAAAGGAAGATGGTGCAGTACGTCTATTAGTAAAAGGGCATCAAATTTTTTCTTAGAAAAAGGGAGCTTATTATTTTTAATCCTTACAAAAGGTATATCATCATAGATTAAATAATTCCTTATATCACAACCGGTTGCCTTGATGCCGATTTGGCTAATTAGTAATTTAGTAACTATTCCATTACCGCAACCAACGTCTAAAATTTTTTCTCGATCTTTTAACCATCTATGGAAAACCCTGATGATCAATTTGCTTCGGTATGATGAAGTCAGTTTAGTTAAATTTATTAATTGGAACATTTATATATTTTAACAAAAAAATGATATTACTGAGGAGGAAGCATGCAACTTCTATTTTAATTAATAGACACCTCATCAATGTTAATTTTTATTTTTTCCGGGTTTTTTAATTCACTAATAAAAAATACAATTTCATCTACATCAGAGACGAGTCTATTTAATTTAGGGTTTGTTGGTCTGTCTAGCGGAAAGGTTAAAATAGTTTCCAGATTGTCATTTTGAGGGTTTACTGTTAAGACTTCGGTCGAAATTAACTCACTATTTTTATATCTTAAACTAGCTCTCAATTTAAATTTGCTATCTGTTGTAAACTTAATGTTTAAGAATTTAGTCTCATAAAGAGTATTTATTGGAACCGTATCTTTGCAAGAGAACAAGACATTCTCAGAAGCGTTTAAGTTGTTTAAGTTGGCGAGACGGATTGTTTTACAAAGAGAGATCTTTTGATTCAAAGAAGGGATTGTTGAAAAAATTGTTTTCATTATTAAAAAGTTTAATCCTCCAATAATTACCATTTGAATTAATTTTTTTAGAAAGAAATTTTTCATAAATTATTTTTTGCTTTAATTTCGTTTAATATCTCTTTCTTAATATTTTGAATATGATTTTTATTTATTCTTAAAGCCATAAAATCAGCTTCTGAAAAACTAGATTGCAAATTGTATTCGGTATATAAAGCTGGATCTTTTTCGAGAATTCTTTTTATAATTTCTCTATTTAGTGTAAAAGTGATGTTATACTTATTTTCAGCGCTTCCATAGCCTAATTCGTTAATTAAATGATGTCTTAAGAAGTAAATAACTATACTTTTGTCTTTATCGTTTAAATCTCCTTCAATATATATGATTCGTCCCCTTTTCTTATCATTTATATCTTCGAAAAGAGGTCGTATAAGTCCCCATAGCTGCTGTTCGCGGTTCTTATCAAAATGTTTAGTCCTTTCTGCTAATATCGTTCTGGTCGCTAAACCATTCATAATTAAAACA
>CALRFD010000005.1:14518-99243 GCA_943356485.1 Patescibacteria group bacterium
AAACAAGAAATAACAGGCATATTGTTGTGATAGAGGCAATCATTTTAAACATGGAAAAAATAAATTTTCTGTTTAAGCGTTTTATATATAATGTAGAATTTACAAAAATTCTCCAAAAATAGGAAAAAACTACTCCCCAAATTATACTCATTCCTGCCAATGGAACGATATAATACCGGTGTTCTGTTGCGTATGCAGCTTGAACATTAGTTTCTGCCTGTGGGAAAGCGATCCAAGGGAAAATAAGGTGTGAAACTACGATTGTTAATCCCAGTAAACTCAACGTTCCCTCTTTTGGCCTTGTTTTTAAGAGATCAATACTCATCAATATGAGTAGAAAGAAACTAGAACCAGCAATAGCTGTAGAGATTATTTTGCCTTGCTCCCAAAAAAGATTATTTCTGTTGAAATAGACAGATAAAGGATATAAGGTAGCTAGCAAAAAAATAGAAGCCGGCAGATATCTTTTTTTGTATAAGTTTAAAATTGATAGTATCAGGCAAATGACACTCACAGTCGATGAAATTTGACCTAAGTTTTTAAGATTCAGGAAAGAGCTGGTATATGAATTTAATAAATTTATAGCGTTTGAAGGTAATATAACGTTACCTAAAAATAAGAAAAAAGAATGTAGTATAGGTGGGTAACCATCGATGAGAGCTCTTATTAAAAGATAAATAGGAACGGTTCTAAAAATTTGTGAATTTATTTTTAGTCCGGTTGAAGATAGGTAAAGTCCTAGGAAAACTAAACCTAAAAGTTTTACATGTTGTAATTTTAATTTTGAATAAATACTCTTTCTCTGCTTAGAAAAGTATTCATAAAGCTCACCTGAAACAATGATTAACGGTAAAGCATGCAGTCTAATATGAGCAATAAAAAGTGTTATACTAAAAAACAAAGCAGATAATTTTAGGTTTGTTAAATTGGGATTAATATGGAATCTTCTCCAGAAATATAAATTTAAACAAAGAAGTATTACAGCAATGTAAGCCACAAATTGAATTACCCATAAAGTATTTTCAATTCCCGGGATAGATATGCTAAAAAATAAACCAGCTATAAAGGCAATGTTTTTTCTACTAGTCCACCAGCTGGCGAGTGAGTACAGTGAAATAGCGGCGACCATTCTTAAAAAAACATTCATTATATAGTGGGCGCTCATTGATGCTTTTAAAAAAAATCCAGCAATACCGATCAGTGCATATGTTGTACCATATTGATATGTTAAGTAATACTTAATCCAGAAAAGTAAGTGGTTTTGGTTAGTTGGAATGTTTTGAAGATGATATTCTAACTCCATCCAATCCAGCTCTTCAAAAGTAATACGGATAACTGGAGAAAATATATAAATCATTACTAGTATTAATACAAAAAGGAATAATAAATCAGTTCTGACAAAGCCAGAGGTTAATTTGAATAGTTTTTTCATTGATTTTGGTAAGTTTTAGTTAGCTGTGATGATAGATTTTACTGTGTTTTCCATAGTCTGAGATTATTTCCTTGTCCCTCCCATAAGATTGTAGCCTGACAATGACAAAAATCTTGTGGGTTTACGTCTGCGCCTAGAATTAGGAAGTCGTATCTATCGGGTTTTTCAAGACTAGGGTTTAAGCTAATATCTATTCTGGCATTATAGAAAGCTCCTCCGTGATCACAGTAAGTTTTTCGGTTATAAAGTAAGAGCTTGAGGATTCTGTAGGTATGTTCAGAAATGTTTGGAGGATAGTCGAGGCAATAAGTTCCTGTAAGCGGAGCTACTTGACCCAGCTCAGTATATGTACCCTTAAGGTCTTCGCCTTCAGTTAAGAACTTTGGTTTAATGCTTAAAATTATTAAATTATTAGAGTTAAAAACAGGAACAAAGAAATCTGTATTTAAAAGATCTTTTTGCCTTTGCTTAGGCAATTGTGAGAAGTAAGTATCATTAATTAGAATATAATCGATTTTTAAAACACTTATGAGGCTGGGATTTAAAGTATAGTGTAAATCAGCATAAGCCGGACCAATATCAAAGCTATCATGTACCCTAGGTGTGGGCATCCAGACAGGTGTTAATGCGCCAGTCTCTTTCACTAAATCCATATTCAGTGAGTTAGAAGGATTTATTTCTGTTAAAGCGATTATCCTTTTGTCTACTGGGAGGTTATTTTTGATCCATTGATTAATTAAACTTTGAGTTTGTGGTTTGATTATAAACCAATTATCCTTTTTCCTGGGAAAAAGCTGTATAAAGGGAGGAATAATAGAGAGAAATAAAATCCAAAAAATAAATATATTTACTGCATATTTAACAATCTTTGGAATTCTATTTGTTTGGTTAAACCAATAGCTGCAAATGTAGGCTAATCCGACTCCTGATAAATAATAAGAAAGTGCTAAGAATCTATTGCCATTTGGGTGTGTATATCCTTTGGGTACCAAGCCATAAAAAGCTACATATGAGATCATTGCAGATAAGAATAATATCCATGATAATGTTTTTATTTCATTACCGCGGCTCTTCTTAAATAAGACAATAATGAGAAGTAAGTAAAATATCAGCTGCCAAGTGATGCCTGGATGAAACCATTTTAAGGTTGTTAAATCTTCATTTGACGAAAAGTATCTACTTTTTTGTTGAGCCAATCGGTATGAGAAGTATTTTTCTGTAACCGAAGGTTGGTCTGCTGGAAATAGTAAAACATTAGAGCTGCCATAGCGGTTTAAGAATGACTCGGTTATCAGACCTCCCTGAAAAAGTATAAGCAAAAAAAATAAAGATATAAAAATACTGAAAACTTTAATTGATTTATTAAAGATATTTAAAAAACTTATGATTAACATGGGTAAAATAGCTATAACTAAAACTGATTCATCTGTTAGGGCAATAGCTGCTAAAAAAATTGCCAGACTAAAATAGGATAATAGACTTTTCCGGGGATAAATTAGTAGAGTCAAAAGGGAGATTAGAAAGGAAATTGCTAAAAATCGATGCAGAAAGAATACTAGTGCATCCAGGTTGGTTGGACTGCCGTAATTTTCAAAAGCATCTCCGAGTGTTGGAAGATGATTAGAGGAAGATATTGGTATTAAAGATGTTGGCCATGCTATAAAAAACCCGCCTAAACTAATGAGTCCAACAATCGCTGGTAAAGACATGGACACGATTGATATAAGAGATTTTTTTTCCGGCGTAATCATCCAGGTTAAAATTTGAGATACTGATAAAAGAGCAATAAAGGCTATAAATGGATGTAAAAAGGAGTAAGGTGTTCCGGTTAGTGCGTGTAGAGAGCCTAATAATTCTGCTCCGCCGTAGTGATAGAAGCCAATGTAGTCTGGTTGCCAGGGAGTATGCATTGGATAGTCGCCCCTGATAAACCTGGCAGCAAAAGATTGATGCAGGGTAGAGTCTGCCCCGTCGGTTGTTGCATGCGCAGTAATTTGATACAGGAATATAGACCACAGGAATAGTAACAAAATCCAAATTTTTTTCTCCTTACCTTTTGGAAAGATTAAAGAAGTAGAGGGGATTAACTTTTTAGAAATAAATACTAATATCAATTGAAGACATAGCGCAAGCCAAAAACCCGCTACACCCTTAATAAAATGAGCTGTAAGATTTAATAAAAAAATATATAAGCAAACCCCAAAGATAGAACCGGCAGGTAGTATAACTTGAGCTCTTCTCTCCTTTGTAATCCTCTTAAATAAAACGATCCCTGTTAGGAGTAAGACGTATATTGAAACAAAAACACTAATATAATTGAGTGCAATACTATTCATACAGAAGTTCTATATATTATAGCTTTTTTATTTAGAACTAACATAAATATTGTATTTGAGTTTGTTTTTGATTTAAATTAAATTTACTGAAGATAGATATTACTAATCTCTAATATTAATTCCTCATTCATATTAAAGTTTTTAACCGTAAAAAGTATCTCATCAAAATCATCTCTCAGCCAATTGATTTTAGGGTTATTTTTTTGGTCGAGTAAAAATACCAAATTATCCGGATCCCCCTTTAAGTTATAAGTTAGATAATTGAAAGGTATTCCACCTCCTTTAATTCTTAAATTAATATTTATGTCAATTTTTTGGTTAGACTTTATTTCAACATTTAAAGTTTTGGCTGGATAGAGTTTAGATACAGGGATAAGGGTCTTACATGAAAACTCAACTTCTCCAAATGACTTATCAAAATCAGCTTCGAAAGATACTTTTCTTGGTTTGATAAGTATGCTTTTGAAATGTTTAAAAAATATACTGTCAGAATGCCAAGTATTTGTGTCATATAAATTACAAACAAAAAATTTATCCTTAAGAGAGGGGATGGTAGGGATAGAGGGCTTAACAATAAACCGTAAGAAGATAAGTGTTAATAATAATACTAAAGTGGATCGTGTTCTTAATTTTTTAACAATTAAAAAAAGTAACCTGTTAATTTTTATCATGATTATTTAATTATTTCTTTTTTTATATCAATCAGCATATTTTTTTCAAAGCGTAGTGCCAAAAAATTATCTAGAGAGAATGGTTGGGATAAGCCAAGTAGAGCTAGTGACCCAGGTTCCTGGTGTATTAATGAATAGATGACTTTTTTACTGGAAGTAAAGAAAACAGTATGTGCTTTATAAGGGTTGCGGAAACCGATTTCGCTTAATTTATGTCGCATGTAGTACTCAATAATATTGATATCTTTAGCAGATAAATTTCCTTCAAAATAAACAACCCTTTCAGTTTTTTTATCTTCGATTGATTCAAACTTGGGCTTTACAATCTTCCATAATTCGTTTAGACGTTCGTTATAAGAATATGAGGAACGGCTCATTAGATAATTATGGGTAACCCAACTATGCATGGAAAGCAAATAGGTAATAATAATAATAAGCGAAATCGCAAGGAGGTTTCCTGGAAAAAATATTCTTTTTATAATTGATCTATGAGTTTGCCAATAATTATTTATTAGGATTAATGAAGAATTTAGAACAATTCCCCAAACAATACTGATTCCAATTACCGGTATTAAATAATAACGATTTCTTGGATCTGCAGCTGATTGGATATTGTTTTGAGGTATGGGAAAAGAAGCCCACGGTAAAAGTAAGTGTGTAATTATGACAGTTAATGCTATTAAACCAAGCTCCCCAATTTGTCTATTATAGTTCCAGATATGGCAGATTGTTATGCTAAGTAAAATAAAAATCGTACCGCCAACTAATATTGATATAAGGATCGCTGGTTCCAGATTTTCTAATTTGTTCTGAGTTAAGTAAAATGAAATAGGATAAATCACAGCAATAATCGAAGAAATAGATGCTAAATATTGTCTTTTTATTAAACAAAAAAATAAAAAGCTCAAACTTAGTACTATCATTACTAGGGATAAAATAGTGAGAACATCTTCTGTAGTAGTAAGATGGAATATCGCTGCTCCCGGGTAAAAGAAAGGAGGAAATACCAAAAAACCAATAAACATAAAAAAAGTGAATATGGTGGGAGGGTAACCATTTGTAAGACTCTGAAGTAAAATTGAGGGAGAGGTAACACTAAAAACATTTGCAGTCACGATTAGATTATGTGTTAGTAGTAATATTAAATAAGATATTACAAAGGGTAAGAAGAATATGGCGAGCAATAGTTTAATATGTTGGTTCCTTATCCCTAAATATTTTTTGGAAATTTTACTAAAAATATATTGATAAAATTCACCTCCCATTATAATTAATGGAAGGGCATAAATTCTGATATGCGATATAAAAAAAGCTAATCCTGAAATGATTACGGATTTTTTTAAAGAATCTTTATTAGGCGTGTCATGAAATTTTTTCCAAAAATAGAGACTTAGGCAAAGCATGATAGGTCCTAGGTAGGCTGGAAACTGTATAACCCAATTGGTATTTTCTATGCCAGTAATAGAAACTCCAAAAAATAAACCTGCTACAATTCCAATTATCTTTTTCTTACTCCACCAAGTGGCAAGCAGGTATATAGCAAAAGCTCCAACAGCTCTTAGGAAAACATTTAGAATATAATAAGGTAACATTTCCGAACCAAAAAAAAGATGGGCTAGACCCAGTAATGCGTATGCTGTTCCATACGGGGTAACGAGATAAAACATGAAATGAGGCATACCTGAGGGGATGATATGGTAGGGATATTCAATTTCTAGCCAATCCCAATCCATAAAATCAATTTTAATAATTGGATAGAAGGTGTAGATCATTATAGGAACAAATAGAGCAAGAAATAAAAAATGTTTTTTAAGAAATCTTAAAAGAGGGTGAAATGTTAGCCTGGTTTTTATTTTACTTAATTCCATACGAAGTGGTATGCATTCCAAAGATTCTAATAAACCCGATATTATCTAAATTCTCTGCCAATATAATAAGTGATCTTATCAATAAATTATTCCAGATAAAACGTAGTAATCCACCTACCTGTTTCCATTCAAGATATAAATCTGCGTAACGGATTAAATGTGGGAAAGTTATCATACCAGTTGTTTTTATTCTTCTAAACCCAGCTACCTTAAGCCAATTTCTCTGCTCCCAAGGGAAATACGACGGCTCATAGCTGGTTATATGTTTAAATTTACTGTTTAAAAACTCATTGACGAAATACGACAGCCACATGTCTAATTTATTATTAACCCCGGTAATAAAAATTCCTCCAGGCTTTAATACCCTGTATGCTTCATCTACGGCTTGTTGATTTTCTCTAATATGTTCGATAGTTCCAAAACTAAATACAACATCAAAAGAGTTGCTTTTAAAAGGAAGTTTTCTGATGTCTCCGACTTTAAAATTTTTAGATTCGATTCTACCTTTAAAGTTTTTTTTTGCCAGTTTTACAACCTCTTTTGAAATATCAACTCCATAGTAGCTACACTTTTTGTTAATAAACCAGTTAGCTAAAGTTGCGGTCATAGTTGCTTCGTTATAAAGATCAAGTTTTAATACTTTAAGATTCTTTTTATTGGGAATCCACTTAGAAAGCAATTTAGTAATTGCAGATACAAAATATAAATCTGTTAAGGTAGGTTTTTTTAATTCTTTGTGAGGGCTGAACTTTACAACCTCATCCCATCTCTTGCCTAAATTTTTATTTACTTTCTCCCAGTTGTTGAAAAAATCACTTTTATCGTATGTAGATATTTTTGTATGCAATTTATATTACAGAAGTTTATTTAATATTTCTTCCGGTTTCTCCTTTCGTCTTAGAAACTTGATTTTTTGTTTATCGTTGATTAATAATACATCTGGTCTAAGAATAGTAAACTGATTTGATCTGCTTAATGAATAAGCTCCTGCGTCTAAAACTACTACAATATCACCGACTTCCATTTTAGGCATTTTCTGATCAACAGCCAAAACATCTGCAGTATTCAAAGTCGGTCCAGCGATATTATATTTATGAGTGACAGGTAGCTTACATTTATTTGCTACAATAAAACCTCGTCTTATAAAAAAAATACTTTCCGGAATAAGATTAATACCACCATCAATAAAAATCCACTTATCCTTAACAGCTACTACTTTTGTAATAAGTATTCCGCTGTCTGAAACCAAAAACCTTCCTGGTTCTAAAATTAACTTTAGTCCAGGTAGCTTATGTTGTGCTAGTTTTTTCTTAAAAGTTTCAGTTATCCTCTTGCCGAATTCCTCAATAGATGCTGCTTTTGAATATTTAGAGATTCCGGCTTTCTCTAAAATAGCATTTTGTAAAGAGTAATAATTTAGACTTTGTATACCGAAACCGCCCCCTAAGTTTATTTCTTCAATATCAATCTTAAGCTCAGATTTAAGATTTGCGGCTAATTCTATTAGTCTTGATATGGCTTGCTCATAAAATCCAGGATCTGTAATCATGGAACCTATATGAGTAGAGATAGAAACAGGTATGACATGAGACATTTTTTGTGCCGTTTTATATGCAGAGATTGCCTGAGACAAGGGAATCCCAAATTTAGCGATGTATCCTTCTATAAAACTCTTTAAGACAGATATTTTGATTTCTGGAAAGATCCTAAAACTTACTTTAACCTTTTTTTTTAATCTTTTTGCAATTTTGTTAACTCTTTCAAGCTCATCTATAGAATCAACATTTAAAGTTTGAATGCCTTTTTTAATACAATATGTAATGTCTTCATCAGTCCATGCGGGTCCATCTAAGATAATGTCTGAGGGGGAGAATTTTGCTTTTTGCGCAAAAATTACCTCCAAGGCAGATGCAGCTTCACCTTTACTGCCAAGAGATTTTAATTTTTTTAAAATGTCCAACTCGTAGTTAGTTTTTATAGAATAATGAATATCAATATTTTTATAGTTTTGTTTAAAGGAGCGTTCAAAAGTTTTGTAGTTATCAATTAACCGTTGTTCACTAAAAACAAATAAAGGTGTACTGTATTTTTTTGCTAATTCTTCAATTGAAAATTGATCAAAGGTTACAGATGATTTTTTGATTGAAATCCCACTTTGCATAATGACAAATATAATTTATTTAGTTTGTTTTAGCAATAGAGTTATTTCCAAACCATTTTACTGTTTCATATATACCTTTTTCATAACTGACAATCGGTTTAAAACCTAATTCTTTTCTTGCTTTTAAAGTACTATAATTCCAGTTATCAGAAATTGTACTGATTTTTATTCTAGAAATGGGAGGTTCATTTTTAAAAATCTTTAAATTAAGGTTTCTGCCTACAAAATATAAACTTTCCATGATAAATCCAACTAAGATCATGAGAGGTTTATAAAGATAGATGTTTTTGTAATGGATGTTTAAATTTTTCTTAATAATTTGAACTAACTTAATTAACCGTATAGGTTTATCGCCCGCTAATATATAGGTTTGATTATTACCACCTTTATTAATAGCTTTTATATACCCATCAGTTAAATCGTCAATATATATCAGATGAAGTAAATTTTCCCCACTTCCGATAATAGGAAATTTTTTTTTGGAAATTAGTTTAACTAATTTATTCACCATTCCTAAATCATTATCAGTCGGACCATAAACAATAGCCGGACGGATTATCGTATATTTTATTCCTGTTTCTTTGGCTTTTTCCTTAGTAATCTCCTCTGCCGTTACCTTACTTTTTCCATAAAGGTCATTTGCGGCTAAAGGATGGTTTTCATCAGCAGGCAAATCTATAAGTTTCCCCATGGCATAAACTGAACTTGTGATTATTATATGTTTTAATTTGCTATTTTTTATAAAAAGATTACCAATCGATTCACTATTTACCTTGTAGAATAATTCTTTTGAAGCCCAATTTGCTCTTATTCCTGCCAGATGAACTATTATGTCATGTAAGGCTATCTTGTTTTTAATATCCTGCATTTTGGTGATATCGCCTACTATGACATTGACTTTTTTTTTGCTGAAAATTTCAGCTGATTTTTTATTTCTTACCAGGATAGTTACCTGATAGCCTTCCTCAGTAAGCTTATCTACAAAGTTTTTCCCGATAAAGCCGGTTGCTCCGGTTACAAATATTTTTTCCATCTTTTTTATAAAAATACCAGAATCATTAAGGCGATGCTATAATTTGAAGAATTACAGTCATTGTCTGAAAGTATATAATAATTCATAGATGTCGAGTTTAGTATCAGTAATTATAACAACGAAAAATGAATCAGGGGTGATCAGGAAATTGCTCTCCTCCTTAAAAAATCAATCTTATAAGAATATTGAGATTATCCTAATAGATAACAACTCAACTGATTCTACAAAAGAAATAGCTAAGAAATTTACTAAAAGGATATATAATTTCGGACCGGAAAGATCAGCACAGAGAAATTTTGGAGCTAAATTAGCTCACGGTGATTATTTGCTTTTTTTGGATGCCGATATGGAATTAAGTGTAAGAGTAATCCAGGAGTGTATTGATTCAATAAGATTAAGCAATCAACTTGGTGGTGTAATTATTCCAGAAAAATCGGTAGCTAAAAACTTCTGGGAAAAAGTGAAAGCTTATGAGAGGTCGTTTTATAACGAAAGAGGCGATGAAATTACAGATGCAGCTAGATTTTTTAGAAAGTCTATTTTTAAAAAAGCTAAAGGCTATGATGAAACAATCACTGGGCCTGAAGATTGGGATTTACCTGAGACTATAAAAAACTTAGGTTATCAGGTGAGTAGAATATCCGCAGTTATCTATCATCATGAACGGATTAATTCGCCGATTGATCTTGCTAAGAAGAAATACTATTATGCGCTTAGGGCGTATAGGTATTTGAAAAAACATAACATATCAACGTTTAGTCCTAAAACTATTTATTTCTTCAGGCCGGTTTTTTATAAAGATTTCAATAAAATAGTCTCTCACCCGATGCTTTATACAGGCATGTTTATAATGCTTTTTGCACAATTAATTGGCGGAGGGTTAGGATATTTGGTAGGAAGGATAAAAAAATTGTGAAAGTCCTACAATTAACAGCTCATTTTAGACCAAATATTGGGGGCGTAGAAACACATCTTGATGATTTAGTTAAGGCTTTAATCAAACATGACTGGTTGGTAACAGTACTAACTTACAGACCATTAACAGCCCGATCAAATTGGAAAATTTATGAAGGTAGTGCTAATCTTTCAATAATCAGAATTCCTTGGATTCCAAATCTTTTTTATTCACTTGTCTCGCTGCCTTTGTTTGAGTTTTTATATTTGGTACCAGGTTTATTCTTGTTTACACCGTTTATTTTAATTATTGTAAATCCAGATGTTGTGCATGCTCATGGTTTAGTGGCAGGATTCGTAGCTGTCTTTTGGTCTAAGATTTTTAATAAGAAAGTTGTAATTTCTACACATAGTATTTATAGCTTTCCGGAAAAATCTTTTTATAAAAGTTTTGTAACATGGATATTTAAAAATGCCCAATTTTGTTTGGGATTATCAAAACAGGCGGCTAGCGAGATATTGTCTTTGGGAATAGACAAAAATAAGGTAAGTAATTTTACTTACTGGATTGATTTAGAAAATTTTACAAAAGTCAAAAATGCTAAGGTTTCTCTAGGCTGGGATAAGAAATTTGTTGTTTTGTTTGTAGGAAGATTAATTTCTGAAAAAGGACTGGAGATTTTGTTAGAATCTGCTAAAAGTTGGCATGAAGGAATAGAACTAAAAATAATAGGGACAGGTCCATTAGAGGATTTAGTTATAGAAACTGTTTCAAAGCAGAAAAATATTGAGTATCTAGGAGTTGTTACCCAAAATAAGTTACCTGAATATTATAGTGCATCTGATATACTTATTGTTCCTTCAGCTTCTGAAGAAGGGTTTGGAAGAGTGATTATAGAAGCGCTAGCTTGTGGTACTCCAGTTATAGGATCGAATCGGGGAGCGATATCTGAAGCTATTAATAATAAGGTAGGAAGGCTAATAGATATAAGCGTTGAAAGTATCAAGAATAATGTTGAGGATTTTTACAATAATAATGACAAATTGGTTAATCTAGCAAAAAATTGCCGTAATTTAGCAGAAAGGAGATACTCTGAAAAAAATATTGAAACAATCATTAATACATACACTAAGTAATATAGACGATATTCTCTTTACTGTCGGAGATATGGCTTTAAAAAGAAGGGCAAGAAGAATTTTAAATCAATTAGAGTTAAAAGGAGGGGAAAAGATTTTAGAAGTGGGTTGTGGCAATGGTTACTATCTTAATGTTCTTAGTAGATTAAAACTTAATTTAAAATTGACTGGAGTGGATAATGATAATTTAGCGCTTAGGGATGCAAAAAAATTTATAAATGATAAAAAAGTTAAGTTAATACTTACTGATGCGAATAATCTTCCACTGAAAAATGATTTTTTTGATAGAGTAATAATTAGTGAAGTAATTGAACATATAGAAAATGAACAGAAAGTTTTAAATGAGATTTACAGGGTATTAAAACCTAGTGGAATAATGGTTTTAACTACCTGTAATATAGATTATCCATTTTTATGGGATCCGGTTAATTGGATTCTACAGCATTCTTTTAATACTCATATAAAGGCAGGGTTTTGGGCAGGTATCTGGAACCAACACCTACGGCTGTATAAGATTCAAACATTAAATGGGATTATTAAGAAATCAAAGTTTAAAATTGAGGAATCAGAATTCTTAACGAGATGGTGCCTGCCTTTTAACCATTATCTGGTTAATTTTGTAGCTAGGCTTTTTTATAGCGGTGATTTACCGAAATCATTATCAAAAGGGTTAAACAAATTTGAAAAAGAGCAAGGTTTAGCCCCGGTTAGATTCATTTATTGGTTGGTTAATACTTATGATAAATTAAACGATTTATTCCCAGGAGAAAATGGAGTTTCGATTTTTGTGAAGGCAAAAAAATGACTAAACAGGATGTTTTACTATTACAATTAGAGGAAGAACTGGATGCTTTTACAAAGGTAAATCCTTCACTAAGGCATTTTTTGTGGGACTCCTTTAACGACCATAGGAACCGCTATAAGGAAGATTTAAAGTTGATTGATAAATATTTCAAAAAAGGTAAAATTCTGGAGGTAGGTTCAAACCCTTTTCATTTGATAATTTGTCTAAAGAAGCTAGATTTAGATGTAGTTGGTGTAGATATTAATCCAGAGCCCTTTAAGAGCTTTATTAATAAGTATAATTTACCTATAAAAAAAGTGAATATAGAAACAGAAAAAATGCCCTTTAGGGATAATACATTCGATTTTGTTATTTTCAATGAAGTATTTGAACACTTAAGGATAAATCCGATATTTGCTTTAAAGGAGATAAATAGAGTATTAAAACCAGATGGAATTTTGCTTTTAACGACCCCAAACTTATATGCCATCCATAAAATATTTATGTTTAACTTAGGCATGAGTTTTAATGATGCGTATGATGAGTTTAATAAACTTAATGTATATGGTTACATAGGTCATTTCAGGGAATATTCAGCGCAGGAGGTTAAAAAATTCTTAGAAAAGACTAATTTTAAAATAGAAAAAGTAATTTATCGTAATGATTATTCTTTTTTTAAATATGAAGGTATTAAAAACATAATTTTTAGGCTAATGGGATTAGCTATTGATTTATTAATGAAAGTGAATCCTTATTGGAGACGTCATTTTGCAATCATTGCAAAAAACTCAAAGAATCGACTCTAAGGTGGTGGGATAATCAGTACAGATGCCTGCAACTATGTTCCAAGCTATTATTTCTTTCCAAAGTTTTTTTATGCCTTCCGGATCTCTGGAAAGAGGATGGGCTTCGTTATAATGGAGTTCAGGAGAGATAACATCTATTCTTCCTCTTGGGTACATTGATTTTAATTGAGCAAATAAGTCCTTGTTATAAATTGATGCTGGAATCTTCCATTCATCTGCCCAAATAGATGAAAATACTGAGGTAAAAGTAGCACTTAATACCTGATTTGGGGTATAAACTGTCGGACTATAATTTTTTTCTCCAACTGAAACAGAGAGGTTTAGCCAGGGGAACTCCTGATGTAGCAGTTGGGCTTCCTCTAAAGTGGCATCAAACAAAATGCAATTCTTTAAATTATATTGTAATATTTTTTGGGCAACAGCCTGACCGACTTTAATCCCGCTTTTTAAGTCAGCGCCCCGTTTAATTTGAAATGCAATAGAGGTATTCTTACTTAGCCGGCATAGTTCATCTAAGGTAGGAATTTTAAACTGAGGATTGCTTTTGCAGGTAACTTGTTTAATTTGATTAAGATCCATCTGCTCGATTAAGCCATAGTTACCAGAAAAACGCTTAATATCCCCATCATGAATAACCACAAAATTTCCATCTTTAGTAGCCCTAATATCTGTTTCGATTGCCCAGCCATTTTCAATAGCTTTATTGAATGCCTCAATAGTATTTTCAGGTACAACATACCTATCCATTACTTCTGGTATCAGACCTTCAGGTAAAAAATTACCGCGGTGGGCAATTACTTTAACTTTATTCACATTGATATAGTATCATATAAAAGATGAAGTTTAATCTAATAAGGGAGCATTTTTTTATTCCTGTACTACTTTTAGGTCTGGTAGTTTTATTGCATAGTATCTTCGATTCAATATATTTAAGCTTTGGAATGCATAGTGATGATTGGATCTGTTTAGTGAGATTTAATGCTTTGTCAGGGGATTTTTTTCATAAAGCGCTAATATTTTGGAAACTACCCGAAATAGGTCCGCATGCAACATCACAGATAATGTATATGGGATTTCTAGAAAGAATAGTTGGTGGGTTAAACTATAGAATATTTGACCTTGTTAATATTTGCTTTAAAATTTTAGCAACAATTTCGTTATATCCATTAATCTTGCTGATTTTTAACAGAAAATTGCTTGCCTTTCTTGCAGTTTTGCTTTATGCCATGAGTTATTCTACAGTTGGTTCTTTTCATGATGTTGTTAAAGGCACAGAATATCAGGCGATTTTTTTTATGAATATCTTCTTAATAATATATGCTTTTTTAACCAAAAAACAGTTACTTTCCATTAAAGGAATTTTTGCTTTGATTTTTTCTTTCGGTATAGCTATTTTCCTTGCCCCTCCTAGATTATTTCCGCTTATTCTCTTGCCGTTTTTTATTGAATTTTTTATTTGGATATGCAACCGCAGAAAATATAGCATAAAAATTGCAGCAAAAAAACTAATATTTCTATACTTACCATTCTTTTTATTATTTATTTATCATCCAAGCGTTGTAACTGATACTTTTATTGCACCTGCTACCCATGTCCAAAAAATAATTGAAGGACATTGGTTTACCTTACTTGCTCCTTTTTCAGGTGTAGGATATATGGTTTTATGGGGTTCTTACTGGTCACAAATGATTGGGATTTTAGATTTGGATAGTTTAATTAACTACATTATTTTTCTTGTGTTGCACACCCTTCCGGTATTTGGAATAATTACATCATTGTTAGTTTTAGCTATTTCAAATAATAAAAAGAGGGTTTTCTTTTTTACGACATTTATAAACTTTATCTTAGAGATTCCAGTATTTTTTTTGGCCACGAATCATTTAAAGATCCCTTTGGGACAAAGGGTAGGCTTTGATCCCAATGTTTTGTATTCGGTTTTTGTTGGTATATATATTATATCTTTTGGTGCTGGATGTTTATTAGAATGGTTTAAAGAAAGGCAAAGGAATGGATTATTGCTAGCTCTATGGTCAGGATCCTTCTTCTCATTTTATTTTGTCTTTTTTAATTGGTTGCTTGCCAGTACTTTTCTTTCCTTCAGTTCATCACAGGAGTATTTAACTATTCCTGCCATTGGGGTTAGTTTATTTATGGCTTCCTTACTTGTAGGTATTTATGACAGAATTAAAAATATAAATCTATTGGGGCTGGGTGCAATCCTAGCTTTTTGTACAATATTTCTGTTACTTATTCCCTTTTACTTAATAAATAAAGTTAGAACAACAGAGTATCTCACCTCTATAGTTAACCAAAATAACGCATATAAGCAAAAAGATTTACAGCAAAAAATAACACAGCAGTTAAGACTTTCAACAAAGAAAAATGTATTAGTATTCTTTGACTGGACTAATGATAAGATAAATTCAGAATTTTATAGTGAATATCTTTATAGCACTTTTACTTTTTGGACACACTTTGAAAACAGAAAAATTATTGAAGGATGTATAAACGAAATAACTGATAAGAAGCTTTTAACTAAATCATTTATTCAGCAAAATGATAAGGCAGGTTTTATTTTACCGGGTAATTGTTTAACTTCGGAGGAGAAAGATTTTTTTGTTGACCAAAAAGTTTTCTACGACTTGAAAAATTTTTATGCCTTTAAAATTGAAAATAACAATTTAACAGACATCAGAAAAGAGATTGTTAACGATCTAAGAATGGATTAAATTATGTAATAAGCATGATTTACTTAATCTCCGCACATAAATTTTATTTGTGGTATATTTGGCAGTAAAATTGATATGTATAAAAAATGTTTGATAACTGGTGGGTCTGGTTTTATAGGGTCAGCCTTAAAAATAGAGTTGATAAAGAGAGGATATAATGTTGTTGCTTTACCCAGGCAGTTGCTTTTTAAGCCAAAACTGCTTGAAAAATTTGTAATAGAGGCAAGTCCCGATTTAATTTTTCACTTAGCGGCCTTTGGTAATAAATACTTTCAAAAAGATGAAAATCAAATTTTCGAGACAAATATTATAGGAACCTTTAATCTATTAAATGCAACTAAGCAGCTAAAATTTACTGCGTTTATTAATACCGGATCTAGCTCCGAATATGGTGTTAAAGATAAGCCGATGAGTGAGGTAGATTTCTTAGACACAGATACTTTTTACGGAGTTACGAAAGCTTCAGCTACTATGCTTTGCCGGGCATTTGCTAAGAAGTATAATAAACCAATAGTAACGGTGAGACCTTTTTCAGTATATGGGCCAAACGATGATGAAGAGAAATTTATTCCAACTGTTATTAGGTGCGCAACTTTAAATCAAAATTTAAAACTAGCCTCAGGTGTACACGATTGGATATTTATTGATGATTATATTAACGGAGTTTTTAAAGTGGTGAAAAATATTAGAAAAATACAGGGCAGAGTGGTAAATATCGGTACGGGTAAACAGATAACAAATAAAAAGGTCGTACAGGTTATAGAAAAAGTCTTCGGGAAAAAAATCAAAATTGAGAGGAGTGTTCCTATTAGGAATTATGATACTAATATCTCTTGGGTGGCTGATAATAAACTTTTGAAATCCTTGGGTTGGAAGAATAAATATGATTTAACAAAAGGAATTAAAAAGACTATCCATGGATAAGTTAACGCGTATGCAAAAGCATTACAGAAGGAGAATCTTAGAGATAAGCTTTAAGTATAAATTATCTCATCTCGGGTCATGCTTATCTGTTATTGATCTAATAATTTCTATTTATGAAACAAAAAAAGCAGATGAGAAGTTTATACTAAGTTCAGGCCACGGCGGTGTTGCCTTATATACCGTTTTGGAAAAATACCACCGAATAGATGCAGAACACTTATTCCTTAAACACGGTGTTCACCCGAATAGGGATGAGATAGATGGGATTTATTGTTCAACTGGAAGTTTAGGACAGGGTTTACCCATTGCCTTAGGGATGGCCTTTGCCAATAAAAAGAAAAATACTTATTGTATTATTACTGATGGTGAGTGTGCTGAAGGTAGTATTTGGGAATCGTTCAGGATAGCAGGTGACAGTAGAGTATCAAATTTAAAAGTAATAATTAATGCAAATGGATATGGGGCTTATGGGAAAATAAATGTAGATGATTTGAAGCATAGAATCAAATCATTTGGATGGAATGTAGTAAAAACAAATGGACATAACCTTAATAGATTAAATAATATTTTAAACAAAAGAAAAGATGGAAGGCCTACTGCAGTCCTGGCTATTACAGAAGTTGCGCAACTATCTTTTTTAAGAGGGATAGATGCGCACTATAAAATTATGTCAGAAGATGAATTTAAGTTATCGATGAAAGTACTATTGTAATGAAAACACAGATGCCGCATCAATCTATCAGAGGTTTTTTTGCCTATGAGCTTCATAAACAAATGAAGGAGAATAAAAATATTTGGGTCGTGACTGGAGATTTGGGCTATGGTATGTTTGATAAGATAAAAAAAGATTATCCAAATAGATTTATTAATACAGGCGCAGCCGAGCAATCAATGCTAGGTATTGTAATTGGACTGGCGCTGGAAGGGAAAATTCCGTTTGTTTATTCTATTACACCATTTCTAATCTATCGACCGTTTGAAACCATTAGAAATTATATAGATCACGAACGGATTCCGGTAAGATTAGTAGGTTCTGGTAGAGATAAGGATTATTTCAAAGATGGGTTTTCCCATTGGGCAGAGGAAAATAAAAAAGTTATGAGAATATTTAAAAATATAAATTCTGTTTGGCCAAAGACAAAAGAGGAGATTCCGGGATTAGTAAAAAGAATGGTGGAAGAAAACGTACCTTGGTATATTAATTTAAAAAGGTAAAAAATTTTATGAATAAAAAAAAGACAATTTCTGCAATAATTGCCTGCTATAAAGACAGTGAAGCCATACCTTTTATGTATAAAAGGCTAACAGATGTATTTAGTAATATTGGAGTGAACTATGAAATAATCTTTGTAAATGACGGTAGTCCGGACAATACCGAAGAGGTAATCAAAAATATTGTAGGTAAAGATGGGCATGTGATTGGTATAAATCACTCCCGTAATTTTAGCTCCCAAATGGCTTTTACTTCAGGAATGGAAATAGCAAAGGGAGATGCTGTCGTATTGTTGGATGGAGATCTACAAGACCCACCTGAATTAATAGAAAAATTTTATCAAAAATGGAATCAGGGATATGATGTGGTATATGGAATTAGAGTAAAAAGAGAAGCAGCTTTTTGGATGCAGGTTGCATACAAAGTATTTTATAGAGTATTTAATAAGATATCTTATATAAATATCCCTGTAGATGCAGGAGACTTCTCTTTAATTGATAGAAAAGTTGTAGAAGAACTTAAAAAATTTCCCGAACGGGATAGATTCATTAGGGGACTTAGAGCTTGGGTAGGATTTAGGCAAATAGGTGTTTCTTATGTAAGACCAGAGAGAATGTTTGGTAAGACAACCAATAATTTATTAAGAAATTTTAATTGGGCTACAAAAGGTATTTTTTCTTTTTCATATATACCGCTTCAGATAATGACTCTGTTATCAATGTTAACCTTTTTAATATCGTTGGTAGCTATGATATTACAAATTATTTTAAGGTTGATTTTGCCAAATTCTCCTCAGGGAATTACTACGGTTTTGATTGCAATCCTTTTTTTGGGTTCTATTCAGCTGCTTGGATTAAGTATTTTGGGGCAATATATTGGTAAAATATTTGAAGAGGTTAAGCAGAGACCTCAGTTTATCGTTAAAAGTATTTTAAGAAAGTAAATTTATCTAGACTAAGCCTTTTTATACATAATGTAATTACAAGCACAATATAATCTATTAAAAAAAGGTATATTTTCAAAAAAAGGCTCGGTAAATTTTAATAATCTTGCCAGTGGGTCAGGACAGAAGTAGGGTACAATGCCATAGTACTTCTCGCTTATAACCCGGTATCCCCGCTTTATAAACCAACTATTAAGCAGAGGAGGGAAGTAAGATTTTTCTTCATGTTCCTTATGGTATGGCGAGGCTTTTTCGATTATCTTTAAAATGGGATTGTAGCCATTTGCTTCTATAATTATAACTGTTTGAAAGACCTTACTTATTTTCCAAATGGCATTTTCAGGTTGGTACAAATGATGTAAAACTCCTCGAATGATTGCTAAATTAAACTGATTTTTTTTAAATAATTTATCAACGTCATAAATATTGCCGACTTTAAAAATAATCCCACCCTTGTTTTTTTTGTCTATTCTTTTTTTGGCAACTGAAATGGCCTCCTTAGCCGGGTCAATGCCTAATATTTGAGTTGGAGAAATACGTTTGAAAAGTTCGACCGTATGTTTTCCATCTCCGCAGCCAATATCGACTATTTTTATCTTTTTTTTGAAATGTTTGTTTATAAGCTTTACTAATTCGTCTGTTTGTTTTTGAGTTGCAACTCTTGCCGAATATAATTTATCACTGGTGTATAAATAACCTGTATTTTTTGCAACATCTTTATTAAAGATATTAATATTTTTTTCTTTTTTAAGTTTCATGAAAATGATTATACTTCAATTGACATTTATAAGGCAAAAAACTTATTATACCTGTAAATAATTTATGGGAAAAAATATGGTAACAATTTTAGGAATTCATGACGGACATAATGCAGGAGCAGCCTTAATTCAAGACGGCAAAGTCCTGGCAGCTATTTCTGAAGAAAGATTAAATAATATTAAAAATTATTCAGGAGTTCCAGAGCTTGCCATGAGAAAGGTTTTTGAAATCTCTGGAGTTAAGACTTCAGAGGTAGATTCAGTTGCAATTGCCAGTTTCTTAAGGTTGGATGATCCGGTGAAAGTTGATGGAAATAAGCTGCATTTCCTGGCAGAAAATATTTCTCCTCTAATACATAACAAAACGTTTATAAAATATAGTGTTTCCTTTTTGCATAAGTTTAGAAAGATAAAAGGGATAGTAGATGTTTTAGATGAAATTGGCATAAATAATAAGAAGGTTAAATTTGTTGAACACCATTTAGCTCATGCAGCGTGTGCTTATTATCAGAGACCCTGGGATGATAAAACCTTAATTTTAACCCTGGATGGCATGGGAGATGGACTATCTGCTACTGTTAGCATAGGATCAAATTTTAGCATTAAAAGAATTGCTGAGACTTCCTTTTACGATAGTATAGGTAATAATTTATATTCTGAAGTTACAGCATATCTAGGGATGAAGCGATGGGAACATGAATATAAGATAATGGGATTAGCTCCTTATGGAAAATATGATCAGGTAATTGAAGATTTGAGAAAAGTTATAAGAATAAATCCTCAAAAACCAATGGAATTTGAAAATATCTCAGGGTATTACCTTAAAAAGATGCAAATTTATTATCAAAAGGTTTTAGCCGGACAGCGGTTTGATAATATTGCCGCTGCTACGCAGAAACTTTTTGAAGAATTAGTTATTTTATGGGTAAAAAATGCAATTAGAGAAACTAAACTGCATAAATTAGTATGTGCCGGGGGATCATTTCTTAACGTAAAATTAAATAAATTAATCAGAGAACTTGATGAAGTTGAAGATGTGTTTTTTTATCCGGCCTCAGAAGATGGAGGGTCACCGGTAGGAGCGGCCATGGAAGAATATTATAGATTTTGCCAAGCAAATAAAATTTCTCCTAAAAAGGCAATTGTTTCTGATGTATATTACGGTCAATCATTTACAGATTCAGAGATAGCTGATTTTATTAGGTCTAATAAATTAAGTACTCGAGCAAGGAAGGTCTCACCTGCAGAAATTGCTAAACTATTAAGTCAGGGAAAGATAATAGCACGATTCTCGGGAAGAGATGAATGGGGTCCAAGAGCTTTAGGAAATAGAAGTATTATGGCTGATCCCAGGAGTATGAATGTAATCAGAAAAATTAATTTCGCTATAAAGCAACGTGATTTTTGGATGCCCTTTGCTCCGGCAGTACTGGAAGAGGATCAAAACAGATATTTTAAGAAAAGCAGATTTGCTCCTTATATGATTGAAGCTTTTGATGCAAAAGATGATGCGGCGAAAGAAATTATTGCCGGATTGCACCCCTATGATCTAACTGGCAGACCACAGATAGTCAATAACTGGAATCCTGGTTGGGAAGCAATAATCAAAGAATTTAAAAGATTAACAGGGGTAGGGAGTATACTCAACACATCTTTTAATCTTCACGGTTATCCTTTAGTCGGTAGTTTAAAATCAGCTCTTTCTACATTTAAAGATAGTGATTTAGATGGGTTATTGCTTGGGGAATGGTTAATTTTGAAAAAATGATCTACGATTTACCTGTAGATTAAAGTTCTCTTAAAAAAATAATTAAAATGCAAACTAATAAAAACAGCAATTTTAAATTTTATTTTATATCCTTTATTGCAATTTTATTAGTATCTTTTGTCGTTTTGCTTCCTTCCTTTAGATTAGCTTTTCAAGATGATGATTGGCGTGGGGTAGTACTTCCTAAAACCGATTATGCAAACGGAAGACTAATGACACCATATGGAATTCAATTGTGGTTCTGTGGAGTTTTATATGATTTTTTTGATTCTAATTTTTATCTTTACTATATCCTATCATTTATATTAAGAAATTTAACAGCTTTAGGCATTTTGATATTCCTTTATACTATTACGAAAAACCGTTTAGCTTCTTTTTTAGGCGGCTTAATGGTAGCTGTAGGATTTAGCGGCTTACAAACTACATTTGAGACAGCAAGTACAAATGTTTATTTTGCACTGATTGGATATACTGTCTTTTTAACATCATTTTTCAAAACAAAAGACAGATTAATATTAAAACATCTGATTATAATGGATATCTCTTTGGCCTTAGCTACTTTAGCCTCACCTGTTAGAAGCTATCCTTTGTATGCTTGGGCATTTATAGTGGATGGAATTTATTTGCTGATGCGATTTAAAAGAGAAAGAGTTAAAAATTTTTTAGTCAGGCAATCTATAATTTTAATGAGCTTTTTAATCCTTTATAAAGCAGGTATTTTTAACTGGTTTAGTTTAGATGCACCTGCTACAAATCATATTAATGATTTTGGTATTTTTATTTCGAAGGGGAAGCTTTTTCTTGAAGGTTTAGATTTTAATATCGTACTAAATTTTATAAGAGGTTTGGGAAATATTGTTATTCCTAGTATCTGGGATAAAAGTGGGGTGATGGCAATATTTGTAGGCAGTAGCTACATAGTTCTTTTGATAGCTCTTTTGTTTTTTATATTTAAAAAAAGAGATGAAAAAATATTTTATATATTCACTTTTTTGTTTTGGCCACCTCTTCTGTATTTTTGTTATTTTGTAGTGATATTAAGCGGCTATGAAAATCTTTCTAAGGGTACGGTTGTATTGGAATCATTTCGACGTTATTTGCTTCCTCCGTTCATCGGTTTTGTTGTTTTCTTAGCAATACTTTTATCCTTGGAAAAAACTAATAAGAGGAAGCATATTTTAATAGGGTTCATTCTGCTTTTTATATTCATGCACTCATTTGCTACCTATAGCTTTCTTAGTGAGTTGTCAAAAAGAAGAGATGGTTTTTTTATGGTGAATATATGGAAACAACTTGTAAAACTAATGCCATATTCTAGTTTAGATATTAATAAAACAAATATATTTTATTTTGAAACTGATGGGTCAGCTAGGGCAATCTATACTTTGGACGATGGGTTTATCTTGCATGCTACAACTTTATATAAGATTTACCCCGGGTCAATGAGTACCCCGGATGAAATTGATTCTTTTACGAAAGTATTAAGGCATACATTTTCTTTTAGTGAATTTATCTCTTTTGTCACAAAGGGTTTTCCAAATGATTCTGGACCTATTCCCTGGAAAAGGGTTTTTGCTTTCAGGGTAGAGGGTGAAAGAGTGATAAATATTAAGGAGGAAGTTAGAAAAAGATTAGAAAAAAGTTTAATTCAATAATCAATGATGGAAAAATTAAAAGAAAATTGGTTCATTATAGTTATAATATTGTTGATTTTTTTTACCCGTTCTCTTTTGTTTAATAAAGATGCTGCCTTCTTTTGGGCTGATGAACGCCACTTTCAACAAATGATTATAAAACTTCAGGAGTCAAAAGAAAAAAATGACTTTATGATTGCGGTAAATACAATTTTTCACTTAAACGCCCGCCCAGGACTCGGATTATTTTATTTTCCATCAGCAATTCTTCAATGGGAAAATCCTGATATTCCTTTTGGTTCTTATTTTAATATCTTCATTAATTCTTCAGTACTACTGTTAATTTATTTAATTGTAAAAAAAACTTACGGATTTAGATCAGCAATTTTATCTCTTTCTTTTGTGTTATTTTCTTCATCCACTGCTATTTATTTAAGACATTTATTGCCATATGATGCGTCGTTATTTACTTTACTACTAGGATTATTAATTTATGTGTATACACAAAAAGCATTCAGATTTGGATTATTGGCAGGGTTGTCTTTTCTTACTTATGCCAGTTATTATTATATATTGCCAATTCCATTAGTTCTCTTTTTGTATCATAAATCCTTGAAGCCAGCTATATTTTTCTTACTGGGGACTGCAGCAACTCTTATCTTTGCAAATTTTATGTATATTTACTTTGACCACTCATCCTACTTTCAATCTGTTAAAGCGGAGTCCGCAGGTGTAACTTCTGTTCACATAGGGGATTATGTATCGGCATTTTCTTATATAAGTCAGTATATTTTTACCATTGATGGAGTTTGGCATACATTTTTAATTTTTACCTCTTTAATCTTATTAATTTTTCAGTGGAAAGAAAAAAAGCTTAATATTTTGGGTACTTATTTATTATTAACTTTTCTAATTATGGAAATTACATCCCATGTTCTAAAAATGCACGTGCTATATGGAAGGACTGTAAGGCCTTTTTATTTATCAGCATTAGTCATTTCCGGAATCATTTTTCATAGAGTATTTGCGCGAGTATCTAAAGGGAGTAAAGTAATCTATTTTCGGTATTTCTTCTTAATAATATTTGTTACATTTTTAATTTGGTTACCAAATTTTTTAACGTTTAAAAATCTTATTTACCCGGAGCAATTTAAGAAATTGGCTAAGCAGTATTTAGTAACAAAATATAATAATCCCTCAAATGTAGAGGAAGTCTTGTTTGTAAATTATTTCGGTGTAGGTAGCCCTCCAAAAATGAATGTCTTTAAGGAATATAAAGGTTCAAAACAAAAGACGTTTTATATAGTTAATGCTAACGTTATTTATCCTTACTATGGCAGTTATGATATGAATTTATTTTGCAAAAATGAAATTTTACTTAAGGAGCTGCATATACAGTCTAAATTTAAACCATACCTGTTTGAGGGATGGGGAGAAGCTATGAGAGGGCAAGCAGATAAGGATCCCCTTTATTATCAATTAATATACTGTAAATAGTCTAAAAATGGACACGAATTTAGATAGTTCTCTTATATAGGAGTAAGCGATATAATCAAACCACAAAATTAAGCTTTAAGAAAACTATAAAATGATTAACTTAACCAATATTTATCTTGATAAAAAAATAGCAACTGAAGTACAAAAAGTTCTATTGTCCAAATCATTAGTGCAAGGAGAAAAAGTAAGAGAGTTAGAAGCAGAGATGAGTAAAGTTAACGAGACAAGGTACGCTGTGGTGGTTAATTCAGGGACTGCAGCTTTGCATACAGCTTTAGTAGCAATTGGCTTAAGAGAAGGAGATGAAGTTATTACAACACCATTTTCTTTTATCGCCACAGTAAATACTATCTTAATGTGCAAAGCAAAACCGGTTTTTATTGATGTAAATAAGGAAACTTTTACGATAGATCCTGATTTAATAGAGGATAGGATATCTAAAAAAACAAAGGCGATAGTAACAGTTGATTTATATGGACAGACCTGTGACTACAAAAAAATAAGTAAAATCGCCAAAAAATATAACCTTAAAATTATAAGTGATTCTTGTCAGGCAATTGGAGCTATGTATAAAAGTAAGCCAATAGCTAAATGGGTTGATATTGCTTGTTTCTCTTTTTATGCTACAAAAAATATCATGATGGGAGAAGGTGGAGCTTTGGTGACAAATAACAGAAAAGTTTTTGAATTCGCAAAGCGATTTAGGCAACATGGTCAGGATATGGAAAAGCCGTATTTTTACCATCACTTAGGATATAACTATAGATCGACAGATATTTTAGCTGTAATTGGACTCTCACAAATAAAATTTTTAAAAAAATGGACAAAACAAAGATATGATAATGCATGTAAATTAATAAAGGGTTTGAAAGGAATTCCAGGGATAATTACCCCTAATTTAAGGGTTGAAGGGGAACATGTATTTCATCAATTTACTATTCGTATAACTAAGGATTATCCCTTGCTAAGAGATCAATTGCGTTCCTATCTTTTTGATCACGGGGTTAGATCAGGCGTATATTATCCTTGCGTTTTAGCAGAATACCCTTTTATAAAAGAGATAATTCCTTATAACAAGGATATGTATCCGGTTGCTGAAGAACTTTCTTCTCAGGTATTGTCTCTTCCCGTTCATCCAATGCTTAAAAACTCAGAGATTAAAAAGATAGTATCCTTGATTAAAAAAGGGGCAAATGAAAAAAATTAGAGTAGGTGTAATAGGGGTTGGTAATATGGGAAGAAATCATGTCAGGGTTTACTCTAAAATTGCTAATTTAGTGGCAGTTTCTGATATAGATGAAGAATTGGGTAAAGAGATTGCAAAAAAGTTTAATTTAAACTTTTATAAAAATTATAAGCAAATGATAGAACAAGAGAAGCTTGAAGCAGTCTCCGTGGTAGCCCCCACGTTTTTACATAAAAGTATTGTACTGTATTGTTTAAGTAAAAGCCTTCCTACTTTGGTTGAGAAACCAATAGCTATTAATATTTTGCAGGCGAAGGAAATAATGGAATGTGCAAAAAAGTATGCTACTCTTTTAATGGTTGGGCATGTGGAGAGATTTAATCCGGTAATTATCAAACTGAAAAAGATTATAGATGAGGGTCGTTTAGGAAAAATTATTAGTCTTGTTGCTATCCGTGTTGGTATTAATCCCCCTAATCCTGCTGCATCAGACGTAGCTTTGGATTTGGGGATTCATGATGTAGATGTTTTTAATTATCTACTCGGAAAATTTCCAAAAAAGAAAAAGGTTATTAAAACAAAATTATTTTCTAAGAATACTGCGGATTCATCTATTTTATTGTTAGAGTATGGTGAAGCAACAGGTATAATTCAAACAAATTGGATTACTCCGGTAAAATTAAGAAAATTGTTTGTAAGCGGAACCGAAGGGTATGTTGAGCTAGATTATATTCAGCAGAAATTAGTCTTACATGATAAAATTCTCAATATAAAGTTTAACGGATCTTTTTATGAGCTTTTATCCATTTCTGATCAAGCGCCAAGAAAAGAAGTTTATATTTCAAAAAAAGAACCCTTGAAAGAAGAACTACTTTATTTTTTGTCTAATATAAAAAATAGGGAATCAAATAATATTGTTGATTCTATCGAGGCGCTCAAGGTCGTAAGTTAACATGAAAAAAGTAAATATTCATAAAACAGCAGAAATAGGTAAAAATACAATAATTGGAGAGAATACTCGAATTTGGCATTTTGTACAAATACGGGAAAATGTAAAAATTGGTTCTAATTGTATTATAGGTAAAAACGTATATATCGATTTTGAAATAGAAATTGGAAATAACTGTAAGATTCAAAATAATTGTTCAATTTACCATAAAACAATTGTTGAGGATGGTGTTTTTATCGGACCTCATGTAATTATCACAAATGACAAAAATCCCCGCGCAATAGATCAAAAAGGCAAGATAAAATCGGCAAACGATTGGAACGCAGGAAAGGTAACTGTACGTTTTGGCGCATCTATTGGAGCAGGGAGTATTATTCTGCCCAATATCACTATCGGAAAATTTGCGATGATAGGTGCCGGTTCAGTTGTATCTCATGATGTAGCGGACTTTGCTCTTGTTTATGGAAATCCGGCTAAGCTGCATGGAAGAGTTGATGAAAGCGGTTCTATTATTGAACGGTTTTAATATGTACAAACGCAGTAAGATTGCAGTATCGATTCCTGCTTATAATGAAGAATCTCTTATTAGGAAAACACTTGAAGCTATCCCATCATTGGTTGATTTAATAGTTGTAGTTGATGATAAAAGTAAGGATAAAACTGTTGATGAAATTAAAAAGTGCATTAAGAAAGACAGAAGGATCCACTTGATAGTTTCAAAAAATAACATTGGTTTAGGAGGTACTGTCATAAAAGCGCATCAATTTGCCATAGAAAAAAATGTAGATATTATCGTGGTTATGGCAGGGGATAATCAGATGGATTCATCTTACCTACCTTTATTGCTGGATGCGGTTATAGAGGATAGAGTAGATTTAGCAAAAGGAAATCGTTTTTTTCACCGCCAGGACTTAAAAAAAATGCCAGTTTTTAGAATAATAGGAAATATATTTTTGACTTTTGTGTCAAAATTTTGTACAGGCTATTGGTCGATTTCAGATCCTATCAACGGGTATACGGCTCTAAAAGCGGAGACCTTTAAAAAAATCGATGTTTCCAGGATCTCATCTCGATATGGATTTGAGCCATCCTTGTTAATTGAACTTTCACTTATAAGCGCAAAAGTTAAAGATGTCTTTATACCAGCCCGTTATGGAGATGAAATATCGAAAGTAAATCTTTTTAAAGATCCCTTTTGGGTAGTTAAAACTTTTTTAAATGGATATCTGATAAGAATCTTTTTAAAATATACATTGTATAATTTTCATCCGATCGCGCTTTTTTATGGGACAGGTTTTTTATTTAGTTTTACAGGTTTTTTGTTTGGGATTTATATTGCTTTTAACAGCCTTCTGTTACATAAGATTGCCACCCCGGCAACGGTCGTATTATTTGTTGTGCCATTTTTACTGGGGGTACAGCTTATTCTTCAGGCAATTGTTTTAGATATTCAAAATGAGCCAAAGTAAGTTATAGAGTAAATAAATTATACTGAATTTTTTCTGTGCCACCTAATTGTTTTTATAATTCCGTTATCCAGATCTATTTTTGGTGAATAATTTAGCAGTTTTTTTGCTAAAGCAATATCTCCAAATCTTCTGTCTATATTATCAATTAATCTTTTTTCCGTATAAATAGTAGTAGAATTTGTTGCAGAAATATTCTTTATTTTTTTTGCCAGTTGTTTAATTTTATACTCTTTTCCGCCGGATATATTGATAACTTTTCCTAAAGCATCTTTGACGAAAAAGGATTTTATGGTTATTTCTGCTACATCATCAATATAAGTAAAATCTCTGGTTTGGTTGCCGTCCCCATAAATATATAAAGGGGTGTTTGTTAGCGCGTTATGTATAAATATTGAAATAACTCCTCCATAGCGTGAATCCTCTCTCTGTCTTGGTCCATAAACATTAAAATAACGCAGGGCAACAACGGGTAAATTGTATAGATGATGGTAAGCAATTACATATCTTTCAGCTGCAAGCTTTGATACGCCATATGGGCTTAGGGGAGAGGTTGAATCGGTTTCTTTTTCCGGCAAATGTTCTATATTTCCATAAACTGAGGCGGATGAGGCATAAACAAGTCTTTTTACCCGGCTTTTTCGCATCAGTTCCAGCATCAATAATGTTCCTCTAACATTTACCTCCAACTCCAATAGCGGATTGGCAGTAGAGAGTCCAATGCCCCGGACAGCAGCGTGATAGATATAATCAACCTTGTTTATATACTTTTTTAGTAGTCTTTTATTGCAGAAATCTGCTTTTACAAACTCAAAGTTATGATTTTTAAAAAGGTGTTGGATATTATTTAAAGAGCCCGTATTAAGATTATCAATTCCGTATATATAGGCTCCTTTTGCAAGAAGCTTTTCTGTCACGAAACTGCCAATAAATCCGGCGCATCCTGTTACGAGAAATTTTTGACCTTTTATATTATTTTGCATAGCCAATTCTTTTTGTTACAAAACCTAAATTAGAAAGAGCTTTTTTATTAATGATATTTTTGGTGTCGATAACAATTTTTGTTTTGACTTGAGTTTTTACCATGCTCCAATTAATTTTTTTAAACGCTTTTTCCCCAGTAGTAATAATAATGCAATCAATTTTTGTAAAATCTTCTTTATATTTAAACCCTAATTTTTCTATATCCTCTTTGCTAAATTGGGGGTCATTTACATAAACAGTTTTAGATAAACTATTTAGCTCCAAAGCAATTTTTATCCCGGGAGATTTTCTTACCTCTTTTACTCCGGCTCTATAAGCAATACCTAAAATAAGAATATTTGCATCCTTTAAGGGGATATTTTTTTCTTTTAAGGCCTCTTTAGCTAGATAAATAACATGAGTGGACATCGAATCATTAATCTGCCGGCTTAAATTTAATAGAAGATTATTTGTGTTTTCTTTAAGTATAAAATAAGGATATACCGGGATACAGTGTCCCCCGACACCGGGTCCTGGAGTTAGAATCCGGCAATATGGATTTGTGTTGGCTGCATTAATGACTTCAAAAGCATCTACCCCTAACTCTTTGCAGGAAAGATACAAAGTATTAGCAAAAGCGATATTAACATCACGATAAACTTCACCCCAAATTTTCACCAGTTCTGCCACAGTTGGATTTTGTACTGAAATAACATCCCGCTTATTAATTTTTTTATAAAGATATTCTGCTATGCGGGTGGTTTTTAAATCTGAGCCTCCGACTATTTTTGGACAGAGTCTTCCTTCTATGTCTTTAATTGCTGTTTGTGAGCTGATTCTTTCAGGACAATGCGCTAGTCCAAAATCTTTATTAAGTTTTAAGTTACTGATTTTCTCAAGCATTTTACCAATTACTTGTAAAGTAGTATTTGCCGGCGCGGTGCTTTCCAGAATAACAATATCTCCTTTTTGAAGACCAGTGCCAATTTTTTTGACTACGTCCTTAAGTAAGCTTAAATCCGGATTATTTTTATCATCAAGATAGATTGGAATAATAATTATCTTAATATCTGAGGTTTTTGACGCCTCTACTCCGTCAGTTGTTGCTTTTAAAAAACCTGTCTTAGTGACTTTTCTAATAAGTGAAGAAAGTCCTTTTTCTTCTATAACTGGGTTTATTCCCTTATTGATAGAATCAACTGTTTTTTTGTTTATATCAACGCCTATAACTTTAAAGTTATGTTTGGCAAAGACGCCCGCAAGAGGCAGTCCCATCTTACCAAGCCCATAAATAGATATTGTTATATCTGCCGGATTTATATTGTTAAGTTTTACTCTGGATAAGTTATAAAGTTTCATGCTACTCTAGTATCAGTATTTGGCATTATACAACAATGATAACTTTACAAAAACCAATTAAAGAAGCCCTTCCTTCGGTATCTGTTGTTATCCCAACATACAACTCATCTGATTCAATTAAAGAGTGTTTAAAAAGTGTTTTTGATCAAGACTACCCGAAAGAAAATTTAGAAGTAATAATCGTAGATGGAGGGTCAAAGGATTCAACGCTAGAGATATTGACAGAATTTAAGATTAAACCTTATAAAGTACCGCCTAAGGATCAGGAAGCTGAATATAATAAAGGAACAGGATTATTATATGCAAAAAATGAGCTGGTTCTTTTTATAGATGCTGATAATATTCTTCCGCATAAAAATTGGTTAAGAAATATGGTAAAGCCGTTAATGGAGAATGAGCAAATTGTAGGTTGTGAGGTTTTAAGATTTCACTATAACCCGAAGGATTATATTTTAGATAGGTATTTTGCTTTACTGGGAGGAACGGATCCGGTGCCATACTATTTAGGGAAAGATGCAAAGCTGTCCTGGGCTTTTGATAAATATAACTTGCTGGGTGAAAGTAAGGATATGGGAGGTTATTATTTAGTAAAGTTTAGCGGTAAAAGGTTATCTACCATAGGGGCAAATGGTTTTATCCTGCGAAGAAAACTCTTAAAATTTGTTAAACCCGGACCTCTGAATTTTTTTCATACAGATATAAATTTTGATCTGATACAAAAAGGGTTTAATACTTATGCATTTGTTAAAGATGACATAATCCATTTTAAAAGAACTAAAATATCATATTTTATAAAGTTTTTGTTAAGACGAAAATATATAATGGAGACCCAATATTTTGAAAGGATCAACAGAAGACGACATGCGGTTTATGTGGCAGAAACTGACAGGTGGAATCTTATAAAATATATTGTTTACGCAATAACTTTTATTAAGCCGACGTATGATGCAATAAGAGGTTATCGCAAGGTTAGAGACGTAGCCTGGTTTTTGCACCCGATTGTATGCTTTGGATTTTTGATTGTATATTCCTGGGCAGTTATAGCTAGAACAATCAAAAGAGTGTTGGTATAATCAACCAGTTATGACAACAACTTCTTCAAAGATTGTTTTTACTGGTATAACTGGGTTGTTAGGTGGTTATTTTTTAAAAACAAAAAAATCTGGTTACGGAATTATTGGCATAGGTAATAAGAATATTTCCCAGAATAATGATAATTTTTTCCAAATAGATATAACAAACAAAAAACAAGTTCTAGATTTTATTAATAAGATTAATCCCTCGGTGATTATCCATGCGGCCTCAATTGGAAATGTGGATTATTGTGAAAGAAACCCTGATGAGGCATACAAGGTAAATATAGAAGGAACAAAAAATATTATAAACGCAGCAAAAAAAGCTAGAGCTAAGATTATTTTTTTATCTTCAAATGCAGTTTTTGATGGAAATAATCCTCTCTACGATGAAAAAGCGCTTTCTAGTCCGATTGATATATACGGTAAGACAAAGAAGGAGGGGGAGAGTTTAATAAAAATGAGCGGACTTAATTTTGTCATACTTCGTTTAATGACTATGTATGGCTGGCCACAAGCAGGAGGGAGAGGCAACCCGGTAACTTGGATTATTGATAAGCTAAAAACAGGCGAGAAGATAAACGTTGTAAGTGATATTTATAATAATCATTTATGGGCAGGACAGGCAGCAGAGGTTATTTGGGAAATTTTAAAAAAGGATATAAAAAATGAGACCTACAATATTGCCGGAATGGATTGTATAAGCAGGTATGATTTGGCCTTGAAGGTTGCAAAAATTTTTGAACTTGACCCATCTTTAATAACTCCTGTTACCAGCGACTTTTTTAAAAGCATTGCAAAAAGACCAAAGAACACCTGCTTTAATGTTTCAAAAATGGAAACGCAGTTAGGAATAAAAGCAGTAAGCATTGATGAAGGCTTAGCCCTTATGAGAGAGGAATCAAAATAACTGAGCATTATTCTGGTTGATGAAATTTTGATTTAAGTGATAACTGAAAATTAAGATTTAAAATTTTTCTCAAAATATTCTACGTCTTTGGGAGTGCCTAAGCCCCAGACTTTAGGAGTAATGGCTGCGACTATCTTCATACCTTTGTTAATTAGTCTTTGGTAAATCGGGGCAACATAAAACTCTTTCTTTCCTTCATCCCCGGTTAAATCATTTTCAAATATAGCTTCTTCTACTTCTTTAACAAAAACATTTCCATGAGTAAAATAATAACCACCAATATTAGCCAAAGCCCCTTTTTCTGCCAACTCTTTATCTTTTTCTCCAACTGCGGAAATTATTCCATCTTTTCCAACCAGTGAAAAACTCCATTTAGGATCTTTGTCCGGAGGTATGAAAACAGGAATAATCCCTTGAGTTTGCGGATCTTTGTTTAAAATTTTGTCATACAAAAAACTGCCGTCAAAATAATGATCAGAATCAGATATCAACATATCTTCATCAGAATTGATATATTCTTTTGCCTTCAAAACAGTTTCCGCAGCGCCTTTCGTTATTTGATCAATAAATATTACTTTAATTTGATTGCTAAACAACTCTTTTAAAGACTGTGATATTTTAAATTCATCTTCCTGATCCTGGCGGCAGATAAAAATAAGGTCACTTGGATTTATCTTAAATTTAGCTAAGGAATCAATTGCCCAAACAATCATTGGTTTACCTTTAATATTAATCAGTGGTTTAGGTTTTTTATATTCAGGGTTAGAATCCTGGGCATCTAAAAATCTTGATCCTCTTCCTGCCATTGGTATAACTATCTTCATTTTTTACCCTTCTCTGCAAGATTTAAATACCTGTTTAAATCCTCAGGTGTTCCAAGTCCGTGCATTTGCGATTGTTTAATCTCCCAATTTATTACTTGCCCGCCGGATAATATCATTTCGTTAAAAACCGGGCAAACGTAAAAATCATTATTAAATCTAATATTTTTTTCAATCAAGGAAAAAGCCGCTTTAACAAATGAAGAGCCTTTTTTAAAATAATAAATTCCAACTGTAGCCTGATCTGAAATAACCTTCTTTTCGGCAACTTCATAGACAACTCCATTTTTTCCAACCCTGGCATAACTCCAACGGGGATGATGTGAGTTAAAGGTCATAATAACTCCATCAGCCTTTGATTCCCTGGCAAATTTAATAAAATGATCGATATCAACATCGATTACCTGATCGGCATTAGCAATAATTAATTCTTCATCATTATTAATGTAGTCAACAGCATTTAATACACTGCAGACTGCACCCTGGGTTGTGCCAAATAAGGGGATGGAGATATAGTTGCCTTTGGTGGAATTATTAAAAATCTGATGAAGTGAAAATTTATCATACTGTTCCTTTTTAGAGATCAGGATAAATTTATGCTCTGTCTTCGGGGTTAGATTTTCTATGACCAGTTGAATCATCGGTTTGCCGTTTATGTCAATTAAAGGTTTAGGGAAAGTGTATCCGGCCTGGATAAAACTTGTACCGCTTCCTGACATTGGTATAACAATATTTAGATTATTTTTCATTTTTTAAATTAAGTTTAAATCCAAGAACAGTGAAAGGTTTACATCCTCAAATCCTGCAACGGCAATAACTTTAGCCCCGCTTCTTTTTGCAGCTTCTATTCCATGTAGGGCGTCTTCAACAATAATAGCTTCACCCGGGTTAATCTTGAGCTTTTTAAAGGCTGCTAGATATATATCCGGTTGAGGTTTAGGTTTATATCCCTCGTCATTTCCTAGAATAAAATCAAAAAAGTGGCTAATCCCAGCTCCATTTAGCATGTTTAAAACAGAATATTTTTGGGCATTACTACAGCAGGCTAATTTGTACCCTTTATTTTTTAAAGTTGTGAGCATAATTTGTTTTTCATGGGTAGGGGTGCAAAGTTGTCTTACCCTTTCATCAGTATATTTTCTTTTTAATACTCTTACAATCTCATGTAAACCAGTAGGAAGGCCTTTGCGCTCTGATAAAAGTTTAAGTTTTTCATGGGTGGGTAATCCGTTGTAGGTGCTTAAATGTTCTTCCATACCTATCTCATAACCGAAGACTTTTAGAGCATCATTTAAAGCTTCGAAGTGCCACTGTGTTGCATCAATTAATACTCCGTCTAAATCAAAAATAATTGCCTTGATCATACCTTTTGTATAGTATACTATATCTACTTTTTTCAAGATATGAAATTATCAAACAGCGAATCTGCAATTGCGAAATTTTACTCGGAATATCCATTTCCTAACGTTGCTATCTACAAAAAGCAGGATCTTTATAAAACTTTAATATATGAGCTTATATATGGGCTAAGCAAAAAATATTTAGACAAGTATAAAAATAAAAAGATAAAAATATTGGACGCAGGATGTGGCACAGGAGAGTTAAGTTTAGGCTTGGCGGATGGAAGAAGAGATATCCTAGGTGTAGATATTAACAAAAAATCACTTAAGATAGCTAAGAGCAGAGCCTTGAAATTTAAGATTACCAGTGTAAAATTTAGTGAATTTGATTTTGCCAAAGCAGATTTACCTAAAGATCACTATGATTTTATTTTTTCTATAGGAGTACTGCACCATACTGAGAAGCCGGAAAAGAATTTTAGCCGCTTAGTCGAAGCCCTAAAAATTGGAGGCTATATTACAATTGGCATCTACAATCCGTTTGGTTCACTAAAGGTAAGACTAAAAAGAGGGATATTAAAAATATTAGCAGGTGATAATTTTGAAAAGAAAATTGAAATCTATAGGAGGCTGTTTTACCGAAGAGAGTTAAGTATTTCTGAGAAAGTAGCAGTGGCAGATGCTTTTGCTAATCCATACAGGAGATATTATACTTTTGAACAGCTTCTAAAATGGTTTGAAAGAAATAATATTCAGTTTTTAGACAGCGCTCCTTCTATTGAGCTATCTAAAAATATTAAATTAATAAAGGTAATCTTTAAAAATATTCTGGCGGGTAAGAAAGTAAGTTTGATGTCAATCTGGCAGGATATAGTTTACAAACATGAACCAGTTAAAAAATGGGAAATTTCAAAACCAGTATCTTTCCTTACCCAACTTTCCTGGTCTGTTATTGGCAGAGGGGAATTAATTAATATGATTGGCAGGAAAATGAAATGATACTGGATCTTTCCTTAAAGAGAAAAATAGAAGAGGCGCAGTACTATAGTAGTCCAATAAATCAACTATACCATCCTACAGCTTTGTTTGGCGTAGAGTCAAAGGAGATAGTTTACTCCTGGGGAAATTTAAATCTGACTAAATTTATCCCAATCTTACTTAAAGAGTGGTTTTATTTAATAAAAAAAGACGAATTTTTGGTGATAGATTATATCCCAAATGACATTTGTAATAGTCAGAAATTAGAAGAATATATGGAGTTTTTATGGAAAGGCAAATATAAGATCATCTATCATGATTTTATTGATGATTATGAATTTAAAAATTTGAATGCCGAAAAAATTAAAAACTTCATTTATAAAAAAGAACGTAATGTAAAAAAAGATAAATATTTAAGGTTTATCTGTCAAAAGATTATCTCTTTAAAAATTCCAAATGATGAGATTACAAAATGGACTTTTGGAATAATTACTAACGGTAAAAGGGATCATTGGGTGGATAAAATTATTGACTCTATAAAAAAGCAAAAGATTCCAAGTTATGAAATTATTGTTTGTGGAAACTATGAAGGAAAAAACGGAATAATCCATATTCCGTTTAATATAAATGATGATAAAGGATGGATCACCCGGAAGAAAAATTTAATCGTAAAAAGAGCAAAGTTTGAAAATATCTGTATGCTTCATGACAGAATAGTTTTAGGTCTTAATTGGTATAAGGGTATGAAAAAATGGGGTAATTGTTTCGAGAATTTAGGCTGTAAACAATTATATGAAGGTATTAGAGTTAATGATTGGATAGCTTCACACTATTTTATCAGGAATAAAAATAATGAGAAATTTTCTTTTGAATCTTACCTTGATTATAAAGACTGGTATCCTCAAGTGTGGTTTTTAGGACAATTAAATATCTTTAAAAGAAGTGAAATTGCCAAAAATAATCTTTGGTGGAATGAAAATCTTTTTTATGGACAGAGAGAAGACTTTGATTTTTCTTTAAAACTATACCAAAAAGGTTTTATACCAAGGCTTAATATTTTCTCAGAAGTTGAAACATTAACTAATAAATATGTAAATCCTACATTCATTAGTTATAGTTTAACATCCCTTAATCCTAAGATGAAGCTTAACAATAAAAATGCTTACTTAAAAGCAGCCACTTACCTGTTATTAAAAATATTGGGTTTGATCGGAATAAGGTTATCTTTTAGCGCACTGGAAAATATCAGAGGTAAAATATATACTTTTATTCTAATGTTTACCCCAATCAAGTATTCCCACAATAGGGAATGGAAAAAGGTTATAAAATGATTACTATTGGTTTTTATAAGGGACATAATGCCACAGCCTGTATTTTGAAGGACGGTAAAATATTAGCTGCTGTTTCTGAAGAGAGATTTAATAGAATTAAGAATGCAGACGTTTTTCCAAAAGAGGCAATTAACTATTGCTTAAATAAAGCAGGGATAAATGGTAAAGATGTAGATTTATTTGTTAGAATTTACGAGCATCCGGAAGGGTATATTAGCCCAACAGGAGAGGCTAAAAGCCCAAAATTAGTAGAACTAGTCCTTTTTCCTCTACCCTACTTAAAGAAATTTATTTTTCAATTCCCCCCAGTAGGTTTTTTCCTTAAAGAGACATATGCTTTTTTTTCAGCTAAAATACTTGCCCCCTTTTATCAAAAAATATTTAAGGAAAATATGGCCAGATTTTTAAATATCAGCAAAGATAAAATAATTTTTGCTAACCATCATCTGTGTCACGGCTATGCAGCGTATTTTGGTTTTCTGTCTGAGAGTGAAAGGAAAAAGGATCAGCTTGTCATTACTTTAGATGGTGAGGGTGACAATATTTGCGGTACTGTTTGGACAGTGACAGATGGTAAGTGGAAAAAAATTGCCGAAACATCAGGAGGAAATTCTATAGCAACTTTTTATGGTTTAATTACCCATTTTTTAGGTATGAAAATGAATGAGCATGAGTATAAGGTAATGGGACTGGCGCCTTACGTCTCTTTGGTAGAAATGGATAAGATCTATCCTTTTTTTAAAGATTTGTTTTGGGTTGATGATAATCTTTCTATTCATTCAAAATATCCATCAGGTTCTTATCTATACTACTTTGATAAAGTCCTAATACATCAGAGATTTGATGGTATAGCTGCCGGCGCACAAGCATTGGCAGAAAATTTGGTGGTTGAATTAATTAGCAAGGCCATAAAGAAAACGGGGATTAAAAATATTGTGCTTTCCGGTGGCTTTTTTATGAATATTAAAGCCAATAAAAAAATCTCTGAGATAGAGGCTGTTGAAAGCCTGACGATTTGTCCCTCTTCCGGCGATGAATCTGCGCCTTTTGGGGGAGCCTACTTTGGTTTTGAGAGTTTAGGCGGTAAGAGCTTTCAGGGAATTTCTGATTTATATTTGGGTCCAGATTACTCGGATGAGGATATTGAAAAAGCGATCAAAGAAGACCCCTCAGTTAAAAAATACAGCATAAAAAAAATTGCTGATATAGAAAAAAAAGTTGCAACTTTATTAGCTGAAGGAAAAATAGTCGGTCGTTTTAAAGGCAGGATGGAGTGGGGAGCAAGAGCGTTGGGGGATAGATCAATCCTGATGGATCCAAGCAGAGTTGATTTAAAGCAAGAGTTGAATGAACAAGTAAAATCAAGGGATTTTTGGATGCCTTTTGCGGCAACTATTTTGGATGAATGTCAAAAAGAGTACATTATTAATCCTAAAAATATTAAAGCTTTTTATATGGCAATAGGGTTTGATACAACTCCAAAGGGTAAAAAAGAGTTGGCTGCCGCAGTGCACCCCTATGATTTTAGCTGCCGCCCTCAAATATTAAGAAAAGAAGATAATCCTGATTATTATAAATTGATTAAGTATTTTAAATCACTGACAGGAATAGGAGCATTGCTTAATACTTCATTTAATTATCATGGGGAGCCGGTCGTTTGCAGTCCGCAAGATGCTCTGCGTACGTTTGAGGTTACCAACCTAAAGTATTTGGCAATAGGAAACTATTTAATGTCCAAAAAATGAATAAAGAGCAACCTTTAGTCACCGTATTAGTACTGACTTATAACAGATGCGATCTGCTTAAAAACTGTTTGGATAGCGTTTTAGCGTCTGATTATCCTAATCTAGAATTTATTGTTTCCGATAATGGTTCAACTGAGGACATAGAAGGTTTTGTTAAAGAAAATTATTCTAAAAAAGTGATTAACCAGTTGATACAAGTTGTTAGATTAAAACAAAATAAAGGATTAACCGGAGGTTTTAACTACGGATACAAGTTTTGCAAAGGCAAATACATAATGATTTTAAGTAACGATACTAGACTTAAAAAAGATGCAATTTCAAAGATGGTAGAAATGGTTGAAAGTGATCCGACAATTGGAATTATTTCCCCTAAAATAATTCAGATGAAGGATCCTCTACATTTTCATCATGCAGGAAGTTTTATAACTTTTTCAGGTCTTTTGTACCACTACGGGTTGCTGCAAGATATAAATGATAAAAAATATCAGAAAAGCTACTATGTTTTTAGCTGTAACGGGGCGGGTTTTTTAATACGTAAAGAAGCGGCGGAGAGTTGTGGTTTATTTGAAGAGGATTTTTATATTTATTATGAGGAGAGTGATTTGTCCCATAGAATCTGGTTAGCAGGATATAGCATTGTTTATTGTCCTAGCGCTTACCTTTGGCATCTTTGGGGAGCAACAATGGGAGCAGGACCTGAGATCTGGTACTATAATCATAGAAACCATATAAGCTCTTTTATTAGAAATTTGTCCCTACCTTACCTTTTTTTAATGCTTTTAAATTTTAATTTATTGCTTATATTTTGGTTTATTTTGTATTCTTTGCAGTTAAGGTTTGATATAAGTATTGCACTTCCTAAAGCTTACCTTTGGCACTTAATGCATATTAAACAAACACTAAGAAAAAGAAAATTTATACAAAATAAGATTAGAAAAGTATCAGATAAAGAAATCTTTGAAAAAACTTTAGTATCCCCGGGTTGGAGATATTATTTTATACACTTAAAGCTAGCTTACCAGGATATTGAGTTACCCAAAAGAGTATTATATCTGGAGAAAAAGAAATGAAATCAATTACCCGGGATTTAATAATTTTAACCAGCCTTTGTTTAATACTGGTATTTTTATGGTTTTCAAAAGGGTTAATTTTTGCCGGAGGAGAGGAAGGAATTCCTTTTTATGATTTAAATAAAACTACAGAATTTGTTTCATATTCCTGGCAGGATGTTTCAGCAGGTTACCCAACGCAGCTTCTTTTAAATAGAATTCCTTATTTTAATTTTCTAAAGCTTTTTTATCTGATGGGTTTTCCCGGATTCTTATCACAAGCCTTGCACTTTTTCCTTATTATGAGTTTTGGTGCCATCTCTTTTTATTTTTTACTCAGAGAGACGATACAAAAAGAATTGGCTGTAAAAGATGAAGCTTTTAAATTAGTATCTTTAATCGGTGCTATTTTTTATTTACTTAATCCTTTTTCAATGACTCAAATTTGGGGGAGGGGACTTTATTTGCAATTTTTCCCCTTTGCTTTATTCCCGTTTTTTTTATTAATGTTTATATTAGGTCTTAAGGGCAAAAATTTTATCTATGGTTTGCTGGGTTTGTTTGCATCAGTTTTTTTTGCGGGGTCTTTTGGTAATCCTACTTATATTTTCTCTTTATGGATCCTTATTTTTATCTACCTTTCTACTTACCTGTTCATTAATCGAAATAAAAAAGAAGCAATATTTGCTATTGGTTACTTCTTATTTATGATGATTGGTTGGTTAATAGTTCAAATTTGGTGGATCTATCCTTTTCTTAAAATTTCATCAAACCAATTTAGTTCTGCTTTGAATAATTGGGATGAAAATATAGGAACCCTGAAAGGGATTAGTAAAGACTATAAAATATACAGTCTTCTAAGATTGATTCATGAAGGCTATTATTTTAGAGATCAGATGTATGGAAGTATATATTTGTCAATCCCGTTTTTTTTACTGAGCTGGATAATTCCAGTTGCCTCAGCTTTTTCTTATAAAATTCTTAAAAGAAGTAAGTTCTTTTTATTTTTTGCCGGGTTGTTTATATTTTCTTTATTTATCTGTTCAGGTTCTAACTTACCTGCTGGTAAGCTGTTTATTTTTATATTCAGAATTTTTCCTCCCTTCCAGGCTTTCAGAAATCCTTTTGAGAAATTTGGTCTGGTTTTAACTTTGGCCTATGCGCCTTTTTTTGCAATAGGAAGCATAGTTTTATCGCAATATTTAAATAAAATATCTAAAAAATTTGGACAGAAATTATATTTATCGGGAATATTATTTTTAGTTTTTGGAGTTTTTCTCTGGCCTTTTTGGGTTGGTCAGTTTGCAGGAGGAGTTAAAATCAGCCCCTGGATTAAAGTGCCGGAATATTACAAACAAGCGGATGATTGGTTAAGCAGGCAGGGGGATGATGGAAGGATAATACATCTTCCGATAAATCCGGGTGATGGATTGCGGTATAGCGGTTGGGATTATCCTTATCAGGGGATAGAGCCGGGGGAATATATATTCAGCAGGCCTTCTATCGGTAAAAATGGTCAGCAGTTTAAGCTTTACTACAACGTGTTGTTGCAAAGATTTAATAATTTTCATAAAGGATCCTATGGTTCTGATCCGGATATAACAAATTCTGAGTTTAAAAGTAAAGAGTTATTTGAAGAATTAGCAAAGTTAAACGTAAGATATATTATTTTACACCGTGATATTAATCCGGAGATTGGACAAGTCGGTTCCTTTGAAAATGTGGTTTCTTATTTGCAAAATCAAAAAAATATTAAGAAGATTAATACTTTTGGTAAACTTGATTTATACAAAGTGGAAATACCTGATGAAATTCATTTAATTTATTCACCCAGTGTTGATTTGAAATATTCCAAAATTAACTCAACTTTATATAAAATTAATTTTCATAATGTTAAGAATCAGTTTAGCCTATTCTTCTTAGAAAATTTCGATCCTAATTGGGAAATAAGTATTGATGGTCAAAAAATTGAAAATCATGAAAGAATATTTTCTTATGCTAATAGCTGGAAAATAAAAAAAGTAGGCACTTTTTCAGCTGTTTTAAGATATAAGCCACAGGATTATATGAATGAGGGAATGAACATAACGAAAACAGCAGTATTACTTGGAGTTTTTATCTGTGCCGGTTATTTTTTAAACAAAGGAGTTAGGAAATGAATTTCATAATTATTGCAATGACAGCCCAAGGGGAAGGGATTTCCGGTTGTGATCGGATCTCTGTTGAACTTTCTAAAAGATGGAGTAAGCAGTATCCACTGACTGTTTATTTATGGGAAGAAGGTTACAAGATGTATAAAAGACAACATTTAAGTGATAAGGAAGTAGAGTTTAAGATAATTGATATGAATCCCTGGAAAAAGATGGGATTTTTTATTAACTATATTGCTGTTATTCTTTCCTCCATTGTTTTTGCCCTAAATCTTAAATTAAAAGACGCGAAGGAAACTATAGTTTACTCTGCTTCTGAATTTTGGATGGATTCTTTGCCCGGTCTAATTTTGAAAATCAGATTTCCAAGAATTACCTGGGTTGCTACCTGGTTTCAAACAGCACCTGATCCGCTGACTGGTTTTAAGGAAGGAGACAGGGCTCTTTCTTACAGGCTGCATGCTTTGCCATATTGGTTTGTGCAGTTACCGATAAAACCTCTTATTAAAAAATTTGCCAGTCTTGTTTTGGTCAATAACGAGTTTGAAAAAAAAGAATTTCCCCAGATGGATAAAGAGCAAAAAGTGAAAGTAGTTTTGGGAGCAGTTGATTTAACCTTAATTAGTAAATTTGCCCGGAGGTTTAAAAACGAAAAAAAGATTTTTGACGGAGTTTTCCAGGGGCGCTTTCACCCACAAAAAGGAGTAGTGGAATTAATAGATATTTGGAAGTTAGTAGTTAGTAAAAAGCCGGATGCAAAACTGGCTTTAATTGGTGACGGTCCACTTATGGCGGATGTTAAAGAAAAAATAATTAACTTAAATTTACAAAAAAATATTGAACTTTTTGGTTATGTATTTGATGGGTTTAAGAAATACAAAATATTTTCCCAAAGCAAAATAGTATTGCATCCGGCCTTTTATGATTCGGGCGGAATGGCTGCTGCTGAGGCTATGGCTTTGGGTCTCCCGGCAATTGGCTTTGACCTGACATCTTATAGGTCTTACTATCCTAAAGGAATGGTAAAAGTTCCTGTTAATGATTTATTGAATTTTGCCCAAACCGTGCTTGATTTATTAAAGGATAAAAAATTATACTCAAAAATAGCAAAAGAGTCACGCGAGATGATTTTTAAAAATTGGTCCTGGGATAAAAGAGCAAAAGAAATATTGGAATATATTAAATAGTATGAAAACAGGAGTATCAATAGTTATACCCAGCTTTAACGGCAAAAAATTTATTTTTAGGTTGTTAAATTCTATCAAAGAGCTAAATTACCAAAATATAGAAACTATTGTTGTAGATAATGGGTCAAAAGACAAGACTTTAGCAGAAGGGCAAAAGAGATATAAATGGGTAAGATGGGTTGATGGCGGAGAGGAAAATATCGGGCAAACAGGTTGTTATAACCTGGGTTTTGCTTACGCTAAAAAAAACAATCATATTCTTTATTGCGACGCAGATGTGGTCTTGGAAAAAAATATGGTTAGTAAGCTAGTGGAAAAAATAGAATCAGATGATAAAATCGGCGTTGTAACTCCGATGATCCTTTATTTATCAGATAAAAATTGGGTGAATCAGGCAGGGGCAAATGTTGATTTAATAACAGGCAGAGTAAAGGTGGGTTGGGGGCCAAAAGAGAATTTTTTAAAAGCTAAGGTTGTACAAAATTCAGGTACGGTAATGTTATTTAAAAATTCTGTAGTTAAAAAAATAGGCGGTATGGAGGATTGGTTTATGTGTTATTTTGATCCGGATTATTGTTTAAGAGCCAAAAAGGCGGGTTTTGACACCTGGTATGTACCTGAGGCAATAGCCTTTCATGACCAGTCAAAAGATCCCAAAGTTTGGCGACCAAGAGTTTTAGGCAGGGCGTATCTTTTAGGCAGAAACAGAGTGTTGTTTATAAGAAAACACGGTAATATCTTTACCTTTTCAATCTTTTTACCATTGCTTTTAGCTTATTACTTAATTGAGGCGATAAGATTTGGGCAGTTTGGAAATTTTTTTGAACTTTTTTGGGGGAGTATTGTAGGTTATTTTTATCCTTTAAATTCCGGCTTGTACATTCCTTTACCAAAAATTAAATAACTGTTGTAGTTAAATTTTCATTTACCAAAAAATTAAGTTCAAAATTGGGGATTTAATTTTTCTGTAAAATGATATATTAATAGATCTGCTTAAATTATGAAGTGTATTCCAATAAAGCTTCACTATATAATACAGCGGGAAGATTTGGTTTCATTTAATGAAAGATAAAAAATTAGTATCAGTAGTTATCGTAAGCAGGGATCGGAAGAAAGATCTTACAGAGTGTATTGAATCTTATCTTAACTCCTCATACAAAAATATTGAGGTTATTGTTGTTGATAATGCTTCCAGGCAGCCAATTTCAGATTGGGTTAGAAAGAAGTACCCTAAAGTAAAAATCATCACCAGTGATAGTAATTTAGGGGCAGCAGAAGGTAGGAATATGGGTCTTGATGTATCAAAAGGAGACTATATTATTTTCACTGATGATGATGCTTATGCTGATAAAAATATGACAAGGTATTTAGTGGAGGCTTTTGAAAAAAAGAATGATGCAGGAATTATTCAGCCCTTAGTTTACGACAAACAGGAAAAGAGTACTTTGCAAGGAGCCGGCCATGATATAGATTTGACAACAGGTAGAATCAAAGCATGGGGGGTAAAAGAGGAAGATCAGGGTCAATATGAAGGGTTGCGGGAAGTACCGATGTGTGGTTGTGTTTGGATGGTAAAGAGGGAGGTTTTTAATAAAATTGGCGATTATGATAAGGAGTACTTTATTCCTTATGAGGATTCTGATTTTTCCATTAGGGCAAGGAAAGCAGGTTATAAACTTTATTGTTATTCACTGGCCAAAAGTTGGCATCAGGGAGTAAAGAAAACCTATATACACCCCTGGATTGAGTGGTTAGGTATCACCTCTTCGATCAGGGCGTATAGAGTAGCCAGAAATAAAATAATTTTTATGGCAAAGCATTCAGAGTATCCTTCAAATGTCCTTTTTTTTAGCATATTCCTGCCTATCTATATAATTTCGCATTCTTTAATAATCATAGCTGCAGGTAAATTTCAGCTATTAAGCTATTATTTAAAAGGAGTTTTTTCGGGTTTAACATATCTGCTTAAAAAGATTTTTAATAGTTTGACTTTATTAATTTTAGCCTGGAGTGATCCTCTACCCTGGGTAATTGATAGATCAGCCAAAAGTATATTGGACATAGGTTGTGGGGAAGGTCTGCCTATGAGGTTAATTAAAAAAAGGATGAAGGTGGAGAGCTCAACAGGGGTTGATTTATTTGAGCCTTATATTAAAAAAGCAAGAAATATACAAACTCACGGCAGTTACGAGTTACAGGATATAAGAAAATTAAACTATGGTAGAGAGTCCTTTGATGTTGTAATCGCCTCTCATGTTTTAGAACATTTACCTAAAGAAGAAGCTTTAATGGTATTAGAGAAATTAGAGCGGATTGCAAAGAAACAAATTATCATAGCAGCTCCTATTGGTGAAATGTATCATCCGGAGGTGGATGGTAATAAGTTACAGCTGCATTTATCTGAATTTGAACCGGAAGAATTCGAAAAACGTAATTACCGGATAATAAGATACGGGTGGAAATGGTTGTTGGGCGAGAAAGGTTTAATTAATAAATATCCTAATATTTTTATTCGAAAGTTAATTTTTATCATCCATTTATTATCAACCCCCCTATTTTACATATTTACTGATATTGGAACATATACCTTTGTGGCATATAAAACAAAGCCCAAAAAGGAAAATCATGACTTGTTAGTAGATAAACCCAGTAGGCTAAAAATATTTTTAATGTCTCTAACAGATCCTCTTCCACATGTTGTCGATAAAACTGCCAGGTCAATCTTGGATTTAGGTAGTGGTCAGGGAAAGCCCATGGCAATGATTAAATTTTGGAGAAAGATTGAAAAAGCAGTTGGAGTAGAGTTATACAGACCTTATATCGACCAGGCTAAACAGCTAGGCTTATATGATCAGTATCTACTTGAGGATGTCAGAAAAATAAATTTTCCGCCTAAATCTTTTGATATTGTGATGGCCTCTCACGTTTTAGAACATTTATCTCAAAAAGAGGGCTGGGTACTGCTTTCCAGGATGGAGAAAATTGCCAAAAAACAGGTTATTATTGCAACTCCAATTGGAGAAATTTATCAGCCTATGTTTGATAAGAATATATTACAAGAACATAAGTCTTATTTTTTGCCGGAGCAATTTATCAAACGTGGTTATAAAGTTATTAAATATGGAGCAAGATGGATTTTGGATGAACATTCCAATAGTCTAGTATATCAAGCTAGAAACCCTTATTTGAAAAAATTAGTCTATATCTTTAATTATTTGATTACTCCGCTTTATTACTTTTTTCCGGAGATCTGTGATTATTCATTTGTTGCCTACAAAAATATGACAGATGAAAGTTAAAGGTTTAATACCAATATTCCTGATATTTATACTGTCCACAGTTCTTATATTCACCTGGTTTCAAGAAGGGTATATGTATGGAGGCGGCGACGTGGGTTTACCTTCATATGATCCAGCCCGTACCCTGGAAAAATCAGAGCATATTTGGTGGGAGGCTTCTGCTCCCGGTACAACAGTTCCACAAGGTTTGACCTCTGTTCCTTTTCAGGTTTTACAGTCTTTTTTGCACAATATCGGTTTATCACCGGTGATGATACAGGCTTTTGTCTTCTGGAGCCTGCTCTTTTTGATGGGTATTGGGATGTATTTTTTAGCCTTAGGGGTGTTTGAAGAAAACTTTCTTTTGGCAACAGTAGCAGCATTATTTTATATGTTCAATCCATATATGATGATTCAAATTTGGCACAGATTTATTCATAATACAATCTTTTTGGCTGCTGTTCTTCCCTTTATATATATTTTCTGGAAAAGTTGGATTAAAACAGGTAATTATACAAAATTATTTTTATACATACTGACAAATTTGCTGGGGGTTTATCTTTTCGGAACAATTGCTTTTATTGCCACAATTTTTATTTTAATAAGTTTTATTTCCCTGATTGAAATCTTATTTCCCTGGCAAGGTTGGAAAAAATTTCGGATGGTTTCTAAGAGATCTATTCTAGGTATAATATTTTGGTCTTTAGCTAATATTTGGTGGTTGTGGCCGGTATTAACGATTGCACCGGCCAGCTTATCCTTGCAGCACTCAATTGGAGAAAGCTTAGGCACCCTGCTTGCAATCAGCAGACAAGCCATAATACCCTACAGCCTTTTAGGTATAAATTCCTTTTATCTTTATGATAAGGCGGATTGGGGGGATATATATAATAACTACTTTTTCAGGATCTTGCCCTGGCTGTCTTTATTTTTTTTAATTCCAGGTTTTATTAAAGGTTTAACAAATAGAAATTGGTTATCCTGGTCGTTACTTTTAATCTTAGGGTTATTTTTAGCCAAGGGCGCGGCAGCCCCTTTTGGTTATATCTATATTTGGGGGTTTAATCATTTTTTTGCTTTGGGAGCTTTAAGAAATCCTTTTGAAAAATTGGGTATTTTATTGCCTTTTTCTTCCGCTATTTTAATAACAATAGGTATTGATTGGTATTTAGCTAAGTTTAAGAGTCGATTGAAGATAATGATTAGGACAGGGATTTGTTTAATAATGGTACTGCTTTTGATAGTTAATCTTTGGCCAATGTGGCTTGGAAAAATATTCGGTACCCTGGAAAAACCCGGTTTTGTGGAAGTACCTTCAGTCTATAAAGCGGCGGATAATTTCATAAAAAATCAGAGTAAAGACGGTAAAATTTTACACCTGCCACTCACAAGCGGTGAATCTATTACTTATAACTGGCCACATGGTTATCATGGCGTTGAACCTTCTCAATTACTTTTTAAATCATTGCCCTCTGTCTCCCATGGATTCAATATTAATCCGGTTGATGATAGCTTAAATGCGCTGTCTTATATTTTCTTATTATCGGATTCTGAGGATAAGATAATTTCTATTCTGCAGTCATTTAATATTAAGTTTATTGTTTTACATAAAGATATAGAATGGCATGGAGGAGATTTAGAAGATCCTCAAAAGCTGGAAAAGCGCTTGGATGAATTTGATTTTCTTGAAAATAAAACTCAATTTGGAGATTTGATTGTTTATAGATTGAAAGATATGTATTTTTATTCCAGGCTTAGGCTAACTAATAACATTTCCTATTTTATTTCATCTGAAAATAATATTTATTGGCCATGGTTACTCTCTTCTAATAAATCAGATCTAATTTCATCTCTGCAAAAAAAGAAAGACGATCTACTTATTAAACTTGGAACCGAAATGATTATTCCTCCCGACCATGTTTATAAATATAGTCCTCAAAAGATCGTTAAAGAAAATATAATAGGGGAAATGCCGGCTGCTAAAGTTTTACCGGACTCCCCCCTCTATCTCTTTATAAGAATTAAAGAGATGGTTCAATATTTTAGTCTACCCATTAATGATAAATTTTCTTTTAAGCTAACTTTAGCTGGTAAGAGATTAGTAGAGAGTTATCTGATTAAAGAAAAAAAATCATCTTTATTAATTACTCCTCAACTTCAAGAATATCAACGAATCTTGACAGAAATTAGGGATGGGGTTTATGCACGGAGTAATGGAGATGAAGGGAGTAAGGAACTTTCTATTAATTTTATATTATCTCATCATTTAACCACTTTAGAACTTATTAAACAAAAGACTGTCGGTAAAGAGATGAAGATAGTTGAATCAACCATAACGCAGTTAACTAATTTAATGAAAGAGGCAAATATTACTCCCTACAACCAACTCATTGAGAGAGAAAATTTACCCTCTGTTGGCAGATTAATTTCCAAATTTAACCTGCCTATTTCCGGCAAATATGAACTACTTCAGGCTAATGAACAAAGCCAGGGTATTTATCCAAATGGATTAGGGACTAATGATTTTCAGATTAATAATACGGTTTCGAACTTAAATGGAAAAGCTGCAGGAAATTTTATCTCCTTTGGGACGGTTAATTTAGAGGAAGGATTAAGTGAAATAAGCTTTAATTCGATTCCATCTATAGATTTATCTACAATTAACAGAACTTCCAGAAAAGGGGATGTTAAGGAGTCGGGTGATGGAATTGAAGTAACCTCCAGTGAACACGATTCAAGTTATGTTGACTTAAATATCGATCCGATTCACGGCGGTAATTGGTATCAGCTTAGCTTTGATGCCTGGTTTAAACTGGGGGATACCTTCAAGATACAAATAATGCAGGACACAGATCCTTATGACTCTGAAAAACCGGGTGAAAAGATACCCTCCTATGACAATGATTTTCATAGGGATGCTTATATAAATGACTGGAATAATAACGTATTTAATTTCTATGTTAATCCGACTACGAGTAAAGTTGTAATTAGATTCCTGGTTATACCCTGGGATGGCTGCAAATACTTTCTGATCTCAAAGACAGTCTGTTCCAATAAATTAGTTAAATACATTTATGAGAAATCCAGTAAGATCTCCTTTCGGAATATCAGTGTAATTAGGCCTTTAAGCAATCCTATTTTTCTAAAATCAGAAACTGCTTTCGCTCCTCAAAAAAATGAAGGTACGGTTAAATACACTCAAAATAGTGTTACTTCATATTCGGGAAGTATAAGCCTAAGCTCTCCGGCCTTCTTAATATTTAGTGAGACATATCATCCGGGCTGGAAGTTGGAGCTTTTTAATCCAGATAAGTCTACAGTTTTGCAAAGATTTGTAGCTAATAATTATAGTAATGCCTGGTACATCGACCATCCTGGAAATTATACTTTTAAGCTTGAATTTACTCCTGAGAGGAAAGTAATTGTTGGTTTAATAATTAGCGGCTTAAGCATTTTGGGTTTACTAATTATTGTTATTAAGAAAATAAGACCATGATTATAAATCTTAAAAAAAATCGTGATACGCTAATTAAAATACTAATTCAATTTATTTTTATCTTTCCAGTGATTTTTTTCTTAAATGCAGGTTCGCTAACAGATACATATTGGAAAGTTGCCCAATCAGTTATTTTAACCGTTGTATTTATCGCTGGATTAAGCCGGCCACAGCTAAAAAAGAATATTTTTTTATTGGGTTTATATTTAATTATCATAATGGTGATCCTGTATGTGTTTGGTTTAGTTGATTCAGCTGATTTAGCAGGAAGTAGCGGAGTAGGAATAATAACGATGAATCTATTAACCTATCTTCCTGAATTAATAAACTTGGGTTATATTAAGAAGATATAATCTAAGTAATGAAATCTATAAACATTTTTAAAAATAATTTTCCTCAGTTTTTTATTTTTTTGTTAGTTAGCCTTTTTTTAACCATAAGCTGGTTTAGATCTGGATATATTTATGGTGGAGGCGATGTGGGTCTGCAGGTATATAACCCAATTAGGATTCTGGAACTTGTATCTTATATCTGGTGGGAGGCTACAGGACCTGGTTCTCCTACGCCACAGGGTTTAACTGCCCTTCCATTCAATTATTTTTTTTCCGGCTTAAAATTAATAGGTTTTAGTCCTCTGATGCTTCAGTCAACTCTTTTTTTTCTGATTCTTTTTGCAATGGGTACAGGGATGTATCTGCTTATATTATTTCTCTTTAATGAAAATCATAAGAAGTATGCACTCTTGGCCGGTTTATTTTACATTTTTAACCCATATATGATGATTCAGGTATGGCATAGGTTTGTTCATAGTACATTTTTTATTTCCGCAGCGTTGCCGTTCTTAATGATTTATTGGTTAAAGTGGGTTAGAAACAGAAAACCCCAATCGCTTTTGATATTTCTAATAATTAATTTAATATCTTTATATGGTTTTGGGACGATCGCCTATATTTTAACTCTTTGGTCTTTTCTCCTACTGATTACAATTCCTGAAATTATCTTCCCTTGGGGTGGATTAAAAAATGCGAGGAGAGTATCACTTTTATTTTTTGTTGGGTTTTTGTTCTGGATTTTGACTAATATATGGTGGCTATTACCAATTTTTAAAATTGCTCCAAGCTTTCTATCAGAGCAGCACAGCAACGAGCAGACGCTAGCTACTATTTATACGCTAGGGTATCAAACGGTCTTGCCTTACTCCTTGCAAATGATTAACCCTTTTTATCTCTTTTCCCAGCTGGATTTTGGCAGTAGCTATCTGCATATTTTTTTGCGCATTATCCCCTGGATTTTTGTGGCAGTTATTTTTGTAGGAATTATAAAAGGGTTATTTAATCCAAAAAGCGCAAAATGGTCTATAGTCTATCTTTTAGTCTTAGTTCTTTCAAAAGGGGTAGCATCTCCCTTTGGATATTTTTATGTTTTAGGAATGAAGTATTTTTTTCCATTGGGAGTTTTAAGAAATCCGTTTGAGAAAATGGGGGTTTTATTGCCTGTAGTCAGCTCGATTGTATTAGTTATAGGTACGAAGATAATCTTCGATTTTTTTAAAGTAAAAACAAATATTAAATTGGCTAATTTGGTGCTACTTACAGCCTTTGGCTTAATTTTTTCTTTTTGCTGGCCAATGTTTACCGGACAAATTTTTGGTAAGTTTGATAAGCCGGAGTTTGTGGATGTGCCAAAAAGTTATAGTGAAGCTGATCAATGGATAAAAGCAGATTACTCTTCAGACTTGCATCAAAACCCCGGTAAAATTTTACACCTGCCTTTAACTAAGGGAGAAAGTATTGACTATAGCTGGGAGCATGGTTATAGCGGCCTTGAATCAAGCGCCTTGTTTTTTACCAGCGCTCCTTCTATCTCTCATGGTTTTAATTTAGCACAGGTAGATAATGCCCTAACTTCGCTTTACCAGGCTTTTCATAAAAGTTTTGTAAGTCCGGATACAATATTAAGGCTTTTAAACGATTTTAATGTTAAATACATAGTTCTACATAAAGATGTAAAATTGCAGGGTGGAGAATTTTATGATCCAAAACAAACTGAGGAAAAACTAAACAGCTTAGAGTATCTTACACCACCCAAAAGATTTGGTGATCTGGTTATTTATAAAATTTCTGATAAATTTTTCAGGCCAAAAATTAGTTTAACAAATAAATTTGTTTTACTCTCTCCTCCGGATAATCCTAGTCTTTGGCCTTGGATTTTAGCAGGTGATAGAACTTTGATTACAGATTTAAGTAAAAATGGGGAGATAGAGAAAGCCTCTAACGCATTTATTTTTCCCAAAAAATCTTTTTCTTATGAAGAGGCTTCTCCCTCTTCAGCAATAAGTTTAATCAACCAGCTTCTTATAAACCCTAACTACGATAATTTATGGCTTAGTTCTTTGCTTAATCTTAAAACAATTTATCGGGCAAATAATGAAATACAGGGAGAACAGTTAAATGATAAGCTAATATCAGCTTCAAAAAAGATTTTGAAAATTGCCAGATCTATCTTTGTTGATAATAAAATCTTTTCCTTGTCTGAATTAGATGATTATGCGGAGGAGATGAAACAGATTCTTTCTTCCAACTCAGCGGTGCTTTCCTTTTATGCTAAAGACAAAACTATATCAAATATTTTCCAGGTTCATTTATATCTGCTTAAGGCTATAGCTAAAAAAACTCCGGTAGGTGGAAATAGCGCTGCAAGAGCTGCAGATGATTTGAAGAAAAATTTAGTATCAAATAATTTTATCTCTGAAAATTATGCAGAAGGTGAGATTCCCGTTTTGTTTGAAAAAACAGTTTTAAAGTTTGAAATACCGAAAGACTCAAATTACGAACTTTTGCTGACTCATTCCAGTAAAGAGAATTTATATCAGGAGAGATATGAAAAAATGGTAGTGCTGGTTGATGGAAAATTAAATAATCTCACCCTTAACAAAAAGGAGAATGTTACTTCTTTAGGCGTATTCTTCTTAAGTAAAGGGACTCATGAAATAGATCTGCCAATACGATATTCAGATAATTTGCTTTCTAACAAACAGGAAGATGTAAAAATAGAATCAATTAAGGATAAGTTGGGTTATTTTGAAGATAAGATAAGCTATGTTACAGGTCAAGACCGCTACAAGGTAAGTTTTAGTGCAAAGGTTGAGAAAGGAAGTGGGTTTTATATTCAACTGGTGCAGGATACGGATAGTAGGGGGTCAAATAACCAAGTTAATTATCAGGTAAATGAGTTTATAAGCCAACCATCCGGTCAGGATTTTAGGGATTATAGTTTTCCTCTTCCTGATTTAAGGTTAACCACTAAAGATGCTGCAGTAAGATTTTTAGCATCCTCTCCCGATGGCGGAAATCTGGTTTCTTCTTCTATGCTAATCAGAAATCTGCAGGTTAGAAGGTTTTCTGATGAGGAAGTCTTCCTGCAGGATTTTGGGAAAACCGAACCGGATATGCCATCATCCGGTCACATTTCGATAAACCAAAAAACACCTACCTTTTATGAAGGACGGATACAAATAAGTGAACCGGCATTTGTTATTTTTAGTGAGAGCTATCATCCTGGTTGGAAATTAAGTTTGCAAAAAGAAAATAAGGAATATATTTCTAATACTCATTTTCTGGCTAATTTGTATGCTAATGCCTGGTATATAAATGAAGCAGGTAATTATAACTTTAAGCTTGAGTTTGAACCTCAGAATATAGTTAATTATGGATTTATTATAGCTATAATAAGTTATATAGCATTAGTGTTGTATTCCCTAATTGTTAGCTTTAAAAAAGAGAAAGTATAAAAGTCACTATGAATAAAATAGTTATTAAATTTTTTATATCAACTATATCAATTGCTTTTTTTTGGGGACTTGAATCAGGTTTTACACAGAGAAACGGGTATGAGTTAATAAAATCTATAATTTTTGCCTCTTCTTTTTTTATAGTTTTAACTAAAAAGTATAAACAATATATTCTTTGGATATCTACTTTCCTATTGATCAGTATGATTATTCTATACTTACTTTGGCAAATACAACTCTCTGATTTATTAGGAAGTATTGGATTCGGTATGTTTTTTATATTTATCTTAAGCTATTTGCCCGATTTAGTAAGGATTGGGTTTGTTAAAGATAAGTGAAATTGTATGTATATTTTAAGATATCTTTCTATTTTTAGTTTTTTGATATTGGATTTATTAATTATTACCGGGCATTTTGGTCTGGTTAATAAATCAGTGAATTTTGTTTTTATTTTAATTGTCATTAATGTAGTTTTTTATCTTTTAGAAATAAAGAATGAATAAGTTTACCTTGGTTTTTATTTTTATATTTGCTATTTTGTTTTGGGTTTTCTGGCTGCCTGGCCCCAGGGTTGCAACAGATTATTATTTAAGCACAAGCGAAATAGTTAAAGATTATACTTTTCCTTGGGGCTGGAGGGAGAATTCATCAGATGGATTAGGGACGTATACAGTCGGAACTTTATGGTCTCAACCGATACATCTTTTATCAAGAATTCTGCTGGAGCTTAATATATCTGTTGTTTGGATTACCAAGATTTTACTCATATTATTTCTAGCGGCAGGATTTTTTTCTATAAAAAGGCTACTGGGTTATCTGCAAATAAAGGGAATGGCAAAATATACAGGGGTTTTATTTTATTTACTTAACACGTATTTCTTGCTTTTGATAGATGGGGGACAGCTTTCTTTAGCCTTTGTGTATTGTTTAGTTCCTCTTTGTATATATTTTTATCTTAAGACAATGAGTGAGCAGAGCACTAAGAATAGATTAAATTTTATAGCCTCCCTTCTTACGGTTTCATTTTTAGATATAAGGTTTGTTTTTTTATTATTTTTAATCTTTTTTATTCACATTTTATTCAGTATGGCAAAAACTACTAAAAACACAAAATTAAAATTATTTAAAAATATTTTCATAACGGGAATATTAACAGTAATATTTTTAATCCTCGCCCATATATATTGGATTTTACCAACATTTTTTTCGCATAGCATTCAATTACCTCAAACATATGAAAGAAGCTCGCAGGTAGATTTTTTAAGTTGGTCTTCCTTAGCCCATTCTTTATTTATGCAGCAGCCTCATTGGTACAAGAATATATTCGGAAATATTTCTAATGTAGGATTAGAGTTTTCAATGATTCCAATATTAGTATTTTTAACGATTATATTAAAAAGAAAGGATAAGGTTGTTGGGTTTTGGTTAATCATAGCCATTCTAGGAATATTTTTGAGTAAAGGTTCGAAAGAGCCATTCGGAGGGATTTACACTTGGGCATTTACTAATATTCCGGGGTTTTCTTTATTCAGAGATCCGGTTAAGTTTTATCTGCTAACAGCCCTTTCTTATAGCATCTTAATATCTATTTCAATAAGTGAGATTTCAAAGTTTGATACCAGCAAAAAATTTATTAATCGGCTTGTCAAACTTATCCCAATTCTTACATTAGTATATTTAATCCTGTTAGCTTGGCCGCTTTATTTTAAGCAGATGACAGGAATGTTTTCTGAACCAAGTTATGAACAGGAGTTTTTTCAACAGTCGGAAATCTTATCCAAGGACTTCGGCTTTTCCAGAATAGTTTGGATACCAGTTCAGAAACCTCTTGGTTTTGCCAGCACCAACCATCCTTCAATCGGGGCGATAAGATTATCCCAAAAGCGGCCGTTTGAGGTAGGTATAACAGGTACCTATGAAACGCTTAATTTTTTAAGAGATACACCTTTTATGGGAGAGATTTTTGATATTGCAGGTATTGGTTATATTAATTATCCCTATCTTGATGTTAAAAGGGATGAGATGAGTTTTGATAATAGAAAATACTTTTATACATTTTTAAATCAGCTATCGAAACTTTCCTGGCTTGAAAAAGTACCAGAGTCAAAAATCCCTCTTTTTAAAACTACCCATCATCAAGATAGATTTTTTATTGCGCCAAATGTTTGGTGGGTAATAGGGTCAGATAAAATTTATAATGAAGCAACTAAGAGTTCCAATCTAAAACTTGCTAACAATGCTTTGATTTTCTCAGAAGAGTACTCAGGGTTAGGGGCGGAAATTAGTAATCTGCCAAATGTAAAGATTATCCTGCAAAATAAAACAGCCATTGACCTTGCAGCTTCATTTATACAGAAAACTTTAATTTTTCCAGCAAAGCAATTAAAGTTTGATCCGGATCTAAATTCCGGATGGTGGAAAAGGGAGGCCTCAGATTTGATTAATTGGAGGGATTTTTTGCAGTCTAAGTACGGTATTAATAACCAGGATTTTGATTTAGGCGGAGGATGGGCGGTTGGCGAAGGAAATAAACAGTTGAAAATTGAAGTTTCCAAAAAAGGAAAAGAGTCTTTGAGAGAAGGAAATGTTTTATTAGCTAGGGTAATGGAGAGCACCAGAAGCGGTTCATTAAGCTTTTATCAGGATGATCAGTTAATAGGAACTCTAAATACTGAAAAAGAAGGCAATAATATCAGGTGGTTTGAAATAGGCCAGTTACGTAAATCAGACGGACAACTGAGGATTCTATCGTTTGGGGATATTAATGTAGTTAATGCCTTAGCAATTTTAGACGCTAAAGACTGGCAGGTATTAAAAAATAAAGCTGTTTTGCTTAAGGGTAGGATTATGGATTTTAATGAAATGAATGCAAGCAGTTCTGGCGTTCCTAAAATTTCTTACCAGAAAATAAATCCGACTAAATATGTTGTTAATATTAATGGTTTAACAAAAAGCTCTCTTTTAATATTTTCCCAAAATTACGACAGATCCTGGAAAATTAATAATCAGGAACCGCTACCTATATATAGTTTGCTAAACGGATTTGCTGTAAATACAGATGGCCGCTATGTTATCGAATTTGAACCTCAAAAATATATTAATTTAGGGTTAATTATTTCTATATTCACAATGAGTATCCTGATTCTTCTCATAATTAAATACAGCAAACAACGGTGATTTTTTTATATAATAGCTATATGCTCAAATCAATTATTAAGAGTGCAACTTTTAAACAATCGCAGGTAGCTATAATCAGTACCATAATTAACGGAACATTAGGGGCTTTATTCTATATTACCCTGGCTAGATTAGTAGGTCCCTCTAGCTTTGGATTATTAACTGTTTCCTTGACCACCCTGGTTTTAATCGCAGATATTGTTGATATTGGTACAAACACAGGTTTAATCCGTTTTGTCTCTTCAAATTTAACAACGGATAGGAACAAGGCATATAGGTTCTTAAAGTTAAGTTTGGAGATTAAATTAATAGTATGGCTGATAACTTTTGTTGTTATTTTTTCCCTTGCTCCTTTCTTAGCGACGAATATTTTTCATAAGAGTTCTCTTGTTAGCCCGCTACGTTTGGTTGGCTTTGGAGTAGGGGGAGCTTTGCTTTTTACTTTTGCTACTTCAATGTTGCAGGCGTTTCAAAAATATTTTCTTTGGAGTCTAGTAAATATTACTACCAATTTTTTAAGATTACTTCTGATACTTATCTTAGGTTTTTATCTAAAACTTAATGTTCAGAGCAGCTTGGCTACATATATTGCACTTCCAATGTTTGGTTTTTTTATGACGCTTTTATTAGTTCCTGCTCGGGAAATATTTTCTGCTAAATCAGAATTTCTTTTACTAAAAGAATTACTTAAATATAATTTACCGGTGGCAATATTTACTATAATTGCTGCTTTCTCTTCAAAATTAGACACTTTTCTAAGCGCTACACTTCTTTCCAGTCGGGAGGTTGGAATTTATGGAGCCGCAAGCCAGCTTGTACAAGTTGTGCCTCAGGTGGTTGCAGGTTTAGGTTTAGTTGCCGCACCCAAGTTTTCTTCCTTTACGAGTGAACATCAGATGGTAATTTATTTAAAAAAACTACAACTACTTGTTTCAGGGTTAGTACTAATAGGCATCTTATTGCTTCCTTTAGCAATCTATCTGATTCCGGTATTGTTTGGGCAAGCTTATCAGGATTCGATATCAATATTCATAATTTTATTTTTTGCTATGCTTGTATTCCTTTTTTCACTGCCGGTTCACAGTAGTGTAATTTTTTATTTTGGCAGACCAGATGTTTTTATTTGGGTATCAATTGGTAATTTAATTTTGGTCGGAGGACTAGGGTATTTAATGATTCAAAATTTAGGTATGATAGGTGCAGCAGTTTCTGTTTTAATAGGTACAGCCTTTAGCTTTTTATATCCTTTGGTTTGGCTGTTAGTTAAATTAAAAAAAAATAAATGAAAATTTGGGTAAATACGATTGTAAATAATGAAGAGAACTTTTTATGGTTTAGCGTAATGAGTGTAGTTGATTTTGTAGATAAGATTTTAATCTGGGACAGTGGGTCAACAGATAACAGTGTTGAAATAATTAAAAAGCTAAAAGAGCTTAAGGGAGATAAAATTGAGTTTAAACAGGTGGGGAGGGTAAGCGGTTTGGAGTTTACGAAGATGCGTCAAAAAATGCTGGATCAGTCAAAAAGTGACTGGATCATAATTCTGGATGGTGATGAGATCTGGTGGCAAGCCTCTATTAAAAAAATTATTTCTGAAATTATCAAGCGTGGCAGGCAGGTAGAGGGAATTGTTGTGCCGATGGTAGTTCCTGTTGGAGATATATATCATATTCAAGATGAGAGAGCAGGTAGATATAATATTCTAGGTAAAAAAGGACACTTTAGTTTAAAAGCTTTCAGTAAAGCTATCCCCGGTCTTCACGCAGATTGGCCTTATGGGAAAGAGGGATTTTTTGACAAAGATAATCGTTTAATCCAGGAAAGAGAAAAGATCGTTTTTTTGAATGCCCCCTTTCTACACCTTACACATTTAAAAAGATCGAATTCTAAAAGGCTTTATAATAAGTTTAAATATGAATTAGGTAGATTAGTTCCGGAGGGATTTAAGTTTCCGGAAATCTTATATAGGGAATTTCCGGAAATGATCTCTTCCCCCTGGAAAAAAATTTCCGGTATAGATTATATTAAAGCAATAATCCAAACACCATTAAGATGGATTAAAAGGAGGATTTATTATAGATAAATCAAGTCAAACTTTGGAATCAATGAGTCAAGCTGTTTGGTATAACAGATGGGTTGAAGGGCAATTTTATAAATATCTTTCCGGGAATATCCTAGAAGTCGGTTGTGGTATAGCTAACTTTAGTCAATATCTGTCTAAATATGGAAAATTAACCGCGATAGATATAAATAGAGAATATATAAAGCAGGCAAAAAAGAAAGCGGGTATAGATGTAAGAGTAGGATTTGGGGATATTGAGAATGGCCAATATTTTTTTAAAGAACGAAATTTCAATACTGTTGTTTGTATCAATGTCCTGGAACATATAAATAATGATAAAAAGGCTCTAAAAAATATTGCGGAGTTGTTATTACCAAAAGGCTATTTGGTTTTGCTTGTCCCGGCTGGTAAATTTCTCTATAATCTAATAGATAGGTCAATCGGTCATTTCCGGCGTTACGAAAAAAATGAACTTTTGCTGCAGTTAGAGGAAGCAGATTTTGAGATAGTTAAATCAAAAAGGCTAAACTTCTTAGGGGCTTTGGGTTGGTTTATTTCCGGTAGGGTATTTAAAGACAGTAGTGTTGGTGAAGGGAAGATTAGAATATTTAATTTAATTGCCCCCTTATTTTTAAAGATTGAAAGTATAATTGAGCCGCCCGTTGGGACTTCAATATTAATCATAGCCAGAAAGAAAGAGAAATGAAATTATCAATTATTATTCCTGTCTATAACGAGGAAAAGACAGTGGAAGAAATTCTAAAACGGGTTTTAGCAGTCAAGTTGCCTTTAAAAATAGAAAAAGAGATAATTGTTGTAGATGATGGTTCATCTGATAATACGCCAGTAATTATAAACAAGTTTACCGGGGTAAAAAAAATATTCCATCAAAATAATTTAGGTAAAGGCTCTGCCATAAAAACCGGGCTGAAAGTTGCAACAGGAGAGGTAATTGTTATTCAGGATGGTGATTTGGAATATGATCCCCTTTATTACCCCCTCTTACTAAAACCAATCCTGGATAAAAAGGCAGATGTTGTATATGGCACCAGGTTGATTAATTATCCTTTGAGGTTATGGGGAGAAAATAAGACTATTCTACCTTTGCATTTGGTTGCAAACAGATTTTTGACGGTCTTAACTAATATCCTTTATGGTTCAAACTTAACCGATATGGAAACTTGCTATAAAGTCTTTAGAAGAAGTTGTATTAGCGGAGTTGAATTAATCTCGAGTGGGTTTGCTTTTGAACCTGAAATAACTGCAAAATTTCTGAAAAAAGGATTAAAGATCATAGAAGTCCCTATTAAAGTTAAACCAAGAACTCATAAAGAAGGTAAAAAAATTAGCTGGTTTGATGGACTTGAGGCTGTCTTTACCTTGTTTAGATATAGGTTATGAATAGAAAAGGTATTTTCCTGCTAATTTTGATTTTAGCTCTCTCCTTAATTCTAAGGTTTTATCGTTTACATGATATTTATGTTTTTAACTTCGATGAGGAATATCAGGCTAGCTATGCCTGGACCTTAGTCAAAGACGTTCATCCAATTTGGATAGGGGTTAGTTCCTCTTTTTTAGATTTTTATCTGGGACCTTATTTTACTTATTTTACTGCCGTTCTTCTTTATTTTTCTTCAGGAGACCCGATGTTAACTGCTTATTTTGCAGCTTTTTTGGGTGTAGTAACCACAGGTATAATCTTTTTCGTCGGCCGTAAAATATTTAATAACCAGATTGGATATATTGCTTCCCTACTTTATGCCACAATGCCCATTTTTGTTTTTTTTGATCAGAAATATTGGAATCCGATGTTTACGCCAATAATTGTGTTATTTTTATTTTTGACGCTCTACTACAATTTAAAATCCTACTGGTTTTGGATAGGAGCCGCTGTCTTATTTGGAACTGTGCTTAATACGCATTTGGGTCCGGCACCACTATTTTTAATAGGAGTTTACCAATTTTTCAAAGGAGGTTATTGGAAGTCCATTAAATTAATTATTATCAGCTTTTTGGCATTTCTAATATTTTATTGGCCTCTAATAGTCTTTGACTTTAATCATAATTTCAGTAATATCAGCAGTTTTTTAAGAATTGGTAGCAGTTTGAGCCAATCAAAGATAGCATTTAACCCTCAAGTAAAGCTTCAATCATTAGCAGATACGTTGGGCAGATTCTGGTATTTAAAAAGTGGAAATCCAAACGCTGATGAGATTAACTTCTCCTGCAATTCCCTAACCGTAAAGCCGGAATTTAAAGATGTTGGTCGGTACGCTAAAAGAACAAGCGCGCCGCTTGTGTTATCTATTTTAAGCTTGATATTAATTTTTTATTACTCTTGGGTAAATTACAACAGTCAAAAATTTGAGCTAAAATTATTAACTGCTTTTTTGATGGTGGCAATTTTCTCTTTTTTACTTTACCCCGGGGCTTCTTCTGAGTACTATACTATGTCAATTTTGGTCTTGTTTACCTTTGTGCCGGGAATATTAATTAGTCAATCAAACAAAAAACTGGCAGTAGGTTTGTTCGGAATAATTATTATATTCTCTATTTTAGGTATTAACACCGTTCTTCATACTTCAGATGAATTTAGTTTAGGCCCAAAGAAAAAACTAATTGCTGAAGTAATGAAGATTGTAGGTCAAGAGGACTTTGCCATTGAAGGAAGGGGAATATGTCATAATTATGAAGGCTGGAGATATTTATTTAAAGTCTATGGCAGGGTTCCAACTCAGAGCTATACTGATGATAGCCTTGGCTGGTTATATCCCAAAGAGATAGGAAAGGAAAAACCTGCCATCACTGTTATCCTTTCTGAAGACAGGATTCCGCTTAAAGAAGATCTATCCAGCCTTACCTCTGTCAGATCAGGAGGGTATAGGGCGTATATCAGGAAAGACAGGTAATTTAGAGGATTTTCTTCAATACTTCAACCATATAATCTATTTCACTATTTTTAAGCTGAGGGTAAATTGGTAGCCTGATTAAGGTGGAGGAAACCTCTTCTGTAATTGGGCAGGATCCTTTTTTGTAACCCAGTTGTTTCCCCATAACTGATGTATGGAGCGGTAGGAAATGAAATGAGGCTTCGACTCCGTATGATTTAAGCTCTTTAACAATGCGACTGCGGGACGACTTTGGCACTCTGATGGCAAAAATATGCCAGTTTGGATCAGTTCCTTGACTAACCTGAGGCAGAACTATTTTTGAAGAAAGTGATCTTAGCTTTGTTAATAGATACTCAGCCTTTTTTTGTCTTAAAGAGGTAATCTGGCTCAATTTTTTCATTTGGACTAGCGCAATCGCAGATAAAATATCCGATAAAATTAAACTGCGCCCGACTCTAACCCATGAATACTTTCCCCTTTCCCCCCGCATAAACGAAGAACGGTTAGTACCCTTTTCCCTGATAATCTCGGCAATTTTATTAATTTTTGAATTATTTGTTACAAATGCACCTCCTTCACCTGAAGCAGCATTTTTTGTGCCATGAAATGAGTAACATCCTATCAGACCAAGGGTTCCCAAGTATTTACCATAATACTTTGCTCCCAGCGCGTGGGCTGCATCTTCTATGACAATAAGTTTATAAGTGTGGGCGATCTTATTAATTTCTTCCATGTCGGCGGCCATACCGGCGTAGTGAACAACCATAATTGCTTTAGTTCTTTTGGTGATTAATTTTTCTATATCTTTCGGGTTTATATTATAAGTTTGAATATCAATGTCAGCAAAAACAGGTTTTCCTCCGGCTAAGAGTATGGCATTGGCGCAGGATGAAAAAGTAAATGAAGGTAATATCACCTCATCTCCTTTGTTTAAGAAAAGGGCAAAGGCTAATTCAAGAGAAGCAGTGCCTGAACCTGTGGGTAGTGCGTATTTAGAGCCTACTATTTGTGATATTTCTTTAGAAAGAAGTTCACTATAATTTAGATCCCCTACTCCTGTACCGCTACGCATAGCCATGACTGCTGCTTTTTCTTCGTCTTTTCCCCAGAATGGTTTATGTAAAGGTATGAGGTATTTATTTTGAGACATTTTTAGTTATTTTTTTGGAATTTGAGACCTAAAACGGTATATTTTTTTTAGGTAATCCAAGGTATCAGGTATCAGATTGACTGTGGATTTTTTGTCAGTTCGTCTGATAAAAAGAACCGGTATCTGACTAATTCTTAATCCTTTCCAAAAAGAACGGGCGCAGATTTCCGTATCCCAGAACCAACCCTTCTCTGTAATCTTTGAGATAACCGGCAAAATTGCTTCTCTTTTGAAAAATTTATAACCTGCTTCCGTATCATCAATGGGTAAGCGTAGAAGCCAATGAACTATTAGTTTATAACCTTTGGAAGAAATCACCCTGGAGATAGCTGATAAATTTTTTTCATAAAATCTGTTTCCAACAACTAAATCAAAACCTTTTTCCAGTTCCTGAATAAACAAAGGAATATAGTCTGCAGAAACCTCTAAATCAACATCTAAAAAACCACAATAAATGCCTTTTGCCCAGTTGATCCCATCACTAACTGCTTTTCCCCTGCCTTCATTTTTGCTATGTTGAATTAAGCGGCTGTTTTTAAAACCCGGTAATAATTTTTGTATTTTTTGCAGGGTGTTATCCGTACTTTTATCTTCAACAAAAATTAATTCCCAACTCTTTGTCAATTTTTGTAAACTCTTATAAATTATTTTTAAGTTTTGCTCAAGAATTGAACCTTCATTATACAGAGGAATTATTAATGAAAGGTAAGGCTTTGACATTGGCTTCATTCTAATTAAATGTATATATAATGTAAAGGTATGTTATATAATTTTTATAGAACAAATCTATGCAGGCAATTAAAGAAATAGGATTCAAAAAGGCATTTAAATTTTTCCTGTTTAGTTTTTTCCAACTTTTTTTTGGCTTAATGATTTTGCCCCAACTTAGAAAAGTGCTATTGCAGATTGGCGGAGCAAAAATCGGCAGAGATTCTATTATTATGGGAGTACGGTTTTTTAACTGGCATCATCAAGGATTAAGTGGGGTTAATATTGGAAAAGAATGTTTTATTGGTGATGAGACTCTGATTGATTTATATAATAAAGTAGTTTTAGAAGATCAGGTGACAATCGCTCAGAGGGTCACCCTTTTAACCCATATGAATGTGGGTTATAGAAACCATCCCTTGCAAAAATATTTTCCGTCCAGCAGCGCACCGATTCTTTTAAAGAGAGGATCGGTGATTGGAGCTTCCGTAACTATTTTACCCGGGGTGGTTATCGGAGAAAATTCAATGGTTGCATCAGGAGCAGTGGTTACAAAAGATGTCCCAGATATGACTTTAGTAGGTGGAGTTCCTGCTAAGGAAATAAGAAAATTAGATGAAAAATGAAGATCTTAAATTTAGTAAAGAAGTATAGAGTTTATCTTTTATTTGTCCTGATTATAGCCATTTCTATTTTTCTTAGATTTCACCGTTTGGGCGATATTTATGTTTTTAACTTAGATGAAGAGTACCAAGCGAGTTATGCCTGGACAGAAGTTTTGCACCCGCACAGGATTTGGATTGGTCTGGTAGCGGCTGCGCTGGAGTTTTATATTGGGCCTTATGTGGTTTATCTGACTGCAATCTTGCTTGGTATATCACATGGAGACCCACTAATCACCGCTTATTTCGCTGCCGGCTTAGGAGTGGTAACTACAGCAGCAATATTCTTTATCGGGAAGAAGGTTTTTAATTTAACTACAGCAGTTTTGGCCGCCTCTCTTTATGCCACAATGCCCATTTTTGTTTTTTTTGATCAGAAATATTGGAATCCGATGTTTGGTCCTTTAGTAACAGTATTACTATTTTTAAGCTTAATACAAACTAAACAATCAAAATGGTGGTGGGTTGTTTTTGCCGGTCTGGCCGGAATAATATTTGAAACTCATTTACCGCCATTTCCACTTTTATTGATTGGAGGATGGGGTTTTCTAAAGCATCGATATTGGCAGGATCTAAAACTACTTACTTTTTGTATAGTTGTATTTTTAATATTCTATTGGCCGCTTTTAGTTTTTGATTTTAATCATGATTTCAGTAATTTAAAGGTTGTTACCAGACTTTTTGTAACAAATAGCCAGTCAAAGGTATCTTTTAATCCAGGAGCTAAATTCGGCACGCTTTTTGATAGTATGGGTAGATTTTGGTATTTAAGACCCGGCTCCCCGAATGCAGATGAGGTTAATTTTGGCTGTTCATCGCTATCTTTATCAACCGGTTTTGAAACAATAGATAAATATACCAGGAGAACATATGCGCCATTTTGGTTATCTTCAATCTCCCTTATATTGCTTTTAATCTTTTTAAGAAAGAATCTAAGGAATGCGGACGATAATTGTAGGATTTTAGCACTATTTTTAACTATTTCCGGATTTTTCTTCCTGATTTATCCCGGAGGATCTTTTGAATATTATGCTCTGATATTTTTGACTTTATTTACCTTTGTGCCGGGAATATTAATTAGTCAACTAAACAAAAAACTGGCAGTAGGTTTGTTCGGAATAATTATTATATTCTCTATTTTAGGTATTAACACCGTTCTTCATACTTCAGATGAATTTAGTTTAGGCCCAAAGAAAAAACTAATTGCTGAAGTAATGAAGATTGTAGGTCAAGAGGACTTTGCCATTGAAGGAAGGGGAATATGTCATAATTATGAAGGCTGGAGATATTTATTTAAAGTCTATGGCAGGGTTCCAACTCAGAGCTATACTGATGATAGCCTTGGCTGGTTATATCCCAAAGAGATAGGAAAGGAAAAACCTGCCATCACTGTTATCCTTTCTGAAGACAGGATTCCGCTTAAAGAAGATCTATCCAGCCTTACCTCTGTCAGATCAGGAGGGTATAGGGCGTATATCAGGAAAAAATAATAATGAAAATTGTATTTCTTAGCAGATATCAAAACAGTATTCAACGCGGAGCAGAAACTTTCGTTAGAGAATTAAGCAAGCAGTTAAGTCTAAGTCATGAAGTTAGTATTTTAGTTGGAGAAAAGGCCGATAGCTTAAGCGAAATTTTAAAAGGTGATTATCAAATTGTAGTAGCAGTTAATGGTGGGGCGCAAAGCCTGAAAGCTTCTATTGGGAGATTAAGAAAAAAGTATAAGTTGATAATTACCGGGCAGGCAGGGATTGGCAGGGGAGAAATTTTTAACCTGGCGGTTGCCAGGCCGGATTTATATGTGGCGCTGACAGACGCTATGTTTAAATGGGCAAAACCTTGGGCTTGGGGGAGTAAGGTTGTTAAAATATCAAACGGGGTAGATATAGAAAAATTTACTCCGTTTGGAAAAAAGATGAGTCTTAATTTAGTAAGCCCGGTTATTTTATCAGTCGGGGCGCTGGTTGATTATAAGCATCATGAAAGAAGCATTATTGCAGTCTCTAAGTTAAATAAGGGCTCACTTTTGATAGTCGGACAGGGACCAAAGGAGAGTAGGCTTCAGGGTTTAGGTGATAGGCTATTAAAATCCAGGTTTAAAATATTACATGCAGATTATCAGGATTTGCCAAAAATTTATCGAAGCGCTGACCTTTTTGTTTTGCCGTCCTGGTCAAGGGAGGCGTTTGGTATAGTATACTTGGAGGCTATGGCTTCTGGACTGGGAATCGTAGCACCAGATGATCCATCAAGAAGGGAAATTATTAGTGAGGCTGGAATATTAACAGATGTGCTAGATGATAATAAATATACTGAGGCGATCGAAAGGGCACTTCTAATTGATTGGCAGTCTAAGGCTTTAAAACAGGCAAAGCTTTTTAGTTGGGATAAAATTGGGAGAAAATATGAAGAAGAGTTTGAAAAATTATTAAAATGAATATGATTTCAGCAGTTATTGTTACTTTTAATGAAGAAAAGAAACTGGAAGACTGTTTAAAGAGCATTTATAAAAAGGTAGATGAAATAATAATAGTTGATTTAGGCTCAACTGACAAAAGTCTGCAGATTGCATCCAAATACGAGGCTAAAGTTTTTAAACATGAAAATGTTGACTATGTTGAAAAGGTTAGGGATTTTTCTATTTCCAAAGCAAATGGTGAGTGGATTTTAGTTTTGGATCCTGATGAAAGGATAACACATTCACTTTTTGAAAAATTAAAGGAGATAATATCAGAGGGTAAATATACAGCTGTAAACATCCCTCGAAAAAATATTTTTTTTGGCCGATGGATAAGGCATACAAACTGGTGGCCGGATAGACAAATTAGGTTTTTTAAAAAAGGTAAAGTAAGCTGGAGCAGTAAAATACACAGTTATCCGAAGGTTTATGGGTTGAGTCTGGAATTAATTTCCAGACCGGAATTATCAATAACGCATTATGGTTATGATAATATCCAACAGTTTATAGACAGGCAAAACAGGTATTCCTCAATTGAAGCGGAAAATAGATTTAACCTGGGAGAGAGATTTTCCTTTTTTAAACTTGGCTGGTTTCCTTTAAGGGAGTTTATAGTCAGGTTTATAAGACACGGCGGTTATTTAGACGGAAAATATGGATTTATTTTAACTTATTTAATGATGGTATATCAATTGATGGTAATGATCAAAATTTGGGAGTTGAGGAAAAGGGGAAAATGATTTGGTTGATATTATTTTTAAGTCTAATACTTAGGATAGTGAGTTTAAATCAAAGCCTTTGGTTAGATGAGGCAATTAATGTCATGGCGGCGCGAAGCTATTCTTTTTTAGGAATTTTAACAGAGTATGCTAAAGCTGATTTTCATCCACCCCTATACTTTATAATTATTTGGATCTGGACAAAACTATTCGGCTTTTCTGAAGTTTCAGCCAGATTACCTTCAGTTATTTTTGGCTTATTAACAATCTGGCTGGTCTTTTTAATTGGCCGGAAGTTATATTCTAAGACATTAGGCATCTTAGCTGCTTTATTATTGGCACTTAATCCACTGCATATTTATTACAGTCAGGAAGCAAGGATGTATTCTATGGCAGCTTTTGCAGTGGTGCTTAACTTACTTTTTTTTATTTTTTTATTAAAAAAAGAAAGGATAAATTTAGTCTTTATTATTTTTAGTAATTTTTTAATATTAATGTCAGATTATGTTGCATATTTGATTTTTCCATCTCAGTTATTATTAATATTACTATTAAAGGAAAGGAGCCTTTTAAAAAGATGGGGAGTTGGTTTGCTTATCTCTTTAATCTTAATTATTTTTTGGATACCTGTATTTTTAAGTCAAATAAGCATAGGTCTTAATATTTCTAAAGATATTCCGGTCTGGAAAGCCGTTGTGGGCGCTTTTGATTTAAAAAACATAGCCTTAACTTATATTAAATTTATAATTGGAAGAATTAGCCTGGATAATAAATTAATTTATGTAAGTATACTTATGCCCGTTTGCGCATACTTTGGCTATTTCTTATTTAGAGGGTTAAAATTTGCTTCCAATTTTAATAGAAAATTATTACTGATATTAACTATAGTTCCTATATTTTTAGCATCAGCAATTTCGATAGTAGTGCCTATATACAGCTATTTTAGATTACTCTTTCTATTGCCTATTTTCCTTATCATAGTTTCATCTGGGATCTTGTCATTTAAAGCCAGAAGCAGACACTTTTTTTTAATTGTTTTTATCTTGATTGAGACTTTTTCGTCTATGACTTATTTATTAAATACTACTTTTCAAAGGGAAGACTGGAGAGGTTTAGTTACTTTTCTTAAATCCAAAAACAGCGTACCCGTTTTATTTGAAAGCTCCGGTGCTTTTTCACCGTTTGACTACTACGGGGGAAAAACAATTAAAGGAGTTGGTGCGCTGAAGAACTTTCCAGCCAGAGATTTAAAGGATATAAAAGACTTAAAAACAGAACTAGGTAGTAAAAACGATGTTTTTTTGATAGATTATTTAGTCGATATATCTGATCCTTCAAGATTGGTTTCGAAAAGTTTATTATCTTTAGGATATAAACAGATGAGAACTTATAACTTTAATGGGGTTGGATTTGTATATTATTTTAAGAAAGATGAAAATGCGCAGTAAGATATTACTAATTTTAATTATAATTTTCCATATTTTTATTTTATATAAACTGATATTTTTCCCTTATCCGGAGTTTTTTGTTTATCCTTATTTAACTAATCACGGACTTTTGCCTTATCAACAAATTTTAGATCAGCATTTTCCCGGTTTAATGTTTCTGCCAATTAATTTTGATAACTTAGGGATGAATAATGAGCATATTGCCAGAATTTGGCTCGTAATGGTAGTTGTTTTGACCCAGGTGCTTATTTACTGGAGCGCTAAAAATATACTGAAAAGCTCTTACATTGCGTTGCTGGTAAATCTTCTTTATCTGATATGGCAGCCTTTTTTTGAAGGGTGGGTACTTTGGATTGATACTTTTCTTCCTTTATTTTTAATACCGGCCTTTTATTTAACTTATAAATTTATAGTTGAAGGTAAAAAGAGTATTAAACTGTCTTTTTTTATAGGTTTACTACTAGGAATAAGTGTTGTTTTTAAACAGGTTGTTTTACCTTTGACAGGACTTAGCTTTATATACTTACTCTGGCAGAAAAAAAGTATTAAATTTGCCTTACCTTTTTTGCTTGGTTTTTTACCCCCGGTTTTAATGATGTTATTTTTTCTTTATCAAATTGGGGTAATTAAGGATTTTTGGTATTGGACAGTTGTTTTTAATTTGACAACTTTTGCAGAATATGGCAGAAAATTACCCTTTCTTAGCGGTTTAGTCAGAGTTGGTTTTGTTTTATTTTTTGGTTTATCAGTCTTTTTTTGCAGGGACAGGAAGCTTTATTTAACCCTAGCTCTTTTTACCTTAGGTTCTTTAATGGCTATTTATGCGCGTTTTGACTTTGTGCATTTTCAGCCAGCTCTACCTTTTATATTAATATCTACTGTCGTTGGTATGAATTCAATAAAAGATAAAATTTATTTTAAAGGGCTAGTCCTCATTTATTTAGCTGTTATTTTTTGGTGGATGTTTATTTTTTATAAAGGCCATCTGGTAAATAAAGTTATGTTTTTTGACACTCAGACAAAAGAAATTGCAGCAAAGGTCAGTCGATATACAAAGCCAGGGGATAAAATATTTATTTTCGGTACAGTGCCTCATATTTACCAGATGACAAATACCATGCCAGCAGGGGACGTCTTCGTTTTTCAGTTCCCTTGGTTTTTAAGAGTAACTGAGGATAGGTTGTTGGAGGGATTAAAAGAGGATAAGCCCCGGATTGTTGTTTCGGATAGAACAGTTGAGATTGAAGGTAGTAAAATAGTGGATTTTGCAAAGAAGTTGGACACTTATATACAACAAAACTATAGGCAAATAGATCAGGTTGGTGATACTAAGATTTTACGCCGGTTGTAGTATCAATCTGATAGAATGTATTTGCAGGTTTTGCCAATTTACTTATGAAAAAAATTTTAATAGGAATGGATATATCACAACTTGCCCACCCCGGGGGTGTAGCTACTTATACGAAAAATATTGCAGAAAATTTGTCTAAAATTACGGATCTGGAAATGATTTTTTTCTACTCATCACTTAGAAAGCCTTATAAAGGCAGTTTAAGTAATGTGAAATCATACAAGCTGCCGCCTTCTATCTTTGAATTGTTTTTTAACAAAATAAGAAATGTCAGGATAGAAAAATTTTTAGGTTCTTTGGATATTTTCCATTCATCGGATTGGACACAACCTCCTGCAAAGGCTAAGAAAATTACTACCTATCATGATCTTGTTCCTTTAAAATATCCGCAATGGTCTAATCCGAAAATAGTTTCAGTACACAAAAGAAGACTAAAATTAGTTGAGAGAGAGATTGACCGGGTAATTGCAGTATCGCAGGCTACGAAAAAGGATCTAATTGAAACAAGTAAAATTCCGCAGGAAAAGATTACAGTAATTTATGAAGGCCCAACTGCAGAGTTCAAACAACCCTCCAGGGAGGAGCTTCAAGAATTTAGCAGAAAATACAGTCTGCCTGAGAAATTTGTATTGGCAATTGGGGGTATTGGGCAAAGACGGAATTTATCCAGAATTAAAGATGCCTGCAAGGGATACAGTTTACTGGTAGCAGGACAAGACCTGCCTTGGCTCAGTACTGGAGAGTTAGGTTTACTTTATCATAGCGCTCATTTACTGATGTATTGTTCGCTTTATGAAGGGTTTGGTTTACCGATTTTGGATGCTTTCACCTGTGGTTTACCTGTTGTAACATCCAGCGTTTCGTCTATGCCGGAAGTGGGCGGTGAGGCTGCTTTGTATGTTGATCCTTTGGATATTGATGATATAAAAAATAAGCTGAAGATAGTTTGGGAAGATAAGGAGTTAAGGCAGGAAATGATTAAAAAAGGATTTGTGCAAGCAAAGAAATTTTCCTGGGAAAAATGCGCCAGGGAAACAGCGGCAGTTTACCGGGAGATGATCGGATGAACATTTGGATTGATGGATATGAAGCAAATATTAAACAAAGATTAGGATCTTCGCAGGTAGCTTTTGAACTAATCAGACATATAGAGAAAAATGATAAACAAAATGAGTATACAATTTTAATTCCATCTATTCCCCTTGATGATATGCCCCTTGAAAGAGTAGGGTTTAAATATAAAATCTTAAAACCAAAAAAACTTTGGACCAAGATTGCTTTACCTTTGGCTTTATACACTGCAAAACAAAAGCCGGATCTTATTTTTTCTCCCACACACTATATTCCCTGGTTTTCACCTGTTAAAAGAATAGTTACTGTATTTGACCTGTCCTTTTTACATTTTCCAAAGATGTTTACAAAACGTGATCTTTGGCAGCTTAAAAATTGGACTAAATTTTCCATACAAAACGCAGACCATATTATCACCATTTCAAATTTTTCAAAAAAAGATATTATCTCCCAGTATAAGTTAGATAACAGCAGGGTGAGTGTTGCTTATCCGGGATTTAATAAAAAAATCTTTATGCCAAAGCAGAAAGATGAAAAAAGTAAACAGATTTTAGATAAATATCAGATTAAGGATACCTACATTATATATATAGGTACAATCCAGCCAAGAAAAAATTTAATCAGATTAATGGAAGCTGTTTCCAGGATTGAGGGGCTTAATCTAATAATTGCGGGAAAGACAAAGGGTGAAGGCCGGGAAGGCTGGATGTTTGAGGAAACTCTGCAGACGCCAAAAAATTTAGCCATAGAAGATAGGGTTAAATTTTTAGGGTTTGTGCCGACTGAGGATCTGCCGGTACTTATTTCAAACTCAATTGCCTTTATTCAGCCCTCCCTTTGGGAAGGATTTGGAATACCGGTTGTTGAAGCTATGGCTTGTGGAGTGCCGGTTTTAGTATCAGACAGATGTTCCCTTCCTGAGGTTGCGGGAAAAGCTGGGTTAAGTTTTAATCCTTATTCAGTCGACCAGATTGAGCAAGCTATTAGAACAATAGTTTCTGATAAAAAACTACATAACAAATATTCCAAAAATGCCCTTATCCAAAGCAAAAAATTTTCCTGGGATAAGATGTCTCGGGAAGTGATAAAAATATTTAAAATCTTTGCTTGATTTAAGCCGCTTGTGTATAATCTTTATATGATCTTTAAAGACAGGATGGGTAAAACTCTTAATTTTAATGAAGTTTTAGGCAAAATTGCAGGAAGAATACTTAGTTGGTTTTTAGATTTTGAACTGATGTTAATTACCTGGGCAGGTTTAGTCCCCCTACATACTTTCAGATTGCTTATTTATAAATTGGCCGGAGTTAAAATAGGTAAAAACTCAAGAATTCATGTTGGGGCAAAGTTTTTTTATCCGGCTAATATAGTTATAGGCAATGGGACAATTATTGGCGATAATGCTTTTTTAGACGGCAGATCAAGGCTAATAATTGGAGATAATGTGGATATAGCCTCTGGAGTTATGATTTACAACAGCGAGCATGATATAAACTCAACAGATTTCCATGCAATATTGGCGCAGGTTGAGATTGGAGATTATGTATTTATTGGACCAAGAGTTATTATTTTGCCGGGTGTTAAGATAGGCAAGGGGGCTATAGTAGCGGCAGGAGCTGTGGTTACGAAAGACGTTTTGGAGTTTGCTATAGTTGGAGGCGTTCCGGCAGAAGTTATAGGTGAGAGAAAGATAAAAGATCTGCATTATAAGTTGGGAAGGGCTAGATTATTCCAGTAAAAATGAAGTATCTCTTTACTATTTTTAGTGTTCTCCTGCTAATTTATATGGTGGTGCCAGGACCTGTTAGCATATCTAATTTTAAAGATTTACCGGCTTCAGAAAAGTCAAAGCTGGAAGGTGATACAATACAGATTCCTAATGTAGCAGGGTATTTTTCAAATAATTATAGAAAATTTGTTACAGATTATTATTTAAAAGATTATCAGAAAAAAACCTGGTTACCCTTTCCCCCTTTAAGATTAAACCATCCTCCTGAGTATTCATGGAAGGTGATTAAAGTAAATACAGACAGTACTTATTTAGAAGAGTTTGTATATCCGCTAAGAGATTCTCTGTATGTTAATGGTTTTGAGCCCTTTTACTCAGATGGAAGTCCGAAATATTGGGGAGCGGTTAAACTGGAGACAAATAAAGAGAGTTGGTTTACTAAGACTACGTTAAGGTATTATCCTTCAGGTTTAACGGTAAGATTTTTGACCTGGTTTGGGATTAGTTTGTCTATATTCATGATTTATAGGTTAGGTAAAAAAATTATATTATAAATGGAAAAAACAGCAAAGTTTATTAAAAAAGTATTATTTTTTTTGGTAGTATTGCTATTTATATTTATTCCTTTATACCCAAAATTTCCATTGATTAATATTAAAGGAACCTTTGTGGCGATCAGGTTTGAAGATTTTATTATCGGGTTGAGCGTTGGAATATGGGTTATATATTTGATTATCTCAAAACAGCTAAAGTTTTTGTTAAAAGATAAATTAAATCAGGCGATACTACTATTTTTTTTTGTTGGCCTGGTTTCAACTTTTTCAGCCTCATTTTTAACCCATTCGGTAGTTTGGTACCTAAGTTTACTGCACCTTTTAAGAAGAGTCGAGTTTATGATTTTGTTACCTGTTGTAGCAACTATTGTAACTGACAAAAAAAGATTGATTTGGATTTTGTCTTTTTTAATCCTAACTCTAATTTTAGTTAATATATATGCTTTGGGACAGCAATATTTAGATTGGCCGGTAATATCCACCACTAATTCTGAATTTTCAAAAGGGCTTATTTTACGTTTAACACCGGGCGCTCGCGTAAATTCCACTTTTGCCGGGCATTATGACTTAGCTGTATTTTTGGCGATGGCACTCGTGATGTTAACCGCGCTTTTCTTCACTGTAAAAAAGCGGATAAAAGTCTTACTTTTAATATTAGGCGGAATATCCCTTTTGGTATTAATTATGACTGCGGCCAGGCTTTCATTTGCGGCGGCTTTTATCGGGGTTATCGCTGCTTTACTTTTCACAAAAAAAAGAAAGTACATAATTTTTATTATTGTTGGACTAGCAGCTATTTTGATATATCCTTCTCAACTGCAGGAAAGATTTATTTCTACCATTACAGTTAACCTGTTTCATCAGGGACAAAGATATGTAGGTCAGAGTGAAGATCAAAATATCAGAAGTAAAATAAATATTCCAACTCTGGCAATAAAGACCTCAAGCAATTCTGCAAAAACATCAACTTTTTCTACCCAGTCTGGGACTATCTCTTCTGACATTGCTCCGGGTGAACCGGTTGATACAACAGAGTTAGGGGTTTACCGGTCTTTTGAAATCAGGTATAAAATTGAATGGCCAAGGGCGATTGAAGCTTTTGTTAAGAATCCTTTCTTGGGGACAGGCTACTCTTCGATTGATATTGCGACCGATAATGATTTCTTAAGATCACTGGGAGAAGTAGGACTATTAGGTACAATTTCTTTTATTTTGGTATTTATTGAAATTATTAAAAGAATCTTTTCAGGATTCAAAAATCCAGACAGGTTTCTGCGATATTTTTATGCAGGTACCTTAGCGATGTTAATTGCGTTTTTGGTAAATGGATTATTTATTGATGTATTTGAAGCCTCAAAAGTAGCTTCTCTTTTTTGGATGATGGTAGGACTTTGTTTAGCTATAGAGCAATATAGCTAAAGATGTTTTAATTTAAGATATGAAAATAATAACTGTTTTAAAAAATCAATATTTTTGGTTGAGTTTAATTATTATTTTTGGATTTTTAGTAAGAATTTATAAAATTGATGCCCCGGTTGCAGATTGGCATTCGTGGCGGCAAGCGGATACAGCAGCAGTTACCAGAAATTTTATAAAATTAGGTTTTAATCCATTTATACCAAAATATGATGATATGTCAGGAGTTTCGGAGCAGCCTGTTGTAAATTTAGGTCGATTCCGTTTTGTAGAGTTTCCTCTTTACAATATTTTTGTCTACCCATTTTATTTAATGTTTGGTGTAAGCGAAAAATATCACCGGCTTGTAACTATTATTTTTTCGATGGGTTCAACAACTTTGCTTTTTTTTATTGTCAGAAAATATTCTGGAGTTTTAGAAGGATTACTAACCTCTTTTATATATGCTTTTATGCCGTTTAATGTTTTTTTTACTCGGACTATCTTACCGGATCCGACCTTTGTTTGTTTTTCTTTAGGGATGATTTATTTTGTCAGTAATTGGATTGAGAAAGAAAGGCGAAAGGATTTATTGTTTGGCTTATTCTTTACAAGCCTCGCTTTTTTATTAAAACCCTGGGCAATATTTTTCTATTTGCCGCTTTTATATTTGTTATTTAAAAAAAACAAAAAGTTTATCTTAAAATTTTTTATATTTTCCGTTCTTTCTTTTTTACCGTTTCTAATTTGGAGACTTTGGATTTTGCAGCAGCCGGAGGGGATACCTGCATCAAGTTGGCTGCTTAACAGTGATGGGATAAGATTTCGGCCGGCATTTTTCTGGTGGATTATTTCTGAAAGATTGGGTCAGGAAATTTTAACTGCCACAGGCATGGTGCTTTTTTTCATCGGGTTAATTATTAAACCTAAAAATGGAAATTACTTTTTGCATTTTTGGGCTTTATCGGCTTTTTTATTTATTGTAATATTTGCCACCGGAAATGTCAGACATAATTATTACCAAATTTTATTTATTCCTGTTGCCTCGATATTTCTTGGCAAAGGTTTTTTAGATTTATTAAAAGGGAGCGGATTATTTTTACCAAGAATATATACTATTCCCTTAGCCCTATTATTTTTTGTTCTGACTTTTTATTTTGGGGCAAAACAAACAGTAGGTTTTTATCAAATAAATAATCCGGTAATTGTTGAGGCGGGTAAGAAGGCGGATAAAATTTTGCCGCAAAATGCTATAGTTTTGGCGCCATATAATGGTGATACAGCTTTTCTTTATCAGAGTAATAGAGCCGGATTTGCTTTTGTTCCATTACCCATAACTGATATGATTGCAGATTATGGAGTTACCAGTTATGTATCGACCACTTATGACCCAAAAACAGCTTGGGTAATCAGACATTTTAAAGTATTGGAACAAAATCCAGGATTTGTAATTGTTGATTTAACAACGATTAAGGTAAAGCTTGACTATTTAGTTGATCCTGAGCCTTAAACCAAAATGAAGATTCTAATGCTTACGCCGTATCTACCCTATCCTTTACTTACAGGAGGTCAAACCAGATCATATAATTTAATAAAGAGGCTTGCTGCTTTAGGGCATAAGATAACCCTTTTTTGTTTAGTAAAAAGCGACAAGGAAAAAAAATATGTTGGAGAGCTGGAAAAATTCTGTGAGGAGGTTTCCGTATTCAACAGATCTGAGAGGCCTTGGACTTTAAGCAATATTTTTAAAACAGGATTTTCAATTTATCCTTTTTTGGTTATTAGAAATTGGGCTAGCGGAGAGCGGTCGGCTATAGAAAAAAAGCTTAAGGATCAAAAGTTTGACTTAATACATGCAGAGACTTTTTATGTAATGCCGCACATCCCTAAGACAGAGATACCGATCCTTTTGGTTGAACAAACAATTGAATATTTGGTTTATAGTCATTTTGCAGAGGAGTCGGGTAATCTGGCGCTGAAGCCTCTTTTTTATTTTGATGTTTTGAAGATGAAGTACTGGGAACTTCGATATTGGCAACAGGCGGCAAAAGTGGTTGCAATGTCAGATGAAGATAGAAGCATAATGATTTCTGAGGTATCCAGATTGAGTGTAGATATTGTTCCTAATGGAGTTGACAGTGTATATTTCAACAAATCTATTGCCAGCCGTTCTAAAGAGCAAATAATATTATATGTCGGTAATTTTACCTGGCTGCAAAATCGGGAAGCTGTAGATATTTTGGTAAGAAGAATCTGGCCAAAGATAAAAAGCCAGTTACCTTTAGCCAAACTTTGGATTATCGGTAAAGAAGCAGAGAAATTTTTCCCAAATTTATCCGAGCAGGATATCAGGGTTGAGGAAGTTGCCGATATTAGAGAGGTTTATCAGCAGGCATCTGTTTTAGTGGCGCCTATTTATGGAGGAGGGGGAACAAGATATAAAAATTTTGAAGCCTTTGCTTCCGGGTTACCGGTGGTGACGACCAGTATCGGGATTTCCGGAACAGAGGCAAAGGATGGAGTGGAGGTTATAATCCGGGATCAACCGGAAGAGATGGCTCAGGCTGTGGTAGAACTTTTGGGAAGTAAAGATCTGTATAGTAAAATCGCCAAAAAGGCTAGAGAAATGGTTAAAAACAGATACGATTGGGACAGTATCTCCAAAAAATTAAGTGATATTTATGAGCAGCTAGGGAAAAGGGTATAGTTAATATTTTCCTTAGGTTTCTATCTGATGAACACCGGTGTTGCTTGTACAATTGTCTCGTATCGTGTTACAACAGCCATAAAGTTTTTTTGATGATCCCAATTTACTATCCTGTCAAAAGTATCTCCAAGAGTTATGGCATATTCTCTTCCTCTTGTAGTAGGAGCAAACAATTCTCGGCTATCCTCATCTGTTCTAACAATAACTAACCCAAGTCCTTCGAGAGAATATAATTCTTTAAGAAGTGGTCTTACTGAACCATCTCCTGCAAGAAAGTCGGCTAGCGATCTAGGTTGTTCGTTAGGAGCAATGGGTTCGGTTCTAGGCAATTTGTGTAATTCATCAGTAGTATAGCTTAATGATACATGATTAAGAAAAGCATCCTGGAAAAACTTTCTGTGGCGGCCTGCTTTTAACAATTGTGCTGCATGAGATGCTTCTGCAAGAGATTCAACTACTCCTTGCTGAGTGTTTGTGTCAATAACAGCTGCAAGATCTTCAACTTGTCTGCGCGTCAGAGTACCTAATTGATCAACAACATAAAGAAGAGCATACTTACGTTCTAACTTAGGAACATTTACCGGTAGTCTTTCTTTAGGCATCGTATGTTTATTATAAATAGAAATATACCATTTGAAAAAATTTAAAGCAATATAAAGTCTAAAACTAACCACAACACCACAATTTGTGGACTTTCACGCACGAAAACCACAATTGTTATCCACAACTATCTCTTGTGGTGAAAGGGGCTCTGCGACAAGCTGATTGTGGTAGAGATAAAAATAATTTACACCAGTAATTACAGTCTTTCTTAAGAAAGTATATAATTGTACTTATGCGTATCGGAATTGATGCCAGGATGTATTTAGAGTCTGGAATTGGCAGGTATATCCGTAATGTTATAAATAAGCTTCAGGAACTCGATAAGGAAAACGAGTATTTTATTCTGCTGAGAAAAGAAGATTTTGAGAACATAAAGTTTAACAGTAATTTTCATAAAGTATTAGCGGATTTTTCCTGGTATGGAATTACCGAGCAGATTAAATTACCTAAAATATTAAATTCTCTAAAACTGGATCTAGTACATTTTCCTCATTTTAATGTGCCAATTCTTTATAAGGGTAAGTTTGTAGTTACCATTCATGATCTAATCCATCAGCATTATCAAATGAAAAGGGCAACAACTCACGGCTTACCAACTTATAAAATTAAACAGTTAGGATATAGAGCAATTTTTAAAAATGCCATCTCAAAATCTGTAAAAATATTAGTCCCGTCAGCTTATGTTAAAGAGTTGTTAATAGATGACTGGAAGATAGATATAGGAAAAATAGTTATTACCCCGGAGGCTGTCGATGACACTATCTTTTCGGTCGTGAACATAATGAAAGGAAAGGATGAACAGGTGATGAAAAAATTTAACATTAAATCGCCATACATATTTTATGTTGGTAATGCGCATCCGCATAAAAATGTGGAAGGGCTAATTAAGGGGTTTATCAGATTAAGGAATAAATATAAAGACCTGCAATTGGTTTTATCCGGCAGTGACCATTATTTTTGGCAGAAAATAAAAAAAGAGTTTCACTGGGAAGGAGTTATTTATACAGGATTTATTTCTGATGAAGAGTTAGTTTCACTTTATAAAAATGCCAAGTGTTTTGTGATGCCATCATATGAAGAAGGTTTTGGAATACCTTTGCTGGAAGCAATGGCCTGCAAAACCCCGGTTGTTTCATCTATGAGCGGATCTTTAAAAGAAGTTGGAGGAGAGGCAGCGGTTTATTTTGATCCGCATAATCTGGAAGATATGATTAAAAAAATAGAGCAGGTTTTAGATAACGACAAATTAAGAAAAGATTTAATATCTAAAGGACAAAAAAGAGTAAAGGATTTTAGTTGGGAAAAACTAGCCAAACAAACCCTGGGGGTTTATTTAAAATGAAAGTAGCTATCGTGCATGATGATTTAGTGCAATGGGGTGGGGCGGAGAGGGTATTGCAGGGGATTTGTGAAGTTTTTCCTGAGGCAGCAATTTATACCTCTGTTTTTGATAGATCCAACAAGCGGCTCTCTGAAGCATTTAAAGATAAAAAAATTATCACCTCTTTTTTGCAAAAAATTCCCGGGTGGAAACTTTTATATAAATTGCTACTCCCCTTCTACGCTATTGCTTTTGAGCAGTTTAACTTTGACAATTTTGATCTGGTTATTTCGCATACCACCCGGCTTGCAAAAAGCATTATTACCAAACCGGAAACAAAACACATATGCCTTTGCCATACTCCGCCCAGATTTTTATGGCACTTCTCAGGAGAGAAGAATTATGGTTTGGGCGAGTTGCTTTTAACTAAGTTAAGAATCTTTGATCAGGTATCAGCCAAAAGAGTTGATTGTTTTTTAGCCGGTTCCAAAAATGCCCAGAGGAGAATAAAGAAAATTTACAAAGTTGAGTCCAGGGTTTTATATCCATTTATTGATCTTGGCAGGTTTAAAAATTTGACTAGTTTTGATGGTGGATATCTTGTTGTGGTGTCAAGATTAAATAAATATAAAAGGGTAGATATTGCAATAGCGGCTTGTATTGAATTGAATATTCCCCTTAAAGTGGTTGGAACCGGTTCTCAAATTGAGTATCTGAAATCATTAGACAAAAAAGATCAGGTTCAATTTTTAGGTAATATTAATGAATCCTTATTAGATTTAGTGTTATCCGGTGCAAAGGCTCTTTTGATACCCGGAGAAGAAGATTTTGGACTTGTTTCATTGGAAGCCCAGGCTTTAGGTAAGCCTGTTATTGCTTTTGGTAAAGGTGGAAGTTTGGAAACTATAGTGGATAATAAAACAGGCATTTTTTTTGAGATTCAAACAAAGGATGCAATGGTAGATGCAATTAAAAGGTTTGAATTAATGAAAATAAATGCATCAGATTGCAGAGAGATGGCAGCAAAATTTAGTAAAGAAATATTCAGCAAAAAGTTAAAAGAACAAATTGCTCAAGTTATGTAGCAGTCACTTCAACTGAACTCATCGTCGAAGTCTTGCCTTTTTTTGGAACAAAACGTAAACTTATAAAACAATGTTATACGATATATTAAAAAGATTAACAGATATAGCCGGTTCTTTGTTTGGTTTAATTATATTGTCTCCTGTAATATTGATGGTGGCTATTGCAATCAAATTGGATTCAGCTGGTCCTGTCTTGGCAGAGACTCCAATGCGGGCAGGTAAAAAAGGTAGATTATTTAGAATATACAAATTCAGGTCAATGGTTCAAAATGCACAAGAAATTTTAGAAAAAAATCCCCAGCTTTTGGAGGAGTATAAAAAAAATAGCTATAAAATCTTTAATGACCCTAGGGTTACTAGGGTTGGTAAGTTCATCAGAAGGTTTTCTATTGATGAATTTCCTCAGTTTCTTAATATTTTAAGCGGAGATATGAGTCTAGTGGGGCCAAGAGCATATTATCCTTATGAGTTAGAAGAACAGCAGGAGAAATACCCTGAATCCAGAAAATATGTTAAGGTGATATTATCAGGTAAACCTGGTCTGACTGGCCTTTGGCAAGTAACAGGAAGGTCAGAGATTAACTTTGATAAAAGGGTCAAGATGGATGCTTTATATGTCAAACGGAGATCAATAATTTACGATCTTTGGATTATTATTAAAACTATCCCGGCTGTTTTATCAGGAAGGGGAGCGGTTTAAAGATTTATGGCTTTAACTAATTTAAATAAAAGATTAGATAATTTAAATAGAATTTATCCAAAAAAGTCTCCAAATAAAAAAAGGCTGAGAAGACTGGGAGTAATAATAATTATATTATCAATAGCTTTAATTTTGCCTTCAATATTTATATATATAGGAGCTAAGGAAGCAATATCACACGCAAAAAATATTGCCTTTGCCTACAAAGCACAAAACTATGACATGCTGCAAAAAGAGCTAAATGGTACAAAGAGTGGTTTGCAAAAAACTGACCTTGCTTTAAATTTCCTGTTTTGGCTCAAAATAATTCCGGTTTTGGGAGGTTATTATTCTGATGCTAAAGGTTTTGTATCAGCGGGTAAAGATGAATTGTCTTCAATTGACTTAATTTTAACTAACTTAAGCTCAAGCAAGATTGAGCTAGGATTTGACAACCACCCTAAAAGCGGTCCTGACAGGGTAACACAGATAGTTAAGATATTAAATAAAAGCCTGCCTTATTTAGATAAAATACAAGGTAATTTAGCTAAAGCAGCAGATGAGGTTAAAAATATTGATCTTAATAAATATCCGGAAAAGTTTAAAGGTAAAGAGGTGCGGAAGAACTTAGAAGTAGCAAAGAATTTTATTTTAGGTTCTGCGATTGCTGTTAAAGAAGGTAAAGAAGCTTTGATAGCTGCACCGGCTGCATTAGGCATACCTTCGTCAAAAAGTTATCTTCTTTTATTCCAAAATGATAAAGAGATTAGAGCTACCGGTGGTTTTATGACAGCTTATGCGACTTTAACCATAAATAACGGGCAAATTAGCGCCACTACCTCAGATGATATTTATAGATTAGATGAAAAACTACTCAATGTTTGTTTAAAAAAGATCTGTCCGCTTACACCTCCAGCACCCATTGTCAAATATTTGCCAGAAGTATCCGGAAAGCCAAGATCAGCCTGGAGTATGAGGGATTCAAATATCTCACCGGATGTGCCGACTTCGGCAAAACAGTTTGAGACAATGTATCAGCTTTTAGGTGAAGGACTGCCTTTTGATGGGATTATTTATATTGACACTCAAGTCGTGGAGAACTTAATTGAAGTAACAGGGCCGATTAATGTTTTTGACACTGAGTATTCATCTAAGATAGATAAAAGATGCAACTGCCCGAATGTGATTTATGAGTTAGAATCTTATGCAGAAATTGCAGCCAAAGGAGAAAAGGATCGGAAAGCAGTTTTGGGGGTATTGATGCAGCAAATTTTAGCCCGGTCGCTAGGAGCTGAAGTGGAGAAAGTCCCCCAACTTATTGAAACTATTGCCACACTGGCAAATCAAAAACATGTAATGTTTTATATGCATGATCAACAGTTGGAAAAGGCGTTAAGTTCTTTAAATTGGACAGGTGAGATAAAGCTTTTTGATGGAGACTATCTGCATATTAATGATTCAAACTTTGCCGGGGGTAAATCTAACCTTTATGTGGTCCAGACTCTTACTCAGGAAATTAATAAACAATCAGATGGGACATACAAAAAAAAGATTATTGTAGAGTATAAAAATGACCAGCAGTTTAATACCTGGCTTAATGGGATTAACCGCGATTATGTCAGGTTTTTTGTACCAAAAGGCAGTAAGTTAATCTCTTCCAAAGGATCTGATAATCCTGTTACAACGATTGATGATTTAGGTAAGACTGTTTTTGAGGCATTTGTTCAGGTGCGACCTCAAAATTCCAGAAAATTAGAAATAGAATATACAGTTCCATACAAACCAAGCGGGGAGTATAAATTATTAATCCAAAAACAGCCAGGAGCTAAGAATTTTCAATATAAAATTAAATTAAATGGTAAAAGCGTTGCAAATTTTGATTTGCAGACAGATAAAGAATTTAGTTTCCCCATTTAAATTACTTTTACATGCAAGGAATAAAAGTAGAAGGAGTAATCTTAAAAAGAAGGAATTTAGGAGAAGCAGATCGGATTTTAACTGTTTTTTCACTGCAAAAAGGCAAAATCTCAGTTTTGGCCAAAGGGGTCAGACGAATTACCTCAAGAAGAGCAGGAAATGTTGAACTTTTAAACAGAAGTCTGCTATATTTGCATCAGGCCAAAACCTTCTTAATTTTAACAGAAGCAACCTCTTTAAATACCTTCCAAAAAATAAAATCTGATTTGACTTTGTCTACTTATGCGTACCATGTCATAGAGTTGGTAGATAAACTTACGGCTGAAAATCAGGAACACATAATATTATATGAGTATTTAATAGAGGTTTTAAAAAGGCTGGAAGTAAACCCGAGACAAATTTTGATTAGAGCTTTTGAGATAAAGATATTATCAGTTTTAGGATTTATAGACTTTAACTCCAAAATCTATCTTTCTACCCTTGGAGTGTCGGAGCAAACGGGGAAAATACTGGAAGATTTAGTAACTATGTCTTGGGATAAGCTAGAGAAGATAAAAATATTAGAAAAAGAAGCGCTGGAACTTGAGCGTGTTTTAAGATATCATTTAGAGAAGGTAATAGAAGGAGCGCTTAAAAGTAGACTTTTTTTAAAGGAGATAAAAAATGGATGATTTAATGCAAAAAATTGTGGCTCTTTGTAAAAGAAGAGGATTTATTTATCCTGGATCGGAGATCTATGGAGGATTGGGGGGAACCTGGGATTATGGACCGGTTGGTGTTTTACTTAAAAAAAACTTAAAAGACCTATGGTGGAAAGAAATGGTGCAACTGAGGGAAGATATTGTAGGGGTAGACGGCGCCATCATGATGAATCCTAAGGCCTGGGAAGCATCAGGTCACGTAGAAGCATTTACCGATCCGCTCATTGAGTGTAAAATATGCAACCAAAGATTCAGGGCAGATAAACTTGAGGAAGTTCATGCTCACTCAGAAATGCATAAAACTAAAGACAATAAGACAGCTGAATGGACTGAGCCGCAGCAGTTTAATTTATTAGTTAAAGCATATCTGGGTGTGCTGGAAGGTAAACAATCAGAGATTTATTTAAGAGGGGAAATTACCAACGGGGTACAGGTAAATTTTAAGAATGTGCTGGATTCAACCAGAGTTAAGATTCCTTTTGGGATTGCGCAAATTGGTAAGGCTTTTAGAAACGAGATTACCCCCGGAAATTTTACTTTCCGCTCCCGCGAGTTTGAACAGATGGAAGTGCAGTTTTATATTAAAGATGACGTAAAAGAAGGGGAAAAGTGGTTTGAATACTGGAAGCAAAACAGGATGGATTGGTACTTATCTTTAGTGATGAAAAAAGAGAATAT
>CALRFD010000006.1 GCA_943356485.1 Patescibacteria group bacterium
CTTAAAGCCTTAAAGGTCGGTACTGCTACCCTTAGCTTCGCAAATGATTCAGCTATTTATGCTAACGCAGATAATATTGATATTCTAACAAGTAAAGATAGCTTAACCATTGCTCTTGGAACAGGGGGAACTCCTCAGCCAACGGTAAGTCCAACCTCAACACCTGTACCTGCAGCCACCATTGTTGTTAGCCCTACTAGCTTAACTAAAGATGGAACAATAACAGTAACCTGGTCAGGAATACCTAATCCCAGCTCAAAAGATATTATTCAGTTTGCGTCTGATGGAATAACCCGTATAGTTGGTAATGGTGTTTGGATTAATAATTGTGTTTTTACACCTTCATTTGAGCCTACAGGTACTCCTAAAGCTTCAGGTACATGTTCTCTTGACCTGTCTAAAGCAAATATACCTTCTGTGACAACACCCTTAAACATTATCCTATACAGCGGTGCAACAGTTGGTCAGGTGGTAGCGCTAAGTAATCAATTTACTCTAGTATCGCCAACTCCTGCTCCTTCTGCTACACCTACCTCTTCTCCTACTCCTGGTAATGGTGATGGAAATAACGACGGTAAAGTAAACTTTATTGACCTTTCTATACTACTGGCTGATTTGAATAAAACATCCGGATTTAGAAAAGGTATAGACATGAATGGGGACGGTGTAATCAATACCTTTGACTTTTCTTTGATGCTTAATCTGCTGGTTCAAAAAGGTCTTATTAGTACTGATCAAAAAATATCTGCAGGAATATGTGATACTGCAAAAGATTCAAATTTAATCGGATATTGGACATTTGATGGTACTGTTGCAGACAGTAAAGGTAGTGCAAGTGGTACTTGGCAGGGAACTGGCTCTTCTCATTTTCAATCAGGTAAAATAGGGAGTGCTGGGAATTTTAATGGCAGCAATGATTATATAAATCTTCCCGATACATCAGTACTTAAACCTACGGGACCATTTTCTGTAAGTGCCTGGTTTAAGCTATCGTCCAATGCTGGTTTACTTGATATTTTTTCTTCTTATTCAGAGTATCCGTCTGTCAAAGGTTTTACTTTTGGAGTTAATGTGCCAAGTACCAATCCACATAAATTAGTATTTTTGGTTGGTTCGGGTTCTTATGACTATGCTGTTAGTACAACTAATGTCGATGACGGTAACTGGCATTTGGGTACAGGGGTATATGACGGAAGCAGTGTAAAAATTTACGTAGACGGTATCCTAAGCCAGTCGGTTGCTCATACAAGCGGGGTGTCATATCTTCAGTCTAGCTTTATTAATATTGGTGCAGAGCAGTATGCTCCAGGTGGAATCCATAAGTATTGGCCTGGGCAAATTGATGATGTTAGAATTTATAACAAAGCATTAAGTTCTGACGACATAAAAACCCTGGCCACAATATGTACTCCTTGATTTATACAAACAGAAAGATAACAGTGGTCTAGGGTATTGACAGAGCTCTATATATTGTGGTAAATTAAATTCAATTGAATAAATAAATTGGAGGCGTACGGGTACGTATGCTTCCTTTTGTTGACTCCGATAAAAATCGGAAAAAACAAGAGAATTGGGTCATCTACTAATGTCAGCAGACGTAAATATACAACCGAATAACCAAAGAAAATTTTGGAGCAAAATACCTGCAATTGTCCCTGAACTTAACTTAATTCAAATTCAACTTGACTCATATAAATGGTTTTTATCCGAAGGGATTAAAGAAGTCCTGGAAGAAATAAACCCGGTAGAAGATTTTACTGGAAAAAATTGGCTCCTTGAACTGGGCCAATTTCATTTTGGAAAACCTAAATATACATCTGATCAAGCAAAAGAAAAAGGTGTGACCTTTGATGCTTCTTTGAAAATTGAAGCGATATTAACCAATAAACAAACAGGTCAAAGAAGTAAACAGGAAGTATTCTTAGGAGACATACCTCAGATGACGGATAAAGGGACATTCATTGTAAACGGGGTTGAAAGAGTTATTATTAATCAGTTAGTCCGATCTCCGGGAGTTTTCTTTTCAGCAACCGATGATCCAATTACAGGGAAGAGATTATTTTCCGCAGAGATTAGACCGTATAGGGGTTCATGGTTGGAGTTTTCTGTCTCCAGAACAGGAGTTTTAACCGCAAAAATTGACAGAAGAAGAAAATTTGCTGTGACAACTTTGCTGCGCGCAATCGGTTATTCAGAAAATGACCAGATCAAAGAGCTATTTAGTGATGTTGATATTGCTGATGAAAAGTTGGTTGAGGCAACCTTACTAAAAGATCCTACCACGAATACGGAGGAAGCCTTACTGGAAATATTTAGAAAAATGAGACCAGGAGATCCCGTTGTTTTGGATAATGCGAAGAGTTTGCTTGAAGGAATGTTTTTTAACGGACGAAGATATAACTTAACAAAAGTCGGACGGTTTAAGATTAATAAAAAATTAGGTTTAGATGTACCAAATGTAGAGGAAAATTGGATTCTAAAAAATACTGATATTATTGAAGCGCTAAAGTATCTTATCAAGTTGACTAACAAAGAAGGAAAAGTTGACGATATAGATCATTTGGCAAACAGGCGTGTTCGATGTGCCGGAGAGCTAGTTCAACAAAATGCATTTAGGATTGGAGTATTGAGACTTGAGAGAATTATTAAAGAAAGAATGAGTTTAACGGCTGCAGATCAGGAAGTAACTCCGGGAGGACTTATTAATGCCAAACCAGTAATTGCAGCTATAAATGAATTTTTCCGTTCATCACAGCTATCCTCTATTTTAGATCAGGTTAATCCTTTATCAGAGTTAGATCATTTAAGAAGGCTTTCAGTTATGGGAGCAGGAGGTATTACCCGAGATAGAGCTTCTTTCTCTGTTCGTGACATTAATCATTCCCAATATGGGAGAATTGATCCGATTAGATCACCGGAGGGTCAAAACATAGGTTTAGTTACCTATTTAGCTCTTTATGCCCGAATTAATGAGTATGGATTTTTAGAAACTCCTTATAGAAAGGTTATTAAGGAAAAAGACAGGCCAAGGGTTACAGATGATGTGATTTATATCTCAGCAGACGATGAAGAAGATTTTCATATTACTGAGGCAACAGTGGCAACAGATGAAAAAGGATTTATTGTTGAAGATAGAATTCCTTTGCGGTATAGAGGAAGTTTTTATGAGGGCGAGGCTAAAGTTGTTTCTTTGATTGACATTTCTCCACAGCAAATATTCGGAACTTCTGCTTCTTTAATTCCATTTTTGGCAAACGATGATGCAAACCGTGCATTAATGGGAACTCAAATGCAATGTCAGGCAGTCCCTCTGCTCAGACCACATGCGCCAATTGTCGGGACAGGAATGGAAAGAATTGTGGCGGATAACATGGGACGGGTTTTTAGAGCGCCTGAAGAAGGTGTAATTACTAGGGTTGATGGGAAAGGCCTGGTCTTAAAAGGTAAGAACGGTGAATATAAGTATGAGATTAAAAAGTTTGTACATTCTCCGCAGGGAACTTGTTATTCTCAAACCCCTGTTGTAGGGATAGATCAAAAAGTTTCTAAAGGTGATCTACTGGTTGACGGGGCTGCAACTGAAAATGGTGAATTGGCTCTGGGACAAAACCTTTTGATAGCATATATGAGTTTTGAAGGCTTGGGTTATGAAGATGCTATTGTTATATCTGATAATTTAGTAAAACAGGATCTATTAACCTCAATTCATATTGAAGAATACGAAGCCGATGTTGTCGAAACAAAGCTTGGTCCTGAGGAGCTAACCAGAGACATTCCAAATGTTTCAGAATATGCCTTAGCTAATTTAGACGAGCAGGGTATTATAAGAATTGGGGCAGAAGTTGGACCAAATGATATCTTGGTTGGAAAAGTTCAGCCAAAAGGTGAAACTGAACTGACAGCCGAAGAAAGATTATTGCGGGCAATCTTTGGTGAAAAAGCTAAAGAAGTTAGAGATACCTCTCTTCGGATCCCACATGGTGAGAGAGGCACAGTTATTGGAGTTCAAATCCTTTCCAGGGAAAATGAAGATGAACTGGATACCGGTACTTTGATGAGAATTAAGATTAAAGTGGCTCAGATGAGAAAAGTAACTGAAGGAGACAAGCTCGCCGGACGTCACGGAAATAAAGGAGTCATCTCTAGAATATTACCAGCTGCAGATATGCCTCATATGGAAGATGGTACACCGATAGATATTATTATTTCTCCCCTGTCTGTCTTGTCCCGTATGAACTTAGGACAGCTTTTGGAAACTCATTGGGGATTTGCGGCTAAAAAATTAGGCTACAAAATCGCTGTACCTGTTTTTGAAAAGATTCCTGAAAATCTCTTGATTGCAGAATTAGAGAAGGCCGGATTACCGGCTGGAGGAAAAGTAAAACTTATAGACGGAAGAACCGGTTTACCTTTTGAGAATACAATTGTGGTTGGAAGAAACTACATCCTGAAGTTGATCCATATGGTTGAGGAAAAGATTCATGCCAGATCAACTGGTCCATACTCACTTGTTACCCAACAGCCTTTGGGTGGAAAAGCTCAAATGGGTGGACAAAGACTCGGAGAGATGGAAGTTTGGGCGCTCGAAGCATATGGAGCTGCGCATATTTTACAGGAAATGTTGACTATAAAATCTGATGATGTAGTAGGAAGAGCCAAGGCTTTTGAGGCTATTGTTAAGGGAATTGAGATTCCACAGGCTTTGATTCCTGAGTCCTTTAAGGTTTTAGTAAAAGAGTTGCAGGCATTAGGATTGCAGGTTGAGACATTAGGTGCTAAGATCGTCCCTGCGGAAGAGATAGAAGAGAAGCCGGCAATTATTGCAGAGGTGGCAGACATGAAAGATGAATTGTCCGTCAAAGACACGGCAACAGTAGAAGAGCTTCAGGCAGAAGAAAGTCCATTTGAAGTAGTGGATGCCTCAGAGGTAGAAAAAGAAAAGGAGGAGGAATAAGTAACTTAGGTTACTTAAGTGATTTATGAATGATCTTTTAGATTTTGAAAGTTTAAGATTAACGGTTGCATCTCCGGATGCAGTTAGGTCATGGTCTTTTGGGGAAGTTACCAAGCCTGAGACAATCAACTATCGTACTTTAAAGGCTGAAAAAGACGGACTCTTTTCAGAGAACATTTTTGGTCCAACGAAGGATTATGAATGTTATTGTGGAAAATATAAAAGGATCAGGTATCGTGGAGTTATTTGTGATAAATGTGGAGTTGAAGTTACGCAAAGTAAGGTAAGGCGGGATAGGATGGGTCATATTAATTTGGCATCACCCGTAGCACATTCCTGGTTTGTAAAAGGTGCTCCATCTAAACTGTCGCTTATCTTAGATATCTCACCAAAAAATTTAGAAGCCGTTGTATATTTTGCTTCATATTTAGTTACCTCAATTGATCCGGAAAATAAAACTAAAGCTTTGGAAAAATTAGAAAAGGATCTTAGTATTAAGATTGAAGAGTCAAAGAAAGTAATGGATTCTAATGTAGAAGGACTGGAAGCCCAATTGAAAGAATCAGTTGCAGAACTTAAGAAAAAGTTAGATAAAGAGAGGTTTGAATTAGAGTCTCAGGAAATAGAACTTAAAAATAGACATGAAATTCAAAAACTAAGAGATAACCATGTGGTAGAAGTCGGACAAATTGAAAATATTTACAAAGCAGTTGGTGATTTAGTGAAAAGCGTGATGCCTCTTAAGCTTTTATCTGAGGAAGAGTTCTATAAACTTTCAGAATATGGTGTTTCTGATTTTGCTACAGTCGGTATGGGAGCCGAGGCTTTATTGGATGTATTACAGAAGTTAGATCTAGATAAATTGGCAGCAAATCTAAGAGAAGAGGTTAGAAAATCTACGGGACAAAAACATATTAAAGCAACAAAAAGACTGCGAATTGTTGAAGGTATGAGAGGTGCAGGTATATTATCCGAATGGTTAATTCTAAGAGTTTTGCCGGTTTTGCCTCCTGATCTTCGGCCGATGGTTCAATTGCCCGGAGGTCGTTTTGCAACTTCTGATCTGAACGATTTATACAGAAGAGTTATTAATCGAAACAACCGTTTAAACAGGCTTATCAACCTTGGTGCTCCTGAGATTATTTTGAGAAATGAAAAAAGAATGCTGCAGGAAGCAGTTGACAGTTTGATCGATGCATCAAGCAGGTCGTCTCGCCGAGGTGGTCCGGCAACAACCCATATTCTAAGGTCGCTCTCAGACATGTTAAGAGGAAAACAGGGAAGATTTAGGCAGAATCTGTTAGGTAAAAGGGTGGATTATTCCGGAAGATCAGTTATTGTAGTGGGGCCAAAGCTAAGGTTAAACCAGGTTGGACTTCCAAAAGAAATGGCTTTGGAAATGTTTAAGCCTTTTGTGCTGCGAGAGATGATTTCCAGAGGCTTGGCCTCAAATGTTAAAGGCGCAAAAAATGTTTTGGAGACCAGGCCGGCAGAAGTTTGGGATATTTTGGAACAGATTATTGAAGGTCACCCAATCTTAATAAATCGTGCTCCGACGCTACATAGATTAGGTATTCAGGCTTTTTTCCCTAAACTTATTGATGGTAATGCAATTCAGGTTCATCCTTGTGTTTGTGCAGGATTTAATGCTGACTTTGATGGAGATCAGATGGCAATTCATGTACCTCTTTCAACAAAAGCACAAGAAGAGGCGAAGACTTTAATGATGGCAAAAGAAAACATCTTTGGTCCGGCAAATGCTCAGCCAATCACTGTTCCAAACAGGGAGATGGCGCTAGGTTGTTACTATACTACTTTAATGTATGAGCCAACTGATGGAGTAGTTAAGTTTTTTACTTCAAAAGAAGATGCAATCAGAGCATATAATTTAGGTAAAGTTAGAGTGCAGGAAAAAGTCAAGGTTAGAATTGGAAAAGAAGATATAGAGACTTCTGTTGGAAGAATTATGTTTAATGAGGTTTTGCCGGAGCACATGCGTTATTTTAATCAGGTTGTTAAAGGTTTTACTATCAGAGATATTATTCTTAAGGCTATGGAGACTTTGGATCGGGATGCAGTTGCTGATTTAATAGATAATATTAAAGGGGTAGGTTTTTGGGGGGCAACGATTGCGGGTATTTCAATAGCATTATTTGATGCAAAAGTTGTACCTGATAAGCAAAAATATTTAGACGAAGCTGAAAAAGAAATAGAGAAAATTGAAGCTAATGTTGCAAAAGGATTGATCACTCCACAAGAAAAATCCCAACTCGGTCAGATGGTTTGGATTAAAACAACAGAAGATTTAGCTTCAGCCACTTGGGACTTTTTAGGCACTGAAAATCCGATCAGGATGATGGTTGAAGCTGGAGCTAGAGGATCTCGTGACCAGGCAAAGCAGTTATCTGCGATGAGAGGTTTATCAACTGATCCTACAGGTAAAATTGTTGAACTTCCGACAAAATCAAACTACAGACAAGGACTTTCAGTGTTTGAATACTTTACCTCAGCTAGAGGAGCTCGTAAAGGAGTTGCAGATAAAGCTTTGAAAACAGCAGATGCAGGATACTTAACTAGACGTTTAGTTGATGTTGCGCATGATGTGATTATCCGAATGGATGATTGTCACACGACAAAAGGGTTGGACTATGATATTTCAAAGAGTAATTTTACCAACGCGAGAGAAAAACTTTTAGGAAGAGTGGCTTTGGAAAATATAACGGAACCAAAAAGCAGGAAAGTTTTAGTTAAGGCAGGAGTGATATTGATAGAAGAACATATCCAGGAAATTTTGAAAAGTGGTGTGCAGGTTGTTATGGCAAGATCTACCTTGACTTGTGAAGCAAAATACGGAATTTGTAAAAGCTGTTATGGCTTTGATTTAACAACCAGAGAGTTAGTCAAGATTGGTACTCCGGTTGGAGTTGTTGCCGCTCAAGCTATCGGTGAGCCTGGTACACAGTTAACCATGCGTACTTTCCATACCGGAGGTATTGTTGGTCTAGACATTACGCAAGGTTTACCAAGAGTAGAAGAGCTATATGAAGCTAGAACTCCAAAAGTCGCATCCCCAATTGCCGAGATCGCTGGAAAAGTTTCCGTATTAGAGACTGAGCTTGGAACCAGAATCAGAGTCAGAACAACTTCAAAGCCACATGAAGAAAGAGAATATGTTATTCCTGCAACTGCTACACTGTTAGTTGAAGAAGGTCAGTTAATAGATGCGGGAACTATTCTCGCATCAGGACATATGGACGTCAAAGAGATCTTGAGAATTCAAGGTTTAAGGGCGGCGCAAAGATATATTGTTGATCAGGTGAGACTTGTTTATGAATCTCAGGGAGTACCGATTAATGAAAAGCATTTTGAAGTTATTGTTAGAAAAATGTCTGACAAGGTTAGGGTTGACTCTCAAGGTGACACCAATCTTTTACCGGGTGAGATTATTGATCAAATCAGGTTTGAAGATGAAAACAAAAGAGTCTTGGCAGGTGGTGGAGAGCCGGCAACAGCAGAGGTTGTGATATTAGGTATAACTAGGGCATCTTTGCAAACAGAGAGCTTCTTATCATCTGCTTCCTTCCAGGAAACAACTTCAGTCCTCTCGGATGCGGCGATTTCAGGAAAGTCTGATAGGTTAATTGGTTTGAAGGAAAATGTTATAATCGGCCGACTTATCCCGACTTCAGAAGAGAGAGCAAGAATAGAAGGGTAAGAAGATAAATACATAAGATGCCAACAATTAATCAATTAGTTAGAAAAGGCAGGAAAACTATCGTTAAAAAGATTAAAGCAACTGCGCTAAGACGAAGCTTTAATGTAAAGAATCGAAAGTATACACAAAATTTTAATCCTCAAAAAAGAGGCGTGGTCACCTTGGTAAAAACGATGACTCCTAAAAAACCTAATTCAGCTCTTAGAAAAGTCGCCAGAGTAAGACTTTCAAATAGAGCTGAGGTTACAGCATATATTCAAGGTGAAGGTCATTCCTTGGCTGAGCACGGGATTGTTTTAGTTAGAGGAGGAAGAGTAAAAGATTTACCAGGAGTTAAGTATCATTTGATCAGAGGAAAGTTTGACTTAGCAGGTGTACAGGGAAGGAAAAAAGCCAGATCAATATATGGTACAAAGAAAGGTGGAGGTCTAGCTGCAAAGGTAGCTCCGAAAGCAGCTCCGGCAGTACCAGCTGCATAAAATATTATGAGAAGTAAAAAAGCACCAGATAGAATATTGCCTCTTGATCCGATTTATGGTTCAAGGATACTCTCCCGTTTTATTAACAAAGTCATGAAAGATGGTAAAAGATCAACTGCACAAAGTGTAGTTTACAAGGCCATGGAGGCAATTAAAGAGCAAAGTAAACAAGAACCATTAAGTGTTTTTGAAAAAGCTATTGCCAATGTTGCGCCTAAGATGGAAGTTAGACCCAGAAGAGTTGGAGGAGCTTCATATCAGGTGCCTGTTGAGGTACGCGGAGATAGAAAAGAAGCATTAGCTATCAGATGGTTAATTTCTGCCGCCAGATCAAGGTCAAATGCAGCATTTCATGGTTTTGATAAAAAATTAGCAGCAGAGCTTATGGATGCTGCAAATAATGCCGGATCTGCCATGAAGAAAAAAGAAGATATGCAAAAAACAGCCAATGCTAATCGCGCTTTTGCTCATTTTAGGTGGTAATTTATGGCTCATTCGCCAGAAGAAGATTCCGGCAGGATAATACCTTTTAGAAAATCTACAAAGCATTCTTCTTCGGGTTTAAATCCAGAACAAAGAAGTCAACTCTTAAGTGAAATTTTTCCGCAAAGAATAGAAGGAATAAGTGCTAGACAAATACCCAGGGTATGGGGTTTAAAAAGCTCAGGAGGCAAAATTTTATATTTTCCTAAGTCATATTGAAAAAACCACTAGGTGGTAATAATCAATTTACATGATTGTGGTTGACTTTTAGGATCAGATTAATTAAGATTTACAAAGTGACCTCCCAGAGGGGAGGTTTTTTATCGGAGATAAAGATATATTATGATAGACGAAAAGCTGCGACAGGAAAAATTAAAGATGTGGAGAGAGAATCTGAAACAGTTGGAAAAACAACTGCAGGAGATTCTTATCAAAAAAGGCCAGGCTGCTCAAGAAGGGGATCTTTCAGAAAATGCAGCTTACACTATGGCAATTGAGGATTCAGAAACAGCTAGGGTTAGGATTGAAGAGATAAAGAAGATCATCCGAGAGTTGGAGGCAGGGAAGTAATGGCTGTTACTAAAACCAAACGAGATTATCCTCTGGATAGAATCCGTAATATCGGAATAATTGCACATATTGATGCAGGTAAAACTACGACTACCGAAAGGATACTTTTTTATACAGGAAGAACCTATAAAATCGGTGATATTGATGAAGGGACTACTACTACCGACTGGATGGAGCAAGAAAGAGAGCGTGGTATTACTATCGTATCAGCTGCCATCACGACCTTTTGGATTCCAAAGAGCGGACCTTTTAAAGATTTAGAGACCAGGATTAACTTAATTGATACACCGGGTCATGTTGATTTTACAGCTGAGGTAGAAAGATCATTAAGAGTTCTGGATGGCGGAGTTATTGTTTTAGACTCTTCTTCCGGAGTGCAATCTCAAACAGAGACTGTTTGGAGGCAGGCTAATAAGTATAAAGTCCCTTTGATTGCTTTCTCTAATAAAATGGATGTTGTTGGCGCAGATTTTTTAGGTACAATCCAATCTGCCAGAGATAGGCTTGGGGCAAATGCGATTGCTTACAATTTGCCAATAGGTAAGGAGAATGATTTTAAGGGAGTGGTAGATTTGCTTACAAAAACAGCTTTTATTTGGGAAGGTGATGAAACAGGGGCTAAATTTCATGCAGCTGAGATTCCTCAAGATATGGTTTCGGAAGTTGACAGCCATAGAGAAAAATTAGTGGAGGAGATTGCCGGTTCAGATGATGTGTTAATGGAAAAATACCTTGGAGGTGAGGAGATCTCAGTTGAAGAGCTAAAAGCAGCTCTTCGAAAAGCAGTTATCGACAATAAAATTGTTCCTGTTTTAGCCGGATCATCCTTGCGGAATAAAGGTGTGCAGTTAATGCTTGACTGTGTAGTTGAATATTTGCCTTCACCGCAAGATGTGAATGAATTCACCGGAATAAATCCTCAAACGCAGGAGGAAGAAATTAGAAAAGCTGTTGCCTCCGAGCCTTTAGGCGCTCTGGCTTTTAAAATTCAAGTCGATCCACATGTAGGAAAGTTAACCTATATCAGAATTTACTCAGGTACTTTAAAGAGCGGAAGCTATGTTTATAACGCCACAAAACAGATTAAAGAAAGAGTCGGCAGGTTGCTACTCATGCACGCTAATGATCGTGAGGAGATTGAAGAGGCCTATGCAGGGGAAATAGTTGCAGCAGTTGGGCTTAAAGATACAATCACCGGTGATTCACTTTGTGACGAATCTGCTCCTTTAATTTTGGAATCGATTTCTTTCCCTGATCCTGTTATCTCTCTGGCAATCGAACCAAAAACAAAGTCTGATCAGGAAAAGTTAGGTTATGCTCTGCAGAGACTGGCAGAGGAAGATCCGACATTTAGAGTCAAGTCTGATCCTGAAACACAACAAACAATCATTGCCGGAATGGGTGAGCTTCAACTGGAGATCTTAGTTGACAGGATGAAACGTGAGTTTAAGGTGGAAGCAAATGTAGGTCAGCCGCAGGTTGCGTATAAAGAAACGATTCAAAAAGAAGCTTTGGGTGAGGGTAAATATATCAGACAAACAGGAGGTCGCGGACAATACGGACACTGTTTGTTACGTATTGAGCCTCTTCCCAGAGGGCAAGGAAGAGAATTTGTATCAGCTGTTGTTGGCGGATCGATTCCAAGAGAATTTATTGGACCGATTGAAAAAGGTGTTATTGAGAAAGAAGATACAGGATTATTAGCAGGTTATCCAGTAACTGACATTAAAGTAACAGTTTATGATGGATCTTTCCATGATGTTGATTCATCTGAGATGGCATTTAAGATCGCCGGCAGCTTAGGTTTATCTGAGGCTTCTAAAAAAGCTGACATGATTCTGCTTGAACCTATTATGAAGGTAGAAGTTACTACCCCGGATGAATTTTTAGGAGAGATAATTGGAGACTTGTCTTCAAAAAGAGCGCAAATTTTATCATCAGAAACTAGCGGAAAGGCTAGAGTGATAATTGCTTTGGTGCCTCTGGCTGAAATGCATGGATATGCTACAGCTATCCGGTCTATGTCGCAAGGCCGGGCTACTTACTATATGGAAGCAGATCACTATGAGCCTGTGCCAAGCAATATTACCCAAAAGATTATTGAAACCTCCGGCTTTACCGGACGTGTCGAACACTAAAAGTATTTCAGTATGATATCTAAAGAGCAGTTAAACCTTGCGGTAGTGCCGGGTGGGAGTATGGGTCAAGCAATAGCTCTAATCGCTGCTCAAAAGGGTCATAATGTCAGGGTTTATCGAAGAGCGCATGAAGTTGACACCAGAGAAAGAGTTAATCTTCCTGATAATGTTAAAATATTTTCCTCATTGAAAGACACGGTTACGGGGGTTGATGTTCTTGTTCTAGCTCCGCCTACTCAAATTTTTGAAGAATTAGCCAGAGAGTCATTGTTTTATTTGAAGCGTGAGAGTTTAATTTTAAGCGCTTCAAAAGGATTACAAAAAGGAACTAATCATAGGCCCTCACAGATATTGGAAAACTTGGATCAGACTTTGCGGCCAAGAATAGCCGTTATGTCTGGTCCTAATTTAGCTTCAGGCATTCTAAGAGGTGATGAGACTGGAACGGTAATTGCTGCTTATAATTCTAAAGTTGCTAATTATCTTCGGGATAGGCTTGAAAATCCCAAATTTATTATTCAAGCAGAGAAAGACCTTATAGGAGTAGAGTTGGGAGGAGCTTTTAAAAATTTAGTAGCCTTGGCTGCAGGTATGTTTGATGAAATAAATATGTCAGCAAACACAAAGGCTTATTATATAACCAAGTTAGTAAGCGAATTAGTTGAAGTTGCCCTAAGGCAAGGTGCTAAAAGTTCAACATTCACCGGGTTGTCCTGGTTGGGGGATATTTTTTTGTGCACTACAGATAATGAAAGTAGAAACTATAGAGCTGGGGAGTTGTTGGTGAAAAATCCAAGGGCAGCTCAGGGTTTTTTGTCTGAAGATAAACCATGGTTAGCAGAGGGTGTGCATACTATTGCTCCTGCATACGCTTTGGCAAGAGTGAGCAATATAAATTCTACGCCTATACTTGATTTGATTAATAACGCAGTATATACAGAACAAAGTCTTGAGGATGCTATTAATAGATTGGGGAATAATCGAGACTACCATGATTCTTGACAATGCAGTCTTGAACATGAGAGTCTTAAATTATGGATCAAGTAAATAAAGCTAAAAATTCTTCACTACCACCAATAGGTCAGTTATTTAAAGAGGCCTGGAATACTTTTAAACGCAGTCTTTTGCAGTTAATTTTATTAAATATTTTAGGAATGGCAGTTTATTTTTTACTGGCTGCTTTGGCATTTGTTATTTTAGTATTAAGCGGTTTAGGATCCAGCATCCTGCAAAAAGGCTTAATGGGACTAAGTGCAATTACTCCATTATCCGGCATTATTTTTCTTGCAATAGGAGTTATCTCTTTAATTATTGCTGCAGCAGCGCAGATTTGTGCAGTCTTAATTGTTAACGATAAAGCACAAACTAAACTAGTTGAGAAATTTAAAAAAAGCTTTAGTTATATCTGGCCTTTGTTTTTAATTAACTTAGTGACTGGTTTTTTGACAATAGGAGGGTCTTTTTTATTTGTCATTCCCGGAATACTTTTTATAATGCTTTTTTCCTATGTGCAATTTGAAGTAATTTTGAATAACCAGTTGGGCTTATCCTCCATAAAGCGCTCTGTTGGAATAATCAGTAAAAATTTTGGTGAGATTTTTATCCGGTATTTGCTTCTAATTCTGATCTATTTTGGGATATCGATTGTACTTAGCATTTTTAAAAATATTTTGCCACAGGAATTAAAGTGGTTACCAAATATTATCTCCAGTATCATTCATATGTTCTGGGGTTGGTTTATGTTAGCCTTTAGTATTGTTTTATATAAACAGTCAAAAAGCGTAACAAGCAATGAGGAGGTCAGTAATATTATCTGGATTTGGATAGTAGCTGTCTTAGGCTGGTTGATTGCTTTAAGTTTAACTATTATAACCTGGAAAGTGCTATACCCAGAGGTGTTGAAAGATGTAGAAACTAAACTTCCGCAAACTGTAATTTTAAACTCAGTAAAAGATTTTCCGTTATCAAGTGAGTCCTCGCCTTCAGCGAATAAAAAAACTTTCGGGAAAAACTGAATGCTGGCAATTGGTCTCTTGCATTTTGTTTACAAATGCGATATATTTATAACTACCAGCGAGAAAGAGCTGGATTTTAATGGCCTCTTGCATTAAAATGCAATTACCGTTAAAATAACAAAATTATGGCAGACGCAAAAAAGTTCGATAGAAGTAAACCACACGTAAATATTGGCACCATGGGTCATGTTGACCACGGTAAAACAACTCTTACAGCAGCTATAACTACTGTGCTTGCTGGTAAAGGCATGGCAGAAAAAAGATCTGTTGATCAAATTGATAATGCTCCTGAAGAAAAAGCTCGTGGTATTACGATTAATATTTCTCATCAGGAATACGAGACAGCTAAAAGGCATTATGCTCATATTGATATGCCTGGTCATGCAGATTATATCAAAAACATGATTACCGGAGCTGCGCAAACTGATGGAGCTATTTTAGTTGTTTCCGCCCCAGATGGTCCTATGCCTCAAACAAGAGAACATTTGTTATTAGCCCGACAGGTTGGAGTTCCGGCGATTGTAGTTTTCTTAAATAAATGTGACATGGTTGACGACGCCGAACTGCTAGATTTGGTTGAAGAAGAGGTTAGAGATTTGCTTAAGAAATATGAATATGATGCAAATTCTCCAATAATTAGAGGATCTGCTAAAAAAGCTTTGGAAGGTGACCCAACAGCTGTAAAAGCCATTGAAGACTTAATGGATAAGGTAGATGAGTGGATTCCAACTCCTGTTAGGGATAAGGATAAACCATTTTTAATGGCAGTGGAAGATGTTTTCTCTATTAAGGGTAGAGGAACAGTGGTAACCGGTAGAATTGAAAGAGGAGTAGTAAAAGTTAATGAAGAAATAGAAATTGTGGGAATTAGGCCAACTAAAAAGAGTGTTGTTACTGGAATTGAGATGTTTCACAAATTATTAGATCAGGGTGAAGCCGGAGATAATGCCGGAATTTTACTTCGGGGTGTTGAAAAAGATGATGTTGAAAGAGGACAAGTTTTAGCCAAACCAGGCTCAATTACTCCTCATTCCGAATTTGAAGCGGAAGTCTACATTCTTTCTAAGGAAGAAGGCGGTAGGCATACTCCATTTTTCAAAGGTTACAGACCACAATTTTATATCAGAACAACTGACGTGACTGGTGAAGTAACTCTTCCAGAAGGTGTTGAAATGGCTATGCCAGGCGATACAGTTAAAGTGGTTGGAAAATTAATTACACCGGTTGCTATGGAAGATGGTTTAAGGTTTGCTGTTCGAGAAGGCGGTAAAACTGTTGGAGCCGGAGTTATTACCAAGATAATTGCCTAACATTTTGGTTGCACATTGAAAGGACTATATGCCAAGAGGAAGAATCAGAGTAAAACTGAAAAGTTTTGATCACAGAGTGTTAGATAACACCTGTGAGTCCCTTTTGGATACAGCCCTTCGAACCGGCGCTAAGATTGTTGGTCCAATCCCCTTACCTACAAAAAGAGAGATGATTACTGTTCTACGTTCTCCTCATACAGATAAAGATGCAAGAGAAGCATTTGAGATAAAAACCCACAAAAGAATGATTGATATTATTGAACCAACCCAAAAAACTATTGATTCGCTGATGCACTTGGAGATTCCCGCTGGCGTTGACATTGAAGTAAAGATGTAGTTTTTACATCAACTTGCTTAAAATTATCACTTCTTGCAATTTACGCACAAGACTGTTAAAATTCCTTTTAGTGATGACCATTTCAAGTGGTTAATTAATATTTGATATTTTCAGTAGATCGCGTCCTTCGCTTCTAAGGCACAGACGTAGATACGCTCAGGATAAACTGGTCGGTATCTGCAATTTGTCCTGAGAAATAGAATAAGGAAAGAAATACTGAGTGAGTGTTCCCTAAAAAGGACTCACTCTTTTTTGTGCGTAAATAATATGATTAATACATTATTAGGTGTAAAAAAGAATATGACTTCAACTTATGACTCTCGTGGCCGTCGGGTTGGCGCAACTATTTTAGAAATTGCTCCAAATTTTATAACCCAAGTCAAGACTATTGAGGGAAAAGATGGTTATAATGCTATTCAAATTGGAACCGGAACTAAAAAGTCCATTAAAAAGCCTCAGCTCGGCATTGGAAAAAAAGCTGGAGTTGAAAAACCAATTAGATGGTTTAGGGAAGTCAGAATTATGGAAAATCCCTCGACTTCGCTCGGGACTTTACAGCCTGGAACAGAAATCAAACTGAACCAGGTTTTTTCAATAGGAGATGCCATAAAAGTAACTGGAATATCTAAGGGTAAAGGATTCCAGGGTGGAGTTAGAAGACATGGCTTTCATGGCGGATCTAGAACACATGGTCAATCCGATAGAATGCGTGCGCCGGGTTCTATTGGCTCAGGAACAACTCCAGGTAGAGTTTATAAAGGAAAAAGAATGGCTGGACATATGGGCATGGATACTGTGACCACTAAGAATCTAGAGGTAGTAGGAATTGATAAACAGAAAAATCTATTAATAGTTAAAGGAGCGATTCCGGGTTCAACAGGCGGATTAATTAAAATAATAAAGCTAGGAAGAATTAAAGGTTATACTCCTCCACCTGAAGAAAAACCATCTGAAGAAGAAATTTCAGAAAACTCTGAAAAACTCGGAAAGCCAGAAAACCAGAATTCCGGTGAGTCTGATAATTCTGATAAATCCGGTGCACAGAGTCCTTCTGAGTCTTCTGAAAAAGAGGAGGTAGTACCAGATGCCAGTTAAAAATCCAAAGATCAAAATTCAAAAGTCAAAAGTTGAAGAAAAAATTGAAAAAGCGCTGAAACCTGCTACAGCTAAAAAAGCTACAAATTTGTCTATACCTGCTTTTTCTTTGCTGGGAAAAGCAGATGGGACAATAGATTTGCCAAAGGAGATCTTTGGAGTTTTAGTAAATAAAGCATTACTGTCTCAAACAGCCAGGGTTTATCTTAATAATCAAAAAACTATCACTGCTTCAACTAAAACCAGAGGTCAGGTTGAAGGATCCTCAGCTAAGATTTATGCTCAAAAAGGAACAGGTCGGGCAAGACACGGAAGTGTTAGGGCACCCATTTTTGTAGGTGGTGGTATAGTTTTTGGTCCAACTCCTCGAAAAGTAATAATGGAGTTACCTAAGAAGATGAAAAAAGCAGCTTTGATTTCTGCTTTATCTGATAAAGCAGCAGAGAAGAAAGTTTTAGGCTTAACAGGCTTAGATAAGACAACCGGTAAAACAAAAGAGATTGCTAGCCTTTTAACTAAATTATCTGATAAAAAGAAAAAGGAAAGCGTTTTAATTTTAACTGATAAAAATACGGATAATGTTTTAAGAGCGGTGAGAAATCTTCCTACGGTGAGTGTCTTCTCGGTTGAGACAATTAATGCCTATGAAGTGCTGAAACATGATTTATTGCTATTAACAAAAGAGGCAGTTGATAAATTAGGCAAAAGAGAGTCAAGTGGCAAGAATGAAGAGTCAAGTGAAAAAGTAGAAAAAGCAAAAATAAAAGTAAAAACAAAAACAGGAAAGGAAAGTTCTAGACTCTAGCGACTAGCCACTAATTTATGATTATTCTAAAACGACCGATTATAACTGAAAAATCAATGAGGCTTGCGTCCGCAGGACTCTATACTTTTGAGGTAGACAAAGACGCTACAAAGCCAATGGTTGCTCGAGCTGTGAAAGATAAATTTAATGTGAGCGTTTTAAGCGTAAAAGTTATACGTATAAAGGGTCAAACAAAAACACAAAGAACAGTTCGGAAAAATTATAAAGCTAGTGATATTAAGAAAGCTTTGATTAAAGTGGGTATTGGTCAAAAAATAGCAATCTTTGAAACTCCAAAAGAAGAAGTAGTAGTTACAACAGCAGAAGGCGAGCCTATAATGCTTCGAGAAAAGAAAGATCTCTTAGGTAGAACCAAAGTAAAAGTTGAAAGAAGTCCTGCCCGCAATGCTTCGCAACGCGTTGCAGGTGGGGCAGTAGGGGCAGCTCCGACAACTCAAAGAAAGGTAATAACAGGGAAATAAAGTCATGAAAGTATTAAGTATCAAGAAGCCAAAAAATTTGAAACATTTGCTGAAGAAACATTCCGGTAGATCATCTGGTGGGATGGTGACTGTACGGGGTCAGGGTGGGAGACATAAGAGATATTATAGAGAGATTGATTTTAAAAGAGATAAATTTGGTGTTGAAGGTGAGGTTATGGCATTAGAATATGATCCAAACAGGAATGTAGATATAGCTTTGATTAAATATGCAGACGGTGAATTTAGATATATCCTGGCTCCAAAAGGATTAGGACAGGGAGAGAAGATAGTATCTGGTGAAAAAGTAGAGGTTAAATTAGGAAATGCTTTGAAGCTAAAAAATATTGCAATTGGAACTTTAGTGCATAATGTGGAGTTAACTCCGGGACATGGAGGGCAAATTGGTAGATCAGCAGGAATAGGTATACAGATACTGGCAAAAGAAGGTGGATTTGCCCATTTGAAAATGCCATCAACAGAGGTTAGAATGATACCCTTAGATTCTTTAGCTACTGTTGGGGTTTTGGGTAACGAAGAGATGAAGAGAATGGTGATTGGCTCGGCAGGTAGATCCAGACATATGGGTATTAAACCTACGGTTCGTGGTGTTGCTCAGGATCCGGATTCACATCCGCATGGTGGAGGAGAAGGCCGATCAGGCATAGGTCGTAAGAAGCCAATGACTAAATATGGCAGACCAGCAGTTGGAAAAACCAGAAAAAAGACTAAGCAAAGTAGCAAGTATGTCATAAAAAGGAGGAAACCATAAAATAAAAATATGAGTAGATCTATTAAAAAAGGACCATATATTGATGAAAAATTAATGAAAAAAGTGATGATGCAAAAACAAGGTGGCTCTAAAAATGCTATCAAAACTTGGGCAAGAAGATCACAAATCCCACCTGAATTTGTTGGTGTAACATTTTTGGTGCATCAAGGTAAGAATTTTGTAACTGTATTCGTATCTGAATCAATGGTAGGCCATAGATTAGGTGAATTTGCACCAACAAGAACTTTTAGAGGTCATGGAAAGGTGACAGAGAAGAGTACATCAAAGACATAAAGGAAAATATGGAAGTACAAACTATACAAAGATATATCCACAGTAGTCCCCGTAAATTGAGGTTAGTTGCTGATATGGTTAGAAAGATGGCGCCTGTTAGCGCCTTGAGGATTTTGAGAATTACACCAAAGTATGCAGCGAAGGATCTCTCAAAAGCAATTGAGACAGTCCTGGCAAATGCAAAGCAGCAAGGTATTGATGAAAATGTTTTATCTTTCAAAAAGCTGGAGGTTGATGAAAGTGTTAAGATGCGAAGATTTCATGCAGGAACAAGAGGAAGGGTTAAGCCTTTCAAGAGAAAGATGGCGCATATTAAGATAGTTGTCAGTGACCAGGTTACAGTTAACAGTAAAAAGCAAGTTTCAAATAAAAAAGTAAGTGTAGCTCCTGCTAAGGCAGTAGAAAAGCTTGAAGAAATAAAGGAGACAAAGTAAATGGGACAAAAGATTCATCCAGTAGGTTTTAGAATGGGAATATCCTCGACATGGAAGTCCCGTTGGTTTGCTCAAGGGTTAAAATACCAGACAAACGTATTAGAGGATATAAAGATCCGGGATATTTTAATGAAGAAATTAAAGCCGGCTGGTATACATTCGATTGAGATAGAGAGGGCAGTTAATAAACTGAAAGTAATACTTTTTGTTTCGCGGCCGGGAGTATTGATTGGTAGAGGTGGAAGCGGTTTAAGTGAGCTAAAGAAGTTTTTGATGAAAAGTTTAAAGATTAAAGAAGAAAATGCTCTAGAAATTATGCCAATGGAGATTAAATCTGCAGATCTGTCATCTTATTTAGTCGCACAAAATATAGCAGAGCAGTTAATAAGAAGGATGCCTGCGCAAAGAATTATGAATCAATCAATTGATAGAGTGATGAGAGCTGGAGCTAAAGGTGTTAGAATTGTCCTTTCTGGAAGAATTGGTGGGGCTGAGATTGCCAGACGTGAATGGAAAGCATCTGGTACAATGCCTCTCCATACTTTAAGAGCAGACATAGATTTCTCCATCTACCCGGCGCTAACAAAGTCCGGATATGTTGGTGTAAAAGTTTGGATTAACAAAGGGGAGGTTAGTATATAATATGGCGCTGCTGCAACCAAGTAGAACGAAGCATCGAAAAATGTTTAAAGGCAAAAGAACTGGTGTTGCAACCAGAGGTAGTGCAATCTCTTTTGGTACATTTGGGCTGAAGGCTATGGAATGCGGGTGGATTAGTGCTAGACAGATTGAATCAGCCCGCCGGGCTATGGCTCATTTTACACAAAGAGGCGGACGTATTTGGATTAGGATTTTTCCGGATAAACCTATAACCAAACATCCGGCAGAGTCCAGAATGGGTTCTGGAAAAGGTGACGTTGAAGGTTATGTAGCAGTGATCAAACCAGGTCAGCTAATCTTTGAAATGGGAGCTGTCACAAAAGATATAGCAACAGAGGCATTAAGGCTGGCTGCGCATAAGTTGCCACTCGATACAAGGTTTGTAGAAAAAGGAATTAACTAAAATGAAGAAAAACGAATTTGTGATTATTAAAGGACTTAGTATAAAAGAATTAAAGCAAAAGGCTAAAATTTTTAAAAAAGAAATAGCAGATTTGAATATGGATAAAAATATGAAGAAACTGAAGGATTTAAAATCCATTGATAAAAAAAGAAAAGACTTAGCTCAGGTTCTAACTGTGTTGAATCAAAAAGAACTTTTAGCAAAATTGGAACCGAAAGCAGTGTCAAGTGAAGAGAAAAAAGTGTCAAATAAAAAAGTAGCAAAAATAAAAACAAAAGTAGGAAAGGAGAGTACTAGTCTCTAGACTCTAGCGACTAGCCACTAACTATATGACCGGACGAGTAGTATCAATAAAATTAAAAAATACAGCAACTGTTTTAGTCAGCAGAATAGCTATGCATCCTTTGTACAAAAAGACCTATGTTCGAACTAAAAGATTTTTGGTTGATGATCAAATTGGGGTTAAAGATGGGGATATTGTTGAGATTATAAAATGTAAACCAATATCTAGGAATAAGCATTGGAGAATAGTTAAGGTTACCGGTGCAAATTTACAAGAGATAGCAGAAGCTAAACTAAAACAGGCAGCTGCAGAGGTCATCTCTGAAGCCATGCCGGTAGAGAAAAAAATGACAAGTGTCCCGCCTGTCGGCAGGCAGGTAATGCCAAAGGAAAAAATTTCAGAAAACTCTGAAAAACCGGGAGAGTCAGAGGATCAGAACGTCAGTGAATCTGATAGTTCTGACAAATCTGATACACAGAGTCATTCTGATAAGAAAAAAACCGGTAAAAAGAAAGAGATAAAATAATATGGTTCAACACAGAACAATGTTAAATGTTGCGGATAATTCAGGAGCCAAAATTTTGATGGTGATACAGCCACTGGGAGGATCAGGTAAACGTAAGGCGACTTTGGGTCAAAAAGTAGTTGCAGTTGTTAAAGGAGCAAATCCAAATGGTCAGGTAAAAGATCATGAAGTAGTCAAGGTTGTGATAGTTAGATGTAAGAAAGAGTTGAGACGTGACGATGGCTCATATATAAAATTTGACGATAATGCCGGAGTTGTTATTGATAATGATGGAAATTTGCGCTCAACTAGAATTTTCGGGCCAATTGCCCGTGAGGTTCGTGACAGCGGATATACGAAGATCGTATCCCTAGCACAGGAGGTATGGTAAAAATATGAATTTAAAAATGAACATTGTAAAAACAAAACTAAAAAAAGGGGATAGTGTTAAAATCCTTCTTGGAAAAGATAGTGGAAAAACAGGGAAAATAGAAAAAGTTTTGAATAAGAATGGGAGAGTTTTTGTTGGAGGGGTGAACCTGTATAAAAGGCATGTAAAGAAAATGGGAGATATGGAAGGTGGGATTATAGATTTGCCAAAATCCCTGCAGTTATCAAATGTAGGACTAATTTGTCCTAACTGCAGCAAGGTAACAAGAATTGGCCTTAAGATGGATGGAGCCACAAAGGTGAGATTTTGCAGAAAATGTAAAAAGGAGATTAAATAATTATATGAACAGATTAAAAGAAAAATATATAAATGAAGTTGTTAAGAAGCTACAGGATGAACTTGGCTTAAAAAATAAGCTATCGGTGCCAGCTATAAAAAAGGTTGTTATTAGTATGGGGTTGGGGGAGGCAAAGGATAACGCTTCAGTTATAGATAAGGCAAAGATCTATCTAACAGCTTTGGCTGGTCAAAAACCAATGGTAACTGTAGCTAAGAAATCTATAGCCGCCTTTAAAGTAACTCAAGGTCAACCTATAGGTATGATGGTGACCCTAAGGGGTGATAGAATGTATTCTTTCTTAGATAAATTAATAAACGTAGTGTTGCCGAAGGTAAGGGATTTTCGAGGGATTTCAGACAAGTCATTTGATGGTTTCGGTAATTTAAACATGGGATTTAAAGAACAAACTATTTTTGCAGAAGTTGATTATAAGACAGTTGATAAAACTAGAGGTATGGCTATCACTATTACAACGACAGCTAAAAATAAGGATCAGGGTAAAAAATTGCTGGAAGGTTTGGGCATGCCGTTTACAAAAGGAGGTATATCGTAAATAGTATATTGCACATCGTTTTAACGATTAACCATAAACTATATACAATAAACTAAAAAATTATGGCAAAAGTATCAAATGTAGTAAAAACAAAAGTTAAATTTGAGGTTCAAAAAAAGAGTAGATGTAAAAGATGCGGTAGAGCCCATGGGTACATCAGAAAATTTGGACTGTGTAGACTTTGTTTTAGAGAGTTAGCTCACGAAGGGCTATTGCCCGGTGTGAAGAAAGCGAGTTGGTAAAGTTATGGATCCAGTAGCAGATGCATTAATAAGAATAAAAAATGGTTACAATGTTGGTAAAGTTTCAGTAGAAATTAAATTTTCTAATCTGATCTTAAAATTGATGGAAGTATTAAGAGAGTCAGGTTATATTGGAAAGATTGAGAAACAGGATAGACAAATTATAGTTGAACTGCGGTATGAAGCAAGGAAGCCTGCCTTAACTGATGTCAGACGAGTTTCAAGACCATCTCTGAGGATTTATAAAGGAGTCAAGAGTCTGCCGAGGGTTTTGAATGGTTTAGGAATTGCAGTCATCTCAACACCTAAAGGTTTGATGACAGATAAGCAAGCACGAAAACAAAGATTAGGAGGAGAGGTATTAGCCCTCGTATGGTAATATGTCGAGAATAGGAAATGCACCAATATTAATACCGGCTTCCGTTTCAGTAGAAAAGACTGAAAGGGAAATTTCGGTGACCGGATCAAAAGGCAGTTTAAAGATGGAATTTGATCAGTTAGTTGATGTCCAAATTGCAGACGGAGTAGTTAATGTTAAAAGAAAAAATGATCTGAAAAAAGTTAAATCTCTACATGGTTTAACAAGAAGTCTAATTGCAAATATGATAAATGGTGTAACTACTGGTTGGGATAAGACTTTGGAGTTAGTAGGAGTTGGTTTCAGGGCGCAGGTTAATGGTAATAAATTAGTTTTAAATGTAGGTTTTTCTCATCAGGTTGAGATAGAGGCACCTGAAGGAATAAAATTTGAAGTAATAGATAATGTAAAACTTAAAGTGTCTGGAATTGATAAACAATTGGTAGGGCAGATAGCTGCAAACATTAAAAAAGTTAGGATTCCAGATGTGTATAAAGGTAAGGGCATAAGATATTCAGGTGAATATATCAGGAAAAAAGTTGGAAAAAGCGCTAAAGTTGGTGCAACAGGAGGAGCTAAGTAATGGAAAAATTAAGTAGAGTTAGACGACATAAAACAATAAGAAAGCATCTGATTGGTACGAGCGATCGTCCAAGGCTCGCAGTCTTTAGATCTAATCAACATATCTATGCACAGATAATTGATGACAGTCTTGGGAAGACTTTGGTATCAGGTTCTGATATGAAACAAACAGGGACTAAAAAGCAAAGAGCATATAATTTAGGTAAGAGTTTAGCAGAGAAAGCGCTAAAATCTCAAATCAAAACAATAGTTTTTGATAGAGGTGGTTTTTTATATCAGGGTAGAATTGCAGAAATTGCCAGAGGTGCCAGAGAAGGAGGGTTATTATTCTAATGAATATAAATAATCAACGTGACCAACAATCAGAATATTTTGAAAGGGTGGTTCAGGTTAATCGGGTTTCGAAAAAGACTAAAGGTGGGGATAAAAGATCATTGTCCGTTTTAGTGGTGGTGGGAGATAGAAAAGGAAAGGTGGGAGTTGGATTAGGTAAAGCCGCAGAAGTGCAATCAGCTGTTCGTAAAGCCACGAGCTATGCTAAAAGGCATATGATAGATGTGCCGCTTCGAGGTACAACTATTCCTCATCAGATTTTAGTTAAAAGCGGGGCAGCTATTGTATTGCTTAAGCCCGCTCCTCTTGGAACCGGAGTCATTGCAGGCGGTGCCGTGAGAGTAGTAGTTGAGGCAGCAGGAATACATGATATTGTTTCTAAATCTCTAGGAACAGAAAACAAAGCCTCAAATGTATATGCAACAATGGAGGCTTTATCTAAACTAAAGAAAGTAGTGATAAAGGCTGAAACTGGCGATAAAAAGGATAAGAAAGACTAAGTTATGAAACTACACACTTTAATTAAAAGTAAAACAGGTATGAAGAAAAGAGTTGGAAGAGGAATTGGCTCTGGTCTTGGGAAAACTGCCGGAAGGGGGACGAAAGGTCAAAAGGCAAGAGGTAGCGTTCCAGCTGGATTTACCGGTTCCGGTTTACCTTTGTATAAAAAACTACCTCTAAAAAGAGGTTTGGGAAATACAGTCCTAGCTAAAAAATTAATCCCTGTAAATCTCTCAAGTTTGAATGTTTTCAAGGATAAGACTGTAGTGGATATGGATTCTCTGTTAGGTGCAAACATTATTAATAAAAAAGATCTTAAAAAAGGAGTGAAGATTTTAGGTCATGGTGAACTCAATTCCGCGTTAACTATCAAACTGCCGTCTTCTGCAAGTGCTCGAAAGAAGATAGAAAAGATAGGCGGAAAGGTTGTAGATGTCTAATATATTATCTCCCATAATATCTGCGTTTAAAATTAAAGAATTAAGAAATAAAATCCTCGTAACAACACTCATTATAATAATTTTTAGAATAGCCTCACACATACCGGTTTCAGGAGTTGATTTAGCTGCCCTGCAGCAGCTTTTTTCCTCAAATCAATTTTTAGGACTTCTGGATATATTTTCCGGGGGAACGCTGGCTAATTTTTCAATTATATCCTTAGGACTTAATCCCTACATTAATGCCTCGATAATATTTCAGCTCTTAACAATGATTATTCCCTCCCTTGAGGCTCTGTCAAAAGAAGGTCAGAGCGGAACGGAATTAATTAACCAGTATACAAGATATTTGACAGTTCCTTTAGCAGTACTACAATCCATAGGTATGTTTGTACTGCTTAAAAACCAGGGGGTATTAAGTCAGGTTACTCCAATTCAAATTGCGGCAATAATAGTTGGCATGAGTGCAGGTACAATATTTTTAATGTGGCTTGGGGAACTAATTACAGAGTATGGAATTGGTAACGGAATATCATTGATAATATTTGCCGGAATTATAGCCAGAGTTCCGGTGGTATTTACGCAGACTGCTTCACTGCTCGACCAAACCCAAATTTTAAATATCTTATTTTTTGTAGCAATGGCTATTTTAGTTATAGCTGGGGTGGTATTTGTAAATGAGGGAAGAAGACAAATTACAGTCCAATATGCCAGAAGATTTATCGGAGGAAGGGAAGTAAAAGCCGGAGCTCAAACATATATCCCACTGAGAGTTAATCAAGCCGGAGTAATCCCAATTATTTTTGCTGTATCACTTGTTTTAGTGCCGTCTTTTGCCGGAACATATTTGGCACAACTTCCTCAACCTCAACTCTCAGCTATAGGCAGACTTTTAGCTGCAAATTTTAATCCGGGAAGCATTACTTACAACATAATTTATTTTATTCTGGTAGTTGGTTTTACGTTTTTTTATACGGCAGTGATATTTAATCCAACAAAGGTATCCGATGAGATTAAAAAATACGGCGGGTTTTTACCCGGGATCAGGCCAGGTGAGCAGACGGCTGCTTTTTTAAATTACGTAATGGTCAGAATCACTTTGGCCGGGGCTTTATTTTTAGGAACGATTGCAATTTTACCTTCTATTGCTTCGCAAATAACCGGGATTAAAACGCTTATTTTAGGTGGAACAGGACTATTAATCGTTGTGTCAGTTATTTTGGACACCGCCAAGCAGTTTGAGTCTAAATTGATTGAGAAAAGTTATGAGGTATTTGCAAGAAGATGATGCGCAGAATTTTACTTATTGGTCCGCAAGGAAGCGGGAAGTCCACTCAAGCCGACTTACTGTCTCAATTTTTAAATATTCCAAAAATCTCTACAGGGGATATTTTCAGAGATCTATCGAAGGAAAATAGTGAGCAGGCTGCAAAAGTAAAAGAGATTTTGGATCAAGGAAGATTGGTCGATGATACTCTAACAGCCACAATTGTCAAAAATAGGCTGCAAGAAACAGATTGTCAGAATGGTTTTATAATGGATGGGTATCCAAGAAATATTCATCAGGTGCAGTTGTTCGACCCAGGGTTTCAAAAGATAATTTATTTAAAAACCCCCAAAGAAGAATTACTTAAAAGGCTTATGGCAAGAGGTAGGGCGGATGATACAAGGGAGGCAATTAACACCAGGTTGGATTTATATTTTAGTCAGACGCAACCCTTGCTAGATTATTATAAAAACCAGGGAATATTAGTGGAAGTTTCGGGAATAGGGGATGTAAGTCAAATACAAAATGAAATCAAGAAATCGATATGAATTAAATTTAATGAGAAAAAGCGGGGAAATTGCAGCCGCGGCTTTGAAAAAAGCTATGGAATCTATTAATATCGGTGTAACTGAGGTAGAAGTTGACAGGGCAGTTGAAAAAGAGATTTATCGACTGGGAGGGGATTTATCATATAAAACAGTTCCCGGGTATAAGTATGCAACCTGTATAACGGTGAATGAAGAAGTTGTGCATGGCATTCCGACTGAGAGAAAGTTTCAGGCAGGAGATTTAGTATCTGTAGATTTAGCGGTGATGTATAAAGGCTGGCATACAGATTGTGCATGGAGTGTGTTAGTAAAGGGTAAAGGGGAAAGCGTTAAGGGGAAAGAATGGGGGGAGAAGAAGAAATTTTTGGAAGTAGGGCAACAGGCTCTGTGGGATGGAATAACTCAAGCTGTGGAAGGAAATAGAGTTGGGGATATCTCTTTTGCAATTCAGCAAAAAGTAGAAGAAGAGGGATATAAGGTGGTACATTCCTTAGTAGGTCATGGGGTTGGAAAGAGCTTACATGAAGATCCTGAGATACCGGGTTACGGAAAACCAGGAACAGGCTTGGTTTTAAAAGAAGGAATGACACTGGCAATAGAGGTCATCTATGCTAAAAGTTCGTCTGAAGTTGTTTTAGCTTCTGATGGTTGGACCTATCTTTCTAGTGATGGATCTTGGGGAGGGCTTTTTGAAATGAGTGTAATAGTGGGCAAAAAAGAAGCTGAAGTCTTAACCCGCCTGCCAAAGACTGGCTAGCCCGCTTGCCGAGCAAAGCGAGGCAGCCAGGGGCACTGGCGGGCAGGCAGATTGGAGAAAAATAGGTAATTAGATACGTCTAATTTAGCTTTGTAATTATGGGTTGTATTCTGAAGCTAGTTTTGCTAAAATACTCAAAGCCATTTTATGGATGAAGTTATTGAGGTAGAAGGTAAGATCCTGGCGGTTTTGCCTAATACCTTATTTAGAGTAGTAATTGATCGGTCTGATAAACTGCCTGAAGTTGTAGGTAGAGTGCTTTTATGTCATATCTCAGGTAAAATGAGAATGCACTATATCAGATTGTTAGAAGGCGATAGGGTGAGAATCGAGATGAGTCCTAGATATGATTTGGACAAAGGAAGAATTACTTTTAGGTTAAAATAAAAAAATGAAAGTAGCAGCAAGCATTAAAGTTAGATGTAAATTTTGTAAGGTTATTAAGCGTGAAGGCATATTATTTGTCATATGTCCTCGTGATCCGAGGCATAAACAAAGGCAAGGATAATTATGGCAAGAATAGCAGGAGTTGATTTACCGGAAAATAAAAGAGTAGATATCGGATTAACTTATATCTTTGGTATAGGTAGATCAAATGTAGTCAAAATTATTAAAGAGGCAAATGTTTCGGATTCAAAAAGAATTAAAGATTTAACAGATGATGAAGTAGGAAGGTTGCAGAAGTCAGTTGATAAATTTAAAGTTGAAGGAGACTTGAGGCAGGATATAGAAAGAGATATAAAGAGATTAGAAGAAATAGGAAGTTTTAGAGGACTAAGACACAAAAAGGGCTTACCGGCAAGAGGTCAGAGAACACGTTCGAATGCCAGGACAAAAAGAGGTAAGAGGAAGACAGTTGGTACGGTTAGAAAAGAAGTTGTAGCAAAGACAGGAGACTCTAAATAATTTTAGGGATTAAATATGGCTAGTAAAAAAATACAAATTAAAAAACAAAAGACAGAACGTAAGGTTACAAGCGGCCGAGTTTATGTTACAGCGACTTTTAACAATACTCTAGTCACCTTAACAGATGCAGCCGGGAATGCTCTAACTTGGGGAACGTCAGGGGCATCAGGATTTAAAGGGGCTAGAAAAGCGACTCCTTTTGCTGCTATTTCTGCGATGGAAACGGTAGCGAGTAAAGCAAAAGAGATGGGTATGATCTCAGTTGAAGTTTATATAAAAGGTCCAGGACCTGGAAGAGACGCAACAGTTAAGGCGCTTAGAGGATCCGGCATAAACATTACTATGATTGCAGATGTAACTCCAATTCCACATAATGGTCCAAGACCGAAGAAAAGGAGAAGAGTTTAATGGCTAGGTATACAGGTCCTAAAAGAAGATTATCAAGGAGAGAGGGTTTACCGCTAACTTCTAAAGATATAAAGTATATGGAGAAAAAAGGTACTATTCCTCCAGGTCAACACGGGGTTAGAATGAGAAGAAGAGTTTCTGAATATGGAACTCAACTTAGAGAAAAACAAAAGGCAAAAAGATTGTATGGAATTTTGGAGAAACAGTTTAAGAATTATTATGAAAAAGCTTCAAAAATTAAAGGTTCAACCGGACTTAGCCTTTTGCAGCTTCTGGAAACTAGGTTAGATAATGTAGTTTACAGATTAGGATTTACTAAAAGCAGGTATGAAGCCAGGCAGTTTGTATCACATGGACATATCCAGCTTGATAATCAAAAAGTGACTATTCCATCAGCTAAGGTGTGTATTGGGCAGACTATTGCATTATCTGAAAAAATGAGAGATAATACACAGGTTAAAAAGACTTTAGAAGGTCTTGAGGATCTGCCGGAATGGCTTGAGCGAAAAGCCACAGTAGGTAAGATTTTAAGAATTCCTAACAGGGATGAAATGGAACAGTCAATTGACGAACAAATGATTGTTGAGTATTACAGCCGTTAGTGGAGTTCGCTCATTCGAGATAAAAATATGATTAGATTTAAAGTTACAAATGAAATAGAAAAAGATAACTATGCACAAATAGTTATTGAACCCTTGGAAGCAGGCTTTGGTCATACCCTGGGAAATAGTATTAGAAGAGTTCTCCTAACCTCTCTACCTGGTTCTGCAGTAACCTCTATTAAAATAGACGGCGTATCACATCCTTTTTCCACAATGGATGGAATTTTAGAAGATGTTATAGAAATCATGCTGAATGTTAAAAAGATTCATCTTAAAGTTGGCTCAGATAAAGAAATAAAATTGACAGTAAAGGCCTCAGGTAAGAAAACAGTAACCGCAGGTGATTTTGAAATAGAAGGAGATGGGGAAGTTATGAATAAAGATCAACATATTGTGACTTTGACTGATGCCAAGTCTAAATTTAATATGGAAATGATTGCTCAAAAAGGTAAAGGTTATTCAATGTCAGAAGAGAGAAAGACAAACGAAATTGGGTCAATCACAGTTGATGCTCTATTTTCACCTGTAATAGCTGTTAACTATACTGTAGAACCAACAAGAGTTGGAAGAAGCGCAGACTACGATAAATTAATTTTAGATATAACTACAACCGGAATTATGACTCCTCTTGAAACTGTAAATGAAGCATCCAGAATATTATCAGATGCTTTCCATAAAATTTATGAGCCAGAAGCAGAAGAAGAGGTTATTGAAAAAGGTTCAACTATTTCTGAGGAAGTTTTGAAATTAACAATAGAAGAGTTAGACTTACCTGTTAGAATTACAAATGCGCTTAAAGCGATTGAATTAGATACCTTAGAAGATTTAATAAATGTCCCAAGACAAGATCTTTTAAAAGCGAAAAACTTAGGGACAAAGTCTTTGAGTTTAATATCAGAAAAACTTTCTGAGAGGGGGTTGTCTTTGCGTGAGGCATAGAGTTTATGGTAAGAAACTTGGAAGAAATAAAAACGAACGCACTAGACTTTTTAAGGGTTTAGTTCAAGAGTTATTTCTTCATGGTAGTTTAATTACTTCAGAGACTAAAGCTAAGTCGATAAAAGGCTTAGTTGATAAAATTATTAACTTGGCAAAAAATAAAAATAGCCAAAGATTACTTCAGGCATATTTTACCAACAAAGCGTTAGAAGAAAGAGTATCTGGCGAGATTGCTCCAAAGTTAGATGGTAGGGTTTCCGGATATACCTCCATGATACGTTTAGGAGTGCAGGAAGGGGATCGAACAACACTTGTTAAAATGAGTATTATTGGTCAGGAGGAATTAAAACCTTTAGGAAAAAAAGAAGTTAAAAAAGAAACAGTAACAGTTCTCAAGGTAAAACCTGAATCCAAGAAAACAGGGGAATCAAAGGAGAAAAAGACTACTAAAGTAGCTAAGAAAGTTAAAAAATAATTTATGAGTACTACATCTGTTTCATCAAAAGATATAAAAAGGCAGTGGCATTTAATAAATGCAGAGGGGAAAATTTTAGGTAGACTGGCAACAGAGGTAGCAACTATTTTAATGGGCAAGAAAAAACCTTCCTTTGTTCCTTACTTAGATATCGGAGACTATGTGGTAGTAACTAACGCTAGCAAAGTTCAACTCTCTGGCAAAAAGATGCAAAACAAAACATATACCCGTCACTCAGGTTATCCGGGAGGGCTTAAAGTAGAAACCTTTGATAAGTTAATTGTCAGAAGACCGGAAAAGATTATCGAACATGCAGTTGCCGGTATGCTACCAGGAAATAAATTAGGCAAAGCGATGATAAAAAAATTAAAAGTTTTCGCCAGCTCAGAGCATCCTTATGTTAAAGAAATAAAAAAGGAGACTAAAGAATAGTTATGGAAACAAAAGTTAAAAAAACAAAAAACAGTGATACTATTTCTGTTGTAGGAAGAAGAAAAGAAGCAGTTGCCAGAGTAAGAATTTCTGTCGGAGCAGGAGAGCTAGCGGTTAATGGTAAGCCAATAGCTGAATATTTTCTAGGCGCTTTATACCAAAAGAAATACCAAAGGCCAATAGAGGTAACTAAAACTGAAGGAAAATATAATATTTCTGCTAAAGTTGTTGGCGGAGGGGTTGTTTCCCAAGTTGATGCGTTTGTACACGGAGTTGCCAGGGCAATTGCTAAGATTGATCCCTCTTTGCGGACACTTTTAAAAAAAGATGGGCTTCTAACCAGGGATGCCAGAGTTAAAGAGAGAAGGAAATATGGTAATGCCCAAAAAGCCCGTGCAAAGAAACAGTCTCCAAAGCGTTAAATTTAAAATTAACCTGATATAATCTATTGTATTCCAGAATAATTCATGCTACATTTCCAGGTATATTCTGCCTAGAAGGATAATTGTTTATGTCAGCAGAGGCTTCTCAGTGGGATCATGGTGCACACAAAATAAATGGTAAGTCAGTATTTGATATAGGTGAAGGAGCAGTTGCTTCCAGATTGCACTTAGTTTCATTTTCGGAAGCAGTAGAAGAAGAACAGATCAGAGATCTTGTTAACAAAAGACAACTGCGTGGGTTAACTGAGGATGAATGGAATGCATTTGTTGCAACTACCCCCAGACAAGCCTTTGCAGAACTTGATTTTTCTATAGCCTTAATGTTTACCGCGCAACGCGATGATACAGAAGCTCATCTTTTAGCGACTGTAGTTTATAATCCCCGTAAGAATATGATAGAGATTATTTCTAACTGGATCAAAAGAAGTTGGTCCTGCGACTTTGCATTTATGTTTTCAGAGAAAATCGTACCTAAAATTCCACCTCCCCATTAAACATTAATAAGTATTTTCCCTATAAACTTTTCAGCAATTTGTGGTAAAATATTAAAGTTATGAAAATTTTAAATAATAATCTTTGGTTTCACTTTGGCTATCCTCTTAAAAAGGGAGGCGTTTTTGTGGTTTAAGATAATTTTTAATTAAATAATCGATCCACAAGTAACCTCCCAATTGGGAGGTTTTTTTGTGGTTGGAAGGAGGTGAATATTATGAAAGAAGAAATAAAAAATACAGGAATTGATCTTAGGTCTCAAGTTGCTGTTTTAACTAACAGCCTATTAGAGGCTAATAAAACAAAAGACTTAAAATTGCAATTAACATCTATGCAAAGTTTGACTGATTTATTGGCAAATACTCCTGGTGCAATAAATGCTTTAAGCCAGCTGCAAGAAAATAGAGATGTCTTGATAGATAAAAAAGTCTTATTATCACGCAACTCAAGAAAACTAATAAGCAGAGCGGTTGTATTAGGAATTGAGTCGACTGATTTAAAAGCAGAACTGACAAATAAGGTAGAGGATGCTAAGAAAAAAGGGAGAGATAGACTAACCCGTGGAGATTTAAAAGATCTTGCTCAGGATGTTAAATCTAGACTAATTCAAAGGAGGCCTGTCCTTGTCTAAAAAATCTAGCGGTTGGGTTATATAAAGCGCGCGCTCAGCCGCTAGGGTGTAAATCTTGCATTGGTCTGGTAAAATACTTTATGTACTAAATGGATAAGCAAACACCTCAGGAAAAGATTTTTAAAAGCTACGATATCAGAGGTATATATCCAGAGGAAATTAATGAAGATTTTGCTATTCCTATAACTAAAGCTATTTATAAACTTCTGCAAACTCAACTGGAAACTACAGAACCTTTAACAATTGCAGTGGGGCGGGATATGAGGCTTTCATCTCCGGCTATCTTTGAAGCAGTTTCTAAAACCCTGGTGGAATTGGGTGCACAGGTGATTGATTTAGGGATAGTTTCTACCCCGACCTTTTATTATGCAGTTTATAAAAATGGCTTTGACGGGGGGGTGCAAATTACAGCTTCTCATAACCCGGGGGAATATAACGGGATAAAAATTGTCAGAAAATCGCCAACTGGACTGGTAAAGATTGGTAAGAGTACAGGAATGGATGATATTAAAAAATGGAGCATAGAAGGAGCAGGTCTTTCTCAGATTGATGGAGGTACTATCACTGAAAAAATGGGAGTTGTGGTTGAGGAGGTACAAAACGCTTTAAGAATTGCCGGAAACCCAAAACTTAATAAATATAAAATTGTTGCAGATGCTGCAAATGCGCTGGGTGCTTTATATATAGAAGAGCTTTTTAAACATATTCCAGGCGAGCTTGTCAAAATGAACTTTGAGCTGGATGGAACTTTCCCCTCCCATCAGGCAGACCCTTTGCAAAAAGAAACACTGGTTGATCTGCAAAAAAGAGTGGTTGAAGTAAAGGCAGACTTAGGTTTGGCTCCTGATGGGGATGGGGACAGATTATTTTTTATTGATGAAAAAGGAGGGATTGTCCCGCCATCAATTATTACCGCCTTAGTGGCCAGAGAACTTTTAAAAAAGCATAAAGGTGCAACGGTTTTAGGGGATATTAGATATATTATGACTCCTAAAAAAATAGTAGAAGAATTAGGCGGGACTTTTGTGGTAACAAAAGTAGGTCATTCTTTTATTACAGAAAAACTGCATGAGACCGGAGGAATTTTTGCCGGAGAATCCTCCTCACATTATTTTTTTAAAGAAACAGGTAATGCAGAGTCACAAATTCCAATGATTTTAATAGTTCTTAAAGTAATGACAGAGGAAGGTAAAAAACTTTCGGAGATTGTTGATTTCTTAAAAAGATCGCATGAGTCAGGTGAATATAATTTTAAAGTAAAAAATGCTAAAGAAGTAATGGAGGCGGTGAAAGGCGAATTTCCAGAAGGTGAAGTCTCGGAGTTAGACGGGGTTTCAATATCTTTTGCAGATTGGAGATTATCACTTAGAACCTCAAATACCGAACCGCTTTTAAGGCTTAATATAGAAGTGGATATAGATGGAAACATTGAAGAAAAGAAAGATAAATTAATAGGGCTTATCAAAAAACATGGTATTTTTGAATAGATAGAAGTTTTTAGTTTGACTATTGTCAAAGTAGTAAACATATGGTTTACTAGTACTGCATTAAGAGTGCCGCTTAAAAAGCGAGCCGGCAACCGTAAAGTTACGGTGCCAAATCCTTGAGAGAGGAAGATGCGCCCGCCTTTGGCGAGGAAACTTGAAAGCCTCTCTGATGAGAGGTTTTTTTGAATTTATGGCAAATATCATAACAACATTTACATCTGAATCAGTTTGCTCAGGCCATCCGGATAAAATTTGTGATGCAGTTTCCGATGCTATAGTAGATGCAGTATTGACTCAAGACAAACACGGCCATGTTGGGGTTGAAACCATGGCTGCTTTTGGTAAAGTGATTATTGCCGGTGAGGTGAAAGCAAAGGGCAAAACTATTAACTATGAAAAAATTGCCAGGGAACAAATTAAAAGACTGGGATATACTGATCCAAAATTTAATTTTTATTATGATTCACCGGTAGCCATGCATGTACACCAGCAATCTCCGGAGATTGCTGTGGGAGTAGATAGTGATGGAGCCGGAGATCAGGGAATGATGTTTGGATACGCATGTACAGAGACAGAAGAGCTAATGCCTCTTCCGATAACTTTGGCGCATCAGTTGGCTAGAAGAATAGATCATGTTAGGGAAGATAAAATTTTAGATTATCTTCGTCCGGATGGAAAAACTCAGGTTACAGTTGAATATAAAAATGGTAAACCGGTGGCGGTAAGCCATGTAGTAGTTGCTGTTCCTCACAAGGAAAATATTGGCTTGGATCAGGTTAAAAAAGATGTTTATGAAAAAATAGTTACACCAGTTTTGGCAAAGTATGGCTATAAAGTTTCAATTAAAAATTTAATAGTAAACGGTACTGGTGTTTGGCATAACGGCGGACCAGCTGCAGATTGTGGTGTAACGGGCAGAAAAATTGTAGTGGATGGATATGGCGGATATGCTAGGGTTGGGGGGGGAGCGTTTTCCGGCAAAGACCCGACAAAGGTAGATAGATCAGGTGCATACGCCGCCCGTTTCATTGCAAAAAATATTGTAGCTAATAAGTTGGCGAAAAGAGTAGAAGTTAGACTGGCATATTTTATCGGAGCTAAAAAGCCATTAATGCAGCAAGTCGAAACTTTCGGTACCAATAAAAAGAGCCAGAAAATAATAGATAATTTTGCCGCCAAAATTCTGGATACTTCAGTAACAGGTATTATAAAAGGGTTGGATTTGTTAAGGCCAATATATTTACCAACTGCTGCCTATGGTCATTTTGGCCGGGATGAATTTCCTTGGGAAAGAATTGTTTAGCCAAACATTATCCAGTATCTATCAGTTTGCATGAATCTTGCTAGCGGAGTTAAGTTGTTTAGATTTATACCAATTATTTTTGCAAGTAATTCCATGTCTACATTTTTTCTAACGATATCTGCTAAATGGTTATATTCTTCTCCAGCTTTCATATTTTCCTCCAGCGGTAATACTACGCCTTTTTGTCTGGCTATATTTTCTAAAATGATTCTTCTGGGGCCTTGATTTTGAAGTATGCCATGGTAATAAGTGCCGATAACTGCTTTGTCGACTGATAGGCTAATTGTTTCTATAGGAGATCCGTCGATCATTTCCGTTGTGGCCATGTGAATTTCATATCCTGTGATGCTCATGTCTTTTGCCCCCTGTAATAATCCATAATCGCGAGTTATTCTGCTCATTGTTTGCTGTGTTATTTTTTCTTTTCCTTTTTCAAATTTTGTGATTACAGGTAAAAGATCTAAGCCTCTTACTTCAGCTTGTCCTGATTCAACTCCTTCAGGGTCTAAGATAACTTTTCCCAGCATTTGAAACCCTCCGCAAATCCCGATTACTGCTTTGCCATCCAGGGCATGTTTTGTTACTAAATCTGCCAGTCCCTTTACTCTTAACCAGGTTAAGTCTGATACAGTGCTTTTGCTTCCACCCAATAAAACTAAGTCAGGATTTCCAAATTCTTCCTGTCTATCAATAAAACGGACTTGTACCCCCGGGGTTCTAACTAAAGGATCAAACTCGTCAGAATTTTGCAAAGAGGGTGTCCTTAAAACAACTGCATCCAATACAGCATTTTCTTTAAGTGTATTTTTCCTTGATAATTTATATGTATCTTCATCCGGAATACCATGATCTTCCATAAATGGAATAACACCCAGTATTGGAACTCCTGTAACTTCGATTAACTCCTGTAGAACAGATTCCAGATATTTTCTTTCACCTCTAAATTTATTAATAATTAAGCCTTTAATTAACTCTCCAGCTTTTGGATCCTTTCTTCTGATAATATTCACTGTTCCTTCAAGGGATGCAAAAACTCCTCCGGGATCGATATCTCCTACTAAGATAATTGGAGCTTTTGCATATTTTGCCATTCGCACGTTTGCTATATCTGTGTCCATTAAATTTGGTTCAGCAGGGGAACCAGCTCCCTCCATAATAACGACTTCGTATTGGGAAGCAATAATATCAAAGCTTTCCGTGGCAATAGACCAGAGTCTATCTTTGTAATATTGTTGTTTTAGCTCCTCAGTTGCAACTTTCCCCCGAACAATTAGTTCTCCTCCTACTTTGCCGTCGGGTTTTACTAAGATTGGTTGCATATCAACTGTTGGCTTAACTCCCGCTGCAATAGCTTGCACAATTTGTCCTCTGCCAATTTCTCCCCCATCTTCGCTAACTCCTGAATTTAGACCAATATTTTTTGCCTTAAATGGAGCAACAGAAAACCCATCCTGGTATAGAATTCTGCAAAGTCCGGTTGCAACTATACTTTTCCCTACATTAGAAGCAGTGCCGAGTATCATTATTGATTTGATTTGTTTTCTTTCGGCGTTCATATATTTATCTTTTCTCCTTCATAAGTTGTAAAGCGTTTGCCGCATTTTAGACATTCGCGCCTTCTTCTTATAAGATTTTTATTTTTAACTGTTCTGGTGTTAACAGCTTTTGTTTGGTTTACTCCGCAATATGTGCAACGCATAATTTTTATCGAGATGAGGGGAGTAGTATAAAAAACATCTCCTTTGACTCGAAGGATCAGTAAAGCCTTTAAAGTTAGGTCCGACTACAACGGTTGCGGCACAGTTCTGAGTTTCACAGTATTCAAAACTTTAAGAATTAGTTTTATTGAACTAAGGTCTAAGATAGCAGTTATGAAAAATAGGGTCAATATACTGTATGCAGTATACGAGTAATCATTTCTGTTTATTTCTGCTTAGAAAAATTACACCAAAAAACATTGGGACAAAGGCAAGCAATTGATATATAGTGGGAGTTTTTTGTAAAAGTATAAATGCAAAAATTAATGTTATTAAAGGAGCAATGCTGCCAAGGGCAGTTGCTTTCATTACACTGATTCTATGAATTCCCTCTACCCAAAGAACTTTTGAAAGACCTAATACAAGTACACCGTTGATTAAGAGAAAAATCAAAGAGGTATTAAAACTGTCATAAGAAAAAGAATTCTGAAATAGGAATGCAAGAAAGAAAACTACGATAGAACTGAGGAAACTCCTAATAAAAAGAATAGTTTCGCTGCTTACTTTAGATCTTGCTCTTTTTTGATAAAAATTACCAAATGGGGCAATAAACGCTCCGGTCAATACTAACAGATCACCAATTTGGAAACTGTGAATACTAGGATAGAAGATGATGACGACACCTATAACTATTAAAATAGCACCAACAATATGTTCTCTAGGCAGGTCATCTTTTTTCCAAACATGAAAATATAAGTAACTAAAAAATATTTCAGATAATGCAATAATACTGGCGTTTCCTGGACTGGTGTAACGTAATCCAAAAAAGAACAAAAGATAAAACAGAATACCCAGAATTGTGGTGGCAATAAGTATATCTGCTAAAGCAGAGGTATTTCTTAACTCCTGCCATTTATGTTTATAAATAATGATTGAACCAAAGAAGATACAGGAAAATAAAGTACTAAATCCAAGTGAAATAAGAGAGGGTAGCTTGTTTTGCGACAGAGTTGTCATTATAGGAAATAATCCCCAAAGTATGGCTTCAAAAAAAATAAGAAGTTCCCCAACTCTGTCTTTACCGATTTTCATATATTGAGAGGTATAAGAAACAATGTCGGGGATGGGAGGATTAAACTCCCGACTCCGCACCCCCAGCGCGGCGTGTTATCACTATACTAATCCCCGAAGATTAATTTTATCAGGTTCAAGGATAATACTCTACTCTGCAAACTATTTATTTATGTATCCATACAGTAGAACAGGATTAATTTTGGGGTATTGACCTTAGGGGTTTATTTGGGTAAGTTAATAGTATGGCACAAAACAACGATGCTAGAAATGCTGCAGTTTCAGCAGCTATGGCGCAAATTCAAAAAGCTTATGGAAGCGGTTCTATCATGCGTCTTGGTGAAAGGGTTGAAAAATTCGCAACAGAAGTTATCCCCACAGGATCTATTGCTTTGGATTTGGCACTTGGTGTAGGGGGTTTGCCAAAGGGTAGAATTATAGAAATCTATGGTCCTGAGGCAGGAGGGAAAACTACTGTTTGTCTGCATGTAATTGCTGAAGCTCAAAAAAAAGGTGGAGTTGCTGCTTTTATTGATGCAGAACATGCACTGGATCCACAAAGAGCTCAGAAAATTGGTGTTAATTTAGACGAACTGCTAATCTCACAACCAGATACCGGAGAGCAGGGGTTAGAAATTGCCGAAAGTTTAATCAGATCCGGTGGAATTGATGTGGTAGTCATAGATTCTGTGGCAGCTTTAGTTCCCAGGTCAGAGTTAGAGGGTGAAATGGGAGACTCTTCAATGGGAGTACAGGCAAGACTCATGTCTCAAGCCTTGAGAAAACTTACTGGTGCAGTTTCTAACACTAATACAATAGTTATCTTTACCAATCAATTGAGGCAGAAGATTGGAGTAATGTTTGGAAACCCTGAAACAACCACCGGTGGCTTAGCGCTCAAATTTTACTCCTCTATTAGATTGGATGTTAGAAAAATTGAAAACATCAAACAAGGTGATATGGTTGTAGGATCAAGGCACCGGGTTAAGGTGGTAAAAAATAAGGTCGCTCCCCCATTCCGGATTGCCGAATTTGATATGGATGAAAACGGTATTTCTCATGAAGGAGAGTTGTTGGATGTAGGTATAGAACTAGGGATTCTAACAAAGAGTGGAGCATTTATTAAATGGAATGAAAAGATGCTTGGTCAAGGAAGGGTTGCAGCAGCCAGTTATTTGAAAGAAAACAAAAAAGAGGCATTGATTTTAGAAAAAGAGATTAGAGATGCTTGGGGTAAGCAAAAGGATGGTAAGGAAAAAATTGTAGTAGGTACTGATAATGGTGAAGAAGGTGCTGTTGAAGAAGCGGTATAATAATACCCCATACTTTCATGCCAAAGATTTCTTCTGTTGAATCACAAAAGAACCCGCATAGATTTAATATTTTTCTAGATGGTGTTTTTGTTTTTGGGGCAGATGAGGATTTGGTGGTTGATCAACGTTTAGTCATCGGGAAAGAGATTGCGCCAGGCGATTTAGAAAAACTGCTCTTTGAATCTGCGGTGGGAAAATTAATGGAACGTATGTATACGCTCTTTAATATTCGACAGAGATCCGAAAAAGAAATTAGGGATTATTTAAAGAATTTATCTTTTAAAAGAAAAGTTAAAGACCAGGATGAACTTTCAGAGGCAGCAGTGGAATTATTAATCATTAAGCTTAAGCAAAAAGGATTGTTAAATGATGGCGAATTTGCCAAATCCTGGGCGGCGGCCAGAAGAAGAAGTAAACAAAAAGGGAAGAGACTACTGCAGTATGAATTAGCTCAGAAAGGTATAGCCAAAAATATTATTGACCAGGTACTGGAAAAAGGGTCAGAAGACTATAGTGAAGAAGGTCTGGCAACGGTGGCACTGCAGAAAAAGCTGAAACTTTGGCAAAAATTACCTGAACTCGAATTTAAAAAAAAGACTTATCAGTTTTTAGGAAGAAAAGGTTTTGATTTTGAAACAATCTCGGCTGTAATTGAAAAATTCTTGGAAAAAGAGTAAAATTAAAAAGTAGTCAGAAGATTTAAGGATAAATCTATGAAGATTAAAAATCTTACATTTTCAAATCCTCAAAGCCGAATTTAATTTGGTTTATTTTTTTGACTCATTTAAAAAATGCAACATTCATTTAGTCCTAAAAATTTTAGCTCACAGCAGTCACCTACAACTAATGATGAACCTGTGACTATTTCATCCGGAGGAGACCTGCCCGCTAGTGCTTCGCAACAAGCGATGCAAGCGGGTTTAGCCAAAAGAGAAGGAATTTTAGAAGAAAGAGAAAGACAAATTGCTGAGAAACAAAGGTTAGTCGAAGAAAAGCTCGAAAGTTTAGAAAAACTTCGAAGAGACCTGGTAGAAAAATTAGAAAAAGTATCGAAATTTTCGGCGGAGGATGCTAAAAAGATTCTTTTAGAAAATCTGGACAAAGATTTAAGCGCAGAAATCTCCAAAAAGGTTAGAGAGGCAGAAAATGAAATAAAGTTGCAGGCTGATGATAAAGCAAAGAATATTTTAGCCGATGCAATAATACATGGAGTTACTGATTATGTTTCTGAATTCACGACTTCAAAAGTTAGACTTCCGGATGAGGATATGAAGGGTAAGATAATTGGAAAAGAAGGTAGAAATGTTCGTACTTTTGAACAAGTTACGGGAGTTGACGTGGTAATGGATGATGAGATTCCGGATACTTTAATCCTATCCTCATTTGATCCTATTAGGAGGGAGATTGCTAAAGTCTCCCTAGAGAGATTAATTGAGGATGGCAGGATTCAACCGCAAAGAATAGAGGAAATCGTTGCAAAAACGCAAAACAGATATTAATAAGATAATGCGTTATGCAGTTGAAAAATTATGTCACGATGTGGGAGTATATAATTTACCGGTGGAATTGATTGATCAGTTAGGTCGTTTTAAATACAGATATTCATATGGACAAAACTTAATATTGCATACTCAGGAAGAAACGCAGATAGGTGTAGCTTTGGCTCATATGCTTGGGGCAAACGTGAATACTGTCAGACTCGGTTGTTTGTTTCATGATATCGGTAAAATAGTGGCTGATGAAGAAGGCTCACACGTTGATAAAGGTGTGGCTTTAGCAAAGAAGTTTGGTTTACCGGAAGAAGTTATTAACTGCATTGCCGAACATCATGAAGATAAGCCCTTTTCTTCGGTTGAATCAATTATCGTTTGTATTGCTGATTCAATCTCTGGCGGAAGACCAGGGGCAAGACATGAAAACGTCCAGGATTATATAAAAAGGTTGTCAGATATTGAAAAGATCGGGATGTCTTTTGAAGGTGTAGAAAAATGTTTCGCTGTACAAGCCGGAAGAGAGGTTAGAGTTATTGTTACCCCTGAGAAAGTATCCGATGATGAACTGCCTAAATTAACCCATGATATTGCAGATCGAATTTCTAAAGAAGTTATGGTTCCCGGGACTGTTAGAATTACTGCTATTAGAGAAACAAGAGTCAGTGAAAGTACGAACTCTGTTCAGTAGCGAGAATTGTTCCCTGAAAGATTAACGAATTTTTGTCGATATTTAACATTTAGGTCTTTACAATAGATGGGACATTTGGTAATTTATCAGCACAATACTTTTATGACTAAAAATGAATTAATTGAAAAAGTCGCCAAGAAATCTAATTTAACAAAAAGAGCAGCGGTTGATAGCGTAAATACAACCTTTAACTTAATTAGAGATGGTTTAATCAGAGGCGAGAAAGTTGTGATTACCGGATTTGGTACTTTTCTCATTAGATCCAGAGCAGCTAGACGAGGCAGAAATCCGCAAACAGGAGAAACGATTCAAATCCCAAGTAAAAAAACTCCTGGTTTCGCCGCAGGTAAAACTTTAAAAAGACTTATTAAATAATTACAATACCCAGAAGTCCCCTTACAATATCCTTTTAAATATTCTAAAATGACCTCATGTCAGATTCAATTATTCAAGTTAAGGGTTTAAAGAAGTACTACTCCCTCCAGCAAAAAGAACCCGGGCTGTTGTCTTCCATAAAATCGGTATTTAATAGAAAGTATAAAGATATTAAAGCTGTAGATGGAATTTCTCTTGAGATAAAGACAGGAGAGTTGGTTGGATTTATCGGGCCAAACGGAGCAGGCAAAACAACTACCTTAAAACTTTTATCCGGTCTTTTGTATCCAACTTCAGGAAACATAAGGGTTTTAGGAAAGGAACCTTTTAAAAGACAAAAGGAATTTCAAATGAATATTTCTCTAATAATGGGACAAAAGAATCAACTTTGGTGGGATTTGCCTGCTTGGGATAGTTTTGTATTAAATAGAGAGATATACGAAATAGACGAGGAAACCTTTAATAGAAATATTAAAAAACTCTCCAAAATGTTGGATGCAGAAGATATATTAAAAGCCCCAGTTAGAAAATTGTCGCTAGGACAAAGGATGAAGTGTGAGCTAATCGCAGCGCTTTTGCATAACCCGAAAGTATTATTTTTAGACGAACCTACCATAGGATTAGATGTTATAGCACAACAAAATATGAGGGAGTTTATAAAATCTTATAACGAGGAATTTAATGCGACTATTATTTTAACTTCTCACTATATGGGAGATGTTAAAGAGCTTTGTAAAAGAGTCATCATTATTAATGAAGGAAAAATTATTTTTGATGGGCTTCTGGAAAATATAGTTAATAAGTTTGCTCCGTTTAAATTGATAAAAGTAGATTTTGAAAAGGAAGTTAGTTTAGAAAGATTGGGGGAAATAGGTATTGTAGAGGATTATAATAAGGTTCATGCAACAATACAGGTTAAAAAAAGTGAAGTAGCGTCTAAAGCCAGTAAATTGTTATCTGATTTTGATGTTTTAGACTTAACGATAGAGGATCCGGCAATTGAAGGAATAATTCGAACGATATTTGCCCAGAATGTGTAAAACTGGTTTCGTTTTTTTGACATTTGAGTTTTAAATTTGTTACGCTATTTCTTAAGTGTCAAAACCAATAAAAGATAATGATATAAATATACCAGGAGATATACTAAAAGATTTACTGACTCAATCAGAAATTAGGATGTTAAAAAACAGGTGGCATATTATTAAACTTCTGGACGAAGGCCTATCTATTAGGGCAGTAGCTGCGCAATTGAAGGTGGGAACAGATACGGTAGTTAGGACTATTAGAATGATCGAAAAAAGTAATATTTTATCTAAATTTGTTAAAAAGGAAGTAAAAGTAAATCCATCGACACCTTGGGTATTTGGTAAATCAGAATGAATTTTAATGAGTAAATATTGGGAGATTTTTAAAGTTTCTTGGCAACAAAACTTAATATACAGATTTAATTTTTTTCTTTGGCGGGTCAGGAATGTAATGCAGCTCTTGTTGGTTTATTTTATCTGGTGGACAGTTTTTCAATCACAAAATTCGATCTTTGGTTATACCACCTCTATGTTATTTACATATATTCTAGTCGCGGCATTAATCAGAGCAATTGTATTGTCAACAAGAGTAACAGATATGATGAATCAAATAAACGATGGAAGCATAGTTAATTTTTTAGTTAAGCCTTTAGGGTTTGTCAGATATTATCTTGCAAGGGATGCTGCAGATAAACTTTTTAACATTTCATTCTATATTGTAGAAGTAACTCTCTTAGTTTTAATCTTAAAACCAAGAATATTTATTCAAACAAACGCCTTAGTTATCATACCTTTTTTTACGGCTATAATAGGTGGGTTAATAATCTATTTTTGTATAAATTTTATTATTAGCTTAACTTCTTTTTGGGTTGAGAGTTCCTGGGGGCCGCTATTTTTAATGTCTGTATTTTTGGAAGGACTAGGTGGAGGGATGTTTCCGATAGATATTTTACCAAAGCATATTTTTAATATTCTAATATTAACCCCGTTCCCCTACCTTATTTATTTCCCGTCTAAAATATACTTAGGAACCTTAGGTAATTATGAGATGGTGCAAGGCTTTAGTATAATATTTATTTGGGTAGTAGTTTTACTTTTTTTAATGCGAATGGTTTTAAAAATGGGCTTTCGCCATTATAGTTCAGGGGGAAACTAATATAAAAAAATATATAAGGGTGTGGTGGTTATTTACAATCAACTCGTTTAGAATTCAATTAAATTTTAGATGGGGCTTATTCTTATTTCTGTTTGCGAAAATTCTAAGGTTCACAACTTTCAGTTTCTTTTTGATAATTTTATTAAATAATACTAAAGTTTTGGCAGGATACAGTCTAAACCAAACGATTTTATTTTTTCTAACCTTTAATCTTTTGGATATTTGTTCCCAACTATTCTTAAGAGAGGTTTATAGATTTAGACCAGCAGTATTATCTGGTGTTTTTGATTTTTACCTGATTAAGCCGCTGAGTCCATTATTTAGAAGTTTATTTACGGGTGCGGATTTATTAGATTTAATAACTCTGTTTCCGCTTATTTATGCAATTATATTTTTTATTATTAAAATGAATTTATTAAACTTATCTAATATATTAATGTATTTATTGATGCTGATCACAGGACTTATAATCGGTTGTTCTTTTCATATTTTTGTTCTTTGTTTGGGGATCTTAACAACGGAGGTAGATAATGCAATTATGTTATACAGAGATATTATGAATATGGGAAGAATGCCAGTAGATATTTATACGGAGCCGATCAGAGGATTAATAACATTTATTATACCTGTTGGGATCATGATGACATTTCCGGCAAAAGCACTTATGGGTATACTTAGTCTACAGTTTTTAATCTACGCTATATTTTTTTCCTTACTTTTATTTTATTTATCTATAAAATCATGGCAGTATGCTTTAAAAAACTATTCCTCAGCAGGCGGCTAAAAAGGGTTCTTTGATAAATTGCTTAAGAAAAAAACGTTAACCCACATTTTAGGTAAAGGTATTCCCGTTAAGAACGGGAATATTAATATAAATGAAATAACAATTAAAAAAAGTAAAATAACCATCTCTTTTTTATACCCTGCTTTTTTAATTTCTGTTAATTGATGTCCTAGAGAGATACAAAGAAAAGGTACTGAAGGACTGAAGTGGTATAAAAACATAATTCTGGGAGAGATGGACCAGGGGAGCCAGAAAATTATAAAACCTAAACTTAAGACAATTAAATTAAGCGATCTTTTTTTAATTGTTTGCCATAAAGTTAATATCATCGCAATACTTCCGATCCAGAATACAGGTGGATTTCCGGAAGCAAAAATATTTGCAACTTTATCTTTTTGGTAATCTACAAAGTACCAGATGGGATATAAATTAAGCGGCCAAGACCACCAGGGAGATGAATAAGGATGAGTTGCTTTGAGGTGCGTTTGATACCACCAAATCTGTCTATGAAGTTCAATAAAATCGCTCCATTTGTATCCAATTAAAAAATATGGTGTATAGCTTAAAAGATAAATCAGTGGAGGGATAAGAAAGAAATAAATTAAACTTTTAAGTCTTCTTTGGTACACAAGAACCGGTAAATACATTAAGATCAAAAAGATTCCCGGCCATTTAGTAGCCATAGCTATCCCCATGAACAATGAAGATAGAAGGTATTTTTTTTGAACAAATAAAATAACGCTAAGGAGGACAAATGCTACCAGATAAATATCATTCATACCTGTTCTGGATTGAACAAAGACTAATCCATCAACAGAAAAAATAAAAGCAGAAAGCAGACTGGTAAGTTCATTTTTAAAAAGTAGAAACGCTAACTTATAGACTAAGAATACTGATAAGATACCGAGTAATGCTCCGGGTATTCTCCAGGCCCAGGCGTCTGTAGTTTTCAAAATAAACATAGAAGATGTCATAATCTCCTTTTCAATAGGAGGATGAAGCCACTCAAGAGCAACTCCGGGTTCAGATTTACCCCAGGGACTCCAGGCATCCTTATTCCCTTTTAGGTACTCCTTGGCTGTATAGGCATGATAAACTTCGTCAAAGACATATTTGTCTGGAAAGTCCAATCTATATAGACGTAAAATAACTGTAACTAATAAGATTAAAATTAAGATTTTTTTTGTGCTAATTCTTTTCATATGCATCGTTTAATTTTAATATATTAATACTAATCAAGAAAAATATTAAGGTTGAAAAAAATGAAATTAAAGGTATGTTTTTATCTGCAAAATTATATATAGAAGCATAGTATATAGTCTGGGGTATTTTTAGATAGAATTGATTATAATAAATATAGACATAATATAAATCTAATAAATGGAGACTGCTTAATATTATCGTTAAAGATGTAAGAATTTTAGACTTTTTAAGGATTGAAAAAATAATCATAAACACTAGAGCTGGGTAGAGATATCTTTCATGCATTCTTGTTAATAAAAAGAAAAAACTCAAAGTAGATAAACTAGATAAAGTAAACAAAGAAACTTTCTTGCTAAAATAGAAAAAACCGGTTATCACCCAAAAAATTACTAATAAGATAAAACCTATATTTTGATAACTTATATCCAACCATTTTTTATTATCCGGTATCCAAAATCCAAAAATACCCCAAAAATTATAAGCAAATATAGAACCATAAGGATAGTAGTCCAAAAGATTAGTTATTAGATCTATTGGTCCCTTGATTGGATTGAAAATAAAAAATGGAAAAAATCCAATAAATATTGTTAACAAGAAGGGAAAGCTAAGATAAAGTAAATTTTTTGGAGAAAAGTTTTTTAAAATGTACAGGAAAAATACCGGAGATAGAATAATAGCCTGAGGTTTCAGCAGAAAAGATATTGCCCAAAAAATTGCAGCGAAAATAATTCTCTTTTGAGTTAAAAAATAAATTGATACTACTAAAACTAAACTAAATAAACCATCAAATTGTCCAAAAATTGCACTATTAAATATGAAGGCAGGATTTAAAATTACAAGAAATAGCGATAGCTTTTTCCAGATGCTATATTTATCCGGAATGATTTGATAAATAATAGCCCCAAGTATTATTTCTGCAATTATTGATGGAAGCTTAAGAACTATATAAAAATTTGAATCACTAATTTGAAATAAATTTTTTATAAAGCCTAACAGAGACAATATATATAAAAATCCGGGTGGATATCCAGTCCAAATCTTATCAGAATAAAAGCTTAGAAATCCTACCTCATGCAATCTTTGAGCCCAGGCAAACCAGGTATCAACATCAAACTTGAAACCTGGGATAGGAGTAAGGATAAGTCTCGTTGAAAGTCCAAGTAGTAAAGACAGAATTAAGAAACGATCTTTAAAAATATTCATTTGTAATAATTAACAATACTTTTGTTATTTTAAAATAAAACATTTATAAAATATATATTTATTAGAAATGTGACTACGGATAAGATAATAAACTTATAGGAAGCATCTTTTTTAAAGGAGTTTACTAAGATTATAAAAAGAAAAGGGTAGAAATCAATGGCATATCGGAAGCCATATTGCCACGATCCATGAGTAAAACTTCCACAGATTGCAACCATCATAATTAAAAATGTAATGGATGCTGATTTTACTTCTAACATTTTCCAATTACTAAATAAAATCCAAATAAAAATAAAAGATGTGAAAAAAATACTTAATCCTGAACCATCTATCTTTAAATATGGAAACTGCATAATTTCTGTACCAGGAATAAATATAGGTTCGGGCATTTTTAAAAACAGGTAGTAAAGATTGGTAGCAAAATGAATAGGACTCCAGAGTCCAAATGCTCTGCTAGCGTTAACTGGCCCCTCCAGATATTGCTTAGAATAGCCAGTTTCTAAAGGATTACCAAATCTAGCATAATTGTAGAAGCCTATTATTAGGATTGATATTATTATTGGTACTACCAGCAAGATAAAGTTCTTAATTTTTTTCCTTTTAGTTAAATCACAGTAAAGTAAGTTGAGTATAAAAAATAATGTTGTAAAAATTAATGAGACTCTGGTAGCGTAAGCCAGAGCGATAAGGATTCCTATAATTAACCATGACCTTCTAAAAAAATAAGTCTCTAAACTTAAAAGAATTAAGGTAAAACCAACAACTTGAGCGTAGTACCAAGACCAAGGTATAAGGGCTACTCCCAAATATGCGCTGGAAAATAAGATAGCGAAACTTATGGCAACAGAGTTAGTAAGATTGCCGGTAATTTTTTTAGCAATTCTAAAAAGTAGAAAAACATTTAGAATATTTAAAAAAAATAACAAATATCCTTGTTTCATTAAATTGCCAAATATATAAACAAAAGGCATTAGTAAAACTGCAGGGAATGGACCTAGTGGCCAATAATAATGACCGCCACTTACGGCAGCATCAAAAGTGTTTGATAGGAAGTAAAGTTTGCCTTGTAAGAAAGAAGAAGCAAGGCTCACAAATTGTTCTTGTTGAGAGGGTTTAAAGAAGTCATAGTAAACAAATAAAACACCCCCCAAAATATAAAAGAATGATATTATAATCCTCTTCATGAATAAAGTATTAGTTATTTTAGGTTCGACTGCAACAGGGAAGACGGATCTGGCTCTTCAACTTGCAGGTAAGTTTCAGGGTGAACTTATTTCTTGTGACTCTAGACAGGTTTATAAGGATTTAGATTTAGGAACTGGTAAATTACCTGGCGGAAAAGTATCAGTCCAAAAGGGGATAGGCTTTTGGATTTTGGATGGAATTAAAATTTGGATGTATGATGTGATAAATCCAAAGAGACAATACACAGTTTTTAATTATGTAAAAGATGCAACTTTAGCAATAGAAGAAATTCAAAAGAAAGGTAAATTACCAATAATAGTTGGTGGAACGGGTCTTTATCTTAAGGGATTACTGTATGGCTTTTCTAATTTGGAAATTCCGTTAGATAAAAAGCTGCGAAGTGATCTAAGCAAACTATCGTTGAATGAATTACAAAAAAAACTCCAAAATCTATCAATTAAAAAATGGGAGAGTTTAAATTTATCTGATCAGAAGAATCCCAGAAGATTAGTTAGGGCAATAGAACTAGAGATTTCACCTCGGAGGAGTCCATCCGACCACCTCCGAGGTGGTATGGCAACAGATAACATTTTAAAAATAGGGTTAAATGCACCGAAAGAAGTTTTGTACCAGAGGATTGATGAACGGGTGATTTCTAGAATTGAGCAAGGTATGGTAAATGAAGCAGGAAAACTATATAAAGATGGACTAAGCTTGAAAAGAATGCGACAGCTGGGACTCGAATATGGAGTGCTGGCAGATTATCTCGAGAAAAAGATTGATGAGGACGATTTAGGTCAAATTATGCAGAGAAAGATTCATAATTATGCTAAACGGCAAATAACCTGGTTTAAAAAAGAACAAGATGTAAATTGGTTTGATATTACAGAAGAAAAATATTACAACGAGTTGGAAAAACTAGTGGCTAAATGGTATTATTCTTCTGATGCCTCGCAAGATTGATATTTCTCATAAAACAGTAATTTTTATAACCCTCTTTATTTTGGGTCTTTGGGTTATATATTTAATCAGGGATTTATTAATTATTTTGTTTATTGCGATTATTTTAATGTCTGCTTTAGAGCCGCTGGTAATCTTTTTTAATAGGTTAAAAATTCCCAGGGCATTGGGGATTGCAATAACCTATATTACAATAATAGCCATAGTTCTAGGTATTTTGGCGGCTATCTTACCTCCTTTGGTCGAACAAAGCAGCAGGCTTATCGTAAGTTCCCCTGCTCTTTTAGGACAAGTATCGAGTTTCACTAATATAGACAAGTCTGTATTCCAGTCAGAAATAACATCTTTATCTAAAAACCTATTTTCTGTAACTCTGGCAGCCTTTGATAATTTCCTGACTGTAATATTTTTACTTGTAATTACTTTTTACTTATTACTTGAGAGAAGAGATCTAGAAAATAGAATATCAGGATTATTCATAGGAAATGAAGATCGCTCAAGGCAATTGATGACTAAAATTCAAGAAAAATTAGGTTCCTGGCTTAGAGGACAAATTTTTTTAAGTATAGTGATTGGAAGTTTATCCTACTTAGGGCTGGTAATATTAAATGTGCCTTTTGCTTTGCCGCTATCGCTAGTTGCAGCAATAATGGAAGTTGTGCCAGTCATTGGTCCGATAATTTCGGCTGTTCCTGCTATTTTTGTAGCGCTGACTATCTCCCCAATTTTAGGGGTAGGAGTTGGCGTAATGTATTTTATAATTCAGCAAATGGAAAATCATTTTATAGTTCCACAAGTTATGAAAAAAGCTGTCGGCTTAAATCCTCTGGTAGTAATTTTAACTATTGCAGTAGGTAGCAGAATATTAGGTTTTTCCGGGGCGCTGCTGGCAGTCCCAATAGCCGTAGTCTTACAAATCCTTGTGACTGAGGTTATTGAGCAAAGAAAAGTTTAATCTCTAAAAGATAATAGTTTGTGTTTTTAGGGCTTTTAACATAAAATTTCTATAAATGACAGAAAATATATTATCAGCTGAAAAGCCTCAGGTTACAAGAGAACAGGTAATTGATACTTTTAGAAAATTTCCGGAAAAAGGTATTACTCATCCTGATGATCTGTCTCTTGATGATCCAGACGTGATATCAGCTAATGGACTTCTCCATGATTGGGCTAATCAACAGGAAGTCAAAGCTCGAGAACTTAATACTCCCAAAGCTAACCTGGAATATCAACTTAATAGAAGTACTATTTATGTTGATGCAGGCTTTTCAGATCCTGATTATCTGGATGAGGTTGCCAATGATTGGTTAGCACAAGATTTGCAGGAAGCGGAAGATGTCGGTTTGACAGAGATGGTAGATCGTATTAAGGCTAAAATAGAAGAGATAGAATCAAAGATTGCTAAATAATATTTGTGCCTAGGAAGCTAGTAAGCCAGATTCTGTTATTAGATGATAATTTATCTAATGCTCTTGATTTCGATCGTATGGCGAACAGCCTGATCGGTTCTAAGATTGCAGCGGGGAGGATTGCCCCTCGCTACGCTCAGGATAAACCCTCTACATAACGAGTACCCATTAGCTTGGTAGTTTCACTTGGCGCAACCCAAATCTTCACTGTTGCTCTAAACTGGGTCTTACGACCTCCGTCTTACAACGGACACCCTTGTTCTATGCTGTCTGGACTTTCCTGAGCGTACCGCATGGTACACCCTAATCATCCTTCTTCCTAGGCAGATGTATTTTACTATATAATGGGTTTAAGGTTCAAATGCTCTCAAAAGTTTTAACAGGAGCAAATATTGGTTTGGATGCTGTCTCTATCACTTGTGAAGTAGATATCACAAAGCAGGGATTACCCTCTTTTGTTATTGTAGGGCTTGCGGATAGAGCAGTTGAAGAAAGTAAAGACAGAGTAAGATCTGCTATTAGAAATTCCAACGCCCAGTTTCCTCAACATAAAATAATTGTAAATTTAGCGCCGGCTGATTTACCAAAGATGGGACCTATTTTTGATTTGCCTATTGCTTTGGGATTACTTTTAGCTTCAGGACAGATTAGTAATCAATCATCCTCAACTATTAATTTAGACAAAACTTTAGTTTTAGGTGAGTTATCTTTGGACGGAACCCTTAGAAAATCTGCCGGTGTTCTACCTCTGGCGCTTTTAGCAAAACAAATGGGAATGGAAAATATTATCGTACCTAAGGAAAACGGGAAAGAGGCGGCGATAATTGAAGGCATAAAAGTTTTTGCGCCTAATTCACTTCAGGAGATCATTAAAGCGGTGCTGGGACAAAAAGATCTGGAAGTAGTCAGGAGAACAGCACTAGATTTAGAAGAAGATTTAGAGTATGAATATGATTTTTCTCAAATAAAGGGTCAGGAACAGGCAAAAAGAGTAATGGAAATTGCTGCTGCAGGCGGACACAATGTTCTATTAAAAGGCCCTCCTGGAGCTGGAAAAACCTTATTGGCTAGAGCTTTTCCTTCTATTCTACCCCCGCTTGAATTTAGTGAGGCAATAGAGGTAACTAAAATATATTCAATTATTGGTCAGTTAGATGCAAGAGGAGCTCTTATTAGAAGGAGACCTTTTCGCGCCCCTCACCATAGCGCTTCACATGTTGGATTGATTGGAGGAGGAAATAATATCCGCCCGGGAGATATTTCTTTAGCTCATAGGGGAGTTTTGTTTTTAGATGAGGTTGCAGAATTTCCGAGGCATGTTTTGGAAAGTTTAAGACAGCCGCTGGAAGATCATCAGATTACAATTTCTAGGGCGTCCGGTTCGCTAACTTTTCCGGCAAAGTTTATTTTAATTGCTGCGCAAAATCCTTGTCCCTGCGGATTTTTAGGTGATAAAAAGAGAAACTGTAGCTGTATGCCTGGGCAAATTGCCAAATATAAGAGAAGAATATCAGGCCCTTTACTCGATAGAATTGATCTTTATCTTGACATGCCGGCTGTAGAGGTAGAAAAATTAGTAGTTGACGCAACAGTGGAAAGCTCAGTTGTTATCAGGGAAAGAGTTGCCTCTGCCAGAAAAAAACAGCAGGAACGTTTTAAAGGAGAGCCTTTAACTAATTCCGAGATGACAAATACTGAGATCAAACAATTTTGCAGTATTACTCAAGATGGATTAGACCTTTTGAAGATGGCAATATCCTCACTTAACTTATCTGCCAGAGGTTACCATCGGGTGTTGAAGCTATCTAGGACTATTGCTGATTTAGCAAAAGCTGAGAATATTACTTCCGAACATATTGCTGAAAGCTTGCAATATCGTGTTAGGGAGGAAACTTAAAATTTTTAGCCGATCTGAAAAACGAAAAAGCCCCTAAAGATTAGGGACTTTTTCGAAAATGGTTGCTCCTCAAAATAATTGAGGATCCATAAAAGTTTAAGATAGGTTAACCGCCGATCTTAAACATAGAAGTGCTACAAACTGGGCAAGTTCCTCTGTTTGCTTTTTTACCATTTTTCATGGTAACTTCTTGTACGTTTTCAGCATCTCTCTTAGCTCTACATTTAACACAGTACATTTGCATGATGTTTTCACCTCCTCTCAAAATAAGTTAAAATTCAAAATATGGTTTTGTAATAAATGATATAGAATTATCTGTGTTCCGATTGCAAGAGTTGAAAAGAAAAATATTTTTAATAGATCCTGTTTTAAGTAAACTATATCTGAGGTTGAAACTTCTGTTTGTCGACGATAATTCTGATTCTCTGACGCACTGATTTGCGGTGCTGCAGACTTGCCATAAACTTGATAGCGTAGGAGTTTTAAACGTTTTTCTAGATTGGATTGTTTTTTGGAAAGTTGGATAGACATGCTTGAATACGCACAATTGAGCCTAGCACGTTCAAAACAGAGTGTCAAGGATCAAGTGAATAAAGTTAAAAATAACTCATTATTTTGTTATAATTTTTGTTGTGAGTGTAAATGTTGTAATGGTCAAAAATAAAATAGATGGTTCAAGAAAAGCTTTAGATTTGTTAAAGAAAGTAGTAAGTAAAGATACATTATTATTGCTATCAGGCGGCAGCTCCCCAACTCATTTATATAGGTTGATTGCAGATGAGAAAACCCTAAAACCTGGCGGGGTTGTTTTAATTGACGAAAGATACGGATTGTTAATGCATGATAAGAGTAATGAAAAAATGATAAAAGACTCAGGTTTGCTTTCTTATTTAAATAATGAAGGAATACCTTTTTGTGGAATTTTGGAAGATTTAAGTTTGCAGGAAACCGTAAAACAGTTTGAAATAAAATTGGGTCAAATATTAAATAAATTTCCAAAAAAAGTGGCAATTATGGGTATTGGAGCTGATAGCCATACTGCAGGCATTAAGCCCGATTTAGAATATGATCATTTCGATTTGGTTACCTGTTTTGATGATGAATTAGGATATTTTGGCAAAAGGGTAACTATTACTTTTGAAGGTTTAATGAAGATAGATAAATTTATCTTGCTTGTATTTGGAGACAATAAGAAGCAAGCTTTGCAAAATATATTCAAAAAAGAAGACCAAAAACATTTTCCGGCAGTTTTTTACGCTAAGGCATCAGCCGAAGTTACGATTATAACCGATATAAGCGTATAATTGTGGTTGACAAAATTTACCAACATGTTATATTTAAAGAGTAACTTATGTATTCGGCCTGGGGCGTATTGGTTGGTATTTTTTTTATTTGGGCTGGAGGATTAAGTTTTCTTATTTGGCAGCAAAATAAATTTTTAAGATCTGTTTTTCCAAAAAATGGAGAAAGAGATATTAGAAAGAAGTTCGAAGAAATTTTGGGCAGTATCTTAGGATTTGAGGAAAGATTAGCTGATCTAGAAAAAAAAATTAATGAATTGGGGATCGATGGATTAAAGCATATCCAAAAAGTGGAGTTAATGCGGTTTAATCCTTATGATGATACAGGTGGTGATCAGAGTTTTGCCGTTGCGCTTTTAGATCGTAACGGAACGGGGGTGGTAGTTACAAGTTTACATGCAAGGTCTGGAACAAGGGTTTTTGCAAAAGGTGTTATAGAAGGAAAACCGGATAAATATCAGTTTTCAGAGGAAGAGAAAAAAATAATTAAAAAAGTATTAAATGAAAAATGAATAACATTATTAAAATATTCCAAAATTTAACTAATATACAAAAGGTTTTAGTTCTCATAATCTTAGCAACTATTTTTTACGGTTTTTCAACCAGCATAGCTTATTCCCTATTTAGTAAAGTTTCATTTACCTCGCAAACTAAAACTTCAACCTCTGGTGCTTCGGTGCCTGCTCCTGCAAGTGTAGTTATGGAAGATCCAAATGAGCCAAAGACTGAAAGTTGTCCTTTGAATGGGTCGCTGCATACAAAAAGAGCTAAAGACTCTTGGGATCAAAGAAGACCTTTGGCTGTTATGATTGAAAATCATTCAGAAGCAAGGCCTCAGTCAGGACTATCCAGTGCAGATGTTGTTTATGAAGCTGTTGCAGAAGGTGGAATAACTAGGTTTATGGGGCTTTTTTATTGTAATCTTTCTGATATACAGGTAGGTCCTGTAAGATCAGCGAGAACTTATTTTGTTGACTGGTTAAGTGAATATAATGCTCTGTATGCTCATGTGGGTGGAGCAAATACTCCTGGTCCAGCTGATGCTTTAGGTCAAATTATTAAATATGATATTAAAGATTTGAACCAATTTAGCATTGGGTTTCCTGTTTATTGGAGGGACTACCAAAGATTAGGTCATCCGGTTGCAACAGAGCATACGATGTATTCAACTACTCAAAAATTGTGGGAGGTTGGTAGCAAGAGAGGCTGGACAGCAACAGATTCAGCTGGCATAAAATGGGATGTAAAATTTACTCCCTGGAAGTTTGCTAAGGATGAAAAAGGTGGTGGTACAACCAGCAAAATCACTGTTAACTTTTGGGAAAGTCAGCCTGAATATGCTGTTGAGTGGAACTATGATTCTGCCTCAAATACTTACAAAAGAAAAAATGGAGGTGCCGCCCATATGGATTTGGATAATAATATGCAACTTTCACCTAAGTCAGTTGTTATTCAATTTGAGAAAGAAGCTAATGCTAATGACGGATATCCGGGGAACGTACATTTATTATATGGAACTATTGGTAGCGGTAAAGCCTTATTTTTCCAAAACGGAACTGTGGTTGAAGGTAAGTGGAATAAATCATCAAGACTCGCGAGAAGTAAATATGTAGATTCAGCTGGCAAGGAGATTGAATTCGATAAAGGGCAAATTTGGATTCAAACTGTCCCGGAGGGATCCAAGGTAAGTTATTAAACAAATCTTTATAAGGGTTTGTTTCATTGATTGCCTGCCTGAAAGGAGGTAGCAATGCTGGAAGAACTATTTGTTTCAAGAGTCCGGGTAAAAATATTACAACTTTTTTTGACTGCTCCACAAGAATCTCTATTTCATGTTCGTGAGATTGTGCGTAGAGTTTCTGAAGAGATAAACGCCGTTCGTAGGGAGCTTGCACGGATGGAAAAGTTTGGCGAAGTTACTTCAGAATGGCGGGCGAACAGAAGACTATATAGATTTAGAAAAGATTACGTTTACTACAAGGAATTACTCTCGCTTGTAGCAAAATCTACCGGATTGGGCGGTAATTTAATTAAGAATAAAAATAAACTTGGTAAAATTAAGTTTGCTTTTGTCTCAACTCTTTTTTTAAAAGGGGTTTCTTCCTCACAAGGTGATATTGATTTGCTGGTTGTAGGAAGTATCGTTTTGCCAGAGCTTCAAGCAATTATCGCAGATGAACAGGCGAAAAGGGAATCCGAAATAAATTATTCCTTTATGGATGAGGCAGAATTTAAGTTTAGAGTTAAGAGAAGAGATCCTTTTATATTGCATGTATTAATACAGCCTAAAGTAATGCTGATAGGTGATGAAGATGAGTTATTAGAAGGAGTAATGGTATAGCTTTAAAATCTATCGTCTGGATCACTTATCGCAAATCATGATATTGTTAACTAATCTTAAGGTTTAATATTAATATATGAAAAGCAACCCAACAATTTGGTTTATTTTATTTTTAGTGTTTGTTGCTTTAGTAATAGATTTTCCAACAATACCCAGATTTAAGATATTAGGAAGAAGTGTTGAATTAAAATTTAACTTAAAGCTAGGTTTGGATTTACAAGGAGGCTCACAACTTATTCTGCAGGCCGAAACAGATAAATTAAAGATTGAAGATCGCGATGATGCTTTGGCATCAGTAAGGGAAGTTATCGAAAGAAGGGTTAATAATTTTGGGGTTTCAGAAAGTAGGGTTCAAACCTCAAAAATTGGCGAACAAAGAAGGGTGATAGTTGATTTACCCGGATTAAAAGACTCAACAGCAGCAGCAGAGTTAGTAGGCAAGACTGCCAAGTTGGATTTTCGTGAATTACCGGCAACTCTTTCTGCCCAGGCTACGGGGTCAGCGATAATTGCTATTTTGGAATCTGTACCGACCGGTTTGACAGGAGCGGATTTGATTAAAGCCAGCCCAACTTTTGGAGGTGGCCGAAGCAGTGGTCCTCAAATTGGTTTAAAATTTAATGATGAGGGGGCAAAAAAGTTTGAAGCCATTACTAAAAGAAACATTGGAAAACCGCTAGCAATATTCCTAGACGATCAGTTGCTTGAAGCTCCGACTGTTCAAGGAGAAATCATAGGCTCAGATGCAGTTATTACAGGTAAGTTTACAATAGATCAGGTTAAAACAATCGCTACCCAATTAAATGCAGGAGCCTTAAAAGTCCCGGTTAAAATTATTGATCAGCATTCTATTGGTCCGGAATTAGGACAGCAGTCAATCAACAAAAGTTTGGCTGCTGGAGTTATAGGACTTAGTATAGTTATGTTTTATATGGCTTTTAACTATGGTTTTTTTGGAATAATTGCAGATGTTGCATTAATTATTTATTCAATTTTAGTTTTGGCAATTTTTAAAACAGGATTGTTTATCTTACCACCAATAACCTTAAGTTTATCAGGAATTGCCGGGTTTATTCTATCAATTGGAATGGCAGTTGATGCTAATATTTTGATTTTTGAGAGAATGAAGGAAGAAAGAAGATGGGGAAAGAGTCAATTATTAGCCTTGGAGCTAGGTTTTAAAAGAGCCTGGTCTTCTATTTGGGCTTCAAACGTCTCTTCACTTATTACTGCAATCATTTTATATAGTATGGGTCAATCTTTAGTTCGTGGCTTTGCGATAACGTTAGCTATTGGAGTTCTGGTGTCAATGTTTACGGCAGTTGTAGTAACAAAGACTCTTTTAAAATTAATAGTTAGATAAAAGTTGGAAATATGCAATTTATAAGTAAAAAACCTGAATTTGAATATTTAAAAAACAAATGGGGTGTTCGTCAAAAAAAAGCCCAAAATAATTTTTGGGATAAACATGCAGATGCATTAAAACATATTGCGCTAGGATCCTTAGGTGGATTGATCTTACTCTCCCCTCCTTCTCAGATTCAGATACCGGAACATAATTTATTGGTCAGCAGTGATGATATTATAAAGGGTTTTGATAAAAATATACTTTTAGCTAAAGTTTTATCTGATAAATTACCTGAGCCGGTTGCTCCACTGGATTCTAAATTAGAGAAAGATATTACTGATATTTTATCTTCCCAATTTGGTTTTAAAGTTACGTCAGAGTTAGATAATATTAAACTAAACAGAAACTATGGATTTATAGGGGGAGAACAGCATTTATATCGGTATCCGGGAGATAATCTATATGCTCACGCTGAAAATGCGATTGATTGGGCAAAATATGGCGATGCGGGAGTGGCGCCTGGTTTAGGAGCATGGGGGTATTTTGCTACCTCCAAAGAAGCATTTACAAAGCAAGATCAACAGAGAGAGCGTTATTATTTAGCAATTCAAACATTTTTAGCACCAGGATTTTCTGAAAATGTTGATAGGTATAGGGATTTTTTTAAGTTTAGAAAAATGCTGGTAGTTAACCCTATAACTGGACAGGCGGTTGTTGCGGTAATAGGGGACGCTGGACCAGCTGAATTTACAGGTAAGCATTTAGGAGGATCTCCTGAAGTTATGGATGCACTAGGTCTTGCGACAGGATCCAGAAAAGGTGCAGTATTGTATTTTTTTATCGATGATTATGAAGATAAAATTCCACTGGGGCCTGTTAAAGTAGCAGATACAAAGGCTTAAGGTGAAGTGTTACGATATAAAAATTAATTAAAATATGAGTCTTTTTTATAGTCATTTAATTGAGATAGAATCTATAATCGTAGAATTAGATCAGATGGGTTTAAGCTCCCGGGAAAAAACGCGCCTAGCAGCTATTTTAGACGATTCACTGCACCACACAATTTTAGATGCAATATTTACTCAACTAAGTGATGAGGATAAAAAAGTTTTTGTAATGCATTTATCTAAAGGTTCGCATGATAAGATCTGGGATTTTTTAAACAAGAAGATTGATCATGTTGAAGATAAAATTAAAGCTGTAGCAGAGGAGTTGAAAAAAGAGCTTCATAAAGATATATTGGAGGCTCGTAAAAGGCGAAGTTCGGTGGAGGCAACAAAGAAAACAAATGATTAATCTGATGCGTTTTAAGGTTTTATATTTTGTTTTTTCTTTATTAATTATACTGCCTGGCTTATACTATCTTCTAACTTCAGGATTAAAATTAGGGATAGATTTTACAGGTGGGGCGTTAATTGAATACAAATTTAATAAAAATATAAGCATAGAAGAATTAAAACAAGCCATAACAAAAGATGGTGTTGAAGTTGGTGGTATTAGCTTAACTGATAGCAAGACTTATATTATAAGGACAAAACCAATTGAGCAAGCAAAGATCAATTCCTTAAAGGTTAATTTAAGCAGTAAGTTTGGTAATGTTGAGGAAAGAAGAGTAGAAAATGTAGGTCCTGTGATAGGGTCAGAATTAAAACAAAAAGCAACCTTAGCCCTAATATTATCTTCCTTGGCGATAGTTTTGTATATAGCATTTTCTTTTAGAAAAATACCAAAGCCAGAGTCTTCTTTACGGTTTGGTATAGCCGCAGTTGTTGCATTAATTCATGATATTTTGGTTGTAGTAGGAATTTTTGCTATTTTAGGAAAATATTGGGGAGTTGAGATAGACACACTTTTTGTAACAGCATTACTAACTATAGTTGGTTTTTCAGTACATGACACCATTGTTGTTTTTGATAGAATCAGGGAGAACTTAACAAAAAATATTGGGAAAAAATTTATTGATGTGGCAAATATTTCTGTGGTACAAACCTTAGGCAGGTCTTTGAATACCTCCTTAACAGTTATTTTTGTTCTTTTAGCATTACTACTTTTTGGAGGTGAAACCATAAAATGGTTTGTCTTTGCCCTTTTAGTTGGAATTATCTCTGGGACTTATTCCTCAATTTTTAATGCTACAGCTTTACTGGTTTGGTGGGAAGAAAAATTAGGTCATTAATTAGAATCAAGCTACTAGAATTTAGAATTAAGCTTTTGGTTCAATAAATTCTTTTGAACCTTTAATTAAACCATTTATTAGTTTGTTTACTTCTATTGTTTGATTGGCAATCTCAAGGAATTTTCATTGCTAATATACCCTACGTCTCTTGAAACAAGCAGTTGGTTTTGTAGCTCAGTGGAAGAACCCAGAGACATGTAGTAGAACTGAACCTTTTCTTTAAAAGATTTACGAGAAAATCCTTCAGCAATATTACTTGTAATTGAGATTGCACATCTTCGCATTTGGTCTACTAAAGAATATATTTCTTCTTTTGGAAATGACTTAGTGACTACATAAACAGATAAAACTAACTGATGAGCTTTTTGCCACGTAATTAAATCAGTGAATGATTTAATTTTCAAAGCTTGATTCATGATTCTAAATTCTCGATTCTAGCTAAAAGATAATCGCGATTATTTTTAGCTGAATTCTCTTGTACTTCCTCAAAAAGTTTTTGTAGCATTTCTCCCACTTTTCGTCCGGGTTTTATGTTTAAAGTTTCCATCACGTCTTTTCCGTTTACTTTTAGATCAGAGATAGAAAAAGGCTTTTTTAAAACCTCCTGTATTCTTTCTTTAAATTTTTCCATTCTCCAAGAGACTGCATTTTGTGTTCCTCCGCCCAGTCTATCTGCAACTCTGACTGCCATCATATCATCTATATTCTCTGTCCCTACATTTTTGATAAATCTGCGGATGGCTGAATCTGTTTGTTTCTCATCTAGGGTAAACATATGCCACCTTACTAACTTGTATAACTTATCAGTTTCTTTTTTAGACAGGTTGAATCGTCTGGCGATATTTAAAACAATTTTCCCGCCTACAAAATCATGGTTATAGAAAGTTACATTTTCATCTGCTTGAGTTTGAACGGTGTCCGGTTTACCTATATCATGAAGTAATGCAGCGAGCCGTACTAAAGGATCAGAAGAAGGGCAGGTTTTTAAAGAAAGAAACGAATGCTCGCCAATATCATATATTCTATCGTGTTTTGGTCCTTCCTGTTGCAGTCCAAAACATCTTTCAAGTTCCGGTAATATAATCTGCAGAATCCCTGTTTCTCTAAGTTTAAGGATACCTTCATAATGATTTTCAGAGGCAAGGATTTTAAAAAGTTCATCCCTGACTCTTTCGCTGGCAATATCTTTAATTAAGGTAACATTTTTTGCGATCGCATTTTTTGTTGCCATTTCAATTTCAAAGTTTAATTTTGCAGCAATCCTGATAGCTCTGATAAGACGAAGAGCATCTTCCTGAAAGCGGGTATCAGGATTTCCTACGCATCGAATAATTTTATTTTTAATATCATTTTGACCCTTAAAGGGATCAACTATTTTTTCATCAGAAGACAGAGCGATCGCATTTACTGTAAAGTCGCGCCTGGCTAAATCTTCCTCAATTTTATCTGTCCAGGAAACTTCCACTGGATGACGATGATCTTTATATATGCCTTCTTTCCGCATGGTTGTTATCTCATACACCTCGGAGGAGGGTTTACTCGAGAGTTCAACGGACTCACTCCCCTCCGAGGTGGTTTTTACTGGTATTCCAACTGTGCCAAATTTATTATCATTAAAGGCATCCGGGTATAGTTTTAAAATTTCCTCAGGTTTGGCATCAGTGGAAAAATCCCAATCAGAAACGGGTTTACCCATTAAAAGATCACGAACAGCTCCTCCAACAATATAAATTTGGAATTTTTCTTTTTCAAATTTTTCTAAAATATTTCTTACTGCTTCAGGTAGTGTATAATTCATAGCGTAATTGTAACTAATGTACTATGAAATGGAAAGTGGCTCCGAAATCTTCTGATGATATTGTAGAACAAATATTAATAAATCGTGGAATAAAAACTTTGGAGGAACGTGAAGACTTTTTTAATCCTAAAATATCCGATTATGAAAAAGATATGCAGATACCAGGAATTGAAAAAGCATTAGAAAGAATTAAAAAGGCGATAGAAGAAAAAGAGTTAATAATTGTTTTTGGAGATTATGATGTTGATGGGATCTCTGCCTGTGCAATTTTATATAAAAGTTTAACTTCAATTGGAGCAAAGGTGCTACCCTATATTCCACACCGGGAAAAAGAAGGTTATGGTTTATCCAGACAAGGATTGGAATTTGCCAAAAGTTCCGGGGCACAAGTAGTAATCACTGTAGATAATGGAATTGTAGCAATAGAACAAGCAAAATTTGCAAAAACATTAGGGCTGGATTTAATAATAACTGATCATCATCTGCCTTTGGATAAACTACCTGAGGCTTATGCCATAGTTCATTCTACCAAAATGTGTGGGGCAGCGGTGGCCTGGTGCTTGATAAAAGACTCAATAAGTAAAGACCTAGCAAAAGAGCTTCTGCAGTTTGTGGCCATTGCCACAGTTTGTGATTTAATCCCGCTAATTGGTTTAGGAAGAGCGTTTGTTTTTGAAGGGTTGAAGCTATTAAATAAAACTAAAAATTTAGGGCTAATTGAATTAATAAATGAATCAGGAATAAAAGGAGAGATCGGCTCCTTTGAGATAGGGTATATATTAGGACCAAGATTAAATGCGATTGGCAGACTAGAGCATGCCATTGATGCTTTAAGACTGCTTTGTACAAAAGATTTAACCAAAGCCCGCAAATTAGCAAAAGTTTTATGTGAGGTCAATATCCAGCGGCAAACTCTAACTAAAACTGCCATAGAGGAAGCGAAATTATTAATTTCCAAAGATAAAAAGATACATGTTTTATTCAGTAAGGATTGGGCATCAGGGATAATTGGACTAATTGCCGGCAAAATTGCTGAAGAATATTCTAGGCCGACAATTGCCATATCTGTTGGAGAAACCTTCTCTAAAGGTTCAGCCAGGTCAGTGGCTGGAGTTAATATTGTGGAGCTGATCAGGGAATTTTCTGATATCTTAGTTGACGTAGGTGGACATCCGGGTGCAGCGGGATTTTCTATAGAAACAAAACATCTAGCAGTTTTTAAATCCAGAATAGAAAAAAGCGTTTTATCCCTACCGGATGGGGCAGAACAGATTTTGGAAGTAGACGCACTAGTTGACACTAATCAATTAAACAAGAGTCTGGTGGAAAGTTTACAAAAATTTCAACCCTTTGGTTTTAAAAATCCCAGACCAATACTAATAACATATGGGGTAAGAATTTCAGATATAAAAACAGTGGGTCAAGCCCGCCTGCCAAAGACTGGCACTGTCGGGCAGGGCAAGCATTTAAAATTTAAAGTTTCCCCTCCTGTCATCCTGAGTGGAGCACAGCGAAGCGAAGGATCTATAGATTGTATTGCTTTTAATATGGGTCAACTGCAGGGTAGTCTGCAAAAAGCTCATGAGATTGATCTGGCATATACTCCAGAAATTGATAGCTATAATGGTTTTGAAAAACTGCAGTTAAAAATTAAAGATATAAAAATTAAATAATTTGAAATACCTCAATATTTTCTACCATTTCTTTGTTTTATTAATTCACGTCTTTTCCTGCTAATTATTGCTTCTACTTCCACCATTAAATCTACAACCTCTTCAATTCTTTTCTGTGTTTGGTTTAATGTGTTGGCTAAAGTATTCAAATTAAGGTCTTCTCTAAATATTTCAGGCTGTCCTTCCGGTAGAACAAAAGACATTATAGTTCCCATTTCCCTTGCTAAATTTAATCTACCTTCCGTATCATCAGGTGCTAACCCTCTTAATATTCCAGTCTCAATCCATTGTTGAGTATAACTAAAAGGATTCGTTGCTGCTTGTTCAAATCTTTCAACCCAGACTTGCTGATGTGTTTTTACTTCTACTGCCATATTTATCCGCCCTCTTTCTTAATCATAAAAAAACCTCCCTTTAGGGAGGCTTGTCGCTTGGGTAATTTATTTAAAACTACCTGAACAAACCTCCCCTTCGTGAGGTAATAATAATTCCAATAATTTGTATTGTCTTTGTTAGCATTTTTCTATAATACTACAAAGATTGTACAAAGTCTAGTTTTTTTCTTTCTTGCCTGTTAGTTCTTCTAGTCTTGATTGCATATGCTGAGATAGACTAGTTGCAATAACCAATGCTTTTTGTTGTAGCGAATTGTTACTGTGATTAACCATCGCTGTTAGATGGTCTGTTAAAAATCTTGCTTGTTCCGTTGCATAAGATTCTCTAGTTTCAGCATCTGGATCATATACAGATTGATCTGAGATAGTCCTCTCTCCCCCAGCTCTTCTTGCCATAATAGCAGAGTAAGCACTTTGTCTGGAAAGCCTGGTAACAGTGCGAGCCCCATACGGTTCTATTTGAGCAAGATCTGTCATTAGCCCATGTAAGGCGTCTACTATTTGCATAGGTGCAATTTTTGTTTCTGTTGTCATTTTATTCACCTCCTTTCATATTTTTTCCATAAAAAAACCTCCCATTTCGGGAGGTCTATTCCTTTCTCTTTTAGATTTTAATTAATCTAAAAAGACCTCCCTAACGTTATCCCCCAAAAGGAGACTTTGTGTAAGAAGGCTAAGTAATAAGTTAAAATTTAGTTTTAAAGTTTTAATCATAAGATTGAATATATATTTAAATCATTTAATTGTCAAGTTTAAAAACAAGCAAATTGTCTTTCTAAATCTTTAATACTATTTATTCCAGGGACAACCCTGGGTTGTTTTCCTGTAGCAATTTGTTTAAAAGAAGATAGTGTTTCAGCTGAAGCTCTAATTAAATCTTGAACTAAAGCATCTGTAGAAAGTGGGTTACTATCACCATTTTCTCTTAATGCATCAATTACTTGTTCCGGTGTTGCTATTAGGCATGGCAGGTTACTAATACGAAATTTTCCAGAGTATCTTGCTCTATGATGACCATCAATAATAAATAATTGTATATTTTTGTTAGGAATAGCACAGACTAGAATAGGATTTTCATTCAAGTAGTTTATGCCTTGTTGAGCTAACCTTCGTTCTACCGAGGATCTTTTGCAACCGTCGTATTCCTCTCTAGTTTGAATTCCAAAAAGATGTATTCTTGGAATTAACAATCTAGGTGTCTTTGATTCTAAACTTTCTTTTAATTTATTCCCCTCTACGAATTGAAAGCTAGAGCAAGATAGCTGTCGTCTATCAATAATAGGTTTTTCCATTTCTAAATAATTCATATTTTTTCCATAAAAAAACCTCCCATTTCGGGAGGTCTATTCCTTTCTCTTTTAGATTTTAATTAATCTAAAAAGACCTCCCTAAATAACCACCTGAAATGGTGGCCATAATAAGATGGAGGACGTATTTAATATTATTGATTTGATTTACTTTTAACATATATTTAAAAAAACTACAGACCTAAAGTCTATAGAATATATGAATTGTAATCCTAAATATTATAAAAGTCAAATTTGAAAAATATTTATAGTAAAACTAATCTGCTGCTATGGCTTTTCAATTCATCAATTGCCTCGCCCTGTTTTAAGTGATTGTTTGTGGCAAAAGATAAATAAAAAGCATATTCGCCTAACATTCCGGTAGCCAAAGAATCTATTGCTATTAAATCTATACCTCTTGTATGGAAAGGTTTTATCGCATTTTTTAAACTCCCGACAGTATCTCTTAGTGTAAAAACTACAGTTGTTTTATCCTGGTATTTTGTCCCATTAATTACTCCACCTCTAAGCTTTTCTACGATTTCTTCCATGTTTAATTCCCAAGGTATACTTGGTGGTAAATACTGTGCAATTGGATATGAACCAGCAGATCTAATTCCTACACCCTGTTTATATAATCCGCTTAGAGCTTTTATTAATGGCCGATCCTCCTGATGTCCTAATAAATCCATCCAGATGGTTTCAAAACCTCCAACTTCGCCCAGAGACTTTATTCTTGAGAGGTTTATTCCCTCGTCTGTTAAAACTTCAAGAGCTGAAAATAAGCCGCCAGGTCTGTTTGGTATTTGAGCGATTAAGGTTGATTTACTTTCTCCTTCATGTGGGTTTGTTTCTCCATTTTGAATACCAACAACTGCAAAGCGGGTAGTATTTAAGGCGTTGTCTTGTTGGTTATTTAATTGTTGTAAAATATCGGTCAATTGATTTATAGCTCCTGCCATGCTTGGGCCAACCCCAGCAAGTTTTGGATTTCCTGCTGCTTCCAGGATTGCAGCTACTGTACTATCTCTATCTTCAAACTTAGCATTAGGAAAGTTTTTATTGGCGTTTTTTCTAACCTGTCCTAGTGCTGTATCTTTGGATGCAACAATTTCGATTTCTTCCCTAGGGACGCCTTTTTGCCAATAAATACTTTGACTAATTGGATGGTTTATCTCGCGGATGATTCTAAAAGGAATATTTTTAAAAGCAATTAAAGCATCATTAACTGCTCCTTCAGTAGAATTTTCTATTGGTACTATTCCCTGTTGAGCTTTTCTCTCGAATACCGCCTGACAAACTAAAGCGATATTGGAGCATGGAATTAGAGTTGTATTCTTGTATTCAGAGCCGGAGAGCCTTACTCCGGTAGCTACCTCATAGGAGAAGGATCCTTCTGGACTTAAGTATGCTAATGTTTCTATTTGTTTATTCATATATTTTTCTCCCTGTCCGCAACGACTTCGTAAACTCGTCTTGCGTGTCGGGCGGGCATAAAAAAACCTCCGGTATAAAACGGAGGTAAGTTGATTTTCACAAAAACCAACCTCCGTTTAAACGAAGGTAAAAAAGAAATTAAAGTTTTCTCTTTGGTTTTGCATGTAGGTTAATTTATCAAAGATTCTTCATCTTGTCAACTATTATCTTTAGCTGTTATTATGCAATGGATGAAAGATCGGACATTAATTTTAGATTGTAAAAATGAAATTGGAAAGCAGGTCAATATTTATGGCTTTGTGCAGGTTAGGCGCGACCATGGCAAAATTCAGTTTTTAGATGTTTCAGACAGAACCGGAATTATGCAGGTTGTTTTGGGTGGGGGGAAGGGGACTGATATCAGGGCGCAAGATGTTGTTAAGATCTTAGGACAGGTTAACAAAAGGCCGGAGCATTTAGTTAATAAAAACATTCCAACCGGTGAGATAGAAATTTACTCTGAAGAATTTGAAGTCTTATCAAAAGCTGAAGAGTTGCCTTTCGATATGGGGGGGAAGGATTTAAACCTGCAACTACCAACCTTATTAGACTTTAGGCCGCTAACTTTAAGACATCCAAAAGTTAAACAGATATTTAAAGTGCAAGAGGCTATTATTGATGGATTTCGAAGAACCTGCCAAAGTTTAGGTTGTACAGAAATAGTTGTTCCTACAATAGCTGCATCATCTACAGAAGGAGGAGCTGAAGTTTTTAAGTTAGATTACTTTGGTCACAAAGCCTTTATGACTCAAAGCCCCCAGCTTTACAAACAGATGCTAATTCCTGTATTTGAAAGAGTCTATACAATTTCTCATGCTTATCGTGCAGAGCCGTCTGTAACAACAAGACACCTGACAGAGGTTACTCAGATGGACTTAGAATTTGGATTTTGCGAATTTCCAGAGTTATTAGATCTTTTAGAAAAAGTTGCAACAGACACTTTGAAATATGCCGAAGATCAAAATGAAAAAGCTCTGAAGGAATTTGGTATAGAAAAAATAGCTTTTGGCTCGCCTCGTGGCGAAGCGGGGAGTATCCCCAGACTTACTTTAAGGGAAGCACAGGAGTTAATTTTAAAGGAATTTGGGCGGGATAATAGAAAGGAAAAAGATTTAACTCCGCAAGATGAGCTAGATTTATGTAAGTGGGCTTTAGAAAAACATAATAGTGATTTTGTAACTGTGACCCACTTTCCTACAAAAGCTAAACCTTTTTATACAAAACCAGATCCAAAAGATCCTGAATATTCCTTGAGCTATGATTTGTTATTTAGAGGTGTTGAAGTTTTGAGCGGTAGTCAGAGAATTAATGATTATAAGCAGTTAGTGGAGAGTATTAAATTAAGAGGTATGGATCCTAAGGAGTTTGAGTTATATCTGATGGCTTTCAAATTCGGAATGCCTCTTGAGGGTGGATTTTCATTTGGGTTGGAAAGATTAACTATGCATATGTTAAATTTAGCTAATGTTAGAGAAGCAAGTCTTTTTCCAAGAGACATGGAGAGGGTAGATATCAGGTTAAATAAAAGTTCCTAACTGTAATAATGAGATATTATTTTTATTCAATTGGTATAATTATTTTTGCATGCTTTTTAGCAACGGTATTACCAATATTCGCAAATTCTATCGATGAGAATCTAGTCTCACTAGAAATACCTAAAAACAACTCTGCGATAGCAGGGATTCAAAAATATAACATACCCCCTATTAGTAAAAACATAGAGGTACCTCAACTCTCCGCCAGGGCAATCTTTGTTAAGGATTTAACTACAGGAACTATACTTTATCAAAAAAATGCTACAGATCAGATCCCTATAGCCTCTACTACAAAAATTATGACTGCCTTAGTTGCGAGCGAATACTTTAATCAAAATTCGCTTTTGGTGATAAAGCAATCAGCTCAAACTCCCGGTTCAAAGGTGGGTTTAAATTTTGGTGAGAGTTTATCTTTTCGATCTTTGCTTTATGGTATGCTGCTTAACTCCGGTAATGACGCTGCTTTTGCTATTGCAGAAAATTATCCAGGTGGAGTTTTAGGGTTTATTTCAGCGATGAATAAAAAAGTTATGAGTTTAGGATTAAAAAATACCCATTTTGATAATCCTGCAGGATTTGATAGTCTTAGCCATTATTCATCTGCAAAAGATTTAGATGCAATCACGGAAGAGGCACTAAAGTATGATCAATTGGCCAAAATTTTTGCAACAAGAGAAACAAATATCGTCTCTGCCGATAAAAAATACACACACCAGCTAACTAATTTGAATAAATTGCTGACATCAGTAAAAGGAGTATTAGGAGTAAAGACAGGATATACGGATATAGCTAAGGAAAATCTTGTGACTTTGGTTGAAAGAAATGAGCATAGGATATTAACAGTAGTTTTAGGTTCGGACGATAGATTTACAGACTCAACTAAATTAATTGAATGGGCGTATGTAAACTTTTTTTGGCCTTCATAGCTTACATTTACTTAGACGAATCAGTAAAATCATCAGAGATTGCAGGAACATATGCTAAAAAACCCTGACCTTCAAATACATAGATAGGCTGCAGATATGGGGTATAATTTTCAGGTAGGTAGTATCCTAAATAGATCGATGAAATAGAAACCTGAGCTTTATTTGGCTCTGAAATAATAACTCCTTTCCCACCCTTTAAGTCAGCGTAGGCAGATTCTGTTGTTTTAATTGGATAGGTCGCACCAGTTGTTATATCTATTGGGAAGTAAATATATTGTAATGACAGATAATTTTCTAAATTTTCAGCAGACTTTACAACTATGGCGCTGACTAAGGCTTTGTTAAAATCCGGTGTAAATATCGACTTGTTATTTATATTTTGTGGCCAAATAGATATTTGTACTGCTTGAGCTTCTGTTCTTAATTTTGTCTGAATAAAATCTTTGCCGTCAATTTTAAGCAGAGTTATTTTAGTTCTGCCTTTTTTAAATTCGTCTTTTAATACACCTAACGTACTCAAAACGTTTTCAAAATCTGTGATCAGTTTATCATCATTGTCTAAAGCTTCGTGTCCGGAAACAGTTGCATCTTTTGTATATAAAAAATTTCCTGTATCCAGGTTTATGCTTAGTGTTTTATCCTGGATTTGGAATTTATATTCTGTTTCGGATAAAATTTTAGGATCAAGGCTTATTCCAAATTTATCAGCCAGGTTTTGTGATTTTTCAGGCGAGAGTAAGGTAGCAAAAGATTTTGATACGTAATAGACCTTCATGATTTTATCAAATCCAGGATCAGTGCCTATTTTGGGAAGAATTCCGGTTGAGGTGTCTATTGAATATGAAAAATTCGAGCTGGATACTGAGGATGTGGGTAGATCAGGGTGAGGGAGTAAACCAAATTTTAGGTCTGGTTTTTCTTCAATCGGAGGCAGGTGAGCAATATAATATGCGTGCCATATTTTATATCCACTAAAGCTGATTGTGCCTAAAAAAGACATGACTAAAAAAATTGCAATTACTCTTTTTGTTAAGGCAGCAGTTTGAGTCAGAGTCATATTCGGAATACTATTATTATACTAGAATGGACAGTATAATATGAGCATCTATGAATATTAGAACTAGAATAGCTCCTTCTCCAACAGGTGAAGATCTGCATATTGGAAATATCTATACAGGATTAATTAACTGGACTTTTGCAAACAAAAATAAAGGTCAGTTTATTATCAGGATTGAAGATACGGATAGAACCCGCTTGGTTGAAGGCTCGGAACAAAGAATACTAAACTCTCTCAAAAAATTTGGTTTAAATTATAACGAGGGTCCGGATATTGGAGGGGAATATGCTCCGTATAGACAATCAGAAAGAAAAGAAACTTATAAAAAATATGCGGAAGAGTTAGTAGAAAAAGGAGCAGCATATTATTGTTTTTGCTCAAAAGAGAAATTAGAAGAGATTAAGTCAAAAGAACAAAAGAAAGGAGATTTTAAAAGACATATTTTTTTATGTGAGGAATTTGATAAAAATTTGATTAAAGAAAAAATAGAAAATAAAGAAAGTTTTGTAATTAGGTTAAAAGTTCCAGAAAATACAGAGATTAGCTTTCAGGATTTAATAAGGGGGGAGATTGTAATTAATAGCAATCAGATAGATGATCAGGTTTTAATTAAATCTGACGGTTTTCCAACCTATCATCTTGGGGTGGTTGTTGACGATTATTTAATGAAAATCTCTCATGTTATCCGGGCAGAAGAATGGATTTCCTCAACTCCGAAACATGTCTTACTTTACAAAGCTTTTGGCTGGGAGTTACCGGTATTTGCCCACTTGCCGCTTTTAAGAAACACAGATAAATCCAAACTTTCCAAAAGACAAAATCCTGTTTGGGCGTCATGGTATCTTCAGGAAGGCTATCTGGCTGAGGCGGTTTTAAACTATCTTGCATTAATGGGTTGGTCTCATCCTGGCGGGAAAGAGATTTTTCCAATTGAGGAGTTTATAGAAAAATTTGAGCTTAAAGATGTAAATCCTGTG
>CALRFD010000007.1 GCA_943356485.1 Patescibacteria group bacterium
GCTATCACAATTCCTGCAGCATGAACTGAGGCATGTCTGACAGTACCCTCAATTTTTACAGCCAGATCCAGCAGCTTTTTAATCTGCGGATCATTTTTATAATACCCTGCAAGCTCCGGGACTTCCTTTATCGCCAGATTTAGGAGCTTATGAAAACCCTGATGCGGGGGTGGAACCAACTTGGCAATCTTATCTACCTCTCCATAACTCATACTTAAGACTCTTCCAACATCCCGAATAGCTGCCCGACCCATCATCGTTCCAAATGTAACAATATGCGCCACCCTATCCTCACCATATTTCTTCATTACATATTTAATAACATCATCTCTTCTGTCATCAGCTAAATCTACATCAATATCCGGAAGTGAGGGTCTATCTGGATTTAAGAAACGTTCAAAAGGGATTTTATAAATTAAAGAGTTAATCTTAGTTACACCAAGGGCATAGAGAACGAGTGAGCCGGCAGCAGAACCTCTGGTATTAATAATAATCTCATTTTTATTAGCCCAGTTAGCAAAGTCCTGGACAACTAAAAAATAGGCCGGATATTTCTTTTTCTCAATTATTGATAATTCATAATTAATTCTTTCAAGAGCCTCAGGGGTTAGCTCTAACCTGTTTTTGACCCGCTCAAAAGTTAACTCCCTTAAATATTCCATCGGAGTTTTATCTCCCGGAATTTCAAATATTGGAAAATGCGCTTTCCCAAGAGGAATCTCGATGTTTACCATCTCAGCAATCTTAGCTGTATTTTCCAAAGCCTCCGGTATTTCTTTAAAATCCTCCAACATCTCCTCTGGTGACTTTACAAAATAGTCCGGACAATCAATCATCCTCAGTCTATTGGTATCTGTCACCATTTTCCCGGTTTGTACGCAAAGCAGGATATCCTGTGCTTCTGCATCTTCTTTTTTGATGTAGTGAAAATCATTGGTGGCAACTATTGGAATACTTAATTTCTTAGATAAAACCTTTACACTATCCCAAGTCATCTTTTGTACCCTGGCCATATTTTCCTGATCTTTTTTTATCTCATCACTGATTGCCTTGAGGGCAGAATCTTCATATGGATGAGATTGCAGTTCAAAAAAATAATTACCCTCCCCAAAAATTTCCAGATAAGTCCTGGCTATTCCTTCTCCTTTTTCTATCCCGCCTTCATCTAAACCTCTGATAAACTCACCTGAGGGACAACCGGAGAGCGCAATTAACCCTTCGTGATATTGCTTTAGTAAAACTTTATCCACCCTAGGTTTGTAGTAATAACCATCAACATTAGCGATTGTGACCAACTTTAATAAATTAAGATAGCCCTGATAATTTTTAGCTAATAATGTTAGATGGTAGGGCTCTGCATCAACTTTAGCTTCTTTGTCAGCATAACCTCTTTTGGCAACGTACGTTTCTACCCCTATAATAGGTTTTATCCCTGCTTCGCGGCAAGCCTTATAAAATTCAATTGCCCCGTATAATGACCCATGATCTGTTATCGCTATCGCATCCATACCCAGCTCTTTTACCCTTTTGACAAGTTCAGGAATTTTAGAAAGTCCATCCAGGAGTGAATATTGGGTATGAGAATGCAGGTGAACAAACTTAGGCATATTATGTCCTACTACACCGGGCTATTAAGAAGTCACCGGAATATATACGACTAAGCTATTTAACAGTAGATCTTTACTTGTTTCAAGTAGTAAGTTCAAACCGGAATGTACACTTCGGAGGTGTATCAGCTAGGACACCTCGGGGTTTAAAAGTTTTTCAAGAATTGTTTTGGCTTTAGACGCATCGGCTTTGCCTAAAGTTTTTTTCATAACAGCACCAACCAAAGCCTGAATTACTGTTAATTTACCTTTTTTATAAGCTTCCACAAATCCAGGATTTTCAGATATTACCTCTTTGGCAATTTTCTCAAGCTCACTTTCATCTGAAATCATCCCGACTTTTTTGCCTTTAATTTCTTCAATTATGTGAGTCGGTAAAACAGTAGTTATATCTACTTTATGATTGACTATATAATTGGCTACATCCTGAGGCAGAACTTCATGTTTTCTAGCATGTTCAACGGTGCTTTCGAAAAACTCTGCCATTTCTTTTGTTTCAGCCAAAATCCTGGCATCCGCCTTTTTAACTGCCCATCCTTCAAACTTTTTAACTTTTTCGTGAGGCAATTCCGACAACTCTGATCTCATCTGATCTATCTGGTCTGCTAATATGCTGATCTCTGGGATATCCGGCTCTGGAAAATATCTGTAATCCTGGGCATCTTCTTTACTCCTTTGCGATACAGTAGCATTTTTAGTCTCATTCCAACCCCTAGTTTCCTGAGCTGGAACTTGCCCTTTATCTAAAATCTCTGTCTGCCTTTTTATTTCAAATTCAATTGCTTTTGCCACAAAACTAAATGAATTAATATTTTTCACTTCTACTTTGTACTTAGGTAAACCCGTCTCACCTACTCTTCTCAAAGAAATATTCGGCTCAAGTCTCATATCACCCTTTTCCATATCTGCATTGGAAACTCCAAGGTAACGTACAATCTGCTGCAGCTTTTTCAGGTAATCCACCACATCTTGAGCGTTATCAAAATCCGGCTCTGTAACTATTTCTACTAAAGGAACTCCGCTCCTATTGAAATCTACTAATGAATAGTTTTGACTTTTGACATTTGAGTTTTGAATTCCAGATTGGTGTGCCAATTTGGCTGTATCTTCTTCCATATGTACCCGGGTAATCCCGATGACTTTTCCACTACCTAAAGTAATACTGCCCTTTAAACAAAATGGCTTATCATACTGGCTAATCTGATAACCTTTGGCTAAATCCGGATAAAAATAATTTTTCCTGTCAAATTTTGAAGACTTTAATAACTCACAGTTTAAAGCCAAGCCTATTTTCCTGCACCAATCTATTGCGACTTCATTTGGCACAGGCAAAGCACCGGGAAGCCCTAAACATACAGGGCAGGTATGTGTATTAGGCTCTGCGCCAAAATAATCAGCGCTGCAACCACAAAACATTTTTGATTTGGTTTTCAGCTCTACATGCACTTCTAATCCTATAACTGGTATATATTTATTCATAATCTTTGTTCAGGTCGCACCTCGGTCGAGGTGCGACCTGGGTAATTCACAACTTAGGCTTCTGCTCCTTCCAATCTGTTGCCTGCTCGTACTGATAAGCTACATTGAGAATTTTACTTTCACTGAATTGTGAGCCGATAATTTGCATCCCGATTGGCAAGCCTTCTTTCGAAAAGCCACAAGGAACATTAATACCAGGTAAACCTGCAATTGAGGAAGGTTCGACTAATACGTCGGCCATTTCACCAAACATTGGATGATTTTTAGAAGAGCCTAAAGGCAATGCTGTTGAAGGAGATGTTGGCGCAATAATCACATCAACTTTTTGAAAAGCTTTTTTGAAATCTTCAATAATTACTGTTCTTACCTTGGAAGCTTTGTTATAAAACTGGTCATAGTAACCCGCAGATAAAGCATATGTTCCAAACATGATCCTTCTTTTCGCCTCTTCACCAAAAGCTTCGCGGTTATTACCAAACCTGATTCCATCATATCTGGCTAAATTCGAAGATACTTCAGCCCGCTGAATTATTGTATAGACTGCAATTGCATACTTTGGTTCAAAGAGTTTGATATGAACAATTTCTGCCCCCATTCCTTCCAAGACTTTTAACGCATTTTTAACGCTGGCAACAATTTGGGTATCAACTCCCTCAAAATAATCATCAGAAATACCAATCTTTAATCCTCTAATAGATTTGTTTAAATCTATACTGTATTTTTCTGTTTGCCTAGGAGAAGTTGTTGCGTCAAAATGATCTTTACCTGCCAAAATTTCCAAAATGATCGCTGCATCTTCTACCGACTTTGTAATTGGACCAGGACAATCAAGAGATGATCCCATGGCAATTACCCCATACCTTGAAACTCTGCCATATGTAGGTTTCAGTCCAACAACACCACACCATGAAGCAGGTTGTCTTATCGACCCAGCAGTCTCTGAACCTATACCAAAAATGACCTCATCACCAGCTACTGAAGCAGCAGCACCACCGGATGAACCGCCCGGTAAAAAGCCTATATTCCAGGGATTTTTAGTTGATCCATAATCTGAGGTTTCAGTAGAGGAGCCATGCGCCCAGGCATCCATATTGGTTTTTCCAAGCAAGACTATCCCCGCATCTTTTAGTTTTGACACAACTGTAGCATCATAAGGAGGTATATAGCTATCCAGAACTTTAGAGGAGGCCGTTGTTTTAATGCCTTGTGTACTAAAGTTATCTTTTATTGAAATTGGCACTCCCAGAAGAGGAAGATCCTGACCATTCGCAATCAGTCCATCCGCTCTCTTTGCCATCTCCAGCGCCTCTTTTTCTGCAACAGTCACAAAAGCTGCGATTTTTGGCTCAACTTCTTTTATTCTTTGTAAAAAAGCTTTTGTTAAATCAACGGATGAAAAATCTTTTTTCTTGAGTCCTTCTTTTGCCTGTTTTAAATTTAGTTTAGTTAAATCCATAAATCCTCTTATAACTATTCCGCCTGAGAGGATTATACATTAAGTATTGTTAGCTGTTAAGACTTTCTATGTCTTTTTAACCGAGAACTGTTATAGCCCGCCTTACTTTATCGCTAAAATTGGCTATCATATCTTCTCTTGCATCAATTAGACTAGTCAGTTCATCCCATGAAATTTCTTCTAATGGAGAATTTGATCTGTGTGCTTTATAGGCTTCATTAAAAGCCTTTAAACCTATTGCTTTGATAGACCAATCATACTGACCTAAATTACCATTTTCGATAACATTACCTACAACTGCTGACATTCTGCTTGGACTAAGTTCACGCCCCGAACTTTTAAGTATATTCTCAATCAATTTAAAATGAGCTGATTCTGGATTAAACGCCACTACTTCTCCTGTCATTAATAATTTAGACTCAGCTATCGACATTCTAATATGGTCAAGTTCTCCATTGGAAATATGCAAATATCTAGCCATTTGATTCTTAACAGCAGTATTAATATCCTCTAATTTGTTAATTCCCCACTCCGCAAGTTGACTCAAAAGCGAACTCCTATTTGCTCTACCGATCAAATGTTTCGTTACTCCATCAAAGTCTACTGGGGCAAGTCCAACCCGTTCATTATCATCAAATAAAACTATATTACCAATATGCGCATTACTTGCACGACCGATCGATGGATTCCAGGTAAACCTTCCGTCATGAAAAGTACGTAAAGTTTGACCTGCTAATTTAAACAGTCTCGAAAATACATTACTGATTCTATCAAGTTCAGGTTGCTCAAGACACATAAATGGAAGTCCAAGCTGAAATTTATACATCAATTCATCCAAACGAGTATCACCCAGAGTAAAAAATAGCGATGCCCCACAAACTTCTCCATCAAAAGTCATATCAGAGTATTCCCAAATTCCTGCAGGCTCAAGTGGATATCTGATATTTTTTCCCCTAAAATAATCCGATACCATATCCACCATTTCTAACTCATGACGAGCCCTTAAGAGTAATTGAGTACCCCAAGGATCTCTTACATCTACCCCATCACCAAAGATTTGACTAGAATCCAATCGCTCTCTTAACCCCTTAGCTTTAACCCATCTTTTAAGCCTAGGGAGATAAAATAAAGCTGATCTTTCTCCAGATTCAAGCGCCGAATACACGATCGATGAATCACCGATAACGGGCAACCTTCTGTCATATGGCCTAATCAGGGGTTTTCTTAATTCCTGTATTTCTTGATTTAAATCAGAAAGTGCCGATCCAGGATATGTTTCTAATACTACGGGATTCCTCCCAAAAAGTACTATTTCTTTTTGTTGGTTCAACATAAGGATAAAAGTATACTATATCCTAGAAATATTTGCAACTATAGGCCGAAAATCAGATTAATCGTTGTCTACAAAGACTGACAGCACCTTAAAAAATCCCTTTTCTTTAGACTTTGTATTCTGCAACACTTGTTCTTCTGTTAAAGAGGTAGCTATCTCGTCAGGCCTTGTAATGTTCAGGAGTCCTGTTACCTGACTCGTAGGTTCTATTCCTTTGGTATCAACTGCATCTAATTGTTCAACATAAGTTAGAGTCTCGCCAAGTTGCCCTGCAAATTTTTCTAACTCTGTATCAGAGAGTGTAAGATTTGCAAGTTTAGCAATATGTTTTACCTGATCTTTAGTTAATTTCATAGTTACTGTGGAGGTCGCACCTGAACCAAGGTGCGACCTTGGTTGTTAGCTGTTTAGACTTTTCCCTCCATCTGCCTTAAAGCGTTCACTCTAACTTCTATAGAAGGATGCGTATTAAAAAGGTTTGCTAAAAATGCTCCAGCTTGGTTACCCTTGAAGGGATTAACTATATAAAGATGAGCTGTTCCCCTATTCGCAGCTTCCAGTGGTTCTCTATCTGAGGAAATCTTTTGCAAAGCGGAAATTAGACCTCCTGGATATCTGGTTAAAAGCACACCCGATGCATCTGCCAAAAGTTCCCTCCTTCTGGATACAGCCAACTGAATTAAAGTGGCGACAACCGGCGCCAAAATTGCCGAAACTAAAGCTAAAACCATGAAAATAGTGTTATTTTTACCTTCATCATCTCTCCCTCTTCCACCCCAGAACATTGACCGCAGAAACCAATCAGAAAGTACCGCGATCATCCCAACTAAAATAGAAACCACCCCCATAAGCAGTGTATCTCTGTTGCCAACATGAGAGAGTTCGTGTGCGGTTACTCCTTCCAATTCCTGTTTATTTAACTTATCTAAAATTCCTGTTGTAAAACAAATTGCTGCATGTTTCGGATCTCTGCCTGTGGCAAAAGCGTTGGTGGCGCTGTCATCAATCGTATAAATTTTCGGGGTAGGTAAACCCGCAGCTATACAGAGATTCTCAACAGTCCGGTAGAGCTCTTTGTTTGAATTTTCACTAACTAACTTTGCTCCGGATACAGCTAAAACAATTTTATCTGACCAATAATAGCTGGCAAAATTCATCAGCCCGGTAAAAATTAGAGCAAAGCCAACTATCCCTAAACCTCCTGTTTGTCCATATCCAAACCCTCTGGCAATTATATAAATTATGCTTATCGCAAAAAACGAGAAGAAAAACATAATCAGCCAGGTTTTAAAAATATTCGATGAAACCTGATCCCAAGCAGTATTTATTGTAGCCATATTTGCTTATTTTAGCATACTCACATAGATACACCTCCGAAGTGTATTAGATAGTGCACATCGGGATGGAATAAGGAATAGATAAATATTATTCCCAGGTTAAATGCTTTATTCTATCCAGCTCTCTCTGGTAATCTGCCTGATTGTAAACAAACTGCTTGTAAGATTCTACATTTTTGAAATTAGAAAGAATTATTTCTTTATTACAAAGTAAAACACTTGTCTTCCCTAGATATTCCGGTAATGAAGACCATTGATATCTCTCTAAATCTTCAAATGTTTTTACAACAAACGAGGTAAAAGGGTTAAGATGAATATAGCGGGATAAATGCAATAATTGATCGTCATCTTCCACCCTGACCGCCTTGAATTGACCCTGCATTAAAGGTCCTATTCTTCGATGCTTAGTATTGAAATAGCGAATGTAGCTATTTTGTAAATTAGCCATAAATTTTGAAATGCCATTTTCCTTTTTTTGAATCAGAAGCAAGTGGAAATGATTTGGCATTAGGCAAAAACAGATTATTTCAATTAATCTATCATTTTTCTCACGCAAGCTATTTAAAAAATGACTTTTATCTTCTTGCGACAATAGTAAAAATTTAGAATACCGCAATTTTGTATTATAGGAATAAAACTCAAGTATATCCAAAGCTCTCTTATAATCTCTCACGCCCTGGAAAATAGGCTGCTTATTTACCCCACGGTTAAAAATATGATAATACTGATCTGTTATTAGGGAAATAAATCTTGCAGGCATAATTTTACTTTATCAACTCGTACACCGATGTGTCAAGCTAGTACACTCCCGAAGTGGATTTTAAGTGGATTTTTCGAACCAAAGCGGAGTTTTTGGGTTTGACGAACCTTTGTAGTTAAAGTATAGTTCACAGTCCTTTTTGATATCTTTAATCGCTGTAAAAGTAATAGTTTTCTCTTCCCTGTTTAATTCGTATTTACAATTCGCCTCCGGGGAATGGTTATACATTGAAGCAAACCCTAAAGCTAAGGCTACATAATCATCCATCCAAAAATAGTATTCAAAAAGGAGATTCCATCTGGTATCAATGAAATCGCTAAATTCTAGAACTAAAATTGGAGCTATTTCAATAATTTCATCCTTAAGGATATCCTTTGAAGCAAATACACCCAACCCGGAACCCGGAATTTTTGATTTATTGATGTAAATACGAGAAGATGGATAAATACTGCTCAAGGAAATTTAGAATTTTACCTGTACATCGGCTTTTTCTTCATCAGTTGCCTGGAAAAATTGCTCTTTTGTAAATCCAAATATATTAGCAAACCAGACATTAGGAATTGTTTCCAGGCTATTGTTTAAATCTAAAACATTAGTGTTGTAAAACTGCCTGGAAGCTGCCACCTTAGTTTCTGTATCAGAAATCTCATCTTGCAGTTGTTTAAAATTATCAGAGGCTTTAAGTTCCGGATAAGCCTCAGCCACAGCAAACAAAGATTTTAGCGCTCCACTTAGCTGATCATTAGCTTTAGCTTTATCAGACAACGAAGTTGCTCCCATCATAGCTGACCTGGCCTTAGTCACTCCCTCAAACACACTTTTTTCGTGCTTCGCATAGCCCTTAACTGTTTCAACTAAATTAGGGATTAAAGAAGACCTTCTTTTTAGCTGAACATCAATCTGTGACCAGGCCTCCCGAACTCTATTTCTTAAAGTCACTAACCCATTATAAGTAGCCAGGAACCAAAGGATTAACAAGATTGCAACTCCAATTAAAACGTAGCTTAAGATCATAATTAATATATTAAACCTTTTTTTAAAATCTATCTAGTACCCAAAATTAAGAAATCCTTTTTCAATTCGTGATGATTAAGTACTCGAACACTATTTGTATTCTTTTATTTGATGAATAAATTCTGTACTCTTTCTTTAAAATAAGCCAAATACTTCTGCATTATTGAATACCGATCTTTTCTCTGCTAAAATAGCTTAGTTTGGGATCATAGCTCAGTTGGGTTAATAGTCCAATGGACTATTAACGGGATAGCTTCAAACTATTCCGCGTTCAGCGGATATAGGATAATTGCTATCACAGGATAGAGCGTGCCGAAGGCTTACAAGCTCAGGCATCAGATCACGTTAAGTTTGTAATCTAGTTTGGGATCATAGCTCAGTTGGTTAGAGCGCTTCCCTGTCACGGAAGAGGTCGCCGGTTCGAGTCCGGTTGGTCCCGCCACATTCAGTTTACATGAACATGACCTGCATTATTTATTAGAGTAACTATAGGTTGAAAATTAGTCGCTATTCTGCTATAGTTTAGCCCTATGGAAAGAGATAATGGAGTTATTGCCTTACGGACTAAACCGTTTACAAAGGTTGCCTTAAGACAAAATACGGCTTTAAATGTTTTATCCCAAAGTACCAGAGAAATATTTAGAGCAAATACCACAATGCTTTTGGAAAACCCTGAAATCCAACTACCGGAAAATAGCGGTTTTAGAAACAGGTTGGAAAAAGCTAAGGCCGAGACTGATAGCCTAATTGATCCTGGTGGAACATCATTATCCAGCGAAGAACTTAATTTTATTTATAGGCGGTGGGGGAATTTAACCTTTAACAGGATTGTCGGAAGATTTTTAACTGAAGTTTTTCCTGGTTTCTTAGAAAATAAATCGGAGAGGGAGCCCGGCGTTGTTTGTTTGGGATATTGCTTGGATTTAATCAGGATCATCAATCCTAAAGTTGCCTCTTTTGATGCAGGAGTTCAAAGCGTTATTGATGAAATGAAGCATTCGGATTTAATTACTCCTTTTGTTTTAGGGGCAATGGTAGATGATACTATAAATCTATCTACCAGAAGCAAATCTCCAATCGACTTCCTGGCCGATAAAAAAGGCGCGCTACAATTTAAAGAGAGCTATCTAAAACTTGCAGACGAAGGTGAAAAACAAGACTTTGAAAGAGGTTTTAAGATAACCCTACATCAACTTTACTTGGATGTACACGGCATCTCCTTAAACTAAACTTTTAATTCCCCCTTGACAAGAAGTGACAATTAGAATAAAAAGAAGAAGTAAAACTCTGCCCCTTTAATCCTGCCTAAAATAAAATGCCAAGAAAAGCTTCCAAGATCAATAAGAAAAACCGCCCGGAAATTTCTAAATCTGTTAACCTGCAAACCAGCAGTTATTTAGACAAAATAGAAAACGAGATTAAATCAAACCAATCTAAGTTGAATATGGTTTTAGGAGCATTGATAGTTTTAGTTATTGGGGTTTTAATATTCAATTATTTTAATAAAAATAAATCAGATTTAGGACCTGCTCAAAATACTACCTCTGACCAACAACAAGATGTAGCCTTAAACAATCTACCGGGTAAATATACAGTTAAAGAAGGCGATACCTTATTTGATATTGCCATTAAATATTATAATGACGGCTACAAGTATACAGAAATAGCAAAGACAAATAATATAACCAACCCAGACATAGTAACGCCCGGACAAGTGTTGGAAATACCTAAATTAGAAAGTACAGCTTCAACCCTAGCTTCACCCGTTCCTTCCCAATCACCAGCGGCTGATACGATGGAGGCCTCAAAGAATACAACAGAGTGGGGAGCAAAAATCACCGGGGATTCATACACCGTTCAAGCAGGAGACTGGCTCTCAACAATTGCCGGAAGGGCATACGGTGATATTTATGCTTATGAAAAAATCTCTAAAGCAAATAATATAACTGATCCAAATAACATTGAGATTAATACAGTTATCCAAATCCCCAGATAAATTCCCCTGGTACACAAAACATAAAAGGATTATGATAATATTTCTTTGTGTTTAAGCTTTTTTTAAAAAACCATCGGCTCAATTTTTTAATCCTTTCGTGCCTTATACTGCTAACCTATGCCTATTTTCTAAATAACGCCTTTGTCTCAGACGATATTGCAGAAATTGCTCAAAAGCCTGAGATAGCAAATTTTTCCCATGTGCTGACTATCCCTTTCGGAGCGATCAGGTTAATTGTTTACTGGATCTGCGCAAATCTAGGCGGGGTTCATCCATTTCTTTTTAGGTTTTCTAATATACTATTCCATCTTTTTTCCGCTTGCTTTTTATACGCAATATTATTTTTAATCTATAAATCCAAACGTGTGGCTTTTTTTGCCTCTTCTCTCTTTGCCATCCATCCCGGCATCTCAGAAGCAGTTCTTTGGATCTCCGGTGGAATGTATGCCCAATATACGTTTTTTTACCTATTATCTTTTCTGCTCTATATCTTATCCGACACTTACAAAAAAGCTTACTGGTTTTCAGCGCTTGCTTATCTTTTTTCTTTAATGTCCCATCCCGTAATGCCTATACCTTTGTTTATTATTTTTCCGTTATTTGAATTTTGCTTCGGAAATTTTAAAAAGAACTGGGTTAAAGTTATTCCTTTCCTACTCCTTGCCATAGTTTACGTTTTCATCAACCTTGGTGCATTACCTGAGAGGGAAACAACTTTGCAAACAACTCATTACCAGGAAAAGGGGGTAGACAACCCGTTAATGCAAATTCCAATTGCCATCTCTTCATATGCAGAGCTTTTATTTTTCCCAAAAACTCTAACTCTGTACCATTCCGAACTTAACTTTAGCAGTATATCTTTTAGCATAAGAGCTTTTTTAACTGTTATGTTTTTTGTAGGTCTGGCTGCTGTTTTTAAAAAAAGCCTGCCGGTTTTTTTCTGGCTGTCTTTTTCAATTATAGCTTTATCTTTCACCCTTACTCCGTTTAGATTAAACTGGATCGTAGCTGAAAGATATCTATATTTACCTAGCATTGGGATTTTTACTTTAGTTTCTTTGGGATTAGATAAGTTAATTTCTAAAAAACAAAACCTGAAAACCACTATCTATATAATTTTTGTAGTAGCAATAGTTTTACTGTCAACAAGAACTTTTCTCCGCGGAATTGACTGGGAAAACGAGGATAACCTTTGGATTGCCACCGGCAAGACCTCTCCCTCATCCCCAAATACCCACAACAATTTAGGTGATGTCTACGGAAGAGCAGGTGATAAACAAGCGGCTCTAAAGGAATTTCAAAGAGCGATCGATCTAAAACCTAACTATGCTGATGCTTTTCATAACTTAGCAAATACTTACCAGGAGTTGGGGCAAAGTGATAAAGCGCTTGAAAATTATCAAAAGGCTGCTCAAATAAACCCGAGTCTTTGGCAATCTTATCAAAATATAGCTGCTTTATACTTTCAGTCTAAACAATACGATTTGGCTTTGGTAAATATCCAAAAAGCCATCTCCATCAACCCTAAAAATATTAATTTGTACAATAATTTGGGGATCATTTATCTGTTAAAAGGAGACCGGGCTCACGCCAAAGAAATTTTTAACCAGGTATTAACTGCTGATTCGCAAAATGAGCTGGCTAAGCGGGGACTAATCGAAGCAGGTAAATAAATTTGGTTAGGGTTTAGCTTCTTCATCACGCATATGCTCTCTTACTACGTCTTTTTCTATATCTGCATCCGTACATAAATCTTTTAGCAGTTTAAAATACCTGTGCGGGTTATGAATATAGTTTAGATAATAGTATTTATATACTCCCCGGTCAAAAATGCTTAAAGATCCAAAGTTAAAAATTTTTCCCAGTAAACTTTGTTGTATTCCAACTGAGCGGATATGACCAAAATCATACACATCGACTTTACGCCAAACAATACCCCGCCTGTAGACTACCTGTTTTGGTGTTATTTCATAATATTCATTTAACCACTGAAAAACTACGTATAATGTAATCATAATTTTAAGTCCGGCCAGCACCAAAAAGTAAGTAGCGCTATTTGAGATCAAAGACACTTTTAAGTCTTCTGATAAAGAGGGCACTGATAGTACTCCAAAAAATACCAAAGCAGTTGCAGTGGCTAAAATATCTAACAAAATCACCTTTAATATTAAAAAGACAATGCTGGTGCGGACATTAACATGCGTCACTTCAAAGGTATCTTTTGAATCCTTTTTGATTGGAAGGCTAATTGGGTCTTCAGATGGTGTTAAGTTAGTTTTATCCATTTAAATTAATAATGACATATCTGACGTTAAAAAACAAAGCTGTCTTAAAGTACTTATTCAGAGTTTCCCGGCATCTGTCATTCTGGAGCGTAGCGATAGAATCCAAAAGATCCTATCAGTCGGCTTTTAGCCTCCTTCCAGGATGACTACTCGGAAGAACTGAATAGTTACGTCTTAAAGGATCATAAATATTTACAAATAACTTCGGATCTGTCATTATGATAGCCAGGAGGTGATGAAAAATGATGGGATATGGAACTTGGGGAGGATATGGCATGATGAACTCTGGTATTGGAATTATAGGATCTATTTTTTGGTTGGTAATCTTAGGTGACCTGATTCTTTTAGGTATCTGGCTTTGGAAACACATTCAAGGCAAGTAGATAAAATCGGGCTGTTTATGGCATAATCCTAAAATATGAACAAACAAAGGTTTATCATCCCTTTTGAAAACCTAACAATTAAAGATGTAGCGGAAGTAGGCGGTAAAAACGCTTCATTGGGCGAGATGATCGGAGCGCTTTCCAAAAAAGGGGTCAGAGTTCCTTCCGGTTATGCAGTTTCTGCTGATGCCTACAAAACCTACCTGTTGGAAACAGGCTTAGGCAGTTATATCAAGAAACAACTAACTGATCTTAAAGCTGATAATTTAGATAAGCTAAATGAGGTTTCAAAAAATATCCGTGAGAGATTTTTGCAGACCCCTTTTCCAAAAGAAATTGAACAGGAGATAAAAAATGCCCATAAAACAGCTGAGAAACAATACGGCCATCTATCCGATTTTGCCGTCCGCTCAAGCGCAACGGCTGAAGACCTGCCTACCGCCTCTTTTGCCGGCGAGCATGAAACTTATTTAAACGTCAGGGGAGAAGAAAATATCCTGCAGGCTGTCAGAAAAGCTATGGCTTCACTTTTTACTCCCAGGGCAATCGTTTATAGGATCGAAAAAGGATTTAACCATCTGTCAGTTTACTTATCAGTCGGTGTCCAGAAAATGATCCGGTCAGATTTGGCATCATCCGGAGTTATGTTTACCTTAGATACAGAATCCGGGTTTGCAGATACGATTATTATAAATGGCGCCTGGGGTTTAGGCGAAATGGTTGTCCAGGGTAAGGTTACGCCGGATGAATTTATTGTATTTAAAAAAACTCTGGGTCAAAAAAATAATGGTAAAGAATATATGCCAATCATTAAGAAAAAACTAAGCCCTAAGTTATCGAAAATGGTCTATACAGAAAATGGGACAAAGGTCATTGAAACAAACCGCAAGGAGCAATCTAAATTTGTTTTAACCGATCAGGAGATTTTAACTTTAGCCAAGTGGGCGTTGGAGGTTGAAAAACATTATTCAAGTAAGAATAAACACTGGACTCCGATGGATCTGGAATGGGCAAAAGATGGACAAAATAATCAACTGTACATTGTTCAAGCCAGACCGGAAACAGTTAATTCACAAAAAGACTTCTCTAAGGTCAAAGAATATGTAAAAAAAGAGGGTGGGGAAAAAATACTTAGCGGCGCCTCTGTTGGATCAAAAATTACCTCCGGCATTGTCCGTGTTATTGACAGTCCAAAACAAATTAATGATTTCAAAACTGGAGACATATTAGTCACCACTATCACTGACCCTGACTGGGGTCCGATTATGAAGATGTCTTCTGCAATCATTACCGACAAAGGCGGCCGTACTTCGCACGCGGCAATTGTAGCCAGGGAGCTCGGAATTCCGGCTGTTGTTGGCTGTGGCAACGCGACCAAAATTTTAAAAACAGGAGATAAAATTACCGTTGATACTACCGGCTCGGATGGAATAATTTATAAAGGTATTCTAAAATTTGAAATCATTGAACATAGTATCTCTAAAATCCCAACTACCAAAACCCACATCATGGTTAATATTGCCTCACCGGATATTGCATTTGAGAAGTCTTTCTTACCAAATAAAGGTGTCGGGTTAGCCCGTGAAGAATTTATTATTAGTTCTGAAATTGGTATTCATCCCCTAGCACTTATTAATTATGAAAGATTGGAACTTAAGTTAAGAAATAAGATTGATAAAAAAACTTTGGGTTATGAAGATAAAGTAAAATTCTATGTTGATAATCTATCGTATGGCATTGCGCAAATCGCAGCCGCTTTTTATCCAAACCCGGTGATCCTGCGTTTTTCTGATTTTAAGACTAATGAATACCGTGAACTTTTAGGCGGTGAGGCTTATGAACCTTTGGAGGAAAATCCCATGCTTGGCTGGAGAGGAGCTTCCCGCTACTATGATAAAGAATTTCTTCCCGCTTTTAAATTAGAAGTCGAGGCCGTAAAAAAAGTCCGGGATGAGATGGGTTTAACTAATTTAATGGTTATGATCCCCTTTTGCAGAACTCCGGAGGAGGGAAGCATGGTCGTCAAGCTCCTTTATGATTTTGGGCTGAAAAGAGAAAATAGTTTAAAAATTTATGTGATGTGTGAGATTCCATCCAATGTTATATTGGCAGATCAATTTTTGGATATATTTGACGGAATGAGCATCGGGTCAAATGATTTAACCCAACTTACATTAGGGATAGACCGCGATGGAAATGAAAAAATTAGAAGTATCTCCAACGAAAACAACCAGGCTGTTAAAGATTTGATAAAACAGGTTGTAACTACTTGTAAAAAACGGGGAAAATATATCGGCATCTGCGGGCAGGCTCCATCTGATCATCCGGATTTTGCAGCCTTTTTAGTTAAATGCGGAATTGACAGCATCTCTTTAAACCCTGATACTTTAATTGCCACCACATTTGAAATTTATAAAGCAGAAAAAAATATATGAAAATTGCCTTTTTTGAAATTAAAGATGAAGAAAAAAAGCTTAGTCTTAAAGGTGGCCTTAAGGAACACGAGTTAACTTTTTTTGAACAAAGCCTGACTCCTGAAAATTTGCCGGAGCAAAGCGACTTTGAGATAATTTCTACTTTTGTTAATTGCCAAGTTGACCAAAGTGTCATAGATTATTTTCCTTCATTAAAATTAATCACGCTGAGAGCTACAGGATTTGATAATATCGATATAAAGGCGGCAAAAGAAAGGGACATTAAAGTTACTAATGTTCCATCCTACGGCTCTCATACTGTAGCTGAATTTACTTTCTCCTTAATGCTATCACTTTCCCGTAAAATCCCCCAGGCAGTACAAAAATTAAAATCAACCGGTGAATTTGAGTTTGAAAATTTAAGAGGAATGGATATACATGGTAAGGTTTTAGGGGTTATCGGTACCGGCAAAATTGGTTTAAACGTCATAAAAATCGCCAAAGCTTTTGAGATGGAAGTTTACGCCTTTGACCCCTATCCAAATAATACAGCTGCCGGTGATCTGGGATTTAAATATCTGCCGCTTGAGGAGCTGCTGCCTTTATCTGATATTGTCACAATCCATGCGCCTTTAAATGAAACCACACATCATCTGATAAATGAAGAAAATATTTTCAAAATGAAAAAAGGTAGCCTTTTGATAAATACTGCCAGGGGCGGAATTATCGCCACAGATGCTTTATTTAAAGCCATTACCAAAAACCACTTGGCAGGAGCTGCCTTGGATGTTTTAGAAGGGGAAAAAGATTTAAAAGAAGAGCTGGAAGTATTTTCAAAAAACTATCCTCAGGATTTAAAAACGATGTTAGAAAACCATATCCTCTTAGACCTTGAACAGGTCATAATTACTCCGCACATGGCCTTTTATACCAAAGAGGCAGAAGCAGCTATCCAACAAACAACTATTGATAATATTAACTCTTTTATCCTGGGAAAACCGGTTAATTTAGTTAGCGGATAAATTAATAATTCTTGTATATAAGATCGACCTTTGATAATATAACGAAAGAACTACTGCCCTAACTTCTGCCCCGCTTAAATTTATAATGAATCCTGAAAAATTAGTCGCAAAAGCTAGAAAAATAAAAGAAGATCTTGTTTCAGGCTTAGATCCATTGATGAACAAAGATTCAATGTTAACTCTAGGTGGTGTTGGTGGTTTTGTTACATTAAAAATTGCGACATTAGCCTTAACAAAAGCTCATATCCCAGAACCGCATGACTTAGCTACTTTAGTTACTACTTTACCTTTTGCTTATCCTATTTTTAAAGGTGCGGCCAGGAATTTGCGGGAATATTTTTCCGGTGGAAAAACCCTTCGCCTTGCCCAAACAGGTAACGATATAAATCATATGACTTCTGCAGGTGTTAGTTTACATTTTGCAGGCGAGTATGCTCAAATTCTGGCTTATGCCTTAGGGGGATCTGACTTTGGGCAGGGATTCTATTATGGTAGCGATCTGAAGCAATTTCTCACTGATCCATATCTGATTCCTTTTTGGTCACTTAATATTCCCGGCTTTTATTTAATGGGAAAAAGTTTGGTATCCCAAGCAAGAAGTTGCATTGGCGGGGTAAGAGAACAGATACAATGGACACGTGCTTTATTCAAACAAAAACCAGATCACCTAGAACCTAAATAAATAAAAATTAAGGATGGCTTTTTAACTTTGTTCTAACATATAGATCACAAGCTATACTTTTACCAGCATATTTATCTCTTAATATAAATTCCGGATCTGGATTTTTTACAACTGAATGTTTTCCCCATTTTTTATCATAAAAATCAGTCATTTCTGGGTTTTTTGGGAAAGTGTTTAAGACTTGAATAATTGAATCATATTTATCTACCAGATCATGCAGATTGTTAACTTTAAATCGAAACCATTTTTCATAAACTTTAGTATTTTTACCTAAATCTAAAGGAAAATCATAAGCATAACTTAATTTGCTTCCCTGATTGTCTACGTAAAAACATACAAAAGGTATAGAATAAGGTTCTATTCCTTCAATTCTTGGCACACCATCTCTGCCATACCAAAAAGAAACAGAACCTTTATTTTGAACTTCCAAAGTTACAATACTATCTCCCTCCCAAAGCATAAATTTAGTAACCTTTATTTGGGGAATATTGGCAATTTCTGCATGGAACTTTTTATCAATAATAGATTCATAGTATTTATCTAAAACAAAAAATCTTAAGTAAAAATAACCTACTGCACATACTGCTAGAAGCGAAATTATGCCAAACGCAAGAAAAATAGAATGGATTAGTGGATCTTTCTTAAACCAACTTGATAAATTATTAAGAATTAACATAAAATTAAGTACTCAACTTTACCTCATACATAAATTATAACATTCTAAATATCTTCCCAATGAAGCAAAGAAGGAAAACTTAGGTGTTTGGAGTAATAATTAAGCTACTGTTGCTTGGCTTGGTCCCCCATAGATTCTTCTCTGATCTGATCCTTTGATAGTTTGCCCTCCATCCAAAATTCCATCATTATGCGTAACTTCTACCCATCCACCAGACATTAATTGTTGATAGCTTTCTTGATTAATTGGATAAAAAGAAGGCATAACAGTATGCACATTTCCATCTTCTCGCTTTATTAAAGTTGGGTTGGTGGGATCAAAAATGAAATAATTAGTGTCTCCTTTAATGACTGTATAAACATGGCCTCCTTCGTCGCCCTTTTCTGGTGACTCTAACCTGCATTTAGTAGACGCCACTAGCTCGCTTTCATAACCTAAAAAACTTAAAAGATTTTGAGCAACGGCTCCTTTTTCTGCGCAGACAGCAATGCCTTTACCTTTTAGTTCATTAAGATGGATATCATCAGATTCTGCAGTACTTCTTTTCATATAAAACGCTCTATTATTATTTTCTGTGTTATTTGAGCTCCAATGATTACCAAAATAATTTCCAATGGTTCTTAAAACCGCATAAGGCGCAATATCCCTTAGACTCTTCTCGCTCCACCCAGGAGCATCTTTAAATTCCTTAAATGTATCTATAAGAAGTTTATAAGCCTCAGGATCATCCACCATAAATGGATCAACGAAAAAAGTTCTTCTTATTCTTGACTCCGGGTTTAAAAATCCTTTTCTTGGTCTGGATAAAAGAGAGAATTCTCTTGGGGCGCTTTGCTCAGTCAAAAGTTTTAAACGCTCATCGATAAATTCTGCTGTTTTTGCTTGTCTCTCATCCTGGTCTTGTATTTTAAGAAGATCATCTATTTGAGACAGAACCTGATCTCTATTAAAAATAGCCGCGTCCTTATTTTCTACAGTATTATCCATGGCATTGTCTAATTAATTTTACATCAAATTCTCTGTTTTGATCCCACTTTAAGGGAGCCAATTAAATTTGGATCATCTAATATCTCTTCTGACATACCAGTTTAATTATACTCTTTTACTCAGCTAAGTTTTATATATTTTTATCATTGGTAACCTTTAGCTTGTAAATTAAACAAATTTGCATACTGAGCGTTAATCTTCATCAATTCTTGATGTGAACCTGACTCTATAATTTGCCCATTGTCTATCACAAAAATCTTATCCGCATTTCTGACTGTAGAAAATCTATGGGAGATAATAATTACACTTTTATCCTTAGATAATTTTTCTACCTTACCAAATATCTCCGCTTCTGCTTTGGCATCAATTGATGAAGTTGGCTCATCCAAAATTAAAACTTGTGCATCTTTCAAAAATCCTCTGGCTAAAGCAATCCTTTGCCATTGTCCTGCTGAAAGCTCAACCCCTCCTTCAAAAGTTCTGCCTAACATTTGTTCATAACCTTTTTCTAGTTTTTGTATCATCGGATCTGCACCGGATTGTTTTGCGGCGGCAACAATTTCATCAGCTACTTCTTGTTCCCAAATTTTCCCAAAATGGATATTCTCTTTAACTTTATATTCATATCTTACAAAATCCTGAAACAAAATTCCTAAATATTTATACCAACTGGTTAAATCTAAGTCTTTTAGATTAATCCCCTCGATCAATATCTCCCCAGAGTCTAAATCATAAAATCTAGCCAAAAGCTTAACCAAGGTGGTCTTGCCTGCTCCATTTTCACCAACCAACGCAATCTTTTCTCCGGGATTAATTGTTAAAGAAAAATCTTTAAATACTTGATGTTTACTGCCAGGATACTTAAAGTTAATATTTTTAAATTCAATCCTGGGGGCTTTATTTAACTTAAGATGTACCGGCTTTTCCGGTTGTATTATTTTAGGCTGAGCATCCAAAACTTCAAAGATGGACGAAACGTAAAGACTCTCACTAAAAAGCTTGACTATATTTCTAAAAAATCCCCCTATTCCATTTTGCAGATTGGTAATAACAGTTGTGTAATAGGAAATATCCCCAACCGTAATTTTTTTATACAAGGCCTGCCATATAATAAAAAATAAAACAGCTATAAAAGTTACACCACTTAAGAGATTAAACAGGGCATTTATTCCCAGGTATTTTGTGGCCAAAGTTTTATTTTCTTTATAGATATTCTCTTGGATATTTTTAAGCTCTGTTAAAAATCTGCCCGGCAGCTCAAACAGTCTCATTTCCTTAATACTATCCCGTTCCTGAAGCAGGGTAGAAACATACCAAAATCTTTTTCTTATTTCAGCTTGAGCATCCCAGATGCCCCATGATAATTCAGATTGTTTAATTTTACTGATCAATTCCGGAACTGCCAGGATAAAAACAACTAAAATCAGAAACGGGGATAAAGAAGCCAAAACTATAATAGAAGTTATAATCTGTACAATACTTTGGAAAGTAAAAAGCAAATTATCCATCATATTAAGCGGTCTATATTCATATGAATCTCTTACTTTTTCTAAAGTATTTTTAAATTCACTATTCTCAAAATATTCCATATCTAAACTGGAGATTTTGGATAATACTTTCTGGAATAAAGCTATCGGAACCTTGGTATATAACAATCTTCCAAAATAATCCTGGGCGGAAAAGATGAGTGACTGAATCAAATATATTGCAAAGGCAACTAAAAAGAGCGTCGTCACCATATTAAAATTTGGCGGATTACCTCTGGCAATAAAAACTGCCTGATCGATTAATAGTTTAAATACAAAAGCAAAGGCAAATGGTACTAAAGCAGATATGCTCACCGCTATTGCATTGGCGGTAATTAACCATTTATCAATAGACCATAAAAGAGAGATCAACCTTGCTGATGTAATTAGCGTTTGTTTCAATCTCCCAATCTTTTTTGAATAATCAAATTTAAATTTCATATGAGCTTAGTATAGGCGTTTGCTGCCTATAATCCAAGAGATTACAAGGAATCTAACCAACCTTAAATCTCACCTGGGGGGTGTAGAATTTAGGACACCTAGGGACTTATGAGCCAGCGGTGGGAATCGAACCCACGATCCATACTTTACGAAAGTATTGCTTTACCACTAAGCCACGCTGGCTGATTAACTTAAAAAAGGTACTATCGCTAAATGCTCCCACTCCGCAGGATTTAACTTGGCAGGGACAATAACCAACTCATTTACTGTAAAAAAGACTTCCGGCAGTTTTACCTTTGATGCAGCCAGCTGCCTTATCTCCATATCATGATCTCCATAAAGTAAACTGATATGCGGCATAAAAACATTATTTTCTACACCCAGTAGTTTTTTTGCTGCCAAGTTCAAGTTCATTAATTTAGCAGTAGAATTAACCCTGACAAAAACTGATTGGAAATACGTGGTACTAAATGAAACAGAACCCAAACTTAGCTCCAGCTTATCGATTCCTGAAACTAAAGTTTTAACTTTCTCTTTAATTTCAAATAAATCCCCTTCTATATCTCCTAATAAAGTCATATGCGGTTCAAATTTTAGACCATTAAACTCGCCGGCTAGTTGTTCGATAACTTTTTTAAGTTTGTTTTCCAGCTCTTCCGGTGGAATAACCCAAATTGTATAAAGCATATAATTATTATACCTTTTTTATGAAATACGACCAGTTTGGATATGTATTAAGAAACAGCTACTCTTCTAATCATCTCATCTCCATGCTGACTTAAATATCTTGAACCTCTTATTAATCTGTCTATCGGTACAATCGGCATCATAAATTCTAAAGCAGAATGCTTAATAAAAGGATCATTCAATCCCGAACTTAACATTGATCCCCCAAATTTGCCGAATCTATCATCATAGACAGCATTTAATGAAATAAGGCCATTAACAAATAAGTGCTCTGTGAGTGTTAAGATAGTAATTATACTAATAGTCTCTACCGGAGTATTTAAATGACCACTAAGTCCTGCTGCAACTACTACTGGGAGTAAAGATAAGTCATAATTTAGTAAAGAAAAATATCCCATTGCGAAAGCCAGATTATATTTACCGCTATTAAAAAGCTTCTCCCTTTTTAAACAATTTAACAGTCCTCTATTTACCTCTTTGTTGAATGCATCCACATACCTGTCCTCAAATTTTCTACCTGCTGTTTGATCCCTTGCTACTTTATCTGCTAATTCCTGATCATTAATAGCTATAAGCCAGGTGTCTTCTTCGCTTCTAGTCTGCATCATATTATCACCCCGCCATAATCCTAAACGGGGCATTTTTAAAAACTTTGCTACTTTTACAAAGCCAACATCTTCATAGTCCCTGACCCTATCCTGAGGTTTTTGAACAATTAGTATATTCCTTCTCATATCGCTTACTCTCATAAAATTATCAGCCACGGAAGGGTTGAGCTCCATAAGATCACTTGCTACACCGGAATAATTTAAATGTATTGCTCTAGAATGTTTATTTTTGTAATCACCTGAACTCATTTCAATATCAGCCATATAGCCGATATGGTAGCATTTTTTGTATAAAAAGTCAAACTATAGGGTTTAAATTAAAGTAAATTTAGCTAATCCACCCGAAGGGTGGAAATATAATTCAGGCATAGTTGGGAGCGATTCTACCCTGTTTTTAGCAAATTGTCAACCTATAATAAAAAATCTTCATTTGTTATTAAACCTAAAATCTAGTAAAATCCCTTTAGTTTTTTAAATTATGCAGGAAGTAGAAAGACTAGGTTATATTCCAAAAATAGAAATAGCTTTTAACCCTGAGCAGGGTGTGCCTTTTAATGTTAAAAAGATCAGTCCACGCTGGCAACTTTCTGTAAATAAAGCTCACTTTGAAGCCAGAGGTTTCCTGCCTGATGAGATAAATGGTGCAATATATTTAGAAGAGGAACTTTTATTACAACAAATAATAGTAAATTCACAGGCGGACGTTGAGGGGTTGCGTAAATGGCAGGAGGTGGCAAGTGAAGACCCCAAAGCTGTAGCTTTTAAATCTGCCTTTGAAAGACTGGCGGCGCTGTCATCCTTGGGAGCAAAAAATGAAACAAGAGCTCGTCAGGCCAGAAAATATTTAGAAAGATTTGCCTCAAGGTCACAAGGCTCAGATTATACTGATCAACTATTCGGCTACATTCTAAAAAATGGCTTGGGTCAAAACGAGCCAGTTGATGAAGGAGTAGTAGCATCGGTAGTAAATAATCTTCAAAGGCAGGAAACAATTGAGGGTAGAGATGTATCTACCTTGGAAGCGCTATTTTCACCTGATCTTTCTGCTGCTGCTAGAACTGCCTGGTTTGAGGCACGCTTTTTGCCCAGGCTTCAGTTTTTGGAATACCAGGATGAATTGAGGAATAAACAGGAAGAAGCAGAAAGTAAAAGTGAGGCCTCATCTCAACCACAACCATTACCAGAGCCTACTCCACCTGAAGCAAAAGACGAATTTGAGCAGCACGGGGGAAGCAAAGAAAAAGGTGATGGTCAAGCGCTTTTTATTATAAACCCTTCTTATACAGGTTACTGGGAAGAAGATAGCTATGATGTTATAGATGAAGCAACAGGCAGACTAATAAAATCATCGCCGCAAAAAGCGAAGAAAGAAGCTTTTAAGTTTCATGATGACTTTATAGATGGTTCTGCAAGAACAATAAGAGGATATTCAGGGACAAATTTATTTGCCTTGCCTTTAGCACCAAATTTCCAATTAACGGCCCAAGGTATCGATGAGCTAAAAAAACAGGGTATGCAGGTATTAACCGATTCAGAGGGACATATTTTTATTCAATCACAAGCCATCATGCAATTTGAGACGGAAATTGCCATGAGTACTAAGCCCAATAATGCCGGAGCTGTCTCAATCGATCGTAGTATTTCAGAGCAAAAATTACCGGACAAGATAGCTATGGAGTTAGACAGAATTGCTAATTTAGCAACAGGTTCTTTAGATAAAATTCAGCAATGGGTAGATTTTATACAAACCTTTTTTAAATTTCCAAGTGATGACCAATCTGAAGCATTATATGCAGCAGTTGACAACAGCCTTTCCAGGCTGGAAACGGTAGCAGAGCGTAAATTATTAGACTGCCATCTGGCCAGAGAGTTTTTTATCGCAGGATTAAAACGGCTTGATTTGCCAAATGTGGAGTGGCGGGCAGTAAATGGTTATTATGTAGCAGGTCAGCAACACGATGGCACTGCCCATTTACATTCTGGAATAAATCATGCCTGGGTTAAAATTAGGTTAGATCAGGTTGGAAACTGGATAATCATTGACCCAACTCCTCCTGGGGATCCAAGCCATCAAGGAGAAGGAGCAATTGATGAATTTAGCCAGCTTTCCCCTCAACTTATTTCTAAAAAAGATTTAGATGAGATGGAGCAGGAAGCAATAACTTTTAGACAAACAAGATCTCCGGAAACTTACGATCATTATTTATTAGAATTTGCCAGACAAGCCGGGATATCAGAGGAAGAAGCACAAAAAATTCTTGCGACACTCGCTCAAGTGGATAAACTCCAAGACCGTCAGGGTAGGTCTATTTTAGCCCGTCTTAAAGAACAATTTGACCGTATTATCCAACAATATACTGCTGTAAGGCAGGAAGATATGGGACTGGTCGAGATGAGTAGGGGGCATGGTTTGGAAGAAGTGGTTGATGCTTATATTGATATTAGGTTTGGGTATACAGATCCATTAGGTTTTGCCAAAAAAAGGCCGGTTGAGGAAAAAGAGGAATACTATGGCGGATGGGATTTAGAGATTGTAGCTGATGGAAGCAGTTCAATGCAGGAGTCGTTAGGGGGCAGAGTGAAATATTTAGTTCAGCGGGATATGAGTTATCTGCTTCACCGCGGTTTACACCGCTTTTCCCAGGAGGCTCAAAGGAGGAAACTTAGATTGGTAACCCCTTTAAAAATAAGAAGCAGCCAGTATATATTCAGAGGAAATAGGATTGAGGAGATAAAACCTTTAAGTGATGAGTTTACGCCGCTTCAAATGGCTCAACTCTGGAAGAAATCAGCCGAAAATATTGACGGAGTTACCCCTGCCCATCTTGGTTTGCAGGTTATTCTTGATAGAATACCACCAAATGAATTACAACTACTTAAAGATAAAAAACTGCTTAAGGTGGTAGCTTTAATTAGCGACGGTGGGTATGATGACCCGACAAGAGTTCAAAACCTAATTAACAGGTTGCATGAAATAAATGTCATCGTAGCAGAGTTTCGTATAACCTATGCCAAATCTTTAGAAGACCTGCCGCAAAATGTTGCAGAAAAAGTTATTGAAGCAGCCAGGTTGTTAATGCCGGAAAAGGTCAGAAAATAATATGTCAGATGAAATATTAAGATTAAGTGCAGATCAGGTTAGAGAAATGTTAAAACAGGGCGAGATGGATATTCCCACTATTCCTCTTATAGAACCACAGATACCTGGTGATTCTATGATAGAACGTGCAAAAGAGGTTTTGGGAAAGGATTTTATGGGAGTAGAAGCAGTCAGGAATATGGAAAGTAAACTTAAAGGGGTTGGGGTAAATGTAGAATTTGTATTAGATAATATTCCCCTCCTGCCTTATGATGAACAGGATCTACAACTTGCCAAACAGAATGGAGAGATGTTAGTTCTTAGACCAGAAGAAATGGAAAGAGATGAAGGAAAAATGCCTCTAACTTTGATGAATTTCCGTAAGTTATTCAGTAAAAACCCACTAGGAAAGACAGGGGCTATATTTGGCACTAATTGGTATACAAGAGAAAAGTTTGCAACACAGGCTGGAGAGATAAAATTAGGCTGGTCATTGGTAAGGAAGGATGTTTTGATGGTAAGAAGAGGTGTTTTGGATGGTGCCATCTTTACTAGCTGGAATAAACAAGAAGGGCTTCTTCAGCAGTATGGAGAAGGTTTAAAAATACAAGGAGCTAAAAATGTCTCTGTCAGACGCAGGACTGCGCTGGAAGCTGTTTATGATACTCTTCTATATTATGTAAATACCGGAGAAAAACTACTTCTTGATAAATACGATTGGGGTCAAACTAAAACATCCGTTGGTAGTTACGTGTACCTAGGTCGTTTCAATACAGGTGGTCTACGTGCGTTCCGCATCATACCTGGGCACTCGTACTACAGTATCGGTGTGTGCGCCACTAGGTAGTTTTAGAGGAAGAATATATGTCAGAAGAAATATTAAGATTAAGTGCAGATCAGGTTAGAGAAATGCTAAAACAGGAAGAATATAGAAAACTACTTTCCGCAATTGATTCCTATTCGTCTCTAGAACCAATTACATCTAGAACTTCACCCTCCAATACAATTCAAGCTGTAAGAGAATTAATACATTCTCATTCAGAAGACGATAAAATTGCTGGTACTAGAATGACAATATTGAACGCAAGAACTAGAATTAGCAAAGATCCAGGTATAGAGCCTCCTTTAACAAAGGAATTAGTAGCACAACTTGCAGAAGCCTTAAAAACTAACCAGCCGTTACTTGGAGGTATAGAGGAAATACTGGATGTAGCAAATGTTTTAGGGACAGATATTTCGGAAGAGCACAGGCGTTTAAATGAAGAAAGCAATGGCACTGTTGGAAAAAGGTTTTTTGATGAAATGGAAGCGCTTGCCATAAGAGTGAAGAAAGGAGATGGGCAAGTAGAACCTCAACTGTTCAGGCTTGCTTTTGCAGGAGAAGCGCTGTTTTCAACCCCGGAATATAAAAGCTATGATAAACTTGAGCTTGCACAAATAGCATTGAGGAATGCACGAAGAAAGGGCTTTTCACCAGCCTGGAAAAGGTTAGTTCCTCCGACATATGACGAAATAAGTGAAAGAGCCGCAAGTTTGAGCGGACGCGAATTGGGAAAATTACCTGCAGGACAAGTTTTAGCATTAATTGAGGAAAGAAAGCTAAAAGTGGGACAGCTTGTAGACATGGTTATAGATGATGAAGTAAGAAATCTTGTACGCAAACAAGCTCAAAGCGTCATCAATAGTCTCATAAGAGAGCACATAGAACATCCAAGTATTACAAGTATAATATGGGAGTTGTTAGTAGCTTTGGAAGGTGAGGGAATAGCAAAATCAAATTTAGCAGATGTGGCTTTGGTAATCGTTGAAATGCAGGTTAAGAAAGCAGAAAAATATAGGGAAAACATTTCTACAGAATATTTAAGTTTAAACTTTCGTTCTACTAATTACGATTGGCTTAACTCAATAAGACCAACAGGTTTTTTTAAGTTGGACAAAAGAATAAGTAAAGAAGAAGCTAATAGAGATAGACTATATTTCTCTAATCTTGAAGAACTTTTAGTTAGTATATACCATGGGATAGTTGAGCAGATAACAAAATAATTTGTGCTTTAAGCCTGCTTGAGCTATAATTGCCTCCAATTGCTCAAGAAAATATGATTGTTGAAAAAGTTGCACAAGCAGCTCGAATTGGGAGTGAATATTTACCAACACGGCAAGATCCAAGTCTTTCTCCTCCTGAGAAAGCAGAACAGTTATGGGGTCTTTTTAATGACTACTCCACTTTGCGCAGAAAGCTTTACCGGGAAGGAATACAGGCAAATATAGGAGGTAGAAGAATTAGAGAAATACCTCAAGATGAAAAGGATGATATTCTTGCAAGATCCATCCGAAATCCCCTCGCGCAGCGTTTAGTAGGAGAAATAAGTTGTCTTTGGCAAGATCTAGAGGTAAGAGGAGTTTTTGTATTAAAAGTGCAAGAATCACTTGGGGAAAGACAAATACATGATGTTTCTCTAAGAAAATACCGCAAATTAAAAAGTGAATTGGTAGGTTTGGAAGATGAAAACTTTGACTTACTCCGCAACCAATTTTTGATGCATCAAATGACTCCAACCCTTCGGGCAATTGATCTGTTCCATAACAGGGTTGCAAAAGACAGAGTAAAGAAAAACATTGATGATTTGGAGACCACAGGGGGCATGGCTGCAAGTGCCAGGACAGCAAGGGGTGGTTTAGATAGAGAACATGCTGATTTAACTGCTCTTTTGGCTTTTGAAAGACTGGTAGCATACCATCGGGAATTTAAACTAAGCGGTATTATTCTCACCCCTTCCAGACAAGAATTACTCGGAGAAGTAGTAACGAAAACTGCAGCCGAAACCTGGATTCAACTGGTTGGTGAAACAGGGACAGGTAAAAGTACTTTTGCCAAAAGGACTTCGCATATTCTAAATGGAGAACCTCCCCAGTATGCATCAGGAGAAAAATGGGGTGATGCCAGAGCTCTGATTGGAACAAAAACCATGGAAGGCAGCAGGGTCTATTTTGATTTTGGTCCGCTGGTATATGCTTTAACAGGATGTCAAAACTCTTTGGAGATGGAAGAAGCAATTAAGACCCGAACTGAAACACCGGGGAAAATATTGCAGCTTGATGAATTGAATAAATTTGACCAGGATGCCTTGATGGGGGTATTAAACATAGTTTCTACTCTTAGACCGGGTGAGATATTTAACTTTAAAGAGCTTCCGGGAATTAAATTACGCAAGGCAAAAAGAGGATTTGCAATTATCGCCACCATGAATCCGGCCTCTGTTCGCTATGACAGAAAAGAACTTGATCCTTCTACAGAAAGACGTTTTTATGATGGTAAAGAAAAGGTGGATTATCCGCCTATGACTGCCCAGGAGCCAGAGCTGTATGAGATTTTCCTGGCTGTTTTACTGGATGATAATGGCCGGATTAGAATTGCAGAGCAAGAGCTGGCGCCTGCCTTTAATGAAGTCAGAAATACTGCAACAGGCATGATTAAATACGAACTTGACTCAGATGTAAAAAAGCATGGCGCGCTTTACCGTTTTTCCTTAGCAGCAACAGAAATACATAAAAGCTTTACCCAAAAAAGTAATGTAGCTAAAACTGCCACTAGTGAAGGATTTTTAGAAAAGACAGTTCTAGATATGGAGGTTTTAGTGAAATGGATGGAGGGATATAGAGCACAAATTGAAGGTGGTGATTCGCTGGCTGCCTACTTAGACAAAAAAATTCATGATTTTTACACTAACATTGAAAGTGCCAATGATAAAGTGATTTTTGAGAGAATTTTTAACTACTTCGGATTTAATATCACAAATCCCCGTAACATCTCAAAACCACTGTATCATCCTTTAACACCGATTGAAATTGGCTATCTTACTCCCAAAACCCCCAGGCTAGTGCGAAGAACTGGCGAGGAAGTAACACCCAAAACAAAACTTTATATCAACCCACGTTCAGGGGAAGAGATAACATACCTTTCTACGGATGTGGAGATAGAAGCTGGTAAAAAAATAAGACCTGGAGAGATTATTTCTTTGCGATCAAAACAATACTTATATCTTGGTATTCACCCTGAAACTAAAGAAATTATTTTGATACTCCAGCAGTAACAATTATGTCAGATGAAATATTAAGATTATATCCACCCTTCGGGTGGACTAGCCCGCCTTGCCGGCGAGGCAGGCTTGACACCTCTTCTTAAAAAATTTAAGTAAATACAAATATATACCACCTTCCATTTGACCTAGATCGGCACATATCCTTTTACTATTTAAGGTGAGCGGGAGACGGAACTCGAATCCGCGACATCCTCCTTGGGAAGGAGGCATTCTACCACTGAATTACTCCCGCAATCAAACTAACACTTAGCCTTAAACTAAATTTCTGTTCTTTATTTCTGCTTTGCAGAAAACGAGGCCCTCTTCCTGGGAATCATTTAGATTCCCGTCATGCACCAAGTGGTGCACGATTCACTGAATTACTCCCGCACTTTGGATATTCTCCCAAACTAGCAATAATTTATCAAGCAACACTGGACTTATTAACAAAATACCGATATAAAAGAATTTAACATTATGTTAAAACAGATTACTGCCACTAAATCCCTAATCCTAGTTTTTTTGATTCTCTTTATCTCTGCCTGTCTTAGATTTTATAACTTATCAAACGTCTTTGTCTTTGCAGGCGACGAAGAATATCAGGCCATACTGGCTCAAACAATAGTTAAGCATTTTCATATCATCTGGATTGGAGTTGGGGCAGCACATACCGGTTTTTATCTTGGACCTTATTGGACTTATTTTACTGCCTTTTGGTTGTGGCTATCAAAAGGGGATCCTTTAATTACCGGGTATGTCTCTTCGTTTATAGGAGTTTTAACAACTTTATTAACAATAACTGCAGGCTGGCAACTATTTGGCAAAAGAACCGGACTATTATCCGGCCTGCTTTATGCCACCCTACCCCTGGTTGTGTTTTTTGACCAAAAATACTGGAATCCTACCTTAGTCCCCTTTTTATCGCTTTTAATGTTACTCGCTCTAGCTAAGATGAAGACTAATCAAAATTGGGCTATCCTACTCTCTGGATGTTTTGGTTTAATCTTTCATATACATTTATCACTTTTCCCCCTTATTTTTGTGGCTGGATTTTGGTTAATTAAACAAAAAATTAAATTATCAAAAAAAGTTATCCTGTTATCTATTGTTACTTTTTTGTTAACAGTTGCTCCCTTAATTGCTTTTGATTATTTTCATAAGGGATCAAATATCTTAACTCCGCTGAGGTTTAACAAAATATCCTCTGATCCGGTAAATAGAATTAATCCTCAACATCATTTTCTGGCTCTTTTCCAAACCTTGGGCAGAATCTGGTATATCGCCCCTTTTGGCAATAATTCAGATGAAGTTATAACTTCCTGCACTTCAACTTCTAGGATTGCCAGCCCGCCTTTAACTGATCAGATCTCCAAAAGGTTTAAACCGCCAATCCTATTATCCTTACTTGGCCTAACCATCCTTGCTCTCTTTCTGCTTAATCCCTCTACCTGGCGAAAGAAAAATTATAGTCTTCTGGGATTGTTTATATTATCTATAACGGGTTTTTTCCTGCTCTTTCCTGGAGGGGCTTTTGAATATTATCTTTTGGGAATCCTCCCTTTACTGCTATTTTTACCCGGCATTTTAATAGACTATTATAAAAAATCAGGCTTACTGATTATTCCCATGATAATAGTTGCTTGCTTAGCCGGAATTTTTACAATCATTTCAAACAAACCTGAATTTGGGCTTGAGGCAAAAAAAATCCTGATTCAGCAATCGTTGAGATTAATAGACAACCAGCCATTTGAGATTAAACAAACAGGTATTTGTCATTTTTATGAGGGCTGGCGCTACCTATTTGTATTAAATGGTAAAAAACCGGAAAGAAGTCAAAGCGATGAAGGGCTAGGATGGTTGTATCAGGATGAAATAACTAAGCAAAAAACTAAATACCAAATAATCCTTTCTGAAACAAGGGCACCAATAAATTTTGATACTAAAAAATCTACTGTCTTAAAATCAGGCGGTTTTAGCGCTTATATTTTTACAGAATTTAATTGATTATTAATTACAAAAAATCTATACTGTAAATGCTTAGTATGGCTTACAGATATCAATACCGCGCTGTTAAAAAACAACAAAAGAAAAGCAGACAGAATTTTATAATTACTTTGATAATTATAATAATTTTACTGTATGGTACTTTCTTTTGGATTCTTCCTTTTGTCATTAGCAGCATCGGGGCTATAAGAAACTCTACTAACCCTTCCGGCAAAGTAATCAACCCGACTGATCAGGAAACGCTTGCCCCTCCAGTCCTAAATATCCCCTTTGAGGCTACGAATTCATCTCAAATTAATATCAGCGGCTATGGCAGTCCGGGTTCTAAAGTTGAGCTATTTATTGATGATGACAAAAAACAAACAGTTACTGTAAATAGTGATGGATCTTTTGATATTAATGATATATCCTTAACTCTTGGTATAAATAATATTTATGGTAAAAGCGTTGATGACTCAGGAAAAGAAAGTTTAGCGTCTAAAATTATCAGTTTAACCTATGATAACAAAAAACCTTTACTCCAAATAAATGAGCCGGATGATAATAAGCAGATACAGGGCGGGGATAAGAAGGTGAAAATCTCAGGTAGAACAGATCCCGGAATAAAGGTTTTTATAAATAATAATCAGGTCATCCTTGATAAGGATGGGAATTTTTCATCTGATGAATCAATAAATGAAGGTGATAATAATTTTGATATTAAAGCCGTTGATTTGGCTTTAAATACTTCGCAAATTTCAAGAAAGGTAAACTACAAACCTTAAGAAACCCAATAACCGTTAATAAATAAAGATGCATAAATCGAAAATAACATCAAAGAAATTATTTGATAGCCTAGTGAGAGATACTCATTTTTAACAAGACTTACAACTATAAAAACCGGGAATATCAACAGGATATATCTGGGTACAGCAACAATAGTTGGTGAGAATAAAGGCAGCAATATAGATATTAATGTAAAAATAGCATAATCCAAACTTAATTTTTTGCATACTTTCCAGACAGAAAATCCTGCAAAAATTAAAAACAGCAAATCCAATAAATCCCTAAAATTATTGGTAATAAATCCCGGAGTAAAAAGCTGCTTAAAGCTGTGTATTATAGCGCCTCCCGGAAATACTAATCCTGAATTCCAAAAATAAGACTCTGCTTTAATAAAGTAGAAAAAATCCCCTGTCTGATGATATAAATATAAGCAATATAATAAAAATCCAATCGGAGAGAGATAAACATACCAATTTTTGTAATTAACCTTCTGGCTAAAATATACTGAAGCCATTAAACTTAATACCACCGCCAGTCCGGAGAGTCTGGTTGCTGATGAAAGGAAAGCAAAAATTGCCGCTAAAAAATAATTATTTTTCCTGGCAAATAAAAAAGTTAAAACCGACAAAAGAAAAAATAAACTCTCTGTATAGACAGTTAAAAAATGAAACGATAGCGGAAAGACTAATAGTGCAACTAATGCCTTTTTAGCAACTGACTTACCAAAATCTATATAGACTAGCTGATAAAAAATATTTGCCGCCAAAAAAAAGGAAATAAAACTTATGATTAAAGCTGAGACCAGATAATCTCCTGTTATTTTAACAAACAGATTAATTAGTATTGGATAAAGCGGGAAAAAAACATACTGGGATTTTAACAAATACCCTTTCTCTGCAATCGACAGATAGTGGCCGCCATCCCAATTTGCTAAAGATTTTATAAAGTTATTTTGGAAAAGGCTTGAATGCGGCAGGGTAGAAAAACTAAAATAAAATACAGACAAAACTGACAAGACCCAAATACTTATTATAATATTTACATTAGGGTATAATTTCATTAGTGATAACTACAATACTACTGATATTTTCGATTTTAGCAGGTCAGCTGATTAAATTTCCACTCTTCGGGATTCAAGGATCGACCTTACTTGATGTTTGGGTTTGCTTATTCAGCATTATCGGAACTTTCAAAATTAAATTTAGACTAAAAAAACCTAGCTTAGTTATATTATCAGGACTACTGTTTTGTCTGGTTGCTATCCTTTCGTTAATTTTTACGCCACTGCATTTAAGTACCCTGGAATACTTAATCAGTTTTTCTTACACTTTAAGATTTTTACTTTACCTTTACTTGGGTTGGATTATATATTCAAATGCCTTCCCAAAGTTTAGAAAACAAATTTCAAAGACTTTATTAATGTCAGGTATTGGATTTGCTATTTTAGGTATCGGACAATTTATCTTCTTTCCTAACCTGAAACCTTTACAAAACCTGGGTTGGGATCCGCATTATTTCAGAACTGTTTCCACTTTTTTAGACCCTAATTTTGCCGGAGCTTTTTTCGTTTTAACTTTACTGCTGATTGGATCAGGCAAAAAGACAACAAAATTAGCAATCGTTTTTTTTGTTACTGTTTATATCGCCCTTCTCACCACATTTTCCAGAAGCAGTTATCTGATGTTTTTAATTAGTGGTTTGAGTTTTTCATTTCTGAAAAAATCGAGGGTGATTCTTTTTTCGACAGTTATTCTTTTTTTCTTACTTTTGGCCGGATTTAAGACATATTCAGAGCTGGTGGCAAAACCAAGGGGTATTGACCGTGGACAATCGGCCTCATTCAGACTAAATACCTGGCAGCAGGGATTAACTTTATTTCAGGAGTCACCTATTTTAGGAATTGGTTTTAATAGCTACAGATATGCCCTGACTGAGTATCATTTAGCCGACTTGGAGTTTTTGCAAAGCCGCGGAGCATCCACCAATGATTCAAGTTTGATATACCTACTCTCAACAACCGGCCTGATTGGAACTATCGCTTATTCGTTATTTTTATTCTCTCTGATAAAAACCGGTATAAAAAATAATGCTGTTTTACCTGCTGCTATTTTTGGACTTATTCCCCATTCTTTTTTTGCTAACAGTTTTTTTTATCCCTTTATTCTTCTTTGGATAGTACTTAAAGCCGCTGATATAGCAGATTAAGTTTTTTTGCTGATGCTTTCCAAGAAAATCTTTTGAGATTTTTATGCCCTTCCTCTATTAACTGCTTCCTAAACTTTTCAACTTCTTTAATCCCTCTAACTATATCTTCTACTGAATTAGGATTCACATACAAAACACTCTTCCCCCCTACTTCAGGAAGCGATGAAACAGAAGATGTAATCACCGGACAACTACTTGCTTGCGATTCTAAAATCGGGATCCCAAAACCTTCATATAAAGAAGGGTACAAAAAGCAAAAGGAATTATTATAAAGATAGGGTAAATCCTCCTCCTCAACTCTACCTAAAAATTTTACCCTGTCTTCAATTCCCAGTTTTTTTGGAAGCGCAAATATTCCATCACTCATCCACCCCCTAGCCCCCACCATAAGCAGCTCGTAGCCACACAAGGTCTGACCTTGTGTGGCTAATGAGGCAAACGCTTTGATTAATCTTTCCAGATTCTTCCTTGGTTCTATAGTTCCAACAGACAATATATAAGGTAAGTTTAGATGATATTTTTTCAAAATTATTTTCATTTTTTCTTTCTCTATCGGGTTTAGAAAGACCTCAGATATTCCTGGATAAATCACCGCTGTCTTTTTACCTGGCGCAAATTTTAGAAAATCTTTCTTCGAATTTTTCGAAATTGTAATTACTAAATCAGCATACTTTTTAATCCTGTTTAAACGCACTTTATCCATTTGAAGAGTTTTCTTCTGGTGCAAACCCGGAAAAAGCACCGGAGTCATGTCAAAAACAGTTGCCAAAGACTTACCTGTTTTTTGTGGGAGTAGGTACCAATTAAAAGAGTGGCAAATATCCACCCTTCCGACCAGTTTTTCAACCTTCGGCCAATTAATCTTTTGCCATAATAAAAAGAACCGTCTAAAAAAAATTAAGGGCAGCCGGTATATTTTTAATATAACGTTTGGATTATCCTTAAACTCGATGTTTTTTAAAAGTTTATAGTTTTTATACGTTGTAATTCCAAACAGGATAAATTTATCTTTTTTATTGATCTTTAGAATTGCCTTTATTAGCTCATACGTATAAATTCCAATTCCCGTTTTATTTTCATCTGCCAAAACAGAAACATCTAAACAGATTGTCTTACTCATCGGCTTTAAAAACGAATTTATTGACACAAAAGATAATTACTGCCGCGCTTAAAATATCTGATCCAACCGAGATCCAGGAAGCAGCTACAAGTCCAAAAAGGGGAATAAAAATAATGTTAAATAAAATATTAAAAGTTAGCGGAATAACAGAAAATAAAATTACCTGTTTTAAATATTTATCACTAGAGGTTAAAACAACTGAGGCAGGTACATGCACAAACATAAAAGGAATTGTTAGGGAGAGAATTTTAATCACACTTATTGCCGGAGTATACTTAGGCAAAAACGTATTAATTACATAAGGCAATACTAAGATATATCCGGCCACCGCAAAAAGACCCAAAATAAACATTGTTTTGATGCTTTTTAAAAATAAAGGTTTTATCTTACCCGGGCTATCTTTATGCAGCTTTGCAAGAACCGGAAAAAGGGCAAAGCTTAGGGCATTTGGTATAAATACCAAAGCCTCTAAAAACTTATATCCGAGTGCATATATACCTGTTTCAAAATTTCCTCTGAGATACGAAAGAATTACAGTATCTATCTTAAAATATAAAAACCCTAGGACAGCTAATATTCCATAAGGTATCGATCCTGACAGTACCTCTTTTAAGAAAGGGACGGAAATAGGGGCGGATTTAAATTTCTCCTGTTTTTTTACAAAATACAAAAGAATGAGCATATAAATTACTTGTCCTAAAATTAACCCGAGTATAGCTCCAAAAATTCCAAAACCTTTAGCTATAAAAAAGACACCTGAAAAAAAAGTAGCAAGGCTTAATACAAAGGCCGCAGCTGCGGAATATTGCAGCTTTGCTAAAGCCACAAATACTCCATCAAAAGTAATGGCTACAGCCTGAGGCAAAAGCGCAATTGATACAAGAGATAATACACTAACCCTCAACCGATCCGGATCAAATAAGTAAATCCCGAGGGAAAATATTGCAAAAAGTACAGATACAATGGTTAATCTTAATATTAAAATATTCCAAATTATCTGCCAGGATTGTTGTTTTTTAGAAGAGATTTCCCTTATTAAGAATCTGTTGAAACCAAAATCGCAGATGGCAGAGATTATTGAAAAGTAGGCAATAGCTACTGAATATAACCCAAAATTTAAAACCCCCAAAGAGTTTGCTAAAAAAATCGTGTATAAAAAGCCGATTATCCTGGTTAAAGTCTGGGCAAAAAAAAGCCAGGAGGCTTGTTTTAAAATACTTCGCATTATTGAATTGTATCAGATTTAGATACCAGCTATGAAAGCCTTAAGCTAAAACCTAAGGCTTTCATAATGGAACTACTGAACCTCTAACATACCTTTCATACCCATCTGCCTGTGATTTCCAACAGAGCAATAGTATTCAAAACTGCCGGCTTTATCTGCCTTAAATTCTAAAACCTCCTCTGCTCCTGCCTTAAGGACTTTAGTACTGACACCCAGTTCATCAATAACAAAATTATGTGTCCCGCCAGAGTTTTTAAAGGTAATCTTTACCGTATCACCCTTTTTAACTTTCAAAACTGCCGGCTCAAATTTAAATGATGAACCAACAACGCTAAAAGCTTTAACTTCTCCTGCCATAGCCGAGCTGGAGGATTCACTAGCGCTGCCAGTGGCTGTCGAATTATTTTCCACAGTTGTATTTGTTGCCATTTCAGCCGGCTTATTAGCTCCCTTAAGCAATAAAAACCCTGCAACCAAAACTACAACTATAACCACACCTGCGATCAAAACATTTTTATTCATTTACCCACCCCCTTTCTTCTTACTTATATAGAAGATACCAACTTTTAACCCCTCCAATCAAGTAGGAGATTAGTTAGTTTCTAGCTGAAGCACTGGAACTACCCGCATACCCTCCCCGCATCTGCGGATTGAGTTGGATATTCATAGCAGTTACACTGCCATCAGAATTAGTAGTACCAAAAACAGCTACTTTTTCCCCTGTTTTAAGATCTGTTTTTAAAGCCGGTTTCGCTTTATTGATTTGAATTTTATCAGACACCAGAATAATCTTACTGCTGCCATCCGGCAGTTTAACCGTGATACTTTTACCATCCACTGAGATTATCTCACCGGTTACCGGCCGGTTATTACCTTGTCCGGGTGCGAATCTTCTTCCGGCTCCTCCACTCCCTTGACTTAACTGTCCTGACTCTTTTGTGGAACGCTGATACTCAATTCCTCCAAAAAAACCAAATGCTAGTCCGAGAATTAATAAAACTCCTGCAATAATATTTGTTTTTTTCATTTATCTTCACCTCCTTTCGTAAAATATTCATAAACATTTTTGGATATTTGCGATATTCTATCTTCTGCTGCTGAGGGCATATCAGTATCAGATAAAACAACAATTATATAGTCTCCTTTTTGGGTAAAAACTATTCCACTGTCATGAGTAAAGGACGCAATCTCTCCGGTCTTATGGGCAATTACCAAACCCTCGGGAAGAAATCTAGGCAATTTATTATTCAGCTGCTGCCTTTTTAGCAGATCCAGCATCTTATTTGTATTCTCCTGATTTGCCAGTTCACCTTTATATAATTTTTCCAAAAATAAAGCTATGTCTGAGGCTGTAGTTGTCGGATTTTGATCACCAGTCCCGACTAAGACTTCAAAAAAACCATTCTTCGACAGGAAAGAATTAATGGATGAAAGCTTTATTCTTTCTGTCAAAAGCAGAGCTGCATAATTATGGGAAATTGTAATCATCTGATTAAGAGCATCCGACACAGAAAGGGTTATCTTACCTTCAGTTAATTCGGCCTCACCCTCAGATAAGTTGAACGCATTATTTAAAACAGATACATCTTCGGACAACACTTCGTCTTCTTTTAGATCTCCATCCTGAATCTGCTTAAAAGATTCTGCCATGACCCAAAGTTTATAAAGGCTGGCCGCATTAAAACTTTTATGCTCATTTAAAAAATACACCTCAGGCGTTTTTAAACTTTTTACGACGATTCCATAGCTACCTTGCGTCCCTGCCAAGGCGTCTTTCACAGTAGCTTCCAAACTCAAAGTTGAATATTCCCTGCTCTTTGAAGAGACATTAGAAGCTACAGAAGGACTATTAAGCGGCTCATTTTTTTTAAATCCTTTAGAAAAATAACTAAATATTAAAAGTATAAAAAAAACTCCTACAAACAAAGGGCTTAACAACCCTTTTAATCTTTCTTTAGTTCTCCTGGTAACCATCTTACTCATACCTTAATGCCTCGATCGGCTGCAAATTCGAGGCACGTCGGGCAGGATACCAGCCAAATAAGATACCAATGCCGCCGGAAACGGCAAATGCCAACATAATTGATGCAGGTGATAATATGAACAACGACCCGGTTACAACAGAATAGATATACGAGACTAAAATACCTCCCATTATCCCAATCACTCCTCCGATAAACGTTAAAATAATTGCTTCAATCAGGAATTGACTGATAATAATTTTTTTCTTTGCTCCGAGGGCTTTTCTAAGCCCAATCTCCCGGGTTCGCTCTGTCACAGTAACCAACATAATATTCATAATCCCGATACCTCCTACTAAAAGAGAGATCGCGGCTATTCCTGACAAAAGAGTCGTAAAGGTACCGGTTGTTGCAGAGGCGGTATTTAAGATATCCTGCTGGGAAAATATAGAGAAATCTGCCTGAGAAGGATCCTTAAGTTTATGCCGGGCTAAAAGCAGATAACCTACCTCATTTTGCGCATCTACTGAAACCTCTGCTGATTTAGCTTCCAGGGCAACCGAGGAGAGATAATCTACTCCAAAGAGCTGTTTTTGCGCAGTTGATAAAGGCACATAGATCACATCGTCCTGATTCCCAAAACCAGTTCCCCCTTTAGACTGAGTTACGCCTATGATAACAAAGGTCTGCCCGAAAATTCTGATATTTTGCCCAATTGGATCAACCCCGTTAAATAGATCGGAAACAATCTGAGGCCCGATTACCGCGACTTTAGCCATCGCTTTAGTATCCCGATCAGAGATAAAATTTCCTGAATCCAAAATAATTTTATGGACAATTGGATATATTGAAGTCACCCCGATAACCTGGGTGTTGGTGTTTGTTGATCCGGTTATTACCTGGGTTCTTCTGTAAAGTTCAGGTGAAACATTGGATATAGTGGTAATTTGTGGCGAGGACTTTATGGCGTTTGCATCATCCAAAGTTAAAGTCGTTCCACCCCCTGATGCCCCCCTGAGAGCTCCGTTCCTTTGTGCTCCGGGATTAACTGTTAAAAGATTTGCGCCTAATGATTGAATTTGATTTTGCACCTGTTGCTGGGTTGCCTGACCTAAAGAGACTAAAGTTATAACTGATCCTATGCCAATAATAATTCCTAAAGCCGCCAGAGAAGTCCTTAGCTTATTTACCCCCATATTAACCATAGCCTCAGATATAATTTCTCTATATTCCATAATCTCCTTTTGTCATTTTAAACCTTACGTTGTTTGTGCCCATTGGAATCTTTAACAATTTTTCCGTCTTTAATAAGGATAACCCGGTTGGCATGCTCGGCAATATCAAGCTCGTGAGTAATCATCACTATAGTATGTCCTTCTTCATTTAACTTTTGGAAAATCCCCATAATCTCCGCGGCCTGACTTGATGCAATATTTCCGGTTGGCTCATCTGCAAGTAAAATAGCCGGATTCATCGCTAGACCCCTGGCAATAGCCACCCTTTGCATCTGTCCTCCGGAAAGTTGGTTTGAGGTATGATCGATCCGATCGCCAAGCCCGACCATTTCGAGAAATTTTTTTGCCCTTTCAATCCGCTCCGGCTTCGGCACTCCGCCGTAAACCATCGGCAACATCACATTTTTTAAAGCAGAGGTCCTGGGTAGCAGGTTAAACGCCTGAAAGATAAACCCGATTTTGCGGTTTCTTATATCTGCCAACTCATCATCACTAAGTTTGGAAACTTCTTCCCCGTCTAAAATATAGGTTCCGGAAGTAGGGGTATCCAGGGCTCCCAAGATATGCATAAGGGTTGATTTGCCTGATCCGGATGGACCCATAATCGCGACAAATTCAACTTTGTTGATATTAATGGAAACGTCCTGCAAAGCTTCGGGTTCAACAGTTCCGGTGGTATAGACCTTTCTTAAATGTGTTGTTTGAATAATAGATTCATTTTTCATTAACCGCCTCGTCCTCCGCCCACCCGAATACCTCCACCTCCTCCGCCAAATCCTCCTCTAATTGCCCCAAAAGGCGAGCTTGTTTTTGTTGAGGCAGCTTTAGAGGTTGCATTGACTACCCCTGTATCTACAATATCGCCATCACTGATCCCTGATGAGATTTCCGTTTCCATCTCGTTAGAATCACCGACTGTCACATTAACTGTTATAACCTTCTTGTTTTTTAAAACTCTAACGGATGACCCGTTCGCACCTGTTGAAAGCGCAGCGTTGGGTACTAAAACTACATCATTTTTTACACTGGTAATAATCTTTGCCGACACAGCCATGTTAGGATAGATATGATCGTTACCGCTGTCAAAAGAGATTACTGCCGGATAAGTGCTAACTCCTGATGAAACTACCCCGTTCGTATTTATACTGACAACTTTTCCGGTAAATGTAACGCCTGGAAAAGAATCCAAAGTTAAGGTTGCCTTTTGTCCTTCCAAAGCTTTAACAGAATCAATTTCAGAAATATTAACCTGTGCTAAAATTGAGCCTTCCTGGTTAATTGATCCTAGAACCTGAGAGGTACTGGTGGCATTGGAAGAACTGCTGGTGACAGTTACAATCGCACCCGGCGTAATAGTCAAACCTTTAATTATCCCGGAAGCAGGAGCGGTGATGGTAGATGAAGTTTGACTAAGGTTTAAAGAAGCTGCAGTCAAAGAAGACTGGGCAGCTAAAATAGCTGTTGCCTGATTTTTATAATCTGATTCGGCCTGTAACCAGGTAGCATTTTCTTCTATATAAGTTGGATCGCTTGTTAGAAGACCTCTTGCCACAGCATCATTTATCAGCTTTTGGTTTGCGACGAAAAGAGTATTTTGCAGTGAATTATATTTAGCATTTGCATTGTCCAGGGAATTTCTAGCTGAAAGGTAAGAAGCATATGCGCCAGCTGCCTTTTGTTGCGAGGCCTGATCCAGTGTTAAGGTAGCAATCGTTTGACCCTGTGTAACTTTATCCCCGTTTTTCACCAGGACTTCTTTTACAACCCCTGAGGCCTGAATTGTAATATTTACGTTATTGGCAGAGGTAATTGTGCCCGTGGCAGTAATCGTATTGATTAAAGTCCCTGTTTGTGCCTGCGCTGTCTGGTAAGTAGGAGCTTGGTTTTGACTACTTATTTTTGTATAGACAAAGTATCCGGAGACGACAAGCATGATTATTAAGACGGCAATCTTAGTCTTGCTTTTAAAAATACTTTTGAGAAATTCTACTATAGATTTCATTTAGCATCCCCCATATTATCTCTTAATCCTGAGAGAAAGCTTAAAAATTAATCCCAGTACACCTCCGATGTGTATTAGCTAGGACACCTAGGGATTTTTAATATTTAACCGGCAGTTGAATGGAAAAGATTGAACCCTTGTTTATTTCGCTTTCTACTTTAATCAAACCCTTATGCTCATCAATAATTTGCTTGGCAATAGATAACCCTAAACCATAGCCGGAAATACCCTCTTTGGTTCTGGATTTATCTGAGCGGTAAAATCTATCAAAAATATGTGCTATATCTTCCTTGGAAATTCCGACTCCTTGATCCTTCACTTTGATAAGAATATATCCATCTATTTTTTCTGATGTAACAATCACATTTTTCCCTTGAGGACTATACTTAATTGCATTGTCTAAAAGAATTACAAAAAGCTCTATTAAACTTTGCTTATCTCCAAGAAGTTTTATATTCCTGATATTATTTTTAACAATAATTTTTTTATTTTTTGCTAAGTTGATAACTTTTTTAACTGCTTCTTCCAAAATTTCTAATAAATCAACTTCTTCAAAAATATTTCCGTTATTTTTTTGATATTGAGCAAGCTTGATTAAATTATCAGACAGGTATTGTAAGTTATTGACCTCCTCTAAATTACTCATCAAAAGTTTTTTAGCGTTAGGCAAATTTAGATTTTTATCCCTCAAATTAACTTCTATCTCAGACTTTAAAGAAGTTAAAGGGGTACGCAACTCATGTGAGGCATCTGTTATAAATCTGCTTTGCTCATCAACCATCTTCTTAATCGGCTTAAGCGTTCTCCCGGCCAAAAAATATCCCAATATACCTGAGGTTGCTAAAATACCTAAGTTAATTAAAATTAATATCGACCTTAATCTATTTTTACTTTCATTTATTAACTCAGGATCTATCACAGGTTGCCTGAAAATATTTGGTTGCAATCCTAAAGGCAGCAAACGTTCCCTTCTCAATCTTTGTACTCTTTCAACTCTAGTCAGCTCATTACTTAAAACTCCATAAATTGCAACACTAAATGCAATACTAATCAGCATAATAATAAGTAAGTACCAACCTGTTAGCTTAAACCTGGCTGATTCAAACATTTTTTGCTCCAATCCTATAACCAAACCCTCTGACAGTTTGTATTAACGGCTGTTTGTCTGGAAAAGGCTTATCAATTTTAGTCCGCAGATACCCAATATATACCTCCACTGTATTTGGCAGGATATTAGCATCATAATCCCAAACATGTGAAATTATCTGTTCTTTGGTTAAAATCTGATTTGGATGTCTTAAGAGATATTCTAATAAAGCATACTCTTTCGCTGAAAGCGATATTTTTCTATCTTCCCTTCTGACTTCATAACTTAGTGTATCTAAAGTTAAATCTCCAACCTGCAAGGCCTGGCCTTGCGAAGATAGCGGTCTTCTTAGCAAAGCTCTGACTCTGGCCAGTAATTCCTCAAAAGCAAAAGGCTTGGTTAAATAATCATCTGCCCCGGAGTTTAATCCCGACACTTTATCCTCCAGCTGTCCCTTCGCGGTCAATATCATAATCGGGGTGTGAATTTGCTTACTCCTTAGTTTTTTACAGATCTCTATACCATTAATACCAGGCAGTAAGATATCCAAAATAATCAGGTCATATTCTTCACTTGAGGCCAAATCAAAACCATCAGTTCCTGTAAATGCACAGTCAACTGCAAAGGCTTCCTGCTCTAAGCCTTTTTTTATAGAGTTAGCAATCTTATGTTCATCTTCCACCACTAAAATTCGCATGTGGCTATTATAGCCATTTTAATCTGAGAAACAACTGAAACTAAAATTTATTGACTTGGTGGACTCGAGAGGTATCGAACCTCTGACCTCTTCGATGTGAACGAAGCGCTCTACCACTGAGCTACGAGTCCAAACAATGTTAAGCAAGTCTAATCAACTGCCAGCCAAAGGCTGGTCGTCCTCTGGACGAAGCTATGCGTGCTCAATGATACATTCTAGCACCGTGCATATTGCATCTCAATTAGTTTATTTGTAATAATACTATCCGTGGATCCAAATATTACACCTGCCGATTATTCAACTGATCTGTATAGTCAAGATAGTCAAATTCCAAAAAAAGGAATTTTTGAAAATCTGGGAGGTTTTTTCATTGAGTTTTTTGAAACATTAGTAGTCTTTGGGGCAATCTTTGCGGTGATCTATCTGTTTGTAGCTCAATTTCATAAAGTCTCCGGCCTATCTATGTTTCCCACAATGCACGATGCTGATTATTTAATTACAGAAAAAATTACATATAAATTTGAACTCCCTAAAAGAGGGCAGATCGTAGTTTTAAAAAACCCGAGGGATAATTCACAGGATTTTATAAAAAGAATCATTGCAGTTCCGGGAGATACTTTAAAGGTGGAACAAGACAGTGTTTTTCTAAATGGCCAAAAGCTTAATGAACAGTTCTTACCTGCCGCTACCCCTACCCACTCCGGTGCCTTCCTGACAGAAGGAACTACTGTTAAAGTTGGCTCTAATCAATACTTTGTTTTTGGCGACAACAGAAATCATTCTTCAGATTCAAGGGAATGGGGATCAATTACCAAAGAAGAAATCGTCGGCCGGGCATTTTTTAGATACTGGCCTCCTGTAAGAGTCGGATCTCTGACTAATATTTAAGGTTAAAATATCCAACCAAAGCCTGACGGATATCTTCTAAAATAGGACTTGTTCTTGCAGGATCTCCATCAAGTCTGACTTCAACCTTGGCAGTTTTACCGGTTTGGATACATCTTACGCTTGACTTATTTATTTTTTGAGAAAAAATGGAACTTAAATCATCCTGTATCTTATCTATCTCATCAGACATAATCCGCATCATCTCCGCTGTAGCCTGTTTTCTAGGTCCAATACCCTCTCTGGCTCGCAATCTTCTAACTAACTCTTCTGTTCCTCTAACTGATAAATTCTTCTTTAAAACATCCTTATAGGCATTTATTATTAAATGCGGATCTTCCAACGCCGCCAAAGCTCTGGCATGTCCCTCACTTGTTGCCCCTGCCATTAATGCATCTTTTAGGGCATCCGGCAATGTTAAAAGTCTAATTGTGTTTGAAATATAAGGAGGGCTTTTTGAAACTCGTACTGAAATTTCTGAATTAGTTAGTCCAAATTCATCCATTAATCTTTTATATGCCTGAGCCCGCTCCAGAGGATTTAGATCTATTCGCTGCACGTTTTCTACAATCGCCATCTCCAACATTCCCTGTGGACTGGTCTCTCTGATCCTGACCGGTACCTTAGGCAACCCTGCTACCTTTGATGCTCTCCAGCGTCTTTCACCTGCTATTATTTGATAACCTGCCGGAGTTTTAGCCACTACGATCGGCTCAAGTATCCCATGAGATCTGATTGACTCTGCAAGTTCAGAAAGTGATTCGGGGGTAATTAAACCTCTAGGTTGGAGCGGATTAGGCTGCAGTAAATCTATTTCTAACTCATAAATCTGTTCTTCCATTAAATTTTGAGATAAACCCCTTACTAGACTAAACCACACTAACTATTGTCTTAGTTAACTTCTTTTTAAATTCTACTTTGCCTACTCCTGTTGCAAAAAGAGTGTAATCATTACCCTGCAAAACACCCACTCCAGGATAAAATTTGTTTCCTTTTTGTCTAACGATTATATTGCCTGATTTTACGACTTGACCACCATAAATTTTGACGCCCAGGCGCTTTGAAATTGAGTCTCTATTTTTTCTTGTACTTCCACCACCAGTTTTATGTGCCATATTTTACTTACCTGCTTTACAGGTTAAATTGTTGATAGATTTTAACCTTTGTGAAAACTTTAGTCAAGAGTTTGTAAAATCAGGAGGACTTTTTAGTTTCTAAAACAATCTTTGTTAATTTAGATTTATGCCCTGTTGTTCTCCTGTAGTTTGCCTTGGCATGAAATTTAGAAACCCGAATTTTTTCTCCCCGGACATTTTCGAGCACGCTTAAAGTTAGCTTATCCTTTAAATAAGGTTCTCCTAATTTAATCTTACCATCTTCAGATAAAAGTAAAACTGAAGCCTCTACAACTTTAGCCTCTTCTCCCTGATAATCAACCACCAAAGGTTTTCCGGGAATTACTTTATATTGTTTTCCAGATATCTCACAAACAGCGTAGTTTACCATGTGCTAAATTTTACATTTTCATGAACTAAAATGCAACATTGATCTAAATTAGGTAATTATTTATTCCAAATCAATTCTTTTTCTAAAACTATTTGTTGAGGCAACCATTCCTAAAGAAAAAAGCGTAGCAATCAATGAACTTCCACCATAAGAAATTAGGGGCAGAGTAATTCCTGTTATTGGAAGTAAACCTAAATTCATCCCAATATTTACAAAAAATTGAAAAACCAACATTGAAACCACACCTAAAATGACTAAACTGTTAAAAAAGTCTTTCTGTTTAGCCGCATTAATAAAACAATATATGAAAAGGTACGAATATAACGACAGGATTATTAACGACCCTAAAAACCCCATCTCCTCCGCAATTGAGGCAAAGATAAAGTCTGTTCTAAATTCCGGTAAAAACTGTAACCTGGACTGAGTGCCCCTGCCTAAACCCCGGCCTAGAAACTGGCCAGAGCCTACTGCGATTGTAGACTGGATTAAATTATAACCACGACCCAACGGATCTGCTTGCGGTGATAAGAATGAGGTGATCCTTTGTTTTTGATAATCATGTAAAAATATCCAGCTTATCGGAACAATGATTAAAATAATTAATCCCAAAATTAGGATCTTTTTAAATGAAACTCTTGCCGCAAATAACTCTCCGATCCAAATTGCAATTAAGGTTAGTGATGATCCTAGATCAGGTTGCTTAAAAATTAGAAATATTAAAGGTAAGCTCCAAAAGACACTTTTAAAAATATTTTTCCAACTCGCTATATTTTTTGACCAGAACAAAGCTAATACTAAAATAAGCACCGGTTTGGCAAACTCAGAAGGTTGGATATTAAAAATACCGAGAGGTATCCATCTGACTGATCCACGCGTTTCTATGCCTAAAAATAAAACCAAAAGCAACATTAAGATGGTTATTACATAAAGTGGAAGAATAAAACCTTTGAGTGATTTAATTTCCAAATGGGAAAAAGCCAGAAAGATCAAAATTCCAACTAAGGTAAACATCAACTGCTGAACTGCTAATTCCTTAGATGAAGAATATATAACCAGGATACCAAAAGATATCAGCGATAAACTGCTTAGAATAATAGGAAAATTAACTAGACTTAAGGGCTTCATCAAAAACTTTCTCTACTTTTAACTCAGATCCTTCTTTAATAGAAATAGACGCACTGCCTTTAAGAATCATTTCTTCATATGCTTTCGGCCAGTGGGGCGCAAAAATATTGGTTTTATCCTGAAGCGTTAAACCCTGATCTTTCCGCAGTTGCTGGATTTGTCTGGTCAGATCCCTTGCTTCACCCTCCTGTTTAAGTTCCTCGGTCAAATTTGTATCCAAAACCACTTTTAACTCCTTTTCCCCGTCTCTAAATATCACAGTTTTTACATTAACTTCTTCCGCCAATAGAACTTCCAAATCTTTATCCAATTTTTCTATACCAGAATATGTTAAAGATGCTAAGGGCTGGCGGAGTTTCAAATTTTCTTCTTTTCTTTGAGCATGACCCTTTTCTGCTATCTCCCTAACCAGCCTCATATCCCCTATTAATTTCTCATCCAGCAGCTCTTTATCTCCTTCCGGAAAATCCTGCAGATGCACAGACTGCTCAGCAACTAAGTTTTTAAAGATCTCCTCGGAGATAAAAGGTAAAAAAGGAGCAAGCAGTTTTGAGGTAGTAACTAAACATCCATACATCACAGAAAGACTAATCTTTTTATCCTCTTCTCCTGCTTCAAACCCAACCCTATCCCTTGACCTGCGGATATACCAGGTAGAAAAATCGTTGACGATAAAATCTTCAATCGCCCGGGACGATGAAACTGCATCAAACTTAACCAGCTGTTTATTTATTAGCAAAGTCAGTGCAGTAAGCTTGGATAAAATCCATCTATCAAGTACTGTCAGTTTATCCTTAATATCAGAGTCGGTATTATTACAATCCCAATCAGCAAGATTTGCATAGTCAACAAAAAATTTATATGAGTTCCAAAGTATTAAATAAAATCTTCGCTTTACCTGCTCTGCTACATTTACACCAAAATTTAAATTAATTTCCGGGTTTTGAGTCACATATAACCACCGCATAATATCAGCGCCAATATTATCAGCCGCTTCATTAAACTCAATTGAGTTGCCTTTTGATTTATGCATGGCTTCCCCTTTTTCATCTAATAAAGAAGCAAACCCTAAAATATTTTTAAAAGGGGTTTCCTTTTTTAAAGCTGTACTCATCGCAATTAAAGAGTAAAACCAATTTTTAAACTGACCGGGAAAACTTTCAGTAATAAAGTCTGATGGAAACCAATCTTTTGGCAGAGTAGAAAATGGGACAATACCGGCATCAAGCCAGGGATTTCCCACATCGGGAATTCTTAAAATAATCTCAGAACATTTTGAACACTTTATTTTGATCTGATCAATCCAGGGCCGATGGGGCGAGTTTCCCTCAAATTTTTCAAAACCAGCCACAGCTTTTTCTTTAAGCTCTTCCATACTGCCAACAACCTCAAAATTCCCGCATTTTTCGCACTGCCAAATAGGCAAACTAAGTCCCCAATATCTCTTTTTGGAAATCAACCAGTCGTGCATATTTTTAAGCCAGTCTAACTCCCGATCCAGTCCCCATTTTGGAATCCAGTTTATACTTTTAACCACCTCTACCATTTGCTCTCTGAATGTTTTGCCCGAAGTATCATCCCGATCCATAGCAATATACCACTCATCAACAACTCTCCAAACCAGCTCGGATTTACATCTCCAGCAGTTTGGATACCGGTGTTTAATCCTATGAGTTGTAAGCAAAAATTTGCCACCCTCTTTACTTTTTAGATAATCAATTATTACCTCCGGATGTTTTTTACCATTGAATCCTGAAAAATCCTCCATTTTATCCATGTATACCGCTTCTTCATCAATTAATTCAATAACAGGTAGATTCAATTTCTTTCCCAACTTAAAATCTTCAGATCCGGCTCCGGTGGCCACATGCACCAATCCTGTTCCCTCTTCTGCGCTTATAGGTAAAATTAGATCATCTGTTTCAACTACTCTGTGTTGATATTCTCCTAATGCCTCATTAATTCTAGGTAAATGATCAAAAGGAGCATCGTATTCCAAGTCAACTAACTCCTTACCTTTTTTCTTTTCACCTTTGGTTCCATCTTTTGACAGAATTTGTTGCTCTTGCAATCTAGACAACGCCTTTTCCATAACCCATATTTTTTCTTCTCCAAGTTGATAAATTACATAGTCTTCTTTTGAGTTAACTGCTACAGCCACATTTGCCGGAACTGTCCAGGGAGTTGTTGTCCAAACTAAAAGGTATTCACCTCTCTTATTTCTTAGGGGTAACTTGAAGAAAACTGATTCATGCACTATTTCTTTATAATCTTCGGTTAATATTTCATGCTGGGAAATAGCAGTCCCGCATCTGGGACACCAAGGCACACTATCATGCCCTTTATAAAGCCAGCCTTTTTCATTTACTACCTTAATAAAATTCCAGATCGCATAATTGTTCTCATCTGAGGAGGTATGATAAGAATTATCCCAATCCATAAAATAACCCAGTCTTTTTGATTGCTCTGTTTGGATATTTGAAAATTTATTAACTCTTTCTTTACAAAGATTAATAAACTTCTCAAGACTCTTAAATTTATCCCCAGGGATTAAATTTTCAATATCTTTTTTACTGTGAAGACCTAACTCTTTTTCAACTTCAACCTCCACCCAAAGCCCTTGTTCATCAAAACCATTTTGAAACCTCTGCGCAAACCCCTTCATATTAAAAAACCGCTGCCATAAATCTTTGTAAGTACGACCCCAGGCATGATGAACACCCATTGGGTTATTGGCAGTAATAGGACCGTCTAAAAACGAGAATTTTTTATCAGATGATTTATTTTTACTTAGATATTTTTCAATAATTCCCTCTTTATCCCAATATTCAAGCAACTGCTTCTCAAGCGTCGGGAAATCAACCTGGGATAAAACTGGTTTGAACTTGCTCATATCCTGATAATTTTACTTTTCTAGTTAAAGAAAGGCAAGTTTTGTTTTAATCTTCCTGTCTAACTAATTTACTTCTTAAATCCAGATACCATTTTGCATGGCTTGTTTTGATGGGTTGAATAATGTCTGCAATATGGTCAGAAATCTGAATTAAATTTAAATCGTCTTCGCTTATGAGTAATTTCCTTTCCCTTGCAAAACGTTTATGATACATCTCATTATTCCAGGCCTCAATTAAGGGTAACCAAGCCGGGTGGGCTATTATTGGATAATCTTTTTCCAAATGCCCAACCTGCCGAAGCTGCAGAACCATTGCCAACTCCAGCAATGTTCCTACTCCTCCCGGAGCATTATATGCAGCCCGGGTCTTATCTAAAAATTCCTGAAGTCTGGGCGGAAAATCCTCATGCGTAGTAGAGATATGCGCCAGTCCGTTCGCGTCCTCTGTATTTGGTAAATCTATATTTATCCCAAGATTCTTACTTTTTATTGTATGACCATTTTCTTTAGCTTCATTAATAGCAAAAAGCGTACCTTCATGCGCAGCTCTCATCACACCTGGCCCACCTCCGGTAACTATGTCTATTCCTACTTCTTCAATTCTAACTTCTTTAACAAGTGAGCAGGATAAATCTCTAACAAATTGAAACTCTTCATCGCCTCCATCAAATCTGGCACTCCCAAAAATGGCAATCCGGTAAAATCTAGCCAGATCCATCCTTAAAAAATCTTTTCTTGCCTCCTGCAGTTCTTTATAGGCATTTTGCACTCTTTTTTGTGCGCTCTTATACTCTACGTTACCTACTGTAATTGATCCTGTTTGCGCAACTTCTTTATATAGGAGATCTAGAGCTTCAAGTCTGTGTGACATTAAGTAACTTCTATCTATTACTCCTTAAAAATGCCGGAATTTCCAGATCTTCTTCATCATCTTTTCTCTCTGCCTCTTCCTCTGCGTCAGAAACTGTCTGTGGTTTTTGATCTTCTTCTTCCGGTTCTTCTTCATACGAAGGCTGCTGTTGAGCTCTTGCCTGAGGTTGAGCAAAGCCTGTTCCGATATACTCTCTTAGTCTTCGTCTGGTTTCATCAAATCCGGTGGCAATTACAGAAATTTTAATCTGATCCAACTGATCCTCTTTGATAGTTGCGCCAAAAATTATATTAGCATCAGGATCTGCAGCCTGGGCAATAATTTGAGCAGCCTCGTTAACCTCTGTCATAGAAAGATCTGCTCCGCCGACTATATTAAAAAGCACTCCTTTGGCTCCTTCAATTGAGACTTCCAAAAGAGGAGAGGCAATAGCCATTCTGGCCGCCGCAGCTGCCCTATTTTCACCGCCGGCAACACCAATACCCATCAGCGCCGATCCGGCATTACTCATGATAGTTTTAACATCAGCAAAATCAACGTTAATAAGTCCCGGCATAGTTATTAGATCCGAGATACCCTGCACTCCCTGACCTAAAACAGAATCAGCCAGTCTAAAAGCCTCCTGTAAAGTAATATTTTTATCCACTGTTTCAAGCAGTCTTTGATTTGGGATAATGATTAAAGCGTCCACCTTGTCTTTTAGTTTTTCTATCCCCTCCTCAGCTGCTACCATCCTTCTGGTTCCTTCAAAGGTAAAAGGCTTAGTTACAACCGCTACCGTTAAAGCCCCCATACTCTTTGAGACCTGTGCCACGACCGGAATAGAGCCTGTTCCAGTACCTCCTCCCATTCCGGCAGTAAGAAAAACCATATCCGCATCCGACATTACATCTTCCAGCTTCTGAGTAGACTCTTCAGCTGCTTGTCTGCCAACTTCCGGGTCTCCTCCTGAACCTAATCCTTTTGTTAAAAGCTCACCTATTTGTACTTTAGTGGGGGACTGATTATTCATCAGGGCTTGTGCATCGGTATTAATAGCCACGAATTCCACCCCCTGAATCTGCTGCAAAGATATCATCGAGTTAATAGAATTTGAACCACCACCACCAAGTCCGACAACTTTAATCTTAGCCAGCTTTTGAACATCAGGTTTAATTAACATAGTATTTAGTATTAGTTGACTTAAAACTCTTTCTAGGCAGAATATAGCAGATTCTAACAATCAATATCAATCCCGTAAATTATGGCAAAAATGATTTCACCAAAGAAATTCCTTTTTGAATCAAACCTCTAATCGGCAAATTACCGGACAAAACAGGTATCCGCATCTCGTTTGAGCTTCCTTGCGCTGAGCCATACAATATTAATCCCGCAGCTGTTGCAAAAGAGGAGGAATCTATTTCTTCTATCATACCGGATAATCCATCAATTTGGCCTAACCTGGCAGGAAATCCCAAAACATATTTTGCCTGATCCAACACGCCAACAGTCTGCGCTCCCCCTCCGCAAATCACTAAACCGGATGGAACCTGTGTGCCAAATCCGCTTTTTTTTATTTCCTTACCTACATATTTAAAAATTTCCTGAAGCCTGGGGCGGATTATCCCATCAATTACTGCTTTTTTAGAAATTTTTTGAACATCCTCAGTTAAGCCTAAAGCTTTAATATCTAGAAAGCTCTCTTCTTTTTTCTTTGCAGAACCATTTTTAATATTTTCTTCTTCTATTTTTTCTGCCAGAGCCGGAGTTTTTTCTGTTTTTCCTAAGGATACCTTAATCTTCTCTGCTGATTCTAAGGAAACTCTAATACCAACTGCCATATCAGAAGTTATATGGCGGGCACCGATCGGCACAACAGATGAATATGCAACGGAACCATCAATAAATATCACCACATCTGTTGTCTCTCCGCCTATATCGACCAGGACAACGCCTAATTCCTTTTCAGTATCAGTTAAAACTGCAATCGATGAAGCTATCCCTGAGAAGACCAACTCAATAACATCTATCCCCACCTCTGAAACACATTTAACTAAATTTCTCATCGAGGTAGATGAACCGGTTATTATATGTGTTTCTGTCTCCAACCTTACTCCAGTCATTCCTATCGGGTCTTTAATTCCTTCCTGTCCATCAACAGTAAACGTTCTTGGGATAACATGCAGGATTTCTCTGGAGGAGGGAAGAGGTATGGCTCTTGCAGCCTCATTTACCCGTTGGATATCGCTCGTTTTTATCTCACCCTCAGGCTCTGAAACAGCTACCACAGCATGCTGGTTGACACTTTCTATTTGTGGCCCGCCCAAGGCTATAAAACTGGAGGAAATTGAATATCCTGCCATTCTTTCTGCGGCCTCAACTGATTCTGTTATGGCGGCAACTGCTTCTTCAATATCAACCACCTGATTTTTCCTTACTCCTTTGGAAGGAGTACTGGATACACCTATCAGGTTTATTTTTCCATTATCATCAACTGAAGCTATTAGCGTTGCTATTTTCGATGAACCTACATCAATTCCACATATTACTTTATCTTTAGCCATAACTTAATTCTTTTTGGGAACAAATTTAACAATCGGTTTATCAAATCTAAGATCGATAAACGCAAGATTATCCCCATTTATTTTAGCTTTCTGCAGGATCAATTGTAAAGACGCAATTTGAACATCCACATTCCCGTCTAATGAAAATATTACTCTTGGTAGCGAATCAACTATAAAAAGATTATTATAAATAGTCATACTTTTAACCTCTATTCCATTATTTCTAAGCTGATTTATAATTATCTGAGCTTTTTTTAAAGACTCATCCTGAAGTTGTACTCCAATTAAAAATCCTTTCTTAAAAAAATAAACCTTTGGATTATCCCCTAGAGTACTTTCTTTTGAAAACACCACACCCTCATCATCAACTATGTAGAAATCCCCAATTAAAGATGCTGAGGGCGTTGAGATATTTTCAATTAAGGATGAAGCACTTGCCTCCCAATTATTAACTGAAATAAGCTGCATTGCGCTTTTACGCCCAATAATATTTATTCTTATCTTATTTGGTATTATTTTTGAAAAATTAACATTTTTAATACAAATAAACTGCTTTTTTAAATCCTTACTGTCTTTTTCACCGTTAAATAATAATAAATTTCTACCCAGGATTCCTGATTTTTCCTTGATATAACTGTCCTCAACACAGTTTGCGTCCTCTTTCTGAAGATCAAAATTTTTAATAGCAAAAACTCTTGAGCGAAACACCATATAGCCGGCTGAAACAAAAACAATTATTAAAAAGATTAGAAAAAATTTATGTGGATAATTGAATTTTCTTTTTTTGTTATTAATTAAATAGCTTTTTCTTTTCCACATACCTTTTATCAAACCCTTCCAGCAAGCAGTAGTGTTTCCAACACTAATCTTTTCGCTGCATCATAGATAACTACAGATTTTGCAAATTTGGCTTTTTCTTTTATAGAATCTATATTCTTTAACATAAATTTCACCTTTTCAAACAGGCTTTCTGAAGATAAATTTGACTGATTAATTATTGCTGTCAAACCTAATTTTTCAAAAAACTTTGCATTTTTAACTTGTTCGTCCTGGTAAAGGTAGGGTATTGGAATAACCAGCGCTGGTTTAGCCAGATAAGCCAACTCAGTTAAGGTATTAATTCCTGCCCGGGAAATTACCAAATCCGCTTTTTGCAAAACTTCAGCATAATCAGAGCCAAACCACTTTCTAACAGTATAGTTTCCGCCTGATGGCTTTGAGCTTTCCAATCTTTGTAATCTCTCGAAATCCATATATTTAGAATCACCTGTCTGATGATAAATATGGGCTATCTTTAGGAGCTTTTGCAAACAAGCCTCTATCAACAAGTTTATACTGTGCGAACCCTGGTTCCCTCCCATAACTAAAATACTAGGCAATTTCGATACACCTCCGATGTGTACTAGCCCTGCCTGCCGGCAGGCAGGTTGGACACCTAAGGATATTTGAACAATTTCTTCCCTGATAGGGTTACCGGTTAAAACGACTTTTCCGCCTTTAAAGGAATTTCCCTCAAAAGACACAGCAATTTTATCTGCAAAAAAAGAGCTTATTTTATTGGCAAGACCAGATACTAAAGTTTGCTCATGAACTATAATTGGAATTGAAAAAAGCCATCCTATAACTACTAGAGGGATGGCTACATATCCGCCGAACGATAAAATCACATCCGGCTTTTCTTTCAAAATAATAAAGAACCCTTGCGCAAAGCCAACTGGAATCTTAAGTAAGGAGGGAATTGTATAAAGAGTAAACGACCTTTGCAGTCTACCTGTAATTATCGAAATAAATTTAACTCCAAGTTTAGGCAAAACTTCAGATTCGATAGATTTTGTCTTGTCTCCCTCCTGAGTCGTGCCTCTACCCACATAAACAATCTCTACTAAAGGATCCTGTTTTTTAAACTCTTCAATAACCGCAATAGCAGGAGTAAAGTGCGCACCGGTAATAAGTATTTTCATTAAAATTAATCATACTCTATACATCACAGTTGTTCAACTTTTACGCACCAAAGGCGACGCCTTGTGTGCGTGAATAATTTATGATATTCTGGAAATTGTGCCAGCCAGAAATTCAATTAAACAATATGTAGAAAATAGTTATTACCATATTTATAACCGTGGTGTTGAAAAAAGAAGGATCTTTTTAGAGGAACAGGACTATAGAGTATTTCTTTCCTACCTAAAGGAGTATTTATCTTTTAGAGACCAAAAAACTTTATCAAAAAAACTAGCAGATTATTCTATTTCTTATAAGGAAAGGGAGAGCATATTAAGAATTTTACACTTAAATAACTTTTATGATGAGATGACTCTTATGGCTTACTGCCTAATGCCAAATCACTTCCACTTTTTTGTTAAACAAAGAAATGCTCTGTCCATAGATAAATTTATGAACTCATTATGCACCAGATATACTATGTATTTTAATAAAAAATATAAAATAGTTGAAGCTTTGTACCAAGGTGTGTATAAAGCAGTATATATTGAAAATGACGAACAATTTATCTACCTATCTAAATATATCCACAAGCAATCATTTATTCATCTAGCCACTAAAGGCGACGCCTTGGGAGGCTGGGAACAACCTTCATCCTATCCAGAATATCTGGGTAAGAGAAAAACTGAGTGGATCCATCCTGAAGAAATATTAAGTTATTTTTCTAAAACAAACCCTAAACTTACATACAAATCTTTTGTTGAAGAAAAGGACGTTTTTTCAATCATACAAAATAAGGTATTAGAAGAAATATAGGATTATAAAAGCTAACTAAGGAGCTTTCAATGAATCAACTTATATCGTACCAACTTCTTTTTCCACTCACTGCCTCTTTACAACTTTTAACTTATACAGTGGTACTATACGGATAATTTTATTACGACCTTCAAGTACGAGTTGAACCTTTGTATCACCCGCTATTCCTCCAGACCCTGAAAATTCCTGCCAATACATAGGTGTATTAGAATGTGTTCCATCAAAATATTTTTCACTCATAAGGAATTATACACACAGAAACTATAAAGTCAGTTTAAGTTTGCTGTTTTGAAATGTTTAATAAAATTCCAACAGCAGTTAGATTTACCACCAAGGCAGAACCGCCATATGAGATAAACGGTAGCGGCACTCCGGTTAGCGGAAGCAGAGCCGTCATTGATGATAGATTAATAACTACTTGTATTCCAAGCCACGAAGTAAACCCCAAAGCTAAAATTTTTCCAAATAAATCCTGCGAATTTTGGGCAATTTTAAATCCTCTGTACAGTAAAAATATAAACAGCATAATCAAAAAAAATGAACCTATAAATCCCAGTTCTTCGCCAATAATCCCAAAGATGGAGTCTGTTGATACCTCCGGGATATATTCAAATTTTTGCCTCGAATGTCCTAAACCTAATCCAAACAAGCCTCCTGAGCCCAAAGCTATTAAAACCTGAGAGATATGGTAGGTAAAACCCTGTGGATCGGAAAAAGGGTCTAAGAAAGCAAGAACTCTTTTGCTCCTGTAGCCTGACGAAACTACCAATAATAAAACCCCTCCCAATCCAAAAGGAATTAAGGCTAAAAAATGCCAAAGCGGACCGCCACTGGCAAGATACAAAAGCACAGTAGTTGCGATAAATACAATTGATGAACCTAAATCTTTTTGTAAAACAGCAGTTATAAAAGTCACAAATCCAACCAATAAGATAAATGGTAAAACCTTTGTTTTGTTTTCAAAGATCTTGGCAAGAAAAATTACCCCTGCCAGTTTAATAATTTCAGCCGGCTGCAAGGTAAGAGGGCCAATTTTTAACCAACGGTGCGCTCCCCCTCCTGCAATCCCCAACCCTGGGATAAACACAGCAACAAGCAGTACAAGTGAAAGAAATAAGATGTATGAGGCCATTTTTTTAAACCTTCTATAATCAAAATTTATAAAAAAAACCATTGAAAATAATCCGATTAAAACCCAGATCATTTGTTGTCTGATGTAATAATATCCATCCTTAAAATCCTTGAGGGCTTGAATTAAAGAAGCATCATAAACCATAATCAGCCCAAAAATGATTAGAATAGATACAACTATTAAAAGAGGAAGGTCGATATTTTTTTTCTGAGAATGCAAACGGCTTTTTGGAAAATTCATAAATTTACTTGGAAAGTAAGGCTATCCAAATACCCAAAATGGCAAATAATCCTTGCGCAAGCCAAAAACGTGTTACTATTTTGGGTTCTTCCCAACCAACATATTTAAAATACATATGAATTGGCGCAACAGTAAATATTTTTCTTTTGAGAATTTTTTTAGCAAGTATCTGCAAAAGAGAAGAAGCGGCGATTATTACAAACATACCTCCAATTATTGCCAAGGCTAAAATTTTCCCGGTCAAAAGTCCAACAACCGCCAGCGTTGCTCCGAATGCAAACGCCCCGGCATCTCCTAAGAAAATCCTTGCCGGCCAAACATTAAAATAAAGATAGGCAAATAAAGCCCCAATCCAAATACCTATGAAGGTGGCCAGAGTTAAATCTAGCAACCTGGAAGTTAAGGCTAAAAAAGCAAACAAACAAATAAGCAATAGTCCTGCTGATAGTCCATCCAGACCGTCAGAAATATTATAAGCATTAGAAAAAGCTACAATAACAAAAGCTGCCAGAGGAATATACCAAATATTAATAATGAAATTCCCGAGACCTGCAATATATAGATTATTTAACCCTGCTAAGAAAAAAAGCATGGTGGATATAATTATTGCCAGTACTACTTGTGCTAAAAATAACTGTTTCCTGCCTAATCCTAAAAACTTACCCTTCCTCCTTGATAGAATTAATTTAACATCATCGATTAGTCCTAAAGAGCCAAACGATAAGAGAGTAAATAATAAAATAATTAAACTAATTTTATCAACAGAGTAACTAAAAAATGCATAAATCACGCTTAAAATAACTAAAATTAAAATTAAAAGAATCCCTCCTCCTGAAGGTGTTGTTTCATCAGATTTCATCAATTTATCATGAATAGGGGTTTCAGTTTTTTTTACTAACTCAGCATTTTTTCTTTCAAATCGGTTTTTTAAAAAAAATAACAGGTCTATAAAAGGCACCATACAGATGCCGGTTATAATAAATGACAGTATAACGAGTCCCAAAAGGCTAATCATTTTTTTACAATTCTTTTTACCACTTCATCCAGTCTAACTGCTCTGGATCCTTTTATCAAACAGACATCTCCCTTTCCAAGAGTTCTCAGTAGCTTGTTGACTATTTGTGAATTTTGTAAATTCGACTCTATTCTTTCTTCTAAAAAACCCAAATCCTTTAGTTCGGCTTCAATAAATCTAGTTTCTCCCTGACCGAGTAAAACTAAATCCATCTTTTCTTTATATATTCTTTGAGCTACTTTTCTATGTAGACCTTCGGAAAAATCACCCAGATCTTTCATTTCTCCGAGCACCACTATCCTCCTTCTGGCAGGAAGTTCAAGTAATGTGTCAATTGCATGCTCAAGAGTCGCCGGAGATGAATTATATGTATCATCTATAATAACCGAATTATTTGGACCTTCTAATACCTGCATGCAATGATCCAAAACTTCAATCGATTCCAGTGCTGACTTTATTTTAGTTAAGGAAATACCGGAAACTATACCTAATGTAGCAGCAGCCATAGTAGGATAAATTTGATGATAACCTAAAAGCTGTAGATTTATCTTTACTCTTTCAACACCAAGGTTCAATTCAAAATTTGTTTTAAAATTCTCTATTTTTATGTTTCCTGCCCAAACAGTACAATTTTTTGAATCAGTACCAAAATATACTATAGTTCCTTTGCATTTTTCTGCTAATTTTCTACAATAAAGATCATCCCAATTTAAAATCGCAATCCCTTCTTTATCTAAGCTTTCTATTAACTTACCTTTCTCCCCTGCAACCTCATTTAAATCCCCTAAATATTGATTATTCGCATAAGCAATCCTGGTAATTATCGCTATACGGGGTCTTACTAAAGATAAATAAAAATCCATCTCTCCTTTATATTCAATCCCCATTTCTAGAACTACCTTATTATAAGAAGGGTTTAGCTTAAGAATAGTCTCAGGGATATTAAGAATAGGATTTGAATTACGTTTTGTCGATATAGTTTTATATTTTTGAGATAAAACTGCAACAGATGCCTCCATGCAGGTTGTCTTACCAACAGACCCGGTAATACCAATAAACATTTCACCGGGAAAAAGTTTTGCAAACTGCCGAGCCGCATAAATTTTAAAAAGATGTAACGGCTTTTTATATCCCGAGACCAATGTCTTAGAAGTAGTTATCTGAGTCCAAATAGGGTGGTTTGTAATATCCATAAAAAAATTATGAATTTAATCTGCCGATCTTTCAATGTCACCGCCAATACTCCTAAGTTTTCCTGCTACATCTTCATATCCTCTTTCAATAAGTTCTGCCTGATTAATAATGCTTTTACCTTTTGCAACTAAGGAGGCTAAAACTAAAGCCATTCCGGCCCGAATATCCGGAGTTTCCAATACCCTGGCTTTAAGCTTTGTCGGACCATAAACAAATACTCTGTGGGGATCAGCCAAAGTTATATTTGCCCCCATAGATATTAACTTATCCACAAAAAACATTCTTGATTCATACATCCAATCATGACAAAGAATTACTCCTTTTGATTGAGTGGCTAATACTATCATTACACTCATTAAGTCTGTTGGAAAACCCGGCCAAATATTTGTAATTATTTTTCTAGGCGATTTTAAATGTTCTGCCCAAACATTAACGCTTGTACCTTTTTGCTCAATCTTAACCCCAAATTCTCGAAGAGGACAAAATACCGGGTCAAGATCCGTTGTATCTAATCCTTCGACTTCCAGTCTCCCTCCGGTAATAGCAGCC
>CALRFD010000008.1:0-28454 GCA_943356485.1 Patescibacteria group bacterium
TCGGAAAAAGTTATGCTCAAAGCCTCCCTTATTTCTGCAGCTGTAATTTTTAAGGACTTTGGTAAGCCGTTTGATAAATCCCTACCTCTTATTACGGTTACTAGATCATCTACATTTTCCTTTTTATTAGTTACAGAAAAAGCCGACCCGATTTCCAGCTTTACATCTTCTGCGCTTTTTTCACCAATCAACATCCCGTAACGGGTTCGCATATAATTTATAATATCCTGATCCAACTGATCCCCGGCCACTCTAATCGACCTATTTATCACCATTCCTCCCAGGGAAATAACTGCAATCTCGCATGTTCCGCCTCCGATATCAACAATCATCACTCCTTCCGGATCTTCAACCGGCAGCTTTGCCCCGATGGCTGCTGCCATCGGTTCTTCGATTAAATATGCCTCCCTGGCTCCGGCTGATAAACAGGCATCCTGTACTGCCCTTCTTTCTACCTCTGTCACGCCTGAGGGAATACCCACGACAATCCGCGGCTTTGGGATTTTTGGCAGTGCCCATCTCGAATTGGCAGGAGATTGATGAACTTTATGAATAAAATAACGCAGCATAGCCTCAGTGGTATCAAAATCAGAAATGACTCCGTTTCTAAGCGGCCTCACCGCTTCAATTGCTGCCGGAGTCCGGCCTAACATCCTTTTGGCCTCTGTACCGATGGCTAACACCTGCCTGGTTTTTCTATGAAGAGCCACTACAGTCGGTTCGCGGATTACGATCCCTTTTCCCTTAACTAACACCAGAGTATTAACAGTACCTAAATCTATACCTATATCATGTGATAAATATTGCCAGAGCTTACCGAACATAGGGGGAGTTTAACATAAGAATTGACAATGGACAATGGAAAATAAAATGAAACTTTTGAAATTAAATATTATGTCTGGACTTGAACAGATACAAGACTATTTACCATCAGTCGCACAAGGAATATTTGGATACATGGCCTACGATGTCCATCAAAATAATGCGTGCCCAGGGAAAATCTATACACTTATCATACGATCGTAGTATAAATGAAATATAGAATTTAACCTTCACTAAATAACAGTAGCATGTACGGCCGTTTAATATCATGTGATTTTTTAGTAGTATTTCCCCACCCCCTTCTAGCTGTTCCGCCAGCAAACTTTGATCAGTATCTTTTTGCATCCCTCAGCATAGCATAAGGTTAATTGCCTTTTTGACAATCGTTTGATAGCATAACATACATCTTCTATGTTAAATAAAATTATTCCATATTCTTTCTATTTATTATTTTTCTTAACCCCGCTGTTTTGGAATTCTTCAAACTATGAACTTTTTGAATTTAATAAAATGATCTTAACTTATGCCCTTACTATTATCATTGCCGGTACTTGGATTCTTAAAACGATAAACGATAAACGCTTAACGCTAAAACGAACTCCCTTGGATATCCCCCTTTTATTATTTCTAGGCGCAAATATACTTTCAACTGTTTTTTCCATAGACCCTCATACCTCTATTTGGGGATATTACTCAAGGTCTAATGGCGGACTATTATCTATTATCAGTTATCTATTACTTTACTGGGCTTTTGTTTCCAACATGAACTTTGGCAATGTCAAAACCATACTCAAGTTTGGTTTGGCTGCTGGTTTTATCATCTCTATCTGGGCAACTTTAGAACATTTTGGAGTTTCTTTTTCCTGCGTACTACTTCGGGGAGAATTTAATGATTCCTGCTGGGTACAGGATGTCCAGGCCAGAGTCTTTGCAACACTTGGTCAGCCAAACTGGCTGGCCGGGTATTTGGCCATGTTAATTTTTCCAGCTTTGTATTTTTTCCTGACCGCTAAAACTAAATTCGAATCTATTACCTATTACCTATTAGCTATTAGCTATTACCTTGCCTTTACCTTTACCTATTCCAGAGGACCAACACTCGGTCTAATTGGAGGAATGATTGTGTTTATTATCCTTTATTTTATTCAGAATAACTCGGAAAACTCAGAGAACCGGAAGATCAGAAAGTCAGAAAATCAGATAATCTGGAATTCTGATTTCCTGAAAACCCGATTTTATCCGTTATTCCGAGTCATTCTGAGTTTTCTGGTAATAAATCTTCTTTTTGGCTCTGCGCTAACTTCTTTCAGGCTGGTTTCCAAATTTGCTGCTCCTGCCAGACCGGCAATAGCACTACCTCAGCCAGCTGGCGGATCTGTTACCCAACTGGAAAATGGCGGGACTGAGTCCGGACAGATCCGTTTTATTGTTTGGCAAGGAGCTTGGGAGATCTTTAAGCACTATCCTTTATTTGGCTCCGGTTTAGAAACATTTGCTTATTCCTACTACCAATACCGGCCGGTTGAACATAACCTAACCTCCGAGTGGGACTTTTTATACAACAAAGCACATAATGAATACTTAAATTACCTGGCCACCACCGGAGTGGTTGGCATTAGCGCTTATAGTATAATTATTATAACTTTTATAATTTTTATATTAAAAAAGCGCAGATCCGAGAACCTGCTACTTTATAGCCTCTTTGCCAGCTATATTTCTTACCTGATCTACAACTTCTTTTTATTCTCAGTTGTAATCATAGCCATATTTTTCTATCTATTCCCGGCTTTGATTTTTGTGGCAACTGATTCTCTAAAAGTTTACAGGTTACAGTGGACAGGTTTTAGTTTTATTTACAAAAGAGAAATATACATACAAATTGCCAGATTTATTGTGGTTTTGATGACTGTTTATCTGCTTTACTCGGTGACAAAACTTTGGGTAGCAGATACCCTTTTTAACCAGGGACAAAAAGCCTCCGATTCCGGCAATCCGGGCAAGGCTTACAACCTTTTATCAACTGCTGTTGAGTTAAATCCGTCTGAACCTTTTTATCGATCAGAACTTGGTTTTAATGCAGCCCAGGCTGCATCTGCCTTAAAAGACTCTGATGCGACCTTATCAGCACAGTTAAAAGACGAAGCAATATTTCAAACTGACTTTGTTTTAAGCAAAAACCCTAAAAACGTTTCTTTTTGGAGAAGCGCTGTTAGAACATATTTTGAGCTGGCAATTTTAGATAAAAAATATCTGGATAAAACTATCTCTGCTTTGGATACAACTATCTCTTTAGCCCCAAGCGATCCAAAGCTCTTTTACAATAAAGCCCTGATTTTGGATATTCAAAATAAAAGACAAGATGAGGTAAAAACACTGGAGCAGGCAATAAAACTAAAACCCAATTATCAGGAAGCCCTTGACCAGCTAAAAGAAGCTACCGGTTCAGCAAAGAAGGAGTAAGTATATAAAAAATTTAAGATCTATTCTTGATGAAACAAAATTTAAAGACCGGCCAAAAAACCTCTCCAAGGAGTTCCAGGTTTACGGAGTATATTTAACCGAAAGTCTGGGGGATACAAAACATTATTCATTATATATAAAATTGGCCAAAGAAATTGATCGAGGACTATTGGAAGAAGCGCTAAATTTTACCAAAGGCTACTACAATGCCAAGTCAAAAGCTAAGGTATTTATGTGGAAATTAAAAGAATTAAAAAATATGGTAGGATAAAAAAATGACAGACTTTGTACCCGAAGATCCATCACAAGAACCTGATGAAATAAGTTATGTCACAGAGGAACTTGAAGCCCATATTTCTCCGATTAACCAATTAACCAGCTCAGGGGTTAGATCGCTTGTTAATAGTTACGACACTCAGAGATTGATAGCCGAAAATGATCCGGGCAATATTGCAACTTACAATACAGCACAAGGCGACATGGAGGCATACAAAAAAATATTTTCTTTGATTGGCCTTGAGAACACCCTGGAACATCAATTAGAAAATAATCCGATCAGAGAATTAACCAATCAGGATATTATTAAAATTGCAGATGAATATATCCTTGCCAGACTAGCATACCGTGGCCTCAACATACGCGCTCAAACCAACATTCCGTTTATTAACCCCATCATTGCTACTAGTTCCAAATCTAATAGTACTTTAGATAATTATTACCATTCCTATGGCCGTGCACGAACATTTGCAGCGATCCTGGCTGTGCTTGGCCAACAAAACCTAATCGCCGAAATTGATAAAGACAGTGAACTTCGGCTTGGCAAATTGCAAGAGTGATCTGATCCTGTTAAAATTGGCTCATGCTGCAACTTGTTATCGCCCCAAACCCAAAACTTAGAATACAAACCAAACAGGTAAAAAAGATTAACCACTCGCTGACTAATACCCTTTCCGAGATGGTTAAGTTAACTAAAACATTCAAGGATCCTGAAGGAGTTGGTTTAGCCTCTACTCAGGTTGGCTTAACTGAAAGCTTTTTTATTGCAAAAAGTGGTGAGAAGTTTATTAAAATCATTAATCCGAAAATCATTTCTTTTGGTAAAAAGACCAAGCAGTATTTTGAGGGATGCTTATCCATACCTAATATGTGGGGCGAAGTAAAAAGATATATTAATATCAAAGTTTCTTATACTGATGAGACCGGGGAAGCTATTGTTAAACCACTTAAGGGGGTTTTAGCCTGGATTTTCCAGCATGAAACTGACCATATTAATGGTATTTTATTTCCAGACCGTGTTTTGCAGCAGGGCGGAAAATTTTATAAATTCACCGGTAAAGACGAAACAGGAGCAGATACATTTGAGGAAATCACAATTTAGGCACATAAGGTCTCACCTTATGTGCCTAATGAGCAAATTATGAAAGATTTAAAAGTTATTTTTCTCGGCTCCCCTGATTTTGTTCAACCAATCAAGGAGAAACTAGTCAAACATTTTACTTTGGTTGATTCTTTAAAAGAAGCAGACTTGGCTGTTGTAGCAGCTTACGGGAAAATTTTAACTCGAGAACAATTAGAAGCGCCAAAATACGGCTGTATCAATATTCACCCATCTTTATTACCTAAATACCGGGGTGCCTCACCGATACAAACTGCGATATTAAATAGCGATAAAACAACGGGTATAACTATAATAAAAATGGATACGGAAGTCGACCACGGATCGATTATTTATCAGGACATTATAAACCTTTCGGAAAATGATAATTTTGATATTTTGAGCAAGAAGATGTTTTCTCTTGCAGCAGAAGTTTTACCCGCAATTATTGCCGATTTTACTAAAGGGAAAACAACTCCTGTAGAGCAAAACCATGCTATGGCTACGTATTGTGAGCGATTAACCCGCGAAAGCGGATATTTCCCTATTGATAATCCACCTACTCCTGAGGTTTTAGACAGAATGATAAGGGCGTATTATCCCTGGCCAGGAGTATGGACTATTTGGAGAGTCAAGAGTCAAGAGTCAAGAGTCAAGGAAAAAATTGTAAAGTTTTTGCCTGCCCGCAATGCTACGCATAGCGTTGCCCGCCGGCATGCCTTCGGCAAAGCCGATGGCGGACTGGCAGGCGAGCCTGAATACCTAATTCAAATGGAAGGGAAAAAGGCAGTTTCTAAAAAAGATTTCTTGAATGGCTATCCTGATTTTCCTAATATTCTATTCCCCCTGAAATGAACCACTGGAGTCGGAAGATCCGTTGCTGGTATTGTTTTCAAGATCTGCAGGCGCAAAAATTTTGAATTTCACTTCACCGCAAGTTGTTACTGTATTGCCATTTTGAGAAGTTACACAGTTATTAGAAGCTCCCGTAGATTGAACCCATTCTACAAGATCAGCAGATGCCTTTGGCTTAAAAATCTGGGTTTTCTGAACTAGGTATACACCAGCTATAATGCCTATTATCAAAATAATAATTAGTAATATATGAGCTAGTCCTGCTTCGTTAAGTTTTTTTAATTTATTCATATAATTTAAGTTTAACATTATGGTTGGCAGGTTTCACACTTGCCGTCGTTACACCAACCGCCACCACATCCGCCTACCCCGGCATCCTGTTCTGTTGTTAAGGTTACAGTTGTGCCATAAAAACATTTACCGGCAAAGTCTTTTGCATTAGAGTCAGAGTTTGCGCAAGTACAGGCTGTTTCTTTTGGAGTACACGATACTCCTGAAGCAGGAGTTTGAATTACAGGTGTCGTAGAGACTGTATTTTGTGGACAGGTTTCACAAAAGCCTCCGCTACACCAACCTCCACCACATCCGCCTGGATTGATCTTACAGGCTCCGGAATAATCATCTGCATTTGGATCTGTTCCTGCACAGGTACAAGCTATTTTCCTGGAAGCACACGAAACAAGATTCGTCCCATTTGAAGAACTTTCTGGTACCGCCGAAGGCTGAGTGGCTGGCTGAGTCACAACTGGCTGCCCACCTGCAGGCTTTGAACCAGGCTTAACTAACTCAATATTATATACAACATATTCCTCGCCTTTAATCTTAATTATTGATTCACTAATTAATCTTGGTGGACGAACACTAAACGATCCATCTTTATTATTGGTGATTAATTCCCCCTCTTCTAATCTATTCAAAAACTGCACAAAGAGTGACTTTATCCCTGGTGTTTCATCTTTAAAGTCATAGCTTAAGATCGATCGGTTGAACTTACTAATGTTATGCTCAAACGTAATTTTAGAACAGTTTTCTTCATTGGGTGTTTTAAAACAACTTGGATCTTTAGTGTATCTGGCTATAATATATTTAGACTGAACAGGTTTTGGTGTCTGAGCTGGCGCTGAAGAACCCCCTCCACCTCCACCTCCACCTCCACCACCCCCACCTCCACCGCGAGGAATAGGTGCAGAGGATATGACTTTAAAAGAAACCTCGGGTGAAAGATAGACCTTAGAGTCTTTACCCAGTCCAGACGCTACTACCTTATAATTACCTGGAGCTAAACTTTCAGTTATTGTGAATGGAGCAGACGTTAGTTTATTAGTTTTCTTCACAAAGTTACCGGAATCAGAATAAAAAGAGTAGTCCAGTGATTGTAATTTTGAGTCATCATTTGTTGAAGCAGACAAAGAAAACGATTCGTCAACGGTTGAATTAGCTGCAGGCGATACAACCTTAACCTCAAGAGGAGAACTTAAGTTGAAAGCCAGCGTTCTTCTTTCTATCTTTCCGGTACTATCCTTAAACTCTACCCAGATAGATTTTGAACCCAAAGTAGAACTAAAAGTCTTATTTACCACCATAGGATCAGAGGTATATTCTATCCAGGGAAGTCTGGCATCAACATCTGCAACTGTACCATTAAAAACAGTCAAATCGTCTGTATACCTGTAATGGGTGGTATATACGCCTGGCTGCGGACTGGAGATAGGAGTGGGAGAAGGCGAAGAAGTGTTTCCAGCTATTTTTGAAACATATATTTTGAAGGTATGAGTATTTAAGTTAAAACCAGTATCAAACAAATACTCACCTACAATTGTAGCAGAATTTGCATATAACGCTTCTGGTAAAATAGCGGTCTTAGACAACTGTCCAAATGATCCATCATTATTAATACTATTTACAAAGGTGGGGACAACATTATGTTCTCCATCTGTTAATTGTCCGCCGACTATATATAAATAACCATTTGCATAGGCCAAACCAGCACCGTAGAATTTAATAGGAAAACTACCAGTAGTCCACTGACCAACTGTCCCATCGCTATTAACTCTAGCGGTATAAATGTGAGTTAAGTCTCCTGTATCCTTATGTCCATCAATAGCATAGAGACTATTATTCGAAAAAATAAACCCATGATTATATAGCCCAATTGGGAAAAATGTAGTTCTCTTCCATTCACCTAATGTTCCATCTGTATTTACCTTTACTACATATACAGAATTCAAGCTACCAAAAGATGGTTCGTAACCACCGCTTAAAAAAATGTAGCCATTACCTGAAGTCATTGAGGAGTATAGATTCACAACTAATGACAAATCCGGTAGACGATGCCATCCTTCTATAGTACCGTTATCATTTATTTTTGCTGAAGAAACCAAGTTTAAGCCTCCAAAAATAAAAAGATAACCATTTGCGGATACTAGCTTATACATAGTGTGTTGAGGATTAGCAAGTTTTGTCCACACACCTACTGTCCCATCGCTATTTACCTTAGCTGAATAGATCTTATCAACACCGTCAGTAACAAAAATGTAATCTTTCGTACTAGTCATGGAAGGGTAGCCAGCAAAGACATTTTGTATAGAACTTACATTTTGCCATGATCCCAATATATTTATTGAAGGCACAGAAGAAAGAGGAGACGAACCAAGATATGTTACCTCAATAGTCACTGAGGTGTTATCATGGGAAATCTGCTTAATCCTTAATGAATTAACTGAATCCTCAAAAACACCATTATCTTTTAATGGTGCATTGAACACAGAATCATATCCCAGTAAATGTGTTTTATATGTTGCCCCACCAATGAAACCTCCGCTAATATGTATACTCGCACCGGAAAAAAAATTACTAAGTTCAGATAGTCTATTTGGCAGGGAAGGGATATTTTCGTATAGTCTACCTACTGGTTGCCTATAGGAAACATAATAATACTCATCTAAATTACTTGGCCTGCGGATTCGTAATGTACGAGGTATTGTTGCCGGTAAAGAATCATCCTCAAGCGAAGCAATCTTATATATTCTACTCTCACTCATCGCATCAACATCCATGAGAGGATATTTATCAGGAAATAATTTAGGCCGTTCTGCGCCATTCAAACCAACACCAGAGGGAAACGTCCCCATAATACTCATAACATCTCCGTATTCTGTTGAAGAACAAATACCAATAAGGGAAGCTTTATCAATAACCTGGCTGCCGCAAGTCATATAGTTCGCATGCATTAGACCAAACGTGTGAAATAATTCATGTAGAAAAATATAAGTAAATCTGGCCTTCCATTCTCTATCAACATTCACAGCGCTGACCCCCAAGCCTAAGAGCGGGTTACCTACAGATACAAGAGCTATCTTACCACCTATATCAGCATTACCGCCCAATTGTCCCTGATTCTCTAAGCACAAACTTTGTTCACCCGGAAGTAACTGCCTGAGTGTGGTAGAACATATACAATTTTGTCGTATTTACTTATCACACTCGCCCCAACCAGCGGATCAACTTGACCGCTTATCACATTATGATCACAGGATATTTGAGCTGAAGGAATTGGATAAAACCCTAAAACATCAACATTAAGGTCGTCCCCTTTTGACAATTCTTTATAATAAGGCTTAATGTTATCCGAAACTGCAGCTTCGACCTGCGATTTAGTAAATAACGGCTCTGCGGCATCAGCATATTTTACCAATACAACACCAATTTTAAGGCCTGGTAATGCTGCTTTTATGCCGGGAGCAGAAAGTATCTGCAATGTTCCAACTGAACTGTCTGCGGCTAATACTTTTTTATTCTTTTGATCAGGGGACGGAATTTCATTTTGGATTTTTGTCACCGCCGTATCATCACTAATCGCAACAGAGTTAATTACAACTTTGGCATTTGCCGGCAAATCCGGATTTTTCTCTGAAAAGTGAATATTATATTTCTGTGAAGATTTATCATCCGCATTTAAAAAGTAGTTATTCTCACTTTTTTGATGAGTAAAATCATGCGAGTGCAGAATCTCCAGTGTGCCACCTCCCTGAATTTTATGTTCTATATGTTCTTTAACCTTTTGCGGAAAGTTGTCAGCTTTATCTGCCAGATTCGCATCTACCAAAAATCCCTGTGGATCCTGTTCTACCTTTTTAACCAATAGGTCTTCTCTTTTTTTAGCCACCTCAACCATATTATTAAGCTGAGCTTGCGCCTGTGCAGATGTCTGTTCACCCTTAACGTTTGATCCTTTTGCAGGAGAAGCGGAAGGGACAGGTTGAATCTGATCGTATTGTTTATCCATTTGTAAAAGCTGATTTGTTAGAGATTCAATCGCAGGATCTGGTTTTGCAACCTGGATTTGATTTTGAGAAGGAGCTGCAGCTTTTGGTTTAAAGATCTGGGTTTTTTGCACCAGATAAACACCTGCTCCAAGCCCTGCGCCCAGGATGATAAAAAATAGTATTAAGAGAATAGGAGCAAAACCTTTTTGGTTTAGGTATTTATCACGAGTTTCGCGCTTCCCGTCATTGCGAGGAGCGATTCTTAAAGCGACGCGGCAATCTTGATTAGTAAAGATTCCCACGCTCGGCTTCTGGCCTCGCTCGGAATGACAACTACGAAATCCGTATTTATTTGTTGTCTCTTTATTCATATTAAACTACCTGGCAGGGCTGGCACTGGGTGATGGTGTTGGCGAAGGAGATGGTGACGGAGAAGGAGATGCCGATGCTCTAGCCGGACCAAGAGGCGAGGTAAACTCCAGTTTTACAGTGGGATCTGTAATCTGCACAATACCGCTGGCATCCGGGGTATTCACTGTACCATCGCTATTTTTCACTACAATCGGCGGATTGCTAGCTTTGGATTTAAAAATCTGGGGATTTTTCAGGAGGAAAAATCCGGCTACAATTCCTACAAGCAGTAAAATAACCACCAGAACCTGAATAATAATACCCTTCTGGTTTAGATAAATTTTCGGCATTACTATAAATATAAGCCAGTTTTAGAATAGATACAAGATACGTGTTTTTTCTTTATGATAATATCTGTTGGGGCTTTTTGACTACAATTTCCTTAATTTTAGATAGTTCTTCATCAAAACTAACCAGAATTGTATCCTTTGGCAATTGAGAGGCAATTAAACAGTCTGTGAATTTGATTTTATATTTTTTGTAAAATTCTAAGGCTTTTTTGGTATTTGTTTTCTCGATTATGGTCAAACCGCGGATATTGAAGATCGCATCTAAAATCGTTTTTATTTCTTCAAATGGAATTTGATACACACTTTTTAAGACATAGCTTATTTCTAAAAAGACAATACCTGAAGTATAAGCCAGTGATTTACCTTCTTCTATATTGGAGATTAAACTTTGGCAATATTCAAATTGGCCAGGTACATCTTTTAAAAAAACCCTAAGCAGAATATTACTATCCAAAAATATCTTCATGCTTTGGAGTAATCGATATAATCTCTAATCCTATCCAGATTAATTTTTTTGCCTTTGGTATATTTTTCATATTTTCCCGCAAGCTCTAAGATTTTACTTTTAACCGGCGTAATCACTAACTTGCCACCTTTCACTTCTACCTCTGCCGTGCCTGGCTTTTCCAGCTTTAGAGCTTTTCTGGCAGCCTTTGGGATATGAATTTGCCATTTATTTGTAATTGATATTGTTGTCAACATAACAATATTAATAATATAGCAATGTTAACATTTTGTCAATGATCTTTTTCTGTGTTGCGTTTAAAAAATTCCAGGGCATTATAAATTAGAAACAAAGAGGGGAACTTGCTCCTTACTTATTCCTGCCCGAAGTGGCAACTCAACAACCCCGTATGGTAATACTTTCGCGTTTGGACAATATTTCCTACCCCAATCAGCCAAATCTACAACTTTTCTCAAACTTGTGGAATAAATCTCTCTGACAAACGATAAAGGCACCTCATCTCCCAATAATATACCATTACCTATGTATGTTTGATGATGAGGGTTTGGTATACCTTTTTGTATACAAAATTCGTTCATTGCGTCTTTATCAATTCCAAAAACGACACCAAACTCATCAAACCATCTCGGCGTAGCATAACCTATACGAGCACCTAACGAAGCATAAACATGAGCCAATACTCCTCCCCACGAGACTGAGGCAAATTCACCAGTTTTAATCTCACGGTTTTTATCAAGAAGCCTATTTGAACTTAAAATCGCATCATACTCACCAATATCGCTTAACGCTGCAGACCCTGAAGCATGATAATACAAACCAGGATCTCCTGTATAATAACCAGACTCGGCTAATATTTTAACTTGTGCTAAAAGAGATCTGCTCACAAAGTCAAAATATGTTTGATCTCCAATCCTCTCATTATTAATCTGTATCCACCTATCCGATGATTGAAAACTAACTGAAGCCGAACCACTGACTGTCAAACCGAGAAAACCTGAATCAAAATGATTGATATAGCCAGATAATAATCCCACCCACTTCTTTTTTGAATTTGGATCCAGATCAGGAAGATAGGAAGCAGTAAAAGCTTCGAATGATCTCATTCCTGTTGCGAAATCGCTTTCGGGTTGTTGCTGAGAATGATACCAAAATTCCATCAATGTACCTAATAACTCATTTGTATCTGTATAGACACTATTCCTAGTTACCGACTTTCTTAATCCTTGCACAACAGATGACATTGTTATAAATTGCTCTGACTTAGAACCTAATTCTACACTCATACAGTGTCTTATAGTATCATAAAGTCCGTTATTTTTCAACTTTACAACTCTTCGTATTAATCCTTATTCCCCCTGAAATGGTTCGTTTGAGCCGGAAGTATTATCTTTGGTTATATCCCCGGGAGCAAAGATTTTAAATTTAACTTTACCGCAAGTTGTTACTGTGTTGCCATTTTGGGAAGTTATACAATTATCCGAATCCCCTTGAGACTGAGTCCATTCTACTATGTCTGATGCAGCCTTGGGTTTAAATATCTGGGTTTTCTGCACCAGATATACTCCGGCAATAATGCCGATAATCAAAATAATAATCAGTAATATATGCGCTATGCCTTTTTGATTCATACTATTTAATTCTATCATTATGGATGACAGGTTTCACAAACCCCACCGTTACACCAGCCTCCGTTACAACCACCCGGATTTATTTTGCAGGCTCCGGCATAATCATCGGCACTTGGATCAGAACCTGCGCAGGTACAGACTGTCTCTTTGGGAGTACATGATACTCCAGAAGCAGGAGTCTGAGTTGCAGGTGTCGTGGGGACTGCATTTTGTGCACACGTTTCGCAAATGCCTCCGCTACACCAACCGCCGCCACATCCGCCTGGGTTGATTTTGCAGGCTCCGGCATAATCATCGGCACTTGGATCAGAACCTGCGCAGGTACAAGCTATCTTCCTGGAAGCACACGGAATAAGCTGAGGCTGAGCTGTAGTTGGCTGCTGGGTCACAACCGGTTGTACTGGCTGACCGCCTGCAGGCTTAGCAGATGGCTTTACATAAGCAATATTAAAAACACTGTACTCTCTACCATTAACAGAAACTATCGATTCTTTCTCGTCTTTTACATCCACAAACTGGACAAACACAGATAAAGTAGTCTGACCATCCGGAATATCCCCGAAATCAACTGACCCATCCATTCCTTTGGAATATACCTGGAGTGGAACACTGCTTAAACTATTAGGATCTTTTGAGTATCTAACCTTTCTCACAGTAACTGAGGCTGGTTTTGGAGCTTGAGGAGCCGGAGCAGAACCTCCCCCACCGCCACCACCGCCACCACCACCACCCTGGTTAACAGGAGGCTGAGGAGCTGCAGTAAAACTTAGAGGGATTGAATGCGGAATTCGATCATTCTGCCAAGTTAGAACGTTCGCAGAAACTGCTGCTTGACCATCTATGCGCCAAGTTACTGCTTCGTTCGACTTAAAACCAGGAATCGAAGAAGATGCGCTGGAAGTATCTTCCCCAAATATAAATATGGTACCAAACTCACCTGGATGCTCTACCATAAAACAACCAGCCACATCACCTCTCGGTGTCACAGCCTCAACACGAGTTCCTGCAGGAGCAGAAACACCATTGAGTGTAATTTGTCCATATGCCAGTGCAAATGATGGAGTCGGAGTAATTACTGGACAATTAGAAGCAGATGCGCCTGCCACCTGTCCAGATCGAAAAACTTGTGCCGTCACCGTCGACGGATAAGTAAGTGTTGCTGCTTCAGTCATATAGATTAAATAGCCCTGTCCCGGAACCATCTCTAAAAGTGTATTAAAGTTAGAGAGAGTTGGATCATAAATCTTATCTAAACTGAGCACTCTTTGATATTTTCCCGTAATTGACTGTAAGGCATCGGCTATCTTCAGCGTAGTAGTAGGCGAATATCCTATCCAATTCCAACCCTGATGCAGACTAACCGGCTTGCTTGGCAAATCACGCAACCCACTTACTTGTAGAGCAACTGTAGTCGTACCTAATAAACGAACATAGTAAGCTTTCCCAATATGCATCTCGTGTAATGTTATGAACGCATCTTGGATGGTAGTAGCAAAGATTCCATCCTCAGCCAATACTCTCGTATACCGACCTTCTAAAGGTTTCAAAAGCTGGGTGATCATGGAAGTACTCGGTTCTAGATTAAGAGAAACTAAGTTCCAACCAGAGTTGAAAGTTAATTGCTGACTTGGTAGCACCAACGCTATTGGAGTCGACACTCTATCCTTTTTACCTGAAACATCTTTAAACTCAACAAATATAGTTTTAACTCCAGGCGTCTGATTATTTGGAGTTAATGTATAGGGGAAAATCATAGGATCAGTCGTATACGGAACTTCAGCAGCATTATCTAAATCTGTGGGGTTTTCTGCTATTTTATAAGAAACAGTGCCAGAAACTTGAGTGGATCCTGTAGCTACTCCTAAAACTCTATTGGAATCTTGTTCAAAACAATAAAGTCGGGACTTAGTATCACAAGGGAAGTTACTGTCATTAGTCCAGGTAGCTGTTCTATAACCAGCCCGTCCTGATCCTCCGATTAAGCTCGAAGATGAAGAAGTCCACCCATTACAATCCTTCTTTATCGAAACATTCGCATCCGTATCGGTATTAGTCCAGACGGAATTATTCGGCCAAGCTTTGCATAATTGATTAAGCGGTAAGTCTTCTGAAGCGCAATATTCAGTATAACCAATTGAGCCAAGTAAACCGTTTCCTACTAAACTTGCCCAATTATCAACTATGACACCTGGATGGACAGTTCCATTGATAACAACTACATTTGAGTAAGGAATATTCGAGTGCGATAACCTATTCACTGCAGAAGTATTATTATCACTTATCCAAGATTTCCAAACCCCACCCAAATTTGCCGTATTAGCTGCAGATTGGCATATTTTATCTGCCCCATCTAAGCCACTAGTAGCAGAACCTAAACCTACACTACTGCCTGCTGTTTTAAGGTCGCCCGAGTACTGATCGCTAGTCACGAATACTCGATTATAGCTAAACGTAGGCGCAGTAACAATCAACGGGATTTTGACCACTTCCTTACCTAAATTATCTTGGATCCTGATATTACCTTTGTAAACACCAGATGCCAAACTTGTACTTGTGTGCAAATAAACATCGTATACAAAAGCACCAGGAACATTTTGAGTTTTCGAGTAAACGAATCCAATCCAAATATTTTTTGTCAAATCTATAGGATAAGTATCAACACCTCCACCACCTCCATTGTAAAAGATCATTTGAAATATCGTTGCATTTTGACCAGGTATGATAGTTTTATTTACATAATCAGCTGTAACCTGTATATTACTTGTCAAATTAATTGTTGCAGGAAAAGGTTTAGCTTCAGCAGACCAATCCCTAGAGCTAATTAATTTGACATACAAAGACTTGACACCCCTGTTACTAGATAAGAACGTATAGCCAATTGGTTGGGTAGTAAAATCAACAACCTTTTTATTAACAGTCAAAGCAAAATCTTCAGCAAGAACAATACTTTTTGTCTTGACAAAACTAGGTGAACTTGGGTTAGGCCTAGGATTATTATCCTGTGGCCAATCTGTATCTGTAACCTTTACCAACACATCCGGGGAGTTAGTGGATGTGATTGTTTTTCCACTACTATCAATAAAATAGACCGACCCCTGCGGAAGCGATAGGTTAGGTGTTGGTGAGGGACTAACACTTGCAGAAGGTATAGGGCTGGCAAATACAGGAGCGCCTAATGTAGAGCTAAGTGTTACTTGAAAGGTAGGTGAGGTCGTTTGGGGTATGCCACTTGCTTCGGGTAAGGCTTTTCCATCTTTATCTTTTATCACAATCGGTGGATTAGTAGCTTTGGATTTAAAAATTTGAGGATTCTTCAGGAGAAAAAATCCGGCTGCAATTCCGGCAAGCAGCAGCACAACTACCAGAACCTGAATAATAATACCCTTCTGGTTTAGATAATTTTTCGGCATTAAGAAAAATGTAAACTATCACAAGCTAAATTACAATGGCTTATTTCCAAGAACTTTCTAAATCATTATCCCCTTTAATTCTCAAAAATTTATGCCTTGAAGCATAATCTGCAAGATCAGAACTGGATATTAGCTTAACCGGCTGTTTTGAACCTATCAGCCTAAGGTTATCTCCTTCTCCTAAACAAACCAGGACTGATGCTTCTGTAAAAGGTAACGTATCCAACTGCATCGCGTCATATAAAGAAGTCAACGGAATTCCAGTTTGGCGGGAAGCTATTGAGGGCACCAGCAATCCTGCTTCAGCCAATTTTTCAATTGAGATACGGTATCCTTTATTCCAATCTGTCGGCAAACTTCTACTTCGCATAAGTTGTTCCGGCCTCGTTGCAAAAGCCATCATCATACTTATATATCTTTTTGACTGAAGTGGAGAATTTTCCGGCAAACCAAACTTTTCTCTGTAGCCACTTGAGCTAAGATCATGCGCACTTAAGTGGGATGAAAGAACATGGTAACCATGACCACAAACCAGACACTGAATTTTTGAAGAAGAATCCTGAGCTATATTGTCACTAAGAGTCTCAACCATTTACACAGATGCAGAAACTTGTACGTCAACAACCTTAAACTCAGGCTTAGCGATCCGCAAACATTTAGTACAATATTTATCACCTTTGTATTTATGCAGATTTGGTTTTTGGGTTCTTTGATGAATCGGAGCACGCAGTGCCCAAGTTCCTCCGGCTCCGGATGAACCTTTCTTGTGCCTTGAGTAGGCAGAGATATTTTTTCCTTTTCCACAACTGATACAAGCCAACATATGTGGTAAACTATACCATGAGTTAACAAATCAAGCAAGCTGCTTGATTTCAATATTTAAATATGGACGTTCAATTCTCGGCTTTACAAATAATAATATTAATTTTTTCAGTAGTTCTGCATGAAGTCATGCACGGACTAATCGCCTTAAAATTTGGTGATACTACTGCCCAAAGATCCGGCAGATTAACCTTAAACCCGATCCCGCATATCGATCTTTTCGGGACAATCTTACTGCCTTTATTTTTAAAACTTACCGGTTCCCCGGTAATGCTCGCCTGGGCAAAACCTGTGCCGGTTAATCCGCTAAATTTTTCTGATATTAAAAAAGGCGAACTTTTCGTTTCTGCATCAGGCATCTTAGCTAATTTTGGCCTGGCAATTAGCGGAACAATTCTTTTTCATTTATCGAGAATCCTGCACGCTCCCGGACTAATCCAGGCAGGATTTGTTTATCTGGTCTTTATTAACCTTATCTTAGGGGTTTTCAATCTTTTTCCGATCCCGCCTTTAGACGGGTCAAAAATTGTACTTTCTCTGCTCCCCTATAATTTAGCCAAAGAATATCAAAAAATTGAAAAGTATGGCTTTTTGATACTGATAGCTTTAATGGTAATTCCTTTTGGAGACTCTTCGCTTTTGCAGGCTGTTTTAGGATTTTTTGTGAGTATTCTAAGTAGGCTATTAGGATTTTAACTCCGGTAGTTAAATCAGTAACCTTACTTTGTAGGTACCGTAGAGTCAACAAAAGGAATATCATAATACGCATCACCGGCAAATTTATTTATTCCTGTATCCTGAAGACTATTATCAAAATGTAAAATTATTGAACCACCTACTAAAGGCTTGGACGGTGGAGTGAATTGCGACGTATACAAAATACCACTATCGAAATTTATTTCATCAATTTGTCCAATAAAACCCAGGCTTGAATTTCCGATACGCAATGCTCCATTTGACCGCTCACAATAATTATCTAATCCGCTTACACTAGCCCCATTAGCATTCATTTTTCTAAAACCATCCACTTTACCGTTAACATAAATGTAGATACCCCGCCTGTCAGGCGAAGTAGGATAATAAAAGTCTTTTACAATCGCAATATGATACCATTTATCCGGGGTTAAAGGAGTATTGGTAAAAAACTGTTTTCCATACATGTAGAATGCTAAAGTACCACTACCATTTGTTGATAAGTCAAAACCTCTGAAATTACCAATCTTAGATATAACATTCGTTCCTCTTTTTAAATTACTCTGATCCATTTTTATCCACATCTGTAAAGTCCCAAAAGAACAAGCTGTGTTGTCATTTTTAGTAGCCGCATAGGTAACGTAATCCTGACCACTGAGTTTAATCGCTTTGCCAAATACAGATACCGGAACTTGAGGTAAGCATCCTTTGAATGTTTTATCCATACCAAGTAAGTACCTTTTAATAAGTAGCGCATCTAGTGAGCTGATTTGGCCATCGCCATTTACATCTGCATTTTTCTTCTGCTCTGCAGTGTATGGTTTGCCTGTATAAATAGAGTTAGGGTTTCCTACAACAATATTAAGTACTTCCTGCGCATCAATTTTACTGATCTTTCCATCTCCAGTCACATCACCTAAGTTATTACATGGAGAGAGTTTTGATTTGGCGCAAACTGGAAAAGTACTGGTTTTGCCATCTAAATACTGCTGGATGATTTGTGCATCTGTAGTATCTACTTTTTCATTATCATCAACATCACCGACGACTCTCATGTATTCTTTCCCTGAAGAATTAGCATTTATCTTACCCAAAAAGATCTGCAAGGCCATATCGGCATCATCCTTGGTAATTTTACCATCCAGGTTCAAATCACCATAATTCTCACAGGCCAGAGATCTTCCTGTTTGGATCCCACCAGTCGCGGACATCAATTCTACCTGTGCTGATCTTCTGTCTGTCTTCCCGCTAACATCTTTAAACTCAACCCAGATGAATTTAGTACCTGCAGTTAGGTCTTTAAAAGTATAGTCTATTGTTGTCGGCTCGCTAGTATATGCAACAGATCCTGCGGTGTCCAACCCTGCTGGAGTCTCAGCTATCTTAAATGATACTGTACCGCCAGTTTGGATCGGGATATTATTCGAAGCAGAAGTACCAACCCCTAAAACTCTGACTGTAGTCCCTATCCCAATAGGATTCGTTGCTCCAATCCCTGCAGGATAACTTGTAGCGATAGCTATAGGACTGGGGGAAGGGGTTATTACCGGTGTAGAAGTGGGCGCTGGAGTTGGAGTTGGAGTTGGAGTTGGAGAAGGCGTAGGTATAGCACTGGGGACAGGGGTTGAGTATACAGGAGCACCTAAGGTGGAGGTTAACTCTATTTTAATAGAAGGTGAACTGGTTTGAGGCATTCCTGAACTATTGTTAGATAACGCTTGACCAGACGATGATTTAAATACTATTGGAGGCTGAGAGGCACGGGAGAATAATTTTAAATTACCTTTTTGAACCAGATAAATACCAGCAATTATCCCTCCGAGTAAAGCAAGTAACAACAAACTATGAACTATTAGACCTTTCTGGTTTAATTTTGGCATTAAGAATAATGTAAGTTATATTAATATAAGATGTCAATGGCTGAATTTTTTGGCTTCTACCTTGACAAAATCACTATATTAGTACTATTATTAAATTATCCTTTAAGACATTTAGTAGATGACCTAAAGGTTTGCCGCAAGGCAATCCCTACTTAGCACGTTTAAAGCCAAAAATTTTTTCTCACTGATTTGTTTTTCTTAGGGAAGTTCGCAAGTTGAGATGTCTCTTGGGATATTTCACAGAATGCCCACTTAATAAACCTGAGGAAAAAGTTTGGCTAACGACTAATAGTAGGGAGAATTTATTTTAGTTAGTTTGTAATAATTTACTTCTTTCACGATCTATATCGTAAATATCTCTAGTTTTTTGGTAGAATATATCCTGCGCCTCCTTAGCTCAATGGTAGAGCGTATGTTTTGTAAACATATGACAACAGTTCGATTCTGTTAGGGGGCTCCAAATTAGCCGACATAGCTTAGTGGTAAAGCACGTCATTGGTAATGACGCGACGCAGGTCCGATTCCCGCTGCCGGCTCCAAACAAATTAAAAAAGTTATAAAAGAACAGGTGCCAACCTGCCTGCCGGCAGGCAGGGCTAATCCACCCGAAGGGTGGGACTGACCCGAGGGGTGGTAACAGAAATCTAATTATTATAGGTTGTAATCTACCCTCCTTTTTGCTATAATTACATCTTAATTATGAGCATGCATATTGAAGGTTCGCCCACTCCTATAAAAGAGCTATTAATTGAAGCCACATTTGCTAAAAATAGGGCAATTAGAGACAGTGTTACCCGTATAGATTTGGGAGTGCTGGGATCAGTAGCAGAAAGACTTAGTGATAAAGGACGAATCGATGCTCAAGAATGGGCTATAACTGCACTTGTAACACAAGATAACAAGCTACTCTTATCTAATCAAGAAGTAATGGGAGATTCTTCATCTGTAACTCCAGAGCTAAGAGTTCGTGTATTTATGAATAAAAGAAATCTTCCCCGGCGTTTCTGGCAAGATAGATTTATAGCAACTCTAATACATAACCATCCTGTTGAACTACCTCCTTCACCAAAAGATCTGGGATATATATTTTTAGAAGACAGCGACCCCTCTGCTACCACAGCTGTCTTTATTGCTTCACCTGGGTGGAAAACTGTTATTTTCAGAGGAGCTAAAACCCCTCAATTAACGAATTTGCAATCAGCGATACAACAAGCGTTATGGATAGATTTAACACAACAAGCTTTAAATAGCGTTGTCAATAGAGAAACAAATTCAGAACACTTTAGGCTTTTAGAAATGGAAGCCCAAAGAGCTTTGATAATGAGCTTATCCCGGGAATACGATCTCCGTGTATATGGATGTCCAATCAGGGAAAATATTGCTATCCAGGATAACCTCTTCCAACCCTCCAGGACATAAAATATGGAAATAATAGACGAGCGCTACAACATTCCGGAAAACATGCAGGAAACTCTGAGAAAAGATATAGCTCCTGAGAAAGAGGGCTGGTATAGATATAAAAGAGGTGCGCAGGAGTTATATGAAGCAATTAAGGTAAAATTTGATCTTTTTGAGTACCTGGGGCAACTGGTGCAAAATAATCCTGATCGTCAAGTTAGTTTGCTTGAATCCGGCTGCGGATATGGTCATCTGGGCAGAGATTTAAGGCAGGGTTTTACTTTTGATTCTACTGACTTTCTGCATACCACGTCACCTGATGGAATTATCGCCTGGAAAAAATCTCTATCAGGCAGAGAATACCCGGGTTTTGGGAATCGGATTAAAATAGTGGGAGCAACTTTATCTATAAACCATGCTGAATATATACAAAAAAGATTAGCAAACAACCTTCAGCCTGATCAAATAGTAGTAGGCTCTATTGCAGAACATGATTTTGGCAGCTTCCAGTTTGACGTTCTTATCGACCATTACGGTCCAGCCACCCACCATCCCAGTGAAAAATTATTTCAATCTTATGCCGATATACTTAGGAGAGATGGCCTCTGTCTTATTAAAACCAGTTTTATATCAGAGCGGAATAAAGAGCATTATGAGCATTACTTACACCAGTCAGGTTTATATCTTGTCAACCCGGATGCTTTTGATAAAACTACTATGCTACTTAAAACCTCAAGTTTATCCCTAGGTGTCCTAGCTAATACACCCCCCAGGTGAGATTTTACTGAAACATCGGGTCAGTTTTCCGTATATAATCAGGCAGAAGTCGGGACATATATGATTGAATGTCCCTCACAAACACAGCTTCATCTCCTCTTTTTCCAGAAATTCGTTCTATCCCGCGGGGCGTAAAGATAATTGGCGAAATTTGTTGTGAAACAATCTTATCAGGGTCATCCAAATATCCTGGTTCATGGTTTTTTAAAAGCGGCGGGAAGTTTTGATCAAAACTTGGATGCAAAACGGAATTTGCAAAAGTAACATATGGTCCTTGAAGCTGTGGTTCTTCATAGGGATACGTTGATTGACCAATTTCTATCTTGGAGGTAGGAGCAGGCACCCAATGGGTGATTGTAAATGGTTTTTGCGGGTCAAAAGATCTGATCTTATCTACCAAACTCCTGTATCGTAATTTATCATCAGGAGAAAACTCCTCTTTAACTTGCACCCCAACTGCTTCATTAAAGGCTGAAAACCAATTTCTGTATCCAACCATAGCAGAAGGAAGCCGGAAGTTTCCACTTGCACCACGGATATTCCTGGTTCCATCCACAATAACTACATCACGCAATCCCGATACAAGATGTTGGATAAATGAATCCGGAAAAATATCGAAAACAGACTGTCTAGCTACTTCAGTGGATCCAATTTTGAAAAAACTTACCAGTACCCCCAATTCCTGTAGAAAAGGGCGCAGTGGCTCTGTAACAAAATAATCTCCGTAACGTTGATTGCCAATAACAGTGAGCTTCCTCCCCATTTCAGCTCTTTTGCGCAAAAACCAGTATAACTTAGCTGCTTCATAACTGGCAGCTTCTGCTTCCATTTTTTCTTTGAAACTTAATTCAGACCCTTTTTCCTGGCCTGGCAAGACCATTTCTAAATTGATAAACTCCTCAACCGCCTGATCAGGTTTTGGACTGGCCAGAGTTAAAAAGCGGGTAAATTCCAAATCTCTTTGAGGCAAATTATCAGGATTAAATCCTCCTTTTTTTGTTTCACGCCTTAGTAAAGCAATTTTTTTAGAGGCTTTTTCTTTTTCTTCCTTTGCCAGCTCAATAAGAGAAACTGTGGGAAAAACTCCTTCTTGAAGCAACAGATTCATTTCATCGCTATATTGGGAAAGATATGGCAAGGTGTAGAGTGTTTGCAGCATGGTTTTAATACCATAAGGAATATTTTTACTGTTAATTTTATTTTTACTGTAATATACCAGTGTTGACTCTATAATTGTCCGTATGCTGCCAGCTACGTTTTGCAACTGCTCTGGTGTCAAAGTATTGTTTTCATATTGGGATACCCAAAATGAAAATATTTCAAGTTTTTTACTTAAATCCAAATTGGGAATAAGAAAAACCTCATTTCCAAACCGGGCAACTTCATCAAGGCTTTCCCGGTCTTTTTTTATCCGGGTTTGTTCAAAGACTTTATACAAAGCAAGACTCGGTGTCATATGCATTTGATTTATAATCGCCGCCAGAGAATCTATCTGAACCAAAGTATCCGACCCGCTTTGTCTGCTCATCCCGGAAGATTTATAGTCCCTAAAATAAGAAATAATCTGCCGATCCCAATGTCCAATGTCGCATAATTTTCTTGCCAGATAGATACGTAGATGAGGAGGAAATTCCTCATCTAAAAAAAGCTCTGTTGCTACTTCTTTTCCTCTTTTATCCCTTAGCTCAATCAATCCTTTTGCTATCCTCGTCAAAATTCCTGGATCCCCTCGTCCTGATAGTTCACTATTCAGCATTTCATGAAGTTGAAACAAAGTCTCATTATCAGTTGTAGCTGCAAAACCTTCTACTACTGCTTTTGCCACATTTTTACTGGGATCTTCAAGGTAAACTAAACCTACCTGTTGTATAGTCTCTTTACTTAAGTTGGCTGCTCTTGACTCACCTATCATGACAGAAACTAGTACTTCTTTCTTTAATCCTGTCTTTTGCGCATCATCAACCAAGCCAAAATAACCAAGAGCTTCAATTTCCTGATGATTAGCGCTTTGTAAAATCAAAGTAATCTCTGAGCGAGAAAACTTCTGAATTTCTTTTTCGCTGAGTCCTATCTTTATTTGCTCTATCGCAATCTTGCCATAACTTTGGCCGATAAAGTCATTTTCTTGTTCTTCCTCTTCTTTTCCTAATTCAGAACTTAATCTTTTTAGATCTGTTAATAACTGTTTGGCTTCATTTAAATAGCCTTCATTAACCCCACTTATTATTGCATCTTCGAGCGCCATCACCATCTCAATCCGGTTTAACTTATCCAAAGGGTCATACTCATACTCAGCGCGTTTTTGACAAACTTCTTCCATTAATACATCAAAATTGTCTGATCTGTCCCCCTTCCATGTGATTACCGAATCTCTGGCATGTATTTTATCTTTAGTAAGACTTTCTTTTGCCAGTAGTGAGTCGAATTTTGATTTTTGAAAGGAAAGAAGAAAATCATAGCCTTGTGCCAGCTCAACCAATACCATACCAGTGTTTGCAAAAGTATCTGTTTCCTGGGCAAACTGCAGCGCCTCTTGAAAGGTCAAAGCGCCTAAATATCCAGTCACTAATCTGGTATGAGTATCTAATGAGCGGATTTCTTTTCTTTCTACCATGATGACTATTATTCTCTTTTAACCCAGGAGAAAGCAGTAATTTTACATACCAGAAATATGTAAGATTATTTACAAGAGCCTATTATCCTGCCCTCCCACATTAACTTCGCAATTAATATATAATCAGCTTATGAATGAAGAAAATTTAGAAAAACAATATCATGTTTCAAGATATATAATTGCATATAAATTTATCCTGGGATTTTTTGAGGTAATCTTAGGTCTTGGAATTATTATCTATGGGAAAAGAATTTACGAGCTATATTTAAACTTTAGGAATAGTGAACTATTGGAGGATCCCCATGACCTGCTAGCTCGGATTTCCGAAAACCTAATCCCCTATATTTTAGCCCACCAGGGGTATGTAGTATTTATTCTGCTACTTTTAGGCGTGACTAAGATGGTCGGATGCGTTGGACTTTGGTATAGAAAACACTGGGGATTGGATATTTTAATTGCTGTCACCATTGCTTTGCTTCCCTTTGAGGTCTACGCAATAGTCATCCATCCATCAGCCACCAAAACTGCCTATTTTATTATTAATCTTTTTATTGCTTTGTATTTAGTTAATTTTAAGCCACGCGACTATTTTAGCGACCTTAAAAAAAGGATTAAACCAAAAAACAGCTTGCCAATCCGGCCAGGCTAATATATAATCCCAGCTATGGCTAAAAAAGGTAACCGGAATTTATTTATATTTCAATGCGCTGTTTGTAAAGCTAAGAATTTTACCGGCTCAAAAAATACCGTGAATAATAAAGAAAAATTGATGTTTAAAAAGTTTTGTAAGTCCTGCCGCAAAACAACCGAACATAACGAAATTAAATTAGGCAAGTAGAATCTTTTAAAATTATCCTAACAATTCCTTAGTCCACTCTTCAATCATATCTTCCCTTAAAGTTAGATCTACTTCACTTTTTAAAAATTTCTCATGTCCTATTAAATGATCTAATAAGTTTAACTCCGCTTTCTGTGAACGTCTTCTTTGATCAAAGGTCTCCTCCATAACCAAAAGTTCAGCTGGCAGGGATTTTTCCGGAGCCCGACCCTGAAGAAGCGCTGAGACTGCTACATGCCTTAAGTAAAACTGACCATATTCTGAAATGGCTGTTTTTTTTAAAAGACTTTCTAAATCAGCATGCAAACTTTTAACTGAGGTTCTTACGTTGGGTAATCCTTCTGCCCAAATAGCAAGAAAGGCAGCTTTCACTAACTCCGGCGTTTCTAAGGATTCAAACCTGTCATCACCCGGAAAAACCCCTCCAACGCCAAAAAATCCGGTTGGCCTGCGTGGAGGAATTTTGCCACCCCCAATAAACCCTCTTACCTCTCCGGGAGTAGTTGGCAGCGGCCTTCGGATCGGAAAACCTAAATCAACCCGTCCTCTACTTGTTAAATTATCTGCTACTTCAACTCTCATATTAATATTAAGCTGTTAATTATAGCATATCTTATGATTGTTCATTGAATCCAACCTTTGTTTTAAGTACAATTAACTATAGCAAAAAATAGGGATGTGATGAAATGGTAATAGAGGTCTCCCTGCCTACCTTGCCTAAACATACGGGAGTGGTGAAACGGTATCACAGCAGTCTCCAAAACTGCTTTTCCAGGTTCAAGTCCTGGCTCCCGTGCACAAAAGTAGCAGCTTGGATAAATTTATGCCTGAAAAAAATTACCATAATATACACGATCCCGGAGAAGTAAAGGCAGAAATGGCTCAGGGTTTTAGGAATGCTGTCCAAAGAGGAGAGATTTCGGCAGATGAAGCTAATCGAAGATTCAACCAGGCTGCAAGGGAATTAAACATCCTGGCGATAGCCTTTCCTGATGCCTTATTTGAAACCCAATCCACCCAATTTGAAGATTTGGTCAAAGAGAGCACAAAGCTTAAAGCTTTAAAAGCTAACCCTGATTCTGGCAGTTTGAATAAATAAGTTTTTCTCCTCGGTACTCTTAACCTGCAGGGCATAATTTTTATTGCCGGATGATATTTTAAATAAAGAGGTAGTAGACAGGCCAAAGTTAGTAGAGGTTGTATCGAGTTGTGATGAAACTGCGCTGCTATCTGTAGTATTATACAGTCTGACTGAACCTGTACCTGCTGACTCTGAGAGTCTAAAGGTCACCTCAAGATACATTCCGCTATAGCCGGGAAAATTAGCCGGGTCTAAATTGACCTGGTAGTCAGTAACTGTATACCAATCTTTATTTGCCCAGGGTCCCCCGCCTGAACCTAAAGGTATATAAAGACTGGACTGCTTTTGTGAAGAAACCGGAGCCGAAGAAGTGGTAGTTTTTTCCAAAGCCGAGACTCTGGCCTTTAAATCTGTAACTGAGCTTTCCACATCTTTAAGCCGACTGTCCAAAGATGAAGTTGAAGTATTTGCAGGAGTCTGCGCTGATTGGGTTTTTAAACTGTTGACCTGGGTAACCAGTTGGCTAATTGTATCCTGCAAAATCTTGACCTTGTCATCAACTGTCTGGTTAGGCAAGGTTTTTGGCACTTCTATTGATCCGCTTCCGGATTGGGTTTGCTGCGTTCCGGCAGGAGTCAGGTCTTGCTTTATTGCCACAAACCGGAAGTAACCTAAACCACCAACAATCAAAATAGGTATTAAAATAAAGGGCAGTAATTTAATCACAAATTAATAATACATCTTCTTACCTTTTTGGCAAACATGTTAAATTGATTCTGGAATAGCTTTACGTTAGAATTCTAAAATATGCCAGGTTTACCTGAAACTAAAGGTGTAAGCTTGTACTACCTTGCAAAATATGTTGGGGAGCAAGGTGCTTTCCAACAAAATATACTACGGCCGTACTATAAATTGTCAGTGGCCGACATTTTCAGATTCAATAACTAGCACCCAGTCTTCTATTCCTAAGTCTTTAACCAAACTACGTAATTTATTTGTCAAATTCTTTTTAGAAGCCCAAACACTTTGTTGCCAAGGACTAAACCCCCATAACTTTAACCGACTTCTTAAAATGTTTCTAACTGCTCTATTCTTCTCTGGTATATCAAAAACCACAATTCTCCATTTGCCATCCCACTTCACCTCTTGCTCTGACTTAGACAATAAAAGGAATTCTTCTCCTGGTTGTGTCAGTTTAAAAATAATTTTGGATTCATCCTTTTTATCAGGAACTTTTTCTATGTATCCTTTTTCTCTTAATCTCTTCAAAGCTTGAGACAAAGAAGATTTTGGGACTTCTCTCATGCCTTGTATATAGAATCCTGGATTATATAAAAAATCTTCCATTCCCACGTAGCCATCAACTGTTTTTTCCAATGCCAAAAGCACCAATTTCCCCAAACTTATCTTTTTCCCCATATTCAAAATATACTACGGCCGTACTATAAATTGTCAATAGACTTTACAGAGATATGTCTCCTCCCCTAATATATAGGTATGTCTAAGCAACCCAAAGAAAAACATGACCATCAACTACTAAAATTTCCCAAAGATTTCCTGTGGGGAGCTGCTACTTCTGCTTATCAAGTTGAAGGAAATAATATAAATTCAGACTGGTGGGACTGGGAGCAAAAAAATCAACCACCACACTTAAGATCAGGTATTGCCTGCGATCAATATAACCGCTTTGAGGAAGACTTTAATCTGATTAAACAGCTAAACCATAACGCCCATAGATTATCTATTGAGTGGTCTCGAATCGAGCCTCGCGAGGGTGAATTTGATACTGCCGAAATCGAGCACTACGTTAAGTTACTTAAGTACCTTAAGTCACTTAACATTAAAGTAATGCTCACCCTTTGGCACTTTACCCTGCCTAAGTGGATCGGCGAAAAAGGCGGCTGGGAAAGTAGAAAAACAGTTAAATATTTTGAAAGATTTGTCAAAAGGATCGTTCCCGAAATTCAAGAATACGTAGATATGTTCATTACTTTAAACGAGCCTGAAGTTTATGTTTATGAAGGCTATATTGCCTGTGAATGGCCTCCGGCTAAAAAAAGTTTTTGGGCCAGAATTTGGGTTAATCTTAATTTAGCATCAGCTCATAAAAAGGTTTATAAATTTTTACATACAAACTATCCCGGTAAGCCGGTCGGTATTGCCAATAATATCCAATCCTTTGAATCTTTCCATAAACACTCAATCTCTGAGCAAATAGCGGTAATTTTATCTGATATCGGGTCTAACCATCTTTTTTATATCCTGACAAAGGGATCACACGATTTTTTAGGCATCAACTACTACTTTCATGTCCGGTTTAAAGGTGATGCAGGCATTGTCCCAAAGATTGATGATATATCAGATGAATC
>CALRFD010000008.1:28464-56011 GCA_943356485.1 Patescibacteria group bacterium
TCAAGGGATATCTCCGACCTTGGTTGGGAGGTTTACCCGGAAGGGATCTTTGATGTGCTGGCAGATTTATCAGATCATATCCCTATTTATATAACAGAGTGCGGCATTGCCTCAACTAACGATGATCGGAGAAACCGTTTTTTAATTACTTATCTGCATGAAGTTTACCGGGCGATTCAGTCCGGAATTAATGTCAAAGGTTTTTTCTACTGGTCTTTAATTGATAACTTTGAGTGGCACCGGGGTTTTGATCCCAGGTTTGGTTTAATTGAGATGGACTATTCAACCCAAAAAAGGATTCTCCGTCCCTCAGCCTTAGTTTATACGGATATTATTCAGCATAACGGCATCCCGCACTCTCTTTTAAGGTTTATCGGTCATACAGTCCAGGCATCAGAAGTACTGGAGAAAAGATTAAAAGAAGAATTAAAAAAAGAGTCAGGAGTCAAGAGGGAAAGATAAAAAATAAGATGAACTACCTGCCTTTCACTTTAATTGCATATTTTTTAAATAGCCTCTCTGTGACAATTAATAAGATCCTGCTCAATAAGTCTATTCCTGATCCTTTTGTTTATGTTTTTTATATTAGTGTTTTTAGCCTGATCCTGCTTCCGGCGCTACCCTTTACCCATCTTCCTGCAAATGAAGCGCTTATCCTTGCCTCTATCTCAACCCTGCTTTGGACGCTAGGCGCTTACTTGATGTTTAAAGCCTTAAAGGTCGGATTGCTCTCCCGGGTTATTCCAATAATCGGCACCCTGATCCCTCTTCTTTTACTTGGCCAAGCCCTAACTAGCTCTACAATCTCTATAAATCAAACCTGGGCTGTAGGATTCTTAGTCCTGGGGTTAATTTTTATCACCATTTTAGATTGGGTTGGAAAATTTAAAAAAGAAGAGCTTATCTTTGAGCTTTTTTCCGCAACTGCTTTTGCTCTTTCTTATCTGCTCTTGAACCAGGCCTATCAAAAAGGCGAATTTTTCTCCATCCTGATCTATTCCAGGCTAATCCTGATTCCTTTTATCCTGCTAATACTCCTTCTGCCTACCTTGCGCAAAAAAGTTACTCAATCTAAGGATCAAAGCATTAATCTACTTGGAAAATCAGGTTTGATTTTTCTGGCTGGCCAACTGGCGGGCGGAGCAGCTGAACTTTTACTGCTATTTTCCATCTCCCTCTCTCCCCCGGCTCTGGTAAACTCAATGCAGGGTACACAGTATATCTTCCTGATGCTTTTCGGGATCTTCCTTAAGGAAAAGTATACTAAATTATCTCTAATTACTAAATTTATCGGTATTTTATTTATCGCCTTAGGTCTTTATATACTCAACTTCTCCCAAAAAACTCTGCCAACAAAAATCGGAATAACTTATTCTCCCAGGTATGCCATGGAACTTGGTTTAAACCCGAAAACCACTTTTATAAAAATTTTATCTGATCTGAATTTGAAATATTTAAGGTTGCCTGTTTACTGGGACGAAGTGGAGGCTTTTCCAAATAGTTTAAATTTTTCCCAGGTAGATTTTTACTTAAATGAGGCTTTAAAAAGAAATGTCGGTGTGGTTTTAGTTTTAGGTTATAAACAACCCAGATGGCCTGAGTGCTTTAACCCGCCCTGGGTTAAAAATTTAATCAGGCTGGAAAGAGACCGTAAAATTTTAAACCTGGTTTCAAAAGAGATTAACCACTTTAAAAATTATCAAAATATCATAGCCTGGCAAATAGAAAATGAACCTTTTTTATCCTATGGCAACTGCGACTTACCAAACGACAATACCTATTCCAGACTTAAAAAAGAAATTGAAATAGTCAGGCAGTCAGACCAAAGACCGATCCTTTTAACTGATTCCGGTGAACTCGGGTTTTGGATTAAGCCAATGAAGGAATCAGATATTTTCGGTACGACTTTATACAGGAGCGTCTGGAATCCAGTCTTTGGACAGTTTAGCTATCCGATCCCGCCGGTATTTTATGCTTTAAAAAATACTCTAGCCAGGTCTCTAGGCGCTAGCAAAGGAGAAACTATTATCTCTGAGCTGCAAATGGAGCCCTGGATCCCTGATTTGAAACTGCCTTCTCTCTCAAGTATACAAAAGCAGTTAATCGACTTTCCCGAATCCAAATTAACTGATAACCTAAAATACGCAAAGGAAACCGGATTTTCTTCAATCTATCTTTGGGGAGTTGAGTGGTGGTATTTTATGGATGCAAAAGGCTATTCAAAATATCTGCAGTCCGCAAAAAAATTATTCAAGTAATTAATTCTTAAAAACATCTTCAGGGAAAGACGGCGGTGAAGCTAAATTGTCAAAACTTATTGCACAGAGCTTAGGTTTTCTTTCCGCTTGACTCCTTAAATTCAATCCCTTAACATCATCACATTTTAAAACCCCCCAACCATTTACTAAAATCACATTTTCAACCTTATATCCGATATTTACAGTTCCAACAACCCTGGATGGAATACTAAATCCAGGTAAAATATTGATAGAAAAACTGCTGAAGTTGCGCACATCTACCGATCCGCCCATTCTTTCGCTTTTTAATCTTTCAGCCAATGTTTGACCTCCGCCAATAACCTCCAACTTTGGATAGTGCTTTTGATCAGGATCCTGTAGCTTCTTTTCCATCAGATCACTCCAAACAGCAACCTCTCTATTGAGCATAAACTGACCAATCACAGACATGCTAAAACCTAAACTCATCCCAAATAAAACTGCCCCTGACAAGCAGCCGATTATTTTCTTTAGATCCAGTTCAGGCTGAATAACTTTGTTTAATGTTTCCGGTATGCGCATAAAATGAACCTACTTTAGCTTAAACTACCTCTTGTGGCTAAATTGAGTTTATCATAAAATGCGCCCAGACTTATAACAAAATATGCCTCGGCTTAAAAAAAAGAAAGGTTTAAATCCTAATATTTTAATCACCATATTAATACTGCTTCAATTTTGCTTAATAAAAATCGGGCAACTGCCTTTGTTAATAGTTAATAGTTCATTGTTAATAGTTAGAAGTTCATTGTTAATAGCTAAAAGGATCATAAAAAAGTTTGGAAAAAATAAACTTCAATTACCTACTATCTATCATCAGTTATCTTTTAAACATCACCGCGGCCGCCCCAGAAAATTATGGATACTTCCTTATTATCTTAGAAAGCTGCAGCTTTCTACAAAAATTATATTTAAGAGATTTCCTAAAAAAGTCCGTTTCAGCCTTTTATTACTTTTTCTTCTCGCTTTCCTGCTTCTTTATACATCTTTTATTTTAAAGGCCGCCTATCAGCTACCTTCTCCAACCAGGCTAATCTATCCTGACCAACCTCTAACCACTGAATTTTTTGATAGAAACGGCAAACTGCTGTACCGTTTATATGAAGGCAGAAACCGCAGCCTTGTAAACCTTGTTGATCTGCCTAAAAATTTGATCGATGCCACCATTGCAATAGAAGATAAAAATTTTTATAAACACGGCGGGATTGATCTGGAAGCAATACTTAGGGCATTTTTGCATAATACCAAAAATCACCAACAGGAAGGCGCTTCAACGATAACCCAACAACTGATTAAAAATACGCTTCTTACTCCGGAAAAAACTTATTCCAGAAAAATAAAAGAAGTCATCCTGGCTATTTGGGCAGAAAGTCTTTATTCTAAAAATCAAATTCTACAGATGTATTTTAATGAAACACCCTACGGCGGGCCAACCTGGGGAATCAAGGCTGCTGCTCAAACTTATTTTGGTAAAGAACCGGTAAACTTAACCCTGGCTGAGAGCTCTTTCTTAGCCGGTTTACCTGTTTCACCCACTGAATTTTCACCATTTGGAACTCATCCTGAACTCGGAATTGAGAGACAAAAAGAAGTGCTCCGGCGGATGAGGGAGGAAAAATATATTACCCAGGCAGAGGAGCAGACAGCTTTAGCGCAAAAGCTTAACTTTAGATCAGTACAAAATGATATAGCGGCTCCACACTTTGTTTTTTACATAAAAGATATCTTAAGCCAAAAATACGGTCCAAGAGTTGTATCGCAGGGAGGCTTAAAAATTCAAACCACGCTGGACTTGAAAGTGCAACAAAACGTTGAGAAGATTGTTTCCGAAGAAGTAGACAATTTAGCCGCTTTAAATGTTAAAAATGGGGCAGCTATGGTAACAGATCCAAAAACAGGACAGATTCTGGCCATGGTTGGGTCAAAAGATTATTTTAACCCGCAGTTCGGCAACTTTAACGCTACAATTGCCTTAAGACAACCAGGCTCTTCCATAAAACCTGTTAACTACGCTACCGCCTTCAAACAAGGCTATAGTCCGGGAAATACAATCCTCGATGCGCCAACTGTATTTAGAGATAACTGGGGTAACACCTATGCTCCTGTTAACTACGACGGGACTTTCCATGGCCCGGTTTCAATCAGGCAAGCCCTGGCTTCATCCCTGAATATACCGGCTGTCAAGATGTTGGCAATAGTAGGAGTCCCAAACATGATCCAAACTGCAAAGGATTTAGGCATCACTACCTTTGATGATCCGGCTAGATATGGCCTGTCTTTAACTTTGGGTGGCGGTGAGGTTAAAATGATCGAGATGATGAGCGTATATGGAGCTTTTTCTCAAAATGGCAGGACTAATAAACCCGTCGGCATATTAAAGGTCACTGACTCATCCGGAAATATTCTTGAGGAATACCAGAAAAATGAAAGCCAGGCAGTTCCGGAAGGGGTAGCTTACTTAATTAATAGTGTTTTATCAGATAATAAGGCACGGTCTATTGCCTTTGGAGTCAATTCTTTACTCAATATTGAAGGGGTTGCAGTCAAAACCGGAACTACAGACAGCAAAAGGGACAACTGGACTTTTGGATATACTCCTAACTTCACCATTGGTGTTTGGGTGGGTAATAATGATAATACTCCGATGGATCCTAAGCTAACTTCCGGAATAACCGGAGCGGCCCCGATTTGGAATAAAATAACTAAGCTGCTCTTGCAAACAAACCCGGGTATAGGCTTTACCAAACCAACAGAGATTATTACTGCCAATGTTGATGGTCGAAATGATCTAATAATTTCCGGAAATACTCCTAAAGGATTAGTTAAAATTCAAAATCAGGATAATAAAATAACTTTTAGCGATGCTTTTTCTTCCTATGCCACTTCCTCTGCCCAAACAGTAACAAAGGACATAAATTAACTAAATTTTCTTAATCTAAAACCATCCATCCGTTTAGCCTCTTTCCGGAACTTTTTATCGGTGAGGTGATAAACCTGGTTGACTGCCCAATAAATATTAAAGTGGCATATCTTGGAGCTTGACTTAAATCACTTAAGCCACTTAAGTAGCTTAAATCACTTAAATTTGGGTTATCAAAAAAGATCACTTTTTTTACTCTAAACTGACCTGCTATATCTTCCCCTCTTGGCTTTATATAAACTAAATCTCCACTGGAAATTTGACCAAAAGGAGCAATTTTACCCTTTGAAAAACGGATTTCAATATTTTTTTTACCCGAAAGGATTAATTCTGCACTTTCTTTGTCAAAATTAGCCAGATGTTTCATCAGTGATATTATACTATGTAATTACTCTACTCCAAATTATAGACTAACGATTGTAAAAACGTATATCGCTTAAGTTTTTACCAGATGTATGTACTTTCTGTTATAATATTTTCATGAAACAACGGATCACTAACTATACAGTCATTATTAATAAAGAGCAAAGAACGGGTAGTAAACAAAAATGCTTTAGCGCTTTTGTACCAACTCTGGGCATTGCTACAGACGCCGATACTTTAGAGCAGGTTCAAAAAAGGGTTGAGCGGCTAATTCAATTTCATATAGACTCCTTAGCACAAGAGGGTGAGCAAATTCCAGTTGAAGAAAAATCTCTACTTGTTGCAAGATCTGAGGCCTTAATTCCTGAAAATGCCCAAATTACCCCAAATTAAACCAGTACCTTTATTAAATTCTTTACGAAACTTGGTTTTATTCTTAGCCGTCAAGTCGGATCCCATGCAAGATTAATCCATCCTGATGGCAGAAAAATTACTATTGCAATCCATAACAAACCAATTGCTCCGGGGACTTTTAACTCCATTTTAAAACAAGCCCATATGGATCGTGATACATTCTTAAAATTATTTAAAAAATAATACCAGAGTATCTAAAGCATCCCTTACCCGCATTCTAGTTACAAAATTAGTATGTTATAATCCAAAATTATGTCAGCTGAAAGACTACAACCTGAGCAAATCGTTGAAGAGTTAGCCACGAAAGCTTTAGGAATTAGAGACTTAGCTTTTAGAGAAACAGGTACGAGCATTCCCCTTTCTATTGCTATGGCTAAATCACTGCTTACCACAGGTAGAGATTATCTTAGGGAAAGTCTTTCCGGAATCGATGACGGAGGAATTACTCAATCTATTGACTGGTATTTTAATAAAATGGATAATAATGAAGATCGTCAGCAATTTTTTTATACAGGAGTAGGATCTGGTATGGTCGGCTCTGCTATTATGGCTATCCACGGAGATAGCTACCCAGAAAATTTTTATCAATTCAGAATCGGCACTCCTATTCCTCCTCTTGAAGAAACCCAAAATTATAAAGAGCATGAAGATGATTTAAAAGATAAAAGTCCTGAGCGACTTGATATTGAAATAGAAGTTGAAAGACTAAGGGATCTGCTAAAAACCGAGAGTATAGTGAATATTCTTATCGACAGCTCAAAACTGCCAGCTCCTACTCTACTGCATCTTAGATCCCTTCATCCAACGCTAACTACTGTTTTTCGAAACTGTGTTGATCTTTATGATAGAGCAATGAGACGTGTGGAAGAAATAACTAAACCCAAATTAATCGCTGCTGATGCTGACTGGTTAAATAGTTTAGTCAGCGATTTCTAATCAGTTTTATCTTAATTTGAAAACATACTGTTTATATTCAAAGCCATGATTAGACTTAAGATGAGTCATAACCTTCAAAGGCTCATTTGTTGCGAGGCCTAAGCGTCCGGCCAAACGTGGATTAGAAATATATCCTACTCTAACTCTGTCACCCCGGATAAAAGCCGGACTGGATGAAAACAGATCTGACATCTCTTCCAAGTCTCTAACTAACTCTAAGTTCATCCCTTCTGACGATAAGGTTCCAAGCATTGCGGGAGCATCAAAAAAAGCAGTCATCCAGGTTTGAGGATTAAACTCTAATGCCTGATGCAATAATTGTTTCGCATATGGTCCGCCCTGAAACTCCGGATCTACCCCTAAGGTATACATCCGCGAGCCTTTATAGCTGGTGACAGCTACTACCCTCCTGCTTTCTTCAGTAACTAAGCTATGAAAGCGGGTAACTCCTTTTAAATTAACTTCATCACCAAGGTAACTGCCTTTTTTTGTATGCTCATAGCTTATCCTTAAAACATCCAACAAAGGATTTACTAATTCCATCTGCCCCACTTCATTGCCTTCCAGGGTAACAAATCTAGTTGGTACTAACACTCTTCTCTCTACTACCATATATGAATTATATCAGATGTATTCTTAGACACTCGGATTCAGTGCTTTTTTTAAAGCCTCTTGCATGTATTGCTGTTTGTTCTGCTCAAAATCCAAAGGCAAATTCTCCTTTTTAATCTCCTCTACAATTGCTTCTGCATAGCTTAAAGCCTGATGACAGATATCAACTATCCCCGGCAACCTGGGATCATAATCAACTAATATCTTTCTAACTGATTCTGCAAATACCCTGTAGGCGCTATTTATTACCCTATCAATCGGGTCAGCCAAATTTGCCCTATGATCAAATCTGCCAGATAAGTATTTTTCATTTAATCCATAAAGAGCGGCGTTGATAACCGCTTCCCTGATAGCCTGCTCCCGATCCTGACCAAAGATGCTAATCCTATCAAAAAACCTCCTTTGTCCTTTTGCCAAACTGACCTTTGTCCTTAAATTCCTCTTTATTGTCTCAGAAACCAACTCGTGACCAAGAATTTCAATAACAGCCTGATCATTTACTGAAACAGCCTCAAGACAATAGTTAACTATTTTGGCTTGGCCATTAATTACCCAACTGCTTTTTAAACCGTCAACGCTATCAAATATAATCTCTTCAGGCTCCTCATATCTGATGCCAAAATAATGTATTAGACTTTCCAGGACAGATTTGTATTTTAAACCTGAACTCTCTTTTGCTTGAGTTAAAATCCGCTTCAAAACCTGATCTCTTTCTTCGGAATTAAAATTTCTAAATACATTAGCTGAGAATTGACTATGATCTAAATAGGCTCTGGCAAAGGCGTTAATTTCTGTGCCGGCAAATCTGCTTACTCTTCTTGCAGGCTCTCTCTCCTGTTTTTGAACCGGAATTGGTAAATTAAAATAAGTGGAAAGATTCTCTCTTACCGGCAAGTGGTTAAGAAAATCGTAGGCTAAATTTTGCAGATACTCTAATCCAATATCAGGATTAATTTTCTTCGCCTGAAATAATGAAGCAATCTGCGCAGATTGCGCCTCAATTGCCTTCTGAACAACTAAAAAAATTACTTCCTTATACTCCGGCTGAGGAATACTTGATAAAGCCTGATATAACCTGCTTATTTTTTCCACTGTTGTTTTAGGCTGACCTAAATCAATCCCTTTTATGCCTTCAGGATTAGTTAAAAGTTCAACTACTAGACTATTTTCAAGTTGAGCTAATTGCTCATCCTTTAAGCTTGGGCTGCTTATTAACCGCTTTCTAAATAAACTCCTTAAGCCCAAAATACTCCTGGCAGCCTCAGATGCGCCTGCCAACCTGTCCAAAACCAGATGGTTAATTGAAACATATCTTGAGATAAATTCGTCTTCCCGCTCGATATCTGCCACAACCTGCAAAGAATCATTAATTTCCATAATTTTTAAAAAGTGAATACTCTTTGTATTCGTAACTCTGGGTAAAACACCTTGTGCAGTTCTTCCTACCTCATTAATTAATTCAACTGTTCCTTTAAAATCAGTATAAAACCGACCTTGCTCTCTTCTCCCCTCTTCAAAAACCAGATTGACCAGATCTTCCTCAGTATAGATATCAGCAACTATACCCGCCAATTCTATTCCGTCTTTATTTGCCCTTCTTAAAAAATCCATCCTGGCAAACGGATCCCTGCTCTTTGCACCAATCTTCCAACTTAAATGACCTTCCTCATCATACCTGTAGGTTTTTTCAACCAGAGCGTTTCGGGAATCAAGAGAAACACCGCTGGATTCTAATCTTTTTAATAAATTAGGATGACCTCTCCGTAAAGCGTCTGCAAAGACATTAAGTTTTTTAGATATTGCTAAATTTCTTTGCGCCTCACCTGGAATTTTGGATAACTGATCCCCATATTTAGTTACAAATACGCTCCTGATAACAGAAGCGCCATACAATTCTTGATCTGTAAGTTCTTCCGGATTTCTCTGCCTGACAATAGATTTCTCCTCTACATTAAATTCAATATTTTTCATAATTATGGGTTATTTTAACATAACAAGTACAACAGCCTCAATCTCTTGCTAGAATAAATCAAACTTAAATTGCTACAGGATATCTTATTCTTGACAATCACTACCTATTTTAATAAAATTTGAGAATGGCAAATAGAGGTATTGAGGCAAGAATACAAGCAGGAGAGTTAGTTGTACTCCCTCCAGCAAATAGGTTAATGCTCGTAGTTTCAGGCATAAATCCAACTATCCCGGCAAGAGAGTTTCTAGCTTTATTAAAAGATAACCCCGGGATGACCCTTAGACTGCCTCATCTGGCATACCGGTATCCAAATTTAACAGACACCCATCCTAGTCCCATAACTTTAAGTCCCCAACAGGCCAGTATAAGAGTAGGTTTCCCTTCTACTCTAGTCGATCTTCAAGAGCAAAAAATTCTAAACAACCTGTTGGCAAAGACACCTGATGCAACAAGACAACAGATTCAACAAAACCTCGACATCTTACTCTCCGCAGGAGTGAAAACCAGCGTAGGAGAACTGCTTTTAAGAGAGCTAATACTGGCTGCCACCAAAACCGTTGATCTGCAAACATACCCGCATGTAACAGCAATGCACAGTCTTTACGGCGCTCTTACTGATTCTGTTCTTCCTTCCTCCTCTTTAGATGAGGACGACCATCTGAGGGCAATCGGGCCAGGGGCTTTTAAAAAGACGGACACTTATAGAGGCTGATCCTGAAGCTGAAGGCATTAGTGACATAAACGGCTCAAGAATCAGGTCAACTGATCCCTTAATTGATTTCCGTGGTTCCTTAGCCAGCCTGATTACAGCTCAAAGACTGCTTAGAGCCATAACCGGCGCCGGAGAAAGATCTTCGGAAAGGGTTCTCTCTTTAAGAGAAATGATTGACGGTGAAGTTCTGTATTTACAATCCCATTTTCCAAATAGAATGGTTGAGGTGAGAAAGTTAGTTGAGGCAGTTGGAGAAAGAAAATTTGATCCATGGACTGAAATACCCGGAGGGCCTGATTTCACAGTAGCAGAAGCCCAGGATTTTAACCACGGTAATTAAAAGCTAATCTTCCAGAAAAATATAAGTTTTTTCTGCCTATTTGATAGTTAGGCCTATAGATTGTATAATACTCCACTATATGGCTGAAAGACCAGGACAATTAAATTTAAGTACCCTTGCACAGCTCCAGGAGAGATTTGTGCCTCTTCTTAGTCCGGATGACTCTATCCAATTTGGAAGACGGGCAACTGTTTTCAGCAGATGCTTTGATACTGTTACAGCTTTGGTAGACATAAAGAATCAACAGTTACACGAGACTGAAAGTATACTTAGCCAACCTCAGGAAAGCGCAACTCTTGCCCAAAGAAGACTGGATTTAGCCAGAGAACAGATTAGTCAAGCTTCAGACTTAAGAGTTATTTGGGGTAATATTCAGGTAGCACTATACGAAAAACAGCAATTTCTTCCCTTTTACCTAAGGCCTTTTAAAAAATTTGCCAGAGCAGAACACCCGTATCTTACTATTCCTCGGCAAGAAGCTATGTTAGCAAATTCTAATCTTGAGAAAGCCCTGGAACAAAGTAAGAAAGAAAAAGAGTTGATCAGCCTTCAATATGAAAGAAAGATTAATGAAGAAAGAAGAAAACTTACGCAAGTAAAAAACAGGTTACTTATTTTTTGTGATAATAAAGCAGGATTTGATATGACCAGACTGGAAATATATTTGGGTTTACTACCTGAAAGAGCAGATTCTGCTACCCTGGAATTTGCCCGAGCGCATGCGCTTGATCAGCAGTACCATGACAGATATACGGGTTTTCTAAATGGGACAAGAAGAACTGCTATTGATACAGATAGACTGAGTAAAGAAACCTATGGAGCATGGGTAAAATGGCTGGCCAACAGCATTAAACAAGATCTTCTAGGGTAATCTGAGTATTCTAAACGGCTGTATTGATCTTCTTGCCACAGCTTCAAATTCAACTCTTGTCAAAGGAGAATTATCTATTACACCACTTTGTAAAAGACCTCTCTGCCTCTTCATAACTTCTAAAAACCTAATCGTAAACTCCACATTTGCTAATCGGTCTTGATCACTATGAGTTCCTGCTAATGCCTCTTTTACTGTGGATAAAGACAAAGGCGCAGTTGTCATTATGAATATATCTTTACCCTGAACAGATTCATATAGTCTTTGTGCGCGGATAAATAAAGATGGGTCAGGGTCACCCCCATTCGTTATATATGTCGTAACTATAGTCCTGTTTGGAGGCATTAAATCTGCCTCTTTAACCAGCTCTCCTAGTCCCTGCGCATCTACCTGAAAGCTCAAACCATCAACATCATTTATCACTACTCCATACGGAAATATTGCCCCAGAGCCTTTCCGATCAAGAGTCTGTATCAGCCGGTTGGGATTATTCTGCTCAAGCCCGAGAGTCACTGAAGGAGATCTGTAACCAGGAAAAGGATGCGCCTGAGTAGCCTCTCTTACATTACTGGCTAGCGCATACCAGGCAAATATAATACCTCCTACTACAATAGACGCTGATGCTACATAACTGCCAATATCTCCCTTTCTCCATCTAGCGCCACCTCTTTTCTTGCCAACTAACTCAACGGGTTTCACTTTTTGGGAAGAAGGACCCAAAGTATCAAGATACTTGAGTAAACGGTTTGCAGCCCAAATGCCCAACCCTTCACAAAAGGAAGGATTGTTTTTTATCTCTCGCTCGTTATGTAATTTTTCTGCCATAGACCCTATAGTTTAGCACACTCTTCTTACTATTGCTATCTTAAAATGTATTTGATATACTTGACAAATTGCTTCCAAAATACTGGAAGCTTTTTTATGGTTAACCCTGTCTCATTTTTAAAGGAAGTAAAGGAAGAGTTAGGCAAAGTAGCCTGGCCTAGCAGAGAGCAAACCATAAGATACACTGTGCTGGTAGTAATAGTTGCAGTGGGAGTTGGAATATTTTTAGGCGGACTGGATTATATTTTAACTGCTGTTACAGCATTTTTATTAGGACGGTTTGGTAAATAATAGACAAAAATATGAGTGACGATCAAAAACAGAAATTAGAAGAACAAACTCAGCCTCAGGCTGAGGAAACTCCAATACAAGCTGAACCAGAAGTTACACCTGTAGCAAAAGAGGAGGCAGAGTCTGAAACAGTAGAAGTAATCTCTCCTGTCACTCTGAATGAAGAGAAGCAATCTGATATAGAAAAAGAGATTGCCACAAAACCAGAGGCTCCTCACAGTGACGAGCCTGCTGTTCCAGCTACCCCAGCAAAAGAGGAAAATCCAAACGTTAAATGGTACGTTGTCCATACTTACTCCGGCCATGAAAATAAGGTGGCTGTAACCTTGAAACAAAGGGTTGAATCCGAACATCTGCATGGAAAAATTCTGGATGTTTTAGTTCCGGTGCAGGATAAAATAGAAATAAAAGGCGGTAAAAAATCCACCATCAAGGAAAAAATCTTCCCGGGATATATTTTAGTCAAAATGGTTCTGGACGATCAATCATGGCTGGCTGTCAGGACAACCCAGGGAGTAACCTCCTTTGTAGGTATCGGCAATAAACCCACTCCAATCTCTGATGCGGAAGTCCAAACTATTGTTAAGTTTACCCAGTCACAGGTTCCTGTCTATAAACAAGTCTTTCAATCCAATGATACAGTTAAGATTGTGGATGGCCCTTTTTCTGAATTTATCGGCAAAATTGATAGTGTTGATGAGGAGCGGGGTAAAGTTAAGGTGCTTGTTTCTATCTTTGGTCGGGAAACACCGGTAGAGCTGGATTTTTTGCAGATTCAGAAAATATAAATGAAATCTCAAAACTCAAATGTCAAAACTCAAAACTACAACTTAAATTTTAAAACTAAAAGATTTGAGATTTTAGATTTAGATTTGACATTTGAGATTTAAGATTTGAGATAATTCAAAAATTATGGCTATAAAGAAAATAAAAACATTTATAAAACTAAACATTCCGGCCGGCAGTGCCACGGCTGCTCCTCCTGTAGGCCCGGCTTTGGGTCAACATGGCCTGCCTATTATGGAGTTTGTAAAGGCTTTTAATGAAAAAACCAAGGAAAAACAGGGTAATATTTTGCCTGTTGTGATCACAGTTTTTGAAGATCGGACTTTCTCATTCATTACCAAAGAACCTCCGGTTGCCGAGATGATTAAAAAAGCTCTTAGTTTAGAAAAAGGTTCGGGTGAGGCTTTGAAAAAACCGGTGGGAGCCTTAAGCCAGGCTCAAGTCAGGACTATTGCCGAGAACAAACTGCCTGATTTAAATACCAAAAATGTCGAAGCCGCTATGAAGATCGTAGAAGGCACTGCGAAGAGTATGGGGGTAAAGATTACTAGTTAATAGATCATCATTAATAGCCAAGAGAAAACTATTAACAATTATCTATTAGCAATTAACAATTAATTATATGGGTAGACCAAAAGTTACAATTATTGATGATTCCCTTCGTCCAGAGGACTCAGGGCAAGCTAATAAGAGAGAAAAACCTTCTTCTGCTGTCATTGCGAGTGAAACGAAGCAATCTAACCAAGACGAAAATCCAACCCAGATTGCCACAGAGCCAAAGGCTCCTCGCAATGACAAACAGAAAAAAGCTCAAATGCCCGGCAAACAAAAAAAGCTCAGGAGCAAAAAATACCAGGAACTGATAAAGGATTTGGATAAAAGTAAGTCTTATCCTTTAAACGAAGCTGTTGAGTTAGTTAAAAAAGTTTCTTATTCCAAAAATACCGGCACACTGGAAGCACATATCAATACAATTCAAACCGGCATTAGAGGCTTGGTCTCGCTTCCTTTTGCTTCAGGGAAAAAATTAACCATTCTGGCTTTTGGCCCCTCGGATGCACTCGGGGTAAAATCAGATGATGTTATCTTGGGAGATGAAGCGAAAATCGAACAAATTGGCAAAGGAAAAATTGACTTTGACTTAGTAGTCACAACCCCTGATTGGATGCCTAAACTGGCCAAAATAGCGAGGATTTTAGGACCCCGCTCATTAATGCCAAATCCTAAAAACGGGACAATTACCAGTGATCTGAAAAAATCCGTAGAAGGATTCCAGGCCGGAAAAACAGAATATAAAACCGAACCAAAGGCTCCTGTGATTCATATTGGTTTAGGTAAACTTTCCCAACCAACAGAGGAGTTATCTGCCAATATTAAAATCCTACTGCAAACTATGGGTAAAACCAGAGTTAAAAAAGTTATGCTAGCCCCAACCCAAGGACCTTCAGTAAAAGTAGACTTAACTTCTATTTAAAGCTTTTTTAAAAACCGCTCCTAAATCCAATTTTAAGCTAAAGATCGAAATTAAGCCAAAAATTATGACGAATACAGCAGATGCCATATGAAATAACACAGTCATAGCCGAGGCTAAGTTCTTTTCTATCCCAAAAATACCGGAAAGAATCAAAAGTCCTGATGCCTCAGCTGATCCAACGTATCCCGGAGCAGCAGGTATCAGATAAGTTAAGGCAGATAAAAGTTGTCCTAAATACATTTTTAAAAAATCCTGATGAGATCCTAACGAAATAAAGGTAAAATACCAAATTGAGGCATCAGCAAGGTATGCAAAGACAGTCAAAATCACCAGGAACAATAGATCTTTCGGGTGTCTTTTTAGGATTGAGAATGCTTCCAGAATAAAATAACTAAATGATTCAAAGTATATCTTAATATGAGAAAATATTAATAAAGGCTTCAAAAATTGCACTAGTTTTTTAGCAAAATCTTTTTGGAATACTGCCAAATAAGTTAAAATTAAAGTGATAACTAGTATAACAATTATAATCATTATAATTGTTATACTTAGAAAACTTGGAACTACCAACAAAAGTAAACAAGCTAGCGCCAATACTGCTAAGAAATCAACAAATCTGTCCAAAAATACCCAAATTACGGCTTTGCCTAAAGGTATACCATAATGAGTATTCAAATAAACCCCTTTGATAACCTCACCTACCCTTATAGGGATAAAAAAATTCAGGATCAGGGCTGTCCCATTTAAAAAAAATATCTCTCTTAAGCTGACTTTTTTAACTTCTGATAAAAAAAGTTTCAACCTGACTGTGCGAATCAGGGGTGAGACAAACATAAAGGAAAAAACAGGCATAAGACCAATCAGGCTGACTTTTGAAATAGTTTTAAACACCTCTTCTAAATTTACAAACCTGACCCAAGTAAATATTAAAACTAAACCTATTAATGTGTTGATTAAAATTCTAACTAATGTTTTTACTGATAACATATTTAACCCTTGCATCTTAAATATAATGTATTTTTGAAAATACCCTTTTATACTCTATACACTATACTCTATACTATATATTATGTTCTCCTCCCTGACACAAAGAATTTTTTTAGGAATATATATATTTATCCTGCTGTCAATTCCACTCGGCGCATATCTGGCTACACAATATCAAACCATAAAAAGCAGTGCCAAGGAAGAAACAAAACTTAAACCAATTGTTCTTGTCACTCCTCCGCCCACTCAAACTAATTCCTCAGCGGCAAAAGAGCTACTTAGCGTATCGCAAGCAAGTTCAGCTTCCAAGCTCACTCCTATACCATCTCCCAGCCCTGATTTATCCCCAACAATAGCCACCAGCTTCGGCCCGACCTTGTCTTTAAAAGCTAACCTGGAAGGAAGACCTGCTGATAATCAGGCAGCAAAGTTGTTTGTCGGAATTATTGATGGCAGTCTAACCACCAGCCCTAAATTTTTACTAAGTTTCACTGTTAATCTGCCCAAATCAGGCTCATATAGCAATCTTTCTTTGGCCGGGCTGACAACCGGAAGCAAATATACGGCAATTATTAAGGGTCCTGCTCAAATTGCTAACTCTTCTACCTTCACTATGTCGCCTGCTATCACTAACCTGGAAAATGGGGACGTTATCAAGTTAGTTTCCGGAGACTTAAATGAAGACAATGTCATAAATTCGGCGGATTACTTAATCGCCCAAAAAGCTTTGGGTAGCAGCCCTGGCGCGCCAAACTGGAACGAAAACGCTGACTTAAATAATGACGGAGTAGTGAATATATTTGACCTGACAATAATCTCAAATAATATTGGTAAAACCGGCGCCACCGGCGCCTGGACTTCCCCGATCCCAAAAGTAGCCTCACCTTCTGCCAGCCTGCTAACGCCTGAGCGCAGCAATGGCGGGCAGGCCTCGACCACAACTCCCAATTCTCCTCCAGTAGGCTCACCCGATGAAGGAGGCGGATACTGGGTGTGGATACCGAAATAGTTTAATTTGACTGCCGCATCTTTAGGAGTTAGAATTTAAAGTGTGAATAAACCGGTATTTTTAGATTTTGACCCGTTCATATTACTCAACCTGCAAAATATGCCTGAAGATGAAAAAACGAAGTTAAAACCAGTGCTAATGGAAAAGATAGCAGAGTTCATACTTCTTAAGACTGCACAAAAATATCCTCAAAGAGTTAATCAGGCTGATAATTTACAAACTCTCCTCTCTACCATAGATAAAAATGAATTAAACGGCCACCTTGATGCTTTCAAATCCCAATTTAGGCAGACTTATGACCAGTGAAATAAAATTTGACCAGTCTGAGACATTAAGTTCCCAAAAAGTACTGAGCGCTGTAGAAAGCGTTTTGTCTAAGACCAGAGCACAAGTTGAACCAGACATATTTGCTAAGTTAGATAAATTATATAAAGGAAGTCTTCATAAAGCTGCTCTGGGAATGACAGTTGCCGGAATACTGATTATGGCTGGCTGCGGTAATGCAAAACCATTCATTCAAAGAAAAGAACCAGACTCTTTTGATAATAACCAGCCTGCTGCTTCCGAAACAGTCCAGGATTCAAAGTTAAAACCAGGCAACGCACCGGAATTAGTATTAATACCAGCTCCGGAAAGAGGACAGTTAAAAAAACTACCGGCAGATGTTTTAACCGATGAGTACCTCAAAGGAATGGGGGTCACAATTACCAATACCGGGAAGCTAAAACTTCATCTTAGAAAAAGCGCTGCCGAAATTCCATTAATTACGCAATTAATAGCGCAGCGCGCCCAACAAAAGCCGGGACAAGATAAAATTCCCACTGTTGTAGACTTTGTGACTTTTACCGCCCAAACAATCAACCCTGATACTATTGCTAAAATTGATGATCCTAAGCTAAAGGGTAATTTTATGGTTGATTATCAAAGAGCATCTGCAAGAGGCAAAGTTCCATACGAATCAACCTTTTTTAAAACCACCGAGATATTAGGTAAAAACAGTAAGGGCGAGGTTGTTAGAAGAGATCATATTTATATAGGCATAAGTTTAGGGGAAAACCTGATTCCGGCTTTAGATGATTTACCGGAAGCTCCTGTTTTAGCTTTCCAGCCCTCAGAAAACACTCCATCAGACCAATATGCAGTCCGGACTTTCGCCTCTTTAGGACAAAAAGATGCGCATATCCTGGGTCATGAACCTGTCCACTATCAAGACCCTGATAAGTCGGAACTAAGGGAGTGGAAGGCAGATTTAATATCCAGAGACAACCTGCAGGCTGCGTGGGAACTATATCAAGCTAACGGGGATGACCGGAAATATCCTTTTGTAGTAGAAGGACCGGACGGCTTTAGTCGGATATCAGATACCCATTTTATAACCACAGATGAAAAGGCCGCCTGAACCCTACCCCCTGGATTGACAATGATTAGCAATATTGGATAAAGTAAGGATAATGCTCAAAGATTTTCAAACACAAAAAGGCAGCATCAGCGCTATTTTATTAACTGTTATCCTCCTCTCTGGAATAATCGCCGGTGTATTTTTAGTTCAGAAAACCCAAATCTTCAAGCCAAAGGCTAACGAGTTGGATACTACCAGCCAGGATTATCAAAATGCCAGCAAAGTTGAAGCTTTAAACAGCGCTATTTTATATACCCAGTTTGAAAATGGGCCAAGTAAAATAACCGGTAATAGCCCGGAAAAATATCAAACATTAAGGACAAGCGCAGATAAATTAGGCTACGGAGTAAATGTTAATGAGAGTCAAAGTGAAGTTACAGTTACCTTCTATGCAAAGCAAAACCAAAATACTTCACCCGGGGAGAAAGAAGAAGAATGTAAAAATGCGTTAGTCGGATTTGCCGATGAGCAATCAGGAGCGGGAAAGCATTATTTGGAAATACTGGGTCATCTGCTCGCAAATGAACAGAGCACTTATTTTAGCGCCTTACCATCTTTTAATATTCCCTTTACTAATCGTAGGTTTACCACCAACCCTACTGAAACCCCGCAAATTGACCCCTGGTTCGCAATGTGCAAATACATCCCTGCATCCAAGCTGGAGGAGCTGGGTTTTACCCGGACAATACTATATGGAGCTAATGGAGAAGGAAGGGATAAGCTAAATTGCGATGATCAGCCTCCAACAAAAGACCAACTAGGCATCTTTCCCTATACAGGAAACCCAAGCATAAAACAAAAATACGCTTATTATCAGCCTCCGGCTTGTATTCTACAAGACTTCTTGGATGCCGGACTTACAGCCAGAGAGCAGATTGATCAAAGCAATTCAACTTATATTACCTCCATCATCGCCAAATATTTGATTCCCATCTTTGGCCCGGAAATAAATTCCCTGAGTAAAATTGGCGAAGGTCAAAGAGAAACAGTTGCCGAAGTTAACCTTAGTACTGCCTTGGGTGCTTTATTTATCGGACTGGGACCAGCAGTCCATGCAACTATTGCAAGAACTGCAGAGGTGGTCGGAATCTCAGGAGCAGTACAAGCAACCATTAATTCAGGCGGCCGGATTGTAGGCAAATATCTTATTAAAGCTTTACCGAAAGCAGTTACAGAAGCAGGAGAAAGACTATCTGCTCTAACTGAGAGAGAGATGTTTGAAGTCTTAAAAAAACAGTTTCAGGAAAAAAGCTCAGAGGTTGTATTGCATTTCTCAACATCCCCTTCTGGAACCAATGAAGACAAACCTAATAGCCCAACCGATACCATCCCCAATAGTCCTGAAGCATGCCAAACCGGCGCATGTTAAATCAGCGGTAAATTATCTAATCCTAGAGTATTTTTCTGCATTATCCCATAATACTTGACGGCTTGTTTTATTTGTGTTAATATACGCACCTGTAATGAACACATCTAAAATATCAGCTTTCCTGAAAAAGACTTTAGCCCTCACTTTGGTGGGGTATTTTTCACTACTCTCTCCAATAACAGCTTTAGCAATAACTCAACCGGTTTCTGCCCCAGTAACAATCCCTGTCACTATCCCTACTCCAACACCAGCACCTAGCCCAACTGCAACACCTGTTCCAGTAGCTACTGTTTCTGTTAGCCCAACTAATGTAAGTAAAGACGGGACAATAACAATTACCTATTCTAATATACCTAACCCTCATTTAAAGGATATCTTCCAGTTTGTAACAAATGGAATGACTAAAATAGTAGGTTTTGGTATTTGGGCTAATACTTGTAAAGTCACAGAATTGGCTCCTGATCCTACGGGGACACCTAAGTCCTCAGGCTCATGCGTGATAGATTTAAGCAAAGCAGGAATACCTGCAAATACAACTACATTAAATATTGTTTTATACAGCGGTAAAACAATTGGCCAGATAGTTGCCGTAAGCAATCAATTCACTTTAACAAATGCTCCTGTCTTAAAATCCGATTTAACCATTGATTTAAAAGCTACTGTTGATACTTCTACTCTTGGAGTAGGAACAAGCGCCCCAACTGGTTATGGTTATAGCAAGATCACCTTAACTGCTACAGTTAAAAATATTGGCTCTGTAACCTCTCAGCCTTCTGTTACTCAAATAAATACTGATAATATTGGCATTAATGAATACTGGAGACTTGCAACAAATAGCTTAACTCCTGGATCAAGTCAAATTTTAACAATTACCACTTATAAAAACCCTGGGACTTATCAATTTAAAGCTATGGCAGATGCTGATATGCAAATTAATGAGTCAAGTGAAGATAACAATTCAGCTAACATCAGCGTAGTAGTAACTACTCCTACTGCTCCAAAACCTGACTTGCTTGTCTTAAGCGCAATAGCTACCGGAGACTTAAAGGTTGGATCATATAATGATGTAAAAATTACAGTTAAAAATCAGGGCAACGCTGACGCCAAAAGCTTTTGGGTCAGTGCTAATACCTTTGATCAAAAAACTATAACCCAACTTGGTTACTGCTATGCCTACATTGATAAATTGGCTGCAGGTCAAACAATTATTGCTTCAATTACCAACTGTAAACAATATAAGTTCCCCGGACAACAGACAATTTACGGTAAAGTAGATGAATTCAATATGGTTAACGAAAACAATGAAACAAATAATACTTACCTTACTTATGCTACTGTAACCATACCTATTCCTGCATCAATTACTTCAATCTATGGCTCACCTGCCAAATCCGGTGACACTGTAGCTATCTATGGTTCTGGGTTTGCTTCTCAATATGCTAAATCCGGCAGCGTTACTTTATATAATCAGTATAACCAAGCTGTAGCTGGTGCACCAATTGTTTATTGGTCTGATACAGTAGTTAAATTTACAGTCCCATTTGTTGCCAAAGGTAATTATCAAATAGAAGCTCAAACCTCCGATGGCAGAAAAAGTAATAGAGTCAGCTTGACAGTTACAGCTGCTCAACCTACAATCTCTTCACTTTATACCTATAACTTAAGCTGGGGTGGATATTTTATAATCTATGGACAAGACCTTGGAAAATCTGGAAAAATTAATCTATACAACACGAATTCAAATGTACCTTTTTACAATGCTACCATACTTTCCTGGTCTGATAGTTTAATCATAGGTCAAATCTCACCTAAAGTTGGCGGTAACGCAACTTATGGATTCCAGGTTTCAACTTCTGATAACAGACAAAGTTCATTAATCTACCGCTACGTTAGCAAATAATAATTCTGTTAAGATTATAGTGTGCATACCATCCGGAACCTGCTGATTTCATTACTTTTTGCCCTTCCCTTAATTTTTCTTCCTTTTACTTATCTTAGCTTTGAAATGCCAAAAGTTTTTTTGCTTTATCTTTTTAGCTCTCTGGCTGTTTATTTTTTGCTAGTCTCAGATTATAAATTAAGCCACTTAAGTAACTTAAGAAACTTAAGTTACTTAATCTTTTTTGCCTGGATTGTCTTTACTTCACTCATTGGTTTATCTTTTTATCAAAGCTTTTTGGGTTCATATTTTAGATGGCAGGGAATCTTAACCTGGCTAAGCTACAGCCTGCTATTTCTTATATCAAGCAAGATGTTTGAGGATGAGAGGTTTAAAAAACACGCTTGTTTGGCTATTTTAATCAGCGCTACATTTACTTCTATTCTAGCCATTACTCAATTCCTTTCACTCTGGTTTTTAGGTCATACCAACCAGCTTTTGTATAGCAACAGGGTTATCGCTACCTTTGGCCAACCTGATTTTTTAGGAGCATACCTGGTCATGTCACTCCCATTTATCTGGTATTTATATAAAAATTACTCCTCATCCAGACAATGGATTCCCGCCTTCGCAGGAATAATAATAATCTTAGGTATCTTCTCTACCCTTTCCAGAAGCGCTTATCTAGGGCTGGCTGTCCTGATGCTTACCTGGGGTTTTTACCATTACAAACTATTACTTACTAGTATCGTTTTTTCAGTGTTGCTTTTTGGGATCATCGCCACTATCTCCCCTAATTTAGTTTATAGCCAGTGGTATCGGTTGCAGGTTGATCTTAACTCTAAATGGACAGCTGAGAATAGACTAGTTATCGCGCAAAAATCAATCCAGCTGATTTTTCTAAAGCCTATTTTTGGCTATGGTCTGGAAAACTTCTCGCTATCCTTCCCCCAGGTGATAAAGGAGCAGGATTTAGGCTTAAAAGATATCGTAGTAGACTCTTCCCACAACTTATTTTTAGATATCGCAGTACAAACAGGCTTAATCGGCTTAGGGCTATTTTTAGCTATCCTGATATTGACAGTTAAACAAGGACTCAGCTTAAAAGATGGTTTTTCAAAAGCCTGCCTTAGCGCAGTAATAGCCTTTGTTATCATCCATCAATTCTCCCCTGTTTCAATGACACCAATGGTTTTATTTTGGATTTGCATGGGAATTATTAATCCAGCCTCTATCATTGCCCTGGGTGATGTCAGAAACCAACGCCCTTACGCCTATATTGCTCAATTCATGGGCATATCTTTAATAGTAGTAACTTCCTTCTTTATAATTCAGACCATCCGGGCAGATATTATATTCCGCGACTCCAGCGCTTATGAAGTTTCTGATATAAAGCGTTCTATTAAGTTAGACAATGATGCAATAAGTATAGCCCCCTGGATTAACTTTTATAAGATCAGGCGAGACTTCCTGCTTAAACAACTGGGGCATTAAGTAAACCCAACGTTTTAAAAATCTGGCTCAGACTGACTGAATACTTACAATATTTCTTATGTAAATAATTTACGCACTCTTTGTAAAATTATTTTTTTCATCTTTTCATTCAACTCGCCGGCAGTATTTTTAATGATGGATACATCAGCTGTAAATAATTTATCAGGTCTGGCAAAACTTACAACCGGTAAACCCCCTTTAGCAAAATCAGAAGATTCAATTTTGATTGATGTTTTACTGGAGTAAGATTTTGAGGTAATTTGACACAGTATTAAATTATCAAATTCGCTTTTTGCCAAAACCAAAGCCGGACGAATTTTTTGACCTTTTAAATTAGAAAAAGGGAAATTAACTAAAATAACCGTGCCTATTTTTACTGTAAGCTTGCCCATGCAATATCCTCTTCTACTTTATTCCAGTCTGCTCCGAGTGTTTTTTCTGATAATTGCTGAGTATCTATCATAGAATTATTTTTTGCCGGGGCAGAAACAATAGTTATCTCTCCTTTTTTTACCTTTAACTCAATTTGTTCCCCAAGACCACTTTCTTCAAGTAGTGGTTTTGGGATACGGACTCCCCTTGAATTTCCTATGGCAATAAAAGTAGTAATCATATGTAATTACATTGTAGTTACATATCAAAAGAATGTCAAGCAACTCCTTTGCCATATTGACTGAGATATCCAGAATAGTTCGCTGTATATAGGTCACCTATACGGTTTTCCCTTCCCCTATCCATTGACAGATTATACCAATTGGAGTAGAATTTTAAAAGCTTAAGACAGTAGGTGCCTAACTAAATCCTACTTGTAGCAAAAAAATGCCAAAAACAAGGTTAGAAAAGGAAGAAACAGTAGTTAAGTTAAAAGAGAAGCTGCAAAAAAGCAAGGCTTTAGTTTTTACTGACTTTAAGGGCTTAACCATGGCTCAGCTATCTGATTTAAGAAATAAACTTAGGGATCAAAATGCGGAATTTACAATCACCAAAAACACTCTTTTAAAACTCGCAAAACCTGAGATTGATCTGGACGGACCAACTGCCACTTTATTTGCTTATGATGATGAAATTTCCCCTCTTAAAACCTTAGTCAAGTCATTAAAAGACTTCACAATCGGTAAGATTAAAGGCGGTTACTTAGGTAGTGAGGTATTAAGCGAAGCAAAGATCATTCAACTCTCTACTCTTCCTTCAAAACAGGAATTAAGAGGAAAAGTTGTGGGAGTATTGGCTGCTCCCTTAACCGGAATGGTTTCAGTATTGCAAGGAAACTTAAGAAATCTTGTATATGCACTAAGTGAAGTACAAAAAATGAGGGGAGGTGAATTACAAGGGTAAAGGGTAAAGGGCTAAGGGTAAAGTATAAAAAGACTTTTCCCTTTCCGCTTTACGCTTTCCCCTATATTATTATGGCAGACGATCAAGTACAAGTAGAAGAAGCTGCAACAGAAGCTGAGCAATCAGCCGAAGTAGCAGTTGAAGCAGCAGCTAAAGCAGAAGAGGCAGTCGCTGAAGTTAAAGAAGTAGCAGCCGCCGCTGAAGCTAAGGCGGACAAGGAAGTTAAGGCTGAATCAAAATCTGAAAAGGTAGTTTCAAAATCTCTTTCTGAAATCATTGAAAAGATTGAAAAGCTTACTGTTTTAGAGTTAGCTGATTTAGTTCACGCGCTCGAAGACAAATTTGGTGTTTCCGCTAGTGCTCCAGTAGCCATGGCAGCAAGTGGTGCACCGGCTGGTGCCGCCACAGGCGAGCCACAGGAGGAAAAAACCACCTTTAATGTAATCTTAACTAGTGCGGGAGCAAACAAAATTTCCGCAATTAAAGCTGTAAGAGAGATAGTCCCAACCCTTGGATTAAAAGAGGCTAAAGACTTAGTAGAAGCAGCTCCAAAACCAGTTTTAGAATCTGTTAATAAGGCTACAGCTGAAGAAGCTAAGGCTAAATTAACAGCAGCAGGTGCTACAGTAGAATTACAGTAATTTAAAATTTTATTGTTAGATTAAAAAGAGTCCGCCTAAAAACGGGCTCTTTTTTATGTCACAAGAAAGATGGATACCTGTAAAACATGAGCCAACAGCTGTACTTCCCACCTGGTACGAAGCATACAAGGAAGGAAATAATTTTTATCCACTAAGAGATAGATTTAGTGGATACTAAAATTCATAAAGATCCAAACCTGGGATTTGTTGAAAATGTTTTTGATTTAAAGTTAAAACTGAAGCTCCAATAGATAAAGCTGAGGCAGCAATAATATAATCCTGTGTACCAACCTGTTTTCCTATTTCTCTATATAATTTTCCAGCCATTAATGCAATTTCTTCTGTTAATTCAATCCTTTTAAAATTCCGGATCATATTTGTAATTTTGATTCTGATTGAAGGGTTTTTAGTACTACTTCCTGAAAACAATTCGAAAATTACTATCGTAGGGATAAAAAGTTGTGCATTCTGTTTTTCAATCTGATCAAAAAGATCTTCTCCAATCCTACCGCTCCTTAGATAATCGATAAAAATACTAGTATCAAATACAATCTTCATGACTTATCCCACTCTCCAAATCCTTTCCAGGCGCCCTTTGCTCTAAGCGGAGAGATTTCTTCTATACTTAAACCTTTAAATATTCCATGCGCTGCTTTTGCTGCCTTGCGAAACGATTTCCAGTCGAAATCTGTAGCTTTGGGAGAAATCACTGCCACTTCTTTGGAATCTCTTTCTATTATAATAGATTTACCCATGGCTACCTGATTTAGCAGTTCAAAAAAATTATTTCTGGCTTTGGTGGCTGAAACTCTTATTGTATTCATATAAACAATAATATCTCCTAATGTACATCTTGTCAATAGAGAATATGGTAAATTATAAAAGAGTCCGCCTAAAAACGGGCTCTTTTTTTAAATAGAGGTTGACACCGTCTGTTTTTGTGTGATATATATTGTAATAGAATGGCTGATAAGATATCACTCGAAAATCTCCCGGATTTATTAACAGTTAAAGAAGTTGCAGAAGTCTTACGAGTATCTCCCCTAACTATAAAGCGGTGGGGTAAAAGAGGTAAGTTACCTGCGATAAGGATAAATTCCCGCGGTGATCGTCGCTATAAAAAAGAAGCCGTCTTGTGGCTGCTCGGAATTACCCAGAAAACATCCTCAGGAAATTCTGTTATTTAGGTAAAATGTTTGAAAACTGTAAATTAGCACCAATACTTATATTCTGCTAATTGATACCAAAAATGTTGCTGCAAAGGGATAAGTTAATAGATAATAGAATTAACACTTACTCTGTAGTAATCTGCGGATGAATATTATAGTTAGAATTTTGCTCAAATCCTACTTCCCCTTTTTTCTCAACTATGTAATAAGCTAAACCATGCTTTGCCAGAATTGCTTTAGAGTTAATATCCTTTGAAGCGATATTGACATTTCCAACTACTACCAAAAAGTTCTTTCCTATATTGACCAAACACATAGCCCAACCTGCAGGCACCCCCACTTGCCTGCCTGAGCTTAAAGTTACTACCTTAAACTCTTTAGCTTCTCCTACTTCATCATTTCTTTGCATAATTAGGACTCCTTGTCCATACAGACACTGATAAACCTGCGCCCCAGGGTAAGCATTAAAATATCCTTCTGTCTTATTAAATTCTATTCCGTTAACCCCCGGATATATTGCAAAAATTACCTGCTCCTTATCAACTATCATTGTGTAAGGCTCCTTAACTTGAAGCTCACTTCCCTGCATTAAAACTTGTTTTAAATCCTGTGCTCTCTTTGAAATAATCATCTTATTATTAATAGTAACACATATTTGATAAGCGCCAGTTGTCTTTTGATTCTCCAGGGCTGCATGATCAGACGAAACAACCACTCAAACCCTAACTTTCTAATTAAAACTGGTGCACGGGGGATTTTACCGGAGATTAAATCAAAAGATCCCCCCACCCCCATTGCTACTTTAACAGGTATTTTTTGCAAATTATCAAAAATCCACTTCTCCTGCTTAGGAGGACCAAAAGCCACAAAAAGTAAATCGCATTTAAGTAGCTTAAGTTCTTTAGGCGACTTAAGTAACTTACCTTCCTTATCCACCTCACCTCCGGACTCTGCAAAAACTACTTTTAAATTTTTATACTTTTTTTGTAAGCACTCGGCAGTTTTCTTTGCTACCCCTTCTTCTCCTCCTAAAAAGCCTGTTGCAACGCCCTTTTCTGCTGCCAAACTTACCAGGGCTTCCATCGTATCTATTCCGGGACTAGTACATTCTATATCACCAGATAGTTTTAAACCTACCCCGTCCGGAATGGCTAGATCCGCCTTTTTGATAATCTCTTTTAACTTAGGATCTTTTTGAGCCATCATGACAATTTCAGGATTAGGAGTGACAATATAATGTTTTTGAGCACTCAAGGTCTCACCTTGTGAGGCTAGCCACTCCTTAACCTGATCTACTATCTGAGGGATAGCCACATCATCAATTTTTACGCCTAAGATATTGACTTGCATAGATAAATAGTAACATAATAAATTTATGCCTGCCCATTCATCTGTCATTCCCTTGAAAAAGGGAATCCATAAATATTTATATAGATCCCGAATCCCTTCGGCCTCGCTCAGGGCGGGCAAGTCCGG
>CALRFD010000009.1 GCA_943356485.1 Patescibacteria group bacterium
GTTTTCCAGTTCTGCGTATTTAAGTTCGCGTTGATAAGTTTCTTTAGCCCAGGCTTCGCCAATTTGTTCTGGTGTCTTAAGTTCTCTTGCCATTGCAGTCCGTTCCGCAATTAATTGGGTTAACCTTGGGTCTGGTGATGCTTCTACCTCTTCTGCGATATTTGATCCCTCCGGCATGATTCTTTCAGAATAACTCATAAGGCGCGTATTTTACAAGGAAATCTTAAGATTTACAACTTTAGGTGAATCTATTACAATCCTACTAATGTTATTTAGCCGCCTTGCACAGTATTTTGAAAAACTGGAACAGACTTCCTCCCGTCTGATATTAATTGATATTCTCTCGGATCTTTTTAAACAAGTAGAGAGTAAAGATATTGCCATGGTGTGTTATTTAATCCAGGGACGTGTAGCCCCTTTTTATGAGGCAATTGAGATTGGCATGGCAGAAAAAACAGTGGCTGCCAGTATTGCCAGGGCATATGGAGTGGATCGGGAAGAAGTCTTAAAAGAATACGGGAAGGCGGGGGATTTGGGGATCGTGGCTCAAGGATTAAGGGGAAAGGGGAAAGGGGAAAGGGGAAAATTAACAGTAGAAGGTGTTTTTGAAACCCTAAGAGAGATTGCAAATACAAAGGGTGAGGGGACAGTTGAAAAAAGGCAGCAAATGTTATCCAGCCTTTTAGAGCAAATGGATCCTATTTCGGCCAAACATTTAGTTAGGATTCCGATTGGCGCATCGCGTCTTGGAATAGGGGATCCGACAGTTTTAGATGCATTTGCCCAGTCTAGGCTAGGAGATAGAAAATTAAGAAAAGAGCTAGAAGGTGGATACAATAAAACATCTGATTTAGGTTTAATTGGTGAAGTTTTATGGCAAAAAGGTTTGGAGGGGGTTAAAAAATTAGATGTTACTGTTGGCAGACCAATCCGCTCCCAACTGGCTGAAAGATTGCCTGACCCGAAAACTATTCTGGAAAAGTTTGAAGGTAGCGCCCATGTTCAATATAAATACGATGGATTTCGGGTTCAGATTCATAAACAGGGTGATAAAGTCAGGCTTTTTTCCAGAAACCTGGAAGAAACAACTTTGATGTTCCCGGATATTATTAAAGGGGTTTTGGATCAGGTATCGGCAGATTCTGTAATTTTAGATTCAGAAGCCCTGGCATATAATCCTGAGTCAGAGGAATTTTTGCCTTTTCAGGAAACTACCAAACGCCGCCGCAAACATGGCATAGCAGAGATGGCAAAATCTTTGCCGCTTAAGGCTTTTGTCTTTGACATTATGTACTTGAACGGTAAATCACTGATGGATGAAACATTAGAGTCAAGAGTCAAGAGTCTAGAGTCAAGTGTTAAAGGAGACGAGGTGTTAATTCCACAACCAGGAGAGATTACAGATCAGGCAGACAGGATGCAGGAGCTTTTTGATGATGCGCTAACTAAAGGTCTGGAAGGACTTATTGTAAAACGCCCGGACAGTAAATATGAAGCAGGGGGTAGGAATTTTAACTGGGTAAAATTAAAAAAACACTCCAGCGGAGAGCTGCAGGATACTATTGATTGCGTGATTTTGGGATATATCTTTGGCAAGGGGAAAAGATCCAGCTTTGGTGCAGGAGCGTTGTTGGTTGGAGTTTATGATAAAGACAAAGACGAATTCGTGACAGTTTCCAAAATTGGCACAGGGCTTACAGATGAGGAGTGGAGAGAGGTTCATAAAAGGGCAGATAAGATAAAAATTTCGCATAAACCAGCCAGAGTTAATTCAATAATGGAACCTTCTGTTTGGATTGAACCGGAAATTGTTATAGAAGTGTTGGCAGATGAAATAACCAAATCACCAACGCATACAGCTGGTAAAAATGGAGATGAACCTGGTTATGCGCTAAGATTTCCTAGACTAGTCAGGTTCAGAGAAGCAGACAAAAAGGCTGAGGATTCTACTACAGTGAAGGAGTTGAAGGAAATGTACGAGTTGCAGTTTAAGAAATAGTTATAATAATTATAACGGTTATAATGATTATAAAATTTATATGAATCAAACGGGCGGCTACCGCGAACTTCCCTTCTTTAAACAGTCAGAGATTATTTATGATTTTACTGTTGAATTTGTAAAAAGATATATTGATTATAAATCTCGCACAAAAGACCAGATGGAGCAAGCTGCAAGGAGCGGGAAGCAGAATATTGCAGAAGGGTATTTGCAAAAAAGCCTGGAGGGAAGAATTAAACTTTTAGGGGTAGCAAGAGGTAGTTTAGAAGAATTACTAAATGATTATTTAGATTTTTTAAGACAACGAAATTTAAAACTTTGGGAAAAAGATTCTCCAGAAGCCAAAAAAGTCAGGAGCTTTGTTTATAACAATTATAATAGTTATAATGATTATAAAAGTTATATTGAAAACCCTGAAGATGCAGCTAATACAATGATTTGTCTTATAAATCAGACTAACCGCTTAATTGATCAAAAGCTAAGGTGGTTAGAAGAAAAGTTTGTTAATGAAGGCGGTTTTAGAGAAAACCTGTTTAAGAAAAGGCTAGAAAAGAAGAAAGAGGGGTATGGTAAAATTTGAGCATGGGATATATTGCAGATTTGCATACCCACTCCAGATTCTCCCGGGCATGTTCACCACAACTTAATATTCCAAATTTGGTTGAATGGGCAAAGCTTAAGGGATTGGATGTACTTGGAACTTCTGATTTTTTACACCCGCTCTGGTTTGCAGAGTTAAAAAGAGATTTAAAAGAGGACGGATCGGGGTTTTTAAGTCAGAAAGGGGAAAGCGGAAAGGGTAAAGGGGTAAGGTTTGTTTTAACAGTTGAAATAGCCTCAATTTATACACATAAAGGAGAGGGTAGAAGAGTGCACAACCTAGTATTTATGCCCGATTTTGTCTCAGCTGAAAGATTTCAAAGAGAACTTTTATCAAGGAGAGCAAATTTAGGTTCTGATGGCAGGCCGATTGTGGGTATTTCTTCAAGGGATCTTCTGGAAATATGTTTAGAGATTGATGAAAAAACGCTGTTTATTCCAGCTCATGCTTGGACACCCTGGTTTGGGGTTTTTGGCTCAGAATCAGGATATGATAGCTTAAAAGACTGTTTTGAAGATTTAACAGATTATGTTTATGGGATAGAGACCGGTTTATCATCAGACCCGGCCATGAATTGGCGGGTAGGGGAACTGGATAATAAATCAATTTTATCTTTCTCTGATGCTCATTCGCTGCCAAATTTAGGTAGAGAATCAACAGTAATTGATGTTGATATAAATGCAGGATACGATGGCTTATTTCATGCAATCAAAAATCAAAAGATAAAAGGCACAATAGAGTTTTACCCTGAAGAGGGGAAGTATCATTATACCGGACACAGAAATTGCAATATTAAGTATTCTCCTGAAGACACCAGGAGAAAAAGCACAATTTGTCCTGTTTGTAATAAAGGTCTTACTGTTGGCGTGATGGAGAGGGTAGAAGCTCTCGCTACGCGAGAAAATGTACAATTGAGAATTGAAAATATACAAGGAATAATCAAAAGTCAAAAATACCCCAATAGAGCAGGCTATAGAATGTTAGTGCCATTAATGCAAGTTATTGCAGAGGCATTTGATACTGTTCCAACAAGCCAGAAAGTATTATCTGAATACAGAAAGTTAACCGGCATTTTAGGTAATGAGATTAATATTTTAACTAAGGTTGAGATTTCAGAAATAGAAAAAATATCAGGATTAAAAATTGCAGAAGGGGTAACGAAGGATAGAACCGGGGATTTAGTGATAGATCCAGGTTACGATGGGGTGTATGGAGTGGTTAAGATTTGGAAAGAAGGGGAAGGAGAGGAAAAGAAAGATAAAGTGCCGCAGTTAGGATTGTTTGAATAGTAACAAGGAGACTAGTCTCACTACAAAAAATCACTCGCACGGCAGAGGCTTGCTCGTTTGTGAGTATTTTGTGATCAATAAATATAAATTCTTAGCTCTAACTACACAAAATTCTCAACATTTTTTGTTAGTTTGTGACTTCGTCTCTTCTAAAGTGTTAGAATACTAAAAATGGATGATAACTTTTTAAAAGTAGCAAAACAGGCAGCCTTAGAGGCTGGGGCAATAATATCTAAGTATATAGGAGGTAAGCATACATTTAAAATTAAAAATCAAGATAACAGTGATTTTGCGACACAGGCGGATTTAGAGGCCGAAAAAAAAATTGTTAGAATATTAAATAAGAACTTTCCGTCCCACAACATAATTGCAGAGGAAAGAGGAACTATGAATAAAGGTTCAGAGTATACATGGGTAATTGATCCCTTAGACGGTACTTTTTCTTTTTCAGTTGGAATGCCATTCTTCTCAGTTTCGATAGGGCTATTAAAAAATAAAGAACCGTTTTTAGGAGTTATTTATCATATTTCTGCGAAAGATCTATACTGGGCTCAGGAGGGTAAAGGTGCCTATTTAAATCAACAAAAAATACAGGTAAGCAAAAGAAATTCTTTAGAGATGTCCGCTTTTTGTTTAGATCCTGGGCATATAAACCGAAGAAAGAGAAAATATGATCGTTATATAGAACCCTTATTTAATAAAGTGGCTGCACCATATGAAATCGGCTCAGCTGCAGCTTCTTTAGCCTATTTGGGTAAAGGCATATTTGATGGAGTGATAAATGATGCCTGGATATGGGATTTTTCTGCAGGAGTAGTTATTGTGCGTGAAGCTGGCGGAAGAGTGACAGATTTTGAAGGTAATGAACCGGACTGGAGCAAAGAAAGATTGGAAATTGTGGCTTCGAATGGATTAATCCATGACCAAATTCTGGAGGCGCTAAAGAAATGAAGTTAGTTGTGGGTTTGGGAAATCCGGAAGAGAGATATGCTAATACCAGACATAATTTAGGGTTTATGGCGTTAGATGCACTAGCGAAAAGGGTAAAGGGGCAAGCCGCCAAAGGCGAGCCTAGCCCAGGGTTGGGGGTAAGCTGGAAATATGAAGAAAAATTTAAATCTGAAATTTTTAACTTTACCCTTGACGCCTACCCCTTTACCCTTGTAAAACCTCAAACCTACATGAATAACTCTGGAATAGCAGTCAGTTTAATTGCTAACTTCTACAAGGTAGCACCTGAAGATATTATCATTGTTTACGATGAGTTGGATTTGCCTTTGGGTAAGATTAAAGTCAGAATGGGTGGGGCAGCAGCAGGGCATCATGGAGTGGAGTCGGTGATGGCAGGTTTAGGAACAGATCAGTTTATTAGAGTGAGACTTGGGATTGGTAATTTAAAAACTCAAGGCGGAGAACACAAAGCTCAAGCGTTCTCTGCGGAAAAATTTGTGATAGAGCCATTTTTACATTCTGAAAAAGCGCAGGTAAAACATATGATGAAACAAGCAACTAAAGCAATAGATGAGATTTTGGAAAAAGGGCTGGAGTATGCCCAGAATCAGTTTAACTGACACATATTGTCATGAGGTTTATTTAGTTCTTCCTAAACCATCCACTGCGTATACCGCTAAAGGGGTAATATTAACTCTATCTTTTGTTGTTACTGAATAAGCCTTACGTTTACCGAAATAAATCCTAAAACCATCTTGATAAAATCTCTTCGCTTGATCAAAAAGCATCTCCATTCTAGTTCTAAGAATCGTAGACTTTTTGACATCTTCCGGCATATCAGGAGAATCGAGAACTTGATCTAAAGTAACTTCTTCCGCACCTGAGCCTATTTCAGAAAAGCCATTAATCTTCTCATCTCTATTATTTAGAATAAACGCTACTCCAACTTCATTGTTCTGAAGAGGTTGTCCTGTTCCATCATTTGATGCAATATATACATTTGCTGCTGCGCTTGCCATCTGATCCACTAATACAACCCTGGCGGTATTTTTACCCCAATGCCAATCTCTTAAATTATTAGCAGTACCAATAATTGGTTTAATTGCAGCAGAAACTAGCTGAACATGAGTTTCTGGAATACCAGCAAATCTATCCAGAATTTCACTTCTAAAGTTAGCTTCTCTATCTGAGATGGGTTCTGTAGCGCATGTTATGGTAACCATTAAAGTTGCAACCTCTAATCCTAATCCCATTAATTTTGCAGTTCTTGCTTCCATATAATATCCTAGAGTATATCAGTTATTTTGATCAAAGTCAAAGAACTTCCCATTACCTCAGTCTCGTCCTTGACAGAAGCTAGCTTTCCATCTAAACTAAATTATTCATGGATCGTCCAAGTTCTTTTCTCACCACTCCTGTTGCTATTCTTTTAAGCTCGTTTGTGATCTCTATTGCTATTTTAATGCATGGAGGAGTAATTAAAATAGGAGGGATGGTAACTTCCGGGACTCAAGCACCTGTTCAACAGCCCGCGCAACCCTCTCAACCGCAAGCCCCGAAGGTAACTTTAGATACGATCAAATCCCTTTTTAACGATAAAAATTTAGTTTATGGAGATAAAAATAGTAAAAATTTATTGGTGGAAGTGGCAGATCCCTCGTGTCCTTATTGTCATATTGCCGGTGGTCACAATCCTGAACTTAATAAACAAGTAGGTACGCAGTTTACCTTAGTAGCTGATGGTGGAACCTATATTGCTCCGGTTCCGGAGATGAAAAAATTAGTAGACAGTGGAAAGGCTGCCTATGTATATATATATTCTCCCGGTCATGGTAACGGTGAGATGGGAGCTAAAGCCTTTTATTGTGCAAAAGAGAAGGGTAAGTTTTGGGAAGTTCATGATAAGTTGATGTCTTCGGATGGTTATACTCTGCTTAATAACACAGTTAAAAATGATAAGACAAAGTCAGGAGAACTCGCAGACTTCCTCTCCGGCGTATTTAATTCCGCTGATATGAAAAGTTGTCTGGACAGTGGTAAATATGACGCTAAGCTACAAGAAGATACGGCTACTGCTGCTAAGTTAGGGGTGAGCGGAACCCCGGGATTCTTTATTAACACTACTAATTTTGCCGGGGCTTATTCCTGGAAAGATATGCAAGCCTCGGTACAATAGCTAAGCTCCTGTTATAATGTTTCCTGGATGAATAAAAAATTAGTAGCAGCCTTTTTAATAGTTTTAGTTTTAATCGCATTGTTGGTCTGGCTTTTTATTGAATCCACAAAGCCCTTGCCCGGAGAAAAGATGATGCAAGAGGGCAGAGCGCATTTAACGGAAGCCAGCAAAGTTGATTATAATTTTAATCCGCCAACTTCAGGTGATCATTATCCGTCCTGGATCACTAAGGGCTTTTTTGATGAACCAAGAGCTGATGGAAGTCTAGTCCACTCACTGGAGCATGGATATATTATTATCTGGTATGACTGTGAGAGAAAGGGTTTAGGGTTTAGGGTAAAGGGTATAGTCAAGACAGCCTATGCGCAAACAGATGATAAGGGAAGAATGCAGATGACTCAAGGGTCTGAAGGTAGCCCTTCTGCTAAGCTATCTGATTTGCCAAAAAGCTTTTCTGATGGGAGTTGCGACAATTTTAAGAATAGATTAAAGAGCCTTTCTCAAAAATTTGGCCTGCATAAATTAATTTTTATTCCAAGGCTCGGGATGGATTACCCACTGGTTTTAACTGCCTGGGGGAGAATGGAAAAACTAAATTCAGTAGATGAAAGTAAAATTAAGGCATTTATTGATGCTTTCCGCGACCAGGGGCCTGAAAGTACTGTCGAGCCATAAGGATTATTACTATTAAAATAAATATACCAAAGAGGGTAAAAGGTAGTTGGTTTGGTTTGAGTAGAGTTCTCTGAGGAGTAGGGTTTGGTTTGTTTAATGGTTGAGCGAGGAAGTTTTGAACTTCATTTTGTACTTCCACAAAATTGTCTGCAATAAATCCATCCTTGTTTTTTATCCTTAAAACTATAAATGTTTGGCTTAAGTCCTTTGGGTATCTGTGTTCCTTTTTTGCCCCGGTATCAGATTTTTGATCTCCAAAATCCCAAAAATACTCTGTAATTTCAGATGAAGATTTAGATAAGGATCCATCAAGACTTAGATTGTCTTTAAAATCAAACTGTAAGATATCGACTAAAGGATCTTTACTTTGCTTGTTATTAACCGAGATTATTGTCTGAGGTAGAGAATAATTACCAGCAGGTAAAATGTTTACTAAAACCGATTCCAGTAGTTGCGGCTTTGGAGTTGTACCATCATCTGCAGTAATTTTTATAATATATGAACCTTGTTTTAAGTAAGTGTGGGTAATATTTAGTCCGGTTGCTTTTGTACCGTCTGAAAAATCCCACAGGAATTTAGTTTTCTCTACTGTTTCCGGAGGGGCAGGCAACCTTTGTTTATCTAATTCAAAAACTAGCGGCTGATTAAGCAGATAATTACTAGGCGCAATATCCTGAGGTAGATCAAAATCATATAGTGAGCTGAGAGGAACAGGATAGAGATTAGCATACTCGCCGTTAATTTTAAAAAAAGGAGGTTGGCCAAGGAGATGAGCGGAAGCTAACGGAGTAGATATAATAATTATAACTATTATAATGATTATAACAATTATATTTTTTATTTAACTTCCTCCTGTTAGCGGCTGTGAGAGTATCCATAAGCCGGTTATGGTATATATTACCATTAGAAGCAGCATTGGCAGTTGTGAGAGGACAGTCTCTTTTCTTTTGGAAAATATTCCCAAAGCTGACAGATGTGCTATAAAAACAGCTGCAATATGGCCAAAGACAATAATCAGAACCTGGGAATTCCAGATAAAGTTTGCGCCGATGATTCCTACATTGGTAGTGTAATCTGCTGTGCCAAATAAATTCCAGCCTCTATTAAACGGATCAGAAAGCAGGGGAATGATTGATTGTCCTTGAATAGCTAAGAGGGTGTAGTAGTGGGCGATGTTATAAGCAATTGCGATAGGGATTAAAGAAGGGGCAAATTTTAAAGATAGATCCTTAATTGAAAATCTTGTTTTTACTAAAACTTTCATTAAAAAAATAGCCAATAGATAAAGCATCAGGAAAAAAATAAGAGAGAAGATTAACAGCATGGTTTGCAAAATAGTAGATATGTCTCCAAATGTTTTTATTAACCCCAGAAAAAATCTAATCCAGACAGTTGTTGAATGAAATCCGTCAAAGGCAGTTGAAGAAAGCATAAAAAGGATAAAAAATAATTGGCTAAAATCTTTTGGAGACTCTCCTAAAAGGCTACTGAAAGGCGCTCTGAGGTATACTCCTCTCTCAGAATACCCAAAAGGCGATACTTTACTGACAAAGTTAAAAAAGACGCTAAAAAACTCACCATATTTAAACCAAACACGTCCAAAAATATATACTGCTAAAAAGGTAATGCTGCTATATAAAAGTAGGAGGATAGACAATACTTTTGGCCTGACAAATAATCCGCCGGATAATAGCTCACCCCAGATTAATAAAAAAAAGAATAGTAAAGCGGGAAAGTAGGATAATTTTTTAGGATATGGTATGACTGGTTTAAGGTTACCAAACCACTCAGCGATAGTTTTCCAGGGGTTAAGTGCAGGCCAAATATTTCCAAAAAGAGCAGAAAGGTAAGTAAAGCCCAGGTAAAAAATGATCCAGAAAAAATTGGTGGCAAAGTTTTCAACCGGGCTTTGTTTTCCCGAAAAACCGGAAAGAATGACTGTCAAAAATAAAATTAGACTGATGGTCTTAGCTAAAAATATTACAGAGTCTTTGATCTTAAATAGATAACTTTTTCTGAAAACTATTTGTTGGTTTTCTTTTGCAAAAAACCCTACTGTCAAAAATGAGATAATGACTGCAGCTCCTCCGGCGTATAGATAAAGCCAAACAGGCAGGGGTAGTGTATAAAGAGCTCCAAAAGCATGGGCATAGGCCGCAGGCGGCCAAGTTAAAAGTAAAAAATTAAAAGTTAAAAGTACAAGTAAAAAATAAAAAGTTTTCGAAAAAAACATCCTCATTTTTGACTTTTGCATTTTGACTTTTGAATTACTTAGGCTGGACTTCCAGAGCCCCTAACTCTATTTTAGATTTTTCCAGTTCAAAGGGAAATCTACCGGTTAAATTGGCATTAAACTCTAACTTAGCTGGTTTATTTGCTTCTAAATCTATACTTTTATCATAGCCATGCAGATGCAGCTCTTCATCCCCGTCACTGGTAATATTAATAGTTACCTGATTGCCTTCTATCACTTTTAGGGTATCTGATCCGGAAACTAATTTTTTGTTTTTAATTACTAAGTCAAAACTTTTAACATTAGCAAGCTCCTTTTCAATTGCGCTTTTCAGATCAGTAAAACTTTGTATCGGTTGTTTTTTGCCATTCAAAAATATAGTTGGGGTAGCATCTACGCCTAAATTGTTTCCCTCCCGGGTAGTCTGATCCATAAGAGGGTAGTAAGTATTGTTATCCAATGCTTGCTTGAGTCTAATCTGATCCAGGTTAAAGCTTGCGCCCATCTTCAAAAAATAATCTTTCGGGTTCGGCAGATTTGCCCATTCATCCTGGGTTTCAAATAACTTGTCATGTATCTGCCAAAACTTTCCTTCATAGGCGGCAAGAATAGCGAAATTAGCAGCCGCTTTTGCATTTAAGTGTATTGGAAGAGGGAAGTATTTATAGGTTAGCTGAATATCGTTTTTATAATCTTTCAATATTTGCTGGATGATCGGTTCCAAGGCTTTGCAGGCTGGACATTGAAAATCGGCAAATTCCACCAGTTTAATTTTGGCAGAATCTGTGCCGATCTTTTGCCCTGTAGAATAATCTATTTGATGGATTGCTTCCTCAGAAAGTTTATTTTGAACCTGCCCTTTGCTAAAAAAAATAACAGCTCCAGTTAAAAGCAGTCCGCTGAATATTAATATCCCCAGCAAAATTTTGGTCTCAGTTTTCATTAGAAGTTTCACTATTTTTGATCAGAATGCTTAGTGATGCAAGAACTAAAATAATGATAGAGGTAATAAAAGAAGATACGCACCAGAAACAGAAAGCCTGGATTTTAAATGCTTCGATATAGGTTAAATAAATCCCAAAAAGTACTGATAAGATGGCAAATAAAAACCTGAACCAGTCTATGTTTTTTTTAAAGCTTTGGGTTAAATAAACAGACAGAGCGGCAGTAACTAAATAATAGGCTATGCCTAAATAGGGAATGGAGATGCCAAGAAAATGGGAGTATGCGCTTTTCCTGACCAGTTCACAACCGTTACCTGTTAAAGGGCAAACCACAGGATTAGCCTGTAGGTATTCATATGTTAAAAAGGCGGAAATAACCAATCCCAGAATTGAAAAAATAAATATCAGTCTGTTTAAATTTTTATACATATTACTGACAGACGGGACATAACCCGAAAAATTCAAGCGTATGTCCAATACTTTTAAAACCTGTTTTTTCAATTATTCTTTTGCTGTATGAATCTATATCTTTATCCATTGAGACATCCTTAATCGTTTTACAGTTTACACAAACTACATGATGGTGATGTTGATTAGAAATCTCGTATCTTTTCTTACCTTCACCAAAATCTACCTCTTCTATGACTTCCAAATCCCTTAAAAACTCAACTTCTCTGTAGACGGTAGTCTTATTGGGTTTTAATTTTTTCCTTTCCAGTTTTTTTATTAAATCAATAATAGTCAGGGGAGTATCTGATTCCAGTAAGATTTTTACCAGCTCTGTTCTAACTTCAGTAATTTTATGCCCCTGCTGTTTTAAATCCAAAATAATCTCATCAGCTTTAGTCATAGCGTTATTTATTATAACATCTATACACTTATACTACGGTCGTGATATAAGTGAAAGAGAGATGAAGACCAAAGGGGCAATAAGTAGCAAGAAAAATATTACCAATTTCATTCTGCTGGTTTTGGAAAAAGCAGTTGATGGATATGTAAGATTTGAAGATTTTACATATCATTCCTATAGATATAAATATGGTATACCTGATTTGAAAAAGGCGTCAGTTGCCCAAGCTTTAAAAAGATTGAGAGAAAACGGGCTGGTAGATTTTATGGATGATGACAAACTAATGGTTAGATTGACAGATCAGGGTCGGGAGAAGGCAGTTTTGGCTAAGATAAAATTAGATGATCAGAAATGGGATAGGAAGTGGAGACTGGTAATCTTTGATATTCCGGAAAAAAGGCGGACAGTAAGGGATCTTTTAAGGTCAAAATTAAAACAATGGGATTTTATACACTTGCAGCAAAGTGTTTGGGCTTCTAAAAAAGATTGCACAAAAGCTTTAAGGGATTTTATTAAAAGTGTGGGGATAGAAGATTGGGTGATGGTAATTGAATCTGATAATACAGGTTTCTAATTTCATTTATACTACGGTCGTATGATAAATGAAATGTTGCTTGGAGATTTAATCTATATTAACATTAACAATTATAGAAAATGAGCGGAGCTTCTGCTTGACAATGCAACTCATTTGCATTTAGAATATAGACAATGGCGATTTTACTTTCATTTTTGACTTTTGTTTCTACTTTTTTAGGGGGGTTGGTTGGTTTAAAGTATAGAGATAAGCTTCATTTAATACTGGGGTTTACGGCCGGAGTGCTTTTGGGAGTGGTGGCTTTTGATATTTTCCCGGAAATGATTGAGCTTTTAGGAAAAACCCAGACTCAAACTGTGATAGCCATGGGGGCTTTGGTGGCCGGGTTTTTAATCTTCCATATCCTGGAAAAGCTTTTAATTATTCATCACGCCCAGGAAGAAGAATATGGTCAGCATCGTCATCCTTCTGTTGGGATTCTCTCTGCTTTGGCTTTATCCGGACATTCATTTTTGGATGGGGTGGGGATTGGTTTGGGCTTTCAGGTTTCTCCAACAGTAGGAATAATAGTAGCAATTGCCGTCATCTCTCATGATTTTTCTGATGGGTTAAATACAGTTTCACTGATGCTTGCCCATAAAAATACATCCGGCAGGGCAAAAAAACTGCTTTTTGTAGATGCAATTGCCCCGCTTTTAGGAGCATCATCAACTCTTTTTTTCAGTGTACCAGACAAATTGTTGGTTTTATATTTAGGTTTTTTTGCCGGATTCTTACTCTATATCGGAGCAGCGGACATCTTACCGGAGGCTCATGCGCAACATTCATCCAGATGGACTATACTGATGACTATTTTAGGTGTAATATTAATTTTTCTGATAACCCGTGCCTTTTAATTTATGGATCCAATAATTATAGTTTGTGATGATAGCGGTAATAAAACAGGTGAATATATTCCCAGGGAAGTAGGACATACCGGTGAGGGTAAACATCACTTGGCAATTACAGTTTTGCTGATAAATAATAAAAGGCAGGTTTTGCTTCAGGAAAGAAAGCATAAAAGATTTGATAAACTTTGGGATTTAACCGGAGCAACTGATCTTTATCGCTTTGAAGGAAATAAAGACGAGACATATGAAGAAGCGACTTTAAGGTGTTTGAAAAAAGAGTACGGTATTGAGAAAGTTGATAATTTAGAAAACTTAGGGGGATTTAACTATTTTGCTAAATGGGGGCAGTATTGTGAGAATGAATTTTGCGTGATGATGGTGGGGGAATATGACGCCGAGGTTAACCTGAGTTTGGAAGCAGGATATAGCTATAAATGGGTTAATAAAGAGGATTTCCTTAAAGATATTGAAACTAATCCGCAAAATTACACTCCCTGGGCAATAGAAGGAGTAAAAGTTTTAAAGGAAAAAGGGTTTTTTAATGTCTGATTTAGATGAGATTTTGGAAATTGTGGATGAAGATAATAATGTCATTGACAAAGCTCCAAGGTTGGAATGCTATCAGAAAGGATTACTGCACCGGGCTGTAAATGTCTTTGTCTTTAATTCAGAGGGAAAAGTTTTTCTACAAAAAAGGTCGGAGAAAAAGTTTGGCTTTCCACTGTATTGGGACTTAAGTTGTTCGGAACATGTAAAGCCCGGGGAGGGCTTTGAAGCAGCTGCCAAAAGAGGCCTAAAAGAAGAATTGGGGATAGATGTGCAGGTTAAGCAAATACTTCCAATCCACAGGATAGATAACAGAGATGAAAGTAACAATCAAAAATATCTGGATAGTGAGCTAATGGTGACTTTTAAGGCTGTATACAACGGGGAAATGAAGTTTGATCCAAAAGAGGTAGCAGAAGGGAAGTTTTTTAATATGGAAGAGCTTCCTCAACCCCTCACCCCCTGGTTTTTAGAAGATTGGAAATTGATTAAAAATAGTGCTGTTCAAGATATGATAAAATGAAGTTATGGAAGGTAATTCAGGGATAAATCCAGAAGTATTAGATCTTACTAATATCACTAAGGCAGAGATTACTCCCAGAGAAAAAGAAGTTAGAGAGGTTTCTGAAAAAGCAAAGTCAGTAGCACTGGAAAAACTGGGTTTGGCTTCTAATTTAACTGATTATTTAAGGTGGCATCGCGCAGCTTCTGTTTACTTAACTCCAGATAATATTGATTGGATGTGGGATTATGGTGGAGTTACACCAGAAGGGTTGATTTCAGAGCAGGAAAGCGAACCATTTACTGAGCTCAACGCAAGAAATTCGAAAGCTGCAGAGCAGATGAGGGTTGCTCTTGCTCCTCTAGAGCCAAGAGATGGAATGGTTAGAATAGCTTTGACAAGAGTAAGAAACGAAGCCGGTATATATGATTATCGGGTGCTGGCAGCTTTCCCTAAGGGAAGAGTGGAGGATCCTTTAGACGGATATGTAAAAAATCAACATCAAAAAACTGGTGAAGATGTTATTTTTTATGAACCTGAGACTGCTTGTGTAAATCATGCTTGTGATGATCTGTTTAAAGAACATAGAGGCAACGGATTTTATATTCCATTAAAAACCATGGTTGAAGCTATGCAGCAGTTGCAAATAGTAAATCCGGGAGGGGCTGTGGAATACATGCTTGAGAAAACAGAAGCAGGAAAGGTTACCCAGGAGACAGAAAATTATATAACGGTTGGGTTGCATGGTGGTTATAGCAATGAAAGATTCAGGACAAGAATATCTGATTTTTGGAATAAAACTACCCCAGCCAGTCCGACAATTAAATAATTATGGGTGAGCTGAAAGAACAACAGGAACAATTTGATAGTGATCCAAATGTTAGGCTGGATAGACATGTTAGTAAGGTGCTTCATGCAAGAGCTAGTAATCCTAAATTAAAAAATTGTCGAATACTTGATTTAGACAGGTTGGAAGCAAATGGTTTTGTTACGATTGGACAGGTAGAAATAGTAGGGTAGGTTTAAAAAAGATGTTTATCTGAAAGTCTAGTCCCATCTCCTGGAGTATTTATAACAATATCTTTAACTATATCCCCAAGTTCATGTAATTTTTCTACCACCCGTTCTGCGTCTTTTTGCTGACAAATTAAATGGATATCCTGGCCGGTATTGATGGTAAAATACACCGGAATTCCATCTGCTCGCCAGCGGGAGCAGAGTTTCATAATCTGCAGAGTCCCCGGAGTCCAATAAATCAAGGGAGGATATTGGGTAAGCATGATTGAGTGTAGTTCTAGCGCATCCTGTTCGACTAATTCACCAAACTCTTTGAAGTTCTTTTCTTTTATTAATTGTTTTACTCTTTGATTTTTTTCTTTCATCCTGGAGACCCTAAGAGCCATAAAAGGGGAGGAGGTGGCAGATTGTTGTCCAATAGTACTGGAGACCTCTTTTTTACCGCTGGAAACAATTGCGACGACGTCTGCTATAGCCCAGTAAGTTGGAGGGTAAATTTGAGTAGCGTAGGAAGTGTCAGAGGTATTACCATCCAGCCATTCCACAAACCCCGAAGGGATAGAACGGCAGGCAGAGCCAGAGCCCTGGCGTGCTAAAATTGATAATTCTTTTTCATCTAAATTTAGTCCAGCGGCTTTGCTGGCAGCTAAAGTTAAAGCTGCAAATCCCGAAGCAGAGGAAGAAAGTCCAGTGCCGGTTGGGAAATTATTATTTGAAACAACTTTAGCTTTTGAATCTCCACCCCCGAGGTGGAAAGCTAAATTTCTGACTCGGTCTAGATGTTTAATAACTCTTTTAGCTGACACCTCCGAGGAGTCAAAGCCCACCTCGGAGGTGAGCAAGGTTACCTGGTCTTTTTGATAATCAGGGGAAAATTCTACAGTGGTGGTGGTTAACAGGTTGCTTAAACACATTGAAATTGATCCGTTTTCCGGCAGCCTTAAAATCTCATCCTTTTTACCCCAGTATTTGGTAAAGGCGATATTGGTGGGAGCTATAGCTGTGGCTTTTGTCATAGGGGAAAGCGTAAAGGGGTAAGGGTAAAGTTAATTGCTCCCTATTCTTTAATCCTTTCTATCATGACATATAACATTTTCATTATTTCAATTACCAGCGATTCTGCCTCAGAAAGATTTATTTTACTAAATTTAGGCAAAGATTTACAGATGAGTAGTTGTGTTTCCAGCTCTGCTGCAGAACCCAGAGCAATAGATAGAAATTGTACATATTCTTTTCTGTGTCCACGTAAGTATCCTTCAGCAATATTGCTGGGAATTGCTACTGCGGCTTGTTGCATTTGTGAAGATAATCCGTAAAGCTCTTCTTTGGGGAATTGTTCAGTTATTAGATAAACTATCTTTACCAACACCATGGATTTTTTCCAGACCAAAAGTTCTTTATGGGAATTAATTTTCATAACTTTACCCTTGACGCTAACTCCTTTACCCTTCTACCCTGACTCCTTCTACATTTGTTTCAACATCAATTACTTTTCCTCCTGCCGCAGTAATAGCATCTTTTACAGCCTGGGTTTTATCCTCCGGGGCAATCGCTATCATACAATCTCCAATTCCTGCACCGGAAAGTTTAGCGCCATATGCTCCGGCATTCCTTGCCCCATAAATCATATCTGCCAGTTTTTTACCCTCAACCCCAAGAGTAGAAAGATATCCCTCATTAAAATTCATAAGTTCTCCCAGAGATTGAAAATCTTTATTCAATAAGGCTACTTTAGCTTGCTCTACCAGCTTTTCTATCTGGCCATAAACATTTTCTATTACCTGTGGATACTTCTCACCCTTTTTAGAAACTTCGTTTATCAGAGCCACAGTATCAACCTTTATTCCGGTGTAGCCTACGATTAAGGGGAGCGAGTCAATGTTTAGAGGTTCGATAACCTTGCCTCCAATTACATAATACAAAATCCCTCCATAGACAGCTGCTGCGGCGTCAAATCCTGACCCTTTTCCCTGAATATCCAGCACAGTTTTGTAGGCCAGATCAAAAATGGATTTGTTGTCTAAATTTACCCCGGTTATTTCGGATAGAGCTTTAATCACACAGACCGTTGAGGCAGAGGAGGAGCCAAAACCGAATTCGGAGGAAAATTCCGACTGGGTAGTAATCCTAACCCCAAACTTGTCATTCTGAGGCATAGCCGAAGAATCTCCAGACTTGTTCTGGCTTGCATTCGCAAGAGATCCTTCACTGCGTTCAGGATGACAATCTAGGAAATTCTTAACAGCCACTTCCACAAACTTTGCTCCTTTAGGAACTTCTCCAAAACCTACATCCTCAATAGCTTTTTTGTAATCAGTAATTTTAACATCAGGAGCTTGCAGTTCAAAATTAGGCTCTTTAGTTATCTCTACTGTAGCTTTCATCCGTTGATCCACAGCCGTGACAATACAGGGTCTGCCATAAACCACAGCATGTTCACCCAAAAGCATTAATTTTCCCGGTGCTGAAACTGTAATTAATTGAGCCATATAAATCTCTAACTGATTTAAACAGATTCTATTTTAATATTCAACCTGTAGCTTGATTTTTCTTTAAGAAAGGCCTATAATTAGCAAAATATGAGCGGAGAAAGAGTCAAAATTGAAACATATCTTCTGAGTAAAGTTGATGGTGATGCTAAAGTAGCAGAAAGAGTGATAGCTGAGATTGTAGAAAAAGCATTGCCAAGATGGATTAAGATAGCAAGATGTATTCCGTTTTTTCCTCTTAATACAGAGGAGTATATTGACGGAATAAAAAATAGCGCCTCTATACAAGAGATATATTTGTTCTATGGTGATAGACGTGATCAGGATCCTAGTTGTTCCTGGTACGCAAGACCTAGATTCCGTCAAGTGTCTAAGGATTTACGAGACTTAGGGGTTGGCGAAAGGGAAGCGTAAAAGCTTTAAGTTTCGAGCCTTAATCCTTCCACTCCTAACTCAGTAGAAAAGTAATTTAATTTAAATTCTTCCGCTATTTTTTCTATAACTTTTTTATCTTTATGGTAGGCGAGGACTATGCCGGTAGCCTTTGTTTTTCCTCCAGCTCCACAGATTTTTGCAGCGCCGCCGGATTTTTCTATTTGTCTGATAATTTTTTTAACTGATGGGGAACATACTCCAATACTTTCCAGATTTTTCTCGCCTGCACGGATTGTTCTAATGAATTCTGCTTCGTCAGCGTTTTTTAATACCTCCAGTAAATTTCGTACCAATCTTTCCTGATCATCAAATATTTTCCTAATCTTTGAATTTTGAACTTCCTGCCTGCCGGCAGGCAGGTTGAATTTTGAACTCACCATCTCTACCATAGCTTTTGTAGTTTCCTCAGGTTTACCTGTATTAATTAACACAAAATTTTTAGCAAGTTTTTCTGGAATAGAGAAGGGAAGTGGGTGAATAATTTTTACATCTGGTGCTTCTTTTCGATACCAGACTAATCCTCCATAAACAATGGTAGAATTATCCGCTCCAGAAGGGTTGCCATGAAAAACTTTTTCTGCTTCGTATGCCAGTTTGTTTACCAATTCTAAATCCCACTTTACTTTAAGAAGAGTTAGTAAAGCAGCAATATAGCAGGCTGAAACAGCAGCAGAAGAACCAAGTCCGCTACCGATGGGGATTTGGGATTCAATCTTTAAAGTATATGGAGGAAGTTTTTTAAATTTTAGCTCTTTTTTAACAATTGGCTCAATTACTCTTCTCACCTCTGGGGAGTCAGAGCCCACCCCCGAGGTGATATCTGATGGAGTAATGGTCACGGCTATTCTAAGACCTACTGTGGTTAAAAGAGCTGGTTTGCCATATACAACAGCATGTTCTCCTAGAAGATGTATTTTACCAGGAGCCGAGATTGTTATCATATTGGTTTTACTTTAATACCATATTCTATAACATCCTCGCTTTTTGCTTTGCCGATTTTTCTAATTACTGCTTCAATTTTTTGATTAGGTTTTAGTTCAGATTCATTGCAATCAACTATTTGAACCGGCAACTTTTCTCCATCATTAAATTTAACAATACCGACTAAATAGGGCGCCTGTTGTTCAAATCCCAAAGGTGGAACCAGGATTTTAGTCCAAACTAGCAGCTTACCTCTCTTTCCAAGGTAATTATGTAGAGTTTTATGTTGTCTCCAAATTTGTACTGGACTGTTCATAATTTTAGGGTAAAGGGGAAACCGTAAAGGGAAAAGTAAATTAGTTCTTTACCCTTACCCCTTAACGCTTTACCCTTTCACGTTTGCAAAACGTGAATTACCACGGTTGCCCCAGTTCCTCCTACATTCTGGGTTAGGCCGACATTTGCTCCACTAACTTGTCTATTTGAGGAATGACCCCTTAACTGTTGGGTTACTTCTACGATCTGTTTAACCCCGGTTGCAGCTACAGGATGGCCGCAGGCTTTTAGTCCTCCGGAGGTATTAACAGGGAGTAATCCGCCTAATCTGGTTGCACCTTTGGCGATAAACTCGCCGCCCTCTCCTTTTTTACAAAATCCTAAATCTTCCATTGCCAAAATTTCTGCAATGGTAAAGCAATCATGTACTTCAGCTATTTTTATGTCTTGATGTTCAACACCAGCCTGTTTGAAAGCCATTTGAGCAGCTCTCTTTGTGGCAGCAATCTCTATTAATGAATCTCGTTGGCAAAGACCAACAGTATCAGAAGCAACAGCAGATCCGCTAATATATACCTGCCTGCCGGAAGGTAGTGATCTATCTTCTAAAGACAGCACAACAGCACTAGCGCCATCGGTTATAGGGGAGGCATCAAACAATGTAAAGGGGGCGCATATTTCAGGAGAATTCATAGCCTTATCTAAAGTTATTTCAAAAGGGAACTGGGCTTTTTCATTTAAGGAAGCATGGAAGTGATTTTTTACAGAAACTGAAGCTAAATGTTTTTTAGTGGTGCCGAATTTATCCATATGGGCTTTGGCCATTAAAGCATAAAGGCCAGGGAAAGTTAAGCCTGCCTTTCTTTCATCCTGTGAACCAGCTCCCATTAAGGCAGAAGTTATTTCAGTTATTGTATGATCAGTCATTTTTTCAACGCCCACCACCAAGACATTTTTGTAAGTTCCGGCCAGCAGTGATTGAATAGCTAAATGTATCGCCAGCCCTCCTGAAGCGCAGGCCGCTTCAACTTTAAAAGAAGCTCCCTTTATCCCTAAGTTTGAGGCAACTAATGCTCCCAGCTGATCCTGGTTAGACAATTTTCCATAGATCATATTGGCTACAAAAACAGCATCAATTTCGTTTATCGTTAATCGTGAATCGTTTATTGCTTCGGAGGATGCCTCTAAGGCAAGATCCAACAGATCTTTATTCCAAAGCTCTCCAAATTTTGTTAAGCCAATGCCCAATACTTTAATTCGCATAATTTGTCCTTTGTCATTCCGGACTTGATCCGGAATCTATACAATAACTATTTATATGGATCCTGAATCAAGTCATGCCTGCCGGCAGGCAGGTTCAGGATGACGTAGAACGTCACTTTTATCTTCATAGTCTATATTTATTAATCGCATTTTTTGCCAAAAGAGAATAATCAATATAACTTTTATTTTTAATCTGTTTTTTAACTGTGTCTTTGTTTAATTTTTGATGTTTTTTAATTTGTTCTGTAACTTCCAGAACAAAAGCATCAGATCCGGCTCCTGATCCATATGAGCACATAAAAATTTTATCCCCTGGTTTTGCTATATCCAGTGTGCTGCACAGTCCAACCATGGATGAGGCTGAGTAGGGGTTGCCAATATACTCAACTATAAATCCCGGTGCTAATTGTTGGGGAGTAAAACCTAATTTTTTAGCCGCTTCTTTAGGGAATTTAGCATTTGGCATATGAAAGATAGCATAATCAAAATCCCCGGGTTTCATCTTCAATTTTTTAAGTATTAAATTAGATGCGCTTAAGACATGGGTGAAATAAGCAGGTTGTCCTGTAAATCTGCCTGCATGGGAGGGGAACTTTTCTGTGTCTTTTCTCCAGAAATCAGGAGTGTCAGAAGAAAAAGAGCTAAAATCAATGATATTGGCAATAGTGTTAGTTTTACCGAGTATTAAAGCAGCAGAGGCAGATCCGGCTGTGTATTCCAAAACATCAGAAGGTTTGGCTTGAGCTACATCAGATCCTACTGCCAGGCAATACTTTGCTTTACTGGTTGCTACCAGACCGGATAGTAATTGTATACCGGCAGTACCTGCTTTACAGGCAAATTCCAAGTCTGCAGCTAAATATTCTGATCCCATTCCTAAAACTCCGGCAACGACAGTTGAAGAGGGTTTAACAGCGTAAGGGTGAGATTCAGATCCAATCGTGATAGCCCCAATGTCCTTGGGGTTAATTTGACCGTTAGTTAAGGCTCTAAAAGAGCTTTCTATGCTTAAGGTTATTGAATCCTCATCTACTGAGGCAACAGCTTTTTCAAAAACGCCTAGAGATTTTTCTACTTCATCAGCAGATTTTCCCCAGGCATGAGCGATAGCGCTGGGTTTTATCCTGTATTTAGGGATGTAGACTCCGTATGAAACAATGCCAGTCATAATATTTAGGGTAAACCGTAAAGGGGTAAGGGTAAAGAACTAATTTACTTTTCCCTTTCCGCCCTGCCTGCCGGCAGGCAGGCTTGCCCCTTTCCCCTTGCTAGTTTTTGGTGGGCTTTTGCTAGACTTCCTTCTGCTAAGCTTGAGATTAAAGACAGTTCACCTGCCAAGACAGCTGATCCCAAAACCCGTGCATATTCTAGCACATTAGATACATTCATTAAATTTAGTGCTTCCTGTTGAGTAGGTAGATGAGTGCCTCCGCCAACAGTTCCGACCTGTATTGATGGAAGGTAGATAGAAAAATATAGATCTCCATTTTCAAGTCTCTCTGCGGTTGTTACCCCTAAGCTGCCTTCCACAATATGAGCAGGATCTTGTCCGGTTGCCAGAAAAATTGCGGCAATAATATTGGCAAAATGAGAATTAAACCCAAGTGATCCGGACATAATTGATCCTAAATGACATTTACTTTCTACTACCTCGACTATTTTTTCAGGAGTAGTTTTTAATATTTTTTTAACGGTCTTTTTTGAGAGAGTTACTTCTGCCCAGATTTTTTTACCTCTGCCTTGGATGAAATTAAGCCAGGAAGGTTTTTTATCCAGGTCGTAATTTCCAGCTAAAGCTATACACTCAGCGCCTGTTTCTTTCTCGATTAGATCTGCTGCTGCTTCTGTTGCAATGGTTGCCATATTCATACCCATGGCATCTTCCGGATCATAAGAGAACCTAACAAAAAGGTTTCTGCCAACAGAGTTGGTTTCGACCTTGAGCAGTTTCAGATGGGAAGAGGTTTTTTGGGTAATCTGGGAAATAAGGGAAATATGGGACTCAATCCAGTTCTTTGTTTTACGGTTCTGTTCAATTCCTGAGGTTTTAAAAACAGGTCCCCGGGAAATCCCGACATTTTCTATCTCTACTATTGCTCCACCAGCCTCTGTTATTGCTTTACACCCTCTGGAAATAGAGGCAACCAAAGCACCCTCGGTAGTAGCCAGAGGTATATAGTGTTCCTTTACCCCTGCCTTGCCGGCAGGCAGGCTTTCCGCTTTCCCCTGCCCGACAGTGCCAGTCTTTGGCAGGCGGGCCTTTACCCTGACTGGTCCTGCTACTCCTAGAGGGATTTGCGTTGCGCCAATTAAATTCTCAATATTTCGGCCGTTAACCTGCTCCTCTGTAAAGTTAAATCCAGCTATATTAGTTAATTTTATCTTTAACTGTTTTTCTAAAGCCCCGCGCCGTTTTTGAGCAGATGTAAAATCACGTAGCGAATTGGTATTAAACATGAAAGGCAATTCTATCATTATTCAAGAGAAAATGGTAAATTATGGGCATGGATTTTAAAGATTATCAGAGTTTGGCTGTTGCAAAAATTAATGAACAACTGGAAAAACTACTGCAGGATTACTCATCTGATATAGGAGGGATCAGTCAGAGCTTGCAGCCTCTTATTAAGTTTTTTATTAAGGGCACTAAAGGTGGAAAAAGAGTAAGAGGAATATTTATTAAGTTAGGTTATGAGCTAGCAGGTGGGGGAATCTCAGATGAAATTATTAAGATAGCAGCGGCATATGAAATTTTCCATACTGCCATTTTGGCGCATGATGATGTAATTGACCAAAGTCCGACAAGACGCGGGCAACCATCTTTATATAAAAGTTTAGGTGGAGCTCATCATGGTATCTCCCAGGCAATATGTTTAGGAGACTGCGGTTTCTTTTTAGCCACAAAGATCATAGCTGAAAGTAATTTTCCGGCAAAGTTAAAAGTAGCAGCACTTGAGTATTTTTCAAAAGCAATGTTGGATACGGCAATAGGGGAGATGTTGGATGTTGAGTTGCCGTATTTAGGTTCAGAAAGGTTTGAAAAAGATGTTCATACTATTATGAAGTTAAAGACAGCCAGATATACGGTTTCAACCCCACTGCAGTTGGGAGCAGTATTAAGCGGAGAAGCTCAGGGGTTAGTTAAAATATTGGGACAATTCGGGGAGAATCTGGGAATTGCGTTTCAGATTCAGGATGATATTTTGGGGGTTTTTGGCCTTGAGGAAATAATGGGTAAATCAGTGACTTCTGATATTGAAGAAGGTAAAAACACCATATTAATAATAGAAGCTTTGAAAAAATCAACCCGAGAACAGAAGAAAGTATTAAAAAAATATTATGGAAAGGGTACTCTTACTCAAGCAGGGCTTAAAGCTGTCAGGAAAGTATTTTTAGAAACGAAGGCTTTGGATTATGCGAAAAAAGAAGTTATTAAATACACCACCAGGGCAAGTAACCTAATTCCACGGATCACTAACAGCCCGGAAAAGAGTAAACTATTGCAACAGATGATAGAATATTTAATTCAAAGGAGTAAATAATTATTATAAAATTTATAAATATTATAATCGTTATATTAAAGACATGCAGATTAAAAATAAGCTCAATAAAAAGAATATCCCAAAACATATCGCCATCATTATGGATGGAAATAGAAGGTGGGCAAGAAATAAAGGTTTAAAAGATATAGAAGGTCATGAAAAAGGGGCGGAAGCCTTAGAAAAAATAGTTGAGGTTTGCGAGAAATTAGGAGTTAAAACAATTACAGTTTATGCTCTTTCAACAGAGAATATTAGAGAGCGGGCTAAAAGAGAAGTCTTAGGGCTTTTTAACTTAATGCGGATGGCTTATCACAAGAGAATAAAGAAAATGATGCAAAAAGGGGTTAGGGTGACTGTTCTAGGGGAGGTTACAGGTTTGCCTGCAACCATCAAAAACCTCATCACGCAACTAAGGAAAACATATATTAAGAGTGAATCAATTACTTTAAATATAGCTTTAAATTATGGAGGGAAAAAGGAACTAGTGGATGCAATAAAGAACATAGTTAAAGACGGCATAGATATTAATAAAATAAATGAAGAGTTGATCGATAAACATCTTTATACCAAGGGTCAATCTGATCCGGATTTAGTGATTCGGACCGGTGGGAGGATTAGGCTTTCTAATTTTCTGCTTTGGCAAACAGCCTATTCTGAGTTATATTTTACCCATATTCTTTGGCCGGATTTTAATGAAAAAGAGCTGAAAAAGGCAATCATCTGGTATCAGGAACAGAAACGTAATTTTGGTAAATAGTCAGCTATTTATCTCTGGAAGATATAGTGTAAGTTGAACCACCATCCAGTGTTGCTTCAAGAGTATACAAACTTCCATTAGTATTTGATTTATAACAATATGCATTATGTCTTTTTGGGTCATTTGGTATATTTCCTGAAATATAACCGCTCAGCTCCAAGCTAAGAATAGCTTCTTCCAAACAATTGTCGCTTCCTGAAACATATCTGCCGTTTTTTTGAAAATAGACTTCCAGTGCAGTTGTCAAAGTATTTAAATCGTGCTTCCTTACTGTATCCTGAGCCTTTCCTTTTACCACCAGGTAGGATATAAATCCGATAGCAGATATTGTACCGATGATCATAATTACAACCAGTAGCTCTATCAGAGTGAATGCATTCTTCTTCATGTTCATGGGATTTCTGACCACTTTTGGTAGGTGAATGAAAAAAGGTTACGCAAAATTGGTAAATATTTAATCTGGTGGTTAATCTTTTCAGCAGGCTGGTTTGTATTTAAAGAGCCGGCAAGACTTCGGCAGAATTGAATAGGTTCCTTACTACCGCCCGGGTTGATTGAAATAAAGCTGCCATTTATTGTTAAAGAGCCGGTTGTAACATTGTTGGTCGTACAATTTGCCCCGGCAGTATAAATAATACCCTCGGAGATTATTATTGCGTCTATTTGGGTAACTGATGAATCAATGTTAACATCGCCTTTTACCACAAATACCAGTCCTGAGGTCTCTGTTTGCGGTGTCTGTTGGAGCTTATTGCCTGGTATCGGGCCTATATTCAAATTGCCTTTGACAAAGATAACGCCGGTTTGATTTCCTGAAATGTCTGAGGGGTTGTCAATCGTTAAATTGCCGTTAACAAAGTAAATCTTGTCCCTGGTTCTTAAATCAATAGAGGAAGGATTATCTCCTAAAGTGTAAAGCTGTTTATCCGCTCCTTCTTTAGGCAGCTTTGATTGGTCAAAATAAATAGATTTTAATTCGTCAAAACTCGGTATTTTATAAAAGAATGTTTTAGGATCTGCAACACAACCTCCGGAAGTGCTAAATACCGAGGTTGGATCAAGCCGGGGAGTAGTTACCAGCCCGGTAGCACGGTTATTTAAAGCACTGCTACAACCAGGAGATGCAGTTGTTCCTGCTCCTCCTCCGGTGCCACCGCCGCCTCCTCCACCACCACCAGCTCCTCCTCCACCACCTCCGGTTCCACCTCCTCCGCCTCCTGTTGATGAGCCAGATACAGTTAATGTTTTAATTTCAGATTTGGTTACAGTTCCATCAATGCTTTTAACTACTGCATAAACTGTGGCTGGGTTTGGGGTGGATTGGAAGGTAGTAGAAATAGTAGCAGGAGAAACAGGGCAGTCAAGCTCAGCGCCGGCGTTTTCATAAGGGCATTCTTTAATAATTTTATCGTTGGCATAAATTGTGATCAAGTTAGTGCCAAAAGCATTAGTTACATGGGTGGCGATATCTACTTGAGCATTTGGTGCAATTGAATTAGGGAGTCCGGGAAAGTTAATAACCGGTGGATTAGGATTCTGCTTTTCCAGGATAAATTGTATAGTAGGGACATCGCAGTTATCGTAGGTACTTTTTATAAAAGGTAACTTTACTTGACATGATTTATCTTGCTCTGGTCGGTCAACTGATTGGCACGAAGAGCCTGACCTTACGATACATTTTGTTTGTTGTAATCTGTATCCAGGTGGGGGTGTAACGCTAGTTGTAGCTGATCCTTCATACAAGATTTCTGCGCCATTTCTGCTATCGGTTGTTTTTAAAGTAAGTGAGCTAAAGCTTCCGCTTCCCAGGGTAAGAGGTGTGCTGCCGGAACCTCCGCCAATAATTGATATTGAAACATTTGCAAGACCTTTTCCGACAGTATCTACTACTGATCCGGCAGGTCCGGCATCATTTGGTATAGTTAGACCTCCTGCCTTAAACGCTCGAGTGCATATGGCCTCTCTTCCGGCAGTTGTACAGTAGGAGGAAAAAGCGCTTGATGATGTGCTGCAGGTGCTAAGGGTACGCAATTCAAGACAAGCGCTCACGGTTGAGGGTGAACACATTGATGGAAAAATAAGTTGAACATTAGTGCCTGCTATACCAGGGCCGATAATACAAGTCCTATCCTTGGATATAGAGCACTGATCCCGGCAGCCTGGTTTAACTTCCAGAGGAATTGAAAAGCCTCTATTACCGATGTTGTCGACAGCTGTGGCACAATACCAGACAGTTGAGGAAGAGGTATTTGGATAAGGGGTAGTTGTCGTAATGTTATATCCTGCAAGCTCAGTTGGGCAGGAGTCAGGTTTGGTGGTAAATTTTTGCAGTTTAAATGAATTGGAATCACAACCGGTATTTACATTTGATGTATTAGTATCACAATTGACAGTGATCTTAACATTTCTAAAATCACTCACATTATTTGATATTGTGTTTGTTTCCAAAGCTTTGACTGTTGGCGGAGTGGTAGTAGCAGGGACAATGCTGATCTCCTTTGAATAATTGCGTACTATTGGGGATCCGCATGAGTTAGAGATATCAACAGAGGCGCTGCTGTTAGGGTCATTTTTAGCAGCAAAAATGGCATTTACAGAATATTGAGGGTTAGAAGTTGCAGAGGGAGCGATACAATCAAAAATAGCCTGGTTATTATTGTCCCAGGACTGAAATGCGCATGAGGTAAATTCTGCTGGTGATACAGGATCTCCACGCCTATGAGCTAATCTGCTTAAGGCGCAGGATACGGCAGGGCTGGTTTGAGTTCGATCCGGCTTGAGGATACAACTAAAATGGGAATTGGCTACAACAATATTTGACTGATTTAGATTGTTGTCTATCCTGACTGGATTTGAAGAGAAATCATTACAATATTGACAGGAGGTTTTATCAAAGGTGCAGGTGTTTGGGTTACATTTAAGAGTTCCTCCCTCGTAACCGTTAAAATTGGTACAGCTTTTCCCATTCAGGCTTGTGCCGTCGCATTCTTCGAATTTTCCAAGTACGTTGTCTCCGCACTCATTTATTGCAACTTTTACTTCACCATTGATTTTAGAGCTTGGGTCACATCCAAAATAAGCAGGGTAGTCAGCAATTTTATCGTTAGTATAGCCTATTGGATAAACAGTAACAGTATATATACCGTGTGGTAATCCCGTCAGTAGGGCAGAAGTAGTCTCTTTTGGATAACCGTCATAATTTTGACCATTACCGTTAGAATAGACTGCAGAGATACGGAACTCTTTAATCAGTGATAACAGATAAGGGTCTTTAATATTCCACTGTATTGAGATATAGTCTTTAAATTCTCCGGGTGAGGTTAATTCTCCAAATGAGCATACTGGTAAACCTTGCGCTAAGACAGGTTTTACGGTAGCAAATAAAACATAAGTAAACAATAAAATTGTTAATGCTTTTTTCATAGGCAGATTAAACTACTTATACAAAACATATAAAATATTTAACTTGACAGTAAGGATCCTGACCGGTGTATCTTTTTTTAATCCTGAGCCATCTTTTGTGCAGGTTTTTATATCATTAAAGTCAGTACATTTATATATAATTGTAGAGTCTGTAATATTATATGTAAGTTCCCGGCTGCCGCCTTTAAGGGTCAGGCTGTTTTTGGTTTTATTTGCCACAGTACTATCAATCTCTTGATTTATGGGGATTTGTTTTGCTTCAAAGGAAGGTTGTTGCTGGATTTTTTGGGAGGGGCTTTGATATCCAGGCAGATAGATTAATTTGCGGGAGAGTAAAATTACTACTATTGCGGATATAAGAAAAAACGGATATAAAAACTGTCTTTTCTTCCAAAAAGGTTGAGGGGAGATGATTGTTTCTACTTTCTCATTAATTTTATCCATTTTCTTACTGCGGCCCTCCCGGTGTTGTAATCTTAGTATTGGAATGCACATCTCCGCCGGTAGTTTGAATCCAGGGTAGGTTGGGTCTTGAGGCAGGTGGTGTTGTTCCTCCTCCTCCCGGAGGTGTCCCATCAGGTCCTAATACAACAACAACTACAGTGTCTGAGGCGGTGTCTGACCCTTTCTGGCAGACTATGGTGTAGGTATAAACATTAGGTCCGGTTAGATTTGGTGTTATTGATTCAATATGCGCAGTTCCTCCTGAGCTGGATGCTTTAGACCCTGACCAGTTGCCAGAGGCAGAGCAGGAATCTGGATTATTGGTAGTAACCCAGGACAGGGCAACTGCAGTGTTGTTGTTTAAAGTAAGCGGACCCTCACTATTATTAGCCTGCAGATTAACAGTAGGTAAGCTACCTCCTCCAGCAGCAGGAGCAGTAACGATTAAGTTAAAGGTGGTGGACTTAGAGCTGACTCCGGTTGAAGCTCCATTAACTGTAATCGGATAAGTACCAACCGGAGTTCCGGCATTAGCATAGACAGTATATGCGCTGTAGCAGGTTAAATTAGGACTGCAGGAAGCAGGAAGTAAGTCTTTACTGGCACCGTCGGGAAGAGTAGAGCTTGAGGATAGATTAACTGTTTGAGGATTGCCCGCGCTCTGGCTGACATTAATGATAGTTGAACCGCTTGATCCTTGAGTCAGGGTAAGATTCCCTGTATTTGAAAGGGAGTAATTAAAAGGATCGGAGATGGTGACATCAGGACAGCTAGCAGTTGTTGTAACTGCAGGACTACTACTGTCTGTGACTGTTACAGAGCCTGTCTTTGTACCTTTTGAGGAATAGGAAATTGTTTGGGAGTTAGTTCTTAATGCTGATCCAGTTGTTGTTTTACCTGCTAGAGCATTAGTTCCCGCCCAGACATAAGTAAAAGGTCCTGTACCTCCTAAAGTATCTGCTGTCCAGCTAACATTTTGATTAGTAGTTGTACTTGTAGGATTAACAGAACATGTAACTTCCAAATTTGGATTTTGTGATGTTGCTGAGCTTACAAATATATCAGGCTGACATATCGCTCCAAACCATTCTCCTCCTGTGCCGTCTTTCACCATCTGATAAGAAAACCGGTAAGTTCCGGAAGTATCAGGGGCAGTAGTATTAAAGGTAAAGGTGGTTGGATTACCAGGGTCAATAGGGGAGGAAGCTAAGTTAACTCTGGCTGGCCTACTGCCTTTGCCGCTGTTCCCGCCGTTTCTATCACCCCAGGCTATTGGAGTGTCTGAATTAGCTTGAGGTTGTTGTGCTCCTAACTTATAATTCCCACCAGATGTCCAGGGATTAAAGGTTTGAGTAGAGGTATTTGAGGGATTATTCATGATAACCGTAGCAGAATAAGTACCTCCTGCAGTAATAGCATCGCCGTTATTAATACTAAGATCAGAGCAGTTTGCAGCATTGCTGGTACTGGTAACAGCAGGAGGAGCATCAGCAGTTTTGGTAAGAGAGAAGTCGTCTACATATGGATCATGGCATGAACGTTGATCATTGCAGCCTCCCTGGGTACCGGACAAATAGACCGTTAAGGTAGTGCTGGTGGGTATGATGCCAATTCTTAAGGTAGTATTACCAATTGAAGAACCGCTAGCAGGACAGGTCTGCTCCGTACAGACCATTTGTTCATTACCTGCAACCAAAGTAACTTGTCCGCTTTCTCCTGCTCCATCAGCAAATACCCCTGCTTTAACAGAAACATGATACTCTGCACCAGGTATAAGGTCGGTGAAAGTTTTAAAAAGCAAACCATTAACAGAGCCGCTGCTAGTAGTATTAGAGAGTTTAACTGAATCTCTCGAGTTCCCGACAATCGTACTTTCCTGCTGGACTGAGCCATTAGTTGCCCAGTCTGAGAATCCACTATCAAAATTGTCAGTGCAGGTGTTTCCGGAACAGTTAAGAGAAGCTAACACAGGCGAAGGAGAGCAAAGGATTAAGAAGAGTGAGAATAATAAAAGCGGTAGTTTAAATATATATTTTTTCATATTTAATTATTTTTTAGAACCTTTCGGATACATTTGTATTTGAATTACTTTTTGACCTTTTGAATCAAATACCAGGTAGACTTCAGCTCCTTTTTTCTTCGCCAGGTCTTCCAGATATACTGTTTCGCTCGGCATGCTAAACTGCTTCATCTCCTCATTGCTTTTAGCTCCTAATACCAGTTGGGAGATTAAGACATCATTTGAAACCTGGTATGAAGATGGTTTTTCGTCCTTGGATTTAACAGTAATCATATTTTTATTTGTATCGATTGCCTGGACTATTCCGACCAATCCTCTTAGCGGTTTAATGGATTGTTTTTCAGCCAGTTGTATTTGTTGAGAAGGAAGAGACTTTTTAAAAAAGTTATAAAGACTAAAGCTGATTAATAAAAAGACTAAAACTCCTATTCCGGTTAAGAATTTGATTGATTTATAGAAAGGCGCAGGTTTAATTATGACCATGGGTTCACCTTGGGTAGCATTTGGATCCATCTTAATATATGAATTAATTATGAACTTAAGGAATAATCGATGTCAAGGGAAAGGGTAGGGCTTCTTAAGATAACTAAAATTCAAATTTTGCTCACAAAAAATCCCCCACTTGCAAAAAGTGAAGGAATGTGATATATAAACACTGCTACTATATTTAATATAGGCCTATATGTCTAAACAAATAGATTCTGTAGAAACTAGAATTTCTCCAGAACCAAGAATTAATATTAAAGTAAATAATACAGTTAGTCAAGAGGGAAAATTGGGTAGAAGATCAATTTTATCCGGATTTCTTCCTAGAACTGTCTTAGCTGCTATGGCCGGAGCAGGAGGGTTGGCTACTGTAATCGGAATAGATCCTGTTGCTTTATCTGAGTCAGCCTCTGCAGCAAATACAGAAATAACCAGGGCAGATGGTACAAAATTAACCCTTTTAAAAAATCCCGGAGGTGATATAGATACTGTGATGTATCTTTTTCCAGGCACCACAATAGAAACTGCAAGGCAGTTGACTGAGGGGATAGATATGGTAGAACCGCTGAAGAGTAAATATAGCCAAAGGTTTAGGTTTTGGACGGTTCCGTTGACCTATGATCCAAGATGTGACCTGGTTGATGTGACAAATGGTTGTAACCCGGAGGATGTAAAAAAAGAAATAAAACTGACTAATGCCACAGTACTAAATCCAAATACAAATGTTTTTGTTAAAGGAATGATAAATGGAGGAGCAGGTTCTGCAACTTTAACTGACCCGCTTAAACTAACAGAAGCGGACAGTTTTGCATATTCTCTTATTATTACTCCTCCAATTCCCAGGCAGCTTGATAAATTAGGATATGTTCATGAAACAGTTGGCCATGGACTATTAAAATTAGCGGATGCCCGGTTGATAAATAAAAGTAAAACTAATGTAGGAAGAGGCTATGCAAATTGTACCAGAGACCCTGAATACTGGAAAAGGTTATATGGTATTACGTACACTAACCTAAAGGGCTGTGAATCAGACAAAGAAGCATATACTATTGATGATATGATGAATAGAGTAAGCACTAGTGGAGGTAAATTTGCTCCTGAGCTCGACAACTATATAGACAGTGTGATGAAGCAATTGCCAGCTGGTTTATCAACTCCAGGTCTGAAAATTGCATCAATAACATCAGCTAATATTAAAGATGGATTGGTTGAAGTAGTGCCAGATACCTTCAAAGCCAGTGTAAGTTCAGTAGAAGAGGCCAAGTCCCCGGACATGGGATATACCCTTATAGTTGATGATGTGCCTTCAGATGCTACCTGTGCTCATGTTCAAGTTCTACCTGCTGCAAACATTTATAGCAACCAACCCGATGGACCAGGATATGATAACATTCTGTGCGGTCAGGAAAACTTTACCAAAATACCTTTTCCTAAACCTGAAATCGGGAAGGGTAGCTATTTTAATTTACCTGGAATGAGTTATATAGCTAAGGTTCAACTATCTAAGTCGCTTGTTTTCGTTGGAAAACCTGAAGATCCAAAGTGGAAATGGGACGTCAGGAAAAATATCTATACAAATGAAGAATATGTTAAGGAAATTCCCCCTTTAAAAATAATTATGCCTAGCAGAGGTTCTGAAAAAATCACTCCTGTCTCTCCGCAAGAAGGAGAAGTAGTTGGACCTCAAACAACAATTCAATGGAAGAATGGAGATGAAGATGTCTTCTACTATGAAGTCCGGGTTTCCAGGGATAAAATGTTCAAAACAGATCCAAAGGAAGCAGAAGCGGCAGTATATTGGAACTTAGTTCACGGAGGAGAAACTAGCCCGATAAATTCCTGGAAAATTCCACAGGGATTTGGTTTGGAAGAAGGGATTAACTATTTTCAAGCTAGACCAAGAATTCAGGGGGATGGTACACCTGCACAGTGGAGTAAACCATTTCAGTTTACTGTTTCCAAAGACGCGCCAAACAAAAGAGTTAGCCAAGGATGGCCAGCAGATGCAGATTATGGTAATGGAGTAATAGGTCCTTCTCAAGAAGATATAGATAGATTTGGCAGATAAGGGTTTATAATACTCCTTATGGACAATCGTAAATTTGTGTTAAATGCGGATCAGCTGCGTAAGGTTACCCCCTCAGTCATTCTTAGCAGAGAGAAGAAGGTTGGCAAGGGAAGCAAGAAAAATTGAATAATTGAGCAAAAATGTGTTAAAATTAAATTATGACTCAATTACAGATAAAGATTGAACAAATTAAAAAGAAGGTTATTCCTATCTTAATACAGGCAGGAGTTAAAAAAAGCTCTCTTTTTGGTTCATATGTGAGAGGAGATCAAACAAGAAGCAGCGATATTGATATTTTAGTCGAATTGCCTAAAGGTAGCAGTTTACTTGATTTGATAGGTTTGGAGATGGAACTGAAAAAAGCAGTTGGCAAGAAAGTAGACTTATTAACTTATAACTCTATCAACCCATTACTTAAGGATTATATTCAGAAAGATCAAATTCAAATCCTTTAAAATTTACAAATTAATATTATATGCAAAAAGACCCAAATATTTTCTTAAGTCATATCTTAGAAAGTATTGATTGGATTGAAAAAGAAACTAGGAATTTGTCTAAAGACAAATTTATTAGACATGTTCCTACTCAAGATATAGTTATTAGAAGACTGGAAATAATTGGTGAAGCAGTTAAGAACTTACCTGGTGATTTTAAACAGCACTATCCTGATATTCCTTGGCAGAAAATAGCAGGCTTAAGAGATAAACTAATCCATGGTTATTTTGGAATAGATTTAGAATTAGTCTGGTCTATCGTTCAAAACGATATACCTTCTCTTAAAGAACAAATTAAAAGAATTCTTCAAGAACAGTTTTAAAATAACCTCTTATGGACAATCGTAAATTTGTGTTAAATGCGGATCAGCTACGTAAGGGTAAAGGGTTAAGGGTAAAGGGGAAAGTAAAAAGAAACGATATTTATATTGTTTTGGATAATGTATTAGATACGTATAATGTTGGCTCGATTTTCCGCCTTGCAGATGCAGTGGCTGCAAAGAAAATATATATTTGCGGGCAAAGTGAAGTTCCGCCAAATCACCGGATTAAAAAAGCCTCGATTAATACCACAGAAGTAGTGGATTGGGAATACTGTGAAACTGCTTTAGAAGCAGTTTCAAGGGTAAAGCGTAAAGCGGAAAGCCTGCCTGCCGGCAAGGCAGGGGTAAAGATAATAGCAGTAGAACAGACTGCTAAATCGATCCAATATGATAAATTTGAATACAAATTGCCAGTATGTTTAATTGTTGGTCATGAGTCTTTTGGAGTATCAAAAGAAGTGCTGGATATTTCCGATGCAGTTGTAGAGCTGCCAATGTTTGGAGTAAATAAGTCCTTAAATGTAATGGTGTCTTTAGGAATAGTGTTATATGAGGTAATAGAGAGTCAGGAAACTGGTAGAAATTGATAGAAATAAAATAGAAATTACAATTATATCTCTTGATTTATGTTTGGATTAAAGTATATCCGACTTTTTTCTGACTTTCTATAATATATCCGTGTGAGTGTAGGAATGGATGTTTTCTAAGCCGGTAGACTAGGGCGTCCAATGCCCAATCAGTTGCATCATCGGAGGTTTCTTTCCAGACCTCAGTAAATATTTCATCCTTGGAAACAACTTTACCCAGGTTTTTCTTAAGTAAATTAAAGAGAATTTTCTCTTTTGCCGGAAGCCTGACAGGCAGGTTTATTTTAATATAGTCTTTTAACAAAGAAGAGAAGAGGCGATAACCATTATTATCTTTAATAATATAGCCTACATTTAATAGATACTCGTCCTCCTCCTTTACAATTTTTCCCATGGCTATTTTTTGAACATCTTTTTTTTGCTGGTAGTCCAGATAATTTACCAGATCCCGAAGCTGGAGGTTAACAAATTTATCCAGGAGTAAATTTTGCTGGTTATGTGAATTTAAAACGATCCTGAATAGTTGATTATGTCCGCCGGTCAGCTCAATTAAGCGATCTATATCAGGGTGGGGTTTTTCAGTGTGTTCCAGCTCAAAAAGAGCTTTTATATCTTTGTCTTGATATGGTTTAAAATATAAAATCTTAGAGTAAAATAGTAGGTTCCCTCCGGATATAGCCTCAGAAGCAAGTTCATATAAAGGTTTGACTGCAGTAAAAATAAGGACGATTTTACCAGGAATTATGTTTACAAGGCTTTGTATATTAGAAAGAAAATTTTCATCAAAATCCCGCTTTAATTGGTCAAAGCGGGAGAAGATAAGAACTACTTTTTCATTCTCCTCAGCTAATTTTTTAAGCCTGGCCTTAATTTCCAAAAATATTTGTTCATCTGTGGCTGTATTTGGTTTTGCCCCCATGTCTCTATGGAACATTCTGTAAAATTCATGCTGGTTTAAGGTGGGCAGGTTATAAAAATCTACATGTATAAAATATGCAAAAGGCTGGCTGGTCAGATACTTTAAGAAGTAAGACACACCCACTCCAGGCATGGAGACAACGGTGAAAGATTGGCCTTCTGTAATTAAGCTTTTGAACTCTGCCAGTTTTTCTTTGGCAAAATCCGACCCTAACTTTGATTCTGGAAAATTATATTGAGATTTCATGCTTGTACACGTCAGGATTATATCAGTTTAATATCAAGCTGTCAAGGCCAGTTAGATCTAAAATACTACTTGATCCCGGTTAAATCGGGACAGAAGGATCAATATGTATCAAAGATCAATAGGGTTGGACACAGCAGAGTTAGTAGTTTCAACAGGAGAAGCCGTTGGAGCAATCTTAAACGGCACTTCGTTTTTAGCCAGAGCAGTATCTTTAGCTCCTGGAAACGCTACTTCTGCAAAAGAAGCTGAATTTGGAAGAATTAATCCTGAAGCAAGCATATCGTCTTATGGCTTTAGTCCGGAAAGAGGAGGTTAAAGATATGGGTATTGAAACAACAGGTCAAATATTTTCAGGGGCAAGGGTTGGATCAGCCAATCGTGGAACTGTCACAATTGAACCTGGGTTTAGCAGCAGTTTTATATCAAGTCTTTATAGTGGGGAAGGTTTATACCCACTGTCAACAATTGTAAACGAAGGATCGGTAGCTTTAGGAATATTAGAAAACACTATGCCAGTACCTATGAATAAATTTAATCTAAACGGAGAAATAATCTTTAATCCTTTTAAGAGACAATCTACTGAGATTCAGGCAAACTCGGGAGCTTTAATTGAAGCTGATCCGGCCGTACCTGAGGTTGATCTTTCACCGGAAGAGGCAGTGGTTGAAGCTGTTTTAATCACCTCACAAGTTAAACCAGGATTTGTTGAAAAAGCGTCCATTAATGAACGAGCTCAAGGGGTAGCTGAAGTTGAACCGGTAAACCCCTGGCTAAAATCAGAAGTAGTGAATGAACCTGAGATATTGGCTACACCTGTGGTTTATCAGGAAGAGGTTGTAAAAGTAGAAATGAAGAAGGCAAGAAAAGAAGATGAAGGGTTAGAAGAAGTGGAAATAGAACAGGAAGAAATAAAGTATGTTTTGGATGAGAGCGCTTATGCGCAGAGGATTTTTGAATTTGAAAAAGCGATCGATCAATTAGGGGATGAGTTTAATGGGAGAGAAGTAATCGATCTTTTGCCAGGTGAGAGTGACAGCAATAGAAGTCAGGCGCTAAAAGAACTCGACCCAAATAAGCAAATATCAGACGGTTCTTTGGCTGAGACAAGGGAGGAGTTTGCTTTGGGAAAGTATAAATCCAAAAAAGAAGCAAAAGATCGGGTTCATGCTTTAGTTTCTGAAAAAGAACCTGCTAAAAAGGATAAACAAGGTAGAGGCTTAAAGTTTGGAGCTTTGGCCAGGGTTTATAAATATAGGCCTTTAAGAATACCTCCACAGGAGCAGGTTATTACCAGGGTTATTAAAAAAAATAGAATACAAGCTGGCATGGCTTTGAAAGAATCTGAAGTTTCCTCACCGGTTGTAGTGAAAGGCAGTTTGGGAAATAGTAAAAAAGAATTAAAGATTGAAGATAACCCTGTTTTAGCTGAGCTCTTTCAAAGAGTTGACACAGCCTCTACTGTTAGGTTAGAATAACAAACGTCTGAGACTAACAGTCAGTGTTTTCTCGGGTAATTTACTTCTCTAGCTTTTTTGAAGCGAAATGAAGAAAGGAGAAAGTTCTAAACAGAATACTACTTCATCCCGCTAAGTGGGGTAAAAGAGCACATTAACAACCGAAGATTTTTTATATATCACTCTTCGGCAAAATTAGTCCCGCAGATGCGGGATTTTTAATGCTAAAAGAGTGGTGGGTTTACTCTACAAAACTTCGTAAGAAGTGGAGTAGAGTTATTTTGACAAGAGTTTCTTGTCAATTCCAAACAATAAATTCGTGATTCGTTGTTTCGTTTATCGTTACAACGATAAACGTGCATTCGATGAGCGATCTATTTTTTTTGAGAGTTTGATCCTGGCTCAGGATGAATGCTGGCGGCGTGCCTTAAGCATGCAAATCAAGGGGGGCTCGCAAGAGTCAACCGGTGGACGGGTGAGTAATGCATAGGAATCTGCCTTAAAGTGGGACATAGCTAACCGAAAGGTTGGGTAATTTCCCATGTGAACGAAAGTTTAAAGCCGCAAGGCGCTTTAAGATGAGCCTGTGTCCTATCAGCTTGTTGGTGGGGTAATGGCCTACCAAGGCGACGACGGGTAGCTGGTCTGAGAGGATGGTCAGCCACAATGGGACTGCGACCAAAAATGATCGCCTGTACTGGTAACGGTACAGTAAAACGCAACTAATAACGGTGGAGCCCAAAAAACTACTTGATTTCGGGTAACCTTTGGGTTACGTTATAATCATGTACGTTTCGGGTAATACCGTGGGAAGCTCTATAAGAGTTAAAGAAACAGCGCTTGCATATATTGCTGGTTTCTTGGATGGAGATGGATGTATCAAAGCAAGGATAGATAAACAACCAAATAACAAATTTGGTTTGCGGACTAGAATTGCTGTGACATTTACTCAACATATTCGCAATAGGCATGTTTTAGTATGGATTAAAAATCAGCTAAAAAATGGTTCTATTGCAGATTATTCAAAGAAACGACTATCAGAATATTGTATTACTGATAGTAAATATATTGAGCGTTTGCTCAGGGGATTAAAGCCCTATGTAGTCAATAAACATAGGCAACTAGATCTAGCTTTGCGGCTTTTAGCCTTGAAAGATCGTTTTAAAAATAAAATATCTTTTAATCAGGCTTTAAGTTTAGCAATAGAGATTAGAGGTCTAAATAATTATCCTAAGAAAAATTCTTATAGTAGCCCCGTAACGACTCATATGGAAGGTACTGGATAATCCAGAGTAAAAACTTCCATTATATGTTGACGCCTCTTTTTGAAGTCTACTAGACTTTGAAAAAGGATGAAGATATAGTCTGATCCTCCAAGGAATTGGAGTAAACATAGATGACGGCCCATACACCTACGGGTGGCAGCAACTGGGAATATTCGACAATGGGCGAAAGCCTGATCGAGCGACGCCGCGTGGAGGATGAAGGCCCTCGGGTTGTAAACTCCTTTTATGTGGGAAGATTATGACGGTACCACAAGAATAAGCACCTGCCAACTACGTGCCAGAAGCCTCGGTAATACGTAGGGTGCAAGCATTATCCGGATTTATTGGGCGTAAAGGGTTGCGTAGGCGGTTTGATACATCTTACTTTAAATTTTTCGACTTAATCGGAATTATGGGTGAGACATGATCAGACTTGATGTTATGGGAGGGTGCTGGAACCGATGGTGTAGCAGTGAAATGCGTTGATATCATCGGGAACACCAAAGGCGTAGGCAGGCACCTAACATACACATGACGCTGAGGCACGAAAGCTGGGGGAGCGAAACAGATTAGAGACCTGTGTAGTCCCAGCCGTAAACTATCTCTGCTAGATACCCGGGCTTGCCTGGGTGTCGCAGCTAACGCGTTAAGCAGAGCGCCTGGGGAGTACGAGCGCAAGCTTAAAACTCAAAGGAATTGACGGGGACCCGCACAAGCAGTGGAGCGTGTTGTTTAATTCGATACAAAACGAAAAACCTCACCAGGGTTTGACATGTAGCTGCAAATCCCATGAAAGTGGGACTTCTTCGAGAGTGCTACACAGATGCTGCATGGCTGTCGTCAGCTCGTGGCGTGAGCTGTTCCATTAAGTTGGGAAACGAGCGCAACCCTCATCGTATGTTAAATAATTCATACGAAACAGCCCCCCTTTTTGGGGGGAGGAAGGCGAGGATGACGTCAAGTCAGCACGGTTCTTACACCCTGGGCTACAAACACACTACAATGGCGAAAAACAACGAGTTGCAAGGTAGCAATGCCAAGCTAATCTCTTAAATTTCGCCTCAGTTCAGATTGGGGTCTGCAATTCGACCCCATGAAGTCGGAATTGCTAGTAATCGCGGATCAGCATGCCGCGGTGAATACGTTCTCGGGTCTTGTACACACCGCCCGTCAAGGCAGCAAAGTCAGGGGCACCCGAATCCCTATTTTTAGGGAGAAGGTGAAACTGGCGATGAAGCTTAAGTCGTGGATGCATTCTGCATCTGTTGCGACCTGGCCGAGTAATCGGTCTGAAAAATCCAACTATATCGGTGAACTCCAAAGTTCAGGAGCTAGAAGATAGACGCTAGAAGCTAGTTTAAGAAACTGGAAGTTAGAAGCTGGATAGTCCAGTTTAAAGTTTCCAGATTCGATTACAAGTTTCTAGTTTCAAGATTCTAGTTTTCCAGTACTGGAGAATACCGAGGGAAGTCTTTCGATTCTGAGAATCTCAAGACAAGGACCCCGTAGAGACTACACGTTGGCACCAAGAATGGATGCTGGAAGATTGAGACTAGAAGCTAGTTTAAGAGACTTGAAGATAGAAACTGGAAGGGATACATTTAAAGTATGATTCAAAGTTTTAGAGACCTTCAAGTTTATCAGGAGTCATATGAGTTGGCAGTTAATGTCAATAAATCGATTCTAAAATTGCCTGAGTTTGAGAAATTCGATTTAGTTTCTCAACTAAGGAGAGCTTCAAAATCTATTCCAGCAAATATTGCTGAAGGATATGCAAAACGTGTTTCATCGAAAGAATTCATGAAGCATTTAACAATTGCAATTGGTTCAGCAAATGAAATGGAAGTACACATTAGTTTGGCTAGAGATTTAAATTTCTGGCCTAAAGAATTAGCAGATGATTTGATAAATAAATATCAAATTGTTGGTCGGAAGTTAAATAAGCTTATCCAAAATTGGAAAACTTTCTAGCCTCCAGCTACAAGATTCTTTTACAAGCTTCCATTTTCCAGTATCTAGTTTCTAGATCTTGGATGAAGATATAGTCCATGCCCTCAGTAATGAGTGGAGTAACATGAACAAGGTATCCCTAGCCGAAGCTGGGGATGGATCACCTCCTTTCTGGAGTTATGGTTAAATTTGTGATTCTCTTCCTCGAAAGATAGAGCAAAGCGCAGGTTTGATCCAAGTTCAATCTCACGATTGAGCAAATGCCTATTGAATGGTAGGCGAAAAGCGATGATACAGCGCTTCTTTCTAAAGTCAATTGAAAGAGATCTGTAAACCCACCACTTTTTTGGTATTAATGCAAAAGGCCTCCAGTAAAATGGAGGCTTTTTGATGCTTGACAATAAGTATGAAGTTGTGCGGAGTAGGACGGGAAGCTTACTTATAGCATATGGGACTTTTGAGGCAACATCTCCTAATTAATTTATTAATCTGTTTTTGAAGCGCGAGCGGGAATATCATCTTACCCTTTACCCTCTGAAAAATCTCATAACATCATATGATGCGGCCGTATAACATCATGTGATATGATAGTTACATATGGCCACAAAGGGAGTGATCAAGAAAAGTCTAAGCTGGTATATGCTGTTGGCTTTGGAAAAAGCTGTAGATGGCTATGTGAAATTTGAGGATTTTGTCAACAATCCTGGATTCTATGTGCAAGGCATGAGAGAAGTTGATAAATCAGAATTTTCGCAGGCTCTTAAACGTTTAAAAGAGCGGGGGTTAATTAAAAAAGACAATATTGATGCCAATAAAGTTATTTTTAAATTGACTGATTTAGGAAGAAATATGCTGGGGTTAGAAGTTGAAGAAGAATGGGATGGAAAGTTTAGAATCGTCATTTTCGATATTCCAGAGCAAAAAAGGGTCATTCGGAATTTATTTAGAAGAAGATTAAAAGAGTGGGGGTTTAAAAGATGGCAACAAAGTGTTTGGGTAACAAAAAGAAATGTAATTAAAAAACTTAAGATTCTTATTACGGATTTGAAAATAGAAGATTGGATAGCTGTAATTGAATCAGATGATGTTTCTATTGGTAACAAGTTGTTGGACGGTCGTCCAATGTGATGTTATTTCATAGAATTTTTAGGATGTTTTTAGGATGTTTTAAAGTATTTTGAGACCCGGGCGGAATTCGCATCCGCGTACGCTGTTTTGCAGACAGCTCTCTGGACTACTCGAGTACCGGGTCAAGCAGGGATATCTTACCAAAATGAAGTAGCAAAAAACAGCTTTAGATGATAGAATTACATGAGATTTCCGGGCGGTTAGCTCAGCGGGTTAATAGTCCAATGGACTATTAACGGGATAACTACAAACAAATCAGCCATTGGCTGATATCTTAAAATTATAGTTATCCCAGGAAGAGCGCACTGTTTAAAACTAAATAACAAAATAGGGTCATGTACTTGGGCGGTTAGCTCAGCGGTAGAGCGCTTATCTGATAAGTAAGAGGTCAATGGTTCGACACCATTACCGCCCACAATTTAAAGTAATAGAGCATAAATCTAAGAATACCCAAATGAAGAGAGAGGTTTTAATTATTGTTCTACTTTTTTGTTTGGCAATCTTTGCTGTTAAGGATTTATTTTTGCCGGGTGGTTTTACCAGTCATGATTTAACCCACCATATTGTTCGCCAGATTGATATGGACAGCTTATTATCAGAGGGTCAGTTTCCGCCCAGATGGTCAGGAGAGTTAAACAATGGATACGGCTACCCGTTGTTTTTATTTAACTACCCTCTGCCGGCTTTTTTGGGTGAAGTTTTCCATAAACTTGGTTTTAGCTTTGTAGACTGTGTTAAAGCAGTGCTTTTTACATCCATGATTTTGGGAGAGTTGGGAATGTATCTTTTTTTAAACTCTCTTTTAAAATCCAAAATGGCAGCTTTTTTAGGAGGAGTTTTTTACCTTTATGCTCCGATCAGGTTTTTGAATGTGTATGTATCGGCTGCAGTTGGATCTGCTCTGGCTTTAGGAATCTTACCCTTTGTATTTTGGAGTTTAGTGGAAATTTCAAAAGGGGGAAGGGTTAAGGAGAAAGGGTTAAGATGGATATTAGCCGGTGGTTTGTTTTTTGCCCTTTTAATAGTTGCCCATAATGTAACTGCTTTAATTTTTACACCTCTACTTTTAACTTTTACTTTCTTCACAGAAGGAAGAAAAGAGAGTAAAAGAATGTTCCTGATACTTTTGTTGGGACTGGGATTGTCTGCCTGGTTTTGGCTGCCTGCAGTCTTTGAAAAACAATATATCCGTTTTGATGAAATTTACAGTGGATTTTTTAAGAATCAATTTGTATCCATCTGGCAGCTTCTGCACTCTCCCTGGGGTTATGGGTTATCACATCCGCAAAAACCGGAACCGGGAGATATGTCTTATCAGCTGGGACTTATCCATATTGGCGTGATTTTAGTTTATGGCTTATGGTTGATGGTATATGGTAAGAAAAACAAAGATAAGATGCTTGGAATTTTTGCCTTAACAACATTTTTTCTGAGCGTTTTTTTGATGCTTAAGATAAGTGAGCCTGTTTGGGAGAGACTGCCTTTTTTAAGCCTGGTTCAGTTTCCTTTAAGGTTTCAAGCAATTTCTGTCTTTTCTGCTTCAATTGCAGCTGGGCTTTTAGTTAAATATTTACCATGGAGAAAATTTATTTTTATAGCACTGCTGGTTCTGGTGATTTATGCCAACAGGCATCACTGGAAGATAAACGAACAGTTCAATCCTCCCCCTAGTTATTACCTTAACTTAAAAACTACCGCCACCTCCTATGGAGAGCATCTGCCTAAATGGGGCAGGCTGATGGATAAGTCTCCCATCAGTAAGTTAGAGTTTATTAAGGGGGTTGGGAGAGTCCAAGTAATCAAGGATAAATCAGCCGGAGTGTTAGCTGAAGTTGAGGCAAGCACGAAAGCTAGCTTAAGATTTAACCAGTTTTATTTTCCCGGATGGCAGGTTAAAGTTGATGATAAACTTGTCCATATTGACTATTTAAATCAAGCAGAAAATTATGGTTTACCTGTATTTGATGTAGATGCAGGGAAGCATTTTGTTTTAGCAGAGTTTAAAAATACAACTGATAGAAATTTGGCCGATGCAGTAAGCGTTATAACTGTTATAATAATTATGATCATTATATTAAGCAAAATATTATGCAAATTGTTAACGCGGATTTAATAAGGGCTAAAAAAATTCTTCTCAGGCTGGATATTGATGTACCTTTGGGAAAGGTTGGCGATAGGCTAGAGGTTATAGAGGATTTTAGATTAAGAGCAGGAATCCCAACCATTAAACTTTGCTTAGAAAACGCATCAAAAGTTATCCTAGTGGGTCATCTGGGTAGACCATTTGCCAACGCTAGTGAAGAAGTTAATGGCAGACCACAAGATTTAAGTGCCAGGCCAGTTTGTGAGTGGTTTAAAGATCGGCTAAAAGTAGATATTGAGTTTGCTGAAAGTTTGGAAGAGGTTGAAAAAAGTAATTCAAAAGTTATTTTATTAGAAAACACCCGTTTCTTTCATGGTGAGGTTCCAGGGGCAGATTACCATGCAACCTGTACTAGTAAAACCTGCGACGCTGATTTTGCAAAACAATTGGCCGGACTAGGTGAGTTCTATATTAACGAAGCCTTTGCTTCACATAATCCTGGTGCCTCTACAACTATAGTGCCAACTCTTTTGCCACACGCTGCCGGATTAAGGTTTGCCAAAGAGGTGGAAGAGTTATTAGCGGTAAGAAACCATCCTAAAAAACCACTTATTGCTATTATGGGCGGAGCAAAGGTTGCTGATAAACTGCCGGTGATTGCTGTTTTGGCGCGCAGTGCCGATGCAGTCTTAGTAGGAGGGAAACTGATACATGAGATTCGGGAAGAAAGGTTGGAATTGCCGAATAATGTCCTGGTAGGAAAGTTAAATGCAGACGGCTTTGATATCGCACCGGAGACAACTTCAGCCTGGAACAATTTAATTTCCAAAGCCACTATGATTGTTTGGAACGGTCCGGTTGGTAAGTTTGAAGACCTTAAGTATGATCAGACAAAATATTTAGCAGAAGAGATACTGGCATCGGGCGCACAAATTATAATTGGAGGAGGAGATTCGATCGCAGCGCTAAACCAGTATGGCCTTTTAGGGATCGCTGAAAAGAAGGCTTTTGTCTCAACAGGCGGTGGGGCGATGTTGAAATTAATTTCAGATGGTACTTTGCCTACAATTGAAGCTCTAGTCTAAGCTGCCTGTTGATAAATGGCACTAATTAAATCTTTACTTCTTTTAACTGTCTTTTTAACTCCTTTACTGGGAGCAGGTTTTAGCTTAGGCTACGAACAAATAAAAGTATTGTTTTTTATATTAAGTATCACTTTGATCGGTTTTTTATGGCTCTTTTTAAAACCTAAATTTAAATTAACTTTTGTTAGTTTAGCTTCATCTTTAACTATTGGAATATTATTTTTAACCTCACTTACCGGTCTAAATCCTCAAATAAGTTTTTTGGGAAACTATCCCTACTTTCAGGGCTGGATTTTGTATATATATTTATTTCTGTTTTCTTTATTTGTCAGGGAATCTAAAATTAAGATAGAACATTGGGCTAAAGTTTTAACTTTAGCATCTGTAATTGTTTCTTTTTTAGCTATAAAAGACTGGTTATTATTAAACCTTTTCCAAATTAAGATTCCAAACTATGCCGGTCGGGTGGTATCAAGTTTTGGCCAGCCAAATTTCTACGCCGGGTTTTTGCTTTTGTGTTTGCCTTTCTCATATTACTTAACTAAAAGCTCTAATAAAAAATTAAATTATCTGGGAGTAGTAGGGGGGTTGATATCTATAATAGCCATATTTGTAAGTTATTCCAGGACAGCAATATTCTTACTCTTAAGTTTAACTTATTTTTACTTAATTTTAAGGCTTTCAAGAGTCAAGAGATGGATAGTTGTTTTATTTTTGACCTTAATTTTCTCTATCAGCTTATTAACCTCCTTCTATTTAAGAAGCGGGATTATATATAAAGAATTTCTAGAACCCAGTTTTACTGCAGGGAATGTTACAAATCCTATCTTAAACTCAGTAGAAAAAAGAGCTTATATTTGGCCGGTTTTAATAAATTTAAGCTTACAAAAACCCTTTCTAGGGTATGGACTGGAAAATATAGCTCCCAGCTTTACTAATTACTTTATTGAGCGGAAACATATTCTATTTGAGGAAACTAACTCAGTCTCTGATGTTTTAATCAGGCTTAAAGATTTAAGTCTGGATAGAACGCATAACTACATCCTGGATCTAATGCTTTTCTCAGGTCTATTTGGAGTTATTTGTTGGCTGCTGCTGGTTTTTGCTTTGCTCAAAAAAATACTTAGTTCAAATATAACTTTAGAAAATGATGTCTTGTTATCGGGATTGGTAATTTATCTAATTTGGATCCAGTTCCAGAATCAATCTATAGCTCAATTGGTCTATTTTTGGTTTTTAGTGGGAATGATTGACAAGGATAACCACTAGCTGGTTGTATTGATAAATTATCTATGTCATTGTTAAAAAATGAAAACAGCTTTCATCGCAGCGCTTCTTTTTCTGTTGCTAATACTTAATCTTTCCAACATTTTACATGAGTCATTTACAGATGAGTATGATAATTTGCTGGGTGGATCTGTCTTAAATAAAGGGGAGCTCCTGTACAAAGATTTTTTCTCAAATCATGGTCCGGTTGGCTATTACCTGGCCGCAGGGATTGAACTTATTTCACACAAGAATTTTTTTAACTTTAGGGTTATCTATCAGGAGTTTATCTGGTTGGGCGAAGTTGTATTGTTTTATTTAGTTTTTAAAAAGTATGGTTTAAAGAAAGCCTTTGAGCTAAGCATATATTTTGCTATTGTCGCAATATCTGCCAACTTTTTCTATGGATACCTGCTGGTTGCAGACAACCTGGCCGGTATGTTTTTAGCTGCTGGTTATATACTGCTTTTTTATGCCTTTTTTAATAAGAATATTTTATCAACTATTAGCTTAGCTATAATTTCGCTGGTTTGTTTTTTGGCATTATTTACCTCGTTAACATATATATTTGTAGTTTTATTGCTATATCTATTTTTGTTTCTGAATTATTTTTCCAAAGCAGAAAACAGGGGAAGCAAAAGTTTACTTAAAATAGCTGTAATTGTAATTTTACCGTATCTGCTGGGAGGTTCATACTTGTTTTTTACCAAAAGCTGGTATGATTTTTATTTTCAGACAGTGACGTTCAATCGGCAGTACTATGTTTATGGGGAAGCTGCCAAGGCAAAAAACATTTTGGAGCTGGCTTATTTGTTGCTTGTTAAAGCCTTGATAAAATATAAAGACCTGCTACTTACCTTTAATCAATTTAGTCTGCAGTTTCCTTTTATGCCGACTCTTTTACTTTCCAATACTGTTTTGTGGCTATCTTTACTGCTGAGGAGATATTTTAAGTTGTTTCTATTCAGCTTTTTAACTGTAATATATACGAATGCCAGAAATGAGCCTTTTAGCCCCGGCATCTTAGATTTTCACTCATCAGCCTACATATTTTTATCTTTATTTAATGGGATTTTTGTGCTTTTTAATATGGTTGGTATTTTAAGACTTAAGGTAAACTTATTAATCAAGATTCTCTTTGGATGTCTGGGTGGATTTTTAATAATTTATTCAATCGCCTATTTTCAGTTTTTCTATAGCAGGTGGTGGGGAATCATGCAGGATAAGCTTGCGGGAAAGACTCCTCTTTACCAGATACATCCGGTTTCATACTACTCAGATATGCTGGCTGGTAAGGGCGGTTATAATTTAATTGGTCCCTACGATCCGGAAAGCAGCTTTTATTCTCAGGCAAAGTCAGCCTCAAGGTATTATTATTTGATGCCGGCTATGGATAAAGTTCCTGCAATAAGGGAAGAATTAGTCAGGGATATTAATAAAAACAAACCAAAAATAATTGTTTATCATACTGAGATGCATATTTTAGGTGTAGAACCAGGTAAGGATTTTATCCATTTTCTTAGAAAAGACTATATAAACTTGGAAGATCTAAAAACTTATCATCATTTAAAATACCAGCCAATCTTAAAATTCGTGGCTAATTTTGATTATGATATCGAGAGACACTTTTTTATCCGCAAGGATAACATGGAGCAGATTTTAAAAAGGCTGAATGACCTTAAATATATTAAAATACTTTGATATCAAGGTTTACTACTTGACAATGGAATAGACAAAGTGTTTCTCTAAATGTATGCCCACTTCAGGAAACTTCAGTGTAAACAAATTAAATGAGCGGGGAGTTGTACCCCAATTGGTTATTCTGCTTTTGCTGGTGGCAGGTATAGGTGCAGGTCTTTATTTAATTTCTCATCCTCAAATTTTTAAGCCAAAAGCCTCTTCAGAAGTAATAGAATGGTTGACGCCCTCGGGAGATTCTAAGAACTGTGTTAGCGTTAAAGATGGTAAGAAGGTTGCTACTTGTGCCACAGTTCAATTTAGAGTTAACCTTCCGGGACAGGGAAGTACTTCTAATAATAGTGATACGGGATCAACAACTAATCAGAATCAGGGAGGGGAATAGTGAAAGATAATAATTACAGATTAAATCAAAAAGGAGCCATCCAATATATTATTCCTTTAATTTTAGTGGCCGGTATATTAGCCGGAGTCTGGTTAATTACAGCCGGACCTTTGAATCTATTTCCTAAGGCTTTTAATGGATTATCTAATCCAATCTCTGAGCCGATTATTCCGCCAACTTCAACACCTGGATCCAATTTCATACCTGCTGCTCAGTCTTACCGCAGGGTATTTGTGACCAGTAATGTATTTCAAGGCAATCTAGGAGGATTGGCAGGAGCAGATAATAAATGTCAGTTGGCTGCTTATAATGCTGGGATAAACGGGGATTGGAAAGCTTGGCTTTCAGATAATACTACTTCTGCTTCTTCCAGGCTGGAACATGCGGCAGTTCCCTATAAGTTGCTTAATGATATAACTGTAGCTAATAATTGGGAAGATTTGACTAGCGGTACGCTGCAACATATTATTGACCTTACCGAAAAGAGCACGATACCGCTTCCTACCTGGCCAGCTGTATGGACTAATACAACAGTTCAGGGGCAAATTAAGGGATGGGATTGTAAAGGATGGACTACAACTGGAGCTACAGGCCAGATTGGTAGCGTGCAACTTAATCTAACAGGTTCAGGATGGACAGATTGGAATCAAGCCTCTTGTTTTGCCGAATTTACTTTGTACTGTTTTGAACAAGGGGCAATTGTATCAGCTACACCAACCCCAGCTCCTGTAACCGGAGGACCTGGCGGCGGTGGAGGAGGTGGAGGAGGCGGCGGTGGTGGAGTTTTCAGACCTTCCAGTTCTCCGACTACTGCAGCAAGAACTATCAGCCAGTTTAGATACGCTGAGAGTCCGGCAAAGTTAGCAGAGGCTTCATGGAGGACTTATAGTGCTGATCCGATTTCTTATACCTTTGAAGATACTGCCCCTGGTGAGAAGTTTATCTTTGTCCAATTTGCAGATGATAAAGATCAAATTATCCAGGTCAATGGTCAGGATTATGTTTCCAACTCGATAGAATTGGTAAAAGGGACTGAGGCACCAATTGCAGGTAGTTGTCAGAATAGTTGTGGAGCTTGTGCAACAAAAGCCACTTTAGGTAATACGACTTATGATACTTGTGATACTTCTGTCTGCTCAAGCCCTGGCGCAACGGCTGCTACAACATTCAGCTGTTATGCAAAAGATAATCCTAATTGTCAGGGAACATATAGCTGTGGAGTAAGTGCCGGTAGTGGGGGCTCTAATGAAGTTAGTTGTGCTATCGGAAAAGTATGTACTTGTAGCGGGGCTTCAGCTGGGGCTTGTGATCAATGCAGTGGCGGTTGGTGTAATGGTGGAACTTGTGCATCATGCGGCAGTTCTGGAGGTACTACTACCCCACCTGCAGCTAGCTGTGTAGCTAATGTAACTGCTTGTTCTTGTGGAGATGTTAACAAAGGAAGAACAGATGATGCCGGACATTGTTATCCTGAGTGTGGCGGCGGTTGGTGTAATGGTGGAACTTGTGCTGCCTGTAAACCATAATATATGCTTAAACTAAATCAGCGGGGAGTTATACCTCAAATCTTTTTGCTAATTCTGCTTGGGATTGGACTGTTTGCCGCTCTTTACTTAAGTAGACACGCTACTAATCTATTTCC
>CALRFD010000010.1 GCA_943356485.1 Patescibacteria group bacterium
GGAATTGTGATAGCTCCGGATGATATAACAAAATTTGTACCTTTGCAAAGAGAGGCTAATGGAGAAAAGTTGGTTTCTCAATACGATATGTTTGCGGTAGAGGAAGCAGGGTTGGTGAAGATGGATTTTTTAGGAATCAGAAACTTGTCTATTTTAGGCAAAGCAGTTGAATATGTCCAAAGAGAAAGACAGATAAAAGTTGATCTAGACAATATCCCGCTTGATGATAAAAAAACTTATGAACTGCTGGCTCGGGGTGAAACAATGGGAGTATTTCAACTAAGCTCAAGCGGCATGACTAAATGGTTAATAGAGCTTCGGCCAAAAGTAATAACAGATCTATCGGCAATGGTAGCGCTTTACCGGCCTGGTCCGATGGGAAGTATTCCGGATTATATTGAAAGGGCGCACGATCCCAGCAAAATTAAATTTTTTGACCCGAGAATGAGGGATTATATGCAGCAATCGTTAGGACTTTTAGTTTATCAGGAAGATGTTTTACTGACCGCGATAAATATTGCCGGTTACTCCTGGCTGGATGCAGATAAATTTAGAAAAGCCATGGGTAAAAAGATTCCCTCAGAGATGGCAAAGCAAAAAACTCAATTTATAAGCGGAGCTTTTGCAAAAGGGATGCCGCTTAAAAAGGCGAATGATCTTTGGTCTTTAATTGAACCATTTGCCGCTTATGGTTTTCCAAAAGCTCATGCAGCCTCGTACGCAATTATCGCTTATCAAACAGCTTATATGAAGGCTAATTTTCCGGAGGAGTTTATGGCTGCAGTTATGACTGCGGAGTCTGCAGATGTAGATAAAATTGCTGCAGCTATTGAAGAATGTAAAAGAATGGGGATAGTTGTTTTTCCTCCGGATATTAATAAATCTGTAGTTGGTTTTTCGCTTGAGGATCTATCCAGTCTGAGCCAGGAAGATCTAAGGAGGAGTTTGAGCGGAGATATAAACAGTGGAGCAAAACAGGGTATCAGATTTGGCCTATCCGCGATTAAAAACGTAGGAGAGGGGGCGATTGAGTCTGTTATTGAAGGTAGAAAGAAGGGTGAGTTTAAAGGTTTATCTGATCTTTGCTCAAGGGTTGATACCAGGTTGGTTAATAGAAAAGCTTTGGAGAGTTTAATAAAAAGTGGGGCGCTGGATAAATTTGGATCAAGAGCTGCCCAGCTACTTATATTAGATCAGGTTTTGGAAGAAAGCCATAAAGTAGCAAAGAGCAGATCTTTGGGACAGGTTTCTTTGTTTGGTGAGAGTGGGGATTCCAATATTTTTAGTTTTTCAATAGAGCTGCCGGATGTATCAGAATTGCCTTTGGAGCAGCTGTTAATATTTGAAAAAGATCTTTTGGGATTTTATCTGCATGAGCCGCCGTTTTTGAAAAGTCTAAAAAAAATCGCCCAAATTTCTTCAATTAAAGTTATGGATTTAACTGATGAGCATATTGGTCAGAAAATAACTTTAGGCGGGGTGATTACAAATGTTAAAAAAGTATTTACAAAAAAATCTAATGCAGAGATGGCTTTTATCACTATCTCAGATGGAATTGCCGGTATTGAGGCGGTAGTTTTCCCTAAAATCTTTGAAGATGCAAAGGATTTTTTAATCAGGGATCAGGTAGTTATTGCCTCAGGAAGAATTGATAAAAGAGAAGAGGAGCTCTCGTTTGTAATAGAAAAACTGGAGAGATACGATGAGGAAAACCTAGATGCTTTTTCAAATACTCAAAGTGCAGTAGAAATTTATATTCCTCAGGGGACGGGAGTTAATATTTTGCAAATTGTAAATAAAACCCTAAGAGATTATCCGGGTACTATGCCGGTTGTTTTACTGCTTTCGGGCAGCGGAAATGAGCTCAGGCGTTTGAATCTGCCCTTTATGATTGACCCGTCACCTGTTTTAGAAGATGAAATAAAAAGGATTTTAGGCGAAGGGGCTTTTAAAAAAACATAGAGTATGGTATTATTCTAGCCATGATTTCAGTTACTGTGGGGGAAACAAATTTACATATTGGAGATGTTATCAGAGTTCATTCTAAGGTTGTAGAAGGGGCTAAGTCCCGTATTCAGGTATATGAGGGAATATTAATCAGGCTTCAGGGCAGAGATGTAAATAGAACTTTTACTGTTAGAAAAATTGGGGCAGCCGGAGTTGGAATTGAAAGAACCTGGCCACTTGATTCTAACTCTATTGTTAAAATTGAAGTTAAGAAAAAAGATTCTGGAGTCAGAAGGTCAAAGCTTTATTATTTAAGAGACTTAACCGGTAAATCTGCAACGAGAGTCTAGCCGTCAGTCTTCAGCTATTTAGATTTCTTTTTACCTCCCCTTTATACTTTATACCCTATACTCTATACTTTTCTTCATGGTTATTCCTACTCTAGATTTTGAAAAACAACTTTGGAACTTAAAGTATGCTAATGTTTGTGGACTTGATGAAGTTGGCCGTGGGTGTTTTGCGGGTCCGGTTTGTACAGGTGCAGTAATTTTTAAACCGGATTCCAGGATTCCCGAAGGAATAAGGGATTCCAAGCTATTGACTCCGAAAAAACGCCAAAAACTATCACAGGAAATTAAGAATAGCTGTTTTGCCTGGTCTATTGGGCAGTCCAGTGTTGAGATGATAAATGAATTAGGCATAGTCGGAGCAACCCAATCAGCTTTTTATCAATCAGTACAAAATTTAAATATTCCTCCGGATTTTCTATTAATAGATGCCTTTTTTATTGATGGCATTGAAAAGGAAAAACAAAAACCGATTATACATGGAGATAGCCTATGTCTTTCCATTGCCGCAGCGTCTATTATTGCAAAAGTTTATAGGGACGAATTAATGGAAAAGTTAGCCTTAGAGTATCCGGAGTATGGCTTAGAAAATCATAAAGGATATGGGACAAAGCAACATAGAGAGGCGATAAAAAAGCATGGCTTAACAGATATACACAGAAAATCCTTTAACCTGGACAAATTCCTCTAAGCACATAAGGTCTCACCTTATGTGCTTAGTTTGCGGAAGTTTACATGATGTGTCATTCTGAACGTAGTGAAGAATATATGACGAATAAAACGACTGGAGATTATGGGGAGGAGTTGGCGTGTGAATACCTAAAGAAAAATGGTTATAAAATTCTGGAAAGAAATTATCGGATTCGGGGCGGAGAGATAGACATTGTAGCAAAAGATGGGGAATCCTTAGTTTTTGTGGAGGTGAAAACGAGGTATACCCATGAGTATGGGTTAGCTGATGAGTCAATTACTTCCTGGAAAATTAAAGCTCTTTTAAAAACAGCCCTGTTTTATATTCAAAAGATTAACTGGGGGGACAAAGAATACAGGTTGGATTTGGTAACTGTAGATTTTACAGATAACCCAGAAAGACCAGAGATTGAGCTAATCAAGAATATAACAGACTAAAGTATCTGTCATCCCGAACTTGTTTCGGGATCTCTTTATGAGTAAAAGTTACTATATTTATATTATTACTAATAAAAATAATACAGTCTTATATATTGGAGTAACTAACAATTTACCAAGAAGAATATATGAACATAAATATGAACTAGTTGACGGTTTTACCAAAAGATATGGACTTAAGAAACTTGTTTATTTTGAAGAATGCTCAAATGCTCAGGACGCTATTGCTAGAGAGAAGCAGCTAAAAAACTGGCATAGAGATTGGAAAATTAACCTTATAAAAACAGTCAATCCTAATTTTAATGATTTAGATGCTGAAACAAGTTCAGCATGACAATATGGAGTTATTTCTTGGGTTTAGGTGTTGACCCGACTGCAAAGGGAATTTCTTCCCAATCATGTACTTTTCTGATCTTTTTATTGTATTCCCAGATAATTTCTAAAAGTGAGGCGTCAACTCCGAGTTTTTTAAATTCTCCGGTAATAGCGATTAAATCTTTAGGAAAGCACTTGCCGCCAAACCCCCTTTGAGTGGTTACTTCTAAATGCTGGTCTCCAATTCTAGGGTCAATGGCCGCCATTTTTTTAACTTCTTCATATTTAATACCCAATTTTTGACAGTAATCGTAAAAATAATTAGCGAATGTAACCTTAAGGGAAAGAAAAGCATTGGCAAAGTATTTTACAGTTTCAGCAGTAGTCGGGTCGGTTAAAAATATCTTGGTTTTGGGAAACCTTTGGCGGAAAATTATTGCTACCGATCTGGATATATAATCTGTATTTGCTCCCAAAACGGTTCTCTCGGCAGTTAAAAAATCTTCTAAGTAATTAGCTTCAGTTAAAAATTCCGGATTAAAACAAAATTTACTGTCAGGAAAAGCTTTTTCAAATTTAGAGGTTGTGCCGGGGGTAACTGTTGATTTAATAATAATTATCTTATCCGTATGATCCGTATATTTGGTAATTTTTGGGATCATGTCCTCAAAGATTGTTAGCTCTATTCCGGTTTCATCAATCTTCATCGGTGTAGGTAAAGCAACAAAGATAAAATCACTTTTTTTGACGACCTCTTCTAAAGAAAGGCCTTCTTTATATTTGTCATACCAGCGGATGGTATCTTTGTTATTTGAGGCGATTTTAAATCCATTAGCAACTGCCTGTCCGACAAATCCATAACCGATTATCCCTAAATTGATCGGTATAATTAGCTCTTCCTGCTGACTCATAGAAAGACAAGTATATGGAAAAAAGTACTAACTATCAAGTAGTATATATGGTATGAAGTTGATCAAAAAAGCTGCCTTGGCGGTCTTTAAAAATAAAAAAATGCTGCAGGTTAGAACTAATGATCAGCAGGAAGTTTTTTATACTTTAGGTGGGAAATATAAGGAAGATGAGGATGATATTGCCTGTATAAAACGCGAGGTTAAAGAAGAATTAGGTTGTGAAGTTGATGAATCTTCACTAAAATTTTTGCAGGAATTTAAAGACGAAGCCCATGGTGGGCAAGCAATGCTTAATTTAAGGTTATATGAAGGTAGGTTGATTGGTGAGCCAAAACCTTCTTCAGAGATTGTAGAGATTGGCTGGTTTGATACAAATTCCAATCCGGATAATCTTTCGACAATTGCCAAAAGGACAATTTTCCCCTGGCTTAAGGAGCGTGGGTATATAAACTAAGTACTGATGTTATGATTTAGTATATTGACAGGTAAATTGAAGGGTATGATAAGATTTATTTATGTCTAGTATTACTGATGATGTCAAAAATACACTTACCTCATTACTAACCGGAGCTGGAGATATTGTGACTGTAGCTCAAAATGTAGCTAAAGATAATATAGTCAAAGCAGTTCAAGGGGTAGGTTCTGTAGCCACAGCCGGTACCTCTGCAGTTTCTGATGTTATTGATGGTGGAGTAGAAGCTTTATCTGCAACAGGGTCATCTTTAACAGATGGAATTACAGGCTTGGTTAGAGGAGTGGTTGCGGGGTCAAAGGAGGTTGGAATAGATACAACACAGGCAGCAGGTCAAGCTTCTTCAACAGCAGTTCATACTGTTTCTAAGGTTGGCGGAGATGTTGGACAAGCAGCAGTTTCTGCGGTAGATGGAGCTATTAAAGCAGCAGGAGATGTAGGTGCTGATGCAGGTCGGGTAGCCGAGAGTGCAGTGATGGGGGTACTTAAGTCAGCAGATGAAATTGGGTCTGAAGCAGGATCTTTAGTTAGAAAAGCACTACTTAATGCAGTAGCCTTGCCTCACGATATTATAGATGCTTTCCTAACAGGTAAAACTGAGTGATTTCCTCTTCAAATTTATTTAAAAATCATTGTTAGCTTGAGAACAAAGTCAAATTCCGGTATAATCTTAAAGTTTGTGTGATTTGCCGCGTTCGTCTAGTGGCCCAGGACGTTGGGTTTTCATCCCAGAAATCACGGGTTCGACTCCCGTACGCGGTACACATCCTATAGTTGACACTACCTTTAGAATTCTATATAATCATCCCTATGATTGAAGGCTCAAGAAAACCTGTGGATATAGAAACCGCAACAAGGAGGATGGGGGAACCTTCATGGTTAATGTTAGGAGTAATGTGTCGTCAACCTAGTGAAGAGATTCCGACTATTGAAGTAATGCGTCGTGTGGCAGAAGCCTATAAACAAAGCAACTACCCTATTCAAGAAATTCTTCCGTCTACAGTTCATTATGCAGTAGATAGAATGTTAAAAGATGGTGTTTTGACTCATACTCGACCTGATTTTGTAGAAATACCGGGTCCTCACGGAACTACGCATAGGGAGTATCGTCCTTTGTATACAGTTACACCTCTAGGTCAAGAAATGTGGCAAAGAAGACTAGCATTAATCCAGGCATTAAACCCCGGTTCTAATACCTAGAAGAGAGGAACTTTTACAAGTCTACTAGTCGTAATTTATTGTAAAATAAGCTAGTCCACCCGAAGGGTGGAATCACTTCAATCGTTTTTAAAATCACAAATGTTAATCCACCCCACGAGTTCTAATCCCTAATGGTAGTTACATACTAAGTTCAGTCCTATAGTTGACTAAAGATGTACTTCATAGTAGAATTTCCCCTGTATGTTAGAAAAACTAGGAGACTTTGCAGGAGCAGCAATCCATAAGGCAGAAGATATTCATGCCAGGGTGCATTCTTTTTGGGGAAAATATAACCCTAATCTTTATTCCAAACAAGATGCAATGTACTCTCTCCGTCAAATAAAAGATAAAGAATTTGCATTAGGTACTTCAAAAGTGAATCCCCAATACAACAAAGATAGAGCCAAAATCTGGTCGCTGCCGCCCGATATTTTAGAAAACATAAAAGGCATTATAAAAGACTCGGGTCATGTCCACTTATTACCTTTTGTTATGGGAACTTATAATATGGCCGATCAATCAATGAGAATGAATGATTTTTCTCTATCTGATGGATGGACGGCATATCTTATGGCTACAGGTGGGCTTGAAGGTTTTATTGCGCCTGTTTTAAGAGGTATTTATTACGCTGGTAGGCCTAGTTGGTGGAGGCATGAATCTATACATGCAAGACATCACCACCAAATGGCTTATTTCTTAGACGCTATAGACACCAGAAAAAGAGGTTTAAGAGATGAAGATTGGCACAGTAGATCACGATTAGAAGAGGCTGCATTGACTGTTCACGAAGCTGGTATAGAAGAGCTCTTAACCAGATGGCAATCTCTAAAAGAATCAAGTGGATTAAGAGAAAAGGCTGTTTCTACGCTAGCTCTTGCCCTCTACCTTGAATATGCTCCTTTTACTGGAATTAGAAATATGTTTATTGATACTAAAGAGAAAACAGCCGATCTTATTGAAAATGGAGCAATCAGAATACCATTAAAGATTGCTACGGCAGCGGGAATTGCAGTAATTCCAGTTTATTTAGATGCAAAAACACACTTAGTAGAAGATCTGGGCAATTCGATATCTAATCTATTGCCAATACTCACCAATAATCAAGTAACTGGTGCTGTATGGAGAGCGCATAGTTATGTATGGGTTGCAGCTATTTCTGCACTCTTTAGTACAAAAAAGAAGGGAGCTCTTGAAAGGCGAGAAGATAATGGTAGAAGGATGCCGACATCAGAATATAAGTTTCCCTATGTTTATAGCCCAATTACTTCTGTGACAAGGTCAGTTGGATTTTTGCGTTATCTTCATAATGTTTGGGATCAAATACCGAACTATAGATTAGTTAAGTCTTCAAAAGACATAGACGTGATAAAAAGAGAGATAGAAGATAGATTAGTAAGTAGACGGATGAGTGATGAACAACATCGTTTTACAATGCAAACGCTTGAAGATGCACTTAAACCTTTTGAAGGTCATGGCCGTTCCTCGTTTCCCCAAGATGCCTATATAAAAGGGATGTTTACTCCTGCAATGTACATAAAACTTAGAGAATTATACCCTCGCTAGCGAGCAGATTATCGAAAGTTTCGCACTTCCTGTCATCTCTTCGAGCCTGAGCGGTTCGACTGAGCTCACCGTCGAAGTCCCGAGAGCCGAAGGCCTGAGTATAACGAAGGCATTGCAGGCAGGGATTCTTGAAATATACCTTATAGTTTAGTATAATGCCTTCATGAATGAAAAAGAGCCTCAGGATTTTTTAAGTAAATTAAGACAAAATCTTTGGGTTAACTATATGTTATATTTTAATCTGCCTTGGAACGTATTAAAAAGTACAACCAAGAATACAATTAGTTACAACTTAAATATCTCACGAGCAGAACATAATCAGGTTCAAGAAAGAGTTGATGATTTTGCGCAAGAAGCGATGACTGTTTTAGATAGAGATACATCTAATATTTTTAAACCATTACATCTAACTCCTGGGCAGCTTTCATTATTTTATTTTGCTCTTGAAAAGTGGCGGGGATCCGAATTTAAGAAAATTAAAACAGAAAAATTAGCTTATCCTACTTATGCACTTAAACAAACGTATTATGTTGATGATGCATTAATAGAGGAGGGGAGACTACGGTTTTCAAAAGCGTTCCATGGGTCTTTTTTATGGAAAGTAAAAGAAGGTTTTCCCCTGGGATTTAACGTTTTAACTCTCAATAGAGCAGAAATTTCTTTTTTTGAATTTATAACTTTACCCCATAAGGCAGAGGAAGGAATGAAAAATGAATTTGCCCATCCTCAAGCCCTAATATCTTCTATAGGAGTTTATCAAGGCGGTGAACGTTTCAGTGTAGAAGAGGTTTCTAGTAAATTCGTTAGAACAAAGCAGTATTATTTATTAGGAAATTATGCGTCTGAGATTACAGGAAACGATATTTGGTTGTATGGGCATAATGGAAATATTCATTCAAAAGCAACTGGGGTAGTTAAAGCTGGACAAAGGATTTTCAATTCTGCCGGTATGTAAGATTAATCTGATACTTATTTACTTAATATAAAATTAGAGTAATATGACAGGAGAATTACAGAGACAATTTTTTGGGCTTGGGATAAAATAGGTGCAAAAGGTGATCCAAGTAAGCCTTTTTGATAGGCTTATTAAGCAGTATTAAACATCTGGGGATAGCCTTGAGAGAGTTTATCATACTGAAAATCATCCTGAACATTCAGTAGATCTTCTTTTACCTATCATATCTCAACTTCAATATCCTGCAGAGACAATCCTTGCTTTAGCTGGCCATGATGCTGTTTATGATTCAAGAGCCCATGATAATGAATTAAAAAGTGCTCAAATGATGAGAAATATACTAACTGCTGCCCATGCACAAAAGCGCAGAATAAACAGAGTTTACTATGAAATTATGGCAACAGACCACTTAGGAAGCAGTAGAAGATATATAACCTTTGATGTGAAGGCTGCGCTTGATAGTGACCTGGCCATTCTCGGAGAGCCAGAAGATGTTTTTGACTGGTACGATAATGCAACCAGAATTGAGTATTCTTGGGTTAGTGATGATCAATTCAAAGCAGGTAGGGTATCTGCTCTGGAGAAAATAAAAGGAAATAGAAGGTATATTTATAGAACAGATTATTTTAGAGAGAAATTTGAAGAACAAGCTAAAAAAAATATAGCAAGATCTATCAACAAATGAAGAAGTACCTAACTTAAAAAATTGGTTAATTAATCTTATAGTTTGTATAAAGCTATTTTTATGATAAAATCTACTTATGTTAGAGATACAGTATGGATCTGAAGTTAGAAATGGTGTTAAGTTTGGATATGGAACCTGGTTTAGCGAGCCTATTCCAATGGGTACTTTAGCAAATCAAATTACCGATGCAAGGCTACTTGGTTGGTCACATGGCTGTCCTCTTGCAATGGAGTTGACAGATCCATCTAACCCGGACTATGGACCTCTTAAAATAGCCAGGCGTTATGCGGAGGTAAACGGCATGTTCAGGCATATAATTAACCAGGCTGAATTCTATAATCCTAGCCTTATAGAGCAAATGCTTACCCCTCTGCAAAGATCTGAGAATGAACCGGTAGGCAAACATGAACCGGAATCTGTGCCAATGTCTTATTTAAATCAAATGGCTCCGATGGTGAAAGTAGAAGGTTATGCCTCCCCCAGGGTAGTTTTATTGCTGAAAAGGGTAAATGAGAGACAGGATCTTATAAGAATGTCTCTTTTGCGATCCACAAATCCGCAGGATTTGCTGGTAAATTTATCTGCTTTGGCTGTAGGTTTTTTTGCAGATCCATTGCAAGTTCTTCAGCATACGTTATCTGCCGATGTGTTAAGTGAGGAAAATTGTTTATCAGCATATACAAGCTTGGCTGAGGTTTTAGAAAGAATGGCTCCTTCCTTACACAGAATTTATCTGGGTTTAAGCACTAAGGAAAAAGTTGAAGCAGGGATTGCGGTTATTTAAATTTCTACTATGCCAAAGCCTGAACAATTCTCTTCGTCTGAGCAATCTAAACAATATTCTGAGCCAGTCTTAACTAATTCAAAATTACCTGTATGGAGAAGTTTTACTAATGCTGTAGATATGGGGATTAATACTTTTAATAAATTTCCTCTGGCTGGGAAAATCATACTTACACCAGCAGTTTTATATGCTACTAGAGAAAAAGATGTTCTTGTACGTGAATTAAGGTACTTGGCAGCTTTTGGAATTTTGGGATTTTTTATTGTAGGACACTCAATGCAAGCGCGTTTAGGTGTAGAATCTTTGCAAGATCTTGTTTCAAATTTCTCAATGAGCAATCCGGTTGACTGGATTAGAGGAGCTGTAGATAGTTCTTTTTCTTTAATTAACTCTGCTGCTGTTTTATCTCAATTAAGGCTTGCTACAAGAATCGCTCCACCCTTTATTAAAAACTCATATGCCTTATCTCATGAACCATTAACAAAGACTCCAAAAACGGATAGTTCTCTAACAAATAAAGAAACTATATTGCAGGAAAAAAGAAGCAGTATGTTTAATAGGTTTTTAAAAAGGCCTAAAGGTGTAAAAAAACCTTATGGAGGATATGACGTTTTATATATGGGTGGAGTGACATGGGCTGGTCAATTATTTTTCTTATACTGTAGATAAATAAGCCTTGATTCCTGATTATCTCGAAAGCTAGAGCTTGTGATAATATAAATCCACTATGCAGGCAGATGAAGTTTCAAGGATGTTTTCGATTATTTCCAGGCGGTATGATTTTTTAAATCACTTGATGTCTTTTGGGCTGGATGCTTATTGGCGTAAAAGGTTAGTGAGTTTGATAAAGCCAAAACCAGGAGATTTAATTTTAGATGTGGCTAGTGGAACAGGTGATGTAGCGATAGAACTTGCCCGGCAGTTTAAGAATACCAAAATTACCGGAGTTGATTTTTCTAACCCGATGCTGCAAATTGCAAAAAAGAAAGTTGCTATTTTAGGAAAATCCGAAAATATTAAATTTCAATTTGGTGATGCGCTTAATCTGCCATTTAAGGATAATAAATTTGAGGCAGCAACCATGGCTTTTGGCATCCGCAACGTTGAAAATTGTCAAAAAGGAATTAAGGAGATGAAAAGAGTGGTAAAAAAAGGAGGATTAGTTTTAATCTTAGAATTTTCCAGACCTAATAATTTTATTACCCCTTTTTATTGGCTCTATTTAAAACTGGTGATCCCTACATTGGGAGGAATATTTTCTAAAAAACAAGCTTATCTTTATCTCTCGAGTTCGATCTGGCAGTTTATAAATACTGTGAATATTGCCGATGATCTAAAAGAGTTAGGTTTTATTCATGTTAAAAAGATCCCACTTACTTTAGGGGTTGTATCTATATATATTGGAGAAAAAGCCTTATAATTTTTCTAAACGGAAATATCCTAAACTAAAAGGCAAACCAGGTATTAGTTTTAAATGAACTTTGCCTAAGTACTTTCCTTTATCAACCTCTACAATTTCATCTAAAATGAGTCTTAACCAAAAAGGGTTTTGAGGGATATTGTAGTCAATTTTTAATACTTCTAAATTTTTATCAGTCAGGCCTTTTCCGGAGTAGGTTTTAAAAGGATATTTTTCCTCTTTGTCAATTATATTTATACCGGATGAAGAGCCGGCCTTAAACTTTTTGCCCTCCCAGCTAGTTTTAAAACTAACCGCTCCTTTGTAAAACCCGTTTGGCAAAGGATTTGGAATTTTACCCTCCGAAAATAACTTTTGATTTGAGCCTTGCTGAATGTTCCATGTTCTAAATAGCCCTAAGGAGATAAATGTAAAAATAATGATACCGAATATGATAAAGGTTAGGCTCATTTGGATCTTTTTTAAGTATACAAGTTTTTAATTAAATGAACTACTCGGTAAAATAGGGATGATTTTAAACTGAGCCTTGAATTTAATTTAATTTGTACTATAATTTTTAAAATATGTCAGGGTTAGAATTTTTGAAACCTGTGATAGCATTAGCCAAACCTGCTCTTCCTGATACGGCTCCTCAAAAAAGGGCTAGTCCTGAGGTTATGTACCCAATTTCGCCCGGGAAAAAGATCCCCCTTCCTGTGACTGTTCCACCCAGCAGGATGCCATTTGAACCCCCGCCTGTATGAAGATAATTTTCAAAAGATTTTATGAACCAAAAAAATAAAGAAAGTTTGCATTCTCTTGTTCTGCGTAGTGTCGATGCTTCTGCAAACGAAAAAGACTTATCTGTTTCAGAAAAAAACCTGCAATTTGCCATGGGATGCAACGGGTACTTTATGTCTGAAAAGGGGCAGTGGCAGTTTAATCCAGCTGTTGCAACAACATTTTCAAAAGAGTTTAGCGCTCAAAATATATCATTTTCCGGAACTCAATCGGGGAGTAGATTCTTTTCAGATGAGCAAATAGGCCACAAAAGATTTCTAGGTAGCTTTAACCAGCCGCCTCTTCTTAGCTCGATTGCTAAATACCGCGAGATAGATGAAAATTTAGCAGCGCGAATTGCTTTTATTTTTGGCGGGATTGTCCGTGATTTGGCTCCACAGGGTTATCATCTTGGGTCATCTTCGGATGAGATTGGAAATGCTGTAAAATTTGCATCTAAAATGACGATGCTCGGGGAAAGGCGGAGTTGTGAAGCAGTAGCCAGCGCTATTGCAATGTATATTATCTGCGGTGGTTCACTCAAGGAGGATAACCACTTTGTTGGAAATATTTACCGGATGGCAGAGGCAATCGGGAAAGATCCAATAATTCCTTTGGAAACAGAAGATCTCGGGTTGTCTCAGGTATTAAGGCTTAGAACTTTTGTGGGGGGTTCAATGGAACCTTTGTACGATATTGTTCCGTATCAGACAGATTTTGACAGCTTTCCAACTGTCGGGGCAGAGTTTCATTTTGGTCTAGATGCTCCCAAAAAGTATCCTAATTTTTGGCAAAGACTGGCTATTTTAAATATGTCTCAATATCAGGCGGGTTCCTTTGTGCGATTTTCAAGGAAAGAGAAAGGCGTTGTAGAGGTAAGGATGAACCCTTCTATCTCTCCAGTTACAATTGCTGATTGGAACCAGATGAGACTTCTTTTGCCGGAACTTAACCAGGCTTTTTTTACCATAACTTTGAACCGGGACGCTGAGAGAGGGGATTTTTCCTGGGCGAGTAATGAAGATAAAGGTTTGCTTAATAACTTAAGGGCAATAGGAATGTTGACTTATGCCGGGATCTTTAATAATGTTCCGCAAACAGTTAGGTCAGGAGAGATAGATTTCGGGGGAATATACTTGGGCCAAACTGTAAAAATAAATAATGGGGAATATGTCATTTCCGGTAAATGGGGAGGAGTACGGGAAGGGCAGAATGGGCAACTGGCTATATACTCCGGGTTTGGGGATAGCCTTCCTCATCTTGCCTATAACTTATCTATGGTCTTGGCAAATCCTAACATTTTAAATACTCTCGGGTTAGTTGAGAAAGAAACTTTATCCAATATAAGGACGTTGGATCAGGCATTAAGATTAAGCTCTGGCCAAAGGCAAAGTATTTTTAGAGCAATACAAAGAAGAATTGAACATGATGGAAAATTAAAAAAGGCTTTTGAATCCGGAGATAAGATTGTATCTGCTTTAGATAAAGCCTAATATATTATATAGTTTTTTTAGCTCGACCTTGGAATTTTGTTCAACCAGATTAAGCAAATACTCCAAAGTTTTTGGGGTATCCAAGTTATTATCCATCAATCTTGTAAATTCTTTTATGCCTCCACCCCGGAGGTGGAGATTCAAATTTTCTACTAATTCTACATTTTTTTGGGCTCTAGCTAAGTCTTCTTCCTTAAATTCCCAATCCTCATGCCAGTGGTGGGAAAGTATCAGCCAACGGATGGCGTTTTGAGAATATTTTTTTAACAAGTCAGAAACCATAACCAAATTTCCTTTTGATTTACTCATTTTCTGCCCTCTGTAACCGACAGTTCCGGTGTGCAGCCAGTATTTGGCAAAAGGGATCTTTCCGGTTGCGCCCTCACTTTGGGCAATTTCTGCTTCATGGTGTGGAAATTTTAAGTCTGATCCTCCGCCATGAATATCTATTTGTTCACCAAGGGTAGAGATAGACATAGCAGAGCATTCAATATGCCAGCCGGGTCGCCCCGCCTGCAATGCTTCGCTTACATGGCGGGCAAGCCCCTTTGAATCAAAAGCAAAACTAGGGATGTGTTTTGGATCGTTAGGTTTAGATGCCCGCCACAGAGTAATATCCAGTGGGTTTCTCTTATCCGGATTTTCCAAATCTTCTTCAAAATCCTTTGCAACTTTAATCATTTTTTCACGATCGAACAATTTTGAAAGTTTGCCATAACCGGAAACTTTTGAGATATCCAAGTATACACTGCCATTTACAATATAACCCAAACTATTATCCAATAATTTCTGGATTAAATTAAGCATTGCTGGAATATTTTCTGAAGCTTTTAGGTAATTTGTAGGAGAAATCCAATTTAAGCACTTCATATCAGATAGAAATTTTTCAGTCCAAAATTCTGATAGTTTTTGCCAGGAGATATTTTGTTCTTTTGCCCTTTGCAGGATATCTTTGTCCCGGTCATTTATATCGGTTACATTTTGGGTATAAATAACATTAAAGCCTTTAAATTTTAAATATCTGATTAATGCATCAAATGAAATATAGGTAAAAGCATGTCCCAAGTGGGTTGTATCATAAGGAGTTATTCCGCAGACATAGATTGTAACTCTGTTGTTATTTAAGGGTTTAAACTCCTCTAATTTTTGGGTTAATGAGTTAAAAATCTTCATTGATGGAAAGATTATCACATTCAGCCCGTCCAGAGCGACTACCAACCTGCCCGACAGTGCCCCTGGTCGGCAGGCGGGGAGCCCTTGCATGTCGGGCGGGCTTGCCGAAGAAAGCTGGTTTAAGTATAATATCTGGGTTGTCTTTTAGTTTTTGCCCTTTAAACCAAAATCGCGAGCGATTTTGAGAGAAGAAACTGATGATTACTACAGCAAATTGAATTTGCGAAAGTGTAAATCAGTTTCAACGGGATAACTACATCCAAATCCGCGTTCAGCGGATATCTTGAAATAATAGTTATCACAGGAAGAGCAGGAGACATCTGCAGAAGGTATTTGCAGGAAGTACGTTGAAAACTTTGTTTACATTGAGGAACGAAGTGACGAAATGGGCCGGTAGCTCAGCGGTAGAGCAGGAGACTTTTAATCTCTTGGTCCTGGGTTCGATCCCCAGCCGGCTCACAAGACCTATAGTTTAACTTCAATCCCGGGGTTTGAAGCTATCCAACCCCTGGGGTTAGATTTTAAATTTTTTAGTTCAAGGATTGAGTCTGAAGATTCACAAAGGAGAGGTGTCAACCTAAGTCAAATGGAAGGTGGTATGGTCTCAAAATTCTTTTGACATTTATCTTATCCGTAGGTTATAATCCAGCAAAGTTTATGTCAGAAATCTTTACACCAATATCTCCATCGGAAGATGCTAAAGTCTTCTCAAAAGAAAGAGCTAAAAGAGGTGCTAAGACCGGAGCTATGTTAGGAGGAGCCCTTATAGCTGGAGGGTTAGTGCTTGGTGCAATCTCAGAACCTGGACAGATGGCTGAAGGATTAGTGTTACATACTAGCGAAATAGCTGAAGTTACAGGTTTATGTGTAGCTTATTCTGCCAGTATTGGAGCTGTGATAGATGGTTTTAAACCAACCTCTAGGTTATTTAGCAGATACATTATAGATCATGTTGAGAATTTTCGATCAATGAAACGAGGTTTCGATCATCTAAGACATGACATAAATTACGGAGAGCTTCTAGGTAATATCTTAAGACCACCCTTACCTGATTATATGTTGGAAAGTAAGAAAAGGTTTCTTTCCTTTACAACTTTGGCTGGAACTGGGGGCGGAGTTGCTATATGGGGGTCTGCCATGATAAATAGAGCCTTAGATAAAGTATTTGGTATGAATGATCCTTCTCATTTAACACAGCTAATAGATGCTGTTGCTAACCATCCAGTCGAGACAATTGGAATCGGAGCTGCGATAGGATTTGGTGCAGCAAGTTACGCTTTAATGTTTCATAGATCTTCTGGTAATGGGATGGATTATTTAAACAGGTATTAAAAGAAATACTCAGACTATAGAGTTACGGTAGACCGAAGAGAATTTCATATCACACCAAAAACAAGCTAAACCACCCGAAGGGCGGGACTATTACAGTGTATTATTGAGGGCGGTAAATCTGATCGCCTGATCTGATTAACTCTTCCATCCTCTCCAGCGCAGGTAAAGTTTTAACCCCTGGTTGCGGAACTTCACGCAGTCCACCCAAAACCACCCGCAAATTTCGGGAATTAACTTCACCAACTGCTGGGAAAGATACGCTGGGTAGCGCTGCGTTATTTGAAGTCTCAACTATCTCTCCACTATGGTGCATTGTTCCGGCCTGCAGCAACATGCCATTCCCTTTGGCGCTTTTAGGTTCAATAATGATGCTTCTCTCGCCTCTTGCAACACCAGAACTAGCAGTTGTTACTCGAAAGTTTGGTGTATCTCTTATTACTTCGCCTTCACAATACAGATCGCCAGCAACTCCATCAACAATATAACGTAGTAAGGAAGGAGCCTTATCTAACACTATAGCATGCCGCATAAGTACCGACTCTTCGTCATGGATTATAATCATCTCTGCTAGTGCAGCACCAAATATATCTCCGTAACCATTAATTCGCGGATTGTCAAGCATCGATCTTATAATATAAAAATAGAGTGCTGAGTAGTGTGTTACTTCCTTGTGATCATAGTTCAAAAGATGAAAATTGATAAACTCACTGGTTTCACCTTGTTCTCCGCGTAACATGCGATATTTAAATTGCTTTAATGTATTATCGCAATTCCTGGCATCCGGTGAGTTAGGATGCCTTGCTGGTTTTAGAAAATCTAGAGGTGTACGAACTCCTTGCCGTTCACTATATTCCCGGATCTTCCAGCTATACGGCAATAATTCCTGAGGAGGTAAGACTTCATCCGGGGATTCAATGATTCGGTTTAAATTTACCGCAGCAAAATTTATACAGTTTAGGGCAACTGTTGCATCTTTTGGATTTTCGATCAGTGACTGAATCGTTTCCGGAAAGCTAGGATGTCCCTTAAAATATCCCGATGATCGATTTATAAAACTTAAAAGTCCTGGATTGACTTCGGTTGCAAGACCCATGGGCGGATATTATCAAAATACAAAATCTATTTCAATTGGATGCACGAAATAGTTACAAATATTAAGCGTAGGAGCTTGGGGTAAATATGGTAGTTGTATTCCTGAACTGGTCATTAAACCTTGATTTTATATCTCTTCAAATATTTTTTGTTATTTTTTAAGGTATAAGAAACCTCCAGTTTTGCATCATGGATTCCGGTATGATACCGGCAAACCTGCTTAGAACAGGTACCAAATAATAACTCCTGTGTTTGGCTTGATGATCCGTTTAAAGACAAAGATCCTCTAGCGCCCTCCTCCTGAGTATAAGTACTATAAGTAAGCAGGTAGGAAACATTAGAGGCATTTTGCAAATTTGAAAAGCTGACTAAAAGCGCTCTTCTATCAGACCGTAAACGAGGATAAACATTAATTCCGGCAGTTGAACTTCCTGAAATGGTTGTTTGTTTACCGATAGCTTTTCCGGCTTGGGGCAACATCTTCGCATCAGCTGTTTTCGTAAAAAGATATAAAGAAAATATTGATAGAAAAAGGATTAGGAATTTTTGCATAAGCTAATACCAGATTAACACAAAGCCGTGATATACTCAAAGAGATGAGTAAAAAAACACTTTTGCTTCTGACAGTAGCCTTTCTATTAATAGTCGGAGTAGGTATATTTGTATTCCGCACTCAGCCAAAGAGCTCCTTGTCCAATCCTATTGTTAACCAACCTGATGTGATAAAGACCCAACCCTCAGAAACAGTAAAAATTTACTCAGACGCGAGCGGTTTTTCTTTTAGTTATCCGGATAATTTATCCCTGGTGAAAAATGAGACCACTGATCCAAGTTCCTACGCAGACTTAAAGTTAACTGCAAGCGGAGTAGAGGGCAGTTTAAATATAAAAATAACTGACAGTAAGTTTTCAACTTTGGATGATTGGATTAAATCAAATTATCCGGCAGCTCTCCCGGGCGCAAAGGAAGTTAAGCTGGGTGATTTAAAGGCAAAAGAGATCAAAGTTAATGATAAATTATTGGTAGCGGCATTGGATAAAGGAGTGCTTTTTACTTTAGAAATACCTCTTCAACAGGATTTTTGGATTAAGGTTGAAGAAAAAGTTTTAGCAGAATTTTCCTTTGCTCCGGTTTCAGATACAACTTCTTCAGGAAATTCTGATTCCTCACCTGATGCAGTTTCCTTTGAAGGCGAAGAGGTAGTTCAATAGTAGTATAATCAAAAATATTTCCTCTCAGTTCTTCGGTTTGAGTACTCAGGATCGAAAACCTGATGCAAGGTATTCATTTTCTATAGGAGTTACAAATTAAGTAGGTTTATAGTATTATACGCCTCATGCTACAAGATATTGAGCCAAGGGAGGTTATTTATAATAGAACTGGTATTTTATCTCAAACCACCGAAGTTAATCAGAAGGTAGCTCAACAGTTTATGGCTGCCTCTGGCCTAAGACGAGATGTATTAATTGTTGATTCTGATCGAGAGCCAGAAAAATCAACAGTTGCAGTTGGGTCAGATGTTTTAGCCTGGCGTTCTATAGTACCCATTAATGAATTGACAAGAGTAATATTTAGGTCCAAAAAATATCATGAAATTGAAGTATTAGGATCTCAAAATACACTTAGAATTCATGATCGTATTATTGATGACGATGTGAAAAAGGAAGGTTACAAAGATAAAACAGATTATGACCAACGATATTTAACAAAACTCAGAAAAGGTGTTAAAGATGGTATGGCTGAAATCTTATGGTCAGAAAAATTAGGAATACGAGACCAGAGTCCTAACTGGTTTCCTTACTTTTCGGGCGGATCTTTGATGCTTGTTAATCTATTCTCAGAACAGTACCTGGGAGCAGCTAGTTTTTTGGCCGCATTAGTTTTTGTCATACCACCTATTTATAACTATATGGATAATATCAGATATGAAAAAACACTTCAATTTATGGAACAATTTCCTGCTGCAAGAGATAATCTTGCTCTATTTCTACCACCCAACATGAATTACAGAAGTTGGAAAGAAGCCCTAATGCCACCTGTACCAATAGATAAATGGATTAGAGGAAGAAGATTTTTAGCAAAACATGGAGAGGAGCTTGTTATAGCAAGAAGCTAATATGGGAAAATTACAAGAAACAGCAAACGCAAGTTTTGACCCGGCATTAAATTCTATAAACGGTAGATGGGGGTCTGATCCAACTGTAAAAATCATGGATGATGAAACCTATAGGTTGATACAAATGGATGATGTCTATGCTGCTGTTAATTACACCAAAACGATAACAGGTGCATTTACCTTAAGGAGGTCACTACGCCAACCGCTTACAGATGCAGAGTTGATTACTGAAAAACAAAAGTCTCTTGATGAATTAAGATCCGATCGAAAGTTGCGTGATAAGGTTACTGGATTTGTAGAAAAAGCAATAAAAGACGAAGAAGCATTCTATGGTTTTAACGCTAAGGAATATTCTACCCGCTGGGCGGGTTGGCCAACTATTTATACTTCATATAAAGGATCTGTCAGGTTTATGCGTAGTCTTATGGAAGGATTAAAAGTAGCCCCTGAGTCTGATTACTTAAGAGCTCTTACCCAAAATTTAACTGATTTAAGAGAAGATGAAGTTTCTGATTTTATCCGGGGGCCTCTTCGGACTACTTTCAGAGGATTGAGGCGGCCAAAAGAGATTGGCCGACCTATCCCGGAACCTTTCATGAGTTTTTATGCAACAGATTTTAAACCCATTAGGCTTGCAATTTTTGGGGCGCCTGCTGCATGGATACTTCCTATGATGTTTTCTGGAGATTCAACTACAATGCAACTAACCATGCTTGCAGAAATATTCTATGTTCTTGGCTATATACCTATGGCTATAGGGATGGGAAGAAAATTTGATGAAGCAGTATTTACTGAGCCTTTCCGTAAATTAGCTTATTCCAATCCACGAGTTATTAATGCTGTAGAAAGTTTAGGTAAACTTGATGAACTATTATCTTTTGCAAACTATGCAGATTCACTGCAAGTTCCGATAACTTTACCCCAAGTAGTAGATGAGCCAGTCCATTCCTTTCAGGCAAGGGGTTTAAGAAATCCAGCTTTAGTAAAAGCAAATCCTGACTATGTACCGAATGATGTTAATCTTGATGGCGCAAGCGTAACATTTTTAACAGGATCAAATAGCGGAGGGAAAACAGCTTTAACTAAAACAATTCTACAAGCTCAAGTTTTAGCTCAAGCCGGTTCATATATCCCAGCAGAACTAGCAAGAATTGCAGTTGCAGATAGAATTTTGTATCAATCTCGTATGGTAAATCGCATGCAGGATCAAGAAGGAGGATTTGGAGTTGAGGCTGAAAGAACAAAGGAGATAGTATTTGGTGTTCCTAGAGGAAGATTTATTGTTGGTTTAGATGATCTAATGGGAGCTACAACTTTCGAGGAAGGATCCAGACATTCAGAAGATATATTAGATGGTTTGTATACTCTTGGAGGTAATACAATTTTTGTTACCCATAACCATGAACTCGCTGAAAGTTTTAAAAGAAAAAAAAGAGGTCAATTCTGGCAGGTGGAATTTGCTGATAAAAGACCAACTCATAAAATTAAGCCTGGAATATCAACAGAAAGCCATTCAGATTATGTTTTAGAAAGAATAGGTTTTACAAGAGAAGATATACAAAAACATCTTGAGGGTTTAGAAATTAATTCTGCTTGATGTTTAAATGGTACTTAAGAGTAAAGATCCAGTCTTCATCATAGCTTTCATTTTGCATTTTTTGTCCCAGCAGCCAATTTAAGTAGCCTTTATCCAGCAAAACTACCTCTTCAATTTTGCGGCCTCTATATTTACCAAAACTAAAAATTTTATAAAGAAAAGGTTGAGATGATATTTCTAACATTTTTTCAATAACTTTTTTCTCTTGCTTATATACCTTAAGCATTTTTTCATACTGATTTTTAAATAAAGCCTGCAGTACTAAAACATCGCTTTTTGCATCATGGGCGTCAGCCTTGATGTTTAGCTCTAAAAAGTAGCGCAGATATTGCAAATTATATTCCGGTATTTTTAGATCTTCATCTAAAAATCGGGCAAGCTTAAGCGTGCAGATAAATTTTGGAATCTCAACACCTTCCTTAGTCAGCATACAGATATCAAAAGAAGCATTATGGGCAACTAAGATATTTGTTTTTAGAAGTTCCTGCAGCTCCTTTTGCATCTTTGAATCTTTAAATGGTTTTTTATCTTCAACTTCAGAGTTGGTAATATGGGTAATACTTTGAGCCTTGATAGAAATTGGTACGGGTGGCTTAAAGAATTCGCAGTAAATTTTATTCCCCGCGCTGTAGCAGACTTGAAATAGAAAATCTTTTAATAAATCGTTTCCGGTTGTTTCAGTGTCTAGAAAAAGCAATTTATCCATAATAGGGTTATATTATATCAGGGCAGAATAATCCTACTCAAGACTTTTTTGACAATATAGTTTGATACTGTTAGTATTAGTTACTAAATTATGAGCAAATTACCGGAAATGCCCTCAGCTATAGTCGATGGAGTATATAAAGATGCGATGGTAACTCAGCGTGGATTTGTGAGGGAGGCTGGTTTTGATTTAATTCAAAGAAGTCCGGCTCTGGCGCTTAACCGGATTATCAGCGGACTGGGGATTTCACATAAATACGGGCCATATGATGCGATGGCAGCTTTGAGATTAGGCCTTTTTATACCTGCTTGTTTTAATCGCCTTGATAATGGTTCTTCCGAAATTAGAGTTGCAGCGCAAACTATGGAAGATGTAGCTAAGTCTCATCTGCCCTCGGACAGTGATCTGTTAAAAATAGTAGCAGATTATAGTCCTTCAATTGCTAAAGCTTTTATGGAACTTTTTGAAGCAGGTCAAGCTGATGGGACTGATGCAAAGGTTTTGGAGGAAAGCTACCGTCGGGGTTTACGCTCTTTTTTGCTTTATGAAAGACAAGTTGAGTCTAGCTTACCTTTGCAGTCTGGGATCGATCTTGGCCTAAAGCCAGATGCGACTAAACCTGCACTGGTTTGTGTAAGAAAGGCTATCACCAGCAGGATGCTACTTGATATAGCTATCGCCCCTGAGTTATTTATTAAAGAGTCCTCGGATCAGGTTAAGGATCAAAGTATGGATTTATTCGATTTTTCCGTTTCCTTTGCCCAGGTTTTGGGTCCGGGAGGATTAATCAGCGCCTTATTAACCAGTAGAGCGGTGATTGAAGAGTATAATCTTAGGGGGCTAAAAGTGCCGAAAGTTTCAGATGCGGCGATACAAATTTTGATGAAAAGTCACCGTGATTCAGAACTAAGGATCAAAGAGGATGTTAATTTATCTAATTTGGCATCTCAAGAAATGGAGAGTCATCTGGATAGAGCTAAGAAAGAAAATCCAAATTTAGCAAATGCTCTCAATCTTTTAGTTAATGTATCTCATCTTCCCTCAGTTTCGGTTTATAGCGCCTTTTATCATCTCTATAGGATCTGGGGTAACCAGGTCTCGCAGGATTATTTTAAAGAGATAATAGGTTAAGGTATAATTTTCTTCCTTAATTTTGTTATCATGGTTCTATGATCTATCTCTTTATTTTCCTTTTCGAGATAATCTTTCTTTTCTTCCTCTCAAAAAGATTAGTAAACTCTGTCTCCAGGTTGATTTATAAAATAACTGGAAGTCATAGTGCAGTTGTCAACTTTCTCGCGGTTTTGTTTTTACCCGGAACCATCATTCATGAACTGTCACACCTTTTAATTGCCGGAATTTTACTGATACCAGTAGGCGAGTTGTCTGTCTTACCTCAGGTTGAAGGTAACTCGATAAAGTTGGGAAGCGTGGAAGTTGGCAAAAGCGATCCTTTACGGATGATGATTGTTGGTGTGGCTCCTGTTTTAGTTGGGGTGTCTTCCATACTCGGTATACTATATTTTTTACAATCAGGTAATAATTTTGTCTGGTGGCAGATGGTTTTATGTTTATTTTTAGTTTTTGAGATTGGCAACAGCATGTTTTCTTCAAAAAAAGATCTGGAAGGTGTAATTGGATTCATAGTCGCAATATTAACAGTAAGCATACTGATTTTTGCAGGAATATATTTTTTAAACCAGCCAATATATCAGCACTTATTAGAATTTTTTCAGTCGTTTAATTACCAGCCGCAGATATATTTTTTTAAGCAGAGCAGCATCTTTCTTTTAGTGCCGCTGGCTTTGGATTTAATAATTATTTTAATAACCAGGTTTCTGTAATGCTACAATATATCAATGAGGTCTTATCAAAAATTGTTTTCAATCATCAAAGAATTTAAAATACCCGTAATTATTTTATTAGGTATTGTTGTTTTTTTGTTTTTAAATTTATCTAAGGAGGTATGGCTTGCTGCAATATCTGCCTGGATTGTCTCTATTTTTGGTAGCTATAAGTTATTTAGTGAAACTATAACTTCTCTTTTAAAAAAACAATTTGCCCTGGATTACATTGCAATTCTGGCGATTATTCTCTCTTTAGTTACAGGGCAATATTTGGTTGCTTTAATACTGTCTTTAATGATTGCCAGCGGTAGGAATTTAGAAGACTATGCAACCAATCAGGCTAAAAAAACTTTAACAGGTCTGGTGGAGAGGATTCCGGGTAAGCTTACCCTTTGGAATAAGGATCATCCGGGGGAAGAGATCAGGTTAAGGGATGCAAGGGTTGGCCAGGAAATTTTTATTAAAAAAGGAGAAGTAATAGCTTTGGATGGAGTATTACTTTCTCCGGGGGGAATTTTAGATGAGGCTTCTCTAACAGGTGAGGCGCAATTTGTAGAAAAGGTTTCGGGCGATCAGGTTTTCTCCGGAACCATTAATATGGGTAACCCGATCGCTTTAAAAATAACCAAATCAGAGGAGAATTCTACCTACAATAAAATTATTGAACTAATAAAAAGCGCCCAGGAAGAAAAGTCTCCTATGGTCAGGCTGGCTGACAGGTACAGTACTTATTTTACCCTTATAACTTTAGCCATTGCTGTTGGTTCTTATTTTTATTCCCATTTTGACTTAATGAGAACTTTAGCGGTTTTAGCAATCGCTACACCTTGTCCTTTAATTATCGCCACACCGATTGCTTTACTGGGTGGCGTAAATTCTGCAGCCAAAAAAAGGATTATTATTAAAAGGCTAGCAAGTTTAGAGGCTTTGTCCCGGGTGTCGGTACTGCTTTTTGATAAAACAGGAACGATTACAATAGGTAAGCCAAAGCTAATCCGGGTAAGAGTTTTATCAACGATTAGTGAAAAAGAAGTATTAGGGATTGCCGAGTCGATCGAGCGCAGTTCGCTGCATCCTTTAGCCAAAGCAGTTGTTTCTTTTGCCAGATTTAAAGGAGCCCGAATCACCCATGCTAAGAATATTGAGGAAACAATAGGAATGGGTATTTCCGGTGAGGTAGAGGGTAAAAAATATCTGCTGTCAAAACTTAAAGAGCAGGGAATGGCCATTAAGTTGAGCTTAAAAGGTGAGACCCTGGCTATTTTTGAGTTTGAAGATGAAATAAAAAAAGATTCAAAAGAAGTGATTGGTTTTTTTAAGAAATTGGGTATGCAGCTTTTGATCTTAACCGGAGATAAAAAAGAAGCAGGTGAAAAGTTAGTGCAAATATTAGGCCAGGAAGTAGAGGTAAAAGCAGAGCTAAATCCGGAGCAAAAACTGGCTGAAGTAAATAGGCTAAAGTCTGAGGGTAAGATTATTGCTATGGTGGGTGATGGGATTAATGATGCGCCGGCTCTGGCAGCCTCTGATGTCGGGATAGTTTTTAGTAACGAGGAGCAAACTGCAGCATCAGAAGCAGCGGATATTGTTTTCCTAGGAGGTCAGTTTAGCTCCATTCCTGTTTCATATAAAATTGCTAACCAAACCATTAAAATTGCCAAGCAATCTATTATTGGGGGTATAGCTTTAAGTATATTGGGTATGATTTTTGCTTTTGTTGGTCTAGTTCCTCCTGTGATTGGAGCAGGTCTGCAGGAGATGATAGATGTTGTTGTAATAATAAATGCGCTAAGAGCCAGTAAAATTGAAGTATGAATTGGGTAGATTTAATAGTCATTTTATCTCTGATATTTTTTTCGCTCGAGGGCATAGGGCGGCCGTTTATTTTAGAACTCCTGGATTTTTTAAGTTTTTTACTCGCCTTTATTTTTTCATTTACCTTATATAATTTGCCGGCTAAATTTCTCCAGACGCAATTTAAAATTTCTCATGGATTATCGCTAGTTTTAGGGTTTATGATAACCTGGTTTTTATCCGAAGCAATTTTTTACCTGTTGGCAAAATTAATAATCCCCAGGCTTTCTAAATTAAAGATCTGGGGATTTGAAAAATATTCTTTTATTCCCGCTTTCCTTAGGGGGTTAATATTTATTGCCCTTTCACTTGTTTTAATATCTACCTTCCCGATACAACCGAATATGAAAAAGGCAGTATTAAATTCTAAAATAGGCAGCAGGATTTTAAAGTACTCATATGGAATAGAAGCTCCGGTTAAAAAAGTCTTTGGAGAAGCGGGTAATGATAGCCTGAGCTTTTTAACGATAAAACCGAAAGCTGATGAAAAGATTGATTTGGGCTTTCAAACGAGCGAGTTTAGGGTTGACCGGGAATCAGAAAAAAATATGGTTGATCTGGTTAATGAAGAACGGAGACACCTCGGAATACAGGTTTTGGTTTCAGATGAAAAATTGCAGACTGTGGCCAGAGCGCATAGTGAAGAGATGTTTAAAAGAGGATACTTTTCTCATTACTCTCCGGAAGGTGAGTCTGTTGCCGATAGAGCGGCTAAAATAAATATAGATTTTTTAGTCATAGGTGAAAATTTAGCTTTTGCTCCGACTTTAGATCTTGCTCATAAAGGCTTAATGAATTCAAAAGGACATAGGGAAAATATTCTATCCACAGATTATAAAAAAATTGGTATTGGGGTGATAGATGGTGGAGTTTATGGAAGGATGTTCACTCAGGTATTTACCGACTGATAAGCGATTACCAGGTGCGTCCTTCGTTGAGGACGCACCTCAACAAGATGACTAGAAATACAAAATTTTTTCTACTGTTAAATATTTCAATTATAATAACCGGCCTTGTTTTTTTGTGGTTTGGTTTAAAATCTCCCTCCAGCCCTTCTTTTATCTCCCCCAGTCCTTACCCGGGGGCAGAAGTTACTAACTTAAGCAAAGTTAAGGATAATGATGTTCAAGCTGCTACTCAGGGGGTGATGGGTGAAAAGGCTGTAGTAGGTAAAGTAGTTGATGGGGATACAATTGACTTGGAAGACGGCAGAGTAGTCCGGCTTGTAGGTATAGATACCCCGGAAACTGTTGACCCAAAGCGTCCGGTGGGTTGTTTTGGAAAAGAGGCTTCCAATGAAACCAAAGGTTTATTAACCGGAAAAGTAGTTATCCTGCAAAAAGATATTTCAGAAACTGATAAATATAAAAGATTACTGCGTTATATTTATTTACCGCTGGAGAATGGGTCAACACTTTTTGTTAATGATTATTTAGTTAGGGAAGGGTTTGCCAAGGTCTATACTTACCCTCCGGATACCAAATTTGACGAACAGTTTAAAGCAGCGGAAAAACAGGCAAGGGAAGGCAGGCGGGGTCTTTGGGGAAAATGTTAGAGACCTCTTCATGATACTTGTTAAAGATGGAGATCTCATGATACCTTTAAATTAGTATGAAAAAGTTTAGTGTTCAGATTATTGCTTTGCTTTTATTAATTGGCGGCTCATTAATTTTTTTTAACCCAACAGGTAAGTCCCCGAGTATTGAAATTCCCTTTTTACCGGCTAAGCCTCAGATTTTTAAGCTGGAAGTTAATGGGGCTGTTTTAACAGTTGAGATTGCGGATACGCCTTCTAAACGTAATAAAGGTTTAGGTAACAGGGAGTCCCTAGCTTTGGATCAGGGTATGCTATTTATTTTTGACCGGCTGGATAAATATAATTTCTGGATGAAAGGCTTAAAGTTTCCGCTTGATTTTGTGTGGATAAAGGACGATAAAGTAGTAGATATTTTGCAAAATATACCTGCACCTGTAAAAAATCAAACAGATAAGGATCTGCCTATCTATACCTCAAAAGAGCTCATAAATAAGGTTTTGGAAGTGAATGCCGGAGTAGTACAAAAACTGGGGATTAAGACAGGTGACAATATTAAGATATCCCCGCAATAAAATGATTGAAATTCTGCCAATAAAATTATTAACAGACGAGGATGGATTAATCTTTGGTAGTTTAAATATAAATTTGGCAAAGCTAGCCAGGATGGGATTTCCGGTTGCGCCCGGGGTTGTAATCACTGCACCTGAGTTTAAATTAAAGACTGTTCTTGAGCATTATGATTTCGGGGCTAAGGAAATAATTGAGCAAAGTTTAACTCTGGTAAAAAAAGAGTTAGCATCTATACCAATACCTTTGCAGCTGCAAAAGGAAACTAAAGGAGTTAAATACTTTTTTTTAAACGATGAAGTGAAAAGCTCTGCAAAGCAGGTATGGCAAGTCCTGATAGCAATCTGGCTTGATGAGATTAAGAAAAGGTTATGGAAAGATGGATTTTACCCGGGTATAACTCAAAACCTGGATGCACAAGTAGTTATTTTTATCAAAAAAATTGACGCAGCAGGTAACGCCTTTTTTGACTTCTTGCAGGATGACGTTATCATAAATATAAAAAAGGGTAAGCTGCACCCAAATGATCAAAAAAAGATATTTGACCTGGTTAAATTGGCTAATAAAAAACTATTTATCCCGCATGATTATGAATGGATTCTGGATGGGGGAGTAAAACTGGTAGGAATAAAACCATATACTCCAGATCCCATCATTACGAGCACCATAGGAGAGAGTCAATCTCCTACCAGGATTGCTTTGTCACAGGTTCCTCGCAATGATAAAATGAATAGCGCTGTAAAGGTTTTTCTGGATTTATCCTCATCCTTGATTATTGATAAAAATATAGATGGAATTTATATCTGCTCTGAAAAAATATTTGACCTTAATAACCCGACTGATTCTTTTGAAGATCTGGTTTTTAAAATTGTCGAATCAGCTAAAACTTTCCCAGACTCACCGGTATTTTTAAAACTGGCAGATGTTAGCGAAGGAATGTCTGATGGTCGGCAGGGTATGGGAAAAGTGAGAGGAGCTTTGAGACTTCTTCATCAAAAGAGTTTGTTTGATCCAGTTACAGATGCGCTGTCTTTTGCCCGTCATAAAAAAGGCTTAACTAATATACATATTGTTATTCCCTTTATCAGAGGAGTGCAGGAATTATTACAACTAAAACGGGAGTTGGCCACTAAAAAATTAATGAGAAAGAATTCTCTGCAAATTTGGATGGAAGTTTGTATTCCCGAGAATATAATTAATTTAGAAGATTATTTAATAGCAGGAGTAGATGGGGTGGTTTTAAATTTAGATGAACTAATCTCCTTCTTAAATGGTTTTGATAAAACCTGTGATGAGATGACCTTCTACAAAAAAGAAGTAACAGGATTGCTTAAATTTTTAGATGATGGCTTAAAATTGTTACATAAATCAAAGGTTAGATTTTTAGCATACGGTAGTCTAACCTTGCATCCTCAGGTTTTAGACTTTCTTGTAGAAAAAGGAGTTTATGGGGTTGTAGCTGAAAAATATGAAGCCCCCTCAGCCAAAGATTTGCTTTATCAAACAGAAAAAAGAATTATCTTAGGAAGATCAGCCTAGGCACACAAGGCCTCGCCCCTTCGGGTCTGAGCGATTCAACTGAGAAGCTCACCGTCGAAGTCCTCAGGGTCGAAGACTTGCGAGGCTAAAGATGAAAGAGAAGGACATACTCCCCTTTAGGGCTTTTTAGCTTTTCCAGCCATTTACTAATTCCTTCACTCTCTACGCTTTGGTGGATTTTGGTGAGTTCATGAGCCAGAGTTATTTTTATGTCTCCAAAAACCTCCTTCATACCCTCTAAAATCCTGAGCAATTTGTGAGGTGAAACAAACATTATATATGTAGCCTTTAACGATTCATTATCTTCTCTGTCGAGAATGTAGTGAAAAAACTTTAGTCTCTGACCTGGTTTTTCCGGGGGGTAACCTAGAAAGAAAAATTTATCAGGCGGAAGGCCGGAAAGCGTTAGTGCAGTAATCACAGATGAAGAGCCGGGCAATGAATCAACTAAAATCCCTTGGGCTAGGCACTCTCTTACTAACTTATATCCCGGATCAGAAATTAAAGGCGTGCCGGCATCAGAAACCAGACATAGATTTTCTCCGGATTTTAACCTTTCAATAATCTGTGGAAAAGTCTTAAACTCATTGTAATCGTTTAAAGCGGTTAAAGGTTTCTTAATGTTGTAATGATTTAGCAGTAGTCCGGTTCTTCTGGTATCTTCACAAATAATTGCATCTGCATCCTGTAGAGCCTCAAGGGATCTTAAAGTGATATCTTTTAAATTACCAATCGGTGTTGCTATTATATAAAGCATAATCGAAAGTATAACATGTTAGAGCATATAGCATCCTGGATTATTAGTGTAATATCAACTCTTGGCTATCCGGGGGTGGTAATAACAATGGCTATAGAATCTGCCTTAATCCCTTTGCCCTCAGAGGTGATTATGCCTTTTTCCGGATTTTTAGCATCCAATGGAGTCTTTGACTTAAATTTGGTGGCTTTATCCGGAGCGATTGGAAATGTGATAGGCTCCTTAATTGCTTATGCTATTGGTTACTACGGGCATGAAAGATTGGTTAGAAGATTGGTTAGAAAATTTGGTAAATGGATCTTAATTTCTGAAAAAGAATTAGATGAAACTGAAAAATTATTGCACAGGTTTAAAGATCTGGTTGTTTTAGGCTCAAGAGTTGTTCCAGGGGTCAGGACGGTTATTTCCTTGCCTTGTGGATTTGCCAAACTTCCTTTGGGCAGGTTTATTGCTTTAACTTTTCTTGGATCTTTAATCTGGTCGTACTTTTTAGCCTGGATTGGATTTACCCTAGGTCAAAATTGGCACTCAATTGGACCATATTTTCATAAATTAGATGCTATAATCGTAGTAATGATTGTAGGGACACTGGGATTTTATGTTTATCACAAAGTGAAAAAATGAGCACCGAATATCAGTCCTTAATTCCAAGAGAACAGCTAGTTTCTCAGGCACTAAATAAAATGCGTAGGGCAGCAATGTTTCAGGTAGTCTTAAAAAATGTGTTAGAAGAAGTAGGGATGCATTATAGTAATTCAGCTTTTTTTAATACCACAGCTCAACTTCAGGCTTTAGCAGGTCATTCGGTTTTTCATTCATTACTGGAAATTAATGAATATGGTGATCAAAGGCAAAGGCAGGAAGCTCTTGAAATAGCAAGAGCCTTAGAGTTATACCATAACGAAGGTTTCTTAAACCCCCTTATTTTTCCAAAAGAGGGAGTTAGTGCAGAGTTAATTAGGTTTGGGAATGAATTTGCGTTGATCGATATAAAAAATT
>CALRFD010000011.1 GCA_943356485.1 Patescibacteria group bacterium
CTTAAAGCCTTAAAGGTCGGTACTGCTACCCTTAGCTTCGCAAATGATTCAGCTATTTATGCTAACGCAGATAATATCGATATTCTAACAAGTAAAGATAGCTTAACCATTGCTCTTGGAACAGGGGGAACTCCTCAGCCAACTATATCGCCAACACCTACCCCTGTCTCTACCCCAAACAAACCTGACCTAGTTGTTACTCTTGCAACATCTGTTGGTGTAGGGGTCAGTACTTCATCTAATGTTGTTAAAATTGTAGCTACAATTAAGAATGTTGGAACTACTGCCGCTGGAGCTTCCGTATTACAAGTAGATGTTGCTCCTGGAAACAAACCAGCATGGAGAGTAGGTATTAATAGCTTACTGCCGGGAGAAAATCAGATTGTTAACCTTCAGGATCTGGTTTCTCCTGGTGAATATCAGTATACAGCTACAGCTGATGCTGACTCTAAGATTGACGAGACGGATGAATCTAATAATATTGTTAAAGCAACAGTAACAGTTAGTGCTGCTCCTTTGGGTAGCGGTGATGGAAATAACGACAGTAAAGTAAACTTTATTGACCTCTCTATACTACTGGCCGATTTTAATAAAACAACCGGATTTAGAAAAGGTATAGACATGAATGGGGACGGTGTAATCAATACCTTTGACTTTTCTTTGATCCTAAACCTGCTGGTTAAGAATGGTCTGATTAAAGGCTAATTAGTATCTTGACCTTTCCTTAAAAAATAATGTAGTGTAGTTATCATGTTGAAAGTAGCCATTAACGGCTTTGGCAGAATAGGCAGGACTTCTTTTAAGATTGCTTTAGAAAAATTCTCCGATCAGGTAGAAATTGTCGCGATTAATGATTTAACAGATGCCAAAACTCTGGCTCATCTTTTAAAGTATGATTCAAACTATGGCATATGGGATCATAATGTATCAAACGATGAGACAAATATTATTGTGGATGGGGAAAAATATGAAGTTTTGGCACAAAAAGATCCCAGCCTTTTGCCCTGGAAAGATTTAAGTGTGGATGTAGTTATTGAATCAACCGGCAGGTTTACAGATAAAGCCGGAATGAGCTCTCATATTAAAGCCGGAGCTAAAAAAGTGGTATTGTCTGCTCCAGCCAAACCTGCCTCGCCTGAGGGCGGTCAAGGCGGGGGCGGGGATGTACCAACTTTAGTTTTGGGGGTTAACGGTGATAAATACGGCGGTGAAGAGATAATCAACAATGCCTCTTGTACTACCAACTGTATAGCTCCGGTGGCAGAGGTTATAAACCAGAAATTCGGCATTGCCAAGGCCATGATGACTACGATCCATGCATATACTGCAGATCAAAACTTGCAGGATGGACCGCACAAAGATTTAAGGCGAGCCAGAGCAGCTGCGGCCAATATCGTTCCCACCTCAACCGGTGCAGCTAAAGCTACGACTGAAACAATTCCAGCTTTAAAAGGCTTATTTGACGGGGTAGCTATCAGAGTACCGGTGGCTGTTGGGTCTATTTCAGACTTTACTTTTTTACTTAAGAAAAAAGTTACAGTGGAAGAGGTGAATCAAGCATTGGAAGAGGCTTCAAAGACTGAGCGTTTAAAGGGTATTTTAGCAGTTACCAATGAGCCGATTGTTTCATCTGATATTGTAGGCCGATCAGAATCAGCCATAGTGGATTTAGGTTTAACCCAAGTCGTAGATGGGGATATGGTTAAAATCTTTGCCTGGTATGATAATGAATATGGGTATTCCTGCAGGTTAGTGGAACAGGTAGTGAACATAGGTAAGTAATTATCATGACAACAGGTAGTTCTCCAGAATCAGAACAACAACCTCAAGATCTATTAAGAGAATGGGTAGTTCAAATAAGTAAAAATCTTAATCAGGAGATAGAATTTGCAGAATGGGCTGATATTTGTCAAAGAGAAAAAAAGCCAACACTTTTGGCTGCTATAGAACAATTTCGTAGAGAACAGGCAGAATTCTCAAAAAGATATGATGATGATCCAGAGGTAGATGAGGTTGACGGTGCACTTACTGCATCAGTAGGATTTGATTCAGTTGGTGATTGGTTAGGCCAGATAGATACTATTTTTAAGCAATCTCCTGAAGCTTTATCAGCCTTAACTTCGGGTAAAACACGAGAGGAAAAAATGCAGGATTTAGCAGAGGCCTTGGATGATGCAAAAAGGACAGGTATGCCAGTTGATCCTTCTGCAATCGAACCTATTTATTCCTCACCTATGTTAATTACTCCTTCAGGGGAGAGAAGGGCGGCCACACCTTTAACTAAGGAACAGCAAGAAGAGATATTTAAAGAAAGAAGGTTTTTGAAACTTTTATTGATTGAAGACCCAACTGGTTTTAAGGCTTTGGATCATCACCTGCAACAAGAGAGGAGGGAAGTTGATCAACAAAGAACAGAAGATCCAGATTCTTTTGAGGTAGAAGAAGGAGAGGCTACCCTAGTAGGGATGGAAGTGGGAGTAGCCAGGTTTAAACAGATTTCTAGTGGAATAGAACAAGCAAGCTGGGGTAGTCCAAATCCTCATACTACAGCCAAATAAACAAAATAACACATTGACAAAGCGTACGGAAAAGCGTACGCTACATATGTTATGACTACAATTTCTGCAACTACAGCCAGAACAAATCTATATGACTTAATCGATCAAGTTGCCTTATCTGGTAAGAGGATAGGCATTACTAAAAAGGGAGAGTCAAAAGTGGTATTAATCAGTCAAGATGACTTAGATTCTCTTGAAGCTACTTTAGATGTGATGTCTGATCCTGGGTTAATGAATGCTATCAGACAAGGCGAGAAAGATATGGAAGCTGGAAGATGGGTTTCCTGGGAAGATGTCAAAAAAGAATTAGGAATAGATGTATCAAGTAAGACTGTTAAATCAGTCAAAAAAAGATCTAAAAAGAATTGACAAAAGGTTTTTAACTAAAATCTACTATTCAATAGGGGAGCTTAGTAAAAATCTATTTTTAGGCGAGAAAATGCTTGGTAAATATCAAGGCTTCTGTAGAATAAAAATTCCTCCCATAAGAATTGTTTATAAAATTGATCATATAAATAAAATCATTTGGGTTCATGCTATTGGCCAAAGACAAGCAATTTACAACTAATTAGAGAAAAAGTATTGACCCATTCGGTTTCACTCAGGGTCAATCCTGAGCATGTCAAAGGATTGACATGATGTATATACTTTTTCAACTTATGTTAGTTGTTCCCATTTCGGTGATAGTTCCACGCTCACAGTATTACCAGGCACAATATTACCGGTTTGATGAACCACTCCGGCAATAGCCCAAATTTTATGGGAGCCAACATCCAGTGATAAAAGCTCCTCAATGCTTAATATTGCCGGTCCTTTCCCAGGTTCAGGAGAATTGGCTATGCTTTCATGTATAGGGAAAACTAACCGGTCACCCCTCCTTAATTGAGTAAAATCTAGTCCCTCTAACCATAAATTGATTTTTTCCTGTCCGGCGACAGGGTTATTAGTATCTGTTTCTATTCTATCTTTTGATGATGCGGCTATCCATTGCCGAGTACGTCTGATTGATACTCCGTTAACTCTTAAAGGTTCCATAAGCCCGGCACCGTGTCCTAATGTTCCATCTGGTGAGAAAATTCCCTGGGGACTCATCCGGAAGAGCTCTACAGGAGTTGAAGAATATGAAGCAGGACTATCGCCTTGTTGATTGAGTTCTTGTACAAAGTGCAAAGATGTAACTCTACCTTCAGCAGATGACATTATTTCTATCTTGTGGGAAAAGGGGATAAGTTGTCAATATGAGACTTTTTATTATATCGTTGACAAAGACACTCTATTTTTGGTAAACTTCAAAACGGTGATTAATTCGCAACTGATGAGAAGCAACACACCTACATCTTAATCTTTACCGCTAAGGAATCTTCCTGTGCGGAAGACTTTAAGCTCTTAGCGTTGTATCCCTCAATAAAAAGTAAAAATTTAAAAGTCAAAGGTTAAAAAGTTTAAGTACTTTTGAATTTTAAATTGCACTTTTGAATTTTGCATTTTAATTTTTGACTTTGAGAGTGAGCGAAAAGGGCCCGTAGTTCACTGGTAGAACGCTTCATTTGCAATGAAGATGTAGGAGGTTCGATTCCTCTCGGGTCCACCACCCTTCGGGAACTAAGTTGCCTTAGGTCTTCGACTCTGAGGTCGTTCAGACTCGAAGAGGTAAACTTTTGTATTTAGATTAAGTAACTTAAGTGATTCTTAAATTTCTTAAGTAACTTAATCTAGGTAGAAGAGCAAAGGATAGTAGATAGTTAACCGGCGTATTCCGGAGCTATCGCAAAATTGCAAATCCTAGTATTTGTACTTTGAAATGTGAATACGGATAAATAGTTAGGGAAAAGCGGAAAGCGTAAAGGGTGAAGTGTAAGAAATTACTTTCCCTCTAACGGTTAACCCTTAACCCTAACAAAATGTATGAAGGCCAAATTAAATAGCTTTTTCCAGTTGTCTTTATAAACAATTGGGAAAGCAATGAAAGCCAAAAAATACTCAACAATAATGCATGCGGCGGATGCCTTGGTCGAAAGTACCTACGAAGGACGTACATAGTTGCGATAAGCTTTGGGGAGCTGCTAAGAAGCTTTGATCCAAAGATTTCCGAATGAGTTAACTCATCCCTTTATGGGATATTTTTTACTGAATACATAGGTAAAAGAAGGGTACGCGCTGAACTGAAACATCTAATTAAGCGCAGGAAAAGAGAACAATAGTTTATTCCCCCAGTAGCGGCGAGCGAAAAGGGAGGAGCCCAAACCTGCTCGTGCTTCGCACGAGAAATTTCAAGATACAAGTAACAAGTATCCAAACAATATTTAATTTAATAACCCATTTTTAAAATTTTAATATTTTTAATTTTGGTTTTGTTTGTTGCTTGGTTATTGGTAATTGGAACTTCTCACGCGGAGCGTGAGTGGGGGTTGCGGGACCACAATATCTGATCCAACACGGTAGAAGAAAAACCTGGAAAGGTTTGCCAAAGAGGGTGATAGCCCCGTACTCGAAACTTACGTTGGCGGTAGTGGATTCCCAAGTAACCCAGGACACGTGAAATCCTGGGCGAATCTAGCAAGACCACTTGTTAAGGCTAAATATACTTTCGGACCGATAGTGAACTAGTACCGCGAGGGAAAGGTGAAAAGAAGAGCGAAACGCTCAGTGAAATAGTACCTGAAACCGTATGCTGACAAGCAGTGGGAGTTTGAGGCTAGACATTGGATGCTAGAAGTTAGGTTTTGAAGTTGGAGGATAGAAGCTGGATAATTTCTAGTTTCTATTTTCTAGCTTCTTTAATCTAACATCTAGTTTCTAGCGTCTAGCCTCGAATAACCGCGTGCCTATTGAAGAATGAACCGGTGAGTTACCGTGTACTCCAAGTTTAATCAGCCAAAGGCTGAGGAGGCGTAGTGAAAGCGAGGGTTAATAGCCCGATCAGGAGTGCGCGATAGACCCGAAACCGAGTGAGCTATCCATGTGCAGGGTGAAGGTTGCCTAACGGTGACTGGAGGCCCGAACCCGTTGTTGTATCAATAACTTGGGATGACATGTGGTTAGAGGTGATATGCCTAACGAACTCGGAGATAGCTGGTTCTCCTCGAAATATATTTAGGTATAGCCTGAAAGGCTTAAACATAGGGGTAGAGCACTGGATGGATTTTGTGCTCGCAAGAGCATAAGTCCAATCAAACTCCGAATACTATGTGATTACTTTCAGAGTCAGTCCGATCCGGCTAAGCGGAGCGGGCCTAAGGGAAACATCCCAGATCAACAGCTAAGGTCCCTAAATGCAAGTTAAGTGTTAAAGGAAGTCACACTCCTTAGACAGCCAGGAAGTTGGCTTAGAAGCAGCCATCTTTTAAAGATAGCGTAACAGCTCGCTGGTCTAGTCACGGAGTATGGCGCCGACAATGAATCGGGGCTAAACTTGCTACCGAAGCTTTGGATACTTGTGCATGGCACAAGAAATTTCAATAACCAAGAAACAAGATACAAACAATATTTATTTTTTAATTTTAAATATTAAAATTTGTTTGGAATGCTTGTGTCTTTGAATTTGGAGTTTCTCGTGCTGTGCGCGAGTGTGGTAGAGGAGCGTTCTAATCGCAATGAAGTTTCATCGTAAGGTGGGATGGAGTAATTAGAAGTGAGAATGCCGGTATGAGTAGCGTATCTATGTGAAAAACATAGTTGCCGAATGCCCAAGGTTTTCCACGCAACGTTAATCGACGTGGAGTTAATCGGTCCTAAGGTCAGGCCAATAGGCGTAGCCGATGGACAACAGGTTAAAATTCCTGTATTTGATTGTTCTGATAAAGACTTCAAGGGTGGACAAAGTAGGAAAAGTCGAATCCGCCAATGGCGGGTCTAAGTAGTAAAGTAGTGGGGGTAGACAAATCCGCTCCCAATCCAAATTTTTATTTGGATCAGTTCATGAACGTTAAAAATTCATGAATTGCAAAATTGAGCTACGAATGTTTAAAGTCGATATTTTTCTGTTTTCAAGAAAAGACCCGTGAAGGAGAACAATTTTAGCCGTACCGTAAACCGACACAGGTGGGCGAGTTGAGTATACAAAGGCAATCGGGAGAACTATCCTTAAGGAACTCTGCAACGAAAGCTGGACGTAACTTATTGGAGATGTCCTGCCCCGTAGAAATACGGGGTTACAACAAAAGACGCTGAGCGACTGTTTAACAAAAACACAGGTCCCTGCTAAATCGAAAGATGATGTATAGGGGCTGACACCTGCCCAGTGCCAGTAATTTAAAATTCTTTTTGACCTAATATCGCAAGATTTTGGTGAGGAAAGGGTCTAAGATCTGGTGAACGGCAGCAGTAACTATAAATTTTGTAGTTGTAAAACGGAGCTATTTGCTGGAATAACTCAAGAATCTGACAGTACTCATAACTGTCATTCTGAACGTAGTGAAGAATCTCTTGCGAATGCAAGGATTGAGGTGTCTAGAATTAATCTAGAGATCCTTCGTTTCACTCAGGATGACAAGTAAAGTGAAAATCTGTTCAGTGGAGTCAATCAGCAGGAAAGATGATCGAAATTTCGATCGAATCCTCAGAGACTATACGCTCTATTCCCTAAAGGGAAATGATATAGTCCGACCTTGCCGGCGACGGTAAGAGCTTGGTAGAAATATCCAAGCCTCGTAATTTTACGAGTAACAAATGTGAACTGTTCTATGGTGGAATTCGCCGCCTTAGAAAGTGTAAATCCCAAATTTATTTGGGAGGATGTTGTTTTTTAATTCGACTATATGCTGGAAAATCCGAGCATGTGATAGTAGTCCTTTGGACTAACAATCTATTCACTGCGGACAATCAGCAGGGAAGAACTTCAGAAAAATCAGAAATATCGGAGAAATCAGATAGATCGGATATTCTGGAAGAACCCTCAGAGACTATACGTCGGAACATGATTAATTTAAGTTTTAATCTATGTAAGATATAGTCCGAACTTGCTGGCGACAGTAAGAGGTAGCAATAACTCGGCTACGTAATAACACAAAGAAGAGGAATTGAGCGAAGTTCCTTGTCTGGTGAGTTCAGACCCGCACGAAAGGTTGAACGACTTAGCGACTGTCTTGAGGGTAGACCCGGCGAAATTGCAGTGGCTGTGAAGATGCGGCCTTCTCATACTTGGACAAAAAGACCCCGTGGAGCTTTACTGTAGCTTGACCCTGATTTAAAGTTTTGATTGTGTAGTGCAGGAGGGAGCTTCGGCGACAATGAAACACCTCTCTTTTAAAATTTTAGGTCTCACCATCACCCTTATAAAAACAGGGTTTGGGACAAGGTCTGGCGGGCAGTTTGACTGGGGCGGTCCCCTCGAATTTTTGGGGGCATTGCGAAGTAATTCGCAGTGATGACCGCGATATAAATAAAATTAACTATATGCTGGAACATCTGAGTATCCTACACTAGTATTGACATTCGTCTTACCTTCGGGTAATGTGAAAGTAGTACTGAAAATGTGTTAGGTGCAGACAATCAGCAGGAAACCAGTACCGTTTGGTACATGGGATCCTCAACGACTATATGTTGAGATCCAATATAAATTTGGATCGTGAGATAGTCTGAACCCTGCAGCGATGTAGGGATCTAGGCAGAAATGACCTAGAACTTTTACGGGAAGTTAAAAAATGCGTCCAAGAATACTAAAGAGAAATTTAGTACTTTCAGAATTTCAGAAAGAAGTTCTAATAGGGTTACTTTTAGGAGATGGTTGTTTAGAAAGAGCCAAAAACTCTTCTGGTGCCAGACTAAAAGTAAGTCAGGGAGGAAGTCAACATGAATTTGTTGAATGGTTGTATGAGGTATTTAAAAACTTCGTACAAACTCCACCTAGAGTAAAACAAGCTAACAGGAATGATAAAAATCATATTGAGGTAGTGTTTAATACGCTAACTCATCCAGATTTTAAGCACTTTCATGAGATGTTTTATCCTACAGGTAGAAAAATAATACCTGAAAGTATTAGTAAGTCCCTAACCCCAATGGCTTTTGCTGTTTGGTTTATGGGCGATGGTTCTGTTAAATCAAAAGAGTGTAGAGGAAGAATTCTTAATACTCAAAGTTTTAGTAGAACAGAGATAGAAAGGCTTATTTTAATATTAAAAAATAAGTTTAATCTACAAGTTAGTATTCGAACGCAGAAAGATGGTTTGCAAATTTATATTTCAGCAAAAAGTGCGCAAGTACTAAATATTTTGTTGAAAGATAAAATATTACCGTTTTTCTATTACAAACTTCCATTTAAAAGTTAACAATATTGCCAAAAACGTAACGGAGGGGTACTAAGGTACACTTAGCGCGTAAGGAAATCGCGCATCAAGCGTAAAGGTATAAAGTGTGCTTAACTGCAAGGGAAACAGCCCGAGCAGATACGAAAGTAGGTCTTAGTGATCCTCTATCTGATCGTGGGATCGATAGAGCTTAACGGATAAAAGTTACCCCGGGGATAACAGGCTAGTCTTGCCCTACAGTCCACAAGGACGGCAAGGTTCGGCACCTCGATTAACCTACAGAGAAGTAGGTATGTCGCCTAGAAGAGCAATCTTCTATGGAAAATTCAGCTCATATCGGTGAAACCCTACTTGATTTTTGGGAAACCTTCGGGTTATTCTAAAATCAAGGGGCAATACCGAGGGAAGTCCAAGAATTAATATGCAAACACTTGCGCTGCAGAAATACAAGAAAAGTTTGAAATTAAATCAAACTCAAATTTCTGTTTTGATTGGTTCTATTTTAGGAGATGGGACATTAAGAGTTCCAAAAAATGCTATCAATGCTAATTTTAAAACAGAACAAGGTCTGAAACAGAAAGATTATGTATTCTGGAAGTACGAAGTGTTTAAAGAATGGGTTTTAACGCCACCCAAAATAAGTCTTAGGTATGATGAAAAACGCGTGCCTTATGAGAAATCTTGGTGGTTTAGAACTATCAGCCATCCAAAGTTAACTTTATTTCATAAAATGTTTTACAAAAATGGAGTTAAAGTTATACCAAAGCAGATTATTGATCTTTTAGATCATTTAGCTTTGGCTGTTTGGATTATGGATGACGGTAGCTTAAGTAGGAATAAAATTGATATAAGCACCTATTCTTTTAAGTTAGAAGAAATAAAATTACTTCAAAGCGCACTTTTGAAAAAATTTGCTCTCGAAACTAATTTCTATAAGGATAGAGATAAAGGTTTTAGAATGTATTTCAGAAAAACTGAAACAGCAAAACTTATTCCTTTAATCTCTAAATTTATAATTCCTAATCTAGCATACAAAATTCTTGTGACCCCGTAACGACTGATTCATTCTAGACTGAGAATGATGAGATATGAAGTATTCATATCACACGCTGAGCGCTCCGATTTTATATCGGAGATGATGGTATAGTCTATGCCTCTAGTAATAGAGGGAGAACCATGGTCGGCTCATCACATCCTCCTGCTGAAGTCGGTGGGAAGGGTCTGGCTGTTCGCCAGTTAAAGTGGTACGCGAGCTGGGTTCAGAGCGTCGTAAGACAGCTCGGACTCTATCCAGTATGAGCGTTTTGATCTTTGAGAGGAGTTGTCTCTAGTAAGCAATTGCTACTTCTTATAGAAATATAGGATGACAAGTTGGCTAATAACGGTGAAGCCCCTTGACTTTGGGTTTAATTCGGTTCTATGATAAACCTAGACAAAAAGTTAATGGGTAATACCGTGGGAAGACTCATTTTCAGAATAACTCAGAAAGACTCGGTAAGCCAGAAGGTCAGAATATCAGAAGATCTGTTAATATAAATTAATGATCAAAGATGTTTCTGATCTCGAAGTTTACAAAGAGTCATTGAAGCTATTACCAGATTTATATAGCTTAACAAAGAAGTTGCCAAAATCAGAATATGATTTGGTACTTCAAGTTAAACGGTCTGGTAAATCAATAGCTTCAAATATATCTGAAGGATTTGCTAAACGAGTTTCAGATAAAGAATTCAAAAGATTCCTAAAAATTGCAATAGGTTCTAGCGATGAGGTAATAACTCATTTAAGAATCATTGCAATAGTACAACCTAGATTATTTTTAAATGCTAAAAATTTAGCTGAAAAATATAAGGTGTTGTCAAAAAGGATAAATTCTTTACATACTAACTTGCAATCTCTATAAATTTTCTGAATCTCTGATACTCAGGCAAACTGAGTTATTCAGAGTATTTCTGAAAATTGATGTCCCCGTAACGACTGATATATGAGGTACCAGATAAGCTGGAATTTATACTCATATTATATGCCAATTCCGAAACGTTGAGTCGTCGGAAAAGATATAGTCTGATCCTCCAAGTAATTGGAGCAAACAAGATGACGAGAGGACCGAGACGAGATAACCTCTAGTGTGCCTGTTGTCACTACAGTGGCAGCGCAGGGTAGCTACGTTATTTCCTGATAAGTGCTGAAAGCATCTAAGCACGAAGCAGACCTCAAGATGAGAGATCTTTAAGACCCCAGGTAGACTACCTGGTTGATAGGTTAGCAGTGTAAGCACTGTAAAGTGTTTAGCTTACTAATACTAATGGTCGTCGTTGAGATTTTTTGGCTGAGAACAACTTAGGTTGTTCAATGAGGCCTTCTTATATCTGAACAGCTGCAAGGCTTATTAAGAATCCGTATTCACATTTTTGAGTACAAATAGTGTGTTAAAATACCTAGCTGCCGGGATTTGATTAATTCTTCTTTACCTGCTTACAATAGTTGTATGCTAGATAAAGTTTTACGTATTATCGCGGTCACAGTTTCTTCTGCGCTAATTATTTTTTTAAGCTATAAACACCCATCTGTAGCTCTATCTCAGCAAATTACAGCTGTTTTGCTTATTATTTTAATTATTGTCTTTAGCCGACTTTCTAACTTTTCCAATTTTTCAAAGAGCAAAGAAAGGATGGTTGTGCTTGGTATTCTTTTTCTCTCCTCTTTGTTTATTCAACTTTTGATCATTTCAACGGGAGGATTATTTAGCCCATTTTTTATCCTTTTCCACTTATTTGCTCTAAGTATCTCTTTTCTTTTAGATAATGCTACATTTTTAGCATTCTTATCTTCAGTCTGTCTAGTTACCGGTATTGATCTTAAATTAAATACACTTAAACTCCAACTTTTAAAAGATGATCCTGGTAAGGTACTGCTTTTGGCAGCATCTTTATTGGTAATTATTCCTTTAGCTCAATTTATCTCAAAAAAATATCGTATAAAAGAAGAATTATCCAAGATGTTAACCAAACAAGTTAAGATGAATGAAGGAATTTTTGAAAATCTAAATGATTTGGTGGTAATTACAGATAAGGATTTAAAAGCTGTTTTTGTAAATGATGCTTTAAAGAAAATATTAGATTTAACAGATGATGAACTTAAATCAAAGGACTTGTTTGAGATATTAAACCTTAAAGATGCTGAAGGGAAAAAAATAAGTAAGCCAGATTTATCAATAGATGCAATCTTAAAAGATGGAGCAGGGAGAATTTTAAATAGTTTTTTACTGTATACAAATAAAAAAGTTACCCCTTTTAAGGTTAATATAAAGATTAGACCAATTAAGGATAGTGAAGGAAAGATAAGTCAGCTCAGTTTTGTGATTACCGAAGGTTCAACCTTTGGTGATTTAAAGGAAGAGCATATTGATTTAAAAAGAGCAGAAGAAACAGTTAAGCTGCGCTTTGATCACCTAAAGAAACAATTTGAACCAGTTGTTTCTCCAATTTTAAATATAGAAGCAGAATTAGTGGAAAAAGGGCAAGAAGATTTATCCTTAGCCAAGGAAATAGAGGATCATTCTATTAAAGAGCAGCAAAGCTTGAATGATATAGCAAGTCTTGCAAAACAAGTTGTTGAAGAAAAACAAAAGTTAGCCAGAAATTTGCATGTACTATTAACTTTTAATCTATCTACAGGAGAGGATAATGGTTTAGACGGATCAATTTCTGATTTTTCAGTACCGTTTGATGCTAAATGGTTAAAAATATTAATAAGTAAAGTTATTGATTTAAGCTTACTGCTTTCTTCTGGAGTTAAGATTCCTAGAGTCTTTGTAGCTTTAACAAAGATTAGCCCTTTCCATATTAACATAGTTTGCTCTGGTAATTTTCCCTTACTTAAGGAAAGTGATAAAGAATTACTACTCAGTCTTTATTATGGAAATTTAAATGAAGCTACTAACTTAAAATTTGGCAGTGGGCTGGAGGGTTTTATTATTAAATCTATTATTACTCAGCTAAATTTAGATTTCGAGATCAGACTGAATCCTAAATTGAATGATCTAGCCTTTATTATTCACTTTACGCAAAATGCTCGGGGATAGTAATATTTATTGCTTTTAACTTAAAAGCAGACTATATTTAAAATATGCCCAGATTTAACCAAAAAGGTGCTGCTCATCTTCTCTTACTTATTGCAGCTTTAGGCTTAATCGCTTTTATTGTTATTTCATCCACTACCTCTTTTAAAGATAAATTATTTGGGACTCTATTTCCTAAACCTGCTTCCCATGCATCAGAAACTATTGATTCTCATTTTGCTTCAGCTGGAATGAGCACACCTGATTTTTATTATTATGACTGGAATGTGATATTTCGCGTTGCTGCATTGGGAATGGCTAAGCCAAATACACTAGATCAACCAGCACCAGCTCCTAACCACAATCATGCCTGGTTTGTTGCAAAAACAAAGGCTTATCAGGTAGATACATCGGGATATGCAGATAGTAATAATTCAATGGATAATAAAGATACCATAGATAAGATCTTTGAAAAAGAAAAGCCAGTTATAACTGATATTTTAAGTAGGGATGTTAATAAAGGTGGTACTTGGATTGTCGGAAATGAGGTTACAAATAATAGCTTTGGCATAGGATGTGAAGGGCCTGATGAGTCGCCGGATATTTATGCATACCAGTTTTATAAATATAATCAGTTAATTAAAGGGCTTGATCCAACAGCAAAGCTAGCGACTGCGGGCTTTCTATTTGCAGGTGAAGCTGCAACTCCTGGCATACCAAGATACATGGATGCTGTATTAAATAGTCCTGAAATGCATGGGGTTAAGCCTGATATTTATAATTTCCATATTTATGGTTGGGGAGATAGCAACACCATATATAACGAATATATTAACCTGGTAAATGCATATAGAAGTCATGTCCATGCAATTCCTGGGGAGGAAAATAAACCTATCTGGCTAACAGAGTTTAGTGGATGGCTATTTACAGGTCACAATATTGCTAGTGAAAAAGCTTTTTTGGACTATGTGATACCAAGGATGGTAACAAATAATTTAGTTGACCGGTTCTTCTGGTTTGACGGCAATGATAGTGAATGTGGTGGTTGTCTCACTCTGACACAAAATGGACAACTTACAGAGTTGGGTACGTATTACCGAAACTTGGCTACTGCTAATCCAGCTTCAACATCAACTCCAATACCTTCACCCTCTGCCTCTGCTAATCCAACTGCAGCTAGTGCTAAATTTGTATTTGAGCCTGCAAGTTTAAGCATTCAAACAGGACAGGAATTTTCAGTTAAACTAAAGGTTCAGACTGACACAGATTCAGCTAATCTTTTCTCGCTTAAGTTAAGTTTTCCGGCAGATAAATTAGAGGTAGTAAGAGTAGATAAACAACAGTCCTTTGTTACCAGTTGGACTGAAGAAAACTTTGATAATAATTCAGGAAAGATATCCTTAATTGGAGGAGTAGCAAATCCAGGATTTAAAACAGCAGGGGCATCTTCCTTAATGGCAACTATAATTTTGAAGGGCAAACAACCAGGTTCTGCTCTAATCAACATTGATCCTGCATCTGAGATATTTAGAAATTCTGACAGCGCCCATATTTTTTCTACTGCTAATTCTATTAACGCTACAGTATCTATTACCCAGCTTCCTACTGCTACTCCCATTCCTACCCCTACATCGACACCTACTACCCCTACACCGACGGCTGCACCTACAGCTATTCCCACTGCTACCCCAATTCCTCCAGTTGCTGCTTGTAATATCGCTTCAGCGGCTTGGAAAGCTTCTGAAAATCCTGTTAATGAAGGATCAATTGTCCGTATTGAGGTTAAAGGAAACGATAGCTGCAGCGGAAAAGAAGTTAAGGTGGAGATTAAAAAAGATAATGGAATATTGCCTGCCGACTCGGTTAGGAATAATCCCCAGGCAGCAATTTTTACAGGGAACACAGCTATCTTATCCTGGATTGCAGAGTATACGCCGAATGGTCCATTTGGTCTTGGCGATCCTCCGAAATATTACTTTAGCGCTACAGTTGAAGGATTAACTTCCTCTTTTAAATCTTCTGACCCGACTTTAGGAGTGAAAAAAGCATCGACCTTTGTTAAAGGAGATGCTAATCATGATGGAAGCATAAGTTTAGATGATTTATCAATACTGCTTACTCATTATAATAAAAGAGAAAATTTCCCAAGGGAAATAGATATAAATGATGATAATGTTATTAATGCCTTTGATTATAATGGGACACTTCAGATTCTTAGGTCAAATGGGGTTTTGGGTAGGTAGCATTATACTTGGTTCTTGATCACAGATACAAAATACTATATACTATATTTCTCGGTGGTTTGAGCGAAGTGGTCCGACCTGATCCCATCCCGAACTCAGTAGTCAAACGCTTTAGCGGGGACGATAATACACTACAACTGGTGTGTGAAAATACCTCGCTGCCGGGATTTTATTAGCCCTGATTTTAAAGATCAGGGCTTTTTCTTAGCTTTAGGTAGTTGTTCCTAGATAAAATTGGTGTATAATAGGTTTTATCTTAACGAAAGACAGGTGAACATGTTTGTCAAAAACTACAATTAATAATCAATCTTCCATCATGGAGAAGCTTCTAGCTTCTCAGTCAAATAAAGTTAAATCTATTCATAGAGGACAAGAAGTAGAGGGTAGCGTTGTTTCTGTAAATGAGAAAGAAGCGGTTTTGGATTTAGGTACAAAGTCGGAAGGGGTTTTACAGCTTCGGGAATTGGGGAAAGAGAAAGCTGCTTTGGTAAAGATCGGGGATAAGATTAAAGCCTTTGTGGTAGTTACAGAAAACGAACATGGTCAGACAGTACTATCCGCAACTTACCAGATTAAACAATTGAGTAGCCCGTTTAGGGGTAGAGGGCCAAATTGGCAAAGGTTTTTATCAGCCCAGAGTCAAAAAAGTAAATTATCCGGTAAAGTTTTAGAAATCAATAAAGGTGGTCTGATCGTTGACGTAGAAGGAACAAGAGGCTTTTTACCAAATTCACAAGTTGGATTTGAACTGTTGTCAAAAGCAGGCAAGGGGATGGATGATCTGATTGGACAAAATCTAACAGTTACAGTTATCGAGATAGATCAAAATAATAATAAGCTGATCTTTACTCAAAGAGGTCATGTCTCGCCTGAGGTTAAAGTTCAGTTAGCTTCCTTCAAAAAAGACCAAAAAGCTTCTGGTAAAATCGTTGCAGTTTTGCCGTTTGGATTGGTTGTAAATATTGCCGGATCAGAAGGATTAGTCTTTATCTCAGATGTTTCCTGGGAAAGACAGGAAGATCTATCTAAAGTATATAAGACAGGACAGGAGATAGAAGTTTTAATTATAGGTATGGATGAAGATCTAGGCAGGCTTAATCTATCTATAAAACAGTTGAGTGAAGATCCATTTTCAAAATTGGCTGAAAAATATCCGGCAGATGAAGTAGTTAAGGGTGAGGTGTTAAGTGTGAGCGAGACAGGTGTTATTTTTAAATTAGGAGAAGGAATAGAAGGTTTGTTGCCATCCTCAAAGATGGAAAGCTCAGTAAGCTATGAGGCAGGTAAATCAATGTCTCTTTTGGTTGATTCTGTTGATCTGCAGCGAAGAAGAATTAACCTGGCTCCTTTTATCACCTCTACTGAAGGACTGATATATAAATAATCTCAAAACTCAAATCGCAAAGCGTAAATCTACATCTTAAAACTCAAAACTTTAAAGATTCCCACGCTCTCCGCCAGTTGGCGGATCGCTCGGAATGACAGAGGTGCGAAACTCGTGAAGATTTAAGATTTGAACTGTAGTTTTGACATTTGAGATCTAACATTTGAGATTTTAAGAGGTATAATACCTTCATGCCAAAAGTCCATTCAGTATACATCTGCCAACAATGTGGTTACCATTCCTCAACATATTTAGGGAAATGCCCTCAATGCGACAGCTGGAATTCCTTTGTAGAGACAATTGAAAAGGGGAAAGGGGAAAGCCTGCCGGGCGTAAAGGGGAAAGTGATAGGTGAAGCAGAGATAATAGATTTATCCAAGATTGAAAAAACAGACTATAAAAGGCTAAGTACAGGTTTTGAAGAGTTTGATCGGGTGCTTGGTGGAGGAATCGTAGTTGGGTCTTTAGTACTGGTTTCAGGAGATCCGGGGATTGGGAAAAGCACACTGTTAACGCAATTAGCTCTTAATATTTCAGAAAACTCAGAAAAACTCAGAAAACCAGACAGTCAGAGAATCAGAAATTCTGATCTGTCTGATTCAACTGGTACTCCGAGTCTTTCCGAGTCATTCCGGTCTGTTCTTTATATTGCTGGTGAGGAGTCTGCTACTCAGATTAAGCTAAGAGTAGACAGGATAAGGCCTGATGCGCAGATGATGGTTTTAAATGAGACAGATGTTGATGCAATCGTGGAAGTTATTACCAGCACAAAGCCTGGTTTAGTGATTGTTGATTCAATACAAACCATGGAAACCCAGGAATTGGAATCTGTGGCCGGATCAGTTGGACAGGTCAGAGAGTGTACCCATAGGTTGCAGAAAGCTGCGAAAAAAATGCACGTACCAATATTTTTGGTGGGTCATGTAACCAAAGAGGGTAATCTGGCCGGACCGAAGACCCTTGAGCATATTGTAGATGTAGTTTTATCCCTTGAGGGTGACTCTTCTTCCCTGTTTAGAATTTTAAGATCAGCCAAGAACAGGTTTGGTCCAACAGATGAGGTGGGAATATTTGAGATGGAGGATAAAGGGATGATTGAGGTAAAAAATCCTTCAAAGCTGTTCTTGGAGCAAAAAGTTAATGCCCCCGGGAGTGTGGTAGTTGCTCTTTTAACCGGGGTAAGGCCTCTTTTGGTTGAGATTCAAGCTTTAGTTACTAAAACAAGTTTGCCAATTTCCAGGAGAACAGGATCAGGGGTGGATAATAACAGGCTGCAGCTTTTAGTTGCAGTTTTGCAAAAAAGGTTAGGTTTGCCTTTGTACGATCAGGATATATTTGTCAATGTGACAGGAGGATTAAAGATTATTGAACCTGCAGGCGATCTGGGGATCTGTTTAGCAATTGTCTCTTCTTTCAAAGATGTTTCTTTGAAAGAGAAAACCATCCTGATTGGGGAAGTAGGGCTGCTGGGAGAACTTAGGATGGTCAGGCAGCTGGAAAAAAGGGTAGGAGAGGCGAAGAAGTTAGGTTTTAGCAACGTGATCTCAACCGAAAATGCTAAAAATCTGGTGGCAGCTGTTAGTCTAGCCCTAAAGTAATTAATTACAGGTTAATTTTTATTACGTGATTATCTTCCAAAAAAACTTCTTTTAAAATAAAAAAAATAAACTCTGGTAATTTATGTTCAAACTTTGTTCAGGAACCAAAATATTACTACATTTTTATTATTTTTTTCTTGTCTTGATTAAATTAATAAAAGTGGCTGGTAGATTTATTTTAGGGTAATTTAAATACTCATTTAAAAATAATTAATTATTTTTTTGATAACTTTTCTTTTATAAATAAGAGGCGACTCTTATTTAGGGTAGTAGTACCATCAAAAGTGAAGGTGTCCTATTATAGGGTTTACATTTTGAAAATATTTTTAAGCTACAAAAACAAATTTTTCTAATTTTAAACGGATTTAAAAAACTTTTAAAAAAAGGACAAATTGGTAAAGAAAAATTAGACTTAACTCATTGTAGAGCCTTTTCTAAAAGTTGTAATTTTAAAAACCCGCAGTTGTGGAGAAGTTTGTGGATATCTCTTGATTAAGCGAAATATTCGGGTTTTAGTTCGGGTTTGCTATCTTTAGGCACAAATAGGAGGCCTCTATACTAAGTTATGCTTTGATATATTTAAAGAAATAATATTACTGA
>CALRFD010000012.1 GCA_943356485.1 Patescibacteria group bacterium
GGAAATAGATTAGTAGCGTGTCTACTTAAGTAAAGAGCGGCAAACAGTCCAATCCCAAGCAGAATTAGCAAAAAGATCTGAGGTATAACTCCCCGCTGATTTAGTTTGCTTACACCGAACAGTTTATCCTGAGCTTGTCGAAGGAAAGTGGGCATGTATTAAGAGTTACATATGACAATTGTTGTAGTCAAGTGGCAAAAATTCTACGACCTTTCTGCAAAGTATTTTCTAGCTGCTTCTTCATCTTTTTTCATCTGGATAATTAATTCTTCCAGTGAATCAAATTTTTTATTTTCTCTTATTTTTTTTATTAACTCAATTGATATCCATTTATCATAAATATTTTGATTAAAATCTAAAATATAAGTTTCTGCTTTATATTTTTTTTCATTAAAAGTTTTAGCAGCTCCTATAAAAGTAAGTGATTTATAATCATTATTATCTATCTTGATTTTAGAAATGTAAATTCCCTCTGGAATCTTTCTGGATAAATTAAGATTAGCCGTAGGAAAGCCTAACACCCTCCCTCTTTTATTATTCGACCTGACTTTCCCCCAGAATTTTAGACGAAGTCCTAAGACCTGTTTATAGATCATGGATTATTTGCCACATTAGTATTATGTTCTTCCAAAGTTTTTGCGTAGTAGGAATTTCCTTTAGAATCATGATAATAATACAAATATGGGGTGGATGGATCTGCATCAGCTAGGGCTTGCAGGGATGAAACCGATGGGTTGCAGATTGGAGTTGGAGGTAAACCGGAATGGATATAAGTATTATATGGAGAATCAATCTTTAGATCATCCAGACTTAAATCTTTTTTCCACCATGATTTCTCTTGTCTTTGATAACCGAGAGCATATTGAATAGAGGCATCCACATTAAGTCCCATGCCAATTTTTAATCTTTTCAACAAAATTGAGGCGACCATTTTCCTAACTTCACTTGAGCGCGCTTCCCTTTCTACAATTGAGGCTAAAATAACTCCCTGACCTTCTGTTAATCCTAACGATTTAATCCTGGATCTTAAATTAGCAGAATATTTCATATCAAACGTATTTTCTAACTTTTGGGCTATCTGGGTAGCTGAGTAATCTTTTGGGAATAAATAAGTATCCGGAAACATATAACCTTCCTTAGCCACTTTTAGAAAATCTTTTTTATCAATCCCTAGTACCTGGTTTAACTTATCAGCTACCTCCTCCATCCTCCAACCTTCCAGCAACGTAACCCAATTATCCAGCGGCTCAGTTGTTAGGATCTTCAATATTTCCCGTCCGGTCATTGAAGGTGAAACCCTAAAAGTACCTGCCTGTATCTTATTTTCCAAGCCTGATTGTTTACCATATATATTAAACGCTTGAGTATTTTTAATTAAATGATCTTCTTTAAGCTTTGCCGAGATAGCAGAAAAGCTTTCCCCTTTTTCTATCACAACTATTTTTGAGGATTTATCAGCAGAAACCGGAGAAAGTTGGGAGTTCCACCAACTTTTAAACATAAAAAAAACCAGGGTAACAAAAATTATTAGCCAGACAATTTTTTTAACTTTTTTCATCTAAATAATCCTGCAAAATCTGGGCAGCCGCATATGCATCTTCCTGGGCTCTTTTTTTCTTACCTACCCCAAGATTAATCATTGTACTTTGTGCCATTTTAGAACTCAAGGTCTCTGCAGAAACTACCACATCAAATTTTTCTTTTAATTTTTTTACTACCTTTAAAATGCTGGTTCTGACTCCAGAATCAGGCACCCCTATCACTATCCTATCAATTTTTTCTTTATAAGCTACTTCTTCAATTTTTTTTATTCCCTCATTTAAATTTTTGATATGGAGAATGGATAACGGCGAGGACAACTCTCCTTCTGATATGGCCAGTCCTATTTTCTTAAGCCCAAAATCAATCCCTAAATATTTCACTTATATAATTTTACCAATAACTATTAATCTTTTCAAAGTTACATCTTACGGCTGACAGCTTGCACAAATACCACCTAATTTACTTGAAGGATTACCTTCACACCATCCACCGTTACATTCAGGATAACATTTCCCTGGATCTCTTGTGTCTTTTCCGCCATCTGCCAGAGTTCCTCCGCAACTACACTCTGTAACTCTTGGCTGACATTGGTTAGTAACCGGGTTGGAAGGAGTATTTGTGATAGAAGACCCGTCTCCTCCAAAATCAGTTGGCGATACAGCCAGTAGTTGTCCGGCAGTTCCATCTGCATTCAAAGAGAATACTGCAAACATGTGTATCCCTGGTACTAAATTAGATGTATCTGTATATGAGTTAGTATCTGTGCCATTTGATCCGTAACTTCGGATTTGTGTCCAGCCATTATATCCGCAATCACTTATGGAACAGGTACCTGTCTGGTTTCTGACAAACAGTCCCACTATGCTTCTGCCGGGAGTTGAGAATCCTGAAATACTAAGGTTAATTGATACAGGACTTCCAATACTGACACTTTGTGAGGTAGATAAAGAAGCAGTACCAATTACTACCTGGCTCTCTGTATTTGATGTTGATGTCTGCTGCTTTGGTGGTGTTCCACCTCCTGCTGGCTGATTTACAACAGGAGTTTCTTCTGAGCCATAAGTTATACTTTGGGTAATATAATCCTGGCCATTTATCTTAAATACTTGATGGTTAGCATCTTCAAATCTTACAAAAAGAAAGTATGTTTTCTTCCCGTTAACAATTTCCGGATCTTTTTTAAAGCCATACGGCAGAGAATCGCCTGGATAATATACAACCGGTTGCTCAGATATTAGAGAGCTAGGATCTTCTCCATATTTGACATATTTAATAGTTCTTTTGACTACTTGGGGTGTAAAAGCTCCGCCTCCTCCACCACCCCCTCCTCCGGGGTTAGGAGGAACTGGAGTAGCAGAAGGGGTTGGTGTGGGCACGACAGAAGCGGATGGTGAGGGAGATGGCACAGGAGAACTCAGATTAAAAGCCAATGTCCTTCTTTCTATCTTTCCGGTACTATCCTTAAACTCTACCCAGATAGATTTTGAACCCAAAGTAGAACTAAAAGTCTTATTTACCACCATAGGATCAGAGGTATATTCTATCCAAGGAAGCCTGGCATCAACATCTGCAACTGTACCATTAAAAACAGTCAGATCATCTGTATACCTGTAATGGGTGGTATATACTCCACCTACTGCAGGAGTGGAGGTAGGAGTGGGAGAAGGTGAGGGAGAGACAGACGGGGAAGGAGAAGGTAAAGTATCAGAAACTGTAAAAACCGAAGGTGGAGACATATAATTCTGAAAGCCGCTCTTGGTAGCAGCAGCTGCTGCCGAATATATTCCCAAGGGTAGATCTACATCAACTGCATAGGGTGCTACTGTTGTAGAAGATTGCTTCCAAACACAATCATTAAACAAATTTTTACCTTTGCAGATTAAATACGATACCCCCACTAGGGCTGATCCATCACTGCTTGTTGCTGTAAAGGTTACAGGACTCTTTACAATAGAGTTATGAAATGGAGATGCAAGTCGAATTAAAAAATTAGTTCCACTCCTAGTATCAATATAATTTAGCGCTGATAACGCAGTATTACCAGGCCAATTAAAAGACGATCCTGAATTATCATAAACCTTAGCTTGGATTACATTTAAACCACTGGAATCCCTAAGCTGTATATTTGTCGTATCCCATGCAACCTTATACGGAGGCTGATTCGATGTACCTATTAATTTACGTGCCCAATAATCTGTTGCATCGTAGAACTCCACTTTACTAATCCCTGTCTCCTTATCACTCGCTGAAGCACTAACATTTACTACTCCTGAGACTTTATCGCTATTATTAGGAGAGGTGATAGCAACATCCGGGGGATTAAAATCAGTTCTGGAACCTAAAGTTATTTCGACTATAGCCTTATCAATATTTTTTTCCTTCAGAGTTACTCTTGTGCCCGTTGCCGGATCAATAAAGGTTTTCCCTGCATGAAGAGTAGTATTAAGAACGTTGGGTGGCATAGTATTATCCGTCGTTGAGTCCTCGTCTGGAGTAGTATCTAGAAGATCGGAGAATTCACCTACACTATCAGCAGCGTTACTACTAATTGTCATAAGTCGGATACCGTCATACACATCGCCTTGCCAAGAGTTACCAACCATACCACTATCCCAACCAATTGGTTGTTTGTATTCAATATAAAGATAGTCTGCAGGAAATTCGCCAACTAACAAAACTTCCTTTCCGTTACGGATATCCCAAAAATCATTGTATCCTCGTGGAATCTTCAGTACCTTTAATCCATTTGATTGGGTCGAAATTGGCTCAATGGTGTATGTACCATTATGAGACACTGTTGTAACCTGCAAAGGACTAAACCAACCTAAATACTCTTTCTGTGGCGCAGTCATATGCATCGCCGCATGAGGTGATGCTCCCATCACAGTCCACACATCTCCACGTTCCCATGCTTGACATCCTCTATAACTAATAGATACGCCTTTAGGACAACCTAATGAATAATCGTGAAATACACCAAGAAAATGACCAAGCTCATGTCCATAGTAACCTAAACTACTCATCTGTCCTGATTTAGTACTTCCGACATTAACGTTGACTATAGTTTTAGTAACACTACCCTCACCGACTAATTCAATCTGTTGTTGGTCACGGTTATTTCCACACGTACTACCAAGGGTTGAATCAACTCGTGATACTAATACCGCCTCGTACCGGGACAATGTTTCTCTAGTAATCCCTAAATCCTGTATTAATTCATCAACACTACAATTAGGTGTTGTATCTCTTGATTTGGTTATTTCAAGAATATCAAATTCAAACCAGGTTTTACCGTATGAGTTTTCCCTGTAATATTCGTTTACTTTATCAAGTACTTCCTTAAAATCCTGCACTGTTATGCCGCCTCTTCCAGTGGAAATATTGAATAAGATAGCTAGAATCTTATGTTTACCTAATGCTGTACTGATCCCTTGTACCTGAGCTCCTTTAGTATCAATCTGCCCAGTAATAACAGTGTTATCTATTCTTATTCCTTTTAGACTAACCATGCTGCCGCTCTGTCGAAGAGAGGGTGGAGAAAGAAAATAAATCTTGTAGATGGTTTTCCGATCTTTTGCATCTGTCAGACTATATGTAGTCGTACTGGTTCTATTTTTAAAATCATCCTCATGCCGAACACTCAATACGCCTTTTATTTCCACCTCTTCTTCAACCAAAACCTGCAATTTCTGAGGCAGCGAATCACGGAACTTTTTGGGGATGGTATTACTTAATACTTCCTGGGGTGAGGTTTCTGCCATCTTTAAGATTAAATCTTTTCGTTTCTTCAGTATTTCTTCAGTTGGCGCATTAGCAGAATCAGGAATCTTCACAGTCAGGGTTTGTTCTTTAGTATTAGTATCTGAACTCGCTTTAACTGAGGAGTACTGTGCCACACCTATTATTAATTGCTTATTCAAATCTTCCAGGGCTTTTTGCGAATCAGATTTTACAGCCGGAACTTGACCAGGGGTTTGAGTAGTGTAGGTATTGGAAGAAGGAGCTGCAGCTTTTGGTTTGAAAATCTGGGTTTTTTGCACCAGATAAACACCTGCTCCAAGCCCTGCGCCCAGGATGATAAAAAATAGTATTAAGAGAATAGGAGCAAAACCTTTTTGGTTTAGGTATTTATCACGAGTTTCGCGCTTCCCGTCATTGCGAGGAGCGATTCTTAAAGCGACGCGGCAATCTTGATTAGTAAAGATTCCCACGCTCGGCTTCTGGCCTCGCTCGGAATGACAACTACGAAATCCGTATTTATTTGTTGTCTCTTTATTCATATTAAACTACCTGGCAGGGCTGGCACTGGGTGATGGTGTTGGCGAAGGAGATGGTGACGGAGAAGGAGATGCCGATGCTCTAGCCGGACCAAGAGGCGAGGTAAACTCCAGTTTTACAGTGGGATCTGTAATCTGCACAATACCGCTGGCATCCGGGGTATTCACTGTACCATCGCTATTTTTCACTACAATCGGCGGATTGCTAGCTTTGGATTTAAAAATCTGGGGATTTTTCAGGAGGAAAAATCCGGCTACAATTCCTACAAGCAGTAAAATAACCACCAGAACCTGAATGATAACTCCCGCTTCGCGAGGCAAGCCTTTTTGATTTAAATCTTTATTCACCATGAAATTCTTCTCCTCCCTGAGACTGAGAGCCTCCACCTGTAGTATTTACCGGATTACTTCCTGGGCTGCCACCATTATCTACTCCAGCAGTACCATCCAACCCTATATTTATCTTAAATTTAACTTTGGGACAAGTAGTCACAGTTTCACCGTTTTTATTAGTTACACAATTACCTGAATCACCGGATGATGTAACCCATTCAACATTTTGGGAAGATGCTTTTGGTTTAAAGATTTGGGTCTTACCTACAAGGTATACTCCAGCAATGATTCCGATAATCAGGATAACGAGAAGCAATATATGGAGGACACCGCTCTCATTTAATTTTGGCATTAATATTAATGTAGGGTAAGGAGAATTGGATGTCAATGATTTTTAAAATATCAATTTAGGAATTTAAATTATCTTCCCAACAACTACCAATCTTTTATAGTTTAACCCTGGTGGAACACAGGTCATTAAAGAGATATATCGTCCTTGATCCTCCGGCGGGTTAATCACAGACACATCATTTGGATCAACTACCTTAAATCCTACTACCTCATAGGCAAACTTTAATCCTGAAGCCTGAATAACAATCTTATCTCCTTTTTTTAAATCAGGCAGTGAGGAAAAAACTACTTTTTTGAGAGCAAAAAATTGACTTAAGGCTGAATGTCCGGAGATAAATACATTCCCTTTTTCTCCCGGAAGGGCAGATCCAGGTAAATGAGCCAGAGTCTTGGACATATCATTGGTATCAACTAAAACCTCCTGGTTTTCAACCTGAAGACGGGGGATAGAGAGAGTAAAACTCTTGTAGTTAGGTATAGTCTGCCTCTTAAAAGAAGAAATGAATGCCGGAAAACTATCTTTATTTTCAACAGATACTCCTAAGATTCTAGAGTTGCTTGAATTTTGCGGTGTGATTAGATTGCTGTCAAGGCTTTGTCCAAACTCCCAAATCTCAAAACTTATAATCGGCATTATTACTTGTATCAATAAAAATACTCCTGTTGATAAAAAGGCAAGTGAAATTAATTTAGCCGGATTTAATTTTAAAAGAGAAGTCATTTTAAGCCTACCTCAATGGTGATGTTTTTTGTCAGGAAAGGTAATCTTTGTAAAAATGCAGGCAGAACCGGTTTGATTGAGATATCCGAACCTAAAACATTCTCCATCCCTTTTACTGTCTCTGCAGCTTCTAGCGGAGTCTTGCCTTTTATTTGATTTTTAACTTTTTCCATATCTATTTTAGGAATCAATTTTGCTTTAAATCTTGCTAAAAAGAAAAGCTTTCCGTCTTTATCAAGCTTGGAAACGTCTGCCTGGGTTTCTGTGTCAGAAAGATCAAGTTGAAATTGATCCGGAACTTGAGTTGTAACTAATTTAGAAACTATCAACCTTAGATCAGCATCGTCAAAAGCAGTTCCCTTGTACCTGGCACTCATACTTAAAGAGAAGTTAGAAGCCTGATCACTAATATTTTTGTTATAGCTTTTCTTTAGTATCTCTTCAGATAAAGCTTCCTGCAAAATCTTTTTACCAACTAGCTTACCTTGAAGTTGTTGCTGCGCCTGAAGCCTTAAGTCAGAAGAGAGTTTCGCCAAAAGTCTCTTCTGATCATCAGAGGAAACTACAGTAACTTGTTTTGAGGTACCGCCGGAAAAATTGCCTTCAGAAACAACTGCCACCTGAGAAGAACCGCCCGTCAGATTGAATTGCGTACCTGATGGTAAATTACCATCAGCCCCAATATTAACAGCAGTAACGTTTACCGTTGCGGTGCTCTTACTTTCAGAAACAGCAGAGGTAGAGGCTATATTAACTGTTGTATCTAGGGTAAACTTCTCCCCGGAAGATGAGGTTATCGTCGAACCTCTTGAAAAGGACTGGCTTTGGTTGGTATTGTTTATCACTTTGACTGTTCCTTTTGCCGGATCGCCAATCTGTCTTTGACCGGTTGCGCTATCTTGAGCAGAACCTGAAACTTCTACAATAGTTACTTGACCCGGAATAACCTTAGCGTTCTCATCAACAGTTTTTTGAGCCGGATCTGCGATGACTTGAGCGTCTTTTTCCAGTATCTTTGGTTCAACAAAGATCTTGACCACAGCTTTTGGTATAAAAATATAGCCGGCGATAATAGTTATTATTAAAGCTATTGTAATAAACAATATCGGTGATTTGACAATTTTTTTTGGGAAAAAATTTGTCAGATTGAACTTTTTGGAATGAGTTTTTTCTGGAATTTGAAATGAAGGCTCTACATCTTCTTCAAAGTCTTCAGTCTCTAATAATCCAGGCTCCTCAGATATGCTTAAATCCTTCTCTAAGATATCTGAATCTTTAAAGTTCTCTTCACTGTATTCATCTTTTGCAACATCCAGATCTTCTGAGGTTTGAGTTGAAACATCTCCCACCACAAAACCAAAATTATCACCCTCAACCGGAATATCATCAGAATCGGTTTTCAAAATTTCAGAGTCTTTTGTTTCTTGATCACCTGCAGCCTTACCAACCTTATGGTCGTCTAATTCATTAATTTCTTCCTCTTCCGAAGATAAATCAGATTGTTTCCCAACACTTTTTTTTATCGGTTGATCCGTATATACAACATTTACATTCAGTTCCGAAGCTCCTGCTAAACAAACGCTCTTTATTTCTGTATCCTGGCTTAAAACTTCTATCTTGGGAAAGTGTAAAAAAGATAATTTTGACATCCAGGAAAAAGACAGAAGCTGGGTTTTTAGTTTATCTAAGTTAGCGTTTGAATCAAAAATGAGGATTTTAGAAGGCAGAGTCTCAATTGATGTAAACGTTAGTAAAGCTTTCTCCAAATCTGACCCGGAAATCTCTCCTCTTTGCACTACCTTCACTCCATCTAGTTTTCCTGCCCTGACAACAGCAACGGTCAAATGACTAGGTTCAAAACCGGCTAAAATAGCGGTTGTCGGAACTCCTTCCAGTTTTTCCAACAGGTGAATTAGAGCATTTGCTGATGCTACATAAGCCATGGGCGTAAGCTCCAATTCTTTAACTAATCCTCTTAAAATCTTAAGAAACTCATCCTTTAGATTATCATCCCTAAGCCAACTACTCGGGACGCCAAAAAGAATTTTTTGCGGCTCTATCTCTCTTATTCCTAAGACTGCATCCAAAAGTTTGTCTGCTACAACCGCAATTTCTGAAGTAGACAAGTATTTATCCGAGGCAGTTTCTAAAATTTTAAGCTGCTTACCCTCAATTGTCCAAAGAGCAGCCGTCAGCTCTTCATTTCCAATATTTAGGGCAAAATAGTATTCGAGTTGCTCTTCCTTTTTCCCGAAAGGAATAAAGGCAGAGAGTTTATTAATAAAACTCATATGAAAATTGACTGTTTACAAAGCAGATGCTTCTTATTCAAGCCTTAAAATTATCTTAACACACTTTACACAATTTGAGCACGTATCCTTCTGATGCCAGAGGAGATCGCTTCTTCTTTCATTATTTTAACCCTGCCAATAACTCCCGTATGCTCAACATGGGGTCCGCCACAAAATTCCAAAGAGTAATATCCACCTCTGCTCCTTTGGTCTTTTGAATCAGAGTCAAGTTTAAAGTCCAGACCAATTGCATAAATACTTACCTCTTTGGCATATTTATCATTAAAAAGCCCTATGGCATTCATTTCCCTGGCTTTCTCAATCGGAATAATCATTCGATCTACTTTTAAATCTTCTTCAATCTTTTTGTTGATAATCTCTTCTGTTTCTTTAATTTCTTCATCTGTCATTTTTCTATCAAACGAGAAGTCAAAACGTAATCGTTCGGAAGTTATATTAGAGCCTTTTTGAAAAACTGATTCCCCCAAAACATCCCGCAAAGCCTGGTGTAATAAATGTGTTGCAGTATGGTATTTAATAGTTACCTCAGAATGATCGGCTAGTCCACCTTTAAACATTCCAGCTGAAGCAGTCCGAGAAAGTTCTCTATGTTTTTCAAACTCAGACTTAAATTGCTCTCTATCTATCTCCTGCCCCTTTTGCCTGAATAATTCCTCTGTTACTTCATACGGAAAACCTAAGTTTTGATAGAAATCAAAGGCAATCTTTCCATCCATTTTTTCTATTTTGTCTATCTCGTGAAATCCTCTTGCCAGTGCTTTGCTAAATTTATCCATTTCATCAAAAATAATTTTATAGTTTTTTTCTAATAAATAGCTGTCGCTATTTTCTCTTTTTTCCATTCCATATAAACCATCGTAAATAGATAAAATGGCATGATATACCTTAAGCATCTCTCCGAGAAACTTCATATCCTTTGTAAGCTGATAAAATTTTGTTGCCGAACGGCGTAATAATCTTCTTAAGATATATCCTTGGAGTTTATTAGAAGGAATGACCCCATCGTTAATAAGAAAGGCAGCCGCCTTTATATGATCTGCAATTACTCTCATCGGAGATTTATTCTCCCCTTCGTATTTTTTACTTGTCGTTTGTTCGATTATTCGAATAATTGGTAAATATAGATCCGTCTGAAAAATATCAGGATGATTTAATGATGCAGCCGTTATTCTTTCCAATCCTCCACCAAAATCAACATTTTTTTGGTCTAATTCTTTAAGGCTTCCGTCTGCTTGTTTTATATACTGAATAAACACCGAGTTGCCAATCTCCATAAACCTGCCACAGTCACAATTTGGATGACAAGATTCGTTTTTCCAATCAGACTTTTCGTGAAAACTTAATTCTTTTCCAAAATCATAAAACACTTCTGAGTCTGGTCCGCCTATTTCTCCAACAGGCATTTTATCTGGAGTACCAGAGCGTGACCACCAGTTTTTCTTGACTCCATATTTATAAATATGATCTTCAGCCACTCCTAAATTTTTCCATATTTCATACGACTCTTTATCCTCCGGCACACTGTCATCGCCTTCAAAAATAGAAACATATAATTTTTCTTTTGGTAACTTAACTTCCTCAGTTAAAAACTCCCAAAACCATTTCAGTTGATCTTCTTTGAAATAATCACCGAGCGACCAGTTGCCAAGCATTTCAAAAAAAGTTGTATGGCGGTTATCCCCAACTTCTTCGATATCTTCTGCCCGGAAACAAGGCTGGGAATCAACAATTCTTTTTCCTTCTGGATGAGTTTGGCCTAAAAGATAAGGGACAAGGGGCTGCATACCGCTCGAGGTAAAAAGCGTGGTCGGGTCATTCTCCGGCACTAAGGGAGCCGGGGCAATTTCCTTATGTTTTCGGATTTGATCCGTAAAAAACTCAATATATTTTTTTCTGATGTCACTAGAGGTCATGTTTGTATTATACAATTCTCTCGTCTTTAAGTCTTGCTTTGAAACAAAGGGTGTTAAACGAGCGCAGATTTTGATGCCAGGGGAAACACAAACTGACACCACGCAGTGGAGGAATTTGTGAGGGGCAAGTATCCCCGGCTATCAAAATCAAGCAAGTAGCCCGACTTTCCAGCAAGAGAGTTTTCCCACGATTTTGCGGTCAAAAGCGTGAAATAAATCTATTTTTGATCTAAAAATTTAAAAGTTGAGAGGACTGTATCAAAAAGAGCAATTGATCTAGAAGAATTATAAATACCAGAAATATAAATGGTTTTCTTGGGTGATTGCTCAATATAAACAGTCTTAATTCTCTCTGTATTTCTTTCGGAAGCTTCTCTAACCGTTACATAAGCTGATTTACCGCTAATCTTCTTTAGGGTTCCCTTACTATTCTTGTCATTCTTTCTAATAGCAGCAAATGACCCTTCAAAAAAATTTATTGATATATCTCCAAAAGCAACGCATTCTATTTCAGTCCCGTCCACCGGATCGGTCATGCTATCTGCTTTATTAGTAGGTTCCCCACCACATTTATACATTAAGTCTGTATCAGGATATTTTAAGCTAAGCCTATATATCTCATTTGTATATGTCTTCCAATTAGCTGTTTCCGCAGAACCATTTGGTGCAACGTTTGCGTCAACTGGACTCGGGGAAGATTGGACAGTCTGTTGAACCGGAGAGGGTTTAACTTGTTTTTGATAATACAAAACTCCACCCACTACCAGGGCAATCAGGAAAACTACCAATAATAAGACATGGCCTTTTTCTTTCATTGCTTTAATTTTAACACTTTTTGGATTACACCAAATGAAGTATAATCCAGCTATTATGAAACAAGCAAAAATACTTCAATTTAAAGTAATCATTGAAACAGATGAGGATGGATTATTTGTAGCATCTGTTCCAGAACTACCCGGTTGTTATACTCAGGGAAAAACCCTAGAACAAGTTAGAGAAAGAATTAAAGAGGTGATCAATCTGGTTTTAGAATCTGATGAGGACGTTAAAAAAAGTAAAATTTCTTCTCCCAAACCCCACTCTAGTTTTTTCGCAATTGAAGACATAAGTCTTTCATATGCCTAAATTATCTCCGGTTAATAGCTCCAAATTGATTAAAATACTATTAAAGATGGACTTCGTAAATATCCGTCAAAAAGGAAGTCATGCCAGACTTGAACATCCAGACGGTAGAAAAACTTCTGTTCCGGTTCACTCTGGAGAAAATGTTGGAGTAGGACACTTCGTAAAATATTAAGAGATGTAAACCTTACCCCGGAACAATTCAATAAACTGAAATAAGAAGATAATCATTTTTGATCTAAAAATTTAAAAGTTGTCAGTAAGGGTTTCAACACTTTTTCGCAGCCCACACTATTCCCATTTTCTCCACCACACCAGATCAATATTCTCATACTCTTGTCCTTTTTTTTATAATCAATTGTCACCGTAACATCTTCTGTGTTCACATAAGCTTTTGCTGTAAACCCTGAAGGTAATACTAATTTTGAAACAAGTGAGGGATCTATTTTAGTATTTGAACCTATGTATTTTTGCTGCATTTTATTTAGTATACTACTTTTCGTAATATTCGTTAAATTTACGAATTAAGATATTTAAGGAGAAGTATGTTTTAGAAAAACAGTCCTTGTTACTTTGGTAGTTTTACCCCCTTTGGAAATCGCAGCCACTGTAATATTATTGGCATTATCTGAGAGCTTTATCTCCTGAGAAAATTTACCTGCAGAATCAACCTGGATTTCTTGATCATTTATCATCACCCTATCTTCCGGATCAGTCCTACCTAAAACAGTTATAGTCGGAGTAGAAATACTTTGTTGGTCAACAGGTTGCTGCAATTCCAGGAAAGGCGCACCTACTAAAAATCTATATTCAAACCAAAGATATACAAAGAAAAGTATAATTAAACTTAAAACAAGGGTACCTATAGCTTTTGCCGGAGTTATTTTAAACCTTCCCTGACTTAAAGGATTCTGAAATGATTCAAGTATCCTGGGAGGATTTTTCCCTTCGGCAAACTCCCGTCTATAAATTGCCAGGAGTTTTTCCGGATTAAGCCCTAAAAATTTGCCGTAGTTTTTTATAAATCCCTGAACAAAGGTTTGTGGTGGAAGCTTTTTATATTGGCCAGCTTCTAACGCCTCCAATAACTCTTTTCTAATCTTAGTTGCTTTTTCAATTTCTTCCAGCGTATAGAACTTCTTTTCCCTCTCATCCTTTAAAACTTGTCCAATAGTACGCATTTTTGCATTATACCTTGTATTCACCCTGTCTTAAAACCTTGGCTTCACCCTTTTCATTAAGCTCAACGATCGTTGAAGGTATTGATGAGAATATCCCTCCGTCAATATAAAAAGAAATGTTATTCCCAAAATATTTTTTCGCCCCGGCTATAGTCTCTGCTGGTTTTTCTCCTTCAAAATTGGCAGAAGGAGCTACCAATGGGTCTGTTTGTTTTAAAAGTTCTAACAAGCTCTTTTCTTTGGGTATTCTAAAAGCAAGAGTTTTCGTCCCTCTATGTAAATATTCCCATTTCTCATCTGTTACTGACAAAATAACACTTAATGAATTTGGCCAGTTTTTCTCTAAAAACTTTTTTTGTTTATCAGATAACTTAATATCAAATTTGTCTAAATCTTTTATAGAGGAAATTAAAATAATCATCGGCTTATCCAAAGCTCTTTTTCTTAATTTATAAATCTGCTCTACTATTTCAGGATTTAGAGCAGATCCCACAATCCCGTATATTGTATCTGTTGGAATAACTCCAATCTTACCTGCCTTAAGAAGTTTAGTAATTTGATTAATTTCTAGACTCTTGATTCCAGTCACTAGACATTAGCTCCTTGAATGTTTTCTTGCTTGAGGAAAATGGATTAAAAACAAAACGATCCCTATCAGACTAAATGCAAGAGAGTTCTTTAAGTCTTCTATCCTGTGTTGTTTTCTGTCTATCTCCTGCTGATTAAGGCAAAATTGCTTTTGTTTTGCTAAATCTTGAGCAGAAGAGGTGGAACTTTTTTCATCTAAGGACATGGGCTTTGCAGGATATGGATAGTTATTAAAACTAAACTCACAATCCGGCTGGGTGTACCGTAATGGGTATTTATCATACTCTGTAGAGTTAATAATAAAAGTTACTACTGAAAAAATCCCTATTACTATTAAAAATAGCGAGACGGCGGAGATTAAATAAAAATAGATAGTGGCGATTGTTTTTCCCGACATAAATTAGATTATAGCAAATTCAGCAATATTAATCCTTTAAATATCAATGTACTGTGGATTTGTTCTGGATAAAATTCCATTTAATCCTTTAACCACTTGACGAGGCAGCTTCCTCACATGCGGTGTAGAAGGTGATTTTCTTCCATAGCGTACTAGATCAACAGGTAAATAACCACTCATATATACTTCCCCGCTCTCGTGGTTTAAATGTAAGACAGGATCATAGAACATTTCTTCTTTAAAGTGAGTAATATAACCGGGACAAAGTATCATTTCTGTTTGATCATCAATTGTGGCAGCCAAACCTACAACAATAGTACTGATAAGTTGACCTACTTCTACAAATATAATTCTAATGTCACTTCTCCCGTAGAACCTTCCTATATTTTTTTCCAAATATTTTGGCGGGT
>CALRFD010000013.1 GCA_943356485.1 Patescibacteria group bacterium
TTAAACAATAAAGAATCCATAATAGTTAGTCATTTTGCAATTGCTCTAGGATTATCTCTCTCTATACCTTCTGCAATTGGACTTATTTATACCATGTTTGATACCTATCATAATCTTCAAACCCAAAACATCCAAGATCTTCAATTAGATGCCCCTTTAGGTGTATTCCTTATGCTTATAGGAGGAATGGGCAGCTATTTTGTCGCTACAGGAATAAATCAGGTTAGAAATTCACGTTCAAGTACCAAATTTATTGAGAGATATCACCGCTAAATAGTTTCTATTGAAGAATTTATTTAGATGTATCTATTGCATTTCTTGCATCAGACATAAATTTTAAGCTTTTATAGCCAAACAGAAAGATAAAAATTGTGACTATTCCGGAGATTAAAAAAGGCAGACTTAAACTGTATAAAGCAATAGTTCCTCCCAGTAAAGGGCCAAACACCCTCCCAAGAGCCCCTAAACTTTGAGTAACTCCCATTACTATTCCTTGCTCTTCTGGCTTAGATTCCAAAGAAATAAGAGATTGGGTGTTAACCATTAAAAGACTCACTGCAAAGGGGGTTATTAAGCCTGTTATTATTGTTAACCATTGCCAGGATGAAAGACCCATCAGTATTATGGATATGCAAAAGATAATAAGTCCGATTTTGATCATTTCTATTTCATTAATTTTTTTAAGTATTAAACGTATCAGAAACCCTTGCGTTACAAACGAACCAACTCCAATCAGACCAAAAAAATAACCGTTTTGTGCTTCGTTCCATCCAAACTTAGACTGTCCTAAAAGTGAAAATACGCCGATTATTAAAGACAGGGCTAGATTGACAAAAAGAAATAGTAGCAGCAAAAAAGCCATGTTTTTTGGCTTCAGCACCTCTCTTGTTACCCGCAGATTAAATAACTCTATCTTAATATGTTTCTGCAAAGATAAGTTTGATTCCGGCAAGATAAGAAATATTAGTATGGTATTAATGAATGAAAGAGCTGCAGGGATTAAAAAAGCAGCTTGAATTGAAAATTTTGATGCAACTATACCTCCAAGAAGCGGACCAACGATAAAGCCCAATCCAAAAGCTGCTCCAATCAAACCAAGCTTTTTAGTTCTTTCATGTGCAGAAGAAGAATCCGCAATATAAGCCTGGGCAACAGAAATATTTGCGCTTCCTATGCCGGCCAAAATTCTTGCCAGAAGTATTATCCAAATTTGTTGAGAAAAAAATATCAAAAAATAGGACATTGAATTTAAAAAGGAACTAATGATAAGTATCGGCTTTCTGCCATATTTATCAGAAAGCCTGCCTAATATAGGAGAGAATAGAAACTGGAAGAGAGAGAAAATAGAAATGATCGCTCCAACCAATACTGTACCCCCTCCAACGCTCTGAATCAAAAGAGGTAAGATTGGAATAACAAGACCAAAACCAATCAGGTCAATAAAAACCACCAGCAAAAGTATTATCGTTTTTTTATCCATAAAGAGTTATTTTAACATTTAAAAAATTCTTGATCTACTGCCGGCTTATATAGCTAGTATTTTGGTTAAATTCTAAGATGGGAGCTGAAATGTAACAAGTACGGAAGGTTCAGGTATGCCTCTTTCTTCATATAAGGCTCTCAGAAAACATTGGTACGTATTAGCATAAGTCAAAACACTTTTTGCAAAAGAGTCTCCATCCTCAATATAGTTTGAAAGTAATCCCTCTTCATCAAGTCCTTTTCGATCCATTAAAGAAATGGTAAGTTTTTCGTTCCTATTCCGCTCTTCAGGATTGTGAACTAATCTTGCCAACCACATATTTCTCTCATATGCACTCCCAGCATCTCTGATACTGGTTGCAATAAAATCCCTTGCATCTTCCTGGCTTGCAAAACCAAATTCTACGTGTAATAGATTATCTTCATTTGGAAATAAATCCAAACTTACCCCAAGATAATCTCCTTCAGATTCAGAAGGAATACCCATACCGTCAAGTATTGATTGAATTTTTTCTACTCTTTCTAAGGAGTAAAAGCCAAAAGGCTCTTTTTGAAATTCCAGCGGTGAGATAAGTAGGGTGCTTCCTAGCTGGTATTCGTACCATACCTCCTCATGTGAGTTTTCAAAATACTGTACTTGCGGGCTTATGCTCATCATGGTTTGCTCACCAAGAAATAACTTACCATCCAGACTGGCTTTACTTAAAGTATTATCAATATGCCTTCGAGCTTCTAAAGCTTCCTCGCCAAAGGATTTTAATAAATCTACATCATCTTCAGCGCCTAGGTAAAGCGCTGCAGGATCGGGAACTTCTACGTGAATGCTCATAAATGCAGGGATTATAGCGGAAATTTATCAATAAATCTACTACAAGCCTATTATAAATAGAAATACTTGGGGTGTGTTTCTTCTAAATCTATTACTGGAGCATTAAATGCATCTTTCATTGCCTCGCTAATGTTGCCTCCTAAACCTCTTTTAACTGTCTTACGTACACCTACCCCTTTTGCGTTAAGTACAATTCTTCCATTTTCATCTTCTAAGAGTTCTGTTTTAAACAACTCAAATACTATCTGATTGGTTTCAGGATTTTTATAACTCCCAAACTTTTTACCTTCCAGCAACCATGCATCTAGAGGACTAGCTGGAAATAGAACCCCATCAGTAGAATATGGACGTCTAGATGATCCCAATCCTTTTTTAAAAGATTGACCTGCCTCCACAAATGCCAATTCTACTGCAGGACATTCACCAAAACCTCTTCTTTCATTTTTTTTAGGATCGTCAATATAGACCACTCGTAAATTACCCCTTTTAAATCCACCCACAACCTTTCCTTCGTTTAATGCAACATCTATTTGTCTAAGCCCCTCAGTTATCCTCCGCCTCTCGGCATCATCTTTTCTGGAAACCCTGTTTACTAACTCTTTTGACATCCGTTAAATATAACAAAATTTAACACAAAAGTCAAACTATAGGGTATACACGTAATACTTCTGCTTTTCTTGATCTACCTAAAACAGTCTGTGTCGGTAAGGAGCTAAAATTTCTTCTCCAAGTGTATAAAATGTTCCCCAACTCATACCTATACCTTTGCTTTTAGACTTATTGTTTATTACTTTCATTTTTAATTCCTCAAGTGACTGTTGTCCTAACCATCCCGATAGATTTACAGAGTCAGAGTTCACATAAAATTTACGAACAAAAGGTAGAAAACTCTGTATTCTTGCCCGAATAAGCACTCTTTTTACATCGGAAATTTCTCTCAAGTCACCACCATCTGCAACTAATCCGGTAATATCAGCAATAGCAAGAGATCCTTTGGCATCACCTCGTTGAGCAACTTGAAATTCCCAGCTAGGATAAACACCAAAACATTTTGCAACCATCAAATAATTACCTTCAGTTGCGAATGAAAGCTTAGGATAGCTTGTTCCATTTAAAAATTCACCTGATAGCATATTTACCCTAGGATTATAGTTAAAATTAAGCTCCGTGTCAAATTACTATAGGTAGATTATAAGGTAATTTTTCAAATCAATATCATCAAAGCTTCGTGAAGTCTTTTATACAAACGATCAGTTAATCTTCCTTCTCTGACAGCTTTATTGATTAATCCTACGCAACGATCAACCTTTGTTACAACTGGTTGGTTCTGACTCGTAACCTCATACATTGCTTCTATTCTCGCGCAATAATCTAGTTTATCGCTATTCTCCCTTAGTATAGATCCTTTCCTTTGCTGATAAGTAAGCATTGGTCTGGTACCAAGATATTCTACTATGCTACCCAAACCATTAACATAATACCTCATATTAAGCCCGACAGGTTCATTAAAATAATCCGCTGTTATCCCTCTTGAAGTTCTCTGTAATTCTAATTCTGAATAATTACTCATCCGCGTATCTTAGACTAAGTTCAAAGTAAAAATCAAATAGCTATAGATTATAAATTAATATTCTCTTTCAATAGCGAAAGAACATTGAGTAGTAAATATTGTAATACCAACTATAATCGCTAAGGTAGGGGATATAATAATACCTACTACTGCAAATATTAAAGGACATTTCGCAGCAATTTTTCCATTCTTTTCCCTAATAACTATTTTCCTAACAGTCCATTCTTTAATAACCAAACCAATTTTTCTAAAAAGATTACTTCTATTCATAAATTATTTTCAACTTAGATTTAATCCATCCAAGTCCAATGAGAATGGCTTGAGGTTATAAACCAACCCAGAACTCCCTAATAAACAATTACGCCAATTTTTGGGCTGAGGCGATAAGATTATAACCTAACTTACTGAGCGTAATAGTAGTTAACTATTCCTTCCGCCAAAACTTCATCTGAATTTATTGTCCTATTACCTAATGCCTCATAATTCACAGCGAGTGGCAATTCAGTACACCCCAAGATTATTGCGTCAGCACCTTTGCTAAATAGATCATTGAGAACTCCAATGTATGCCTGTTTCTTGTCCTCACTTTTGAATCCAGCAATAACATGCCTTATAATATCCTCTACTATTTTTAGTTGTTCTTCTGATGGAGTAATAACTTCAATATTGTTTTTCTTTAGTTCCTTCGTATAAATGCCTGATTGTATTAAAACAGGAGTTCCCAAAACCCCTACTTTTTTAAAACCGCTGTTTACACATTTATTGGCAACAAGCTCAATCATGGATATAAAAGGAACTTCTGTCTGCTCTTTTAGTTCCTCCAGCAAAATATGAACTGTATTACTTCCTATACATAGTCTAGTTGCTCCTGCATTAGCTAATGATTTTGTAGCACTTATTAACATTTCTTGGGCAACCTTAATATGGTCTTTGTTTGAAATAAAATCTGGTACAGGAACTGATTCAATTACCAGCCTTGGATAATCAGCATTATCTTTAGCATTATATTTAGACTGAGAAAATTGGATTATTTTTTGGTATATAAAATCAGTTGATTGAGGACCAACTCCACCAATTATTCCAATCTTTTTATCGTTACTCATAGTCAAAGTATACCAGAAGTTCGAGTGGTCAAGAAGCTGCTTACTTTGAATTTACACCCTCCTAGTGTATTAAGCCTTGCCTACCGGCAGGCAGGTTTACACCTTATCTTTTTGTAATCTGTAATTTACAGGGGTTGAAACTTTTATCCCAAAAATTTAAAGTTAATTAAAATGAACAGCATTAAAATAGACCCTACATGGAAAAAGGCTTTGAAATTAGAATTTCAGAAACCTTACTGGAAAGAATTGGCTGAAAAAGTCCGGTATCAATATCGGACTAAAAAAGTATATCCTAAGGCGGCAAATATCTTTCGGGCTTTTGACCTATGTCCTTTAGATCAGGTAAAAGTTGTTATTATTGGGCAGGATCCATATCATGGAGCAAACCAGGCGAATGGACTTAGTTTTTCTGTAAGTGACGGCATTCCTTTTCCTCCCTCACTTAAGAATATATTTCAGGAAATACAAAGTGACCTCAAGATTATACCTTTACCTTCCGGGGATCTTACCCGCTGGGCAACTCAAGGGGTGTTGATGTTAAATAGCGTATTAACAGTACTGGCTGGTAATCCCGCATCCCACTCAGGAATAGGTTGGGAACAATTTACAGATAGCGTGATCCAAACCCTTAACGCCAAACGTAGTCATATAGTATATCTATTGTGGGGAAAATATGCTCAGAATAAGGGCACTGTAATAAATAAAGATCAAAACCTGGTATTAACCTCGGGACATCCTTCGCCATATTCTGCCTCGCTATTTTTTAACAAGCATCATTTTAGTCAATGTAATAAATATCTTGTAGAGAATGGGATAGAGCCAATTGATTGGAGATAAGGATAAACTAAGCAGCTATCAGCGGAACTCTAAACCTGTTAATCTTTCTTGCGTATTCTTGATTTGGAAAAACCAGTACAAGAGGGTTTCTTTCAACCCTTAAATGATAAACGTCTTGCATCTCCTGTGCGATTTCATCAGTTACTCTGCCAATATGCGTTCTAACGGCAGGTCGTACAAACTCAGGTCTTTCAATAAATGAAATGAATGGTTCTGGTGAACTATATAAAAGTTCACCCTTTATTATTCTAGGTCTAGGTTCTAAAAAGAAAGATAAGTTTACATCCATGCCATTTGCTTCCCAGAGACAGTTAAAAGAAGTTTGATCGCGTATAAGAGTCATCACTTCATACCATAACCTAGGCCAATCCTTCGTCCCGCCTATGCCTGAATATTCTGCGATATTATGAATAAGACCGCTAGTAGCGTGGCCAATAGCATGGGTATCATATTGAATTACCTCTAACTCTACAGTTCTAATATTCACGGCCTGATTATTCACTACCTAAATAGCTTTTGCAAGAGTTAGCTTGAAAAGTTCCAGCATCCACAACATTTTGCCTCGAGCTGGCGGGGGCAGCCCGCCCGCCTTTGGAGGGGAAGCCGCCAAAAATAATCTATAAATTTGATTTATCTCGTTCCAAAGCTATATACTTTATAAAATTATGAGATATCCGGAAGGATTAGTTCATGAACATGGAGCAAAGGCCGGTATTTTAATGCATGTTGCAAAAAATATACCTGACATGCCTCAAGCTCCAATGGTTGTAAATCATAGAGGTGAAAACCCGGATGATTTTTTAAAAAGAGCGGATCAAGCCGGAATTGGTTGGCCAAGATTATTTCGCTCCAGTGCGGTAGCAGAACTCGTGGGTTATGAAGGAGATTTCCCAACCAGAGTAATTGATTCATATGATAACGTGCACCCTACAATCCGGAACCCTTATTATTATGGTCCTTACAGAACAAGAGAGAGTTGGGAAAAATGGGTTAGGGAAACTTTAGAATATATAAGCTTCTCCCCACAACGGATGAAAGAACAAGGTAAAGGGGAAGAATTACCTGATGAAATTAACGTCATAGTTGCAGAAAAATCTCCAAGCAGATATGTAGGCACTTATATCAAACACCCAAACCAAGAAGATTTAACTATAATGGTTATTACTGATACTGAATCAGTAGACCCAGAAGCATTTTCTAATGACGCTGAAAGATCAGCATTTACTTATAGACCAGGTCAGGGGTTGAAACCTTATGAAGGTTTTTCTCAAAACAGAATCCAAGCAACTCCTTCTTTGGTAAGAGATTTAGAAGAGATTGCAACATGGCATGATAGAATTGCAGCTTTGCCAGAAATGGATCCATCTTGGACATATCAAATAGAATTTGGTGCAGAGCCATCTTGTCTTTATCAGGTGAGACCCTTTAAACCTGTCCAAAGAGCAGACTTTAACCTTAGGCCGAATGAATCAGCTTTTCCTCCACTCGTAATTGGGACTACCCCAAAAGAAGGGTTAACCGTTAGAGTTGAACATTACCCTAAAAGTAAATACCCTGATGAAAAAGAACATGCAAATTCGGATAACCAACCCTCATTATTTTATGCTCCATTAAGATGGGCATTTTTCGCTGAGGATTTAAGAAATCACAAAGCTAACTTACTTTTTAATGCGATTGGGATTCTTGCTCACAAAGATATAAAGGCGATCAGAGCAGCTGAGGTATCCGCTTTATATCTAACAGGACATAACCTGCTGGGTCTTAATCAAGGAGACTGGGTAAATATAATTAGCGATGGAACTACTATTGAATTCAAAAAAATATTAAAAATTCCCACCCTTCGGGTGGTTTAGCTTCACACCTGTTCTTTTTTGAAGAATTAATATATTTTAAAGGGACGCACTAGTCACTGCGTTCCAGTACATCCCTTCCTCACCAGTTGCTTTTTGGCGAAGCCCTGTACCAGTATCGGTACGGGGCGAAGCGATGAACCGGAGCGAAGTCATGTACCCGAGTGTTCGAGTGGTACATCGCAAAGCAACTGGTTCGTTGCTGCGGGACATGGATTCGGACCATGATAAACGGATTCAGAGTCCGTTGTACTACCATTATACGATCCCGCAATAACCTCTCAGATTATATCAATAATCGTTCTCCTGGTACACTAAATTATAATGGGGATTTACTATAGTTAATTTGGATATCTACGAAGACCTAAACCAATAATCATCAAAGAACTGGAAAAAACTAAGGCTGCTCCCAGAGGAAAACCTGTCTTTGGCAAAGTTTCTACTTGATTTTGTGCTCTTTGAACTATCCTATCGTAAGCTGATTGAGCAGCGTTAGCAGTATTAGTATTATTTCCTAAAACGCTAGGTTTACTGGATGGCAAAGGTGAGCTTTTCGCAAGAGGAATAATAGTTGGGGAGGGAGTTTTTTGTGTAATTTGATTAACTTCAGTCTGAGTTTTCGCTGATTTGTTTATAGAAAAAGCACCTGTAAAAATATAATATCCAACTGCAAGCACAGCCAAAACAATACCGACAGTTATAAGCCTAAGCCATCTGGGATCATCCATGCGTAGGAATATAACAAAAATAAGCCTCTTATGCAACTTTACTAAAGGATTCAACAAATAATAGAGCCTCTGTTGTTCTTTTTATTACTTCTTCTTCGCCTAAAATTTTAATACTTTCAAAAAGTGGAGGCGTTACCAATTGACCTGATACAGCAACTCTTATTAGTTGAAATATCTGTGTAACAGAAATGTTTTCATCTGGGGCTAGTTTTCTAAAAGTTTCTTCAAAGACCTTTGATTCCCATGGCTTTGATAAATTACTTAAACTATTTAATATTTTATCTAAAACCTCTGTTTGATTTTTAATATTTAATTTTTGGAACACTTCTATATCATATTCGGGCTTTTCAAAGAAAAAATCAGTTAATGGAACAAAGTCAGAAAGTTTTTTAATTCTATCTTTTATTAAGGGAACTATCGGTGCCAGTTTTCCCTTACCAGGATGACCCGCCTGCAACGCTTTATGCGTAGCATATGCGGGCAGGTCCGCCAAATATTCCTCTAGTTTTTTTTCCAATTCCATATCACTCATTTTTCTAATATATTCGCCATTCATCCATTCAAGCTTTGTAATATCAAAA
>CALRFD010000014.1 GCA_943356485.1 Patescibacteria group bacterium
GGTACTTATCTTTAGGGATGAAAAAAGAGAATTTAAGGTTTAGAGATCATGAGCCAACTGAGCGGGCGCATTATGCCAAAGCGGCTTGTGATATAGAATATAACGCTCCTTTTGGCTGGTCTGAATTTATGGGTATACACAATAGAGGCGACTGGGATTTATCCAGACATCAAAAATACTCCGGTCAGAATATGAGCTATAGAGATCCTGAAACTAACAACGAGTATATACCCTGGGATATAGAAACCTCGGCGGGAGTAGATAGGTCAACACTCTTTATATTAATTGACGCCTACTCTGAAGAAAACGGGAGAGTCTTTTTGAAACTACATCCTAAGCTAGCCCCATACAAAGCTGCTATCTTCCCGCTTCTTGCGAATAAACCAGAATTAGTAGAAAAAGCCAAAAAAATCTATGACGATTTAAAACAACAATTTATGGTGGCTTGGGATGCAAGAGGAAATATTGGAAAAAGGTATGCCAGCCAAGACGAGATCGGAACCCCTTTTTGTATTACAGTTGATTTTGATAGTTTGAAAGACGAAATGGTAACAGTCAGGGATAGAGATAGTGCTAAACAGGAGAGAGTAAAGATAGTTGACTTAAGCAACTACTTAAGTGATAAAATAAAAGTATAGTGGAAAAATTGACTGTCTGGTTGTCTACGCATAAAATTACTGCTCTTTTGATCATTGCGTTTTTGTTAATTCTGGCTGGCGGTAGTTTTGCCTTAGCGAAATTTAACCCTAAGCCACAGGTAGCTTTAGAGGAAGTAGATCTGCCATTTGAGGCCGAAGGTCCATATGCCCTGACTTTTCCCAGACGTGATGGCAATGCCCTAGTTTTGAACCTAAAAAGAACCGGTTCATATGATGCCATATCTTTCGAACTTGCTTATACCAGTAAATCAGATGAGACGACAGTTGCCGGAAATAAAATTTCAAGTGACGGAGAAGGTAATTCTGCAACCGGGGCAATAGATAGAGGCGTGGTTGGGAATATTGACACAAAAGAGAAAAAAGGTGAGTATGAGCAGGAGATTTTGTTTGGAACCTGCAGCAAAAATGTTTGTAAATATGATAAAGGAGTTGAAAACGGGACTTTAACTTTACATATTAAAAAAGGTGATAAAGCCTACAAAATGAGTACCCAATGGCATATACAAAAGCCGGATGTGTCACTAGGTGTTCTAGCCTCAGGAGACGGTCATTTTACATATAAGGTTAATGCAGAAAGAGAAAGTTTAACAAATGTCGGATTTTCTATAGTTAATGATTTAACCGGAGCTCCTAAACTTCCGGATGGAAATAGTGTATTAGGCAAAGTTTATGCGCTTAATGTTCCTGTTGCTAAAAGTTTATCCCCCGGAGATCTTAGTTTTGAGTTAGCAGATAAGCCAGCATCTGAGGCTAAAATTTTTAGATACAGTGATTCGGAAAATAAATGGCAGGAGCTGGATACCAAGATAAATGGGTCTAAACTGACAGCTAAAGCGCCAGGAGCCGGCATATTTGCAGTATTAGCTGCTAATAAAAAATAATTTTGTTATTTATCCATTAATTCTTTTTGCTTTTTTATTTCTTCCTGACATATATTTTTACTATATTGACAAGCGATATTAAAATGGTGGAAAATAGTAACAGATGGTGAATCTGTCCAAAAAATATGTTTTTGGGCAGCTTTAAAACCTTTTTCAGTGGCAAAAATAGACTAATTCTTCCAAGGAGATTCAGGAAAGAATTAGGTAATGAGGATAAGTTTTATATACTTTTGGGGGAAAATGGGGAAATTTGGGGATTTGATCCAGAAAATTGGCTTAGACTAACAGATAATATTTTACAGTCCCCACTTTCTACTGAGGAAGGTAGAGTAAAAAGGTTGAAATTTTTTCCTAAAGCTGAGGAATGTATCTTGGATGGCCAAGGTAGATTTATATTACCTCAAGAATTTATGGAGAATGTAAATTTTAAGGAAGAGGTGTTAATTATTGGGGCTGGTGATCATTTTGAGGTTTGGGATGGAAAGCTTTGGGAGACACAACTGAAAAGATTGGAGGAGGTGTATGGAAGGATATCATAGATCAGTACTTTTGGAAGAAGCAATTGAGTGGCTAAAGGTTAAAGATAGGTGGTATTTAGATTGTACTTTAGGGGATGGTGGTCACTCACTTGAGATTATAAAAAGAGGTGGGAAGATTGTTGGAGCTGATGTTGATCCAGAGGCGTTAGAAAGAGCAGAGAAAAGATTTGAAGAAGCAGGAATAGATAGAAATAAGTGGGAATTGCTTGCAGGGAATTTTAGGGATATTAAAAAATTAATACAGCAAACGGACAAAGCTGATCAGAAATTTGCGGGAGCAATATTTGATCTTGGGGTTTCAAGTTTGCAACTTTTGAGCCCCGAGCGGGGCTTTTCTTTTGCTAAAGATGGTCCATTGGACATGAGAATGGATCCTACTTTAGCAATTAAAGCTTTGGATTTGGTGAATAACTTATCAAGAAAGGAGTTGTATGAATTATTTACAAGTTTGGGTGAAGAAAAATATTCTAAACGTCTGGCTGATTCTTTGGTGCTCACCCGTGAAATAATTGCTAATCGGAATAATGTAGGAATTATTAGTACCACTGAGCTGGCAGGAATTATAGAGAGGACTGTAGGAGGAAGAAGAGACAGAATACATCCTGCGACAAAAGTTTTTCAAGCTCTAAGGATTTTTGTTAACGATGAGCTTGGGGCGCTAAAAGAAGGGCTGGCTGAAATAATTGATTTATTAGAAAAAAATGGTTGCATTGCTGTGATTAGCTTTCATTCACTTGAAGACAGGATTGTTAAGGTTGCTTTTAGACACTGGGAAGATGAAGGCTTTGGTGAAATCTTAACCAGGAAGCCAATCATACCAAGCGAGGAGGAAGTAGCAAAAAATCCTAGAGCCAGGTCGGCAAAGCTGAGAGTATTTAGGAAGTTTTAGTAAAGAGGAGTTAAATATTATGACAATTATTAAAAAATTTGATCCAGTTGAAGAAAAAAGTATCAGGCTACCAAAAAAGTATATAGTACTGGTAGTGTTTTCATTTTTTATACTGACTATTATTAATATCTGGGCAAGTAATACAGTGGTTTCTTATGGAGATAAATTTGAAAACTTATCAAACATGTCAAGAAAACTCCAAACTGAAAATCAGGTATTGCAGAATCAGATTGCAAAAAACATCTCATTAAATAATGTCGCATCAAAATCTGCTGAGCTTGGTTTTTTAAAGACTGAAAGTATACAATATATTCGTTAATGCGAATTATTTGGATAAAAATTTTTTTCCTTTTGTTTTTTTTGGCAATATCAGTTCGCCTTTTTTATTGGCAGGTTATTAGAGCTCCTTTTTTGCAGGCACAGGCAGAGGATCAGCATTTTACAGACGCTAAAGTTTCTGCATTAAGGGGGAATATTTATTTTACCGACTATGCAATTCTTGCTTCCTCTAACCCGTCTTACTCTCTTTTTGCAAACCCAAAAATATTATCTGATAAACAAAAAGTTGACTTTTCATATAGATTGGCAAAGATTTTATCAGAGGATGGAAATGTTGATGATCTGGCTAAAGGCTTTATAGCCTCTTTGTCCAAAGATTTGTATTGGGTTTCACTGAGGAAAAACATCGTGTTTGAGAAAAAGAAACAGATAGAGGATTTAAATGTAGCAGGAATTGGCTTTGACCAGACAAATACACGTTTTTATCCGGAAGGATCATCTTCTGCCCATTTGTTAGGTTTTGTGGGAATGGATGGTAAAGGAGAAAATAAAGGATACTTTGGTTTGGAAGGTTATTACGATGGTGAGCTAAAAGGGACATCAGGTTTAATACGTCATGAGAAGGATGCAATGGGGCTACCTATTTTAATCGGAAATTTCGAAACAACAGAGGCGCGAAATGGTAAAGATTTAGTTTTAAATATTGATAGAAGTGTTCAGTATATTGTCGAGCAGTCTTTAAAAAGCGGCATAGAGAAGTATGGGGCAAAAGCTGCCTCTGCTGTTGTAATGGATCCAAAAACAGGTGCAATTTTAGCTCTGGCTTCTTATCCAAGTTATGATCCGCAAAAGTATTTTAATTTTCCTAAAGAGTTTTACAAGAATTCAGTGGTTGCTGATCAATATGAACCAGGGTCTACTTTTAAGGTTTTAGTTATGGCCTCAGCGATTAATGAAGATTTACTAAAGCCTGATACAAAATGTGATATATGTTCAGGTTCGGTTTCTCTGGGAGGATTTGATATCAGAACCTGGGATAATAAGTATTACCCGGATTCCACAATGAAGGATGTTATAGTTCATTCTGATAATACGGGGATGGTGTTTACCGCAAAAAAATTAGGACTGGATAAATTTTATTCTTATGTAAGCAACTTTGGTTTTGGCAGCTCCACGAACGTTGATTTACAGGATGAATCCTCGCCTGATATTAGGCCAAAAAAGAGCTGGAAAGAGATAGATCTGGCAACTGCCTCTTTCGGCCAGGGAATTGCCGTAACTCCTATCCAAATGGTTTCAGCGGTCTCGGTCATTGCTAATGGTGGTTTTTTAATGGAACCACATGTGGTAAAGACGATCAAAGATAATTCAAACTTTTATGAAATTAAACCTAAGATAATAAGACAAGTGCTAAAAAAATCTACTACTAATACTATAAAAGAGATGATGGTGGCTGCCGTTGATGAAGGTGAGGCAAAGTTTTTTAAGGTAAAAGGATTTAAGGTAGCGGGTAAAACAGGTACAGCTCAGATTCCTGTGGCTGGTCATTACGATAGCGCTCATACCATTGCATCGTTTGTAGGTTTTGCACCGGCTGATGATCCAAAATTTGTCGTATTAGTCCGCTACGACGAACCTAAGGCTTCTATTTACGGGGCTGAAACAGCCGCGCCCACCTTCTTTGATATTGCCAAAGAGTTATTTAGTTACTATAAAATAGCGCCGAGTGAGTGATATGATTTTAATGTATAATTAGCCACAGATTATGAAAAAACTTTTAAAATCTTTATTATCACAACAAACAATGAACTATTTTTATCATTTGCCAAAAGCTGTTTTGGCAAATTTTATCTACGGCTTCCCCACCAGAAAACTTAAAGTAATTGGGATAACCGGAACTGACGGTAAGACTACTACGACTAATATGGTTTATCAGATTATAAAAAATTCAGGTAAAAAAGTTTCTATGATCTCATCTGTAAATGCAGTGATAAGCGGGAAAAGTTACGATACGGGTTTTCATGTTACCTCACCTGATCCATTTACGCTTCAAAAACTTGCAAGTCAAGCAAAAAATGATGAATATTTAGTGTTGGAGGTGACTTCTCATGCCCTGGATCAGTATAGAGCTTGGGGAATAAAATTTGATGTAGGAATAGTTACTAATATTACTCATGAACATTTGGATTATCATAAAACTTTGATAAATTATTTAAACACCAAGCTTAAATTATTAAAAGAGGTAAAATTTGCAATAGTTAATTTTAATTTAAAGGATAAAATTAAAAAGGTGGGAGGAAAAAAAATTATTACCTTTGGGATGGAGAAGGGGGATTTTAACCAAAAAGATGTTTGTTTTAAATTAAAATTAGCAGGAGACTATAACATTGAAAATGCCCTGGCTTCTTTAGCCTGTGCTTTTGTTTTAGATATCGATAAAAAAATTGCCCGAAAAACCCTGGAAGAGTTTTTTGGAGTAAAAGGGCGAATGGAGGAGATCAAAAATAACAAAAACATAAGGGTAGTTGTAGATTTTGCTCATACCCCGAACGCGCTGCTGCAAGCACTCACTGCTTTAAAAAAGACAACTAAAGGAAGGTTGATTGCCGTATTTGGCGCAGCAGGAAAAAGAGATGTTGGAAAGAGAAAAATTATGGGTAAAATCGCCGCACAAAAAGCAAATATTACTGTTATAACTGCAGAAGATCCAAGAGGGGAGCTGGATTTGATTATTCGACAAATTACAAGTGGCGCTTATGAGTCAGGAGCACGGGATGGAATAAATTTATTTATAGTTAAAGATAGAGCAGAAGCAATTAATTTTGCAATAAAAACTTTGGCAAAAAGAGGGGATACAGTGGGCATTTTTGGTAAAGGGCATGAACTATCAATGAATATAGACGGTAGGGAGGAAATTCCCTGGTCAGACATAGACGTTGCGAAAAAAGCGCTAGACTAAATGAAGAGCGATTTCAAGTTGATAATAGATACATATGGTGCTGATAGGTTTAAATTTAATCAACCGATTAAAGACTACACAGCCCTAAAATTGGAAGATTTAGCAGCCGTTTTTTTTATTGCTTTTAACTCGCGGGAGCTGATAAAAATTATCAGTATGTGCCGGGAATTGGGTCTGGCTTATTTCCTTTTTGGGACAGGATCCAAAATGATGATCCCAGCAGGTTTTGATGGTTTGGTAATAAAAAATAGAACTAAAAATATCCAAACAATTTCACTAAAAGGTAAGGTTACTAAGTTAGGAATTGGGGTTGAAGAAGCTCTTATTGAAGTTGATTCCGGTGTGAGCGTAAAAAAATTTATTGAATATCTGCAGTCGCAGAATTTATCACAAGCAGGGTTTCTTGGAATTTCCGGGAGCATTGGAGGTAGTTTATTTATATCTAATTTTTTGCAAAATTGCGTCAAAAGTATTAAAGTATTAGATTCAGACTCGGAAATTGAAGAGATATCAGTTCTGAATTTATCTGCAAAAAAGCATATAATTTTATCAGCGGTATTTAAAGTTAAAGCAAAAAACTAATATGAAATATCAAGTTAGCGGCGGTAAAGTATTATCAGGTAAAATCCTGGTGGCGGGAAATAAAAATTCAGTTTTTCCTTGCGTGGCAGCAGCTCTCTTAACGGATGAGGAAGTGCTTTTGGATAATATTTCTGATTTAAAAGATACAGAAGTATTAATTAAGATCCTGAAAAAGTTGGGAGTATTAGTTGAAAAAACAGGTACGCAATTAAAAATAAAAGCAGAATCACTCCGTCATTTTACTTTGCCGGAGGAATTGATGGTCAAGCTCCGTGGCTCGATAGTTTTAGTAGGAAGCCTATTATCCAGGGAGGGTAGAGTTATTTTTTACCATCCGGGAGGGGACATTATCGGTCGAAGAAGCATCGATACTCATCTGGAAGCTTTCAAGTCATTTGGAGCGGTAATAAAAAAAGATAATTTAAAATATTCACTTAGTCTTGATAAAGAGGATAATAATAAAGACTTAAATATTTTTTTGAAAGAGGCCTCTGTTACAGCAACTGAAAATTTAATACTAACCTCAGTTTTGGGGAAAAAAGTAGTAACTTTAAGGAATTGCGCTAAGGAGCCTCATGTTGTCGATTTATGTATGATGCTTTCTCAGATGGGGGCAAAAATTAAAGGGATAGGTAGCGATGTTTTAGAAATAAGTGGGGTTGATAAACTATATGGAACGAAATTTAGAATAAGAACTGATTATATAGAATTAGGTACATAT
>CALRFD010000015.1 GCA_943356485.1 Patescibacteria group bacterium
TATATCCCTTCAACACAATCATCTATGTAGCAAAAAGACCTTGTCTGATCTCCATCACCCCAAATCTCTATTTCTTCCTGACCCATTAACCTTGCTTTTGCTATTTTTCTACAAATAGCAGCAGGCGCTTTTTCTCTTCCACCATCCCAAGTTCCTAAAGGACCAAAAATATTATGAAATCTGGCCACCCTTGTCTGCATATTATAATCTTCTCTGTAATATCTAGCCAGGAGCTCAGTAAATAGTTTTTCCCATCCATATGCATCTTGAGGTTGAGCAGGATAGGCATCTTCTTCTCTTAAGGGTTTAACATTAGCCTCTATCTGCTTATATTCCGGGTAAACACATGCCGAAGATGAATAAAATAATCTTTTAGCTTTATTAATCCGTGCTCCCTCCAATGTATTAATATTGATTGAAGCATTATTGTATAGGATTAAAGCATTATGAGAGGAGATATAACCCATTCCTCCCATATCAGCCGCCAAGGCATAAACATGATCTATTCCTTTGGTTGCTATAATAGCGCTTTCTTTATCTCTTAGATCTAATATCAAAAATTCATTAGCATCGGATGCACTATATTCGGGATGTTTTAGGTCAACCCCACGAACCCAATATCCTTTTTCGCGCAGATAGCTTACCAAATGATGGCCTATAAACCCTCCTGCCCCTGTAACAAGTACTTTCTCCCTTCTTTTCATATTCTACAAGTTTAATTAACTATTGGATAAATTTCAACCAGCTATCTTCTCAATAAGTCTTAGGCTGGCGGAAACTGACTTTGTCCAATTAAAATTCTTGCTCCATTCGTAGGCATTTTTACTCAACTTAGCTAATATATCATCATCTACTAAAGTATTACTTATTATTTCTGCTAATTTATTTATATCTCTTCCCTCAGAAAGCAGCCCCGTTACCTTATTTTTTATAGAGTCTCTTAATCCAGGTACATCAAAGGCCACAGTAGGGGTACCGACACTAGCTGCTTCAATTACAACCAATCCCCATCCTTCTCTAATTGATGTGTTTATCAATAAGTGGGCTTTAGCCAAAAGTTCAAATTTTTTACTTTCCTCAACATAACCCCAAAATTTAATATTTTTTAAACCTAGTTTTCTTACTCTCTCATTCAAAAAAATTTGATATTTACTATCGCTTTTACCGATAACCCAAAGCTGAATATTGGCAACTTCTCTTTGTAAAAGATTAAAGACACTCAAGGCATCATCGATTCCTTTATCTTTTTCTAAAACCCCTAAAAAAACAACTGTTTTCTTTCTTTCTTTTTTAGGCATGACTATCTTCGGGACATTTACACCATTATAAATAACTGTAACGTTATTTTTCGGTATTCCAAACAGAATCAAATCTTTCTTTGTTGACTCCGAAACAGTCATAAAAGGAATATTCTTGTATAGTTTAAATATAAAAGGCTCAAAAATAGTCCCTATCGCTGCTACTAGCTTATTTAAAGGAAAGGGTAGTTGATTTAGCTTCCAGACTTCCTTAGCTACCTCATGTATGAAGGCAAGCTTTGGCGTTTTTACATATAAGGGTGTAAAAAATGGAATCCCGTGAAATTGATCAATTACTAAATCAAACTTTGGATGATTACCAAAAAGATACCAAAAGGCCGCTTTTATTTGAACCCCAAAAATAGAACCTCCTTGTCTTATTATCCTCACCCCATCAATCTTTTCTTCTTTTTTTGCACTTTTATAATAAGAAGTAAAGAGCACAACATTATATCCAGCCTTAATCCATCCTTTGGCATGTTCATGAGTAGAAATTTCTGCGCCTCCCGAGTTTGGATGACTTGGTCCTCTCCAGGAAAATATTAATATGTTCATTATTTTAAGCTAAACCAGACAATATTCTTTATAATATTTTGCATCCAATAGTTTATACGACAAATTGTTTCATCAATCCATAGTTAATTATATAAAGTTAATGTAAACTTATCTTATGAGAAACTACCTTTTTATTATACCAATCGTCCTATTGGCTTTATTTAGATTAGTATGGCTAGACAAATTCCCAGTAGGACTCGATCATGATGAAATCATGTACTCTTTAAATGGATTAAGCTATATAAACACAAATAAAGACCTCTCAGGTGTTTCCTTTCCTTTATCTATTTTTAGGACTAAAACCGAAGGCACAGCATCAATAGTTCCTTCTTTACTATTATCCCTATACTATCGGTTTTTTAGTGTTAATCAGTTTAATATTCGACTACTTTATGCCTGCTTCGGTTTACTAACAGCTTTAGCTATTTATTTTTTCGCTAAATATTTGTTTAAAAACCCTCAAATTGGTTTTTTTAGCTCATTAATGTTCCTCGCTAATCCATGGAGTTTCGACCTTTATCGTTGGTGTGCAGATGCACCAGTTGCTCTTTTATTCTACCTGACAGCAATTACTATTTTACTAGTAGCAAAAAGCTGGAGAAGTTTTACATTATCTCTTCTCTTATTGATTCTGGGATTCTTCTCTTACCAGGGAGCTAAACCAATTCTATTGCCAATCATGGCAGTGATACTTCTTTTTAAAAAATTTGGAGTACAAACCTTTCGCATTACTAATCTACAAATAGCTGCATACTCTTTTATCTTAGTTGGATTTTTCCTCGTTTACTTTGTCCTCGATTCTTTTCTTCCTGGTAAATTTGCCTCCGGTCGATTGAATGAAATTTTCTTGCTAAATAAGCCCTATCTTTCCGGGATTGTTGATCAAGAAAGAAAGGAGTCAATCCAAAATCCTTTTACTTTTATATATTCAAATAAATTTACTGTTTCTATAAATACTTTTATCAATAAATATTTAACTTCTTTTTCTACTCAAGTATTATTTATATCTGGTGACCCAAGAGCTACCTATGCGTTTGGTGAACATGGACTTTTAAGTTATTATGATATTTTTTTAATACCTCTAGGGTTTATTTATCTTTTTTATTCTTCAAGAAAAATATTTTATTTAATAACGAGCCTTATTCTTATTGCTCCTTTGCCAACAGCAATAAACATTGTTGAAAATTCAGTAATCAACCGATCGTTTATGTTAGAACCAATGTTAATGATCTTATCTGGTCTGGGGGTTTATAAAGCGTATACTTTTTTTACTAAAAAATTTAGTCAAAAGACCTCTCTTTTTCTTATTTATTTTTTTATACTAATCTTTTTTGGAAATTTTTTGTATTTTTATTTTTTTAGATTTCCGGTATTGTCACCTGAAGGCAATTTTTTTTCCGAGAGACTTATTGGTAAATATGTTGATTTAAATTATAAAAAAAATATTAATCTAGAAATATACACTACTCTTCCTCAAACCGTTTTTAATGAAATACTTTTTTTTAATTTTAAAAATTTTCATAGTGCCTTGCTTGCTCCTCTACATAAATATAATACTTTTGCCGGTTGCCCTAAGGCTCAGCCACAAGGGGTTTGGGTCTTAGATTCTAGATTAAATTGCGGAAATAATGAAAAAAATAAAGGTAGATTGGCAATTAAGAACGCTAAAGATGCAGGTATTTTATATTATATTTATAACGATCAGATTTGCCAAGGGAAAGCTACTACAACTTATCGAGGTATCCATTTAATTTATGATTATGCTATAGACCAACTAAGTTTGGAACAGTTTTGTAGCAGCTGGGTATTCAAAGAGTAAAAAGGCCTCTATAATTCAGCTCACTCATCTACACAACGTTTACTCTAAAGTTTAATTCCGGATCAAATCTCCATTTACGTTTGTTTTCATCAGAATAATATCTCAGTATTTCAAGTCTATAAAAAACTGCCAGTGTATCTAAAAACATAGCGAAAATAGTTCTCAAAAATTTTTTACTGGTTATTGTCGATGTCCCTCCAAATCCCAAGTTAATATCAATTGGAGCTTCGTATATCCTTTTATAGCCCAAATAATTAGCAACTGCCAGCATTTCTATATCAAACGCAAATCTTTTAACTAAAAGTCTGGGAAGCACTTTCTCTAAAATTTCTCTTCTGAAAAACTTCATTCCAACTTGAGTATCTCTGACTTTTAGTCCAAACAGTAGTAAGGTAATAACCTGATATCCAATGGAAAGCAGTCTTCTTTGCCAAGGATAGTCAACCTTAGAAACAGGATGCCTTTTAGAGCCTATAATTATGTCCGCTTCATACCATTCAAAGTGTTCGATAAGCAGAGCTAGTCCGTTTGGGTTAATATCCATCCCTGCATCTATAAATCCGATTATATCCCCTTTGCTTGCAGCCATTCCAAAACGTACTGCATACCCTTTACCTTTGTTAGTTTCATAACCAATTACTTTAACATTTGAATGCTGCCTGGCAAACTTATAAGCATTATCAAAACTTTTATCAACTCTTCCATCAATAACGCAGATTAATTCACTCGGATATCGCAATTTTTGCAGCACCCTATAAATTCTTTCCAAGTCTGCCGCTATTGTTTTTTCCTGATTAAAAGAAGGAACAATTATTGATATTAATTTTATCTCCATCTGGTAAGTTTAGGTGAGTTAAAAAGCACGCCTATATAAACAGAGTATATAAGTAGGGACAAAAGCAGTAAAGTAGTAATAATAATAGAAACCAAAATAACCGTAAATAGATTGTTATGAAACAACCAGATTCCTAAAATTTGCGCTGCTGCCGCTATTAAAGGCAAAATTATAACCTTAACCTTACCGAGAGAAAGACATAAATTTATTACAAGAGATGACAAAGTAAATAAGCTCATAAATACTCCAAACCAAACCAGCAGCCCTTTTGCCTCAAGATAAGCGAAACCATATAGTGAATTAATTGCCACTTCCGGCAAAACCCAATAGAGTAAGGTTATTACTACTGAAAACAGTAAGGTTAAAATGAGGCTATAGGAAAAAATTCTGGAATAGGTGTCCCCTGAAGAATATCTTTTAGAAACAAGAGGAAACATTACCGCGCTAATCGGGCTTGCTCCAAAAAAAATTACTTTTCCTAAATTTGATAACGAGCCATATATACCTGCATCATGAGAAGAAAAAAAATGCTTTACTAAAACCACATCTGATGAATAAAGTAAAGTTACAGAGACAGTCTGAATAAGAGCAGGGAAT